>JADKIP010000014.1 GCA_016721185.1 Candidatus Dechloromonas phosphorivorans
AAATGTGTGTGATCAAGCGTCTTTCAGGTGCCAGTTGCGAGACCCCGAACCGGGAGAGAAATCTCCGGCCGGTTTGATGTTCTGATCCAGCAATCGCTGAATTCGCTGCCGTCACACAAAGTCATCCGCGTTTGGATGACGTGCTTTCGCGTGGGCTGTCGTGCATTCTTGGTCGGCCAAGAGCTTCGCTGACCGCACGTTCAGTCCGTCCAGTGTCATGTTTGGTAACACTGGAGAAACTATTCCGCCTGCGGCGTTCCCAGCTTCTGTCTGAAACTGAGCCCCTTGTCGACGAACCCGCTTTCAACCATTTTACGCAGAATGACCTTATCCATCGGGATGTTCGCCAACAACCACTGTGGCAGATGTTGTCGAAGCATCCACGGATATCACCTCGAAGCACCACTGAGCGAGTCACGCTTTGCCAGCGCACAAAAACATTGCTCGATGGCATCGGCCGTTGAACGCTTTGGCCGAAAGCCGTAGCGGAGTTCAGGTCGGCCGTGGTCTCTGCCACAGGAATCAGCGCCATTTGCCATAACGCTTGCATCGCCCTGTCATGCATGGTGGGAATGCTCCAGAGGTCGTTCCTTTCCATTGCTTTTCGGGGATAAACACGTGCCGCAGCGGTAGCGGCCGATAGCCCTGGTGTTTCAATGATTGAATGGCAGTGAATCTGGACATCGGGGTTGCCCAGATTCGTCTTCACACCTGCTGTTCGTTTGCTAGCATTCTCCGTCACTCGTTTGACGGCTAGACATTTCACGCCGCCGCAGAGCGGGTTAGCAGGCGTTGCGGGGATTTCACCTTGTTCCACCGGCCAACCTGTGTTGCCTTTGGCAATGCGTTCTGCAGCCAGCAACCTCGTCGGTCGCGTGGTTCCAATCAATCCGGTTCCTAAGGACTGGGTCGGCCGGAGGGCACCAGTGGAAGTCCTTTGACTTTCGCCAAGGCGAACCCACACCGTCATCTGCTTCTCCGATGCTCGGTTTCAGAGTCTGTTGCCATGAAAGACCTTGCGGAAGTCGGCTCGCTTTCCGCGCCGGGGCAAGGTTGCCCGTATCTGCTCTATTACCGAACAGCCTTGGCTTTCTCCGCAATCCTTTACCCGCTGTGCCATCAGCTTTCCTTGCGGTTGGCCTGCCGTTGCCGGCGGCACGTCGGGCTTACCGTGTTCCGCATTCATCACAACGCGTGGGTAGGTTCTGCCTGTACACCTGGTGGCCTTCTGTCCGTGTGCCCCATGGTAAAGGAGGGGCAGCCGACCACCTACCGTTTTGGTTCAAGCCTGTCAGCATCTTTGGTTTGTCATGCATAACGATGCCTGTAGCAGTTCACTTGCGTGCTAACCATGCCACTCAGCCTTGCATTCCATCCGCGTTGATGCTCGCAGGTGACGTCGCTTCTTCGCAGAGAGCGCCGTGATCTAAAGATCCAATACGTTGTCCCCGTGGCTTCACACGACGCCGTTGCCAGCGACGCATGCACAGGTAGGCTACGATAGCCGCCAGCTTTGCGGCGCAACTCCTTGCCCTCTTTCACAAAGGTCTGTTTCAAGGCGATGCCGACGCGCTTCGCGGCTTGCACGACCTTGGCCCGGGCGATCTCCAGCAGGCGGCTATCGACCGGATGGGCGATGGCTTTCTCCTGGACCGTCGTGTCGACAATGACCCGTTCGAATTCCGCCGGTCGTGATGGCTCTGCTCTGCACGGCCGTGTCGATGGTTGCCTTGAGCAGTTCTTCCACCCCGGCTTCGCCGATGGCCGTGCGAAAGCGGCCAATTTGGGTGCCATCGCAGGGCAGTTGCGGCGTGTAGTAGTCCTGACCACCAAAGTATTGCCAGACCACGTTCTCCGACCAGCGGGCGACCAGTTCCTCGTCGCTCAGGTTGAAGGCGTGCTTGAGATAGAGCAGCGCCGCCATCAGCCGGATCGGCAAACGCATGGCCGGCGGCACTGACACCGGCGCCGGCAATCTCCAACGTCGTCCCGAACAAATCACTGCCTAGCATCACCTTCCCCCTGCCCGATGCTTGCGGGCAAAGGCCGGCGCCAAAGCGGTTTGATCTGGCCCCAAGGCAATCGACCTGCGAGCACCACCAAGGATGTCGGAGATCAATCATTTGATCGAGTCGGGCGCGGAAAAATCGTCGGTAGCCATCAGAACTTCCTCAATTTCTCTCAGGTTTCCACAGGCATTATTTTAATTTCTCGGGGATTCCATGGGGAAGATTTCCGGTGCAAACCATCTGTTCATAACGTTTCCGGACTTTTGCAGGGCCGACCAGGTTGATGCCAACACCGGCCAGGTTGCGTTCCAGCATCGTGATTCGCATCGAAATGGTTTCGACCACCGGCAACTCGCCGAAATGAGAGGCCATGGCGTGCCAGTGCTGCAAACTTTCCGAAAGAGCAACCAAGCTGGCGAGTGTTTCCGCGTAGTCGCCGGGTTCACTTTTCTCGGTCTGCGTATCACCCTGCGTCGAAGGCAATGGTCCAGCACAAATTCCAGATGCATCGAATTAGCGTTGTCGGGACGAGCATGTTCCATGCTGCCCTGTCCCTGTCATGGGCAACTACCAGTCGCTGCATCTTGGTCATGCTCTTGCTCTTCGCCAAGCCGCTAGGCGACCGTGGGTGAAGCAAGGCTATCACTTTTCCTGCTTTCCAAATTTTGGGGCCGACGCTGTCGCTACTGGGGCCACAGGGTTCCGACTGGGGTTTTCCTACCGGTCATCTTGTGCCCACCTGGTCCAGATAGTCAACGAAGCTTGTTGCCAGATCACCATAGTAGTTCGAATCCCAGGCTGAATCACGGATGAAGGCGGCAAGGAGAAAGTGCCACTCTTCGTCGGACAAGCTGGCGCAAGGCCGGGTAATGTGCGGCCAGCAGCCGCGAAACGCCCAGAAAAACAAGGTGGCGGTAGGCGCGCATTCCTGGCTCGCCATAGCCTGCCGGGAGCGTGTCGCAGCGCCCCTCACATGGTCGTAAAGCCCGCAGGCATGCCAGTTCCCGGTTGATGGTGGCGAGATCGGGGATGTCGTTATCCCATTCGAGCAGGATGTCCGGCAGTGTTGCCTGGCCCAGTCGCCGGCGGCGTGGGCTGTGGCGGCCTCGACCGGCTGGCTGTGGGTGTCGATGAAAGCCCGAAGCGTTCGTCGAATCATGGCCGGCGACGTGCAGGTAGCTGACGCGATGCGCTGGAAGCTGTGCGATGAAGGTCGGCAATGCCAGCTTGCCCGTGATTCTTGTGATTGACGCTGATATTGTTGAAATCGAGCAGGATGTCGCAGTCGGCACGTTCGGCAACGCAACTCAGGAAGTCGGCTTCGGCCAGTGTGCCGACATTGGTGTAGTAGGTGGTGTTTCGATGCCGATGCGCTGCTCGAGCGCATCCTGCACTTGGCTTATCCGGTCACTGACGCGGATGATCTCGGCCTGCGTAAAGGGAACGGGGAAGAGATCGTGCGCTGGTGTCCATCGCCACTGGCTGCCAGATGGTCGGAATAGTGATCGGCGCCAATATCGTTGATCAGTTCGCGCAGATCACGCAAAAGTCCCGGCTGAACTGGCTCGACCCGCCGAGATTTAAAGAGACGCCATGCAAGCGGATCGGGTAGCCGGCGTCACGCAGACTGTAGAGCGGCCCTCGGTCGCGCCGAACCCAGTTCTCGGGCGCAACTTCGAAGAAATCGGCCTCGATTTCCGCAGGATTCCAGTCCAGCATTTCGCTGCGGAAGCCGAGGCCTATCTTCGTCATGGATGAAGCCTGACGCACGATGCTTTGCTATTTACTTCCCGGAGCAGCTCGCGTCCTTCTTGAAGCGTAACTCGCATCCTTCTGGCGCAGGATGCTTCCTTCTTCGAGCAAGAAGCCTCTCTTCGAACACGAAGCTTCTTTCTTTGAGCACTTGGCATCGGCCGGGCTTGTCAGCTCCTTCTTGGCACACTTGCTGTTGGCTCCACAGGATTTGTCGGCTTCCGCCAGCGTAGCTGGTGCTGGTGCTGGTGGCGACAATGGCGGCGGCGAGGGCGGCAACGGTTTTCAGGTTCATGATGATCTCCTTCGGGGTTGGGGTACTGCGGGAAATTCGCTTTGGTCAGCGGGCGGTGTAGAAGACGTAGTCAGCCTGGTAGGCAACCTTCAATTCCTTGCCGAGGCTTCGCCATGTCGCAGGTCTGCGCGGGCGCTGTGCCGCCGACCGTGTTCAGCCGCTGGATGTAGGTCATGTTGACAACTTTCCCTGGCCGCTGGTCGGGTTGGCCTGACCAATTGCAGCGGCAGGTTGCCGGCAGCGGCTGGCGACACCGCGACCTGCTTGCCGGTGACCTTGGAGCCATCCTTGTCTTCCCAGGTCGGGCCGTGGCCAAGTGCCGACCGCATTTTTCCGGCGTCGTAGAGCGTTGCGGCAGGCACGATGAATGTCCAGGCGTAGCTGCCGGGCTGATCTGCCTTTTCGCGGCAGGCGTATGTCACTTCGCCAACGCCCAGCGTCCAGCTCTTTGCACATGACCGTCGGGAACCCGACGGGTCCAGGCAACGGCGTTATCAACATTGGCCATGGCGGACGTTGCGGCCAGCAGGACAGATATGGAAACCAGGAACGCAGTGCTTGCATGACTTTCTCCTTGAATATGGATAGCGGGGAGGCGTAGAAATCAGAGGCACCTGACATCCCTTACGCAGGGGTTTCAAAAGCAGATGCAGGAATTGGAGATTTATTTACATCCGTTTTGCTGCCGGCCGCGTAGACCGGCTGTCACTTTCCACAAAAACCAATGACAATCGTGAGGACAGCATGTTTAGGGAGCAGCAAACTTGACGACGACTTTCCCGTCGATCGCTACTCGGTGGACCAGGCCGAAAGCGAAGCCGAAGACCACCTGAGTCCAATCGCGATCGCGACGTCAGCCTATGCCAGGGCTTGCAGCGAAGCAGACCTGGTCGCCTGGGTCGGCCGCGTGGTCAATCAGGACGAACAGGCTTTTGGCCTGCTTGTACGACGCCCTGGCCTCCCGGGTGCAGGCTTTTGGCGCCCCAAGCCAAGATTTCCTCCGCTTGTGTCAAGGGTCCAACACCCACCTGGGCACCGCGTCTGCAGCCTATGGAATGGACGAGCGATGGCAGAGGTGGAGCGGGCAACGCAAGTGGATGAACTGCAGGCTGGTGTTGAGCTTTAGGCTCGCAGTGCTTCCACAAACGGCGGCATTTCTCCAGCCAGGCGAATGAGCGCTCGACCACCCAGCGCTGAGGCATGACGGCAAAGGTGTGCAGTTCGGTGCGTTTGGCAATTTGAACCTCGGCACCGAGCAGTTCATTGACGGCTTGGGAAATGGCTTACCGACATACCCACCATCGGCCAAGAGGCGCTCAACGGCTTGTAAATCAGTCGCGCAACGACCGAGGCCAACAATGCTCCTTTCCGGTCTGTTACCTCGGCCGTCGTGACGGGCGATCGCATGAGGCAATCTCTTTCTCATGCCCCAGTTTACGACATGCAATTGATTGTAGAACAGCCTCTTTCGAGTTTTGCCTCTGCAAAATTCCGCAACCGAAATGCCCATACCGTTTGCGACACGGAATATGGTCATGACTCCGGGATTTTGGGTGCCGCGCTCGATGCTGCTCATATAGGCGCGATCTACCCGGCTTCGAAGCGCCAATTCTTCCTGTGAGATTCCATGCTTTGCGCAACTTGATCTGATTGCCATTCCCAAGGCAACCAGAACCGGAGCGTTGGCATATTTTGGGGACGGTGTTGGCATGGGACAAATCGTCCCGCACTGAGTACGATTAAACCACGGATGATCGTATACATATTGAGGGGGTTACATGCTTCGCGGAGAACAGCAGAACGAACTAGAGATGACCAGTCGCTGGGCTTTTCCCCATGCCCGAAACTACAAATATATCGAGCAGGTGTTCAAGGTTCCCTCGGGTACATTGAAACTTTGGCATCCGATAACTCCAAGGATTCGGAGGGCTTATGGAATCGGTACATTGCCAGCAGCCCCAATGCCGCCCCTTGAGGCGCTTCACGCATGGATCTACAAAGGCCATTGTCCATGTGCTACTGCCAGGATATCTGGTGCAACAAGCCGATCCAGTTCTGACCCGTTGCCGGATGCTGCGGGGAATGCTGCGTGACGAGCAATCAAGCTCATCGAGTCATTTCGTTCGTCACGGATCATGGAACTCGTCCCGTCGGGCTTGCTCCCCGTTTTAGCGAGCCACTATCCAAATGCATGATCGGATGTATGTTCCGATTCCGACGATGTCTGCTCTTAGGGTCTTCAACGAATTGTTACTTATATTTGTTATGTGTAACAAAGTGACGAGCATTAAATCCGTTGTTTTTAAATGCTTTGAAGCTAATTATTATGATTTTTATAGGGTATTTGAACGCCCGCACCATGAAGCCCAAAAATCAACTACGACCGGCAGGTCATTGCGCCCGATGTGCCGGTCAAAATTACTGGCCGTCAATTCCAGCGGCTCGCCGATAAACAGGCGTTGTTTGCATTGACCGCAGACGGGCGACTCACTCAATTTTGCCGCAGAAATACGGTTGACCGCAGCACAATGCGGACAGACGACATGCAGGCTATCGTTCATCAGAGGCTCCAAATATCAGGTTAGTCTGATATGTGGATGAGCCTCAATATTTCAAGATCGCGCCCCAAACTTGATCGCTTCCGAGGCGCTGATTTCCAGAGCCTTGGGATCAATCGGCGTTTTGGTGGGCCAGCCAGCCATATAACGCTCGACCAGGTTGGCAAGAGCATTGATCCAGTTGCCATCCTCGTTGAGCGAGGGAATGTAGTGGAATTCCTTGCCGCCAGCGCCGAGAAAGTCATCGCGGGCCTCCTGGGCAATTTCTTCCAGCGTTTCGAGGCAATCGGCGACAAAACCGGGGCAGATCACGTCAACGCGACGGACGCCCTCGGCGCCCATGTTGTGCAAGGTGGGGGCGGTGTAGGGTTGTAACCAGGTCGCTTTGCCAAAGCGCGACTGAAAGGTGATCTTGTATTGCTCCGGCTTCAGGTTCAGGCGTTCAGCCAGCAAGCGGCCGGTTTTGTGGCACTCGCAAAAATAGGGGTCGCCGAGATCGAGGCTGCGCTTGGGTAAACCATGAAAGCTGATCAGCAGTTGGTCTTTTTCGCCCAATGCGCCATTGGTTTGCCAGTGCTTTCGCACTGTTTTTTCGAGGGCAGACAGATAAGCTTCGTCGTCATGGAAATTGCGGATAAAGCGCATTTCCGGTTGGTTGCGCAGCTTCTGCAGCCAGGCGCAGGCTTCGTCGATCACGGTTGCGGTGGTGCTTGCCGAGTAGTGGGGATACATCGGCACGAGCAAGATCCGCGTCGCCCCTTCGGCTTTGAGCCGGGCGAGGACGGAGGGGATTGACGGCGCGCCGTAGCGCATGGCCGAAGTCACGGTGAGCTGATGGCCGCGTTCCCCAAGCAAGCCTTTGAGCAGGCTTGTCTGGCGTTCGGTATGAACGCGCAGCGGCGAACCTTCCGGCATCCAGACCGTGGCGTACTTGGCGGCTGATTTTTTCGGACGGATATTGAGAATGATGCCATTCAAAATCAGCCACCAAATGGGCTTTGGAATCTCGACGACGCGCGGGTCGGAGAGAAATTGACGCAGATAACGTTTGACGGCCGGGCCGGTGGGCGCGTCGGGCGTGCCCAGATTGACCAAAACAACAGCGGTGGATGGCGCAGAGCCATGCCGATGGGGCGGTTCAGGAAGATAGCGAGACATTAGTTGCCGTTGGTTTGGTGAGAGAGTGCGCTGGAGAGCAGCTTGGCGGTGATGTCGACGATGGGGATGACGCGCTCGTAAGCCATGCGGGTCGGGCCGATGACGCCGACCGAGCCGACCACCTGGCCATCGACCGTGTAGGAGGCTGCAATGACGCTGCATTCGTCGAGTGTGGCAATACCTGATTCGCCGCCAATGTAGATCTGTACGCCTTCTGCTCGGTTGGATACGTCAAGAAGTCGAATCAGACTGGAGCGCTGATCAAAGAGTTCGAATAATTCGCGCAAGCGCTTCATGTTTGATGACAGCTCTTCGACATCAAGCAGGTTGCGCTCGCCAGAGATGACGTAAGGCGTTGCATTTTCGGAGAGCGCGGCATCGCCGGCGGCCAAGGCTAATGACATTAAAGGCGTGATGTCATTGCGCAACTGTTTGATCTCGCTGGCCAGATGTTGGCGAATCTGCTCGAAATCGAAGCCGGCAAAATTCTGGTTCAAATAATTCGCCGCACTCACCAGTTCCGACGGTGAATAGGTTTTATCGGTATTCAGAATACGGTTTTGCACGTCGCCATCAGTGGTGACGATGATGAGCAGAATGCGTTTGTCCGAGAGGCTGAGAAATTCGATCTGACGAATGCGGCTGCTCGCCCGGCGCGGTGCGACAACGACACCGGCAAAATGAGTCAGGCTGGACAGGAGCTGCGAGGCACTGGCAATGATCTGCTTGGCCGGCAGGCCATGCAGGGCTTCTTCCATGGCGCCCAGCTGGCGGGCCTCAAGCGGTTGCACGGTGAGTAAATTGTCGACAAACAGCCGGTAACCTCGCGGTGTTGGCACGCGGCCGGCCGAGGTGTGCGGACTGGCGACGAAACCGGCTTCCTCAAGGTCTGCCATGACGTTGCGAATGGTGGCCGGCGACAAATCAAGGCCCGAAAATCGGGATAACGCCCGCGAACCGACCGGTTGACCATCAGCAATGTAATGTTCAACCAGGGCTTTGAGCAGGGTGCGTGAGCGTTCGTCCAGCATGGCAGGGCATTGTACAAAAAACTGCGAGCGGCGCTACACCCCATTTTTATGCAAGAATTCAGGTCATGAACAGAGGCTTCGCTACCCATCGCTCGCCAAAGACCATTGCACTGGTTGGCAAATACCATAGTCTGGAAATTGCCGAGTCATTGCGCCGTCTGGCCGAATACCTGCATGAACGCGGCATTTCGGTATTTGTCGAGCGCGAAACTTCGGAACATATCGGCCGCATTGTCGATCTGTCGCGCTGGGTAACCTGCGGCTTTAACGACATTGGCGCCCACGCCGATATTGCCATCGTCCTCGGCGGTGACGGCACGATGCTCAACGCGGCGCGTCGTTTGGCCCGTTATGGCGTTCCCCTGGTCGGGGTGAATCAGGGGCGCCTGGGTTTCATGACCGATATCGCCCGTGACGACATGCTGACCTGCATGGACGATTTGCTCGATGGTCGTTTTACGCCGGAAAACCGCTTGCTGCTGAGCGCTGAAGTGATTCGTGATGGCAAGGAGATCGCCTCGAACATGGCATTGAATGATGCGGTGATCGACAAGGGGGCGATTGGTCGAATGATCGAGTTTGAACTCTTTATTGATGGCGAGTTTATCTACAAGCTGCGTTCTGATGGGCTAATCGTGTCAACCCCGACCGGCTCTACGGCTTATGCGATGTCTGCTGGCGGGCCGATCTTGCACCCGACCCTGACCGGTATTGCGCTCATTCCGCTTTGCCCGCACTCGCTGACCAATCGGCCAATCATCGTTAATGACAGCGCCGAGATCGAATTGCGCATCATCCACGCCGATGATCCACGGGTGCACTTCGATGGGCAGGTGACGCTTGACCTTGCCCCCAATGATTGCGTCCGTCTGCGGCGCTCCGATTACGCCATCTGCTTCCTGCATCCGCCGGGTTACAGTTATTTCGCCATGCTGCGCCAGAAGTTGCAGTGGAGCGAGCGCCCGAAAGGCACTTGATGCTGCGCCACCTGACACTCAGTAACTTTGTCATTGTTGATCGGCTGGAGCTGGAGTTTTTGACCGGTTTTGGGGCGTTGACCGGAGAAACCGGCGCTGGAAAGTCGATTCTGATTGATGCGTTGGCTTTGACGCTCGGCGAACGGGCTGATGCTGGTGTCGTTCGTTCCGGTTGCGACAAGGCGGAGGTTGCCGCCACGTTTGATGTCAGTGCTTTGCCGGTAGTCCGTGACTGGCTGGGCAGCAATGATTTCAACGTCGATGATGAATTATTGCTGCGCCGTGTTGTAGATGTTGGCGGCCGCTCGCGGGCCTACATCAACGGCTCGTCGGCGACCGTGCAGCAATTGCGCGAAGTGGGCGAGTGGCTGGTCGACATCCACGGTCAACACACGCACCAGTCGTTATTGCGCACTGACGCCCAGCGTCAGCTGCTCGATGCCCATGCCGGCCTGACCGGCAAGGTGCGCGAATTGGGTACGATTTTCCGTAGTTGGCGTGAAGCCGAGCAGAACCTGCGTCTGGCCAATGACGGTGCCGATGCCCTGCTGCGTGAGCGCGAACAACTTGAGTGGCAGGTGCGCGAACTGGATTCGCTGGCCTTTGGCGCAGATGAATGGGCCGAACTGAATGTCGAGCATCGTCGGCTGGGCCATGCCGCCAGCTTGATAGAAGGAGCGCAGTTCGCGCTATCAGTGCTGGCCGATGACGATGCGGCCTGCGAGCGACAAGTCGACAGCGTTGCTTCCCGGCTTGATTCGCTCGGTGAATATGACCCGGCTTTGCAGGAGGTTGCCGCGCTGGTGCAATCGGTCCAGGCCGAGCTCTCAGAGGCGGTTTCAACCCTGCGCCGTTATGCTGATCGGGTTGATGTTGACCCGGCTCGGCTGGCGGTTGTTGAGCGGCGGATTGAGGCCGTTCTGGCGGCTGCCCGCAAATATCGCGTTCAGCCGGAAGCCTTGCCGGGCTTGCTTGCGGGCTGGCAGCAACGGCTGGCGGCGCTGGATGCGTCGACCAATGTGGCGGCGCTCGAAGCTCAGGTTGCAGCGGCCCGCAGTGAATACACATTAAAGGCGGCCGAGGTCTCGGCGGGGCGACGTCGAACGGCGGATGCAATGAGCCAGTCAGTCAGCGAGGTGATGCATCAGCTTGCCTTGTCGTCCAGCCGTTTCGAGGTGGCGCTGTTGCCGATTGAGAATGGCGCGGTCTACGGTCAGGAGCAGGTTGAATTCCGCATCGGCGGGCTGGCTGGCAACGTAGCCAAGTCCTTGGCCAAAGTTGCGTCTGGCGGGGAGTTGTCGCGGATAAGCCTGGCGATTCAGGTGCTGACTTCCCGCTCAGCCAGCGTGCCAACCTTGATTTTCGATGAGGTCGATGTCGGTATTGGCGGCGGCGTGGCAGAAATTGTCGGTCGCCTGCTGCACGAACTGGGCAGCGAACGCCAGGTGTTGTGTGTGACGCACCTGCCGCAGGTTGCCGCGCAGGCCAACTGGCAATGGCAGGTGAGCAAGGCAACGCGCGATGGTGTGACCTTGAGTTCTATTCAGCCACTTGATGTCGATGGCCGTGTCCAGGAAATCGCCCGTATGTTGGGTGGTGTTGAAATCACTGAGATTACTTTGCAGCACGCCAGTGAGTTGTTGGGCTCATAAAGTATCAACGGCGGTGGTTGCGGTGGTTTTGACAGTGCTGCGGTCAACCGCAAAAAAGACTAAAAATCAGAGCCCGCTGTAGATCAGGCGCGCTATCGCCAGCCCGGCGAGCAGCAGGAAAAAAGCGCCGCTAATCCGGTGTATCCACAAAAGTGGCAAGCGGTGCAAAAAATTGCGTCCGGCAATGACGGCGAGCACTGAGGTAAAAGTCAGCGCCAGGGTGGCGCCCAGCCATACGGCTGCCGTATTGATTGTGCTGCCCATGCCGGCCACGGCAATCTGAGTTTTGTCGCCAAACTCGGCGAGAAAAATCATGAGAAACGTGGTTGCGAAAACACTGTGACCGGCTTTTTCTTCAACCGATTCGTCTTCGATTTCTTCCTGGTAACGCAGTGCGCTGATGCCAAACGCGGCAAACAGAACCGCTACGGTCAGCGTGATCAGCCATTCCGGCAACCAGGCCGCCACAGCCGCACCAAACAGGACGGCTAACAGATTCAGGATGCCGAAGGCGGTCACTGCACCGAGAATCACTGGCAGTCCGCGATGGCGGGCCGCCAGTGTCATGCAGACGAGTTGGCTTTTGTCGCCGAATTCTGCCAGCGCAATCAGGAGAAAAGTGGCACCTGCGGAGGAAAACCAGCTCCCCAGCGCGCTAGCA
The DNA here is from genome assembly GCA_016721185.1 of Candidatus Dechloromonas phosphorivorans. GTDB lineage: Bacteria > Pseudomonadota > Gammaproteobacteria > Burkholderiales > Rhodocyclaceae > Azonexus > Azonexus phosphorivorans. The sequence goes on from JADKIP010000014.1 coordinate 12,094, forward strand.
CTCAATCAGGCTCTCTCGGATCAAGGCTGCGGGACTTGCGATCCGGATTGTCACGGTGCGGGCACACCGATTTGGTGCAATGGGCATAGAGATAGAGTGCGTGATCCTGAATGGCGAAGCCGCGCTCTTCAGCAACGGCGTTCTGGCGCTTTTCAATCTCCGGGTCGTAAAACTCTTCGACCCGACCGCAGTCAACACAGACCAGATGGTCATGGTGTTTGCCATGATTGATCTCGAAGACAGCCTTTCCCGACTCAAAGAAGTGGCGCTCAAGCAAACCGGCCTGCTCAAACTGGGTCAGCACGCGATAAACCGTGGCCAGCCCGATGTCCATGTTTTCTGCAATCAACATGCGGTAGACGTCTTCCGCCGTCATGTGGCGGAGGGTGCTTTTCTCGAAAAGCTCAAGAATTTTCAGCCGCGGAAAGGTGGCTTTCAGGCCCATGTTCTTGAGGCTTTGGGGGTCGCTCATTGGCTATATTCCAGAAATTGGTGAGGCAGGGCAATCGGTGATTTCGGGTATGATATACCGCTTCAAAGACGTTTGAGAAACTCCGGAAACCCGCATGCCCCGTTCCCGCCTAATGCTTGTTGCAGCCTGTTCCCTGTTGCTGGTTGCTTGCTCGAGTAAACCGAGCTTTATTAATGAATACAAAATTGACATCCAGCAAGGCAATGTGTTGAGCCAGGAAGCGGTTGCCCAACTCAAGCCAGGCCAAACAAGGGATCAGGTGCGTTTTCTGCTGGGGACGCCAATGATTGCTGACATTTTCCATCAGCAGCGCTGGGACTATATTTATCAATATAAAAGCGGCCAGACCGGCAAGGTGGAGTCGCGCAAATTTACCGTTTTCTTTGATGCGGAAGGCCGCTTGGAGCGTGTCGGCGGTGATGTGGCCGTGGCTGACGTCAGCGAAATGACCGCACCGACCACAAAAACTCGCCTGATCGATCTTGGCTCCATGACGGGTGAAGCGGCTGACACGCCCTTGCCACCACGTGAGGAGCCGAGCTACTTCCGTAAAACGATGGATATGTTTGGATTCTAAGCGATGAACAAAACACGAATTGGCATTGTGGGCGCTGGCGGCCGTATGGGGCGCATGTTGATCGAGGCGTGCCTTAAGGATGAGCAACTCTCTCTGGGTGCGGTTTTCGACACGCCGGGCAGTCCTGTAATTGGTAAAACGGCCGGCGAATTGGTGGGTATGGCAAGCGATGTTGTCGTTACCGATGACCTTGCCGCTGGCCTGAAAAACATTGACTGTCTCATTGATTTCACCCGGCCGCAGGGCACCCTGCACCATCTTGAACTTTGTCGCCAGGCTGGGGTGGGCATCATCATCGGTACGACTGGTTTTGAGGCCGAGGGCAAGGAAGCGATTGCTGCGGCAGCAAAGGATATTCCGATTGTGTTTGCGCCAAATATGGCGGTAGGTGTCAATCTGGTTTTTAAATTGCTTGATACGGCAGCCCGTATTTTGAATCAGGGCTATGACATAGAGGTTGTCGAGGCGCACCATCGGATGAAGATTGATGCGCCGTCCGGCACTGCGCTTCGTATGGGCGAGGTGTTGGCCAATGCATTAGAGCGTGATTTGAAGGAGTGTGCTGTATACGGCCGTGAAGGCGTCACGGGTGAGCGTGACCCATCGACAATCGGCTTCGCGACCATACGTGGTGGCGATATCGTGGGTGATCACACGGTGATGTTCTGTGGCTTGGGCGAGCGCGTTGAGATTACCCACAAAGCCAGCAGCCGTCAGCCCTATGCGCTCGGTAGTTTGCGCGCAGCTCGTTTTATCGCAGGGCGCGCTAGTGGCCTGTTTGATATGCAGGATGTTCTTGGCTTACGTTAGAGCGCGATGAAATCCCGCCTGCTGGCTCGTCAGCTTCAAGAAATATTCGGTGGCGACGGCGAGGCGCAGGTCAGGCAATTGATCAAGGCTGCGCATAACGCGCAGCAGTCGCCGCTTGCTGGCGGCGTGGAGGAGTTGCTCAGCCTGGTTGATGCTTCGTATAGCGCTTATGTTGGCTTGAACAGCTGGCAAAGCTTGCTTTCCGGTGATGCGCTGACTGACTGGAATCTGCGGAGCGGCAATATTGATGCCGGGCGTAATTGGAAGGAAATGCTCGGTTACGCACCGAATGATCTCGATAACTCGATCGCCCAGTGGCAGCGACTGGTTCAGCCGGAGGATTTGAAAGCCTTGCAGGTGCGGATCGCCGCTCAGGCGCAGAGTCAGGAGCGGTATTTCCAGGCGGAGTGCCGAATTCGGGCAAAGGATGGCCTCTGGCGCTGGTTCCTTTTGCGTGGTGCGGTAGCTGCTCGCGATCTCGATGGCGAACCCACCCGCATGCTGGTCTTGCAGCGTGATATCAGCGATGTGAAGGCAGCCGAGGCGGCGCTCATTTTGGCCAAGGAGGCTGCCGAATCGGCCAATAAGGCACGTGGTGCATTTCTCGCCAACATGAGCCATGAGATACGAACGCCGATGAACGGTATCATTGGTATGACCGAATTGGCGCTGGATACCGAGCTGGATGCCGAGCAGCGGCATTACCTGAAAACGGTGAAGTCTTCTGCGGAGTCGCTGCTGGTCATTGTTAACGACATTCTTGATTTTTCAAAAATTGAAGCGGGCAAGATTCAATTTGAGAAATTGCCGTTTTCAATTCACGACACGCTGTTTGAGGCGGCTCGCGTGCTTGCCGTTAGTGCCCATAAAAAGGGTCTGGAGCTGATCGCCGATATTTGGCCGCAGGTGCCGCAGCGCGTGATTGGTGATCCCACTCGCTTGCGCCAGGTCATCATTAACCTGATCGGTAATGCCATCAAGTTTACCGAGCAAGGCGAGGTGGTGCTGGAGGTGTCGGTCGATCAACAGACGGATGGCTCAGTTTTTCTTCGTTTTTCAGTTCGCGATACGGGCATCGGTGTGCCGCCGGACAAACAACAGGCAATTTTTGAGGCATTTTCGCAAGCCGACGTTTCAACCACTCGGCGTTTTGGCGGCACCGGCCTAGGTCTGGCCATCAGTGCACGACTTGTCCAGTTGATGGATGGCCGGTTATGGCTTGAAAGTTCGCCGGGGGTCGGTTCGGTTTTCTCCTTTACCGCACGATTTGGCATGGTGCCGGAGACTCGTTCTCTGACTCTATCCGACGACAGATATCAAGGTCGCCGTGCGCTGGTGATCGAGGATAGTTCCGTGGCGGGCCAATGTTTGGTCAAGTTGCTTGAGCGCTTGGGTGTTCAGGCCTCGCTCGTTGCTGACGGGGAGGCTGCTCTGGGCGCAATTGAGCGCAGTCGTGCGGTTGACTTCCCTTATGACTATATTTTCGTTGATGCCAATATGGATTCGCCTGCCGGTTTTGCGCTGGCGGAAAGTTGGCGGAATGCGGGGCGACATGAGCGCTTGCTGGTAATGCTGACGACGGAAAACCAGCGTCACGACTTGACCCGCTTGCGTGAACTTGAGGTGTCGGCGCATCTGGTCAAGCCGATAGGTGCTGAAGATTTGATTGATGCCCTGGGTTTGGCGGAGGGTGTGACGGCCGGTTTGGAACTGGCGTCCTTTGACCTAGGTTCGACGGAGCCAGCCGAAAAAATCTTGAATATCCTGCTGGTTGAGGACAATCCGGTAAATCAGGAATTGGCTACTCGTTTGCTGGAGCGCCATTCGCACCGGGTTGTTGTTGCGAATAATGGCGCTGAGGCGGTAGAGCAGTTCGATAGCGGTAATTTCGATGTCATTTTGATGGACATGCAAATGCCGGTCATGGGCGGTGTCGAAGCAACAGAGGCGATACGGTCGCGCGAAATGCGGCGTAGCTGGGTGGTTTCTCATGACTTCCACCCTGTTTACATCATCGCCATGACAGCCAATGTGATGGCAAGCGACCGTGATCGTTGCCTGGAGGCTGGCATGAACGATTATGTCGCCAAGCCGTTGCGGCCGGAGGCGCTCTTTGCAGCACTGGCGCGGGTGGGTGATGAAGCGTTCTGTGGTTTGAAATCGTTCATTGGCGTGGCTTCGGGCAAAGATGCTGTTCGGCTCGATCTTAAAGCGGCGCTCCATGATATTGGAGATGCTGATCTTTTTGCGACAATGGCCGCCATGTTGCTCTCGGAGTGGGATGAACATCTGGGGCGAGTCAATCAGGCGCTTCTGGCGTCGGATTCGCATGAGTTGCGGATGCACGCCCATACGCTGAAAGGTCTCTTGGCGATGTTTCATGCTGAGCAGGCCCGCCGTTACGCGATGGAAATCGAAAATGCCGCACTATCAGTTGAAAATACGGATTGGGCGAATTGCCACCGGCTCTACGCTGAGCTGGCGGAAGAGATGCTACAGATTCGCCCCGGTATTGAACAATTCGTCAAGACACGGGTGCTTCCGTAATCCCTTGAATTTGCCTGAAAAGCTGATTTTCGGCTAGAATAATAAGGTTAAAAAAGCACAAGCGGGGAGGCGCGAGCCTTCCCGCTTGGCACATGCAAAAATAGAATTTTAGGAGAGCCGTTCGTGTCGTTGTTGCCCTCATTCATACCCGCCATTCTCGCCCTCGCCGACGGAACGGTATTCAAGGGCCAGTCCATCGGCGCAGATGGCGTGACCAGCGGCGAGGTGGTATTCAATACCGCCATGTCCGGCTATCAGGAAATCCTTACCGATCCATCCTATTGTCGCCAAATCGTCACGCTGACTTACCCGCATATCGGTAACACCGGTTGTAACGCGGAGGACTTCGAGTCTGATGCCAATTACGCTGCCGGTCTGGTTATTCGTGACTTGCCGCCGCGTGCGTCCAACTGGCGCATGCAGGAGGATCTTTCCTCATACCTCAAAAAACACGGGATTGTAGCGATTGCGGGTATCGATACCCGTAAGCTGACACGTATTCTCCGTGAAAAAGGTGCTCAGGCTGGCTGCATACTTGCTGGTGAAGTTGATGAATCCAGGGCGTTAACGCTGGCCAACGACTTCCCTGGCCTGGCTGGAATGGATCTGGCCAAGGTTGTTTCGGCCAAGGCGGGCTACTCCTGGAGCGAAGGTGAGTGGACGCTGAATGGCTACAAGCCGGGCCCTGAGCCACGTTTTCATGTGGTTGCTTATGATTTTGGCGTTAAGCGGAACATTCTTAGAATGCTCGCCCAGCGCGGTTGCAAGCTAACGGTTGTGCCGGCGCAAACGCCGGCCGCTGATGTGCTGGCGATGAATCCGGACGGTATTTTCCTGTCAAACGGCCCCGGTGATCCAGAACCCTGTGATTACGCGATTGCTGCCATTCGCGAATTTCTTGAGCGCGGCATTCCTGTTTTCGGTATCTGTCTCGGTCATCAACTGTTGGCGTTGGCTTCGGGTGCCAAAACTCTGAAGATGAAATTCGGTCACCACGGTGCCAATCATCCGGTCAAGGATATGGATACCGGGCAGGTGTTGATCACCAGCCAGAATCACGGCTTTGCGGTCGACGCCGATTCCTTGCCAAAAAATCTGCGGGTGACTCACGTTTCCCTGTTTGACGGCTCCTTGCAGGGTATTGCCCGCACCGACGTGCCTGCCTTCTCGTTCCAGGGGCATCCGGAAGCCAGTCCGGGGCCTTACGATGTGGCTTATCTTTTTGATCGCTTCCTCGACATCATGACGCGCAGCGCTGCTGCGCAGCAAGCGGCGCAATAAGGCGCCGCAGGAATAACCATGCCTAAACGTACTGACATAAAAAGTGTTTTGATTATTGGTGCCGGCCCGATCATTATTGGTCAGGCCTGCGAATTCGATTACTCCGGAGCCCAGGCTTGCAAGGCTTTGCGCGAAGAGGGTTATAAGGTCATTCTGGTCAATTCGAATCCGGCGACCATCATGACCGATCCGGAAATGGCTGATGTCACCTACATCGAGCCCATTACCTGGCAGGTCGTCGCCAAGATCATCGAAAAAGAACGCCCGGATGTGTTGCTGCCGACGATGGGTGGCCAGACCGCGCTGAACTGCGCGCTTGATCTGGATCGTGAGGGCGTGCTGGAAAAATTCAATGTTGAGCTGATTGGTGCCTCCAAAGAGGCTATCGACAAGGCGGAAGATCGCCAGAAGTTCAAGGATGCGATGACCAAAATTGGTCTCGGTTCTGCTCGCTCGGCTGTCGCGCATAGTATGGAAGAGGCGTATCAGGTGCAGGCCGCGATTGGTTTTCCAACCATTATTCGCCCCTCTTTCACGCTCGGTGGTTCCGGTGGTGGTATCGCCTACAACATGGAAGAGTTTGAGACCATCTGCAAGCGCGGTCTTGAAGCTTCGCCGACGCATGAGTTGTTGATCGAAGAGTCCTTGCTCGGCTGGAAAGAGTACGAGATGGAAGTGGTTCGCGACAAGGCGGACAACTGCATTATCGTGTGCTCAATCGAAAATCTGGATCCAATGGGCGTGCATACGGGTGACTCGATCACTGTCGCCCCGGCTCAGACCTTGACCGACAAGGAATACCAGATCCTGCGCAACGCATCGATTGCCGTGCTGCGCGAAATCGGGGTTGATACGGGAGGGTCTAACGTCCAGTTCTCGATCAATCCGGATGATGGTCGCATGGTTGTTATCGAGATGAATCCGCGTGTCTCGCGTTCGTCGGCGCTGGCTTCCAAGGCGACTGGTTTCCCGATTGCCAAGATTGCCGCCAAGTTGGCCATTGGCTACACGCTGGATGAACTGGCCAACGACATCACCGGCGGCAAGACGCCGGCTTCATTCGAGCCGTCCATCGACTACGTTGTGACCAAGGTGCCGCGTTTCGCTTTCGAAAAGTTTCCGCAGGCTGATAACACCCTGACCACGCAGATGAAATCGGTCGGTGAAGTCATGGCGATTGGCCGTACCTTCCAGGAGTCGCTGCAGAAAGCCTTGCGCGGTCTGGAGGTTGGTGTCGATGGTTTTAATCTGAAATCAGTGGATCCGGAAACTATCGATGAACAATTGGCCCGGCCAACGCCGGATCGCCTGTGGTACGTTGCTGATGCCTTCGGTGTCGGCATGTCGGTCGAGAAAGTCTTTGACCTGACGAAGATTGATCCGTGGTTCCTGGTTCAGATCAAGGAGCTCGTTGACCTTGAGCTGGAAATCGAAAAACGTGATTTTTCGACGTTGACCGCAGAAGAGCTGCGTTTCTTGAAGCGCAAAGGTTTTGCTGACCGTCGTTTGGCGCATCTGACCAAAACTAGTGAAACCGCGGTGCGTGAGCGTCGCCACGAGCTCGGCGTTCGTCCGGTCTACAAGCGCGTCGATACCTGTGCGGCCGAGTTTTCTACCGATACAGCTTATATGTACTCGACCTACGAGGATGAGTGCGAGGCCAAGCCGACCGACAAGAAAAAGATCATGGTGCTGGGCGGTGGACCGAACCGTATCGGTCAGGGTATTGAGTTTGACTATTGCTGCGTTCACGCGGCGATGGCGATGCGTGAAGATGGTTACGAAACCATCATGGTGAACTGCAACCCGGAAACCGTTTCTACCGATTACGACACCTCCGATCGTCTGTATTTCGAGCCGCTGACGCTGGAAGATGTGCTGGAAATCGTTGCCATCGAAAAGCCCGTTGGTGTCATCGTTCAGTACGGCGGCCAGACCCCGCTCAAGTTGGCGCTGGCGCTCGAAGCGAACGGCGTGCCGATCATTGGTACTTCGCCGGAGTCGATCGATATCGCCGAAGATCGCGAACGTTTTCAGAAGTTGCTGCATGACATTGGTCTTAAGCAGCCGCCTAACCGTACTGCGCGCACCGAAGCTGATGCGTTGCGCCTGGCTGTTGAAATCGGCTATCCGCTGGTTGTCCGTCCCTCCTATGTGTTGGGTGGTCGGGCCATGGAAATCGTTCATGAGCAAAAAGATCTTGAGCGATACATGCGCGAAGCTGTCAAGGTTTCCCACGATTCGCCAGTTTTGCTTGACCGTTTTCTGAATGACGCTTGCGAAGTTGACGTTGATGCGCTGTCGGATGGCGTTGAGGTGATCATCGGTGGTGTTATGGAGCATATTGAACAGGCTGGCGTCCATTCGGGCGACTCGGCTTGCTCGCTGCCGCCCTATTCCCTGAGCAAGGCGGTGCAGGATGAATTGCGCCGTCAGACAAAACTGATGGCCAAGGCGCTGAATGTGTGCGGCCTGATGAATGTCCAGTTCGCCATCAAGGATGAAATTGTCTACGTGCTGGAAGTGAATCCGCGTGCTTCACGCACCGTGCCCTTCGTTTCCAAGGCAACGGGCATGCAGTTAGCCAAGATTGCGGCACGCTGCATGGCGGGTCGTAGTCTGAAAGACCAAGGGATTGCTGGCGAGGTTGTGCCACCTTATTTTTCGGTTAAAGAGGCTGTTTTCCCATTCGCTAAATTCCCGGGGGTCGATACAATTTTGGGCCCGGAAATGAAGTCGACCGGAGAGGTGATGGGGGTCGGCGTGACCTTTGCCGAGGCATTCATCAAATCTCAGTTGGCGGCGAGCGTTAAATTGCCCGCTTCTGGCAAGGCTTTCCTCTCGGTCAAGGATAGTGACAAGACGAAGGCGGTCGAGATTGCCCGGCAACTCCACGATGCCGGCTTCCAGTTGGTCGCGACACGCGGTACGGCGCAGGTCATTGGTGCTGCCGGTTTACCAGTTCAGATGGCCAATAAGGTGACTGAGGGGCGCCCGCACATTGTTGATATGATCAAGAATAACGAGATTTCGTTGATTATTAATACCGTTGAAGAAAAGCGCTTGGCGATTAACGACTCTCGTTCCATTCGAATCTCTGGCCTGCAGGCAAGGGTAACGATGTACACGACGATCTGGGGCGCTGAGGCTGCGGCTGAAGGTATTCGCAACCGAGGTGAGCTTGTGGTTTATCCGATTCAGGCGCTCCACAAACAGCTTCACTAAAACCACTTTAAACCGCCGGGCAGCCCCGTTCGGGCGCCGGCGGTTTTGCTTTTGCTGAAAGAAAAAATGAGCAAAGTTCCGTTGACCGTAGCTGGTGCTGAAAGACTACGCGAAGAGTTGCATCGACTTAAGACGGTTGAGCGCCCAAGCGTCATTGCGGCCATTGCCGAGGCCCGTTCGCACGGGGATCTTTCCGAGAATGCCGAATACGACGCAGCAAAGGAGCGTCAGGGCTTCGTTGAGGGGCGGATTCAGGAAGTGGAGGGGAAGCTTTCCAATGCACAGATCATTGATCCCAAATTGCTGGATGCTGACGGGCGTTGCGTCTTTGGCGCGACAGTGGATCTTGAAGATCAAGACACCGGTAATTCTGTGACCTATCAGATCGTCGGTGAGGATGAGGCCGATATCAAGGTCGGTAAAGTCTCAGTCAGTTCCCCGATGGCCCGTGCCTTGATTGGAAAATATGCGGGCGATATTGCGCAGGTTCAGGCGCCTGGTGGTATTCGCGAATACGAGATTATCGATATTCGTTATGAATAAAATTGTTTCGGCGCTAATTCAGGCACTTGCTTCGTCTGTGACTGGTTTTTCCACTGTGATGCGATAAGCTGCCACCGGATGATGCGTAAGTTTTCTGAAGCCCTCTATCTTGTCACCATCACCTTATGGGTGGGTGGTTTGTGGACGATTGGATATCTGGTCGCACCAATGTTGTTCTCCAGCCTCGGTGATCGCCAGTTGGCTGGGATGATCGCAGGTAAATTGTTTGGTTTGATCGGTTGGGTTGGGCTCGGTTGTGCCACGTATTTATTGATTTTTCTCGTCGCCCGTTTTGGCGCGCGATTTTTTCAAAGTGCAGCGTTCTGGCTGGTCTTGCTGATGGCCTTGATGGCAATTGCCAGCCAGTTTGGTATCCAGCCGCTTATGGCCCAACTGAAGGCCGATGCATTGCCGCGGGAAGTCATGGAAAGTGTGCTGCGAGACCGCTTTGCCACTTGGCACGGTATCTCCAGCATTCTCTATCTAATGCAGAGTTTGCTGGGATTGTGGCTGGTCGTTTGGACTACTCGAGGGCTGAAGTAATCAGCCTTGAAAGCTACGTTTGGTGCGCCGTGGTTCGCTCGCCGAGCCGCGGGATTTTGAACTTTTTTCAGCGTTGACCGCAGCACTTTTGGCTGGGTCTGGGCGGTAAACGACGAGCAGTTTGCCGATGTGCTGAACCGGAGCGGCGCCTAGTTCGCTGCAGATTTGGGCAAAATAGGCTTCACGGTTTTCGCGGCTGTCGCCGTATACGCGAATTTTGATCAGCTCATGGGCTTTGAGACAAACCTCAATTTCCTTGAGTACCGATTCGGTCAGGCCGCTTTCTGCAATTGAGACAACGGGATTTAGATTATGAGCACGTGCCCGCAATTCGCGGCGCTCGTCGGAGGATAATGGCAACATGAGAAAACCTTTCAAAAACGGCATTTTACCGAATGGCTAGAACCAGGACCAGTAAAGCTTGGATGCGGGAGCATTTCAACGACACCTATGTGCAACTTGCCAGAAAAGAAGGTTGGCGATCGCGAGCTGCTTTCAAGCTAATGGAAATCGACGATAAGGACAAGTTACTCAAGCGGGGTGAGGTTGTCGTCGACCTTGGCGCAACGCCTGGCGGCTGGTCACAGGTGGCAGTCAAGCGTGTCGGTGATAGTGGTTTGGTCTTGGCGCTTGATTTGCTGGAAATGGAGCCGATTCATGGCGTGGAATTCATCCAGGGTGATTTCCGCGAGAATGATGTGCTGGATAAGCTGAAGGAAAAACTGAAGGGGCGTCAGGTCGGGCTTGTAATGTCCGATATGGCCCCCAATATGTCAGGAGTGCCTTTGGTTGATCAGGCGCGCATCATGCACCTTGCTGAACTCAGCTTGGAATTTGCTCTTGCTCATATGAAACCTGATGGGGCTTTTCTGGTCAAAGTGTTTCAAGGAACGGATTATGAGAAATTTTTCCGTTCGATGCGGGAGGCGTTCAAAACGGTTGTAGTACGTAAACCGGACGCTTCTCGCGACAGGAGTGCGGAGCTTTATTTGCTCGGTCACACATTGCGCTGAAACTTTTGTTTAGAATGGCGCTTTTATCGCTCGATGCTGTAGAAGGAGAGCAAGCTTGAACAATACGTTCAAAAACCTCGCAATCTGGTTGGTTATAGGCCTTGTTCTGATGACGGTTTTCAATCAGTTCAACACCCGCCAAGTCGCCCAAGGTTCTATCGAATATTCCCAATTCATCGAAGAGGTGAAGCAGGGCCGTATCAGCAAAGTGGTGATGGAAGGCCGTACGTTAAAGGCCACAACGACAGAGGGAAAGCGCATAACAACGTATGCCCCGCCTGATCTATGGCTGGTTTCCGATTTGCTGAAAAATGGCGTCAAAATTGAGGCCAAGCCAGAGGAAGAGCAATCTTTCTTGATGAGTCTTTTTGTCAGTTGGTTCCCGATGTTGCTGTTGATTGGCGTTTGGGTTTTCTTTATGCGCCAGATGCAGGGCGGTGGGAAGGGCGGCGCGTTTTCGTTCGGAAAGTCACGTGCCCGTATGACCGACGAAGCGCAGAACACGATTACTTTCGCCGATGTCGCCGGTTGTGATGAGGCTAAAGAAGAAGTTCAGGAACTGGTTGATTTTCTGCGCGATCCGTCGAAGTTTCAGAAGCTTGGCGGCCGGGTTCCCAAAGGCGTGCTGTTGGTTGGCAACCCAGGAACTGGCAAGACTTTGCTCGCCAGGGCCGTTGCCGGTGAAGCTAAAGTGCCGTTCTTCAGTATTTCTGGATCGGATTTTGTAGAAATGTTCGTTGGCGTTGGTGCTGCGCGCGTTCGTGACATGTTCGAAAACGCCAAGAAGCATTCACCGTGCATCATTTTTATTGATGAGATCGATGCTGTTGGACGTCACCGCGGTGCCGGTGTGGGCGGTGGCAATGATGAGCGCGAGCAGACACTGAATCAACTACTGGTAGAAATGGATGGCTTTGAAGGCCATGCAGGCATCATTGTAGTAGCTGCGACAAATCGCCCAGATATTCTTGATCCCGCGTTACTCCGGCCAGGTCGTTTCGACCGTCAGGTGGTTGTGCCGCTGCCAGATATTCGTGGGCGTGAGGAAATCCTCAAGGTTCACATGCGGAAGGTGCCTATTTCCGGCGATGTCAAGGCTGATTTGATTGCTCGCGGCACGCCGGGCTTCTCAGGTGCTGATCTGGCAAATCTGGTCAATGAGGCTGCCCTTTTCGCCGCTCGCGGAAACAAGCGCTTGGTTGAAATGGACGATTTCGAGAAAGCCAAAGACAAAATCATGATGGGCGCCGAGCGCCGTAGCATGGTGATGAACGAGGATGAAAAGAGGAATACGGCCTATCACGAGTCCGGTCACGTAGTAATCGCCAAGTTGATGCCGAAGTCGGATCCGGTTCACAAAGTGACCATCATTCCTCGCGGTAGAGCCTTGGGCTTAACCATGCAGTTGCCGGAAGAAGACCGCTATGCTTATGATCGTCAGTATCTGATGAGTCGCATCGCTGTCCTGTTCGGTGGGCGTATTGCCGAAGAACTGTTTATGAACCAGATGACCACAGGCGCTTCCAACGACTTTGAGCGCGCTACCTCGATGGCTCGCGATATGGTTACGCGTTATGGAATGTCTGATCTCGGCGTTATGGTTTACGGCGAAAACGAGGGTGAGGTTTTTCTTGGGCGTTCGGTGACGCAGCATAAAAATCTGTCCGAAGCGACAATGCAAAAAGTCGATACGGAGATGCGCCGGATCATTGACGAACAGTATGGACTTGCCCGCAAGTTACTTGAAGAGAATCGGGAAAAGGTTGAAGTGATGGCGCACGCTCTACTTGAGTGGGAGACGCTGGATGCAGATCAGATCGATGACATCATGGCCGGTAAATCACCTCGTCCGCCCAAGCCATCCCAAAGCACTGTTCGTCCTTCAGCGCCTAGTGATACTCCGGGTGCTGAACCAACAGCGCCTGCGACTGCATAAAATTTACTGTTTTAATCTGGCCGGAAGTTTTCTTCCGGCCTTTTTCGTTTGAGCTATGAAACTTCTTCATTGTGGCCCCTATCGGCTATCACTTGATCACCCATTGCTAATGGGAATTGTCAATTTAACCCCCGACTCGTTTTCTGGCGATGGTTTGGCTGGAGATGTTGACCGTGCGATTGAGCGTGCGCGCCAGCAATTCGAGGCGGGCTCAGATATTCTTGATCTTGGTGCGGAGTCTTCGCGTCCAGGGGCAACGCCAACGCCTGAAAAAGAGGAGCTTCGGCGACTGTTACCGGTGTTAAAGGAAATTTCCACCTGGGGTATCCCTATTTCGGTGGATACCTACAAGCCTGTAGTCATGCGAGCCGCGCTTGCTGGGGGGGCAACCATGATTAACGACATAACGGGTATGAGATCCCCCGAGGCTCTCCGCGCAGTTGCCGAAACTGATTGTGCCATCTGTGTAATGCATATGCAGGGAAGCCCTGGCTCAATGCAGCAAGCGCCGAACTATGATGACGTAGTCTTTCAGGTGCGCGAATTCTTGTCGTTAGCTGTAGATCGTTGTCGGCAGATAGGTATTGATGAAAGCCGAGTGGTGCTTGATCCCGGCTTCGGTTTTGGTAAAACGCTAGATCACAATTTGGCTCTTTTTAGAGCGTTGACCGCAGTGAGCTGTTACGAACTACCACTGTTGGTGGGTCTCTCACGAAAATCAATGCTGGGAATGATTACGGGCCGCCCTGTAGAGCGGCGACAGGCCGCAAGCCTTGCTGCTAACCTTGTTGCCGCGCAAAAAGGTGCGAAAATATTGCGTGTGCATGATGTGGCCGCGACCAAGGATGTATTGGCGGTCTGGAAAGCAATCGAAGAGGGAGCAAAATAATGAGTAGAAAATATTTTGGAACAGATGGTGTGCGCGGGCGTGTTGGCCAGTCACCGATTACGCCAGATTTTGTCATGCGATTAGGCTACTCGGCGGGCAAGGTTTTGCTCGACCAAAGCAGTATGCCGCCGGGCGAGCGTCCTACAGTGCTGATTGGCAAAGACACACGGATATCTGGTTATATGCTGGAGTCTGCGCTTGAGGCAGGTTTTTCTGCTGCGGGTGTCGATGTTTGCCTGGTTGGTCCGTTACCGACCCCCGCCGTGGCCTATCTAACGCGAGCACTTCGCCTACAGGCGGGCATAGTGATCTCCGCTTCCCATAACCCTTATTACGATAATGGCATTAAGTTCTTCTCGGCACAGGGTGCTAAGTTGCCTGATGATGTTGAGTGTGCGATCGAAGAGGGAATCGATAAGCCGATGGTCTGCGTATCCTCGGCTGATCTCGGCAAGGTGAAGCGGATTGATGATGCGCGCGGACGCTACATCGAGTTTTGCAAAAGCACGTTTCCAAATGATCATGATCTTCGTGGCTTGAAAATCGTTGTCGATTGCGCTCATGGTGCGGCTTATCACACGGCTCCGAACGTATTCCATGAGCTCGGCGCTGATATAGTCACCATCGGAACGCAACCCAACGGGTTGAATATTAACGATGGATTTGGTGCAACAGCGCCGCGTGCGCTTTGTGATGCTGTTCTGGCCCATCGTGCAGATCTCGGTGTGGCCCTGGATGGTGACGCCGATCGCATTTTGATGGTTGATGCAGAGGGAAATCTTTACGATGGTGACCAATTGTTATTCGCCATTGTTCAAAGTCGAGCTAAGAGCGCATTGGTCAAGGGGGTGGCAGGTACACTGATGACTAATTTGGCCCTTGAGCACGCATTGGGCAAAATGGGGATACCGTTTGGTCGAGCCGCGGTGGGTGACCGCTATGTCGTCGAGATGCTTAATGAGCGAGGTTGGCTCTACGGCGGAGAGAATTCAGGTCACATTCTTACCCTTGATCGGCATACAACCGGAGATGGAACCGTTGCTGCGCTTCAAGTGTTGGCGGCGCTGAAAGAAAGAGGTGGCGATCTGAAAGGTTTGCTTGGGGGTCTGCTTCTTTACCCGCAAAAGCTGATCAATGTTTCGATGGTCAAGGGGTTTCCATGGAAGGATGATCCGCGTATTGGTGTGGCACTGGCTAGTGCCGAAGCGGGGTTGGATGGAAAAGGAAGGGTTTTGTTGCGCGCTTCGGGCACGGAGCCACTCTTGCGAGTCATGGTGGAGGGGGAGGATGCAGCTGAAGTTGCAGCTGTAGCTGAGCAATTGGCCAGGGTTGTACGTGAGGTTGCGCAATAGTTAGTGCTCTTATTCCCTCACGATTGACCGAAAATCATCTCGGCCGCTATAATCGGAAAGTTTCAAATAATAAGAACCATGCCCTTTATGCGGAAAAAACTCGTTGCTGGGAACTGGAAGATGCATGGCAGTCTCAAGCAAAATAAAATGTTGCTTGAGAGCGTCAAGTCTAATCTTCTTGGGGTTGGGTGTGAGGTAGCTGTTTTTGCGCCTTATCCATATCTGCCGCAATTGCAGTCTCTGCTTTTTGGGTCGGATCTGGCCTGGGGGGCTCAGACGCTGAGTGAGCATGAGGCCGGCGCTTTTACGGGTGAAGTCTCAGCGTCAATGATTTCCGAGTTTGGTTGCCGCTATGTTTTGGTAGGTCATTCAGAGCGGCGCAGTCTCTTCGGTGAGACAGATGACGATGTTGCGAAAAAGTTCGTGGCAGCTCAGCGGTCTGGCTTGGTGCCATTGTTGTGCCTTGGTGAGAGCTTGGCGGAGCGTGAGCGGGGTGCTACGGATGAAGTGGTATTGCGTCAGTTGTTCGCTGTGCTGGATCGGGTTGGTGTTGAGACTCTAAGTGCTTCAGTGCTGGCTTATGAGCCGGTCTGGGCTATTGGTACCGGTGTGACAGCGTCGCCGGAGCAGGCGCAGTGCGTTCATGCTGCGATACGTGCGCAGATTGCCATGCTGGATTCTAGTGTGGCGGGTAGTCTTCGTATTCTGTATGGCGGTAGTGTGAAGTCTCAAAATGCAGCTGAGTTGTTTGCGCAGAGTGACATTGATGGTGGGCTTATTGGTGGCGCTGCGTTGGTTGCAGATGAGTTTTTGGCTATTTGCCGAGCGGCAAATTGATAGGTGTAAAAAATGAATTGGCTTTTTTCTGTAGTCTTGACAGTGCATATACTTGTAGCTCTATCGATCATCGGCTTGGTGCTGATGCAGCACGGTAAGGGAGCTGATATGGGGGCAGCGTTTGGTAGTGGTGCCTCAGGTAGCCTTTTTGGCGCTACTGGTTCAGCAAATTTTTTAAGTAGAGCAACAGGTATTCTTGCGGCGGTGTTTTTTGCCACCAGCCTTGCTTTGGCATATGTTGCATCGAGCAAGCCAAAAACGACTGGTAGTGTGATGCAAGAGGCTGTACAATCGCAACCGGCCTCGCAGCCTGCCTTGGCGGGTGGTGGTGCTCTCCCGGTTCAGTCTGAGTCCGGGTCAAAGTCTAAAGAGATACCGAAATAAGTTAAGTCGCTTTCCTGGCATCATTCCTCGTCAGGGAATCTAAAATAAGTGCCGACGTGGTGAAATTGGTAGACACGCTATCTTGAGGGGGTAGTGGCTTAGGCTGTGCGAGTTCGAGTCTCGCCGTCGGCACCAATATTGTGGCAGTGCCCGAAAGGTGCGCTGTTTCGTATAAAAAACTGAATTTTGGCGGCGGGCATGGAAAACTACTTTCCAATTTTGATGTTCGTTCTGGTAGGGGTTGCGATCGGTGTTTTGCCGATTGTGATGGGTTTTCTTTTGGCGCCGAGTAGGCCAGATGCAGAGAAACTATCCCCATACGAGTGCGGCTTTGAGGCTTTTGAAGATGCGCGCATGAAGTTCGATGTGCGTTATTACCTGATTGCGATTCTGTTTATTCTGTTTGATTTGGAAATTGCATTCCTTTTTCCGTGGGCAGCAATTTTCAAGGATATCGTCGCCACAGAGTCAATTAAGCTTTTTGGTTTTGTCGAGATGTTAGTTTTTGTTGCGATCCTGGTTATTGGCTATGTTTATGCCTGGGCCAAGGGCGCGCTTGAATGGGAGTGATCCATGGCCATTGAAGGCGTTCTTCAGGAAGGGTTTGTAACGACCACTGCTGATAAGCTCATCAACTACATGCGTACCGGTTCTTTGTGGCCGATGACCTTTGGTTTGGCTTGTTGTGCCGTGGAAATGATTCATGCGGGTTGTTCGCGGTATGATCTAGATCGTTTTGGCGTGGTTTTTCGCGGTAGCCCCAGACAGTCCGATGTAATGATTGTTGCGGGTACATTAACTAATAAAATGGCACCTGCATTGCGTAAGGTTTACGATCAGATGGCTGAGCCGCGTTGGGTTATTTCTATGGGCTCTTGTGCAAATGGTGGTGGCTATTACCATTATTCGTACTCAGTGGTTCGGGGTTGTGACCGAATTGTTCCGGTTGATATTTATGTTCCCGGTTGTCCGCCAACTGCTGAGGCTTTGTTGTATGGCATTATTCAGTTGCAAAACAAAATTCGCCGTACTAATACAATCGCTCGTTAATTGCCAAGGCTGATTAGATATGTCTGCCAAGTTGGAAATGCTTAGCCAAAATCTACAAACGCATTTTGGAGATAAGCTTAAATCGTTGAATTTTGCATTGGGTGAAGTGACTATTGAGGTAGGCGCTTCTGACTACCTCGGTGTAATGGCCGCTTTGCGTAACGAGGCCGATCTTCAATTTGAGGAATTGGTGGACCTTTGTGGTGTTGATTATTCAACCTATGGAGAAGGTGCTTGGCAGGGGCGCCGTTTTGCTGCTGTAACTCATTTGCTTTCTATTCAAAAAAACTGGCGTTTGCGTGTCCGTGTTTTTGCCGAAGATGATGAATTTCCCACTGTTGATTCAATTACGTCAGTTTGGAAAAGCGTAAATTGGTTTGAACGAGAGGCGTTTGATCTCTACGGCATCGCTTTTGTCGGCCATGATGATCTGCGTCGAATCCTTACTGATTATGGGTTCATTGGACATCCGTTCCGTAAGGACTTCCCAATTTCCGGCTACGTAGAAATGCGTTACGATCCCGATCAAGCCCGGGTTATTTATCAACCTGTGACGATTGAACCGCGTGAAAATACGCCGCGAATCCTTCGTGAAAATACTTACGGAGATCCAGCGCATGGCTGATATCCGAAACTTTACGCTAAATTTTGGTCCGCAGCATCCAGCAGCTCATGGCGTGTTGCGTTTGGTTCTCGAGTTGGATGGTGAGGTTGTGCAGCGAGCTGACCCGCACATTGGCCTTCTCCATCGCGCTACTGAAAAATTAGCTGAAACTCGTACTTGGGTTCAGTCTGTTCCTTATATGGATCGGCTGGATTACGTGTCGATGATGTGTAATGAGCACGCTTATTGCTTGGCTACCGAAAAGTTGCTCGGTATAGAGGTGCCAGAGCGCGGCAAGTACATTCGCACGATGTTTGACGAAGTTACTCGTTTGCTCAACCATTTGCTTTGGATCGGTTGTCACGCGCTGGACGTTGGTGCGATGACGATGGCCCTATATACTTTCCGTGAGCGGGAAGATTTAATGGACGCCTATGAGGCGGTTTCTGGTGCACGGCTTCATGCAGCTTACTATCGACCAGGTGGGGTGTATAGAGATTTGCCAAATCGGATGCCGCAATACGAGGAATCCACTTGGACAAGCGCTAAAAAAGCGAGTGAGCTAAACAATAATCGTAGCGGATCGTTGCTGGACTTTCTTGAGGATTTTACGAATAGGTTCCCAAAGTACCACAGCGAGTACCACACCTTGTTAACAGACAATCGTATCTGGAAGCAGCGTTTGGTGAATGTAGGTGTTGTTACGCCTGAACGTGCATTGCAGATGGGATTCTCTGGTGCAATGCTGCGCGGTTCAGGTATTGCTTGGGATTTGCGCAAAAAGCAGCCGTATGCCGCGTACGATAAGGTTGATTTCGATATCCCGGTTGGTCTAAACGGGGATAGCTATGATCGCTACTTGGTTCGCATGGAAGAGATGCTTCAATCGAATCGGATCATAAAACAATGTATTGATTGGTTGCGTGTTAATCCTGGTCCGGTGATTACCGATAACCACAAAGTTGCACCTCCCGCACGTGAAGATATGAAGTCGAATATGGAAGAGCTTATTCACCACTTTAAGCTTTTTACAGAAGGGATACACGTCCCGGCGGGAGAGGCGTACGCTGCTATCGAACATCCCAAAGGTGAGTTTGGGATCTATTTTATTTCCGATGGCGCGAATAAGCCGTACCGTATGAAAATCCGCGCTCCGGGCTATGTTCACCTCGCAGGTATGGATGAAATGGCTCGAGGGCACATGATTGCCGATGTCGTGACGATTATCGGTACCCAAGATATTGTTTTTGGCGAGATCGACCGCTGATGTTTTCTCCTGAAACCCTCCAGAAATTTGCTCGCGAGGTCACTAAGTACCCCGCTATTCAAAAACAGTCTGCCGTAATGGCTTGTTTAGCCCATGCCCAAGAAGAAAAAGGATGGTTAACTCCCGAAGCGATTGAGTCGGTAGCAAATTATCTCGACATGCCGCCTATGGCAGCATTTGAGGTTGCCTCTTTCTATAATATGTACGATTTAAAACCGGTCGGTAAATTCAAGATCACGGTTTGTACCAATCTTCCTTGCGCTCTTTCGGGTGGTTATCATGCAGGGGAATATATCCAGAAAAAACTCGGGATTGGTTACGGTGAGACAACCGCCGACGGCAAGTTCTCTTTGAAGGAAGGCGAGTGTATGGGCGCCTGTGGTGATGCTCCCGTTTTGATCGTGAATAACCGGACCATGTGTAGCCATATGCACCCAGAACAAATCGACAAGCTGCTCGAGGAGTGTAAATAATGACAATGCTCGGCTCGATCAGTGGCGTTCTGATGGAAGGTCTCGACGGAGACAGGACTTGGCATTTGAAAGATTACGTTGCCCGTGGCGGTTACGCGCAACTGAAACGTATTCTGGAAAATAAGATTTCCCAGGAAGAAGTTATTGGTGAAGTAAAAAAATCTGTTCTTCGTGGTCGTGGTGGAGCCGGCTTCCCAACTGGTTTAAAGTGGTCGTTTATGCCCCGGTCGTTTCCGGGTGATAAATATGTTGTTTGTAATACCGATGAAGGTGAGCCTGGTACTTTCAAGGATCGCGACATCATGCGTTATAATCCCCATTCCGTTATTGAAGGTATGGCAATAGCCGCCTTTGCGATGGGTGCCAACCGTGGCTATAACTATGTTCACGGTGAAATATGGGAAACTTACAAACGTTTTGAAGAGGCGCTCGATGAGGCTCGATCGGCTGGTTTTATCGGGCAAAACATTTTAGGTTCAGAATTTAGTTTTGAGCTTTTTGCGCATCACGGTTATGGCGCATATATTTGTGGTGAGGAGACATCCTTGCTCGAATCCATTGAGGGAAAAAAGGGGCAGCCGCGGTTTAAACCGCCATTTCCGGCTTCTTTTGGCCTCTATGGGAAACCGACAACCATAAATAATACAGAAACATTCGCGGCTATCCCGTTCATCTTAAAAATGGGTGGTGAGGAATTTTTAAACTTGGGTAAGCCAAACAACGGTGGTACCAAGCTATTCTCGGTGTCAGGGCACGTAAATCGTCCAGGCAATTACGAGATACCTCTCGGCACCCCATTTTCTACCCTGTTGGAAATGTGCGGTGGCATGCGTGGTGGCAGGAAGCTTAAAGCCGTCATCCCAGGAGGTTCTTCGGCACCTATCGTTCCTGGTGCTGTAATGATGGAAACAACCATGGATTACGATTCGATCAGTAAATCTGGATCGATGCTAGGTTCGGGTGCTGTAATCGTTATGGATGAGACTGTCTGCATGGTCAAGGCGCTTGAGCGCTTGTCATTCTTTTATTACGAAGAGTCCTGTGGCCAATGCACACCATGCAGAGAAGGTACGGCGTGGATGTACAAGATAGTGCATCGAATTGAAAACGGGATGGGTAAACCTGAAGATATGGATCTACTCAATAGTGTATTGGGCAATATCATGGGGCGTACTATTTGCGCTCTAGGTGATGCAGCTGCACTACCGGTACAAAGCTTTCTGAAGCATTTCGGTAGTGAATTTGAATACCATATCGAACACAAGACCTGCTTGATTCCCAAAGATCTCCAATGGGCTGGCAGTGGCTTCCATAGAGCTCCGGTCTAACGGATTCTCTCCAAGCAATAGACTCAACGAACTGGCCCCAAGGCAGCGATATGCTAGAAATCGAAATCGACGGTAAAAAGGCACAAGTGCCTGATGGCAGCACGGTTATGGATGCCGCGCAACAAATTGGTGTGTACATCCCCCATTTTTGTTACCACAAAAAGCTTTCGATTGCTGCGAACTGCAGGATGTGCCTCGTGCAAGTTGAGAAGGCGCCTAAGCCGTTGCCAGCCTGTGCGACCCCGGTTACAAATGGTATGAAAGTGTTCCTCCACTCTGATCTGGCGATCAAGGCTCAGAAAGGCGTGATGGAGTTTTTGCTGATCAACCATCCTCTTGACTGCCCAATTTGTGATCAAGGTGGTGAATGTCAGCTACAGGACATGTCTGTTGGGTATGGGCCGATGAAGAGCCGCTATACTGAAGAAAAGCATGTTGTGTTTCATAAAAATGTTGGCCCGCTTATTTCTATGGAAGAAATGAGCCGATGTATTCACTGTACTCGCTGTGTTCGGTTTGGTCAGGAAATTGGCGGGATAATGGAATTGGGCATGGCTAATCGGAATATGCATTCCGAGATAACCACCTTCCTTGGCCGTACGGTAGATTCCGAGCTTTCCGGAAACATGATTGACTTGTGCCCAGTTGGTGCACTGACCTCGAAGCCATTCCGTTACACGGCCCGCTCTTGGGAGCTGCAACGTAGAAAATCTGTGAGCCCTCACGATTCGGTGGGTGCGAATTTGGTGGTGCAGGTTAAACACGATTCGGTAATGCGAGTTTTACCTCGTGAAAATGAAGCTGTGAATGAATGCTGGATTTCCGACAAGGAGCGTTTTTCTTATCAGGCGCTTAATTCAGATGAGCGTCTTGTAAAACCGATGGTTAAGCAAGGTGGCGAATGGAAAGAGGTCGACTGGAGTGTCGCCTTGGACTACGTAGCTCACGGCTTGAAAGATGTTTCGCGCGAGCATGGCGGTGACGCCTTGGCAGCTCTAGCTGCACCCAATGCTACGGTTGAAGAAATGTTTTTGCTCGGAAAGGTAATGGATGGTCTCGAAAGCAAAAATGTTGATTTTCGCCCCCGTCAACTTGACTTCTCCTCGGATAGCAAGCGGTTGGGGGCTCCTTGGTTGGGGTTGCATCTTTCGGAAATAAAGGATTTGGATGCAGCACTGATTGTTGGGTCTTTCCTACGTAAAGATCACCCTTTAATTGCTCAACGTTTGCGTCAGGCGGCTAAGAAATTTTCTAAAGTGACCATGCTTTCGGTTACTAGCGATGATGAATTAATAGATTTTCACGCAAGATTGACGGTTCAGCCTTCTCAGTTAGTGTTCGCTCTGGGGGCCATTGTCAAAGCAGCGTCAAATTTGAAAGGTGTTCTCGCACCTGCTGGACTTGAGTCAATCGAGGTTTGTGATCAGAGCCAGAAAATTGCACAGAGCCTTATGGACGGGGATAAGCGTGCCATTTTCCTAGGTAATGTTGCTTCCCAGATAGAAGGGGCGGCCCAATTGCAGGTGCTCGCTCTTGAACTTGCCAAGCTGACAAATGGAGTCGTCGGTTTCTTGGGTGAAGGCGCAAATGTTGTAGGCGGTTATTCCGCTTCAGTCCTTCGAGGTGGTGCTAACGCTCGCGAGATGTTTGAAAAGCCTAGAAAAGCGTATGTGCTGATGGGCGTTGAACCAGAGTTTGATTGCGGTAATCCCCAACTAGTTGTTGATGCTCTCAATAAAGCAAGCCTTGTTGTCTATATGTCGGCATTCAAGCATGAACCTGCGCTGCAGTACGCAGATGTTATGTTGCCGATCTCACCCTACACTGAAACTTCGGGTTCTTTTGTCAATACAGAAGGCAGGGTTCAGAGCTTCAATGGGGTTGTTAAAGCTCGGGGCGATGCGCGTCCGGCCTGGAAGGTGTTGCGCGTCCTTGGCAACGTATTGAATATCGACGGCTTCTCCTATGAGTCAAGCGAGGGTGTTCGTGACGATGTGTTAGGTAAAAGCGTTGAATTTGTAAGCGGCTTGAGTAACGATCTGAATGAAATTGGTATTCAACTTCCTTCGCTCGTTTTTGATTTGCAGCGAATAGCGGATGTGCCTATTAATTTTGCTGACTCGATGGCACGCCGTTCTCCTGTTTTACAACAGACAAGTGATGCCGTTGCGCCAACCGCTCGGGTTAATGAGCAAACCTTGGCAAAACTTGGTTTGGCATCTGGAGTTAAAGTTCAAGTGATCCAAGGCCAAGGAAAAGCTGAGTTGGTGGTCAAAGGTGACAACACTGTTCCAGTGGGTTGTATTCGTGTTGCTGCAGCGCACGCCAGTACCAGCAAACTCGGTGATATGTTTGGACAAATTTCGGTGGAGCGCTTGTAAATGGATGCACTGATGAATTTGGGACATGGGGTTTTTGGAGGAGCCTGGACTGCTGTCTGGACACTGATCAAGATCATCCTGATTGTTGCGCCACTGATGTTAGGTGTTGCGTATTTGACTTTGGCCGAACGTAAAGTTATTGGTTTTATGCAAGTGCGTATCGGTCCAAATCGCGTTGGGCCGTGGGGTCTCATTCAGCCCATTGCCGATGGCCTTAAACTTTTACTTAAAGAAATTATTGTTCCGAGTAGCGCGAGCAAAGGTATTTTTATTATCGCGCCCATGCGTACTCATGGTGTCGAACAGCCTCAATCTCGTTGAAATTGTTAATGTTCAGAATAGTGGCTGGTTTGCGAATCATGGGGTTGGCCTGTTCTCTTGGAACTGGTTGCCGCTTTTCCCAATGTTCATCGTCTACTTGATCTCAGGAACTGCTGAACTCAACCGTGCCCCATTTGACGTCGCCGAAGGTGAGTCCGAAATTGTGGCTGGTTTTCACGTCGAATATTCAGGCATGGCATTTGCCCTTTTCTTCTTGGCTGAATACGCCAATATGATTTTGGTGGCAGTGTTAACTTCAATTCTATTTCTTGGCGGGTGGTTGTCTCCAGTTGGTTTTTGCCGGATGGCATTCTCTGGTTGTTTGCCAAGATGTCATTCGTGCTATTGCTATTCCTCTGGTTCCGCGCCACGTTCCCACGTTATCGTTACGATCAATTGATGCGTCTTGGCTGGAAAGTTTTTCTTCCAATCTGCATAATTTGGCTTGTTGTAATCGGCGTCTGGATGATGTCACCTTTGAATATCTGGAAGTGAGGAGAAATATATGGGTTCGATGAAGGAAATCTTCAACAGCCTCCTCCTCAAGGAGTTGTTGAAGGGTATGTCGGTAACCGGTAAGTACTTTTTCGCCCGGAAAATTACCGTTCAATATCCGGAAGAAAAGACACCGCAGAGCTCTCGTTTTCGTGGCCTGCATGCTTTGCGTCGCTACCCAAATGGAGGAACGTTGCATTGCTTGCAAACTTTGCGAGGCTATCTGTCCTGCCCTAGCTATCACTATTGAGGCAGAACCCCGCGATGACGGATCTCGCCGCACTACCCGTTATGACATTGATCTTACCAAGTGTATTTTTTGTGGCTTTTGTGAGGAAGCTTGCCCGGTTGATGCGATTGTTGAAACCCGGGTGTATGAGTATCACGGCGAAAAGCGGGGAGATTTGTATTACACGAAGCAAATGTTGGCCACCGGTGATCGCTATGAGGCACAAATTGCCAAAGATCGTGGAACTTGATGCCCTTACCGATAGCAGGGACTAGCGATGGATTTTCAAACTTTCGTATTTTATTTTCTGTCCGCAATATTGATTGCTGCCAGCCTTCGCGTGATAACAGCACGAAATCCTGTACATGCTGCGCTTCATCTTATCCTCGCTTTCTTTACATGCGGAGGAATTTGGTCCTTGTTGCAGGCTGAGTTTCTCGCGATCGCCATCATCCTCGTCTATGTTGGTGCCGTTATGGTGCTCTTCCTGTTCGTCGTCATGATGCTGGATATCAATATTGATCGAGTTCGTGAGGGCTTTTGGAATTACTTACCTCTCGGTGCATTGCTCGGTATTTTGATGGTCATCGAAATGGGGATGGTTTTGGGTAGTAAATACCTTCAAGTCCCAGCGACAGATGTAATGACGGCCGGAGGTGTTTCCAATACCAAGAGTATTGGAGCGCTGATGTTTAGCGACTATGTTTATCCATTTGAACTCGCCTCCATTGTTTTGCTAGTCGGAATGATCGCCGCGATTGTTCTGACTTATCGTGGTCCCAAGAAAACCAAATACACCAACCCGAACCAACAAGTCTTCGTTAAGGCTAAGGATCGCGTGCGTGTCCTGCAAATGCCAGTCGAAAAAGACTGAACCGAGGGCACCAGAATGCTTACTCTCACACTTTCACACTTCCTGATACTGGGGGCGATACTGTTCGCTATCGGTGTTGTCGGTATTTTCCTTAACAGGAAGAACCTGATCGTTTTATTGATGACTATTGAATTGATGCTTCTTGCGGTGAACATGAATTTTGTCGCGTTTTCGCATTTTCTCCAGGATCTATCGGGGCAGATTTTTGTATTTTTTATCCTGACCGTAGCCGCTGCAGAATCGGCGATTGGTTTAGCTATTCTGATTGTGTTGTTCCGTAACCTCAAGAGCATCCATGTGGATGACCTAGGCAGCCTGAAGGGTTAACCATGGAAATGCAAAAACTCTATCTGCTCGTTCCGCTGGCTCCTCTAGTCGGCGCCATGATCGCAGGGCTATTTTGTCGAGTAATCCCACGCTGGGTGGCTCACACTTCTACAATTGCCGGCGTGGCAATCGCTTTCATTACATCGCTATTTATCTTTCAGGACGTTCAGGCAGGAATACGTTCAACGGCACTGTTTATACGTGGATGACTAGCGGCGACTATCGATTTGAAGTGGGCTTTTTGATCGATACGTTAACCACAACCATGATGCTTGTAGTGACATTTGTTTCGCTGATGGTCCATATTTATACCGTTGGCTACATGCATGAAGATCCGGGCTACAACCGCTTTTTCAGCTACATTTCGTTGTTTACGTTTTCGATGTTGATGCTGGTGATGAGCAATAACTTCATGCAGCTCTTCTTCGGCTGGGAAGCGGTTGGCTTGGTGTCCTACTTGCTGATTGGTTTTTGGTACACGCGCCCAACAGCCATCTTTGCCAATATGAAAGCGTTTTTAGTGAATCGAGTTGGTGACTTCGGTTTCATCCTTGGGATTGGTTTGGTTTTGGCTCACTTTGGCACATTGGACTATGCTTCTGTCTTTCAGAAGGCTCCTGAGTTTGCCGGAACAACAATTTCCTTATTTGCCGACCGCGAATGGGCAACTGTGTCTCTAATGACTGTCACTTGCATCTGCTTGTTTATTGGAGCGATGGGTAAGTCTGCTCAGGTGCCATTGCATGTCTGGCTGCCCGACTCGATGGAGGGCCCAACGCCAATTTCTGCGCTGATTCATGCTGCAACAATGGTGACTGCAGGTATCTTTATGGTGGCACGTATGTCGCCATTATTCGAGCTATCTACCACGGCCCTGTCTTTTGTAATGGTGATTGGTGCTATCACCGCGCTTTTCATGGGATTCCTGGGGATCATTCAGAACGACATAAAGCGGGTTGTCGCTTATTCGACATTGTCTCAGCTTGGATATATGACCGTTGCTCTGGGTGCATCGGCATATTCTGTCGCCATCTTCCATCTCATGACCCATGCCTTCTTCAAGGCGCTACTTTTCCTGCCGCAGGTTCGGTAATCATTGGTATGCATCATGAACAGGATATTCGGAAAATGGGAGGACTGCGCAAGTACATGCCCATCACTTGGATTACCTCCCCTGGTTGGATCTTTGGCGCTAATTGGCACGCCCTTCCTGTCTGGGGTTCTACTCTAAAGATTCCATCATTGAGGCGGTCGCGCTCTCCATATTCCTGGCGCTGGATTCGCTTACTTTGCCGTGATGGCTGGCGTATTTGTCACTGCCTTCTACTCTTTCCGGATGTACTTTCTTGTCTTCCATGGCGAGGAACGCTTTGGTAAAGCGGGGCATGATGCTCATCATGGCGATCACGCAAATCATCACGATGGCCATCATGATGACGATGCACCTGCTCACGATGACCACCATGGTCTTTCTCCTGGCCAAAACCCTCACGAGACACCTTGGGTTGTTACGCTGCCGCTAATTTTGCTAGCAATCCCATCTTTGATAATCGGCTATATCGCCATCGGACCAATGGTGTTTGGTGACTACTTCAAAGGCGTTATTTTTATTGATAATCATGCCCACCCAGTCATGGAGCATCTCGCAGAGCATTTCCATGGGGCGGCAGCAATGGGTGTGCACTCCTTACAACGCCCCATTTATTCTGGCTTTAGCTGGTGTCGTCGTTTCCTGGTTCTTCTACATGAAGCGACCCGATATTCCGGCAGCTATTCAACGGCGCTTTTCAGCTATTAATACACTGCTGGAAAACAAGTATTACTTCGACAAAATCAACGATATCGTTTTTGCGGGGGGCTCGCGCCTTCTCGGCAAAATGCTTTGGCGGGGCGGTGATGTCGGGTTCATTGACGGCGTCATGGTAAATGGTTCTGTCAAACTCGTTGGGTGGATATCTTCCATAACTCGTTTGTTCCAAACGGGCTACGTTTATCACTACGCTTTCACCATGATCATCGGCGTCTTTGTGCTGATGACCCTGTGGATCAACCGCGCTTAGCGTGGGTAGTTCACAGAAAAGCAAGGATTATTATGTCGACTTACCCGCTGCTCTCTCTCTCCGTTTGGCTCCCAATCTTTACTGGTTTGGTGGTGCTCGCCACCGGGGCTGACCGGAATGCCCCGCTAGCCCGGATGCTTGCCCTCTTCCGGGGCGATCGCCAGTTTCTTGATTACCATCCCCTTGAGGACTGGTTTGATATTGCCAATGGTGGCATGCAGTTCGTCGAATTAAGGACTTGGATTCCTCGCTTCAACATCAATTATCACCTCGGCGTCGATGGCATCTCCATGCTCTTCGTCGTGTTGAACGCTTTCATCACCATCATTGTGGTGGCTGCGGGATGGGAAGTGATTCAGCAAAAAGTAGCCCAGTACAACGCCGCGTTCCTGATCATGTCAGGACTGATGAATGGTATTTTTACCTCGCTTGATGGCATGTTGTTCTATGTGTTTTTTTGAGGCCTCGCTTATTCCGCTCTACCTTATTATTGGTGTTTGGGGGGGCAAATCGCGTCTATGCGGCGTTCAAGTTTTCTCTACACCCTCTTTGGCTCACTTCTTTCTTGCTGGCACTGATGTATTTGTTTGTTCAGTCAGGGGGAAGTTTCTCCATTCTTGAATGGCACAAACTGCCGATTTCTCTTGGGTCACAGACCTGGTTGTTCCTCGCCTTCCTGATTGCGTTCGCGGTCAAGGTTCCGATGTGGCCTGTGCATACATGGTTGCCTGATGCTCACGTTGAGGCCCCTACCGGTGGTTCTATCGTGCTGGCGGCAATCGCGCTCAAACTGGGGGCTTACGGATTTTTGCGATTCTCCCTGCCAATTTTGCCGGACGCGTCGCATGAATTGTCGGGATTGGTCGTCGCTCTGTCGTTGATCGCCGTTGTCTATATTGGCTTCGTAGCTTTGGCGCAGTCTGACATGAAGAAGTTGGTTGCCTATTCGTCGATTGCCCACATGGGCTTCGTCACCTTAGGATTCTTCATGTTCAGCGCTTTGAGCATTGAAGGTGCTTTGGTACAAATGGTTTCTCATGGTTTTGTATCAGGCGCGATGTTCTTCTGTATCGGCGTCATGTACGACCGAGTGCACAGCCGGCAGATCGCAGATTACGGCGGTGTAGTCAATACAATGCCCAAGTTTGCTGCACTGTTCATGCTTTTCTCCATGGCCAATGCGGGTTGCCAGCCACTTCCGGATTTGTGGGTGAATTCATGGTGATACTCGCTGCAGTCAAGTTTAATTTTTGGGTGGCGTTTGCGGCAGCCAGTTCAATGATCATTGGTGCGGCATACACGCTATGGATGTACAAACGGGTAATTTTTGGTGATGTTGCTAATCACCATGTTGCTGAGCTCAAGGATATTAACAAGCGCGAGTTCGCCATTTTGGGCGTGCTAGCCATCTGTACCCTTTGGATGGGGTTGTACCCACAGCCCTTCACTGAAGTCATGCACGCCTCGGTCAACGACCTGCTGCGCCACGTTGCCGTCAGTAAGATTCAATAAACGGTAGCCGATATGTTTGACAATTTCGTTGTCCCCGACCTCCTGCCTGCAGCACCAGAGCTATTTCTGGCTGCGATGGCTTTAGCTATTCTCATGGTTGATCTTTTTGTAAAAGACAACCGGCGTACGGTAATTTTGCTTTGACCCAATTGACATTGATCGGGGCAGCAGCAATACAGTTTTCGACCAGTACCGGTGAAATCGTTTATACATTCAGCAATATGTTCGTCGATGATCTAATGGCGGATCTGCTGAAGCTGTTTCTCTACATGACAGTCGTCGTCGTACTGTTTTATTCTGCGTGCGTACATCATGGACCGCGAGTCGATGAACAAAGGGAGTATTACGTGCTCACCTTGTTTGCGACCTTGGGCATGATGGTGATGATTTCGCCAATCATTTCTGACCATCTACATGGGGCTTGAGCTTTTTCACTGTCGCTTTACGCGATGGTGGCGATGAATCGTGACTCGGTCGTTTCGACCGAGGCTGCCATGAAGTATTTTGTGCTCGGCGCTTTGGCTTCAGGTCTGTTGCTCTATGGCATGTCGATGATTTACGGTGCTACCGGCACATTGGAAATTACGGGGGTCGCAGAACGTCTCTATGGCGGTGGAGCCAACAAGAATCTGATGGTTTTTGGGCTGGTCTTCCTTGTTGCCGGCTTGGCTTTCAAACTGGCGTCGTCCCCTTCCATATGTGGATCCCGACGTTCTCCACGGTGCACCCACGTCGGTCACATTGCTGATCAGCACAGCCCCAAAGCTAGCGGCCTTTGCGATAGTGATGCGTTTGCTGGTCAATGGTTTGATCACCATGGCCCAGGACTGGCAAGTTATGCTGATCATTCTTTCTGTTCTGTCGATGGCAATCGGTAACCTGGCTGCAATCGCCCAGACAAATCTGAAACGAATGCTCGCCTACTCGGCCATTTCCCATATGGGTTTCATGTTGCTCGGTATTACGACAGGAGTCGTCAGCGGGGATGCCCGATATGCGCTTAATGCTTACAGCTCCGCGATGTTCCATGTGATTGCTTGCGTGCTGATGAGTCTGGGTTCATCCGGGATGATTTTGCTGATGTCTCGTGCAGGTTTCGAGGCGGACCAACTTGACGATTTCAAAGGTTTGAACAAGCGTAGCCCCTGGTTTGCCGGAATCATGTTGATGTTCATGTTCTCGATGGCCGGTATCCCATTCTTTGTCGGGTTCTTCGCAAAATTCTCGGTGCTTCAGGCCGTCGTTGCGGCAGGTTACATGTGGCTGGCACTTTCGTTGCCGTCCTGTTCTCTCTGATTGGCGCGTTCTATTATCTGCGCGTGGTCAAGCTGATGTACTTCGATGCTCCTATCGATGACTCCCCGATCGAATCTGAAGCGGATATGCGAATTCTGATTTCTGCCAACGGATTATTAGTAGCGGCTCTAGGCATATTCCCGCAATTTATTATGTCTCGCGCTTACGCCCTGTTGCGCTCTCTCTGACAATAATTATTGCTTATGTAAAACGCCCCGCATGTCGGGGCGTTTTTTATGGGGTTTAAAACAATGCAAGATATTCATTTGCTTGAGACACAGATTTCCACACAAACTGTATTCAAAGGTCATCTACTGGAAGTTCGTAAAGACCGAGTGCGCTTACCCAATGGCATGGAGTCGATCCGGGAATATATCGTTCACCCGAGCGGTCGTGATACTTGCGTTTCTTGACAACGGAAATTTGCTATTCGAGCGGCAGTTCCGATATCCGCTGCGCCAGGTGTTTCTCGAATTGCCCGCAGGCAAGATTGACCCAGGTGAGGCGATTGTCGAAACGGCGCGTCGAGAGTTGCTTGAAGAAACCGGTTACATCGCCAGTGAATGGAGTCATCTCGGGAAAATTCATCCGTGCATTGATATTCCGATGAGCGAATTGAGATATTCGTGGCTCGAGGTTTGCATCTGATCAGCGAAAAGAAACTGGACCATAACGAATTCCTTGATGCGATTGAGCTATCGCCGTCGGCCGCTAAAGAGGCTGTTTGGAACGGCTCGATTACTGATGCGAAGACTATTTCATCTTTGTTTTGCAGACCGGCCGACGGGGCTTTAGGATTTATTGCACCTTGGGCAAGTTCTCATGACCCTTTGCCCAAAATCACCTAGCCACCCGTCTCAGGCTGCAATCACTCTGTTTTTACCCGTCTGCTTGGCTTTGTACATGGCTTCATCCGCTCGTTTAATCACTGTCGCCTGATTGTCGTCCGGCAGCATTTGTGTCACGCCAGCGCTAAACGTGATCAGTACTTTCTCGTTCCGCTCAGGAAGAACTTTTTGTGAGTTCCCGTTGTAGCGGGGTGAGGCAATGAAGCTTCTTCCTTCGGGGTTTCGGGAGCAGGATGACGAACTCTTCACCGCCAAATCGAGCTACGGTGTCTTGTGGACGCAGGGTTTCGCGGCAGACATTGGCAAGATGAATGAGGGCTTGGTCACCCGCATCGTGGCCTAGTGCATCGTTCAGCTTTTTGAAGTTGTCAATGTCGAGCAAGCCCACGCATAGCAGCGTGTCATGCCGTTGCTGCGAGCAACTTCCTTGTTGAACATTTCTTCAGGCCTCGACGATTCAGGACGCCGGTCAGCTGGTCATGAACGAGGTCGCTGGTGGTTTCGAGTTCGGTTTCCAATTCTCGAATCCGCGCCTCGGATTCTTCCACTTTTTTCTGGGTTGACCGCAACTCATCGCGGGAGCGTTGGGCATTGATCTGGATAGTGCGCGTTTCACGCATTACTTCGCTGAGCACGCTGCCGAGTTCTGAGATGTCATTGGCTGCGGTAATTTTGTCGGCACAGATTTCGATTTTGTCGTGATATTCCGAGTGGCCTTGGCAAAAGTCAGCGAGTTGGTCGACGAAACCTGCGAGCATATGTTTGATCGCTTCGCGCGCTTCATAAAGGCCCGCCTTGAGTTGGCTTTGCTTAAAGAGAACCTCCCTTGAGTCTGCGCTCGGCATCATCAATGGCGCGCTGCGAAAGCGGTTTTTCGATTATTTCCCGTACCACTTCAATCTGTCCGTGTAACCAGCGGTCATCAACGACTAGCTCGGTAATGTTTTCGACTAGCAGGCGGCGTAGCAGGTTGAGCAGGCTATGGCGTAGCTCCGCTTGGTCTTCGGCGAGGAGTTCTAGCTTGAAGGCAAAGCGTTTCAGTCGAACGAGAAATTCTTGCATTTGCCCGGCACTGGCCGCAGTGCGAATGTCGTTGGCGAGTGCCCTGACATCGCTTGAAAGCTGCGGGCTTTCGATTAATTGAGTGGCGATTGCCGATTCGAGCGTGAAGGCAAAGAGAGTACGTAGTTCAGGCAGTAAATCGGTGTTTGCCGCAGTGGACGTCGGTTCTGCGCCAATTCCAGTAGGAGGCGCCTCGCTGCTGGTTGTCGCTCCAGACTCTTTGCCCTGCCCCAAGAGCGCAGCAGGTTTTGCAGGCGATTGAATAAGGTTTCAGGGGTTGGCACCGCTACTGGTCAGGACATGCTCCAGCGATTCCCGCTTGCGAGCCGCCGTAAGACCGATGTGCTTTGCATCCCATTGCCGGAGAAGATCAGAAACAAGATCCGCCCAAGCCAGTTTTTTTGGCTTTCGGCCAGCGTACTGACGAATTCGACCAGCTTGTTCTTGTAGTCCTCCCAATTTGCCGCTTTCACGGCTTCGTCAAGTTGCCGTGCCAGGCGCAACTGATCAGATGTTTTAGGTAAGGCTGCCGCCAGAGATCGTAGTTGCTTATCCGGGAACGGTTCATCGCCGGGCTTGGCGCCTGTAATCTCTTGATACAGGGTCAGATAGTTGTCTGGGGTCGGCGGAATGCGGCGAACCGCAAGCAAACGCAGGGTTTCGCGGGCAATTTCAAATGGATTAGTTAGTGTGCTCATTTTGTAATCTTGTTGATCAGGCTATAATATCGTTCCGATGCAACGTGCCCCCGTAGCATGAAGGTCGTGCAGTTGATTTGTAATCATCAGGTAGCGGTTCGATTCCGTTCGAGGGCACCAGTAAAATCAAACAGTTAAGCCATTCTTCGGAGTGGCTTTTTTGTTTCCGGGTTCTGTGTAAGAGTTTTGTAAGAACTTTCATCAATGCCCGTGTGCCTGTTTAGCTTAGTTGACGCGTGATGATACTCGGGGAAGGGTGGTAGAAAACGCTATTTGCAACCTCACAGCAGCGCAGCCCAACGAATTCACATGGCACAAATGGAAAGCCGACACCCGGCCGGGCGTTTGCTGCTGATTGCTGAATTCAAATCGCCAATTGCGGCGGTTCTTCGGCCCGAACAGCACCACGAAGGGTTCGCCGATTGTTACTGCTGCCAATTTGATTGTTTGCTGAAAAGGGGAAATTTTCTGCGAATGGGAATCAGAGCGGTCTAGGTCGATTGCCGGTTTCAGACTTTTTACCCGCCCCCTACCTCTCCGCCACTTGAGCGGCCAATGCCAGCCGGGCAGCTTGCAACTTTTGGCGCAGTAACGGCAATTGATACGCTCCCAGAATTGCCCGGCGGCGTAGCGTTCTGCTCGTTGTTCCAATCGCCTCAAAACCCTACGCAACCGAGCTACAAGGCGCTCACGCTTGCGGCGGCATAGCGAGCCACAATAAACCCGCTTCCGGCCTCTGGCTGGCTGCTCTAGCGGCTTTCCGCATACCCGACAATTGTCCCGCATGGCTATTTATTCCCGAGTAAATTAGTCAGAAAAGGTTACGTTTAGCGGTGAACCTGATACAGACCGGTGTCCTGAATGGAAGCGTTCGACATTTTCCCGCCCCCCGCCCCCTATCCATTCCCTGCCATTTCGCTCATAACGTCATGGCAATCTCTGGCAACAAACGCCACGCCCCCCGAACCGGCGTACCAGAGAAGAATTCGGCTTGCTCGGCTCTCAGCTTCCCGGATGGCGCTTTGACCTCCACAGCCAACAGGCGGCCATCCTTGAGCATTCCGATAACGGCAGAGCATCCCGCCAACCGAACCGGACAAACCGCCCGCCCACTTGTGCGGCTCCCGTGTTCTGGCGTTCTGCCATGCATAACAGCCGGGTGATGGCGTAGCGCCTTGAGCACTTCCACCAGTGCGGCGGCTTCCGGTCGGTCGTTGGTACGTTGGGCGGTTGCATCCTCAAACCCGAACATATCGGCGCTCACAGGCCACCCCATTTGTTCCAGAGAAGGCTGCTTTCCTGACTCCCCATAAATCCCCGTTTTCCTGTTTATGGACTTTCGGGCTTTTCTGTCCCCATAATTCCCCACCGCTGATATAAGCGGGGGAAAATGGGGAAAACCGGGAGGAGTTATTTGCACCATACAAATCCCTCTTGGTGCGCTATCAAGCCCTTGGTAATCAGGCCGGTAATTGCCAGTCTGGTGCGCTCGGCTTGGCGGTCAGGTTCAACCGGCAGGCGGCCTTGGGTCTTTGCGATTGCATCATCAAGGCGCAGGCATGGGCGGCCCGCTGGCAACTCCTTGGGCGCTCCTTGAGGTGCGAAGCAACCGGCAGCGCGGAACAGTTCCCCGAGAGCGTCATAAACGATTCGCTGATTTCCTCCTTGGGGTATTTTTGCCCGGCGTACAGCTTGCCCGGCGTGTTCCTCCGGTACGACTACGCAGGATGTAATCGGCTCGTCGTCCTCGTCGGTGCCAATCTCTACTACGTCAATCTGAACGGGTTGCCTGGTCGTCTGCGCCATCCTTCGATTTAGCGGTTGCCCATTCCCGGCGCTCTCCCTCTCGCGTTACGACAATGCCGCATCTAAGGCAGCGTGCAAGCTGAATGCCCGCGTAGTCCCTTGGTTTGGTCTTTGCCCGTGTGATGAACCAGCAGCACCAGTCCGCCAAGTTCGGCTTGGATTGCTTTCGTTGCCGCGATGATTTCGCCCATTGCTGCGCTGTCGTTTTCATCGGCTCCGGGGGCGGCTCTGTTCAAGGTGTCAATTACAAGCACACCAGAGGAAAGCCCGGCAGCACGGGCGGCGGTCACAAGGTCGGCACGGTCGGCAGGCTTGCGAATATCCAAGGACTGCAACAGGAACCGGAACCCGGCAGGCAGCGCACCGTTCTTCTTCTGGTGCGCCTGAATGCGTTGGGATATACCGGCCTCGCCTTCCAATCCGACATAAATCACCGGGCAGGTGTCACCCGGCAGCCGAACCAATCTCGCCCGTGTGCCATCGCTGCCAGCATGTCGAGTGCCAGAAATGATTTGCCTGAACCGCTCGGCCCGTACAGGGCAGCAATGCCAGTTTTCGGCAGCACGCCACGCACCCGCCATTCAATCGGCGGCAAACTGGCAAGGTCGGCAGGCGTCAGCAGTCGGAACCGTTGCGGCGGCTCCTTGGCTTGCTCCAGAAGAGCGGCTACTGCTTTCAGGCCGTGCGCCTGGTGGTAGTCGTTCAGGTCGAAATTGTTGGCGCAGCCTTCCGGCATTTCCACCCATGCCCCGCGAACATGGCGGGCGATGGCCTCGGCTTGCTGCTCCTTGCCACCATCGGGGACGATAACCAGCCGGGCGTTCGGATGCTTGGCACGAATGGCCTCGGCAACCTTCGCCACCCGCCCCAACCAAAGCACACCACAGCCGGGCAGGCGGTCGCAGTGGGCGCTCCACGCTGGCCGATACCTTCCACCAGATAAACGGGTTTGTCAGCAATCGGCCCGCCAACTATCAGGCAGCCATCGGAAGGCAGTTTCACGCCGGGCAAGAAGGGCTTGCCGCCTTGAGTCTGAATTGCAGGCTGGCTAGTTCTCCCGAGAGCGTGAAACAGGGCAGGACTAACGCCCCGGCGCGCAGGCTTGCCCGGCAATTGTCGAGCTCCCCGAGTAGCGGCGCAGGCCATCCGGCAAACCCTTCTTGCGCTCGATATATTCATGGTCGGCAGTAGCAGGCTTGCAGGCGCTCCACAGCGTTACAGGGTTGTGCAATGGGGCTTGATTACCTCGGCTTGCTGGTTCTCATTCTGGCGCGATTGTGGGCGTTCTAGCCTCGCTTTCGTGCCATCCGTCCAACCATCGGCAAGCGCATCACGAAACAGGCTGGCAGCCGTTACGCTCCCATCATGATGCTGTTCCAGACAGAGCGGCATTCGGCCTCGTTCTTGTAGTTGCCCGCCCCGGCGCTCCAGTTGTGAAATTCCTCAAAGTCGATACCAGCAGCCTTGGCGCTCATCGCATGGCGTACCCATGTATCGCGGTCGGTACCGGCGTCGAGACTCCAGAGGGCAGAGCGGGCGCGTTCCAGTTCGGTGAATTGGTCGCGCATCATCACAGCAGGCCCAACAGGAGGGCAGCACACAAGCCAGCAAAGGCAATCCAACCAGCTAGGCTCGGGTCAATGTTTCCCTTCTGGCGCTTTGCCAGCCAGCGCCTAATCGTGCGGCGGTCGCCTTCGGTGAAGTAATACACCCCCGGCGAATGGGAGGCCATCGCGGTCAAGGTCGGCTACTCGCTGGCATGGGATTTCGAGGCCACGGCGGCGCAGTTCTGCAACAAGCTCGGGGCTGTTGCTACACCAGCGGCGCTATCAAGGTGCTCCCGTGGCATTGGGCGGGTGTCGAGTGCATGGATGGCACGGAGATGGCGCGGGTTGTCGGTGCTAAACTTGCGGCTGTCGAGGGCGCTCGTTTCCGAAGTTGGGGGCGGGCGTTTTTTCATTAGCGGCCCCCGTCTGCGCGAATGGCCTCAAGGCCGCGCTCAATCACATTAACGAGGCTTACAGCGGCCCCACGGCGTGCACCTTTTTCAGCTTCGCCGCAACCGGAGAGGTTGTTCAAGAGTCCCAACAGCGAGCGGCAAGCGTGTGCTTGGTCAGGGCCGTTCAGGGATTGAATCGAGGCATTCACTGGCCATCTCTCCGCCATCGGCCTCATAGTTCCGGGCGGCGTTCATGCTGCCACCCCACCAGATGCAAGGCGTTCAACTTCGGCAGCGTCCCAGAGAAGGCGGCCATTGGGCAGCTTTACAGGGCGCATCCCCATCCAATGACCAAGGCGGCAAAGTGAGGCGCGGGGGGTTTGGGATGCTACGCGAAGAGTGGCGGCGGCTTCTTCGGTGGTGACTTTTGCACCAGTGCGGGTGGTTGGTGCGGTATGGGTCTTGGCTTGCATTGCATCATCCTTGTTGCGTTTAAGATGGTGCAAGCGTGTTCTTCGGTATTACATGGCGATATTTGGGCGGGATACTGGCGAAAGAGTGGCGACATACTGGCGAATGCTCGCCTCGGTCGCCTCAACTCATGGCGGCAAGATGGCGGTTTATTCGTATTCGCCAGTAATCTCGTGCTTTGAGTCACGCGAACGGGCAGGTAGATTGTTGGCCAGCTTTCGTTGGCACCGTTCCCATTGCCAACCGGCGGGCCCTTTTCTAATCCACCAGGCGGCGGCTAGGTATGGGTTAAATAGGCCGCGTCCAATTCGCGCAGGTTCAAGCCCGTTTCGTTTGGCGCGCTCGGTGTAGGATTTCCACTTGTCGCCATCTGGAAACATGGCTTCAAGTTGGGCGGGTCTTACTGGGTCGAATAGGTCAGCAAGCCCGGATATGTTGTCGGCAGGCTTCGCCACAGACGCGGGCGGCTCGGCAGTCTCCGGCGTTCCAGAAGAGATAGCGGACGATGGTGCTGATACGTGCTTTGAAGTGAATAGCTGCGGATTTTGTTCCATCAGCGCAATGCTTGGGTGCGTACTTTGGGTAGCTAAGTGTTCCACTATCCCGGTGCAACTCCACCCCATCCCTTGCGCCTTCACAAAGGTGTCCGCATCATCAAGTGAAACAAGCCAATCCCAACCGTCAGGTAATGTTTTCAGCGGTAGCAAAGTCACAGGGTCGCGAGGTGTCATTTCTCCACCCATAGCGGCGGCGCGGATTATTTTTGCCCACTCTTCGACTATCCGGCGCTCTTGTTCAAGGTTGAATGTGTCTTGGACTGCAAACAAAATAACGGCAAGAAAATTGATAGCATCAAGCCTGCCCATCTTGGCTCTTTCAGCCCACCGGTCAGGGCCAAATGTCCTAACCTGAATGGATTTTTGACCATCTGCCGAATATGCTATCCGGCCTTCTGTTTCCTCGCCTTCAATAGCGTGCAATACCTGTTCGAATAAATCCACTTTCGCCCCTTCTGGTGCGCTCCAATGGGTGCCACCCACAGGCCGGTGAAGGTTTCCGGCTTTTCTCTCCGTCGAGATAGTGGGGGCATACTCGTTACGCTGCGGCCTTAACTTTGCGTTTCATCTGCACCACGTTTCCGGGCTTTTGCCGGTGGCAATGTCGTCTAGCCGTTGCTCCCACGCCACCAGAGCGGCGCGTTTCTCGTCGGTGTAGCTGTGGCGGTCATAGTGGGCAGCCTGTACGCCTGATAGGCCATGACTGAGAAGTTGGGCGCGGGTGTCGCGTGAAATGCCCATCCCGGTCAGTATTGTTTTGCAGGTGCGGCGAATGTCTCGCAGGTCGAACGCTTCGCACTTCATCGCCTTGCAAATGGCAGTCGCACGCTTGCCGGGTGTGGTTTCAACCAGTTGCGTTTTGCCGAACGACGAAAACAGAAGCGGCGTTTCTAGAGGCTTGGCGCGCTCTATCAGCTTTTCAACGATGGCGGCGGCCTTGGGTGCCAGAGGTAGCAGGTGTTCGCGGGGTGTGCTGCGCTTGCCCTTACCATCCCATAGGCGCAGGGTTTGGCTCTCTTTATCGTAGTCGCTCACCTTGGCGCGGAGAAGTTGCGCCATGCGTTGCCCGCCGGAAAAGAGAGCGAGCTTTAGCGCCATATCGGATAGGTCGTCATCGGATAGCGCGGCAATGTATGCCTTCAAGTCATCGGCATTTAGTGTGCGGTCGCCTCGATTCACCGCGATGGTGGCGATAAGCTCAACCGGATTGATTTGAACCTGATAGGCGATAAAGGCGGCTGGCAGCTTGGCGTTATATCGTGCTTTTCTGCCCGCGTTGAATGCGGCGCTCAGGTAACTACGCAGCACGCCGGCAGCGCGGTCTTTCCCCTGCTCGATCACATAGCGAACCATTGTTGCGGCATGGTCGGGTGTAATGTCGCTGGCGGGCAGGGCGGCAATATCAGGATGCGCCTCGAAAACATGGCACTTGATAATGGATTTTGCCTGTCGGGCGCTCTGGGTTTTGCTGTTGGCTTCCAGGTGCTCACAGTACGCATCAAGCAAGGCGCGCAAGGTGTAGCGTTGCTTGCTCTCTTTCTCGTGCTCTGCGGCCTCTATGGCGACTTTGGCAGCGGCTTTAACTTCTTCGTGTTCGCGCTTTTGCTCTCTCGGGTCTATTCCCTTGTCGAGTAAAGCCTGTAATCCACGGGCTTCTATTCGGGCGTCGTCTAAATTCCAAACCTTTGTATCGCCAATTGTTAGGCGTGGTGTTGCGCCGTTTAGATACCCTTGAAAGATATAAGCGCGGGTGCCGTTAGGTGTGCGCTTGCCGGGCGGTGTGGCACGGACTGCAAAGCCGGGAACCTCAGAGTCCCACAGGAACGTTTGCGCCTTTTCTGGTGGGCAGGAAAAGGAGGCAATACGGCCTGGGGTTAGTTTGACTCGCTCCAGCTTGGCCATGACTCGCTCGTTTCATGTAAGAGTTTTGTAAGAGCGAATGTAATACATGGTTCAACGCAAATCAACCTGATGATTAACGTAATGCTATGTTTAATGCGGTGTTTGTGGGGGTTTTGCTACTACCTTGAACCTGTATCAACGCCGATAAATTAGCTGAAATGGTGATTTGTAATCATCAGGTAGCGGTTCGATTCCGTTCGGGGGCACCAGTAAAATCAAACACTTAAGCCATTCTCCGGAGTGGCTTTTTTGTTTTTGGGTTCTGTGTAGCCCCAGTGTGGCTAATTTTTATCAATGTTCTTGTGCATGTATTTGCTGAGATGCTTGATTATAATCGAGGGCGGGATAGTAGAAATCGGTATTTTTGCTGGTAGAGCGTATTTGAGATTGCAAATCTGCGCTAAAAATTTATAATGCGCAGCCTTTTCCTCGATAGCTCAGTTGGTAGAGCGCCGGACTGTTAATCCGTAGGTCCCTGGTTCGAGCCCAGGTCGGGGAGCCAAGGTAGTTAAGCAGTAAATTGGAGTGGTAGTTCAGTTGGTTAGAATACCGGCCTGTCACGCCGGGGGTCGCGGGTTCGAGTCCCGTCCACTCCGCCAACCTCAAGAAGCGGCAGTAGCTCAGTTGGTAGAGCGCAACCTTGCCAAGGTTGAGGTCGAGAGTTCGAGACTCTTCTGCCGCTCCAGTATTAGTGCTGCGTCCTTAGCTCAGTTGGTTAGAGCGCCACGTTGACATCGTGGAGGTCGATGGTTCGAATCCGTCAGGACGCACCAAGTAGCGCCGGTGTAGCTCAGTTGGTAGAGCAGCGCATTCGTAATGCGAAGGTCACCAGTTCGACTCCGGTCATCGGCACCCAATGACGCCCATGTAGCTCAGTGGTAGAGCACTCCCTTGGTAAGGGAGAGGTCGGAAGTTCGATTCTTCTCATGGGCACCAAATAAATGGCCCCACGCAACTTGGGTGTCCGATATTGGGAACCTCATCGGGTCTGATGATGAATGCTGGCGGTAGCCGACTATTGCTCCGGCTCACTGATGTATTACTGTTCGCCCTGAATTTGTCGGGCTTAGAAACGGCCACACCGAAAAAAATTGAAGACTTCATCGGGCCGAATTATTCAGCCACTGTGATCAAATAGATTCTGTCCCGGGCACGCTCCCTATGTCTGAAGGGCGAAGATAACCGTACGCAATCTCAACCTGATTTCAGAAGCTGTCGCCAGTTTGATGCTTGTCGAGGCGATTGGCTGGAAGGAGGGGAGGCGTGCCTGATGCCCAAGCGGGATAGTTTGAGTGAGCCGCACCTATATTAGTTTTGATGATGACTGGCATTTGTATGCCGCAAAAAATCTTACACTGGCCGCTATGCGCTATGAATGCACGGCATTGCTGGCCTGTGCGATCCAAGGCGCAGCTTTGATATTTCTGCTTCGATTGCATCAACGAATTTCAGGAACTCAAACATATTGCCCGTTTGGCATCCAAGCTCGATTTCAGTCGCCAATTGAATGGCAGGATCGGCATTAAAGGAGGCGAGTGACCCCTTGAGGTGTGAGCCATTCGCAGAAGCTCATCAATTTGCCCCGTATTGAGCGCATCGCGGAGGCGTTGCAGGTCACGCGGGGCGGTGTCGAGGAAAACTTGGGCAATGATCTCGATAATTTCTGCATCGGCTTGTTTCACGGCCGTGGCATAGTCGAAACCAAGATCAATCCGGGGTAGCGGAATGGGGGCTGCACTTCCTTCCGTATTATCTGCCCCGGCGCTTGCGCTAACGTAGTGCCAAGCGCCAGCAGGCATCCCTGTAAGGTCTTAACCTTGATTGGTTTGGCGATGTGATCATCCATGCCGGCTGCCAGGCAGGTTTCCCGGTCACTCGCCATTGCATTGGCCGTCATCGCAATGATCGGCGTGCGGGCGCGGCCTAATTCCGTCTCACGTGTGCGGTAGCGGCGGGTGGCTTCGAGACCGTCCATGACAGGCATTTGCATGTCCATGAAAATAACATCAAAGCTTTTGGTTTCCAGAATCTCGAGCGCTTACTGACAATGTTTGGCAACGCTGACCCGATGCCCCCATTTCTGAAGGCTCTGTTTTCGAAACCCGTTGGTTTTAGTCGATGGCATGCCGAAGAAATATTTCCGGCGTGAGTTTTCCGGCGCAGCGTTCGATCAAGCGGCGCCAGCCGAGGTAGTTGGGTAGGTAGTGCGTAGCGACGCCGTTGAAGCGGCGGATCCATTGCTTAAGGCGCGAGTCGTAAGCATTGACGTGCTGGACGTGAAAGACCTGCTGGCGAACGTACTGCCCCGCCGTGACATTGACCGACTCATGCGCCAGCTCGAACTGGCGGGCCGTGGCGCGGTAGACGCCGGCGCCATCGCTGCAAAGCAAGGCATCGGGCGCGAGCACCTGGGCAAGCAGGCGCGATCGTGGGCAAATCAAGCGGGAACCACCGCATCGAAGTGGTGCCTTCCCGATCCTCGACGACCAGCACCGGGATTTGCTCGGCCGACAGGCCGCGTTTGGCGGCAGAACCCCGCGATGTCGCGCTGGACGAGGCAGTTTGCGCTGACCTTTGAACGACTCAAGGAAATACGTCTCGTCGGCTTCCACGATATTGTGCAACTCGGTGTCTTGCTCCTGGGCCGGCCCCTGCAACAGTCGATGGCGCCAGCGAAATGCCGTCCTCGCATGAACACCTGAGCGGTGGGCGGCCACGCGCGAAGACTGCAGCCGTCGATCATTGCCTTCGTGCCAATCCACCCATGCCTCACGACATTTCAGTCCGGCCAGCGGCGAGCCGGTCAGGGCATTGAAGGTGCGATGACAGTCACAGCACCGATAGCGTTGAATCCCCGACTCGCGGCCCCAGCGCTGCACGTGGGCCGCCTGACAATGCGGACAGGCCAGACTCTCCTGGGCCCATCGATTGATTCAGTCACGGGCATCATCGCTTGCCTCGCCGCCAAGCAGCCGATGCTTTAGTTGCTCACGTTGCCCATCCGACAACTCGCCAAGCTGGCACAGCCACCCACGGAATGATTTCGCGTCCATCATCCGCTCCCGTTAGCCTTCTTGACTTCAGTATAGAAAAACCAACGGGTTTCGCAAACAGAGCCTTTCTGAAACAGGTTGACTGCCAGCATCTGGTTCACGGCGTTATCTTCAACCAGCAGAATATTCATTAGGGCACTTCTATAAATTGCGTTTAATCGCCGATGCATCCTGAATGGATTTAATTTTTTGAAATTTCCGGTCGGAGTTGGATTTTCTGTCTGTTTTTGTCCGCCAAGCACCGTTCGTTGATGATATTTCACCTAGTTTCATGCAGTTCCCGCATTCCAGGCGCACCTACCCTGTCAAAGTCAAATACCTTCAAGCGGATCAGCGTCTCAATGCGTTTGGGTTGTAGGTCAGGTTCATCAAGCCAATCCCAAGCCTGGCGCGTGCCCGCCAATACTGCGCAGGAAGATGCCACCCATGTCATTTTCCATCGCACCAAAGACGTGCTCAACCCGAGCGCGTGTCCGTGATTTCTCCGTATTGCTCTGTTCCTGTGCCTCGGAGAGTGGCTTATTGCTAGTAAGTCCGCTCGTGTATCCGGCTCTCGTGTTTGCTTTCTTCAAGGCGTTGCTCCTGTTCGTCCGAGCGGTAGGCGCTGTCCGCCCAGACTTCCTTACCGCCCGTCACTTCATCGCGAAGCACCGTGTCGAGCACCTGGCTGTCATGTACGTTGGCGGCGGTGCAGGCAGAAGCAGTGATGAGCTTGGTGTTCACGGTCGATGTTGATGTGGTTCTTGAAGCCAAAGTGGTTCTGCCCGCCTTTCTTTGTCCAGCGTGCATCGATGTCCTTCTGCGCCAGTTTGGCCGGGCTCTTGCCCCAGTCAATGGGTACAGCATCCTGCTTGATGATGGCGTTGTCTTCGCGGCCGTTGCGCTGGATCAGCACGGGAACGAAAGTGGCGTCGATGATCTGTCCGCTCTTGAGTTCAACACCGAGGTCAGCCAGCGCCTGACTCAGGCGATCAAACAAGGCTTCGGCCAACTCGTGTGCCTTGAGGGCTTCTCGAAATGCCCAGACGGTGCGGGCATCGGGTACGTCGCCCGATAGTTTCAGCCAAGGAAGCGCATGAAGAAAGTCGATCCGTAACCTGATATTGCAGACGCTCGTCGGAAGGTTGTGCAGCCGCTGCAAGATAAGCAGCTTGAACAGCGAGAATGCGGCAGGTGGGTTTGCGCCCTGCTGCGCTCTTGCGGTCTTTGATGTCGAGGCGTTGAAGGATGGGACGGAAAATCTCCCGGTCAATCACCCCATCCAGCCGTTCCAGCGGGTCGCCGCTTCGCTCAAACTGGCGTAGCGGTTCTCAAGATCAAAAAGCTCGTTTGCATGTCAGAAGCGTAGCCGGTTCGGGGAATTTATAGAAGTGCCCTAAATAAGAAGTCGACATCAGTTTGGAAAAAGTCCGCGTCTGAACCAGCTTGTCCGGGAAAAGTCGCTTTTCGTCTGAGCGATATTCAGCACAAACGCCAACATAGTGTCGCGAGCCGTTGTAGCGAGTGAAAACAATATCTCCTCGCTCAAGCCAATAGCTATTGAATGCTCCCGTCGAGTTTCAATGTGCCTAATATCGGTCATGTCAAGAAAAGCGGTCGAACTGCGCTGATTCTGAAAATTGGCGTTCCTGAATTTCCTTCTGCTTTCGCGGAAATTCCGTTTCTCACCTATGAGCACAAATCGCCGTATTTTATCCATCCCCACGCTGCCGGTAGTCGGGCAATTCAGCCAGTTCTTCAGTGGTCAGCGGCGGCGGGGTTTGGGGCTTTGGGTTTGCTGCCGTGTTTGCTCTTGGCTTCCCCAGTGGCGGCGAGTTGCTGGC
Organism: Candidatus Dechloromonas phosphorivorans; assembly: GCA_016721185.1. Classification (GTDB taxonomy): domain Bacteria; phylum Pseudomonadota; class Gammaproteobacteria; order Burkholderiales; family Rhodocyclaceae; genus Azonexus; species Azonexus phosphorivorans. The sequence continues at coordinate 56,879 of JADKIP010000014.1, forward strand.
GGTAGCGTTCCTGGCGTTCGGTCTGGATGCGTTTTTGCAGGACGGTGGCGGTTTCGGGTTTGTCGCTGTTTTCGGGCGCCACTGGGCGGTGAGTTTACCTTCAAAGGCGTGCTTGAGCAGGCCTGGCGACTAAGACTTTGAGCTGTTCGCGGGCGGTTTTTCAGGCTGTCGTACACCTTGGCCAGTTCGGAAAACAGTTCTTCGATTTGGCGACGATGCGGTGTTGTTCGGATATGGAAGCCAAAGCAAGTTCAATCGATACCAAATCATCAAGGAAATAACTCCTTAGGCACTCCCGTTGGGTCACCACGTAAAAGACAGCACTTTTGTACTGAGAAAATAGTAAAGGGCACTTCTATAATTGCGTTTAATCGCCGATGCATCCTGAATGGATTTAATTTTTGAAATTTCCGGGTCGGAGTTGGATTTTCTGTCTGTTTTTGTCCAAAAGCACCGTTCGTTGATGATATTTCACCTGGTTTCAGCTGAGTTCCCTTTGCTCCAGGCGCACCTACCCTGTCAAAGTCAAATACCTTCAAGCGGATCAGCGTCTCAATGCGTTTAAGGTTGTAGGTCGAGTTCTCAAGCCAATCACAAGCCTGGCGCGTGACCACAATACTGCGCAGGAAGATGCCACCCATGTCATTTTCCATCGCACCAAAGACGTGCTCTCAACGGGCGCGTGTCCGCTCGATTTCTCCGTATTGCTCTGTTCCTGTGCCTCGGAGAGTGAAGCTTCGCGGTAAGTCCGCTCGTGTATCCGGCTCTCGTGTTTGCTTTCTTCAGGCGTTGCTCCTGTTCGTCCGAGCGGTAGGCGCTGTCCGCCAGACTTCACCACCGCCCGTCACTTCATCACGAAAGCTAAGTGTCGAGCACCTGGCTGTCATGTACGTTGGCGGCGGTGCAGGCGAAGCAGTGATGAGCTTGGTGTCACGGTCGATGTTGGATGTGGTTCTTGAAGCAAAGTGGTTCTGCCCGCCTTTCTTTGTCCAGCGTGCATCGATGTCCTTCTGCGCCAGTTTGGCCGGCTCTTGCCCCAGTCAATGGGTACAGCATCCTGCTTGATGATGGCGTTGTCTTCGCGGCCGTTGCGCTGGATCGGCACGGGAACGAAAGTGGCGTCGATGATCTGTCCGCTCTTCGAGTTCAACACCGAGGTCAGCCAGCGCCTGACTCCAGGCGATCAAACAAGGCTTCAGCCAACTCGTGTGCCTTGAGGCTACTCGAAATGCCCAGACGGTGCGGGCATCGGGTAACGTCGCCCGATAGTTTCAGCCCAGGAAGCGCATGAAAGAAAGTCGATCCGTAACCTGATATTGCAGACGCTCGTCGGAAAGGTTATGCAGCCGCTGCAAGATAAGCAGCGAACATGAGAATGCGGCAGGTGGGTTTGCGCCCTGCTGCGCTCTTGCGGTCTTTGATGTCGAGGCGTTGAAGGATGGGACGGAAAATCTCCCAGTCAATCACCCCATCCAGCCGATCCAGCGGGTCGCCCGCTTCGCTCAAACTGGCGTAGCGGTTCTCAAGATCAAAAAAGCTCGTTTGCATGTCAGAAGCGTAGCCGGTTCGGGGAATTTATAGAAGTGCCCTGAAGACAAGTATGCGATTGCCGGCACCTACTGGCCGCCCCAGTTCGTGATCATGGATGGCGACACGCTCAAGCCGCGCAAAATTGTCGCGACGCGCGGGATGACGGTCGGCACGCAGGGTTACCATCCCGAGCCGCGCGTTGCCGCCATCGTCTCCTCTCACTTCAACCCGGAATTCTTCAGAACGTGAAGGAAACCGGCATGGTCACTCGGTGGATTATCGCGATCTGAAGAACCTCAAGATCAAGATGATTGAAGCTCGCCTTTTCTGCACGACGGTGGTTTCGAGTCAACGCACCGCTATTTCATGGATGCGGCCAACGCCTCGAAACAAGATTGCCGTTATCGATCCAAGGAAGGCAAACTGGAGAAACTTGTTGAAGTAGGCAAGACCCGCACCCGGGTCGTGGCGCCAACTTTATCGATCCCAAGTTCGGCCCCGTCTGGGCGACTGGCCACCTGGGTGACGACACCATTGCCCTGATTGGTACTGATCCGAAGAAACATCCGGACAATGCCTGGGAAAGTCGTGCGTACGCTCACGGGCCTCGGTGGCGGTTCGCTGTTCCTGAAAACGCATCCGAAGTCGAAGAATCTGTGGGTCGACACGACCCTGAATCCTGAAGCCAATATCAGCCAGTCGGTTGCAGTGTGGGACGTGAATAATCTTGACAAGGGCCACGAACTGATTCCGATCGGCGAATGGTCCGGGATCAAGGCAGGGCCAAAGCGCGTCGTTCAGCCGGAGTACAACAAGGCGGGCGACGAAGTCTGGTTCTCGGTCTGGAACGGCAAGGATCAGGAGTCGGCCATCGTGGTTGTCGATGACAAGACGCGCAAGCTGAAAGCTGTCATCCGCGACCCGAAACTGGTGACGCCAACCGGCAAGTTCAACGTCTTTAACACGCAGCACGACGTTTACTAAGCAAATTGTTTAGGCAAAAGGAAGGGGATTTTGTCCCCTTCCTTTTTTGTGCCCGGCAGGGGGCGACCTTGAAGGGGGGGGGCCTTCCGGAAGCGACCACAGCGGGCAGCGGGTCGCAACCGCAGGCCACCAGGGGGGGGGGGCGGGGGGGAAACCGCGGGCCGGGGGCAAGACCAAAGAGGGGGGGGCGGGCAGGGGGGGGGGGGACATCCGCGGCTCTGGGGTAAAGCAAGGGATTAAACCGGCGGGGGGGGGGGGGGGGGGCGCGTCTTACCGGGGGGCCTTCGCTCGCCAAGGGGGGCGGGGGGACCGGGGCGGGGGGCGCGGGGCCAGGCGCCCACACGGGGGGGGGGGCGGGGGGGGGGGGGGGGGGCGGGCCCCCCCGGGGGGGCCGGCCGCGCCCCCCCCCGGCCCCCCCCCCCGGGGGGGGGGGGCTTAGCATGTCCCGTTGAGTTGTGTTTTGAGGGAACAGGATGTTGACGCTGGACGCACGTTTTCCCGATGAGTGCTACTGAGTTGGGAGCAAATGAATTGATTGTGGGGCTACGAGCCCCGATGTGGGCGCAGCGCGAGTTGTTGTCGCACATGCCGCCATTCTCCGGGCTGGCCCCGGCGCAACTGGATGAGCTGCTCGCCGCCAGCCGAATTGTTGAATATCACGCCCATGATTATCTGTTTCACGCTGGCGCGCCGATTCGCGAGGCCTATGTCCTGATTAGCGGTACGGTCAAGCGCTCGACCACCTTGAGCGGTGAACTGGAAAAAGTCCTCGAATTGGCACAGCCGCAGCAGGTATTGAGCCTGGGTGAGGTTTTCGGGAGCACGAGTTACGCTCGTCTGGTCAGGCGATTAGCCCCTGCATCGTGGTTGCGCTTGATGCCCGAAAGCTTCGTGCCATCACGCGCCAGGATGTTGATCTGGGCTGGCGGATAATTCAGGCGCTGGCTCAGCGCCAGCAAGCGATTGAGTTCGATGTGAGTGGTTACCACTACGCCATGACCGGTGCGCAGCGGCTCCTCGATTATCTGGTCGAATTGGCCGGTGAGCGCCCGGGGCTGGCCGGTGAAACCACCGTCACCCTGAAACCCAGCAAGAAAATAATTGCTTCGCACCTCGGCATGTCGCCGGAAACGTTTTCGCGGAGCCTGCGTCTCCTCAGCGAAAGTGGCGTCATTGTGGTTGAAGGGCGCCACGTTCATATTCAGAACGCCGCCTTGCTCAATACCGAAATCGGCAATGAGCGCCAGTTGGTGAGTTTTCCCCGCAAGCCCAAGCATGGTTCGGCCAAGGAGGACAGTACGCTCTCTCCTGGCGCATTGATCAATCTTTGCGGCCGTCAGCGGGTGTTGTCGCAGCGTATGGCGATCGCCTGGGGCCTGGTCGGGCGCAACCTTGCGCTGGTTAAATCCCGGGTCAAGCTGCGCCAGTTAGAAATTCAATTCGAGCGGAATCTGAGCCATCTGAACCGCCTTGATTTGCCGAGCGTGCTGGCCGATCGTCTGACAATACTGAAGGACGCCTGGCAGTTGTATCGGCAAGCCTTGTTCGAGGCTGAACCGGCGCTCGCGGGTGCGCGGGCGGTGCTGGATTTGAGCGAAGAACTTTTGCTCGCAACTGACCGGCTGACCTGAAGCCGAAAAGCTCTCGGCGACGCCGGCAGCTCACTTTGTCAATATTGCCGGTCGCAACCGCATGTTGTCGCAGCGGATCGGCAAACTCTTCTTGTTCCGCGAATGGGGCTTGGGGGGTCAGCTCGTGCTGCACCGTCTTGAGACTTCCCGTATCGAGTTCGAATGTAATCTGGCCGAGTTGCAGCGTAGTGGCAAGGGCATCCCTGAGCTTGCGGCGCAACTGGACGAGGTGGATGGCCAATGGCGCAAGTTTGAAAGCATGCTGATCCCGAGCTTGGCGAACATCGGCAAGGCACGCTATGCCTTAACCGCGTTAGCTGCGGGAGAGCGTCTCTTTCGTCATGCCGATACCGCGGTCAAGCTTTACGAACGGCTGGCTGACTGAAAAAACTGGCTACTAAACCGGCTACTTCTTCTTGTTGCCGATTTTGCTTTCCTGGCCGGCCAACAGGCGTTGCAGGTTCTGCCAGTGCTTGATGATCAGGGTCAGGGAGATGACGCTGATGACCAGTGTTTGACCATTGCTGCCGTTAAAAAAAATGGTGTAAACCGGGGCCAGCGCGGCCGCCAGCAAGGCGGCCAGTGAAGAATAGCGCGACGCGTAGGCGACAAATAGCCAGGTTCCCATGACGGCGAGGCCGACCATCGGATCAAGCGCCAGCAGCACGCCTGCCGCAGTAGCGACGCCTTTGCCACCTTTGAATTTGAGAAAAATCGGGAACAAGTGGCCAAAGAACACGGCGAGGGCGACGAGGCCGATGACGTTGTCGCTGAAGCCCATTTTTTGCGCCACGAAAACCGCCAACCAGCCCTTGAGGGCATCGCCGATCAGCGTGAAGAGTGCAGCCTTTTTGTTGCCGCTGCGCAAGACGTTGGTGGCACCGGGTTGCCGAGCCATAACTGCGCGGATCAGCCAGACCAAACAGCTTGGCGGCGACGATGGCGAAGGAGATGGAACCGAGCAGGTAGGCGGCGATTATTGCGGATAAATGGGGCGAAAGCGGTTTGCATGGGTCGTCTGGGGCGCTGAGGTACAATCGGCGCGAATTTTACACCCCGTGCTACGGTCGACTGCCTTATGGACATCATTTTCATCGAAGAATTGCGCGCCGAAACGTGGATAGGCATCTATCCGCGCGAAAAAGCCATGTCGCAGACAGTCGAGATTTCTCTGCATATTGGCGTGTCGACCGCATCAGCCGGCGCCAGCGACGATATTCGCGATACCGTTGATTACGCGGTGGTGGTCGAGCGCCTGCGGGCGGACCTTTCGGGCAGCCATTTCAATTTGCTGGAAAAGCTGGCCGAACACGTCGCCACCTGGTTGCTCGAAAACTTCGCCGCGCAATGGGTGCGTGTGTCCATCGCCAAACTGGGCATGATGCCGGGCGTCAAGCGCGTCGGCGTGATTATCGAGCGCTCGGTTTAAATCGCCCGGGCAGGCTTTGCCCCTAGCCTGTCACTTGCTTCCTCAAGGCGACAGCCCCTTTTTTCAGAGACCAGCAACCTGTTGGTAAAGCCGAAGCATTGAGTTTTGCTGCAACAGGTCTGCGGGCCCGCTTTGCACGCTATCTTTCAATCCCATCGCTTGTGCAGCCTGGGCTTCGTCGCTGAAACTGACGCGGTAGGACGCCTCGATTTCCGGCATGTCGACCCGCCCGACTTCATCAAGGGGCGTTGGCGGATTCGTTAATCCACGGACCAGAAAGCCGCGGTTTACGGGGAGCCCGCCGGGCACGTTAAATGGGTAGGATTGAATGATGAGCATCTAATTTCACTTGCGGCGCTCCATTCACAACTCAGGGTCCATGAGAACAAAGCTCGCGGGTACATTTCAGCGCCTCCTTAGAGAACTTCCGTCAAGGTTTCGCGTTGCACAAGCTCATTGGCGAAATTGAAAACTTCCAGCCCAAGGGCGTCCCTTGCCGAAAGCACGCCAATCGGCAAACCATTGGGCGCGATTACAGGCATGTGGCGATAGCCGCCTTCGAACATCAGGTGCAAGGCGTGCCCAAAAGGCTTGTCCGGGCTGATGGTTTGCGGGTTTGGGGTCATGATTGCGCTAACGGGTGTCGTATTCACATCAAGACCCGTTGCCAGGAATTTTGTGGAACAAGATCCCGCTCCGTGCAGATGCCCAGCAGTTTTCCGTCTTCCGGCGAGACCACTAGTACGGCACCAAGTTTCAGCGATTTCATGTGCGAGGCCACGGCACGGACGCTCTTTTCCGGCGTCGACATCAGAAAATCCCGATTCTGTATGACCTTGATAACAGCGCGATTCGGCATGATTGTCTCCTTTTGTTGTTAACGTCTGTTAAGACTCAGCAAGCCGGCGCCAGTTCGTTACAGTGCGTAACGCTTGTTATCAATTGAGTACATCAGAATGCCGCCGCAAGCACTGCCATGATCCAAAGCCCCTGGCCAAACCTGCAGTGCCGGCGGCCTCGGTGCCCGGCTTGTGCGAGGCCGGAATCAATTCATGGCTGACCACCCAGAGCATCGCCCCGGCTGCCGCGGCGAGCGCGAGCGGCAGGGCGGCACCAGCCAGGCTGCTGGCGATAACACCGAACAAGCCGCCCACCGGCTCGACCAGACCGGTACCAAGGGCAATCAAGGCGGCGCGCAGGGGCGGCGCCGAGGGCGATCATGGCGCTGGCGACAATCCAGCCTTCCGGAATATTTTGCAAGGCAATGCCGAGCGTCATGCCGTGGATCCGCCCGGCCGCTGCTGCAACCCCGACCGCAAGCCCCTCGGGCAAGTTGTGCAGGGCGATGGCAGCGACCACCAGCGTGACGTGGGGGCGAGCCGTTGCGCTTTCGACCGACTCGACATGCGTATGCGGCAGGCGCCGATCCATGTGCTGCATCATCGCCACGCCGGCCAAGAAGGCGCTACTGGTGAGGATGCCGAGCATCCACGGCGCATCGCTGGCCGCTACCGTCTGCACTGCGGGAACGAGGAGCGAGAAGAGACTGGCGGCGAGCATCATGCCGCCGGCCAAACCGAGCATCGGTGCCATCAAGCGCTCGGATGGGCGACGGAGAAAGAGAATGGGGATGGCGCCCAAACCGGTGGCAAGGCCGGCGAAGAGGCTGGCCTCAAGGCCCTTGGCAGCCATCGGATGAGCCGCGAACCAATGGAGGGTTTGCTCGATGCCGAAGGCTGTTGCCACGATCGCCATGACGAGGCCAATCCACAAGTGGCGGCGGGTGTTTGGCTGGGTGTAGTGTTTGACGACGATCTGGGTCATGGTGGCTCTCCTTGTTCTCAGGAGGCACTTTACGACCGTCTGTTTTATAGCGCCAATCGATTGATTGAATCGTTGCGATTGCTAATGGCAATCAACCCTTCAGCGCCGCCTCGACCGGCTTGGGGTTCAGCGTCCGCAGAATGTCGTGCGGATGCACGCCCACCAGAAAGCCGCGCCGACCGCCGTTGATGTAGATCAGCGGCAGATCAAGGATGGTTTTTTCCAGGTAGACCGGCATCGGCTTTTTGGTACCGAAAGGGCTGGTGCCGCCAACGAGATAGCCGCTGTGGCGGTTGGCGACTTCCGGCTTGCAGGGTTCAACCTTCTTGCAGCCGATCTGGCGCGCCAGTTCCTTGGTCGATACCTTGCAATCACCATGCATCAGCACGATCAGCGGCTTGGCGTTCTCATCCTCGAAGATCAAGGTTTTGACCACAGCGTGTTCAGCGACATTCAGTTCGCGGGCTGAAACCTTGGTGCCGCCGTGCTCTTCGTAAGCATAGAGGTGGCTCGAAAACGGGATCTTGTGCGACTTCAGGAACTTGGTGGCCTGTGTCTCGGGGGCGTGTTCTGTTTTGCTCATGGCAATATTCTAGTGCCAGCCTTGGGTTCTATGGCATTAGCCGCACGGGTGATTCATGGCATGCAGCGATTTCAGGCATTCGCGGGCAAGGTGGGGGTCGCTATGAGTGCTTGAAATGCCGGCGTGGCCGAGCGGTAATTTGAAGAGGCGCAAACCGGCGCCGTGAATGAGCGGCCGGCTAACGAAGGCCTGGCGCAGGACATTTTTTGATGATTTTTACGGTTCACCGCAGCAATCAGCGCCAGCCGCCGTACTCATCCGCCAAGCGGTCGTAATGCGCGTGCGCCTCGGTTTCCTTGAGCGCAGCGGCATACCATTCCAACATGGCCGGATGGGCCAGCATGGTGTCCCGATAGGCGGCTGCCACCGTTGGCAGGGCAACGTTATAGATGTGCAGGCGCCAGACCAACGGGGCATACATCGCGTCCGCCACCGAGAACGCACCGAACAGGTAAGGGCCATCCGCAGTCGCAAATTGCGTGCGTGCCTCGATCCAGATTTCGCTGACCCGGTCGATATCGCGCTGGACTTCGGGCGTGGCCGGTTTGCCCTTGAGTTTCAGCTTGAGATTCATCGGCATGGCTGTTCTCAATTGCGTGAAGCCGGCATGCATTTCAGCCGAAATACTGCGCGCCCGAGCCCGCGCCCGGGCGTCGGCCGGCCACATGGCCGGATGGCGCTCGGCCAAGGTTTCGGCGATGGCAATGCTTTCCCAAATCTGGAAGCCGTCCTCATGCAGGCAGGGCACACGGGCATTGCCGGCGAGTGGCTTGAGCGCAGCGTTGTAGTCGCGCCCGGCAACCGACACCATGTGCTCATTGAACGGAATCCCGAAATGCTTCATCAGCAGCCAGGGCCGCAGCGACCAGGACGAGTAGTTTTTGTTACCGATATAGAGATCGAACATTTGGGGTTCCTCGTTGGAATTGTGAAATTTCTTTAACTCTACCGCTCAATCTCCGGGCTTTGGACAGGCAAAGTCACTTCTTAGTTGACCACCCCGCTGCGAAGTGGTCCACCATTTTTGAGGTGTCCGCAGTCAGCTTCGTGCCAATTCCAGCCTGATAATAAATGCAAGCAATTTGGCAGCTTTATCATCTAATTGCAGCCAATCTGCTTGCCAATGTTGCATTGGTTATCCCGTAATGCTCTGTTCTGTAGTCCCAGCGTTGAATTGGCTGATACCCATCCAGTAAGGGTAGGCAGTCACCACGCTTGGCATTGCCGCCTGATCTGTCATACAGAACGAACTCTGGCATCCCTCCGGGGTTGGCGCGCATCGCTCGGTCAAGCACCTCGGAGTAGGCTGAGAAATTGCCTCCAAAAGCCGTTCCTGGACGAATATAGACGAGGCATCGGGGCGTAATTCCTCTTTTGCTGAATACCGAGTCAAAGGTCGTTATCGCTTCACAGCAAACGTAGATCAGATCAAACGAAGATGGTCCGTGCTCTTGCGGAAAGTCAGCAAGTTGCTCGAATTTGGCATGCAGGATAAAAGGATTCGTCCACTCAGAATGAAGCTGGCCGAAGATGGAACGGTAAGTGTCGGCCAATTCCTTCCACGAACTCTGGAAGACTGACTCGACATTAAGTTCCTTGATCGAACTGACTCGATAGCCAAGAAAACCATTCTGCTCACATGCCCTTACGAAGGACTCTCGGGTCACTCCATAGTCGGCATATATGTATCGCTGGAAGCGATGGCCCAAGAACCTGACAGGAGTTCCATCAAGTCCAGCGCATGGATAGAACACTGCTTCTCGCAGATATTTTTCAATGTCTTGCATGACCGCCCGAACCCCCGCGATTTTATGTCGCCACCACCAATCCCATCGTAATATACGGCATCGATAGCTCAACGGATGAGCCACAATGGATCGGACTGAACGCTTCTACCGTATTGACCAGCTAATCAACAACAGAAAGCAGGTTACAACTCGAGAGTTCCTTGAAGAACTCGGCGTATCACTGCCACTTTCAAGCGTGACCTTCTATACATGCAAAATCATTTGCATGCGCCGATTGTCTATGACCGATCTTCTGGTGCTTATTGTTTCGGTCAGAACAACGCTATCGGCCCGAAGTACGAACTACCGGGACTATGGTTCAACGACACCGAGATCCACGCCTTATTGGTTGCCAAGCACCTACTGGAGGAGATTCAGCCCGGCATACTTGAGCCACACATTAAACCTCTCATTAGTCGGCTCGAAGGTCTGCTAGATAGTACCGATCACCTGCTAGAAGAAATCGAGAACAGAATCGTCATCGAAAAACCGGCCTATCGCCCAGTTGGTAGCAAGGTATTCGCTATTTGCGCAACCGGACTGCTTCGCCGGAAAAGGCTGGAAATTTCTTATCGAAGCCGCCGAGACACAGAAGGCTTTCCTAATCGTCGGCTATCTCCTCAGCGCCTGACCTACTACAAAAACACATGGTATTTGGATGCTTGGTGCCATCGTAGGGATGCGCTGAGAAGGTTTTCAGTGGATGCCATTGATCATGTCGAATTGCTCGACGAGGCAGCAATCGAGTTTCCTGCCGAAGAACTGAATGCGATCTTTAGAGCCGGGTACGGAATCTTCACAGGTCAGGATGTTACCTGGGCGAAACTGCGGTTCACACCATATCAAGCCAGGTGGATTGCGACAGAGAAATGGCATGTTGAGCAACGCGGCTATTTTGAAGCCGATGGTAGCTACATACTGGAGTTCCCATTTGCTTCAAGCACCGAGATAGTGATGGACATTCTGCGCTATGGCCCAAACGTCGAAGTCATCTCTCCACCAGAACTACGCAACACGGTGATTGAGAGGTTAAGAAATGCAGTCAGCCAATATGGCTAGCTCATCTGGTGAGCTTTTTCTCCCGTATTCTCAACGGCATCAGTTGTTGGGGGAGAGAATAATGCTGCATCTACTTGGGATACTGCTTGGAATGCTTGTTTGCGCTTGGGTCCTGCGTATGTGATCCCGTTCGCAGCCCTTCTTATTGCTGTGCTTGGCGTGGCTTTGGCCGCAGCCTGCGTAATGCGGCTAGTACAGATGGTCATTCCCTTTGATTGGGGCAATGATTGGGCTGTTTTGCTTGCAACTTGTGCTAGCTTTCTGCTGCTATTCATAGCTTGGAAATGGTGCGCATGGAAGCTGCAGAGTAGATCGAAATATTTTCCAAAAATGGGAGTGACCGCAAGCAGAGCCTTGGAACAACAAAATCGTCACGCTATTGAATTAACCGATGACTGATGACTAAACGAGAGAGCAAATGACGGATTCATTTGAAGTGTATTTCGATGAGATGCTCAAAAGATACGCACCAAAAATTTCAAGACAGACAGCTTCGATTTTAAGGACGAGAAACCCTCCCTTGGCGCCGTGATAAGCAAAAACAAGGTCTCCGCTGGAGCTGGTATTTACATTATTTACGGAGAAAAAGATGGCCAAAAATCCCTGCTTTACATCGGAAAATCGGGAACTATTCATAATGACGGAAAGCTAGGAATCCAAGGGATAAACAAACGGCTCAAGAAAATACAGAATGGAATCCCCCGAGATAGATTCTTCCGAGAAGTGATCAATGGCGCCCATTCTTGTCATTGCCCCCTTGATAAATTACGGATCGAATGGTTTGAAACGTATAAAAATGGTGTCGGTACTCCGCCATTTCTGGTCGAAGCACAACTATTGGCGCAATACCTGGCCGAAAACGGCAGCTTGCCGCCTTTGAACAAAGAAGCTTGAGATTAATCGGCAAACTTGGTGTCTTGCTTGGCAATGGAGGTGCTGTCCAATATGGCAATCATATTCTTGGATTTTGACGGTGTATTGCACCCCGCCGATTATTTGAGTTTCAAAACTATCAATGACGAATTGGTTTTAGCCAGTGATGCTCGTTTTTGCTGGGTTGAAGATCTGTGGAACTTGATACACAATTTTGATTGCCACCTTATTATCCACAGTTCTTGGCGCAATTCGTACACGCTAGAGCAGCTACGGAACTTGCTACCTGTTGAACTTGGGAAGCGTGTTGTCGCAATAACGGCTGGCGACAATCGCCATCAGAGCATTCTCGGCTATGTGGAAAGTCTGGAGTTGAGAGTTACATCATTCTCGATGATGCTGCTGACGAATTTCCAAGCGAATGTATCGAATTGCTGCTGTGCAAGGACAACATGGGAATTAGTAGTCCAGAAATTCAGAACAAATTAACGCAATTTTTGGAAGAGTTTTGTCACCATGAAATCTGAAAGCATTTCAGAAGCTCTCTGGGCGATTCGAGGCACGATCTACAGTGACGTAGGTGGTTTGGCCGAGACTAAAGCTGTCGAGAAACTCGAACAACTTGCCGATCAGAAAGTACCCGAAGCCATGCATCTGCTTGGTCAGTTGCTTTGGGAGGGAGTAGCTTTTCAGGCGGATGTGGAAAAGCGTTCCTGTACATATCGGAAGCAGTTGAAATGGGATATTCACCTGCAATGACCTCTCTTGGAGCGATGTACATGACAGGGGCTGGATGCGAGCAAAGTTTTGCCTCAGCACTCAACTGGTATCGTCGCCGAGCTGAGACTAGGGACTCATTTTCACTCACTAGGATGGGCCGCGTGGGGTTGGGCGAATTCGAATTCAGAAGCGAATTTGGCTTAGAACTAAACGGCAGACGACTGGTGGCACCAGACCCAGTGCTCGAGAAGTTCAATCACTGGAGGCTCGAGGTAAAATCAAAATTTATCGATAGGCAATCCGCCATTTTGGAGAGAAATCCAGATGCACTTGGTGGCATTAGCAAGCGCAAGTTACCGTATTACGGTGCAATTGGAGGGAGTTGCTTACGTATTTCCGGTTCGAAGAACATCGAGAAAATTGGATTTCGTGAAGAGTGGGTTGGCAGTGAATTCTGGGTGCGTTGGTCTGATTTTTCTGAAGCAGGATTGCCGATCAACTTTGGCGATCTGACAAGCCTTGATAACTTGCCTGCAGAAGAGGTGGCGGGGATACGTAATGCATATCTTACGCAGATCAACTCGAAACCTTTGGGTTTAATAGAGCAATTTTCAGCTCAGATCGGTTTGTCATCAATCGCCCCTGAGCCGGATGAGTTTGAGCTTCAACTGATCGGATCTTCTGTTCATCGAGAGACAAAGCTGCTTTGCGCTGGAGTTGAGGTGTTTTTCAAAATACGAGGACTAATGGCGGCTAAACAATATCTAACCGGCCACTGGCCTTGGCTAGTTTTTTAGCCGTCGAATGTCTCTTCTTGGCCGATTTTTGCCTGATTGCAACAGCGCGGATCAAGCCGCCAGCGATTTCATCGCCCACAGGTGCGCGGCAAGCAACGCTCGCCACGGTGAAAACTCAGCCAGCCATTGCTGCGCTGCTTTTTCGCTGATCTTGTCCGGGCTATCGAGCAGGATTTGCATGCCGTGCCGGACGGCGACATCGCCATGCAGGGAGCCGTCGAGCCAGCCGAAGCCGCGTAGCAGGGTGTAATTTACTGTCCACGGGCCGATTCCGCGGATGTCCAGCAGGCGTTCGCGGAGCGTGTCGACCGGCAAATTTTCCTGCCACGCGTCGAGTGGCAATTCACCGGAAAGTACTTTGGCGCTGACGGTGATCAGGGTTTGCGCCTTGTTGGCCGAAAAGCCGGCGGCGCGCAGGTCGGCCTCGGTGAGTTGCGCCAGTTGGGCGGCATCGGGATAGCAGGCCAGGCCACTGGAATGAGCCTGCCCGGCTGACTTGATCAGTTTGCGACGCATGGAAACCGCCGCGCCGACACTGATTTGCTGGCCGGTAATCGCCCAGGTCAGCGCCTCGAATGGGGTTGCGGCGAGCGGCACACGCAGGCCGGATTGGCGGGCGATGAGTGGCCCGAGTTGTGGGTGCTGGCGATAATCTTGCTCGAATATCTCGATGCGCTGGGTCAAGCCGAGCATGCGGCAAACCAGTCGCGACAGTGCTGCCTCATTTGCTGCGGTCGACCGGCTGTCTATGGCCAATTCTGCCTCGACATGAGCCGGGTGAAAGCCAAGGCTTAAGCAGGCGGCTTTCCCGTCTACCACCAGCCCTTTTTGCAACCGGCCCGGCGCAACCCGTTCGGCGAATGCCTGTGGGTCGCGGCGATGGAACTCAAGAATATCCTCGGCCCGAAAGCCGGCCGGCAGGGCGATGCTGCAATGGGTAGAAGTCATTCGTTCTTGGCCTCTTTGTCGAGCAGGGCGCGTTTGCGTTCGATGCCCCAGCGATAGCCGGACAAAGCGCCATCATTGCGCACGACGCGATGGCAGGGAATGGCGACGGCCAGCGCATTGGCGGCACAGGTGCCCGCGACGGCGCGTACGGCTTTCGGGGCGCCGATGCGCTGGGCGATTTCGGTATAGCTTGCTGTTTTGCCTGCCGGAATGTCGCGCAAGGCTTGCCAGACGCGTTGCTGGAAGCTGTGCCGCGAATGTCGAGCTGGTAAATCCAGGCCTGGGCCGGGGCGTCGATAAAACCGACGACCTGTGCCACCCAGCTTTCAAATTCTGCATCGCTGCCAATTAATTGCGCCTGAGCAAAACGCGCCTGCAGATCGCCGAGGAGGGCGGCTGGATCGTCGCCGAGCAGAATGGCACAAATGCCGCGTTGGCTGGCGGCCATCAGAATGGCGCCCAGCGTGCATTGGCCGATGGCGAAACGGATCTCGGTGTTGGTGCCCCCGGCGCGGTAGGTGCTCGGTGTCATGCCTAAAAGCGCATTCGAGCTTTCATAAAATCGTCCGTTGGCGTTGTAGCCGGCGGCATAAATGACCGAAGTGACCGTAGCGCCCTGGGTCGCAAGCCCGGCCCGTACCCGCTCGCTGCGTTGGGCGGTGGCGTAGGCCTTTGGCGTCAGCCCGGTCACGCTTTTGAAGAGGCGATGCAGATGCCAGGGACTCAGACCGGCGTGTTCAGCCAATTGTTTGAGCGTCGGCGGTGTTTCGGCGGTATCGATCCGTCGGCAAACCTCGGCCACCATCGTGGCCTGCCTTTCAGCAAGCGGCACCTGATCCGGCCGGCAGCGTTGGCAAGGGCGAAAGCCGGCATTTTCGGCGGCTGCGGTCGACGCGTGAAATTGACATTTTCCGGCCGTGGTGTGCGGGCGGCACAAGTCGGGGCGGCAATAGACGCCGGTGGTTTTTACCGAATAAAAGAAAACTCCGTCAGCCGTCGCATCGCGGGCGAGCAGGGCCGCCCAGCGCGGGTCATTTAATATTTTGGTGGCGCGATCGTGAGCGCTGACGGCTTTCATGGCTGTCCTTTTAACATTTTCCGATTGACCACCCAAGGGTAGATTTTTTGACTTTGTCCTCCACTCCGTTGCTTGCTTTTGAATTCAGTTTTGGTTTTCTGATTTCGACATCAAGCGGTAGGCATCTTGTAACAATTGAGGTGTTTGATCCGAAAATGCAGGGGCTTCTTGAAACGCCTGTTTGAAAAATATCTTGTAGGTTGCTGATCTAGATCAATAAAATAGTTTGCTGCGGCGCAGCAATATCCCGAATAGGTTGTTACAATGTGTCTGCTGTAATTATTAATTTCCACCAAAAGGAACCCACCTATGTCGATCAATCCCGAGCAATTCGCTGCCGCCAACAAGGCTGCTGTAGATTCCCTCTTGTCCGTTGCCAATACCGCCCTGGCATCCGCTGAACGCATCGCTAACCTCAACTTCGAAACGGTTCGTTCCGTCGTTGACGAATCCATGGCCAACACCAAGGCGCTGATGGATGCGAAGGATCCCAAGGAAGCCCTCTCGATCCAGACCTCGCTGGCCAAGCCGAGCCTTGAAAAGGCCGTTGCCTACTCGCGTTCCATGGTCGAAATCTCTACCCAGACCCAGCAAGAACTGACCAAGATGCTTGAGTCCCAGTTCGGCGATTTCCAGAAGAACATCACCGGCTTGCTTGAAAAGCTGCCAAGTCGGCACCGGCTGGTTCCGACGTTGCCGTTTCTGCTGTCCAGAGCGCAATCGCCGCTGCCAGCAGTGCTTTTGATGGCATGCGTCAAGCCGCCAAGCAAATGACCGACATGACCCAGAGCAACATCGCTGCTGTGACCAGCGCGACTGCCAAGGCCGCCAAGAAGACCACCAAGTAATCCTGGTTGTTGATCTTGTAGTGAAAAAGCCCGCGATCAAACGCGGGCTTTTGTTGTGCGCCCGGCATGGGCGCGATCTTGAAGGTGGAAGTCCTTCCGTAAGCTGACCACAGCGAACGAAGTGAAGCGCAACTGCATGAGGGCGACCGAGTGTGGGGAGGAAGCGTGTAGCGAAACCGCGAGCCGATGGACAAGAACCGAATGAGGCGGTGCCGAGCAGGGCGAGTGGGCAACATTCCGCGAAGCTCTTGTGGTCAAAGCAAGGTGACGTAAATTCGGCGGTTGTGCGGGGAAGGATCGCGTTCTTACCCGGGGGAGGCCTCGCCTCATGCCTGAAAGGGCGACGGTGTTGAACCGGAGCGAGGAGTCAGCAGAGGCCATAGTAGCTGCCAACACGGGGCGAAGGGCCGAAGGAGTAGGAGAGGAAACGCGGTAGTTATCGAAGATGGAATGTCTCAGATGTTCGCGAAAGCGAAGCTCGCCGGACTGGTAGATAGGGTGAAGCCCGACAAGCAGCGGCAGCGAGAAACCGGATTTGCTGAACTGTCTCTACGGAACCTCAGGCATCGGGTCGGGGAATCACAAATCCGATGACCTCAACTATTTCAACCGCCCGGTGCGGACCCGCATGCCGGGTGGTGTGGGAGGGGCCGGTCAGGTTTCCTGACCGCCCCTATCCCGATTTTAAAGGTGGGTTTGCGGCCTGTTGTGCAGCACTGAATTCAATTGCCGAGGGGCGGCCGGGTCCGTGGTCGGCAATGCACTCTCTGGAACTATTCATTAGCGCTTGGTCTAAATTAGGACTAGTTTTGCCAGTTGAAAACCTGGCAGGCGGCGAGTGAAGTCGCGGCTTTTCTGCGGAAGAGAGGTAATCCAATGAAAGCGAAAAATTTCCTGAGCGGCGCAAAGGAACACCCAGAGCTTGGGTAATACGTCAAATGCGTATTCCGCTGATCATGGCCTCGGTGATGTGGTCGCTGGCTCATGCCGATTCCGATGTTGCTTCTTCGGTTCGACAATCGGTAGACAGCCGGAAAATGGGCCTCAATATCAAGGTTGAGGGCGGCGGCTGGGAGTTCTGCCCGGCCTGGAGCCATTGAGAGTGTGCTGTATTCGGTGGCTGACGAATTGATGGCGCGGCTGCCGAACAAGCTGACGAGTCCCATTGTCGTCACCCATACAGACCGAGCCCCGGTCGCTCTCTATGATCGTGGCCCGAACGGGTAGTAGCGGGTTCATCTCCATGCGGGCGGGCAGAACTGGCATCTGTATGTTTTACGGATTTGCCCATGAGTTGTGCCACATCTTGTCCAACTATGAAGAACATGTGGGCGAGGACACCACCAAATACAACCAATGGTTTGAAGAAACTCTGTGCGAGACGGCTTCCCTGTTTGCGCTGAAAAGCCTGGCGGATACGTGGGAAAACTCGCCTCCCGACCCGACCTGGGCAACACAAGCCAAGAGTTTGCGGCGCTTTTTCGAGCACTTGATCGCAGAAGGTCATCGCCAGCTACCGGCCCATGCGCCGTTGTCCAGCTGGCTGCAAGATAACAAGGACGTCTTGCGTCAAAACCCCTATTTGCGTGACAAGAATGAGGTCGTCGCGAATTTGCTGCTTCCGCTGTTTCAAAACGACCCGCAGAACTGGGATGCGCTGACCTATCTGAATCTCGATCCGGCGGATGCGCGAAGCAGTCTGGAGGACTACTTGCGTCACTGGTATCAGAATGCGCCCTGGAGCACAAACATTTCATCGCCAGTGTTTTGGCCATGCTATGGGCGGGTGATGTTGCTCCCTGCAGCCTCACCTCGGCTCGTGACGCGACCGTTGTGGCGACCGCCTTGCCGGTGGCGAAATTTTGAGTTTTCTCGCCAAAAATCTTGAACTATGTTTTTTCCAGAAAGTCAACTATTTACCCAACCTGTAAAGCGAGTGGGATACCGGGTATCAGGAAATAGCGGCACGATGCCGGGCGTTTGGTGATGTGTTTCATTTTCCGCAGCGAGTCTGGTTGCTTTGCCTGATTTTGATTCGAGAGAGCAAGTATCCGGTCAATGATTCATTTTTTTTAACACGATAGGGAGGGCATTAACCCAAGGAGAGACATCATGAAAAAGAGTCTATTTTTCAAATCGGGAATCAGTCTGCTGATGCTTGCGGGTGTCGGTGCTGCTTCTGCTTCCGAAGCCTCGTTTGAAGGCGGTATGTACAGTGATTTGCAGGCACTCCAGGTGTCAGCTGAATGGACGACCCCCACCACCGCCGTGCGCGGTGCCCAAGGGCCAATTCGCTCGGTCGATGTGCCGCGGATTGAAGGTGATATGTACGAATCCATTTCCAGATTCCAGTCTGTTCAGACATCCGATAAGAGCACCAGCGAACGCGGCGCCCAAGGCCCCGTGCGTGAAGATACTTTTATGTTGATCCCCTGATTTCAAGCACGCCCGGCGTTGAGCAAGGGCCGCGAATGCAAAGCGCAGGTAATTGATTGTTCAGCGCGGGAAGGTCAGATCGAAAATCTGGCCTTTTTTGTTTTTGGGTTGGCCGATCAATTGAGGGCGTGGCGGCTCATCATTCCATCAAAGCCACCGATTTGATTTGCACGCTGACCGGCAGGCCCGGGGCGATGCCGAGTTGGGCGGCCGAGCGGCGGGTCAGGCGGGCGAGCAGCAGGCTGCTGCCGACTTGAACACGGACGAGCAGCAAGCCGGGATGTTCGTCGTCGCCGATCGATTCGACCCGGCCGTCCAGAATATTCTGAATGCTGCTCGCGCCGGGGTCGGTCACGGCGAGGCTGACGTCGCGGGCGAGAACACGGACACGCACGCGTTTGCCCGGCGCTACGCCCCGGTCACGGGTCCACAGGCTGCCGCCGGCAAAATCGACGCGGGCCAGATGCCATTCGCTGTCGATGACGCCGACCATGGCGTCAAGCACAACACCGACATCTTCACCCAGCCGGATTGGCAGATCGAGTCGGGCCAGCGTTTCGCCGAGCGGGCCATCGGCGACGACGCGGCCTTCGTCCATGACGACGATGTGATCCGCCAGCCGCGCCACCTCGTCGGGCGAATGGCTGACATAGAGCAGCGGAATATCCAGTTCGTCGTGCAGACGTTCGAGATAGGGCAGGATTTCCTGCTTGCGTTTCAGGTCGAGGGCGGCCAGTGGTTCGTCCATCAGCAGGATTTCCGGGCCGACGGCGAGGGCGCGGGCAATGCCGACGCGCTGCCGTTCACCGCCGGAAAGGGTGTCCGGTTTACGCGCCAGCAGGTGGTCGATGCCGAGCAGTTCGATGGCTTGCTCAAGGCCGACGCGTTGCGCCGTGGCGCTGCGCTGCAGGCCGAAACGCAGGTTGCCGAGCACATTGAGATGGGCGAACAGGCTGGCTTCCTGGAAGACGTAGCCAATTGGCCGCTGGTACGTGGGCAGCCAGGTTTTCTCGTCTTGCCAAATTTTGCCTTTAAATGCCAGTCGACCGCAGGAAGGCCTTTCCAGCCCGGCAATGCAGCGCAATAGCGTCGTTTTGCCCGAGCCGGAATGACCGAACAGCGCAGTCACGCCGCGGCTCGGCAGTTTGAGGTCGACATCCAGGGTGAAGCCGGGCCAGTCGAGGCGGAATCTGGCCTCAATGCGGGCGTCTTGGTTTGGCTGCATCTCAGTTTCCCTTCGCGGGTTTGGGGCGGCGGACATACATGGCCAGCAGCACCAGGAAGGAGAAGCTCAGCATGACGGCAGCCAGGCGGTGGGCGTCGGCATATTCCATCGCCTCGACGTGGTCGTAGATCTGCACCGAGGCGACGCGGGTGATGCCGGGAATGTTGCCGCCGATCATCAGGACAACGCCGAATTCGCCCACCGTGTGGGCAAAAGTCAGGATGCCGGCGGTGATGAAGCCCGGCTTGGCCAGCGGCAGTACCACTGAAAAAAAGGTGTCGAGCGGCGAAGCGCGCAAGGTGGCGGCGACTTCGAGCGGCCGCTCGCCGATGCTTTCAAAGGCGTTTTGCAGTGGTTGCACCATGAAAGGCAGCGAATAAAACACCGAGGCAACGACCAGGCCCCAGAAGGTAAAGGGCAGGGTGCCGAGGCCGAGCGATTGCGTCAGCTGGCCGACCGGGCCGTGCGGCCCCATGGCCAGCAGCAGGTAGAAGCCGAGCACCGACGGCGGAAGAACCAGCGGCAGCGCGACGACGGCGCCGATGGGCCCTTTCCACCAGGTTCGGGTGCGGGCCAGCCACCAGGCGATCGGGGTGCCGATCAGCAGCAGGATCAGCGTGGTGATGGCGGCCAGGCGCGCGGTCAGCCAGATGGCTTGCAGGTCACCTGTCAGTCAGCATGGGGCTCCGGGTGGCTTTCTCGGTGGCTTGATCAGCGCAAATCGTAACCGAAGGATTTGATGATCGCCCTCGCCTTGTCGCCTTTGAGATAGGCGAGTAGGGCGCCGGCCACCGGATTGTCCTTGCCCTTGGCGAGAATCGCGGCATCCTGATGGATCGGTTCATGCAAACTGCTTGGGACGATCCAGGCTGAACCGCTGGTGATCTTGCCATCCTTGAAGACTTGGGAGAGCGCGACGAAACCGAGATCGGCATTGCCGGTGGAGACGAATTGCAGGGTCTGCGAAATGTTTTCACCCTGGACGAACTTCGGCTGCGCGGCTTCCAGCAGATTCAGTTTCTTCAGGGTTTCGATGGCGGCTGCGCCGTAGGGCGCTGTTTTCGGGTTGGCGATGGAGAGCTTGTTGAAGTTGCCGCTTTTCAGTACGTCCCCTTTGGCGTCGACGAAATCGGGCTTGGCTGACCACAGCACCAGTTTGCCGACGGCGTAGGTGAAGCGGCTGCCAGGCACGGCATGGCCTTCCTTTTCCAGCTTGGCCGGGGTGGTGTCGTCGGCAGCCAGAAAAACCTCGAACGGCGCGCCATTGACGATCTGGGCGTAGAACTTCCCGGTGCCGCCGAAGGAGAGCACGGCCTTGTGACCGGTATCTTTCGCGAACTCGGCAGCGATCTGCTGCATCGGGCCGGTGAAATTGGCGGCGACGGCGACCTGAACTTCGCCGGCCTGCAGACTGGCGGAGGCGAGGAAGGAAATACCGAGGAAGGAAATGAACAGGGCTGACCAACGTTTCATGCCGATTCTCCTGGGATTGAATTTCAGGCGTATTTGCAAAGAATGACGGACGAGGCTTTGAACACCGCGCAAGCCGGTTCGCCAACGACGAGGCCGAGGCGCTCGACGCTGCCGTGGGTGACGACGGCGCAGACCGATTTGCCGCTCTTCATGGCGAGCGTTATTTCCGAATTGACCGGGCCGTCGTGAATGCGGGTGATTTCGCCCCACAGGTGGTTGCGGGCGCTGGTCTTGATGTTCGGGTCGTTGAGCAGTAACACCGACGAAGATTTGACCAGCGCGTTGATTTCCATGCCGATGGTGAGCCCGAGGTTTTCGGCTGAATCGCCGGTGATGACAGCGACGATTTCGTTCTCGTCATCGAGTTTGAGGCGAACTTCAAAATCAACGTGCCCTTCGCGCAGGCCGACGATGTGGCCGGCGAACTGGTTGCGGGCGCTGGTTTTCATCGACATGCGCTTGAGCAGTTTGCTGAATTGCTTGAAATCGCTGGCCTCGCCATCGTTCATGCTGGCTGAGAGGCGGTCGAGCGCCGACTGGTATTCGGCCTCCAGCGCCCGGTAGAGCGCGATGGTCTTGCGGCCGTGGTCGGTGAGCAGCGTGCCGCCGCCGTTCTTGCCGCCGGTCGAGCGGACCACCAGCGGCTGGTCGGCCAGGTTGTTCATGGCATCGACCGCATCCCAGGCGGCCTTGTAGGAAATCGGCACGGCTTTTGCGGCCTGGGAAATGGAGCCGTGCTGGTCAATCGCTTCCAGCAGGCGGATGCGGGTATCGCCGAGAAAGGAGCCGAACTCGGTATCGACTTCAAGTTTGCTGCGCAGGCGGTGCGGGACAGTGTCCATGATTTCGTAATGTATCAATGTATATAGCGATCACTATAACCCAGGTTGGGTTGTTGGGAATGCCCGTAAAATAGTTCAGTAATATGGCTTGATTGAACAGAATTTTTGGGGTGCGTGTGACTTTCCCGACAAAAAGCGTTTGTTGTATTTGTATATAGCGAAAAGTGGGCCAGAACCCTCAACTCGGTAAGGAGAGCCGCATGAAGATCAGTGCACGCAATGTATTCAGGGGAAAAATCAGCGCCTTGGTCAATGCTGCGGTCAACGCCGAAATTGAGCTTATTTTGGCCGGGGGCGACAAGATTGTCGCAATCATCACCGAGGAAAGCGTCAAGTCGCTCGGTTTGGCTGTCGGCATGGAAGCGCTTGCCTACGTCAAGGCACCGTGGGTGATGCTACTGGCGGGGCCGGCCAATATGAAATTTTCGGCCCGCAACCAGTTGACCGGCAAGGTGAGCCAGGTGACCAAGGGCGCGGTGAATTCGGAAGTGGCGATTACCCTGGCCGGTGGCACGATCGTCTATGCGGTGGTGACCAATGAGGCCGTGCTTGAACTGGGTTTGAAGGAGGGCAGCGAAGCATCCGCGCTGATCAAGGCCAGTCAGGTGATTCTGGGCCTTCCGGCCTGATAGCTGCTGTTGGCCAATCCTGGCTCAAGCGTCGAATGGCGCGCGAGGCTGGTCAGCACTTTGGGCAATGGCAGGTTTCCTCGCTTCCCAGAATGCCTGACATCCTGATTGCCGACGGGCGCAATCTCCAGGCTTGAACGCAAACCACCCGGCCATTTTTCCCGAGACCAAATCCGCTCCGCCTGTTCGGATTTCCGAACGCGCTTGTCCGGCAATGTTCGGAAATCCGTCCGCTGCTACGTTTTTTGAAACAAAAACTCACAAATAATCAATGCCCTACAAGACTCCGTAAGCTGGCACGGCCTATGCGATAAGAACAGGCAACCGCGCACCAGTGTGGTCACCTAAAAACTATCGGAGATAAACCCATGAATGCAGTAACCACTCGCCTCGAACACGATCTGCTCGGCGACCGCGAAGTCCCCAGTGCGGCCTATTACGGCGTCCATACGCTGCGCGCGCTGGAAAATTTCGACATCACCGGTATTTCGATTGCCGTCTACCCGGACCTGATTCGCGCCCTGGCCCAGATCAAGCAGGCCGCCGCCCAGGCCAACCAGCAACTCGGCCTGCTCGACGCCAAGCGCACCAGCGCCATCGTCGCCGCCTGCAAGGAAGTCATCGACGGCAAGTGGCACGAGCAGTTCGTCGTCGACGTCATCCAGGGCGGCGCCGGCACCTCGACCAACATGAACGCCAATGAAGTGATCGCCAACCGGGCGCTGGAAATCCTCGGCCACGCGCGCGGCGAGTACCAGTTTCTGCACCCGAACGAGCACGTGAACATGAGCCAGTCGACCAACGACGTCTATCCGACCGCGCTCAAGCTCGCCACCTACGTTGGCATCTTCCGCCTCGTCGAAGCCATGGCCTACCTGCGCCGTGCCTTCGAGCGCAAGGCCGAGGAATTCGCCGATGTGCTCAAAATGGGCCGCACCCAGTTGCAGGACGCCGTGCCGATGACCCTCGGCCAGGAGTTCTCGACCTACGCCGTGATGCTCGGCGAAGACGAGGAGCGCCTCCGCGAAGCCGCCCTGCTCATCCGCGAGATGAACCTCGGCGCCACCGCCATCGGCACCGGCATCAACGCCCACCCCGACTACGCTGCCATCGTCTGCCGCAAACTGGTGGAAATCAGCGGAATTCCGGTGTTGACCGCACCCAACCTGATCGAGGCGACGCAGGACTGCGGCAGCTTCGTGCAACTCTCCGGCGTCCTCAAGCGCGTTGCCGTCAAGCTCTCCAAGGTCTGCAACGACCTGCGCCTGCTCTCCTCCGGTCCACGCGCCGGCTTCAACGAAATCAACCTGCCGCCGCGCCAGGCCGGGTCGTCGATCATGCCGGGCAAAGTCAATCCGGTGATCCCGGAAGTGGTCAACCAGATCGCCTTTGAAGTGATCGGCAACGACACCACCGTCACCTTCGCCGCCGAAGCCGGCCAGCTGCAGTTGAATGCCTTCGAGCCGATCATTGCCCACAGCCTGTTCAAGAGCGTGCTGCACCTTAGCAAGGGCTGCAAGACGCTGGCCGACTACTGCGTCGACGACATCACCGCCAACCGCGACACGCTGCGCGCCAGTATCGAACGTTCGATCGGCATCGTCACCGCGCTCAATCCCTACATTGGTTACGCCAACGCCACCGAAGTTGCCGCCGAGGCGCACCGCAGCAACCGTGGCGTCGCCGAGATTGTGCTTGAACGCAAGCTGATGAGCCCCGAGCAACTGGCCGACGTACTGCGCCCGGAAGTGCTGACCAAGCCGCAAATGATCGCCCCCCTGGCTGCGTGAGCAAGCGACGTTCATTCAATGCATAAAACAAGGAAACCATCATGAAAATGAACCGGTTAACCACCCTGATCATGATCGCCATGGTACTCGGCGTCATTGTCGGCTACGCCTGCAACACGCTGGCCGGCGGCCCGGCCGCAGCCAAGGAAATCGCCGGCTACTTCGGCATCCTGACCGACATCTTCCTGCGCCTGATCAAGATGATCATCGCCCCGCTGGTCTTCGCCACCCTGGTCGCCGGCCTGGCCGGCATGGGCGACTCGAAGACGGTCGGCCGGATCGGCGCCAAGGCGCTCGGCTGGTTCGTCGCCGCCTCGCTGTGCTCGCTGGCGCTCGGCCTGCTGTTCGCCAACCTGCTGCAACCCGGCGCCAATCTGGGCGTGCCCCTGCCTGAACTGGGCAGCGCCGTTGGTCTGAAAACCAGCGCGCTGAATCTGAAAGATTTCATCACCCACGTCTTCCCGAAGAGCATCTTCGAGGCGATGGCGGCCAATGAAATCCTGCAGATCCTCGTCTTCGCCGTCTTCTTCGGCCTGGCCCTCGGCCACCTGCACAACCAGGCGGCGCGCAGCCTGGTCAACACGATGGAAGAAGTCGTCCACGTCATGCTCAAGGTCACCGACTACGTGATGCGCTTCGCCCCGATCGGCGTCTTCGGCGCCGTCGCCGGCATCATCACGACCCAGGGCCTGGGCATGCTGGTCGTCTTCGGCAAGCTGCTGGCCAGCTTCTACATCGCCCTGGCCGTGCTCTGGCTGGTGCTGATCGCCGCCGGTTACTTCGTGCTCGGCAAGGAAGTCTTCCGCCTGCTCAAGCTGGTGCGCAGCCCGATGCTGCTCGGCTTCTCGACCGCGAGCAGCGAATCGGCCTACCCCAAGCTGATGGAGCAACTGGAGAAGTTCGGCGTCAAGGACCGCATCACCGGCTTCGTGCTGCCGCTCGGCTACTCCTTCAACCTCGACGGCTCGATGCTCTACTGCGCCTTTGCCGCGCTCTTCATCGGCCAGGCCTATGGCATCGATCTCAGCCTGGGAACGCAGATCACCATGCTGCTGGTCCTGATGATCTCCAGCAAGGGCGTTGCCGGTGTGCCGCGCTCCTCGCTGGTCGTCGTTGCTGCCGTGCTGCCGATGTTCGGGCTGCCCGAGGCCGGCCTGCTGCTGATCCTCGGCATCGACCACTTCCTCGACATGGGGCGCACGGCAACCAACGTGCTGGGCAACGCCATTGCCACCGCCGTCGTCGCCAAGTGGGAAAATGGCATCGATCCGGTGGACGAGTCTCTCGCTGAAGTCGATGAAGCATTGCCGGTGCTGGACGACGGGATCGTGCCGGTCGCCGCAGCATAAACGCACGGCACAATGGGTGTTCGGCATAGCACTTGTGCCGAAGCTTTAGCGACCCGGCGCCTCGGCGCCGGGTCATTTCTTTTTCAAGAGCACAACTGACATGACTATCGACTGGTTCATTCTTGCGCCTGCTGCCTTTTTCGCCGGTATGGTTGACGCAGCGGTTGGCGGTGGCGGCCTGATCCAGATTCCGGCCCTGCTGTCCACCTTCCCGCAAACCGCCATCCCGACGCTGTTCGGCACCAACAAGCTGTCGAGCATTGCCGGTACCGGCGCTTCGCTGTGGCGCTACGCCCGCGCCGTGCGCATTCCGTGGCGCCTGGTGCTGCCTGCCACCGCCGCCGCACTCGTCGGCGCCTGGCTCGGCGCCGCCGTGGTCGCCTGGATTCCGCGCGAGGCGATGCGGCCGCTGGTCGTCGTCATGATGCTGGCCGTCGCCATCTACACTTTCCTGCGCAAGAATCTCGGCCAGGAGGAAACGCACGAACCGCGCCCCGGCGATCTCTGGCGCGGCGCCCTGTTCGGTCTGGTCATCGGCTTTTACGACGGCTTCTTCGGCCCGGGCACCGGCAGTTTCCTGATCTTCGGCTTCGTTCGCGTCTTCGGCATGGACTTCGTTCGTGCCTCGGCCAGCGCCAAGGTGATCAATTTCGCCACCAACCTCTCGGCCATCACCTTCTTTGCCAGCCACGGCCCGATCCTCTGGGCCATCGGCCTGACCATGGCCGTCTGCAACCTGGCAGGCGCCTACCTCGGCACCCATCTCGCGCTGAAACATGGGGCCGGTTTCATCCGCCAGGCCTTCCTGGTCGTCGTCACCATTCTGATCGTCAAGCAACTGGTCGACATCCTCTAACATAGGCGCCCTACACACCACCCACGCCATGCCCAGCCGCCCACTGCGCCACCTGCCGATCCTGCTGCTGCTTCTCGCCCTGATGGGGCTGAGCGGCTTCGGCGCGCACCGCTTCGCCCAGCAACTCGGCCTCGCCGAACTGCAGACCACCGGCCTGCACCGGCTCGATCTGTACACCGCCAGCCTGGAACGCGAGATCGGCAAATACGCCTTCCTGCCCGGCACGCTCGGTCTCGAACGCGACGTGCTGGCGCTGCTCGGTCAGGCGGATGACGGCAAGCTGGCGCACCCCGTCAATGCCTATCTCGAACAGCTCAACGACCGGGCCGGCACACTGTCGATCTACGTCATTAACACCGCCGGCAAGGTCGTTGCCTCAAGTAACTGGCGCCGCGCCGACAGCTTTATCGGCGAAGACCTCTCCTTCCGTCCCTATTTTCGCGAGGCGATGGCCAGTGGCAGCGGCCGCTTCTTCGGCATCGGCACGACGCGCGGTCAACCCGGTTATTACCTCGCCTCGACATTGAGCGACGAGAGCCGGACGCTGGGTGTCGCCGTCATCAAGGTCAGCCTGGAGCAGCTGGAAAAATCGTGGAGCACGGTCGAGGCGCCGGCCATGGTGGCCGACGAGAACGGCGTGGTCATCCTTGGTTCGGTCGCCGACTGGAAATTCACCACGCTGCGCCCACTCGACGAGGCGACGCGCCGCGCTTTCGACCAGACGCAGCAGTACAACCGGCGCGCCCTGAAGCCGCTCGGCATGACGGAAATCGCCGAGTTCGAGCATGGCGCCCGGCTGGTCAGTATTGCCCGTAATGGACCGGAGATTGTCGCGGTCTACCCGGTAACCGGGCGTTTTTTGGCCCAGTCGCGGCCGCTGCCGGGGACGCCGTGGACACTGACCGTGCTCTCCCACCTTGAACAGGTCGACGAGATCGCCCAGAGCCGGGCGATGGTCGCCGTGGTTGGCGCCGCCTTCCTGTTCATGCTCGGCCTGATGCTCGACGAGCGGCGCCGTCGCCTGAAGGACCGGCTGGCCGCCCGCGAAGCGCTGCAGAAGGCGCATGACGAACTGGAGCGCAAAGTGGACGAACGGACCGCCGACCTCTCGGCGGCCAATCAGTTGCTGCAGGACGAAGTCGCCGAACGCATCCGGGCCGAACGCACGCTGCGCGCCGCCCAGGACGAACTGGTCCAGGCCGGCAAGCTGGCGGTAATCGGCCAACTCTCGACCGGTATCGCCCACGAACTGAACCAGCCGCTGGCCGCGCTGCGCACGCTGTCCGGCAACGGCGTGCGCTTTCTCGAACGCGGCGATGTCGTCACCACCCGCGCCAATCTCGAACGCATTGCCCAACTGGTCGACCGCATGGGGCTGATCACCGGCCAGTTGCGTGCCTTCGCCCGCAAGTCGAGCGGCCAGTTGCAGCCCGTCGCCCTGGGCCGAGCCCTCGACAATGCGCTGGCCCTGCTTGAACCACGGCTGCGCCAGGCCGATGCCGAAATTGTCCGCCACTGCCCGCTACCGGAACCCTTCGCCCTGTGCGACGCGAACCGGCTGGAGCAGGTGCTGGTCAACCTGATCGGCAACGCGCTCGATGCGATGGACGGCCAGCCGACACCGCGCATCGAACTCGACTGCGCCGGCGTCGACGGTCAGGCCCGGCTGAGTGTGCGCGACCAGGGTCCGGGGCTGGCCGAAGAAGCCTTGGCCCACCTGTTCGAACCGTTTTTCACAACCAAGGCCGCCGGCGTTGGGCTGGGCCTCGGGCTGACCATCTCGGCCGGCATCGTCCGCGATTTCGGCGGCATGCTGAACGGTGCCAACCATCCTGACGGCGGCGCCGTCTTCACGCTGCAAATTCCCCTGCTCGACGAGGTTGACCGCCATGACTGAGGCACTGAAAGTACTGATCATCGAGGATGACCCGGACGTTGCGCTGGGTTGCGAGCAGGCGTTGCAACTCGAAGGCATCGCCACCGAATGCGCCGGCAGCGCCGAGCAGGCGCGGCGCCGACTGGGCCGCGACTTCCGCGGCGTTGTGGTCAGCGACATCCGGCTGCCCAAGATGGACGGCATGGCCTTCCTGCGCGAGATGCTGGCCCTCGACCCGGAACTGCCGGTGGTGCTGATCACCGGCCACGGCGATGTGACGATGGCCGTGCAGGCGATGAAGGATGGCGCCTACGACTTCATCCAGAAGCCTTTTCCGCCGGAATACCTGGTCGAGGTCGTCCGCCGGGCGCTGGAAAAGCGCCGGCTGGTGCTGGAGGTGCGCGACCTGCGCCGCCAGCTGCAACAGCGCGACCTGCTCGAAAGCAAGCTGATCGGCCGCGCCCCCGGCATGCAACAGTTGCGCGACCGCTTGACCGGTCTGGCCGGCAGCGCCGCCGACGTGCTGATCCACGGCGAAACCGGCACCGGCAAGGAACTGGTCGCCCGCTGCCTGCACGACCTGAGCGCGCGCCGGCACGGCAATTTCGTCGCCATCAACTGCGGCGGCATGGCCGAAACCCTGCTCGACAGCGAGCTTTTCGGCCATGAGCCGGGCGCCTTCACCGGCGCCCAGAAACGGCGCATCGGCAAGATCGAGCACGCCAGCGGTGGCACCTTGTTCCTCGATGAAATCGAGAGCATGCCGATGACCATGCAGATCAAGCTGCTGCGCGTGTTGCAGGAAAGAGTGCTGGAACGGCTCGGCTCCAATACGCTGGTGACGATTGATTGCCGCGTCATCGCCGCTACCAAGGAAGACTTGCTCGATCTGGCCGCCCGCGGCGGCTTCCGCAACGATCTCTACTACCGACTAGGTGTTGCGACACTGACCCTGCCGGCGCTGCGTGAACGGCGCGAGGACATCCCGCTGCTCTTTGAGTGTTTCCTGCTGCAGGCTGCCGCCCGCCACCAGCGGCCGGTGCCGGAAACCAGTACCGGCCGGACCCGACAGTTGATGGGCTACGCCTGGCCGGGCAATGTCCGCGAACTGCGCAACGTCGCCGACCGCTGCGTGCTCGGCATTGAAAGCGGCTCACCGCCCTTCGGTCAGCCGGAGACGAACCGCCCGACGCCGCTGGCCGAGACGGTCGAGGCTTTCGAGCGTGCCCTGATTGCCGATGCATTGCGCCGCCACGGCAGCCTGGCCCGCACCGCCGAAGCCTTGGTCGTGGCCAAGACGACGCTACACGACAAGATCAAGAAATACGGGCTGGACGAAAGCAGTTAAGGGCAGCGGTATTCTTCGCGGTTATTTTTAGTTAGCTCCGGAAGAAGTTTCGGGGATTTTTTCAGCGTGCGGCGTTTGGGTTGCGCTGGCAGAAATAAACATCTTGAATCCAGCCCGCAAAACTAGCGCCACGGATTCAGCCCTGAATTGCTCGGGAATTTCTAGCCGCGCGGGTGGTGCATCGCGTGTAGCAATTTCAGCCGCTCGCGAGCAACGTGGGTATAAATCTGGGTGGTCGAAATGTCGGCGTGGCCGAGCAGCAACTGGACGACGCGCAGATCGGCGCCGTGATTGAGCAGGTGAGTAGCGAAAGCGTGGCGCAGGACGTGCGGCGACAGTTTTTCCGGGGCGATGCCGGCGATCAGGGCGTAACGCTTGATCAATTGCCAGAAGGCCTGGCGAGTCATCGCGCCGCCACGGGCCGTGACGAACGTGGCGTCGCTTTGCTGGCCCTTGAGG
This sequence comes from Candidatus Dechloromonas phosphorivorans, assembly GCA_016721185.1. GTDB lineage: Bacteria > Pseudomonadota > Gammaproteobacteria > Burkholderiales > Rhodocyclaceae > Azonexus > Azonexus phosphorivorans. The sequence continues at coordinate 87,253 of JADKIP010000014.1, forward strand.
ATTTCCGGGCGGGCTTCATTCAGGTAGCGGCTCAGCCAGTCGATGGCTTGTTCGCCGAGGGGTACCAGGCGCTGTTTGTCGCCCTTGCCGGTGGCGCGCAAGACCTGGTCGTTGAAGCTGATTTCGTGCAGTTGGAGACCGACCAGTTCGGAAACGCGCAGGCCGGTGGCGTAGAGCATTTCGAGCATGGCGCGGTCGCGCAGGCCGAGCGGGGTATCGAGATCCGGGGCGTTGAGCAGGCTGTCGATCTGTTTTTCCGACATCACTTTGGGCAGGCGCGAGGGCTGGGCCGGGTTGGCCAGTTTCAACGTCGGGTCGACGACGATGCGACCCCGGCCGAGTTGCCAGCGGTAAAACCGGCGCAGCGTCGACAGATAGCGCGCTTGCGAGGCGGCGCGGGTCTGGCGGGAAAGGTGGGCGATGAAACCGCTCAGCGTCGTTTCGCGCAGATCGAGCAAGGCGTCGTTGGCATTGTTGGCCAGCCACAGCGAGAGCCGGCCGAGGTCGGAGCGATAGCTGTCGAGTGTTGCCTTGGCCAGCCCGTCTTCGAGCCAGAGCGCATCGCAGAAGTTGTCGATCTCGGCGAGATCAGCCGGGGAGGCAGTTTTCATGGGTTAGCAGCCAGCGTTTGACGTCGAGCAGAAAGCCGCCGCCCTGCCGGTTGAAACCGCCCAGCCCGCCGCCGGTGGCGATGACGCGATGGCAGGGGACGACCAGCGGATAAGGGTTGGCGCCGCAAGCCTGGCCGACGGCACGCGGCGCATTTTTGAGGTTTTTTGCCAGTTGACCGTAGGTGTGGGTTTGCCCGAGCGGAATGGCCGCAATTTCGGCCCAGACGCGGCGCTGGAAGTGGGTACCGGCCGGACGCAGGGGCAGGCCGAATTCAAAGCTCGGGTCGGCGAGGTAGGCGTGCAACTGGCGCACTGCTTCCACGGCAAGCGGGGTTTCCGGCGCCAGCTCGGGGCGGGGTTCGAGAAAGTCGATGGCGGTGATCTCGTCGGCGTTGCATTGCACACCGAGGGCAAAGCCGGGGGCGGCGACGATGGCCTGGTAGTGGACGGTGTTCATGGCAGTCCTGTGCGGATCGGGTTGCTAGATTATCATGCGTTTGAAATGGCTTTTGTGCAGGAGCGGGAATGAGCAAGATGGCCGACGACATGCAATCCAGCGGACTGGCGCTGGCCGGCGTACAGTTTTTCTTTACGCTGGGGTGGACGGTCTACGCGCTGATGTTGCCCGGCCTGCTCGCCACGGCCGGGATCGCCGCCAGTTGGTTGCCCATGTTGCTGATGGTCGACCAGTTGATCTTTGCCGTGATGGATATCGGCTTCGGCGTCGCGGCCGATCGCATCGGTGAGGGCTATCGTCGGCTGGCGAAGTTGCTGCTGATCCTGAGTACGCTGTCGGCCGTTGCCTTCATGCTGCTGCCGATGGCGGCCGGGCTGTCATCCGGGATTTTGCTGAGTGTGCTTGCTATCTGGGTGATATCGACCTCGGTGGTACGGGCGCCGACGCTGGTGCTGCTCGCCAAGCAGGCAAAAGCCGCGCAACAGCGCAGTCTCGTCATTTGGTACATCGCCGGCATGGGGCTGGCCTTGGCGCTCTCGCCCTTTCTCGGTCTGTGGCTAAAGGGGGCTGATCCGCGGCTACCCTTTACCGTTTCGGCCGTGACGCTTTTGTTGGCGGTCGTTGTGCTGCTGCGGGTGAGTGGCAAGGGTGTCGCCACCAAAGGTGAAGAAAATCCCCCGCAGCCGGCCAATTTCAGTGCTTATGCACCGCTGTTAGTGGTGCTCGGCCTGGCTGCTTTCGGCTTTCAGATCCACGCATTCGTCAATGCGGCGCCGCTTTATATGGCACAGGCGGCCAAGGAAAGTCTGCCGTGGCTGATGCCGCTGCTCTGGGTCGGTTTCTTTGTCACGTTGATCTGTGTCGAGCCTTTGGTCAAACGTCTTGGCGCCATGCCGATGGCGACGCTCGGCATTTTGCTGACGGCCTTGAGCAGCTACGCAAGTGCTGCGGTCAACGGCCAGAATGTGCTGATTTTGCTGCAGTTGCTGGCGGGTGCCGGGTGGGCGCTGGCTTTTGCCGGGCTGATGGAACAGGCCGCGGTGGCCGGGTCGTGTGGCGCGGAAGGGCGTTTCATGGGCAGCTTCTTTGCCGTAACAGCCATTTGCGCCCTGGCCCGCATTGCCTTTGCGACGCAATGGTTGCCGAATTTAAAGGACATCCAGTTTGTACTGCCGGCGGCCCTGTTGCTGGCCGCCGGGCTGATTGCTGCGACCATGGAAGCAACGGCTGGCCCCAGGGGCAACGCCAGAAAATGGGCAAAAACCAAGCCGCCTTCCCGCTAGGCGGCTAGATTTAAAACGCCGAAATCCCGGTTTGGGCGCGGCCAAGAATCAAAGCGTGGACATCGTGTGTGCCTTCGTAGGTATTGACCACTTCCAGATTGACGACGTGGCGGATGACGCCGAAATCGTCCGAAATGCCGTTGCCGCCGAGCATGTCGCGGGCGACGCGGGCGATGTCGAGGGCCTTGCCGCAGGAGTTGCGCTTCAGCATCGAGACGATTTCCGGCGTCGCGCTGCCGTCGTCCATCATCCGGCCGAGGCGCAGCGCGCTCTGGATGCCGAGGCTGATCTCGGTCTGCATGTCGACCAGTTTTTTCTGCACGAGCTGGTTGGCGGCCAATGGGCGGTCGAACTGCTTGCGCTCCAGCGTGTATTGCCGCGCCGTGTGCCAGCAGGCTTCGGCCGCACCCAGGGCGCCCCAGGCAATGCCGTAACGGGCGGAGTTCAGGCAGGTGAATGGGCCTTTCAGACCGCTCGCCTTGGGCAACTGCTTTTCTGTCGGGACGAAAACCTCGTCCATCACGATATCGCCGGTAATCGAGGCGCGCAGCCCGACCTTGCCGTGGATGACCGGCGCCGACAGCCCGGCCATGCCTTTTTCAAGGATGAAGCCGCGTAGCACGCCTTCGTCATCCTTGGCCCAGACGATGAAAATGTCGGCAATCGGCGAATTGGTGATCCAGGTTTTGCTGCCGGAAAGTTTCCAGCCACCGGGAACGCTGCGGGCGCGCGTCGTGGCGCTGGCCGGATCGGAACCGGAGTCCGGCTCGGTCAGGCCGAAGCAGCCGATCAACTCACCCTTGCCGAGCTTGGGCAGGTATTTCTGCTTCTGTTCTTCGCTGCCGAATTCGTAAATCGGCACCATGGTCAGCGAGGACTGGACGCTCAACAACGTGCGGTAGGCCGAGTCGATGTACTCGACCTCGCGGGCAATCAGGCCGTAGGAAACATAGTTCAGCCCGGCGCCACCGTATTGCGGTGGCAGCGTACAGCCGAGCAGGCCCATCTCGCCCATTTCGCGATAGATCGCCGGGTCGGTGGTTTCGTTGCGGAACGCATCGCGAATGCGCGGCTTTAGCGCTTTCTGGGCGAAATCGCGGGCGGCATTGCGCACCTGACGCTCGTCGGCGGCTAGTTGGCTGTCGAGGAGGAAAGGGTCGGCCCAGTTGAAACTTGCTTTGGTCATTGGCTTGTTCCGGAAAAAGTTGTCCCCGCACAGGCGGGGACGCATCGACTCCTGCCTGTGCAGGAAAAACTGTGTTCAGGCGCGCACGTGCCCATCGCCCAAAACTACCCACTTTTGGCTGGTCAAACCTTCCAGACCGACTGGGCCGCGGGCGTGGATCTTGTCGGTCGAGATGCCGATTTCGGCGCCCAAACCGTACTCGAAACCATCAGCAAAGCGGGTCGAGGCATTGATCATGACCGAGGCCGAATCGACTTCACGCAGGAAGCGCATGGCTTTCGGGTGGTTGTCGGTGACGATGGCTTCGGTGTGGTGCGAGGAATACTGGTTGATGTGCGCAATCGCCTCGTCAATCCCGGCAACTACCTTGACCGAAATAATCGGCGCCAGATATTCGGTGTAGTAATCCTCTTCCGTCGCCGCGATGGCATTCGGTACCAGCGCCTGCGTTTCCCCACAGCCGCGAATCTCGACACCCTTTTCGGTCAGCATCGTGGCGATGGCCGGCAGTTGGACGGCAGCGACAGAGCGGGCGACGAGCAGCGATTCGGCCGTGTTGCAGGTGCCGTAGCGCTGGGTTTTAGCGTTTTCAACAATCCGCAGCGCTTTGCCGGCATCGGCCTCGTCGTCGATATAGACGTGGCAGTTGCCGTCCAGATGCTGAATCATCGGCACGCGGGCATCGGCCAGCAGGCGGGCGATCAGCCCTTTGCCACCGCGCGGTACGATGACATCGACGAATTCGCGCATGGTGATCAGCTCGCCGACGGCGGCGCGGTCGGTGGTGTTGATGACTTGAACGCACTCGGCTGGCAGGCCGGCGGCTTGCAGGCCTTCCTGCACCAGCGCGGCAATGGCGCGATTGGAGCGAATCGCTTCGGAGCCGCCGCGCAGAATGGCCGCATTCCCGGATTTCAGGCAAAGCGCCGCTGCATCGGCGGTGACGTTCGGCCGGGCTTCGTAAATGATGCCGATGACGCCAAGCGGGACGCGCATCTTGCCAACCTGGATGCCGGAGGGGCGAAATTTGATCTCGCTCATCTCGCCGATCAAATCAGGCAGCGTGGCGACCTGCTCGACCCCTTCAGCCATGCTATCGACACCCTTTTCGGACAGCGTCAGGCGGTCGAGCATGGCGGTTTCCAGGCCAGCGGCGCGGGCCGCCGCCAGATCTTCCTGATTGGCGGCAACCAGGGCGGCTTTCTCACGACGGATGGCCGCTGCAATGGCGAGTAGGGCGGCATTCTTTTCGGCGGTTGATGCTGTCGCCAGGCGGCGTGAGGCAGACCGGGCCTGACGACCGACAGTTTGCATGTATTCCTTGATGTCCATGATGATCCGGGGTTCGCTCAAAAGATCATTATAGCCAGACAAATTACAAGGAACTTCTCGAAGCGGTTAAACTCTCAATCGCTTATACAACAGAGCTTTCCGCCGAGGACAAGATGGCCGAAAAATTGATATTGCCAAACGAGGTCAAGGTTTGTGCGACTTGCACCTATTGGGATGGCGAGCGTCAGGTCGATGACGATATGAAGCTGGTCGTGGTCTCAGACGATGGTCTGGGAGAATGCCTGGTGACGGGTCTGGAAAAGTCCGCACTGCAAGATAGCCGGCATGTCTGCGTCTGTCTTTGGGAGGATCTGGAGCCAGATCAGGAACCCGTTCAGGAACAGGATCAGGTCGATAAGAAAGCGCCCGTGTAATTATTTTTTTGCGCTTAGCCGCAAGCCGAGGCGCAAAAATTCTTCCCAGATGTTCCCTTGGCCAATGCCTTTGGCCAATCGGTCAATTTGACCCGCGTGTTGCAGCGCCGCTTCGAGTGCTGCGGTCGACAGCCTTTGCAGGGCTTTTTTCACTGGAACGGCGCGCGGCCCCCAGACTTTGGCATCCTTGAGCAGCATGTCGACCGGCTTGCCGGCATCCATGCCAAGACGGATCGTCGTCAATGCCCGGATTTCCTCGCTCATTGCCCACAAGACCAGCGGCGGTGCTTCGCCTTCTTGCATCAGGCCATCCAGTGTCCGCTGCAAGCGGGCAAGGTCACCTGTCAGCAAGGCTTCGCGCAGTCCGTCGATGTCGTAGCGGGCGACGTTGAGCACCGCTTCGCGAATCTGCGCTGCCGTGAGTGTTCCGGCCGGATAGAGCAGGCCGAGTTTCTGGATTTCCTGATGCGCCGCGAGCAGGTTGCCTTCAACCCGTTCGGCAATGAATTTCAGACTTTCCAGATCGGCGTTCTGTTGCTGCCGACGCAGGCGACCCGCGATCCAGCCCGGTAGTTCGGCAAGTGGCGGGGCCATCCATTTAACAACGACGCCGGCATTGACCAGCGCAGTAAACCAGACTGCTTTTTCCTCCCGCCAGTCAAGCTCCGGCAGGGTAATCAACAGCAGGTTGTCGAGAGAAAGATGCTGGCACCACTGCTGCAATGCTGCGCCCCCTTCCTTGCCGGGTTTTCCGGTCGGAATGCGCAGATCAATCAGTTTTTTATCGCCGAACAGCGACATGTTGCCACCCGCAGCGAGCAATTGGCCCCAGTCAAAATGCGGTAGTACGGTCAGCACTTCGCGCTCGCTGTAACCTTTTTGCCGAGCTTTGGCACGGATTAAATCGGCAGCTTCAAGGACTAGTAGCGGCTCGTCGCCATACAGCACGTAGAGCGGGCGCAACTCGCGTTCGAGATGCGCCGCGAGTTGTTCACCCTTGAGCAGCATTACTCGTCTTCTTCGAGATCGGGGTTCTTCGGCTTGATGATGGATAGCCGGCGCATGATCTGATTGACCAGATCATTGTTCATGTCACGCCAGAGCAGGCCTTCTTCGAGATCCTTGGCGAGCACGTTGGAATCGTCGAAAGTGATGTCGCGGCTCAGGCTGACGTCGTTGGGCGGCACCAGTATCTGCCCCTTGGCATTGACGACGCGGAAGCGGTAATTGAGTTGCAGACGATATTCACGAACACGGCCTTGGGCATTGACGCTGAGAATGGTTTTGATGCGTGAGTCGGAAAGTTGCTGGAAGGTTGCGTCGGCCAATTTTGGATCATCAATGATCTCGGTAGTGCCTGCCGCGTTGATATAGCGCTCGAGCCAGACCCGAACCTCAGATGTGTCGGGTAGCGCGATCATCATTGTTTTGTAAGGCAAATTGCCGCTGAGCGTCCCGCGCAGCTGGAAACCGCAGCCGGTCAGGACGGCGGCGAAAACTGCTGCGAGTAAAAACTGGAACGAGACGCGCATGGCGGTTTCCTTAAACGACGATATTGACCAGACGGCCGGGCACCACCACCACTTTCTTCGGCGGGTTGCCTTCCATGAACTTGACGGCACCTTCAGAGGCCAGCGCAGCAGCTTCGATGCTCGCCTTGTCGGCTTCGGCCGAAACGCGGATGGAGCCGCGCAGCTTGCCATTCACCTGCACCATCAGCTCGATCTCATCCTGCTTCAAGGCGGCCGGATCGGCTTTCGGGAATGCCTGCGTACCGGCATCCTTCCCCGGTTTCAGTTCGGCAAAAAGCGCCTGACCGATGTGTGGCACGATCGGGAAGAGCAGCAACGCGATGCTTTCCAGCGTTTCCTGAGCCAGCGCCCGGCCGGTGTTGCCGGTGAGGTCGGTCTTGTCGAAGGTGTTGAGCAGTTCCATCACGGCCGCAATCGCCGTATTGAACTGCTTGCGACGACCGTAATCGTCGGCGACCTTGTTCATGGTCTGGTGCAGTTTGCGCCGGAGGTCGGCTTGCGCGGTCGACAGTGATTTTTGCTCGAAATTGGCGCTGACGAGACCGCTCTGCACATGGTCGAACGTCGTTTTCCACAAACGGCGCAGGAAGCGGTAGGCGCCCTCGACGCCGGCATCCGACCATTCCAGCGACTGGTCGGGCGGCGAGGCGAACATGATGAAGAGGCGCGCGGTATCGGCGCCGTACTGGTCGATCAGCGATTGCGGGTCGACGCCGTTGTTTTTCGACTTCGACATCTTCTCGGTGCCGCCGATGACCACCGGCAGGCCGTCTGTCTTCAGCTTGGCGCCGGTCGGGCGGCCGCGTTCGTCGGTAGCGACATCCACATCGGCCGGGTTGATCCACTGCTTCTTGCCGCCTTCCAGATCGCGGTAGAAGGTCGGGGCGACCACCATGCCCTGGGTCAGCAGGTTGGCGAAAGGTTCGCCCAAGTCGCCGATCAGGCCGACGTCGCGCATCAGCTTGGTGAAGAAGCGCGAGTAGAGCAAATGCAGGATGGCGTGCTCGATGCCGCCGATGTACTGGTCGATACCGCCCTTGCACCAGTACTGGACGCGCTCGTCGACCATCGCCGTGGTGTTGTCGGGGCAGGCATAGCGCAGGAAGTACCAGGACGACTCGAAGAAAGTGTCCATGGTGTCGGTTTCGCGTCGGGCGTCACCGCCGCACTTCGGGCACTTGCACTCGTAGAACTCGGGCATGCGGGCCAGCGGTGAGCCGGCGCCGGTGATTTCGACGTTCTCGGGCAGGACGACGGGCAATTGCTCGTCCGGAACCGGCACGTCGCCGCAGGTCTTGCAGTGAATGATCGGGATCGGGCAGCCCCAGTAGCGCTGGCGGGAAATGCCCCAGTCGCGCAGGCGGAACTGCACCTTCTTGTCGCCGAGTTCCTTGGCGGCGAGGTCGGCGGCGATGGCGTCGACCGCAGCTTCGTAGCTCAGGCCGTCGTACTTGCCGGAATTGACCAGCTTGCCCTTGACCTTGTCGGCGTAGGACTCGGCCCAGGCCTGATCGCTGAAACTCTCGCCGTCAACGGCGACAACCTGTTTGATCGGCAAGTTGTATTTCAGCGCAAAAGCGAAATCGCGCTCGTCATGCGCCGGCACGGCCATCACGGCGCCATCGCCGTAGCTCATCAGCACGTAGTTGCCGACCCAGACTTCGACCTGTTCGCCGGTCAGCGGATGGCTGACGAAGATGCCGGTCGGCATGCCCTTCTTTTCCATCGTCGCAATGTCAGCCTCGGCGACGCCGCCCTTCTTGCATTCTTCGATGAAATTGGCCAGTTCCGGGTTGTTGGCCGCAGCACGCGTCGCCAGCGGATGTTCGGCCGCGACGGCGACGAAGGTGACGCCCATGATGGTGTCGGCGCGGGTGGTAAACACCCACAGCTTTTCATCCGAGTTGTCGGCCAGCGGGAAGGCGAAGCGCACGCCTGTGCTCTTGCCGATCCAGTTTTTCTGCATCAGGCGGACTTGTTCCGGCCAGCCCGGCAGGTTGTCCAGTTCGGACAGCAATTCCTCGGCGTAGGCGGTGATCTTCATGTAATACATGGGAATCTCGCGCTTTTCGATCAGCGCGCCGGAACGCCAGCCGCGGCCGTCGATGACCTGTTCGTTGGCGAGCACGGTCTGGTCGACCGGATCCCAGTTCACGGTGCCGAGCTTCTTGTAAACCAGCCCCTTTTCATAAAGACGGGTGAACAGCCACTGTTCCCAGCGGTAATACTCGGGCGTGCAGGTGGCGAATTCGCGTTCCCAGTCGATGGCAAAGCCGAGCGACATGAGCTGCTTCTTCATGTAGGCGATGTTTTCGTAGGTCCACGCGGCCGGCGGCACGTTGTTTTGCAGCGCGGCGTTTTCGGCCGGCATGCCGAAGGCGTCCCAGCCCATCGGTTGCATGACGTTGTAGCCCTGCATCTTGTGGAAACGGGAGAGCACGTCGCCGATGGTATAGTTTCTGACATGGCCCATGTGCAGCTTGCCCGACGGGTAAGGGAACATGGACAGGCAGTAGTATTTCGGCTTGCTGGTGTCTTCAACGGCGCGGGCGGCACCGGTTTTTTCCCAGTGAGTCTGGGCGGCGCGTTCAATGTCGGCCGGGGCGTATTTGTCCTGCATGGGCATGGGCTGAAAGATCGTGACTGAGCGCAGCATTATACCGGTTGAACCTGTGAGGAGCGGTGATGAGGGTAAGGGCAAGATTGGGTTTACTGGTTTTGGGCCTGTTTTCGGCGTTGACCGCAGCTGCGGCCCCCAATGCCGTGGTCGAAACGGTACAGGCACCGGCCTGGGTCGAGCGCGGCGAGCGTCGCCTGCCGCTGGCGCCGGGCATGCAGCTGGAGAATCGTGACCGTGTACTGACCGGTAGCGGTGCCCGGTTGATCGTTCAGATGGCCGACGGCAGTGCGGTCAAGTTCGGTGAAAACGTCAATGCGACGGTCAACGCCATGAAGCAGGGAGAAAACGGCTTGTTCTCTGCGGCGCTCGATCTCAGCAAAGGCGCGTTCCGGCTGACGACCGATATTTTTCAAAAAATTCAGCGTCAGCGAGCGATCAATATTCGCACGGGTACGGTCACCATCGGCATTCGCGGGACGGATGTCTGGGGGCGCTCGAATGATGAGAAGGATTTCGTTTGCCTGCTGGAAGGGCATATTGTCGCCAGCCACCCGTTGGGTGAAGCCGTTGAACTGAGCGAGCCGCTACAGTTTTATAGTGCCGACAAGGGGCAGGCACCGGGGGCTGTTGCCACGGTCGACAAACTGCAACTGGCCAAGTGGGCGCTCGAAACCGAGCTCCAGTCGGGTATTGCAACCCAGCAGACGGGCGGTCGCTGGGGCTTGAGTTTTGGCCGGTTGAACGAGGACGGGGCGCTGACCCTGCACGATCAGCTTTCTGCTGCCGGCTATGCCGGTCGAATCAGACCCGTCCCGGTCCCAGGTGGCTACCTGTATGAATTACGCCTGGAAAAACTGGTGACCGAGCGCGAGGCGCAATCGCTAGCCGACAAGCTGGCGAGGGAACTGAACATCCCCGCGCCAGCGATTCGTCGACATTAGCGTCGCCCGGTCACGCTGCTTTTTTTTCCCGGTACATTTTTCCCCAGGCGTTTTGCCAATAGCTGTAAGTGTTCTGCGCCGCCATTAGCGAAAGCAGGGACATCCGGGTTTGCTGACGCCACATCCAGGACAGGCGCGGGGCTGGGGTCAGGCTATAGGCGGCCGGGGTGCCGACTTCGTCGTCGACAATCCACAGGAAGCGTTCGACGGCCAGTGTCCAATATTCGGAGCCTTCAGCCTTGCCGGCCAGGTATTCGGCTTCGGAAAGGGCGCGGCGCCAAAGCTTGAGGGCCAGTTCGTCACTGATCCCGGCCTTGCGGGCGATCCACGGGAGGATCTTCGGGGCATTCATGCTGTTGTTTTTCATGCTGGTACTCCTTTTATTTAGTAGCTGTAGCCACTTCTCTGATGTTAGGACTGCCTTGTGGGCAAAAAGTTTTGTGCACTGCAATATATTTTTTACGAAGTATACTTGTCGGTATGTTGAGGTAACGTGAAAAGGATCACATTTTATATGTTGCGTTGCACAATAACAACAAACTGGTCAGACCAATTTTCCGGTTTGTCTCCTGCTCCCTCGTATACGGATTGATTCATGTCAGATCTCCTCGCCAACCTCAACGCGCCACAACTGCAAGCCGTTACCCTGCCGCCGGTCCATGCGCTGATCCTTGCCGGGGCGGGCAGCGGTAAAACCCGGGTATTAACGACGCGGATTGCCTGGCTGATGTCGACCAACCAGGTCGGGCCGCATGGCGTATTGGCGGTGACCTTTACCAACAAGGCTTCAAAGGAAATGACCGCGCGGCTTTCGGCGCTGGTGCCGATCAATACGCGTGGCATGTGGATCGGCACTTTTCACGGCCTGTGCAATCGCCTGCTGCGAGCGCACTACCGCGAGGCCGGCTTGCCGCAGACCTTCCAGATTCTTGATTCGGGCGACCAGTTGTCGATGGTCAAGCGGCTGTTGAAGAATCTCAATATTGACGATGAAAAATTTCCGCCGCGTGAGCTCTGCCATTTCATCAACGCCAACAAGGAGCAGGGCATTCGCGCCGCACAGGCCGAGGCTTACGACGGTTACACGCAGAAGCGCGTCGAGCTTTACGCCGAGTACGAAACCCAGTGCAACCGCGAAGGCGTGGTCGATTTCGCCGAATTGCTCTTGCGCTGTTATGAGCTGCTCAACCGTAACGAGCCGCTGTGCAAGCATTACCAGGAGCGCTTCCGCTACATTCTGGTCGACGAGTTTCAGGACACCAATCGGCTGCAATACAGTTGGCTGCAACTGCTGGCCGGTGGCGGCGCCAAGGTTTTCGCGGTGGGTGATGACGACCAGAGCATCTACGGTTTTCGTGGCGCCGAGGTCGGCAATATGCGCGATTTCGAGCGCGATTACGCGGGTCAGAACGTTATTCGGCTGGAGCAGAACTACCGTTCGCACGGCAATATCCTGGCGGCGGCCAATGCGCTGATCAAGAATAATCGTGAGCGCCTCGGCAAGAATCTGTGGACCGATGCGGGCGATGGCGAGCCGATCCGTGCTTATGAAGCGTATTCCGATATCGACGAAGCGCGCTTTATCGTCGATGAAATTCGTGAGCTGGTGCGTGATGGCGTATCGCCAACGCAGATGGCCATTCTCTATCGCTCGAATGCCCAGTCGCGCGTGTTGGAACATGAACTGTTCGCCAAGAGTGTGCCCTACAAGGTCTATGGTGGCCTGCGCTTTTTCGAGCGCCAGGAAATCAAGCACGCGCTCGCTTACTTACGCCTGCTGGGCAATCCGGACGATGACACGGCCTTTCTGCGCGTCGTCAATTTCCCGACGCGTGGCATCGGCGCTCGCTCGCTGGAAAATCTGCAGGCCAGTGCTCATCAGATGAACTCCAGCCTCTACAACGCCGCCGCTTCTCTGTCTGGCAAGGCGGGACAGACGGTGGGGGCTTTCATTCGCCTGATTGAAAGTCTGCGTCAGGAAACCGAGAATTTGCCGTTGCCTGAAATGGTCGAGCACATTATCGAAAAGACGGGTCTCGGTCAGCATTACCGGCTTGAGAAGGAAGGCCAGGAACGCCTGGAAAACCTCGACGAACTGATCAATGCCGCGGCAACCTTTGTTGATGCCGAAGGCGCGATCGGCGAAGGCGGGGCGCTGGTTTCCTTCCTCACCCATGCCTCGCTGGAGGCCGGCGAGCATCAGGCCGGCGAGGGCGACGAGGCGGTGCAGTTGATGTCGGTGCATGCCGCCAAGGGCCTGGAATTCGATGTGGTTTTCATCAGTGGTCTGGAGCAGGGTTTGTTCCCACATGAAAACTCGGTCAATCAGGGGCGCGAGGGGCTGGAAGAGGAGCGTCGGCTGATGAAGCGCAAAGCCCTTGCGGCGGAGATGCCGGGGCGCGAGGGGCTGGAAGAGGAGCGCCGGCTGATGTATGTCGCAGTCACCCGCGCCCGCCAGCGCCTTTACGTGTCCTGCGCCCAAACCCGCATGTTGCACGGCCAGACGCGCTATTGCGTGCCTTCAGCCTTTCTTGATGAAATTCCGGCCAATCTGTTGCTTAAATTGAATAAAAAGGCGGCGCCAGCGGCGACCTCTTTTGGCAGCGGCAGTTATGCGGCCGAGCCCGCTGCAGGCGGTTTGCGCATGGGGCAGACGGTGGAGCATGCCAAGTTTGGCATTGGCGTCATCGTGTCGACCGAAGGGCGGGGTGCCGATGCCCGCGTTCAGGTGAATTTTGGCGGTAGCGGCATGAAATGGCTGGCGCTGGAATACGCCAAGCTGACGCCGGTTTAAGCCGCTGCGGCTGCCTTGGTCTTGATCGAGGTCTGCAGAAAATAGTGGGGGGCTTGCTGCAACAAGCTGGCTTGCAACTCACTTTCGCTGGCTTGCCCGATTTGGGCGTACAGCGCCGGTGCAATGCCGACGAACAGGCTGACCAGTTGCGGATCAAAATGACTGCCGGCATCTTTTTCAATGATGGCCAGTGCGCTTTCAAGTGGCATCGGCGCTTTGTAGGGGCGGCGCGAGGTCAATGCATCGAAGACATCGACGATGGCAAAAATGCGTGCGTTGAGTGGAATCTCTTCACCTTTTAAACCACGCAGATAACCCGAGCCATCAAATTTTTCGTGATGGCCTTCGATCACCGCCCGGGCGTCCTGCAGCCATTCTGAATGCCGAATGATGTCTACGCCCAGTGCCACGTGGGTGCGCATGAGGGCGAATTCTTCTGCGGTCAACTTGCCCGGTTTGAGCAAAATGTTGTCGCTGATGCCGATCTTGCCGACATCGTGCAGGAATGCGCCGAGAATCAACTGGCGCATCTGGAGTGCGGCCAGGCCAACCGCCTCGCCAAGCTGGATCGCGTAAAGCGTGACGCGGAAATTATGGTCGCCGGTATCCGAATCCCGTTTGGCAATGGCGGCACCCAGCACCGAGGCCATTTCCAGATTGCCTTTGAGGAGGTCGCGCGAGAAGCGCAAAACATCCCGGTTCAGCGAGATGATGACCGGGTAGAGCAGGATAGTGGTGGCGAGTACGGCAAAAAGAACCGCCGCCAGCGTGCGCCAGAGTTGTGTGCGGAAGTCGGCGACCGTGCTGCGGTCAACCACGAAAACACCCTCAAAAAAGCCGGCGTTGCCACCGATTTTGCTGGGCAGCGGCACCAGAACCTGAACCACGGTATCTTCACCGACGGTGAATTTTTCGTAATGGCTGCGTGCGTCATGCGGGAAACGGTGGCGAAAACGTTTGAGTTCCGTTTCGATATGCTCGAATTTTGGATTGACGACTTCCAGAATGCGTTTTTCCTCGCGATCATAGATTTCGATGACGACGAAATTGCGCTTAACGAATTCACCCGCTTTTTCCCGCAGAATATTGAGCTCTTCAGCGCTACGCGTGCCTGTATCAAGGCTTTCCGGGGCAAAATGTTCTGCTTCGCTGGCCGCCAGGGCAACGATGGCGTCGTCGATTTTCTCGATTTCAATGAAATAAGTCAGCCCGCCGGCAAACAGCGAAACTGCCAGCCAGGCGAGGATCAGGCGATGGAAAACGATGCGGTGGATTGAAATCATGCGGAAATGATACGCTCAGTATCCCGTCAATCTATCACCCAGCGCTCAACAGGAGACCGCCATGACCCACGCCATTCGCATTCACCAGACCGGTGGCCCCGAGGTGCTGAGCTGGGAGGCAGTTGTTGTGCCGGCCCCGGCTGCGGGTGAAGCCACAGTGCGCCACCATGCGGTCGGCCTTAATTTTATCGACACCTATCACCGCACCGGTCTTTACCCTTTGCCGTTACCTTCGGGGATTGGTCTTGAAGGCGCGGGCGTGGTCGAGGCGGTGGGCGAGGGCGTAACCGAAGTCAAGGTGGGTGACCGCGTGGCGTATGCCGGTGGCCCGATCGGTGCCTATGCCGAAGTCCGGAATATTCCGGCGCATCGCCTGCTCAAACTGCCCGCCAGCATCAGTTTCAATACCGCGGCAGCGATGATGTTGCAGGGCCTGACGGCGGCTTATCTGTTGCGCAAAACCTACCGTGTTCAGCCGGGGGATGCCGTGCTGATTCACGCTGCGGCTGGCGGGGTCGGGCTGATCGCCTGCCAGTGGGCCAAGGCGCTGGGTGCGACGGTGATCGGCACGGTCGGCTCAACCGCCAAAGGCGAATTGGCCAAAGCGCACGGCTGCGACCATGTGATCAATTACAGCACCGAGAATTTCACCCAGCGCGTGCGTGAGATTACCGGCGGCGAAGGTGTGCCGGTGGTCTATGACGGCGTCGGCAAGGACACTTTCATGGGTTCGCTCGATTGCCTGCGGCCGCTCGGCATGATGGTCAGCTACGGCAATGCCTCCGGCCCGGTGCCGCCGCTTGATCTGCTGCTGCTGTCGCAGAAGGGCTCGCTCTTCGTGACGCGTCCGACCATCATGAGTTACACCGCCAAGCGTGCCGATCTCGAAGCCTTGGGCGCGGAATTGTTCGAGGTGGTTGGCTCCGGCAAGGTACGGATCGAAGTTAATCAGACCTATCCGTTGGCCGAGGCTGCCCAGGCGCATCGTGATCTGGAGGCGCGCAAGACTACCGGCTCAACCATCCTGCTGCCATGATGGCCAAGTTCAAAGCCGGACTGCTCTCGCTGCGCGATCTGTTTGCCACTGCCTGGTGGATTTTCCTGATCGTTGGCATTGGTTTTGTCGTGGCTTACCAATTTGTTGCGCCGGCGCCGCCCAAAAAAATCACCATCACCACCGGCGGAGAGAGCGGCGCCTACTACCAGTTTGCCAATCGCTACGCAGCTATCCTGGCCAAGAACGGCATTACCCTTGAGGTCAAAACGTCGGCCGGCTCGCTGGAAAATCTGGCGCGTCTGAAAAATGATGAGGCTCAGATCGGTTTTGTGCAGGGTGGCGTGGTCGAGCCCAAAGAGCTGGAAGTTGAGGATGCCGAGAACGATACCGGCCTGCTATCGCTTGGCAGCGTTTTCTATGAACCGGTCTGGGTCTTTTATCGTGGCGAAAAAATGCTGACCCGGCTGACCGAGTTGCAGGGAAAACGTATCGCGATTGGTCAGGAGGGCTCGGGCGTGCGTTTGCTGGCCCAGCAAATGTTGAGTGCCAACGAAATCCAGCCCGGCGATCATCTGATCCCCCTTTCCGGCTTGCTGGCAGCCGAAGAGCTGCAACAGGGCAGGATCGATGCTGCGTTCATCATCGCGGCTGAAAAAGCCCCCGTGGTGCAGGTCTTGTTACGCTCGCCGGGGGTCAAAGTCATGAGTTTTGCGCAGGCCGGCGCTTATCAGCGGCGCTTTCCGTTTCTCACCAAACTGACTTTTCCGCATGGGGTGGCTGATCTGGTCCGGGATTTTCCGCCCGAAGACATCAAGCTGCTGGCGCCGACGGCCAACCTGATTGTGCGTGATGATCTGCACCCGGCATTGCAAACCCTGATGCTGAAAGTGGCCAGTGAAGTGCACGGCAAGTCAGGCTTCTTTCAGGATGTCGGCGAGTTTCCGGCCTACAAGGATCAGATGTTGCCACTCTCGCCGGAAGCCTCGCGCTACTTCAAGTCCGGCCCGCCTTTCCTGCAGCGCTATTTGCCATTCTGGCTGGCGGTGCTGGTTGACCGCCTGATCGTGCTGCTGGTCCCGATCATCGCGCTGCTGATTCCGTTGCTGAAAATTGCACCAGCGATCTACACCTGGCGCGTCCGGTCCAAGGTTTTCCGTTGTTATGGCGAACTGAAATTCCTCGAAGACGACCTTAAAAATCATTACAACCCGGCCAAACTGAATGACTATCGCAGTCGTCTGGATGCGCTTGATGAAGAGGCGGCACAATTGCATGTGCCGCTCGGCTTCACCGATCTGGTCTATACGCTGCGCGAACACGTCAATCTGGTGCGGCGCATTCTCGATAAACGGGAGACTCAGGCATGAAAGCCTTTCTCGTCGCCAATCCCAAAGGCGGCTCCGGTAAAAGTACGCTGGCGACCAATCTGGCTGGCTACTTTGCCTCAAAACGCCATGAAGTGATGCTCGGTGACATCGATCGCCAGCAATCATCCCGCGAATGGCTGGCCATCCGGCCCTTCGAGTTGCCCAGTATCGATAGCTGGGAAATCGGCCCCGATAACGTCTCGCGGCCACCCAAGGGCACCAGCCATGTCGTGCTCGACACGCCGGCCGGCCTGCACGGCAAGATGCTCGACCGGGTATTGAAGCTGTCGACGCGTGTCATCGTTCCGGTTCAGCCATCGATGTTCGACATGCGGGCGACGCGCCATTTTCTTGACGCCCTGCTTTCGGAAAAAACCGTGCGCAAGGGCAAGGTTGATGTCGCCGTGATCGGCATGCGGGTTGATGCCCGAACCCGTGCCGCGGCCGAGCTGGAGCGCTTTTTTGCGACCTTTGAGCTACCGGTGCTGACCTATTTGCGCGATACCCAGGTTTACGTGCAAGCCGCCGGTGCCGGCATGACGATCTTCGATTTGCCCCCCTCACGCGCTGAACGCGATCTGGAACAATGGCGAGCGATCATCGAGTGGGCCGAAGCCGAGTAGATGGGGAAGTTTTGCCTAATGCTGCGGTCAACCCATAAAAATAGGCAAATTCCCATGAGCCGATCGTGCCGCTAAACCCCCGCTCGGTCGAGATTCCGCTCAACGAAGTTGAGATCACCGCCATGCGTGCGCAGGGGGCCGGGGGCCAGAACGTCAACAAGGTGTCCAGCGCGATTCACCTGCGCTTCAATATTGCCGCCTCGTCCTTGCCGGATGCGATCAAGGAGCGTTTGCTGCATCTCAATGACCAGCGGATTACCAAGGAGGGCGTGCTGGTCATCAAGGCGCAGGAATACCGCAGTCAGGAGCAAAACCGGGAAGAGGCCTTGCGGCGCTTGCAGGCGCTGGTTGATAGCCTGGCGGTGGTGCCCCGTCAGCGGCGGCCGACCAAACCGACATACGGCTCGCAAAAGCGCCGGCTGGAAAGCAAGGTGAAGCGGGGACAAATCAAGCTCGGCCGGGGCAAAGTCGAGCTTTGAAGCCAGCATTTGCCTTATCCGTCATGGGCAAAGCGTCGGGCTGAAAGCTGCTTGGTCGATAACGACGATTTTGGCTGGCGCGCTTCAGTCGATTGAATTTGCTCAGTATTCAGGTGGTTGCCGACACGATAATTTTATTCTTTATGAATTTTGTATAGAATTGTCAAGTGCCTTACCGATTACGACAAACAACTTTTAGAGGTGACTATGGCAGCAAATGATGATGACGAATCAATGGCGGTTATCGTGGGGGTTCTGGCCGGTATTGTGTTGGCAGTTGTTGCCGTAGTTTTTGGCGCCAGCGCAGGCAAGGGCACCCAACCCACTGCTGCCGTGAAGATGGAGCAGGCAGAGATTGCACCCGTCGGTGACGCCTTGGCCAAGGTCTATTTCGCGGTGGGCGCCGCGGTCCTGAATGAGGCGGACCAGGCTGTCGTTGCTAAGACGCTCGAAGCTCTCGCCGCGAATCCGCAGGCAATCGTGCTGCTTTCCGGTTTTCATGATCCTTCCGGTGATGCTGCCCAGAACGCTGAACTGGCCAAGCAACGGGCGCAGTCGGTTCGTAATGCGCTGGTGGCCGGCGGTGTCGCAACTGATCGCATCAAATTCCGCAAGCCGGAATCCACGGTAGGCACGGGCAGCCCTGAAGAAGGGCGTCGCGTCGAGATTCGCGTTCAGTAACTTCAAGGCAATTGCTAAAGGCGAGACGGAAAGTCTCGCTTTTTTTTCGCCGTTTTTTGGGTCGACCGCAGATTTATCACGCTTGGTTTCAGTCCAGTTGACGGATCAAGCAAGCCCTGAATAAACCCGAGCAGGTCGACCGACTAACGCAGCCGAAAGCGAACCGGCAGCAGCGTTTCCCGCGGTGCATCTGCCGGCAGGGAACGCAGGGCGCGCACGGCGCGCAGGGCGGCATCGTCAAGAATACGGTGGCCACTGCTTTCTTCGATGCGGGCCGCGCTGACCTGGCCGTTCGGGTCGAGCATGACCAGCACCAGCGCTTCGCCCTCAATACCCTGGCGAATCGCCTCGACGGGGTAGAACTCCTGGCGCTCGTGTTGTTTTCTGAATTGCTGGCGGATTTCGTCTTGCCAGTTTCTTTTGCCGGTAGGGGCGGTCATGACTTTTTTGGCCGGCGGTGTGGTTTTTGCCACCGGGGCTGGCCGCTGTGGCTCTGGCAGGGTGAGCGGAACAGGTGCCGGCAAGCTGGGAGTCGGCAAGCTGGGTGTCCTGCGCAGTTCGGCTTTTAGCGGCGGTGGCGCGGCACTTTTGGGCGCTGGCTCAAACAGCCCTTCAATGAACGGCGCGAGGTGCAACAGCAACGATAGCGCCAGGGCCAGCGTTAACCGGTATTGGGTCCAGGTCATGAGAAAATGTGGGCTGGCCTGGTGGATGGAAGCGTTGATGATGCGAGCAATTAAACAGTCAGTCAGGAATCAATTGGCTGCAATGATAATCGGGATGAGCCTGCTCGGGCCGGTGGCAAATTTGGCCGAGGCGGCGGACGCTCCGAACTTCCCGTCGCCAACGACATTTGTGAACAATATGGAACTGGGCGACCTGCGCCAGGCCGAGGCTTGGCTGGACGCCGGCTTGCCGCCTGATTTTATGGGGAGCCGGATTGGTTCCGGCCTGATGATTGGCGCCTGGGAAGGCAATCTCGATCTGATGCGCCTGTTTTTGTCGCGCGGGGCCGACATCAACCGCATGAACGACAATGGCGAATCGGCCATTGTGCTGGCTGCCTGGCGCGGCAATCTGAATGTCGTGAAATGGCTGGTTGACCGCGGCGCCCGCATCAATGCGCCAAACCGCAAATGGTCGGCGCTGCATTACGCGGTATTTTCCGGGCATGCCGAAGCCGTTGATTATCTGATTGAGCAGGGCGCTGATATTCAGGCCCAGTCCACCAATGGCTCAACTGTCCTGATGATGGCGATTTATGAGGGCCGTGAAGAACTGGCGCGCAAGTTGATCGAGAAAGGGGCTGACCGTAACCCGAAGAATGATTGGGGTGACGGCGCGCTGGAGTGGGCGATGCGCTTCAATCACCTGAACATTGCACGCATGGTGACCAATCCGGAAGAGTTCAATATTGCCGTCAGCCAGCCCAAGGAAAAATGGGGTGAGCCGAGCCGCTCGGTGCGCATGTCGAAGGAACTGGAAAGCCTGCTCACCATGCGCGAAGTGCTGGTCGAGCGAGGCTTGGCAACGGAGGCCATCGACAAGCGGATCGCCGCCGAGCGCGTAAGGGTCGTGCGCAAAGATTTGGACCGTCAGGCACCAGCGGCGCGGGCTGCTACGCTGGAAATTAGCGCCAGTCGCACAAAACCGCAGGCGCAATCGGTGCAGATCATTAACGACAACAAGGGCAAGGCGGGCGGCTTCAAAGCGCCTCCTGTTACTTATTCCGGCACGCCAAAAATGCCGATCAAAGGGCCGAGCAAAAACTACTGATCAAGGGCGCCCAGCCGGTTGCGTTCGGCTGGTTTCAGTTGACGGTCATCACCGCCTTGACCAGTTCGGCCAGGGTGCGGACGCCCATTTTTTCCATGACCCGGGCGCGGTGGGCTTCGACGGTTTTCATGCTGATGTCGAGTTCGTCGGCAATCTGCTTGTTCAGTTTGCCGATGACGACCAGTTTCATCACTTCACTTTCGCGCTGGGTGAGCTGCTTGAGGCGATGCGAAATCGCGTCGTCGCGTTTGCGCCGGGTGGCAATCTGCTGGTCCAGTTCGAGCGCCCGCTCGACCCGGGAGAGCAGTTCCTCGTTGTGGAACGGTTTTTCAATAAAGTCGCAGGCGCCGCGTTGCAGGGCAGCGACCGCCATCGGCACGTCGCCGTGGCCGGTCACGAAAATGATCGGGAGTTGCGAGCCGAGCGAGTCGAGTCTTTCATGCAGCTCCAGGCCGCTCATTTCCGGCATCCGCACATCCAGCACCAGGCAGCCGCGCATATCGTCGCGGCGGGCGTTCAGGAAACTCTCGGCGGAATCGAAGCAGGTCACCTTGTAACCTTCGCCTTCGAGCAGCCAGGTCATCGAGTCGCGCATGGCTTCGTCGTCATCAACGACAAAAATGGTCTGTGTCATCTCATTCTCCCTTTTCTTCAATCGGCACGGTAAAGCGGAAGATCGTGCCGCCGTCGCGCCCAGCTTCTACCCATAACCGGCCCTGGTGAAACTCAATAATCGAGCGGCAGATAGCCAGCCCGATACCCATGCCGTCCGGCTTGGTGGTGTAAAAAGGCGCAAAAATCCGCTCGACATCCTCTTCCGGCAGACCATGCCCCTGATCGGCGACGGCGATTTCCAGCATCCGTTCGTCCAGCACACGCGCCTGAATGGTCAGGTGGCGCCGGTCGAAAGGAATGTCGCCCATCGACTCAATGCCGTTTTTAACCAGATTGAGCAGCACCTGCTCGATCATGATGCGGTCAACCACGATTCTCGGCAAATTTTCGGGTATCCGAACCGCGATCTGGGTACCGCTGCGTTGCGCTTCAATGTCGGCAAAAGCGCGCGTTTCGTCGATCAGTTCCTGCAGCGAAACCGGCAGGCATTTCGGGTCGCTCTTTTTCACCATGTCGCGCATGCGGCGAATAATCTTGCCCGCCCGCTCGGCCTGCTCGCCGGCCTTTTGCATGGCCGCCAGCAAGTCCTCAAAACGGTAATTGCCGGCCTGCATGCGTTTGACGCAACCGGCACAATAGTTGGCAATCGCCGAGAGCGGCTGATTCAGTTCATGGGCCAGCGAGGAGGCCATTTCGCCCATCGTGATCAGGCGCGAGGTTTGTTCCAGGCGCTTCTGCTGCTGCAGATTGACCTCGTCGATGTGCTTCTTGTCGGTAATGTCGGCGGCGATCTGGACGCGCACCGTGCGCCCGTCCGTCCAGCGAATGGCCCGTTCATGCACCTGGTACCAATGTCCGGAGAGCATGTGCTGGAGTTCGCCATCAAAAAGTTCGCAGGGCAACTCGTCGGCGCTCAGGTGCGTCGGCGCGCAGTAAAGCGCGGTCGGCAGCGGGCGGCAAGCTGCCGTCACCTGCGCTGAGTCGCGGCCGACCGCATTGAAACCAAAAATATTCTGGAAGGCGCGATTGGCGAAGAGGATTTCACCAGTTTCCACATCGGCCACGTGCACTGCGGTGTCGAGCCCATCGATCACCGTCACGAAGCGTTCATGGGCGCGCTCGAGTTCGACGCGGGCGCGTTTGGGTTCGGTGATGTCATTGATTGAGGCCATCCAGCCGATT
The DNA here is from genome assembly GCA_016721185.1 of Candidatus Dechloromonas phosphorivorans. Lineage (GTDB taxonomy): Bacteria > Pseudomonadota > Gammaproteobacteria > Burkholderiales > Rhodocyclaceae > Azonexus > Azonexus phosphorivorans. The sequence goes on from JADKIP010000014.1 coordinate 109,386, forward strand.
TGCTGGCCATTGCTGTCGATCAGCGGCGAGAAGTAAAGGCGAACGTCAAAGCGCTCCCCATTTTTTCGCATGATGCGCATCTCGAAACCGCTGCTGGGTGCCTGGCCGGCCAGCGCCTGATCAATGTTGTGCTGCAGTTTGTCGAACTCTTCAGCCGGCCAGTAGGGGTAGGGCGGCGCAATGCCGAGCAGTTCGGACTCGTCAAATCCGGTCATCCGGCAAAAAGCGGCATTGACGAAAGTGATGCGTCCCTCCAGATCAATCGCCCGCAAGCCGGTAATCATCGACTGCGACATGGCATGGCGGAAGGCGTAGGCAGCGCGAAGCTTTTCCTCGGTTTCGGCGCGGTGATGGGCGTGGCGACGCAGTTGGACCAGCGTGGCCGTGGCGACCAGGGTCAGAAAAATGATCAGCCCGGCGGGCACGAAAGGCAGCCAGGCGCCGCCGCCGCGGTAGGCGACGATGTTGAGGCCGAGCCGGTTATTGGGCAGATCGAGGCTGATTGCGCCGGAAATTTTGCGGTCAGTCGGCTTTACCGTTGTATTGCTGAAAACCTCACGCCCATCGGCATCGACCACACTCAGGCTGTAGCGGGCCGTAAACACGGCGGGGAGGGTTGCCCGCAAGAGGGTTTCCAGGGACTGGATGGCGACAAAAGCGCCGATATCGGCACTGCCTTGCTGAACCGGAATAATCAGATCGTTGGCGGGCCGCTGGCTGGCGTTTGGATAGTTTTTGGAAAACAGCGGGCGCAGGGTGCGCAGCGCTTCCTGCAGGGCGACCAGGCGCAGGTCAGTGAGCTGCTCGCCGACGAAGGTGGCCGTTGTATCGTTGGGAGACACCCATTCGACCTTACCCTCGGTGCTCACCCAGATGATTGCTTCGATTTCAGGATTGTCCCGCACGTAGCGGCTGACCCGCACCTGAAAGGCTTCGTAATCCAGCTTCTTGAATTCCTGATCACGGCCGAGAGCGGCAAGAAAATCCTGATGCGCATGCAGGCGGTTTTCGATCGTCCGCTCGGCCCAATGCATATCGCCCTCCAGCGCCGAACGAGCCGTATCCTGCTCGCGCCACTGGAGTAGCGCAGTGACGATGAGCATGGCGAGTGCAAAAATGCCGATGGCGGCATAGGGCGCAAACCAGAGCCAAGGCTGCTTGCTGGGTATGGGGGGGGGGCGTAAGAACATTGGGCTATTCTTTGCCTACGTAGGCGTGTCGGCCATTGGTACATACCCTAAGAAAATGCTGAAACCTGGCTTGTTCTGATTGCAGCGGAGATTTTGCACCGGCAATTCACTCGCTAACAGCCGCTGCGGCTCGCTTAAATTATTCATCAGGAATAGCCGGTGCGATCTCGTTCAGGCTAGCAAAATCATCGGCATGCGGCTTTGCTCATTTTTACCCGTTTTTTCCAGTTGACCGCAGCTTGCCTGCCTCAGACCGCATTCAGCCAACGGGCCAGCAAGGGCACCAGGATGGCGGTCAGCGCGCCATTCAAACCCATTGCCAATGCCGCAAAGGCGCCGCTCTGCTCATTGACCTGAAAGGCTCGCGCCGTGCCGATGCCATGCGAAGCGACGCCGATGGCAAAGCCGCGAATCGCCGGGTCACGTAGTTTCATCGCATCAAACACATAGCGCGCCCCGACGGCACCGAGAATGCCGGTGATGATGACCAGCACGGCGGTCAGTGAAGGAATGCCGCCGATCCGTTCGGCAATGCCCATCGCAATCGGCGTCGTGACTGACTTGGGGGCGAGCGATAGCTGGGTGGACAGGCTGGCACCGAACAGGCGGCCCACCAGCACCGCCGAAATCGCGGCGGTCAGACTGCCTACCAAGAGGCCGACGATGACCGGCAAAAGCATGGCGCGAACGCGGTGCAAGCTGCATGTAGAGCGGAATGGCCAGCGCTACCGTGGCAGGCCCGAGCAGGAAATGGACGAATTTGGCGCCCTCGAAATAGGTTTCGTAGCTGGTTGCGGTCAACGTCAAAAAAAGCACTAAAACGGTGACGGCGATCAGCACCGGGTTAGCCAACGGGTTGCAGCCGGAGCGCTGATAAATCCAGAAAGCCCCCTGATAAGCCAGCAGCGTGATGGTCAGCCCGAGGAGCGGCGAGGCGGAAAGATAAACCCAGATTTCGCTGATCGGCGGGGTCATGGTGCGTCTCCCGAAGCGGCTGGTGATCGCTGGCAGAGCTTCATGGCCAGTGCGGTGATCACCAGCGTTGCCAGCGTGCTGATCAGCAATGAAAGCAGCAGTGGCAGCCATTCATCGGCCACCCGGTGCAAATGGACCATGATGCCGGCGCCGGCCGGCACAAAGAGCAGCGATAGGTGCTGCAACAGCGTCTGGCTGGTTGTTTGCAGTTCTTTACCCGGCCCGCCACGCAATACCAGCGCGACGAAAAGTAGCAGCATGCCGATGACCGGGCCTGGCACCGGGAGGTTCAGCCCACGGGCGATAATCTCACCCGTGAGTTGAAAAATGAGCAGTTGGGTGAGCGCGGAGAGCATGGCGGGCCTCGTTTTTCAGGGGGCAGAACTGGGAAGTGGGGCAGGACTGAGGGCTGGCAAGGTGATGGCGGTGCGTGACGAGCCGCAGCCGCTTCAGGCACATTTAATTCTAAAACTGTGGTTTCGCCTGTTCGCAGCTAACGGCAGTTTTTGGGCTAATCGTAAGGCTGATCGGGCATTGAACCCGATTTTTGCCCGATTTATCCCGTCGACCGCAGCATTTCCCCAAACGCCCGCCAAACCCCTTACACCCGGCTTTGTTCTGGGCTACATGCCCAGCGACTTGAGGAAATCATCTTGCTCGTCAGAGCTGGCTTGCTGGGGCGCAGCGGCAGATTGTGCATTGACCTGCGCAATCAACTCGTCCGGATCGGGCGCCTCGTGTGACTCAAAATCATTGAGTTTGATGAACTCAGTCCGGTCAATCGCCATTTCCAGATAAAAAATATTGTTGCGACCGGTAAAAAATGTCACGCGGCGCGCCTCAGGCTTGTCGAGGTTGGTATCCACACTCAGCATCACCTGCTTGTTGAGCGCCAGCATCTTCGGCTGGTTCTGCGTGATATGCGTTTGCAACTCACGCGCCACCTTGCCGGTAAAGTCGCCAACGATCTGGTTCATCAACTCCCCCATCACATTCCCGACCTCATCCGAGGTATGCGAACTGGCCAGCTCATCCTTCGCCATCCCCATACTCAGCATGTAGCTCTCGTACAACTCCATCGCCGCCTGGGCGGAGAAATTGATCACGACAAGACCGGAGAAACCCACCATCGAACAGCACGAAACAGCCAATATCCGGTTTCAGGCAAGTCTTGGAAATGCGCTGAACCATGCCCGAATAGTGAATCCGGCTCTGGGTGGCAATGGTCAGCACCTTGGTCACTGAATTGCAAAGGCTACGCAGAATATCTTCCGTGCCGAAGACGGTGGGGGTTTCTTGCATGCTCATGGTGGGGTGGTTGTTCCGTTAAAAAGTGACGGGATATATAGCGTGGCCATAATAGGCAAACACGATGTAGTGTGCAGGATTGTTTTTATCTATTTGAAATCATTGATATTCGTTGGTTGCGGCAGAAGTGAGGTACTAATTTTTATTAGTACGGTGGCCAATTTGCATTGAATGAAAAATGAGGCGCTTTGGGTGGGGTAATGCTCTTGTTTTCATATTTTGATCTACGTCTGCCCTTAATTCTCAATTTGGCACGGTGTTTTTGGAGTTATTTTTTCCAGAACGCCCGCTGCGCCAACCAGGTTTGCAGCGACTCCGGGAGTTCGCTAACCAGCAGCGCGTGCCGCCCAGCTACCCAGCCGTGGATCGGGCCGCTGGGGCGTTTGGCGAGGGCGTCTTTGATCAGCGTGTCGGCGGTGACATGGTCGTTGATCAGGCCGAGTTCGTCTTGCAATTGCGATAGTGCGGCGAGGTAGGGGCTGAGGCGCTTAGCCGGTAGGAGCGGGGCAAAAAATTCCAGGGTGTAGCGCAGTTTTTTGAAGCTGATTCGCATGCGATGGCGTTCTGCCGGGCCTAGCGTGGCATGGCTGGCGGCGAGTTTTTTGGCGCGGCGGGCGTGGCTGCTGATGCGTTCGTTGGCGAAATCCTTGAGGGGCATGGGCAGGGTGTCGCTCAGCGCATAAATGGCTGAGGTGAATTCGACCAGCAGGCGCGGGTATTCCTTAACGGCGAGAATGCGGATAACGGCGCGTCGGGCAGTTTTGGCGCGGCGGCGTGCTTCGTTGCGCAGGTGGCGAATGTCGCGGTTTTCCGGGAAGGCGGCCTGGATCGGGGGCAGGGTTTCTTCGAGAAAGACATCCCAGTTTCTGGCATCGCCAAGGGCGCCGGCGAGGGTTTGCCAGGTTTGGCCGTAGGCGGTGACAAATTCGGGCGGTAGCACGGGGGCGAAGAGTTTGATGGCGGAGCGGAGCCGCCGTAGCGCGACGCGGGCTTGATGTACGAATTCAGCTTCGGCACCTTCGTGAAGGCCTTTTTCGTTACGCTGGAAGTGTTCAAGGCAGCCCAAGGCGATGCTGCGGAAGGCTTCGACGGGCATCATTTGCGGGTTGATGGCTGCCGGTTTTGCCTTGAAGGGAAGCAAGGATTCGTTCAGGTAGAGCTTGTAGCCGCGCTCAGCCTTGCTGGCGATGGCGGGATGGAGGTCGTGTTGTTCCTGCAGTTTTCGGGTGAGGCCAAAAATGTCTTCGACCTTGCCCGAGAGCAATTCGAGTTCGATTTCGCAGATGGGCGTACTTCGGCCGCAGCTTTCGATATTGCCGCGGTCAACCGCCAATTCGATCAAGGATTCACCGAACGGTACATGCCAGATTTGCCGCCGGAAGTCGGTGGTGAAAATGGGTTCGAACTGTTCGCTGGCGCGTTCAAGAAAGTCGCGTAGCTCGTCGGCATCGACGTGGCTGAAATCGAAGTTGCCGGGTGTCGCTGTCGTTTCCCATTCGCTGCGCATGGCCAGGCCACCGCTGGCCGGTTCGGCAGATTTGACGGTGAGTAGCCATTGCTCGCCTTTTTTGCGAAAGCGGACGGCGATGCGTTTGGCGTGGAGGACGAGCTTTGGTGTGTCGTAATAGGTATTCAGCAAGCGCATTTTTTGCGGCTGAATATTGGCCAGCAAGGGGTGGCTGGTCAGCTTTTTGGCGGTCTTGGGGCTGAGTTGTAGCTTCAGTTCGATTTCGATGCTCATTTTGATTCAGTTCCTTGCCAAAGCCAGCCCTGCGTTATTGCCATTGAAACGGGAGAGGTCTAGTTTCGTCGCCAGTGGTGGCGCTCATTTTGATTTTGGTCGAACCGTCTATTTGAAAATGCTTATTCCCTTACAGGGGAATCTTTGTAAATCCAAATGCTGGATCCCCGCTTGCGCGCACTACTGTCCGGAATAAATTCATGCGAACAATCCGGGCTGTCGTTGAGAGAAAGCGAGGCGTTGTTCTCGTCGTCTCTGGTCGCGTGCAACTTCGAGAGAGGGGCGTTGGAACAGTGAAGCGCGCGCTGTTGCGAGGAGCATCCACAACTGCCGGTGAAGGCGTGCGCCTTCTTGTAGAGGGCCAGCAGGAGGTAGCTGATGAGTGCACACAGAATCTGGATGCGCACGGCGTTCTCGCTGCGTCCGAGGAAACGTTTGATCTTCAGGTGCTGCTTGATCCATTTGAAGAACAACTCGATCTGCCAGCGATCCTTGTAGTGCTGGGCGATGACCGAAGCCGGGGTGTCCAGGTCATTGGTCGCGAGGATCAAAGGCGCTCCTTGTCAGGCCGAGCGACGACGATGCGCCGGAGTGGCTTCTCGTAGCGATTGCGCCTGCCACCGCCCTGATGTCGGTAGGCGAAGCGCACGATCTGATCTTCCAGAATCGTGTCGCGATCTGCCGCAGCGATGGGCCGTGAGGTGTCAACGCGCAGGGCAGCGTTGTATTTGAAGCGGGTGACGAAGCGAGCATGCTGGGCATCAATGTTGGCCCACCAGTTGTAGTCGCAGTAACCCTTGTCAAAGACGTAAGTGGCACCACGCTCAATCGGTAGCTTGATACCTTCCGAAACGTCATTGACGTTGGCGGCAGTGAAGCTGTGCTGCAGGGGATTTGTTCATGGGCGGCATACAGCAGATGCAACTTGATACCCTGGGTATGGCGCGTGCTGTTGCCCTGCGTCCAGGCATCGAACCCCGGCCCCTTCAGGGTGATCGATGTGGAATCGAGCAGATACAGCAGTCCCTGGCTTTCCCGGCGCAACTGGCGGCTGGCCTGCCCCATCAGCAGGCGGGCCGCCTGCTCAAAGACCACTGCCCCGCGGCGGCCATTGGCTTCGGCCAGCGTCGAACGGCGGACGGGACCGGTACCCAGATGATAGTGATGGTTGCTTTGGCTGTTGAAGCCCGCTTCGAGCTGACGAAGGCTCTCGGCGCCACTGAGATGGCCGTAGAGCATTGCCACCAGTTGGTCCCAGCAGCCAAAGCCTTTGCTGTATTTGTCGGCCTGGTGTTCCGATACCAGACGATCAAACGCGCTCGGGGCAGTCCTTCAATATTTCCTGCATTCGGCTTATCCTGAACATGTTGCGGCATCCGGTTGTTGAGTTGGCGCTCAGGGGTTTACCCCTTTCAACCAGATGCCGCAACGCCTTCAGAGCGTCATCTGAAAATATCCCGGACAGTAGTGCGCTTGCGCGGGGATGACGAATTAATCAGCGGCTCCAGTTATCTGCCTGTGGGGATGACGGACGAATTAGCCCTGCAGTGCAGAATTCAGGGTGTAGGTACCGGTCAGGCTGGCTTGCGCCAAAATGTGGCCCTGCATTGCCGCCCGTACTTCCGGCCCCCAAACTTTCCTTCCAGCGGCAAGCTCGCTACATCCAGAGCGTAAAGCGTGAAGACGTAGTGGTGGATGATTTCATCGTTCCAGGGCGGGCAGGGGCCGTCGTAGCCGTAGTAGTCGCCGTTCATGTCGTGGTCGCTGGCGAACCAGTCAGTGTAGTTGTTGATCCCTTGCCGGCTGCCGTGGGCGGCTTGCGGGCCGGGTTTGCCGCGCGGGGTGATGTCGTGACTGAATTCTGCCTCTTTTATGCTGTTGACCGCAGCATTCAGATCAATCAACACCCAATGGAAGAAATCAACGCGGGGTAGGCTGGCCGGAATGCTGCGGCCTTCCTGATTCACGTCGTCGCCCTGGCTGGGGACGTCCGGGTCGTGGCAGATCAGCGCGAAAGACTGGGTGCCGGCCGGGATGTCGCTCCAGCCAAATTGCGGATTGCGGTTTTTGCCAAGGCAGACGTGGTGGGCCGGGTCCGGGATGCAAAAGGAAAAATCGCCGGGAATTTTGCTGCCGTCGGTGAAGCTGCTGCTGGTCAGTTTCATGAGTACTTCTCCTGTTTAATCAGCCGCCCGACGTTTGAAGTCACGGGGACGGAAACCGAATAGCCACAGTGTAACGAAATATGACGCAGCGCCTAGTGGGACCAGCCAGGCAAGGTGCCCGGTGCGGCTCAGCAGGCTTTTTTGGAGCCAGCTGCCTTCGCTGCCCATGGTGAACCAGAGTGTGGCGGCCATCACACTCATCGCGACGAGCAGCTTCAATACAAACATGCCCCAGCCCGGTTGCGGCGTGTAAATGCCTTGTTGGCGCAGGCCGCGGTAGAGCAGGCTGGCGTTGAGGCAGGCGGCGAGGCCTATTGAAAGTGCCAGCCCGGCATGGTCGAGCCAGCCGACGAAGGCGAGGTTCATGGCTTGCGTGGCGAGGAGTGATATGAGCGCGATACGGAGCGGGGTTTTGACGTTTTGCCGGGCATAAAAGCCGGGAGCGAGGACTTTGACGAGAATCATGCCGGTCAAGCCAACGGCGTAGGCAAGCAGGGCGCTACGGGTTTGAAAGACATCGTTGGCCGAGAAAGCGCCATGAAAAATAGCGTTGCGATCAGCGGTACGGCCAGGATGGCGAGGGCAAGTGCCGCCGGCGCGGCCAGCAACAAGGTAAGGCGAAGTCCCCAGTCGAGCAGTTTGGCGTATTCGCCGTGATTGTCACTGGCGTGATAGCGCGCCAGTGAGGGGAGCAAAATGGTACCGAGTGCAACACCGAGCATGCCGGCAGGAAACTCCATCAGGCGGTCGGCGTAGTAAAGCCAGGAGACGCTGCCGGTTTTGAGGAAGGAGGCGAAGATGGTGTTGATCAACAGGCTGATCTGCGACACGGAAACACCAATCAGTGCCGGCCCCATCAGGGTCAAAATCCGGCGTACGCCGGGGTCGGCCCAGGCGGCTCGCCAGTTGATCGACGGGCGCGGCAACATGGCAATTTTTTTCAGGGCGGGAATCTGAATGGCCAGTTGCAACACGCCGCCAATAAAAACGGCCCACGCCAAGGCCAGCACTGGCGGGTCGAAATAGGGCGCGGCAAACAGCGCCATGCCGATAAAGGCAATATTGAGGAGCACCGGCGTGAAGGCGGGTAGGGCGAACCGGCTCCAGGTATTGAGGATGCCGCCGGACAGCGCGACCAGCGACATGAACAGGATGTACGGGAAGGTAATGCGGGTCAGCGTCACCGTCAGTTCAAATTTACCGGCGTCGGCGGAAAAACCGGGCGCGGATACCCAGACCAGCAAGGGTGCGATGGCAATGCCGATGGCGGTGACGACAAATAGCGCCATCGCGAGCAGGCTCGCGACATGGTCAATGAGCGTGCGGGTTTCGTCATCGCCTCGCTTGTTTTTGTATTCGCCAAGAATCGGCACGAAGGCTTGGGAGAAGGCCCCCTCGGCGAACATTCGGCGTAGCAGGTTGGGCAGCTTGAAAGCAACAAAAAAAGCATCTGTCGCCAATCCGGCACCAAAAGCCCGGGCGATTACAAAGTCACGGGCGAAACCGAGAATACGAGAGATGAGGGTCATACCGCTGACCGTAGCCAGCGCGCGCAGCAGATTCCATGGTAGGGCTTTTGCCTGTGCAGGCGGCGAAAAGCTGCATTCTACGCCCGCCATCGTGGGCGCCCGGCATGACTCAAGAATTATGCGGCTCTGCTGGGCGATGGGCGAAAAAAGTTAAGTGAAACAGTCTCTTTGTCGATGTTGAACAAGTCATACCGTTATTGGTGCACCGCAACATATTATTGTTGACAAAGCCTTTTATCGGTCTATACTTTGGTTTGTGCACTGCAGCAATATTTAATGAATCGATTGCTCGCGATAATCCATTACCCACCCTTTAAGGAGTCTCACCATGTTGAAAACCAATGATAAGTTCGTCGCCGGTAACAAAGCCGCTGTTGATTCCATGCTGACGATTATTAATGCATCCCTGAATAGCGCCGAGCGTCTGGCTGCTCTCAATCTGAATACGGCTCGCGCCTTGATCGCTGACAATGCCGCCAATGTGAGCGCCCTGCTTGCCGTCAAGGATCCGCAAAGCCTGATCGCCCTGCAAAAGAGCCTTGCCAAGCCGGCACTGGAAAAAGTTTCGGCCTACACCCGTAGCGTTTATGAAATCCTTAGCCAGTCTTCAAATGGCCTGAAGGAAATCATCGAAGGTCAATCGGTTGAGCTGAAGAAGAATTTTTCTGCAGTTGTTGAGCAGTCCCTGAAAAATGCACCTGCCGGTTCCGAGACAATCGTTGCTGCGATGAAGTCCAGCTTTGCCGCTGCTGACTCTGCCTACGAAAACATGACGAAGGCTGCCAAGCAAGCCACGGCAACGATTGAAGCCAGTGTGGTTTCCGCTAAAGAAGCTGCCGGCAAATTCGTCGCCAAGGCTGCTTAAGCAATATCGCGTCAATTCCCCTGATCTTTCAGGGATAGAAACCCGGTGCTTCGGCCCGGGTTTTTTCATTCAAGCTTGGTAAGAAAGGAAATGTATGCCTCTCCAGATCGACGCAACCATTCTTCATTTTCTTAAAGCCAATGGTCCTCAATCAGAAGCCGAGATCGCTGAGGCGCTGAATCTTCCTGTCTCGCGGGTGCATACCCACGTTGCGGAGTTGTCTTCTGCAGGGGAGGTGATTTGCTGCAAGCTGACTCAATTCAAGGATGGCAAGAAAATTGAGGGCATTAGTTGCCGGCTATCCTGCTATACGCCGCCTGCGGCTCGAGGGCGTAAGCCTGGCGTCAAGAAAAACACCAATCTGGATGTCAGCCAGCCCTATTAGGCTGAGCGATTCGCGCGAGAAGAACATCGCGCTTTTTTCCCCTGTTGCTGTCGCTGTTTATTCGTCCTGCCGATTCAGGGTGCGCGCAAAGCCACATCGGTTAGTTGCGTCGCTTAACGCCTTGCGGAGGAAAAATCTCCTGCTGATGAATGCGCCTGTTCGGTTGTCAGCGACATTTCTCTTATGTCGCTGCAAAAAACGATCAGGCGGCGATGCTTAGCTTGGTGACCTGGCGTTCCTGCTGGCGTATCGCAGCTCGAAGCGCCACTTGTTGGCCCGCAGTAATCATTCTCCAGCCTGACTGCCACTCATATTGGACATCGCTGGCCGAGATGCCGGCTCGATGGAGCGCATTCGCCATCTCCTGCAAGCCTGGCAGCTCCAAGTGCCGACCATCGCTCAGCATGGCAATAAATTCATTTTTGAAGAACGCGACGTTCGCTTTAACTGCCATTGCAATTCCCCTTGGCTAAAAATTTCAACTGTTCTGTCGCAACGTGAAACTGGAAATCAGGTAGCTCCTGATTCTCTTCGTCACGCGGTGGAATTACAGTACTGCAACGCAGGTAGCGTAGCTGTGAAAAATTACACTGTTGTTGCAAACCGGATCTTTGCGATGCGTCATCGTGGATTTATGGCCATCGGGCCGCCAATGAACGGGCGATGAGATCGGATAACTGTTCGGTCAAAACCCATGCGCCAGCGACCACTATGGCTACGCTTAACTTCGGGTGCCAAGCCGGCCCCGGGAGTGGCTAAATCATGAATTTTTAAGTGCAAGAAATTCATCAATCAGCCGAATCAACACCTCTTCTTCATCCCCGTCGCTTAGACCAAGCATTTCGGCGACGAGCTTCACCTTGTCCTGACTGAGCCTGCGACGATTCGGCGAGGTGAGCGCAGCATCCGGCATGTCTTCCCACGGAGGTACATTCGTTGCAGAGGCCGGCGATTGCTGGGCGACACCACCCGCAAGCATCAAGTCCGCATTAGCACAGTCCTTCTTTTTCCGTCCGCCAAAGGCTTCCGAAAGTGCGTTATCGACCACTTTCTTTGAAACCTTCTCGCCCTCAGGTAGCTGTTCTATCTGATCAATCAAGACCTCTGCCTTGGCCTCGTTCTTCCTGGATAGTTTTTCGAGCTGAATGGCGGTACTGGTGCTGGAGATCTTGCCGGAATCGAGGAGGGCGGCGACTTTTTCGGACAGATTGGCAGCAGCCGTCGCCTGGGCAAGCCAGGTCGGTGCTCGTCCAAAGTGCAGCGCCGCCTCTTCCTGCGTTTCAAAACGTTGTGCAATTGCCTGAATTGCATTGGCCATCTCACGTGGCTCCAGTGCCGAGCGAACACCCAGGCCAATATTTTCAGTTAGTGCAACATCCGTTCTGTAAATTCTGTGGCTGTTGGTTTTGCGCGGCTGTGCTGGCCGGAGCGATGAGGGCGCGTAGCGCCCGAAGCGCGGAGGACGGCACAGCCGCGCGGCGAAACACCGACAGGCCATTCCCGCAGGCGATTTCTTCGGGGCATTCTTATCCCTACCCAAGAAGGAATCGACAGCATGGCGCAACGCGTAGAACATCACCCTCTGATGCTGCTTTTGCGGCGCTCCTGAACAACGGTCTGGATGGCGCCGGCGAGGCGCTGCGCATCCTGGTCAACGAAGCCGAGCCGGATCGAACGCAACCACTTTCTCAATGCCCAGCCCCATGAACGCACCGCCGAACGCACCGATTACGCCAATGGCTTCAAGCCCAAAACGATGATGACCCGCGTCGGCGAACTGACCTTTGACGTCCCCCAGGTGCGCGGCGGCGGCTTCTATCCCAGCGCCCTGGAGAAGGATCGCGCACCGAGCAGGCCCTCAATATCGCCTTGGCTGAAATGTATGTGCAGGGCGTTTCCACCCGCAAGGTGATCACCGTTCTGCAAGCCCTGCTCGGGCCCGAGGTGTCGATCTCGTCGACGCAGGTCAGTCGCGCGGCCGAACAGCTGGACGCCGGCCTGGCTGTCTGGCGTGAGCGGCCGCTCGATGAAACGCCTTATGTCTTTCTCGATGCCCGTTACGAGCGGGTGCGCGAAGGCGGCCAACTGGTCGACTGTGCCGTGCTGGTGGCGGTCGGCATCACGCAGAGCGGCCATCGCCGGGTGCTTGGGGTGTCGGTCGCCTGTCTGAAGCCGAAGTGCATTGGCGGGCTTTCCTCGATAGCTTGGTGCGACGCGGACTCAAGGGCGTCAAGATGATCATTTCCGATGCGCATGCCGGACTCAATGCGGCACGCCGCGCGACCTTGCCCAGCGTGCCTTGGCAACGCTGCCAGTTCCACTTGCAGCAGAACGCCCAGTCGTATGTGACGCGCCTTGATCAGCGCAAACCCGTGGCGCAGCGGATTCGGGCCATCTTCAATGCACCGGATGGCACCGAGGCCGAGCGCCTCTTGCGACAGGCTATCGACGACTGGCGCACCGAGGCGCCCAAACTCGCTCAGTGGGCCGAAGAAAACCCGCCTGAGGGCTTCGCCACATTCGGTTGCCGATTGCTCAGCGCGTCCGGCTGCGCACCACCAACGGCCTCGAACGCATTAACCGCGAAATCAAACGTCGTACCCGGGTCGCTTCCATCTTCCCAAACACCGCTTCCTGCCTGCGCCTGGTTTCAGCTCTGCTGGCCGAATGCGACGAGGACTGGATGACCGGGAAAATCTATCTCAACCTGAAAGACTGAGATTTCCATCCCGATGAACTCGCCTGAAAATTTTTACAGAAAAAAAGTTGCGCTGCCTATTTTCAAATACCTGCACTTCAAGGGTTTCCTCAGGCGAGCAGGCCCGAATGACCACGGGCACCATCTTCTCGCCCGCCAGGATGGCCGCCTGACGGCGACGCTCACCCACGACAATGGTGTAGCGGCCGTCTGCCTTCGCAGGGCGAACCAGCAATGGGTGAATTACGCCCATTTTCTGAATTGAATTGGCCAGCCCCTTGAGGTTACCTTCATCGATGTTCTGTCGAGGATGCTGCGGATCAGGTTCGATCAACGCGATATCGATAATTTTGAAATCGGACGAACTGTCTTTAAAGGTCATGGCCAATCACTTTGAAATTGAGAGATCAAGCAAAAAGCCCCAGCGGAAAGACCGCTGAGGCTTTGTCCGAGCGAAACCGCTTATTTCTTGGCGACAGCGGCCTTGAAGTTGCTACCGGCAGAGAATTTCGGCACGGTGGTCGCTGCGATCGAGAGCTTTCGCCGGTTTTCGGGTTCTTGCCTTCACGAGCGGCGCGGGCCGATGCCTTGAAGGTGCCGAAGCCGATCAGGAGACGGAATCGCCATTGGCGACGGCGCCAACGATTGCACCAGTGACGGCATCGAGGGCTTTGGCCGCATCAGCCTTGGTGAGACCAGCTTCTTGAGCGATGGCGTCAATCAGTTCGGATTTGTTCATGTTATTTCCTTGTAGTAGTCAGAGTTTCTTGGCAATGGGCAAGCCAGTACGTCAGAAGGGGCGCAATTCTATGGCTTTTGAAGCCCTGACGGCTGCGGGGCAGCCAAGGGGCAACGGAAGCCAGAAAGCAAAAAGCCCAACCTTGAGAGTTGGGCTAAATGCTGTGCGCCCGGCATGGGCGCGATCTTGAAGGTGGAAGTCCTTCCGTAAGCTGACCACAGCGAACGAAGTGAAGCGCAACTGCATGAGGGCGACCGAGTGTGGGGAGGAAGCGTGTAGCGAAACCGCGAGCCGATGGACAAGAACCGAATATGAGGCGGTGCCGGAGCAGGGCGAGTGGGCAACATTCCGCGAAGCTCTTGTGGTCAAAGCAAGGTGACGTAAATTCGGCGGTTGTGCGGGGAAGGATCGCGTTCTTACCCGGGAGGCCTCGCCTCATGCCTGAAAGGGCGACGGTGTTGAACCGGAGCGAGGAGTCAGCAGAGGCCATAGTAGCTGCCAACACGGGGCGAAGGGCCGAAGGAGTAGGAGAGGAAACGCGGTAGTTATCGAAGATGGAATGTCTCAGATGTTCGCGAAAGCGAAGCTCGCCGGACTGGTAGATAGGGTGAAGCCCGACAAGCCGCTGCAGCGAGAAACCGGATTCGCCGAACTGTCTCTACGGAACCTCAGGCATCGGGTCGGGTGCATCACAAATCCGATGACCTCAACTATTTCAACCGCCCGGTGCGGACCCGCATGCCGGGTGGTGTGGGAGGGGCCGGTCAGGTTTCCTGACCGCCCCTATCCCGATTGATTCTAATTGGTGCCGATGACCGGAATCGAACTGGTGACCTTCGCATTACGAATGCGCTGCTCTACCAACTGAGCTACACCGGCACACAAGGCTGCGAATGATACAGGAGGAGCGACCTTCCGGCAAACATGGGCAGCCTTTTGGGCCTCATAATTAGCCCATTGTGTGTTGTTTAATTATTCGTGAGGTGTTCATGAAATACCTGATTCTCTTTGCATTGATCGGCGTGGTCTGGTGGGTTTGGAAAACGGAATCAGTCAGACCAACAATCTTCCCAAAGTCATGATCCGGCGCCGCAAAAAATGTTGGTTTGTGCTCAGTGTGGCGTCTATTTTCCTGAGCGCGATGGTTTGAGCGATGGCGGGAAGGTTTATTGCTGCGAGGCGCATCGCCTTGCTTCGCGTGAAGCAGATGGCCGATGACGGATTGGCTTTCTTCAACCTGGGAGGCTAACTGGCGCTCCTTTCAGTATTTCAACCTGTACCGACTGCTGCTGGCCGGGTTTTTTCTCCTGGCCCTGATTTTTCCGCATGAGTGGACGGGGCGGCTGAATCTGCTGCCGTCGCCGGCATTGTTTGTCTTGACTGGCGGCTACGTGCTGGGGGTGATTGGCGGTTTGTTGCTGTCGATACATTGGCAGCAGCGCTTCAACTTGCAATTGACCTTGCAGGTGGTGGTCGATGTGCTTGTTGTCAGTCTGTTGATGTACGTGGCGGGTGGCGTGAGCAGCGGATTGGGTATTTTGCTGATTGTGTCACTGGCGGCGGCAAGTCTGGTTGGGCGGGGGCGGCTAGTTCTTTTTTATGCGGCCCTCGCAACTTTGGCGGTTTTGTTGTCGCAGATTTATGGGGTGGTGACCAAGGATTTTGATCAGACATCGATTGTTCAGGCGGGTCTGATTTCTGCGGGTTTTTTTGCCACCGCGATTCTGGCCCGTTTGCTCGGTCAGCGGGTTATGGTCAATGAAGAATTGGCAAGGCGTCGGGGCGAGGCGCTTGAGAATCAAATACTGATTAGCTAGCGTGTGGTTGAACGCATGCAGGATGGCGTGCTGATTATTGAGCGGGGCGGCTTTATTGGCCGTCATAACCCAGTGGCCTTTGAGATGCTTGGCTTGCCGGATGATGAGCGGGTGTTGCTGGAAAATTGCGCACCAACCCTGGCTGCAGCGCTGGCGGCGTGGCAGGCGGGCGACAATCTGGAAGCGGTTGAGTTTTTCGGGCGAGATAACTGTGAATTGCAGGCTCGTTTTGAACGAACGGCGAGTTCGGATGGGGAGGTATTGATCTTCCTGGAGGATGTGGGTCGGATAAAAGAGCACGCCCAGCAGTTGAAATTAGCCTCTTTGGGGCGGTTGACCGCAAGCATTGCCCATGAAATCCGTAATCCGCTTTCAGCCATCAGCCATGCGGGTGAGTTGTTGCGTGAGGAGCGGCGGGGCGAGATCCAGAGCCGCTTGTTGAATATTTTGAATGACAACGTTGCTCGCCTGGATCGTATCGTCAAGGATGTGCTGGAGGTGGGGCGGCAGAATCGTGCCCAACTCGAATTGCTCAGTCTTGACGAGTTCTGCCGGGATTTTGTGGCGCATTTTGTCAGCGCGGAAGGTTTGTTGCCGGGCATTGTCAGCCTGAAGCCTGTGCCAGCCATGCAAATCTGTTTCGACCGCTCGCATTTGCATCAAGTTTTATGGAATCTGGTGAGCAATGCCCTGCGGCACTCGACTCGGGGGCAAGGAGCGGTTCGGATCGAGCCTATCCTTGCAAATGAGGCCGGGCGGGTAGAATTGCATGTGCTGGATGACGGTGCCGGTGTTGCGCTGGAGGATCGTCAGCAGATTTTTGAGCCGTTTTTTACGACGCACCATCAAGGAACCGGGCTTGGTTTGTTTATCGCCCGCGAGCTTTGTGTCGCCAACGGGGCGAGCCTTGAGTTGGCGATGGCCGCATCGTGCGGTCATTTTATTCTTGCCGGGAGAAGTGATACGTGTCTAATGCCAGAAGCGAACGACGGCCGCGTGGGGAACTGACGCGGGTTCTCGTCGTCGATGACGAGGCTGATATCCGGGAATTGATCGACCTGACGCTGGTTCGGATGGGTTTGGCGGCTGAGTGTGCCGGCTCCGTTGCAGAGGCAAAGGCGGCGCTGAACGCAGGAGTTTTCAGTTGTGTTTGACTGACATGCGTTTGCCGGATGGGGATGGATTGGAGATTGTCCGTTACATCGGCGAGCATCACGTCCAGACGCCCGTTGCGGTCATTACCGCCTTCGGTAGTGCGGAAAATGCGGTGGCAGCGCTCAAGGCGGGAGCTTTTGACTATCTGGCCAAGCCGGTTGGCCTGAGCAATTGCGTGCCTTGATCAAGTCGGCGCTGCGCTTGCCGGACGGGGGGCGAGGTAGCGACGAGGCAATGCAAACGCTGGTCGGCGATTCGCCCAGCATGCAGCAGGTGCGGGCGATGATCGAAAAACTGGCACGCAGTCAGGCGCCCGTCTATATTTCCGGCGAGTCGGGAAGCGGCAAGGAGTTAGGAGCGAGACTGGTCCACGGCCGCAGCGCGCGTTGTGATGCGCCATTTGTCCCGGTCAACTGCGGCGCAATTCCGGAAAACCTGATGGAGAGCGAGTTCTTCGGTTATCGCAAAGGCGCTTTTACCGGTGCGGAGTCTGACCGTGAAGGTTTCTTTCAGGCGGCCAATGGCGGCACCCTGTTTTTGGACGAAGTGGCTGATTTGCCGCTCGCCATGCAGGTCAAGCTCTTGCGGGCGATTCAGGAAAAACGGGTGCGCAAAGTGGGTAGCGTGACCGAGGAGGTGGTGGATGTGCGCATTGTTTGCGCGACGCACCGTAACCTGCGCGAGTGTGTTGACAAAGGTACTTTCCGGCAGGATTTGTACTATCGCCTGAATGTGATCGAACTACGCATGCCGCCCTTGCGCGAACGGCTGGAGGACATTGCGCCGCTGGTCGATTCCATCCTACAACGGTTATTCGGCAACGCGAGCCCTGATTTGTCGGCAGGTGCCTTGAAGGCGCTGCAGCTTTATCGTTTTCGGGGAATGTCCGCGAACTGGAGAATATTCTGGAGCGAGCCACGGCGCTGGGTTCCGGCGATCTGATCGAGGCCGAAGATCTGCATCTTGATGTGGATGAAATCGGTGGCGAGGCACTGGGCCGCGGTAGCGAAACGCTGGACGATTACCTCAATCGACTGGAGCGCCAAGCCATTCTTGAAGCCCTGCAGAAGACGGAGGGCAATCGCACTGCGGCGGCCCGCCAGTTGGGCGTAACCTTTCGTTCCATGCGCTATCGACTGGAACGGCTGGGTATTGAGTGATGGTGGATTGGCAAGAAGACGGCTGGCTGAATGGCGCTGCTTGCTTGCCATCGCCAAATTTTGGCGAGCGTCCGGCAGGAGGGCAGGTTTCCCTGATTGTCGTGCACAACATCAGCCTGCCGCCCGATGAGTTTGGTGGCGATTGGGTTGAGAAATTCTTTCTCAACCAGCTTGATCCTCAAGCTCACCCTTATTTTTCGACGATTGCCGAAGCGCAGGTTTCAGCCCATTTTTATATTCGACGCGATGGCCGGGTGATCCAGTTTGTCGGCTGCGATCAGCGGGCCTGGCATGCTGGCCGCTCGCAGTGGTGCGCGCGTGAAAATTGCAACGACTATTCGGTCGGGATCGAGCTGGAAGGTTCCGACACCCAGCCATTCACCGCGGCGCAATATACTGCCTTGTGGATGGTGATCGATGCCTTGCGCGCCCGCTATCCGATCGCCGCCATCGCCGGTCATAGCGATATCGCGCCCGGGCGAAAAACCGACCCGGGGCCGTGTTTCGACTGGCTCGCCGTGCGCGCTCGCTATCCCGGGTTAGGCTTGCCGGGCGAAGTAACGACTTAGCCGCTCGGCAGCCTCGGCCAGGCGGTCGACGCTTGTGGTGTAGGCAAAGCGGATATGCTTTTCCGGGGCATTACTGCCAAAATCCAGACCGGGTGTGGCGGCAACGCCCACCGTTTCGAGCAGGTCTCTGGCCAGCACGAAGCTGTCGTCGCACAATCCCGAGCAATCGCAATAGAGATAAAAAGCACCTTCCGGGCGGGCGGTAATCCGGAAGCCAATGCGCTCCAAAGCGGGTGCGAGGAAATCCCTGCGCTGGCGAAACTCGGCTCGGCGAGCTTCAAGGATGGCGATGGTTGCCGGCTCGAAAGCGGCGAGGGCGCCGTACTGCGCCGGCGCTGACGGGCAAAGCGTCAGGTTTTGCGCTAGCTTTCGATGTCACGCTGGTAAGCCTCGGGGATCACCATCCAGCCCAGGCGCCAGCCCGTCATCTGAAAATATTTGGAGAAGCTGTTGATTACCCAGATGTCGTCACCAGCAGCGCAAGCCGTTGGCGCATCTATTTCATCCCCCAATGGGCCTTCCTTCGGGGCGTAAGTCAAGCCGTGGTAAATCTCATCAACCAGAAAATGGCCTTCCAGCTCGCGACAGGTTTCGGCCAGCGCCTTGATTTCCGCTAGCGTTAGCAGCGTGCCAGTCGGGTTGGCCGGCGAGGCAACGAGCAGACCGGCAGTTCTGGCGTTCCAGTGCTGGCGCAGGAGCGCTGGCGTCGGCTGGAAGTTGGTTTCCGGGCCGACCGGGATGTGCTGCGGTCGACCCTCATAAACCCGCAAAATATGGCGGTTGCACGGATAGCCGGGATCAGTCAGCAGCCATTCGCTCCCCGGGTCAGCCAGGCAAGCAAAGGCCAGATTGAGTGCGCCGGAAGCGCCGTTGGTAATGACGATTCGACGGGCCGGTACATCGACGCCATAACGGCTGCGATAGAAATCCGAAATTTTCTGCCGTAACTCAGGCAGGCCGAGCGACTGGTGTAAAGCGTTTTTCCGCTATTTATCGCGTCGACCGCAGCATTGGCGATCGGCGCTGGCGTCGGAAAGTCCGGTTCGCCAACTTCCATATGGATGATGTCGCGACCTTCGGCTTCCAGCTGACGGGCGCGGGTCAGCAGTTCAACCACATGAAACGGGGAAATATCGGCAAGGCGTTGAGCTGGGCGGTACATGGTTTCTCCAAAGAAAACGGCCACCGAGTTTGGCAACCCGGTGGCCGTTTGATCAAAGCTTCAACAGTGATCAGGCAGCGTCTTTGAAGATGCCCATTTCAAACAGTTCGCGCTTGAGAACGAGTTCGCGCGGCATTTTTTCGCCCATCTTGTCGAACCACTCCTTGTGGCCAGCCAATTCGGCCTTCCAGGCATCAGGGTCGATCTGGCTCAACGCTTCGAATTCAGCCTTGTTGATTTCCAGACCGGTCCAGTCGATGTCCTCGAATTTCGGCATCCAGCCCAGCACGGTTTCCTTGGCAGCAATGGTGCCCTTGCAACGCTGAACGATCCATTTCAGAACGCGCATGTTGTCGCCAAAGCCCGGCCACATGAATTCGCCATTTTCGTTCAGGCGGAACCAATTGACGCAGAAAATCTTCGGTGTCGCATCGACAGTTTTGCCCATCTTCAACCAATGGTTGAAGTAATCACCCATGTGGTAGCCGCAGAAAGGCAGCATGGCAAACGGGTCGCGGCGGACAACGCCCTGCTGGCCGAAAGCGGCAGCGGTGGTTTCGGAGCCGAGGGTGGCAGCCATATAGACGCCGTAGTTCCAGTTAAAGGCTTCGTATACCAGCGGTACGGTGGTGGCGCGACGGCCGCCGAAGATGAAGGCGGAAATCGGCACGCCAGCCGGATCTTCCCAGGCGCTGTCAACCGACGGGCACTGGCTGGCCGGGGCGGTGAAGCGGGAGTTGGCGTGGGCGGCTTTCTTGCCAGCCTTGCCATCTTCCGGTGTCCAGTCGTTACCTTGCCAGTCGATCAGGTGATCCGGCGCCTGCTTGGTCAGGCCTTCCCACCAGACATCGCCGTCGTCGGTCAACGCGACGTTGGTGAAGATGATGTTTTCCTTCAACGTCGCCAGCGCGTTGAAGTTGGTCTTTTCGGAGGTGCCCGGAGCAACGCCGAAGAAGCCGGCTTCCGGGTTGATGGCGTAGAAACGGGTGACACCATCCTTGTCGACGCGCGGCTTGATCCAGGCGATATCGTCACCGATGGTGGTAATTTTCCAGCCGTCCAGCGACTTGGGCGGAATCAGCATGGCGAAGTTGGTCTTGCCACAGGCTGACGGGAAAGCGGCGGCGACGTAGCTCTTTTCTCCATCCGGGGATTCGACGCCGAGAATCAGCATGTGTTCGGCCAGCCAGCCCTGATCGCGTGCCATGTTGGAGGCGATACGCAATGCAAAGCACTTCTTGCCGAGCAGGGCGTTGCCACCGTAGCCAGAGCCGTAGGACCAGATTTCACGGGTTTCCGGGTAATGGACGATGTACTTGACGGTCGGGTTGCAAGGCCATTTGGCATCCTGCTGGCCCGGCTCAAGCGGTGCGCCGACGGTGTGAATGCAAGGCACGAATTCGCCATCGCTGCCGAGCACGTCGAATACCTTTTTGCCCATGCGGGTCATCGTGCGCATGTTGGTCACGACGTAGGCTGAGTCGGTGATTTCAAAGCCAATGTGAGCGATCGGTGAGCCAAGCGGACCCATCGAGAAGGGGATCACGTACATCGTGCGGCCCTTCATGCAGCCCTTGAACACGCCATTCAGCGTCTCGCGCATGACGGCAGGCTCTTCCCAGTTATTGGTCGGGCCGGCATCTTCTTTTTTGGCGGAACAGATGTAGGTACGGTCTTCAACACGCGCCACGTCGGACGGGTCGGAGAAAGCCAGATAAGAGTTCGGGCGCTTTTTCTCGTTGAGTTTGATCAGCGTGCCGGCTTCTACCATTTCGGCACACAAGCGGTCATACTCTTCTTGCGAGCCATCGGCCCAATGGATTCGGTCCGGCTGAGTCAATTCTGCGATTTCGGCAACCCATTTTTTCAGGGCTTCGTGTTTGACGTAGTCGGGTGCATTCAGCGGTGCGGTCATGGCGGTGTCTCTTTCTAAGTTACTGAAATAACAAAGTTTCACGCCAGTCGCCGGGAGTCGCTACCAAGACAGATAGCGGCACGAAAGCCGTCGGCTGGGAAGCCCGTAATTATGCCTTAACTGAGGGTAAACATCCACTTGACTTAATTTTCTAGGTGTTTTCCGACAGTGAAAGCATTGGATTTTTGCGATAAAATATTGCGTAATTCAAAATCGTATTTCACGATATAAAACGGAGGAAGACATGGATCCCAGGCAACTTCGCGAAGCAGCGCTCTATTACCACCGTAATCCCAAGCCGGGCAAAATTGCGGTTACCCCGATCAAGCAGCTCACCAATCAGTACGATTTAGCCTTGGCTTATTCGCCGGGTGTTGCCTTCGCCTGCGAAGAAATCGTTGCCGACCCGCGTGAAGCCAGCACGCTCACATCCCGTGCAAATCTGGTCGGTGTGATCACCAATGGCACCGCAGTGCTGGGCCTGGGCGCGATTGGCCCACTCGCCGCCAAGCCAGTGATGGAAGGCAAGGGCGTACTGTTCAAAAAATTCGCCAATATTGATGTGTTCGATTTGGAGATCGAAGAGCGCGATCCGGACAAACTGATCGATATCATTGCTTCCCTGGAGCCCACTTTCGGTGGCATCAATTTGGAAGATATCAAGGCGCCCGAGTGTTTCTACATCGAGAAAAAACTCCGCGAGCGGATGAAAATCCCTGTTTTTCATGACGATCAACACGGCACGGCGATTGTGGTTGGCGCGGCAGTATTGAATGGCCTCCATTTGATCGGCAAGGATCTTTCAAAGGTAAAGATCGTTACGTCCGGCGCGGGTGCTGCGGCGCTTGCCTGCCTCGATTTGTTGGTCATGCTCGGTGCGCCGCCCTCTAATATTTGGGTGACCGATATCAAGGGTCTGGTCTATGAAGGTCGCGTCGAAGAAATGGACGAGATCAAGGCGCGCTATGTCAAAAAGACCGATGCCCGCACGCTGAGCGAGGCGATTGAAGGCGCCGATGTCTTCCTTGGGCTTTCTGCCGGCGGCGTCATGAAACCGGAAATGGTGGCCAAAATGGCCGCTAATCCGCTGATCATGGCGCTGGCCAATCCGACGCCGGAAATCACGCCGGAACTGATCAAGAGCGTCCGCAGTGATGCGATTATTTGTACCGGCCGTTCGGACTATCCGAATCAGGTCAATAACGTGCTCTGTTTCCCCTTCATCTTCCGTGGTGCGCTTGATGTCGGCGCAACAACGATCACTGAAGAAATGAAGATGGCCGCAGTCAAGGCGATTGCCGAGTTGGCGCGTGCCGAGCAGTCAGAAGTCGCGGCCCGGGCTTATGGCGAGAAAGTAGCCAGCTTTGGCCCGGAATACCTGATTCCCAATCCTTTTGATCCGCGCCTGATCGTCAAGATCGCCCCGGCAGTGGCCAAAGCCGGTATGGATTCCGGTGTCGCCACTCGCCCGATCACGGACTGGGATGCCTACCTCCAGGGCCTCAACGAGTTCGTCTACCACTCCGGCATGATCATGAAGCCGGTCTTCTCGCAAGCCAAGATGGCGCCGAAGCGCATCGTCTTTGCCGAAGGCGAAGATGAGCGTGTCTTGCGTGCGGTGCAGGTGATTCGCGATGAAGGTATTGCCAGCCCGATCCTGATCGGACGCAGTGTGGAGATCAAGCGCCGTATCGAGTCTGCCGGTCTGCGCATTCGTGAGGGTGAGGATTTTGAGATCGTTCATTCCGATAACTGCCCGTTCTTTGACGAGCATTTCGAAGAATTCTGGCAGACCTATCACCGGATGACCGAGCGTCGAGGCGTTTCTCCGGATTACGCACGCCGCGAAGTACGTCGCCGCGCCACCCTTTACGGTTCCTTGATGGTGCATCTGGGCTACGCTGATGGCTTGATCTGCGGCACCTTCGGCCGTCATGAAACGCACCGCGAATATGTTCAGAGCGTGATCGGTACGCAGCCAGGTCTGGATCGTTATTACGCGATGAACCTGCTGATGTTGCCCGGGCGAACCGTTTTCATTGGTGACACCTACGTCAATTACGAGCCGACCGCTGAGCAACTGGCCGACATGACCTTGCTGGCCGCTGAGGAAATTCGTAATTTCGGCATTCAGCCCAAGGTGGCGTTGTTGTCGCACTCAACTTTCGGTACGGAAAATACCCCAACCTCAATCAAGATGCGTCAAGTCCTGGCCATGTTGAATGAACGGGCGCCGGAGCTGGAAGTCGAGGGTGAAATGCACGGTGACGCAGCGCTCGATGAGCATATTCGCCTCGCCGCCTTCCCTAGTTCCAAGCTCAAGGGCCAGGCCAATTTGCTGGTCATGCCGACACTGGATGCCGCCAATATTTCCTTCAACCTGCTCAAGGTTGCGGCTGGTGACAACTTGACGGTTGGCCCGGTTTTGTTGGGTGCAGCCAAGCCAGTCAATATCTTGACGCCGACCGCCACCGTTCGTCGCATTGTCAATATGACGGCGCTGACTGTGGTAGACGCTGTATAAATTTTTGCTTTAAGTTATTGCTGTATCTGCTTATTTTTATTGAATTTTCACTACCTCCTGCTAAACTGAGCTACAATTTCTCGGTGTTAGCAGGAGATCGTGAATGAAACAGAAACTACAAATAGCCCTGTTTGTCGGGGCGATGTTGAGCGGCGTATTGAATACTCCGCTCCAAGCCGCAACGGCTCAAAAACCCCAAAGCCAGGCAAGCAAAAAAGCAGTGCTGCCGGTGGGCAAGAATACTCAAGCAGCCAAAAAACCGGTAGTTAAGACAGCCGCCAAGAAATCGCCGGTCAAGTCAGCCAAAGCCAGCGGTGTTAAAGGCGGCAAAGTCGTGCACGTCGCCGCTGAATCGACCAGGAAGGCAATGCGGCGGGTAACGTTTGCCGACGTTGATCAGGGGCGCCTTTCCTTGCACTCGTCTTCAGTATTGGTGATCGACCAAAATACCGGCCAAACCCTGTTTGAAAAGCATTCAGATGCCGTGGTGCCAATCGCATCAATTTCCAAGCTGATGACGGCGATGGTTGTGCTCGATGCCAAGCTGGATATGCAGGAAGTGCTGACGATTGGTGAGGAAGAAGTGGATAGCCTTAAAGGGACGCGCTCGCGGATTCCGGTGGGCACGACCATGACGCGTGAAACAGCCATGCTGCTGGCGCTGATGTCGTCGGAAAATCGTGCGGCACATGCGCTGGGCCGGCACTATCCGGGCGGTATGCCGGCTTTTGTGGTGGCCATGAACAACAAGGCGCGGGCGCTGGGCATGCGTAGCTCAAGCTTTGAAGAGCCGACAGGCCTCTCCAGTAATAATGTATCGACCGCCCATGACCTGGCCCGAATGGTGGCTGCGGCGGCGCGTTACCCGGAAATTCGTGACTTTTCAACCACCGCGACAGCCAAGGTTGAGCTGAAGGGTCGCATCAGTGATTTCAACAATACCAACGCGCTGGTGCGTAGCGATACTTGGGAAATTGGCATTTCCAAGACCGGCTATATTTCTGAAGCCGGTCGTTGTCTCGTCATGCAGGCCCGTGTCGCGGACAAGCCTGTGGTGATTGTGCTGCTTGATTCTGCTGGCAAGATGACGCGTGTTGGCGATGCAATGCGGATCAAGCGCTGGATGGAAAGCGCCAGTCTGGCAAGCGAGCGTCGTCCGGCCTAACACCCGAAATGCTCAAAACAAGGCCGCGTCATGCGGCCTTTATTTTTTCAGGTTGATATAGCCCAGTGCTTGGGAAACGGCATCTGCCGTTTGCTTGAGCAGCACCACCCAGTTCGGGTCGTGACGGTCTGCCGGGGCGGATACGGAAAGGGCCGCAACGACGTGGCCTTCATCATCGTGAATCGGTGCCGCGACGCATTTGAGCCCTAATTCCGCTTCCTCGTCGTCGTAGGCAATGCCGTGGCGGCGAACTTTTTTCAGTTCTTTTTCAAGTGTCGGCAAGGGTGGTCAGCGAATGGGGCGTTTTGCCCGGCAGGCCGGTACGTTTGGCGTACTCACGGATTTTTTGCGGACCATCGACGGCGAGGAATAGTTTGCCCAGCGAGGTCAGGTGAAGCGGGGCACGACCACCTACGAGGTAGACGACGCGAACGAGCGCCCGTCCCGACGAGGTCCGTTCGAGGTAAACGATCTCGTCGTCGCGGCGGACGCCCAGGTTGATCGCTTCGCCAATTTTTTCATGCAATTCCTGCATGAAGGGCAGGGCGACCTCGCGCAGATTGATGCGCGATTTGACGATGGCGCCGAGTTCAAGCAGGCGGATACCTAGGCGGTAATTGCCGACATCTTGACGTTCGACAAAGTGAGCTTGGGTCATCGCCGCGAGAATGCGGTGCGCGGTTGACGGGTGGAGTTCGGCGGTGGCAGCCAGTTGCTTCAGGCTGGCGGGCTCGGGTGAGTTAGCGAGGGCGTCGAGCAGGGACATCATGCGCTCGATGACCTGAATTGAACCGGGGTTTTTGGCAGCGCCGCTGGCGGTGCCGTTGGCGGCTTCGGTCAACTGGATTCCTTTATTGGTGCGGTTTGAGTAGCATTGGCTACTTCGTTTTTTGTGCGATGCAATATTAGCATGTGCTTGGCGCTCTACGTTATCAGGCTGGTTGCTGCCGGCGGCTGAACCGCATTTTTGGCCTGATATCGGGGTGGACCGCAGGCGGCAACGCGACACGATGCGACTCCACCGGCTGGCAAGACTTTTGATGAATTTTACGCGGCAAGAAAGAGAGCTTGAATATGGATTTTTCCCCAGAAGGCAGCAAGGCCATTCCGTTGTGGGTTAACGGGCACGCCTTCCTTACGGTCAGTGATGCCTTTCACGATGTGATCAATCCGGCCACCGGCGAGCCGGTTCATCGCGTGCCGCTCTGCGGTGCCAGTGAAGCCGCCGAAGCGGTTGCCGCGGCGCGCGCGGCGCAGCCGGCCTGGGCCGAGATGGGCATGCAGGCACGCCGTGTTTGTCTGGCCAATCTGGCCGAGGCGCTGGAAGGCTATGCCGGGCATTTCGCCAAGTTGCTCAGTGCGGAAACGGGGTTTGACGAGGCGCGGGCGAGTGCTGAAGTCGCCACTGCTGTTGCGGCCTTGCAGGCTTTTACCGTTGGTGAAACCGGGGTTTTTGCGCTGGTGATTGATGCTTCGCGGCCATTGGCGGGTTTGGCTGAACATATTGCGCCAGCCTTGATGGCAGGGGCGACGGTGGTGCTCAAACCGAGTCTGAAAGCCCCATCGGCAGCATTTGCCTTGTGCGAATTATCAGCGCGTGCAGAGTGGCCGGCGGGGGTTTTGAACCTGATGCAGGGCGATACGGCGGCGATTGAAGGTCTGTGCGCAGCGGGGTGGACCGGCTGGTCTACACCGGCGAAGCGGCGCTCGGGGCCAAGGTGGGTGCTATCGCCAATGCCAACGGCACCGCGTTCGAGCTATTGCCCGCCTGATGCAGCGCATTGTTTTCCTGGAAAGTGAGTCAATTATTGCCGAGTTGCGGCAGCCGGCTTTCGCCCATGACTGGGTGAGTTACCCGAAAACCGCCCCTGATCAGGTGGTTGAACGGCTGGCCGAGGCGACGATTGCGGTGATCAACAAGGCGCCGTTGCCGGCAGCTGCGGTCAACGCCTTGCCGAAGCTGAAAATGGTCGCGGTGGCGGCGACCGGCACCAATGTGATTGACCTTGAAGCCTGCCGGGCGCGCGGCATCGTGGTCGCCAATGTGCGCGGCTATGCCGAACATACCGTGCCGGAGCATGTGATGGCGCTGTTGCTGGCCTTGTCGCGCAATTTGGTGGCATGGCGGGAAACGCTGCAGGCTGGACGCTGGCAACAGTCTGATCAGTTTTGCCTGTTCGATCACCCGATTCGTGACTTGCATGGCGCAACGCTGGGTTTGATCGGCAGCGGCAGCCTGGGGAATGGCGTGCTGCGGCTGGCGGAAGCTTTCGGCATGCGCGTGCTGCGGGCCGAGCGCAAGGGGGCTGACACCGTGCGCCCCGGTTACACGCCCTTTGAAACGGTGCTGGCGGAAGCTGATGCGATCAGCCTGCATTGCCCGCTAACGGCCGAAACCAAAGGCTTGATCGGGCTTGCCGAATTGCGGGCGATGAAGCGTTCAGCCTTGTTGATCAACACGGCGCGCGGCGGGATTGTCGATGAGGCCGCGCTGATACAGGCATTGAAAGAAGGCTGGATTGCCGGCGCCGGGTTCGATGTCGTCACGATCGAGCCGCCACCCATTGATCACCCGATGCTGGCGCCTGAATTGCTCGCCTTGCCCAACTTTCTGCTGACGCCACACGTTGCCTGGGCTAGTCGGCCAGCCATGCAGGCCTTGGCGGGTCAATTGATCGACAATATCGAGTCCTTTGTGGCCGGCACACCACAAAACCGGGTGGTGTGACCAAGCGCGCCATCAACAAACAATCAACAAACAATCGTCTCCGGCGCCCAAGGGCATTGCCGGGTTTATCTGGCTTTAAGGGAAGACATCATGACCATTACTTTTGCCGTGCGCGGCGAGTACATTCAACTCGATCAACTGCTCAAGGCGACCGGCCTTTGCGAATCCGGCGGTGCTGCGCATGCGGCGATTGCCGAAGGGCGAGTGCGGGTCGATGCTGCGGTCGACACGAGAAAACGAGCAAAATTACGGCCAGGGCAGCGTGTCACCATTGGCGGCGAGGTTGTTGAATTGGTTGCTGACTCTGGTACCGAGCCGGACGAGAATTTGCCAAATATGTGATCAAATTCACTTCATGAATATTTTGTTATTAATATAGGCTGAGGACATTTTGAACCCAAACTTAAACGTTGATAAATGTGAACCCCAAAAAAATTTTCCTTTAAACGTTGACCGTACAGGCTTGGGTCCTCTTTTTCTGCGCTTATTGCCCAACTCGCAGGCGTCTTCCAGTGACTGAGCCAGGTTTCAAATTCGCTGGGCGGCATCGGCCGGGAAATGCCGTAGCCTTGGGCGTGGGCGCAACCCAGCGCGAGCAGGATGTCGCCATGCGCAATCGTTTCGACCCCTTCGGCGATGACTGAGCGATTGAAGGCCTGGGCGAGACCGATGACGCCTTTGACGATGGCCATATCTTCGGCATCATCCTGCATGTCGCGGATGAATGACTGGTCAATTTTGAGCGTTTCGGCCGGTAGATGTTTGAGGTAAAGCAGTGATGAATATCCGGTGCCGAAGTCGTCAAGGGCAAAGGAGACGCCGAGCTCGCGACAGGATTCGATAACTTGCGAGACGTGCCCGGTGTCGGAGAGCGCGGCCGTTTCGAGAATTTCCAGCTCAATCCGCCCGTGGGGCAGCGCGGGGTAGGCACTGAGTAGTTTGGCCAAACGCGCCGTGAAGTCTGGCAGCGAAATATGGCGGGCGGCGATATTGATGCTGATATTG
This sequence comes from Candidatus Dechloromonas phosphorivorans, assembly GCA_016721185.1. Taxonomy (GTDB): domain Bacteria; phylum Pseudomonadota; class Gammaproteobacteria; order Burkholderiales; family Rhodocyclaceae; genus Azonexus; species Azonexus phosphorivorans. The sequence goes on from JADKIP010000014.1 coordinate 138,181, forward strand.
AGCGGCAAGCCTTGGCGGTGCCAGTGGTCGGCTTGGCAAAGTGCGGCGTTGATGACCCATTCGCCGAGCGTGATGGCGAAATCGTTATTCTCGGTGATGGGCAAAAATTCGCCCGGCTGGATCAAGCCGCGTTCCGGGTGGCGCCAGCGGATCAGGGCTTCTGCACCGGTGACGATGCCGCCCCGCATATCGACCTTGGGCTGGTAATGCATTTCAAATTCGCCGGCCTGCAGGGCTTGTTCCAGCCGCTGCAAATCAGCCAGTTCGGTGCGGGCGGCTTCGTCTTCCATCGGGTCAAACAGGAAATAGCGATTGCGCCCGGTTTGCTTGGCGATGTACATGGCCTGATCGGCATGGCGAAGCAGCAGTTCAGGTTCGACGCCATCGCCCGGGAAAATGGTAATCCCGACACTGGCTGAAATGCAGACCGCTTCACCGGCAATATCGTAGCCGCAGCTGGCCACCTGGAGCACGCGACGAACGATTTCAAGACATTGTTCGAGGTTGTCGAGATCATTGAGCAGCAGGACGAATTCGTCACCGCCGAGACGGGAAAGCGTATCGGTATCGCGCATGATGGCGAGCGTGCGCTGTGAAAACTCGATCAGCAGTTGATCGCCCGCGGCGTGACCATAACGATCATTGACCGCCTTGAAGCCATCAAGATCGAGCAGGCAGACGGCCAGCATGCTCTTGTTGCGCGCTGCCAGTGCAATGGACATGTAAAGCCGGTCGTTGAGCAAGGTGCGGTTGGGCAGCTCGGTCAGCGGGTCGAAATGAGCCAGTTTTTCCAGGTGGCGCTCATGTTCCTTTTGCTCAGTGATGTCGGCAAAAATGCCGACGTAGTGCCGAACGTCTCCTGACTCGCTGCGCACGGCAGAAATGGTGAGCTGTTCGGCATAGAGCTCGCCTGATTTCTTGCGATTCCAGATTTCGCCATGCCAGTAGTCGCTGCGTGCCAGTTCGGCCCACATCGAGACATAAAACTCGGGGCTTTGGTGCCCGGATTTAAGCAGGGAAGGTTTGCGGCCGATCACTTCGTCTCGTGAGTAACCGGTAATCTCGGTAAATGCCTGATTGACGTCGACGATGATGTCTTTCGGGTCGGTAATGATGATGCCTTCACGGGCATGCGAGAACACGCTGGCGATCAGTCCAAGCTGCTCGGCCGATTCGTGGCGCTCGGTCACATCAAAACAGGCGCCCAGGTAACCGGCAAATTCCCCGGCCAAATTGATGAACGGGTGCCCGATGTCGAGAATCCAGCGGTATTCGCCATCGTGCCGGCGCAGGCGATATTCCATGGCGAAAGGTCGACGTGCCAAAAAGTCCGCCTGGTAGGTGGTGATACAGCGCTCGCGGTCGTCGGCATGCACCCCTTCGGCCCAGCCCTCGCCCTTTTCCTGTTCCAGGCTGCGGCCGGTAAACTCCAGCCAGGTGGCGTTGAAATAATTGCATTGGCCATCCAGTCCGGCGCGCCAGATCAGGGTGGGAAAGTGCTCCAGAATGGTGAGGTAGAAGTCGTGCGATTTTTGCAGTTGAACCTGGCTCGCCGAAAGCTCTTCCGTGCGCTGGGCGACCCGTGTTTCGAGCTGGTCATTGGCCTGGCGCAGTTGATCGTCGCTCCGTTCCCAACGCTGGGCAAAGCGCATGGCGAGCGCCAGCCCGATACCGCTGGTGATCAGCAGAATGAGTCCGACCAGCAATGTTACCTGTTGTGTGATCGGGGCCGTTTCAGCCATTACCGAGTCAAGCTGGCGCGACAGGACGAGCTGCCAGCCGGAGTCCAGTCGGTAGATAAAACTGAGCCAGGCAACGCCTTGCTGGTCCTGCCACTGCCTGAAGGCGATCTCTTCCTTATTCCCGTTCAGTGTGCCGAGCAGCGGGTGTTCAGCCTTGCTTAGCGCATGCAAACCGCCAATCAGGCTGGCGTCGCTGTGGCCAATCAACATGCCTTCGCGGTCGGCCAGCAGGCCGTAGTCGAAGGGGGCGATATCCTCGGGTGAAAGAAGTTGAGACAAATGTTTGAGATACACCACGCCACCCAGATGGGCGAAAATTTTGCCGCGGCCGTCCATCAACGGCGTATCGATCACCACCGCCGGCATGCCATCGGCGCCCTGGATACTGTCTGAGACTGCCGGTTTTTTACTGCGCGTTGCTTCCTGAAAGTAGGGACGGTCGGCCAGGTTGTATTTCTTCAGTGACTGTTGAATTGCGTAGGGATGTGACAGGTAGTGATCGCCATTCGGCAGCAGCAGGAAAACCACCCCGAGGTTGCTGTCGCTGGCGAGCAGTGCATCCAGGGTTTGCCGCTTGGCACGTTCGAGATCCAGCGGAATGCCGTTAATGGCCGGGTTGACGCGGTCAACCGCAGAAAGTGAGGAAAATTCAGGCAGGCGCGCGGTGTAGGCGAGTCGGTTGGCCGCCCCGTTAATCTGTTCCTGCATGCTCTGGCCGATGACCCGGACGAACGACTGATGTTCATTCGACCAGCGTTCAACCGAGAGCTTTTGGTGCAGGCGGTCCACAAAAAGCCAGACAGCAATCAGCGCGGCGATTGCCGGCAGAATGAAAGCGAGCAGAATTTTCTGCTTCTGGGTCATCCAGGTTTTGTCTCCTAAACCAAGCGTTCTTCGACGCTCGTTTCATTTAAGCACATTGTTACGATATTTCACGCCCGCGGGGTATCAAATATCGTTCGGATTGAAGATACCCCCGACACAGTATTAAATTTAAATGAATCGTTGATGAAAAAAATCATTTTCTGCTCAGCCGGCCGGTTTCCATTGGCTGAGCGTGGCAAGCAGATTGGCTTGGGCAATGGGCTTGGGAATGTAGTCGTTCATGCCGGCGGCGATGCAGGTTTCGCGGTCGCCCTGCATTGCGTTGGCGGTCATGGCGATGATGGTGATTTGCGGGTTGAAGCGGCCGGAACGATCATTGCGAATCTGCCGGGTCGCTTCAAACCCATCCATCACCGGCATCTGGCAATCCATAAGGACAATATCGAATGGCGCCTCGGCGAGGGCGGCCAGTGCCTGTTCGCCATTTTCGGCAATCTGGATCGTGCAACCCAGTTTGCGCAGCATCATCGAGGCGACCTTCTGATTGGTCAGGTTGTCCTCGGCCAGCAGAATGCGCAAATTGCCCAGCGGGACGACGGCGGTCGGAGTGGCCAAAGTGGCCGGAGTGGCCGGGCTTGCTTCAAGCACAGGCAGTTCAAGCGAAAAGCGGAATGAGGTGCCAACGCCTTCCATCGATTCTGCAGTGATTTTCCCGCCCATCAGTTCAAGCAGATGGGCGCAGATCGAAAGTCCCAGGCCGGTGCCGCCGAAGCGGCGCGTGGTGGAGGCGTCGGCCTGAAAAAACGGGGCAAAAAGCTGGTTGACCGTAGCCGTCGACATACCGATGCCGGTATCGCTCAGGGTGAAGCTGAGGCGCTGTTTATCAGCGCTGGCGGGTTGGCAGTCGAGCTTCAGATGCACTTGCCCGCGCTCGGTGAACTTGATTGCGTTGCCTGCCAGATTGAGCAGAATTTGCCGCAGGCGGCCGGCATCGCCGCGCAACTGGGCGGGCAGATTGGGCGACGTTTCGACGATAAATTCAATGTTTTTAGCCTTGGCCTGCGGGGTCAGCAGCATGCTGATTTCGTGCAGCAAATGGCTGAGTGAGAAGGGGATGAGTTCAAGCTCGACCCGGCCGGCCTCTATTTTCGAGAAGTCGAGAATGTCATTGAGAATATGCAATAGCGCGCTGGCGCTCTCGCGGATCGTGCCGGCGTAATCGCGCTGGGCGGCATCAAGCGGGCTATCGAGCAGCAGTTCCGTCATGCCGATCACACCATTCATCGGCGTGCGGATTTCGTGGCTCATGTTGGCCAGAAACAGGCTCTTGGCCTCGGTTGCGGCTTCGGCAGCCTCCTTGGCTTCACGCAGCGACGCTTTGCTGGCGAGCAGTTTTTCGGTGGCTTGCATGCGCTCGATGAAAGCCCCGGCCCAGCGCGCCAGCAGGCGAACAAATTCCAGATCGGAAGGGTCGAAGTCGCGATTGCGCCCTTGCGCCGAGGAAAAGGCGAGGGTGCCGAATATCTCGCCATCGACCCGAATCGGCATGCCAATGTAGGCGGCGAGCTGGAGTTCCCGGAAGCAGGGATGGCCCGCGTATGGCGAGTTGGGGGCGTCGGGAATGGCGAGCAGATCATCCTTCGCCAGCGTCGTGCTGCAATAGGTTCGGCCCAGCGGGAAAACCTGACCGTCCGCCAAAGTGCCGGGGGGCGATACCTGAACGACGATTTGTAAATCGCGATCGCTAATCCGGCTGACCAGGCCGATTTCGAGATGGAGATGCTGGGCGCCGACCTGCAAGGCGTGGCGCAGGGTTGATTCGGGATCGAGGCTGGTCAGTGCAACGATTTCATTGAGGCCGTGCAAGGCAGCGAGCTGCCGGCGCAGGCGGGCATCATGGATGCGCAAAATTTCATTTTCGTGGGCGCGGGCAATTTCGCTTTGTTCGAGGCGCCTGCTCATCTCATTGAAGGTGGTGGCGGTTTCCGCCAGTTCATCATTGCCCAGCACCGGCAGAAGCTGGCCGCGCTGGCCGTTGGCGATGGCACGGCTGGCATCGCGCAGCGCCGTTAATTGGCGCGTCAGGTAGGTGCCGAGAAAAAGCGAGAAAAAGGCGACCAGCCCCATTTCAAGCAGCGAAATCGAAATTGTCCATTGCCGCGTGTCGGCAAGCGTCTGCTGGAATGGCGCGAGGTCGATACCGAACTGGATGCGACCAAAACTGTTTCCGGCGACGGCGACGTCAACTTCGTGATCGAAGCGCTCGTCATTGACACTGGCGATGCTCAGATCGGGCGATATGTCGCCCACTGGCAAGTTGCCGCGCTCGACCATCATCTGCCGCTTCGCATCAAGAAAGCGAACGTAGGTCACTTCGTGGGTCGCGAGCAGATCGGTTGCGATGCTGTCGATCGTCGCCAGGTCATAGCTGATCATGGCGTCCCGCGTGCTGGCGGCGAGCAGGCTGGCCGTCACGCTGACCCGGCGCGTGATCTCGTCCTCGTTGGTGTCCTTCATCTTGCCGAGCAAACTGATGCCGAGGACGGCCAGCAAAATGCCTTCAATCAGCGCGACGCCAAGTACCGTTTTGGTGCGAAATTTCACGGCTTGCCTCGGTGGCCGGTCGGTAGCTGGATGTTGAGCCGGCGGATTTCGTCCCAATCCTTATCCTGTGCCGCTTCAATCCCCTTGAAACTGAGCGGTTCAAGCAGACGGCGCCCGGTGTCGTCGCCGTGCAGCGAAAACAGGGCGCTACTGACTTTCTCCAGCGTGCGCTTATCGACCCGTGGATGGGCCGCGAAAGCATGCGGCACATAAGCCGGCGTACTGGTCAGGATGCGCAGGCGGCTGGAAATCGCCGGGTCAATCGCTTCCAGCGTCCGCTTGATGCCACCGCCGGCAGCAAAGCTGCCTTGGGCGACGCTGCGATAGACCGAGTCGTGCGAAATGACGTATTTCGCTTCAATCGGGATGTTTTGGCGCGCGAATTCGGCACGCGGCAGGATGCTGGCGGCAAACGCCGCCGGGGCGGGGAAAACCACGGCTTTGCCCTGCAGTTCGGCAATATTGCGGAGCGGGCTGTCCTTGGCGACAACGATGATGCCGACCAGCTTGCGCTCCTTTTCCCGGGCAAAGGCGACATAGCCGGGCGCCTTGCTGAACACCGTATAGTGGTAGGGATTCATGTAGACGATGTCGTAATCGCCATTTTTTACCCGATCCTCAAAAGTCGGGATATCGCTCGCGGTGCGAAAGGCGAGACGAACGCCAGCGCGTTGGGCCGCTTCGGAAAGTAGGGGAATCCAGGCGGCCGCCAATGCGCTGGCCGATTGCTGCGGTACGATGCCAACGCTCAGTTCGGTTGGGCTATCGGCCCCGGCGGGTTGGGCGAGAAATGCCAGGCTGCTGATCAGGGTGATAAAAATGCGTTTTATGGCTAAATTCATATTGTTCTCCATGAGGGATTTTCCTCGTCACCACGCGCAATGACAAGCCACATTTGCAGCCTGAGCGTTCCGCCCATTGGTAAAATTAGCAAACGCTAATTTGTTTCATGCAGAGGATTCCACCATGTCGTACCCTTCGTTTTCGGACATCTCCCGAACTTTTGCCCCCGGCTGGTTTGCTGCGGTGATGGGCACCGGCGTACTGGCCTTGACGACGCGCAGCCTTGGCCAGCACTGGCCGCTGCTGGCGTTGCCGGCGGAATTGCTGCATTGGTTCAACAGCGGACTTTTTCTGTTGCTCGCCTTGCCGTGGCTGACGCGCTGGCTGGTTTTTCGCCCGGCGGCGTTGCAGACGATGATGCATCCGGTACAGGCCAATTTTTACCCGACCTTTTCGATTGCGCTGCTGGTATTGGCCGCCCAATGGCTGGTCTTTACGCCCTATGTCGGCGTGGCGCTGACGCTCTGGTGGCTGGGGGTTGGCCTGCATTTTGTCTTCAGCTTTGCCGTGCTGTTCCTGATGTTCCGCGGCGAGCATGTTGCGGTCGACCACGTTACACCGGCAAATTTCATCCCGGCGGTCGGGCTGGTCGTCATGCCCCTCGCCGGTGGCCCCCTGTTGCAGCACATGGATGGGGCGGTGCGTGAATGGGCGCTGACCCTCAACGCCATCGGTCTCGGTGCGGGCAGCATGATGTACCTCGGGCTGCTCGGCCTGACGCTGCATCGTAAATTTTTGCACAAGCCGGCCCAGGGTATTTTGACCCCGACGGTGTGGATTCATCTGGCGCCGATTGGCGTCATTCCGCTCAGCCTGATGAATCTGCTCGACCCGTTGCCGTTCCCTGCGGCGCGTGAGGTGGCCACGGTGTTGATGCTGCTGCTCTGGGGCTTCGGCGTCTGGTGGGTGGTGATGGCCAGTCTGCTCACCCTGGCCGCGCGCACTGCCGGTCAGTTGCCCTTTGCCTTGTCGTGGTGGGGATTCACCTTCCCGCTCGGCGCCTTTGTCGCCGAAAGCCTGCGCCTGAGCCAGTTGCTTGGGTGGAGCAGTACCTTCGCGATTGGCGTTGGCGCCTGGATTCTGCTTTGCGGCTTGTGGCTGGTTACCGCCGCCAAAACCGCCCGGCGCGTTGCCAGCGGCGCAATTTTCCAGCCCCATCCGTAGGCCGCGCCGATGCCTTGGTTGTGGCTGTTGCCATTGCTCGGCGCTGCCTGGTTCGGCCTGAATTTTGCCATTCGGCGCGGGTTGACCGCAGCCCGCGTGCTGGAAACTGCTGAACCTGCCGGTTTGCCTTGGCGCGAGGTGGCTTTGCCGACCGCCAACGGCAAACAGTTGTTCGCCTGGTTCATCCCCGCCGATCAACCCGGTCCGGCGCTGGTCGTCATGCACGGCTGGGGCGGCAATGCCGAAATGATGCTGCCGCTCGCCGCCCCCCTGCATGCTGCCGGCTATGCGTTGTTGCTGCTCGATGCCCGTTGCCACGGGCGCAGCGATGGCGATACGTTTGCCTCGTTGCCCCGCTTTGCCGAAGATATTGAGGCCGGCTTGCGCTGGCTGGCCAAGCAACCGACAGTGAATCCGCAAGCGCTGGGGGTGATCGGCCATTCGGTCGGCGCGGGCGCGGCACTGCTCGCCGCTTCCCGTCTATCCTCGATTCGTGTCGTCGTCAGCCTGGCCGCCTTCGCCCATCCGGCGCGCATGATGCGGCGCTGGCTGGCCGCCAAGCGCATTCCGCATTGGCCGCTCGGGGCCTACATTCTGGCTTACGTCCAACGGGTGATCGGCTACCGCTTCGACGCTATTGCGCCCTGCAACACCATTGCCCGAATCGCCTGCCCGGTTCTCATCGTGCATGGTGAGGCCGATGAAACCGTGCCGGTTAGCGAGGCGAGAGAAATCTATGCGGCGCGGCGCAGCGAGCAGGTTGAATTACTGCTGATCCCCGGTAGTCACGACGATTACGGTGATATTGGCTTGCAAATGGCTACCGTCTGCGATTTTCTCCAACGCAGCTTTGGGCCGGATGGTGGCCGTACCTAGCCAGTGAGGCTGACGATGGTGGGTGGCATTGAAGGGAAGGGCGCTGACTTGTGGCGATGCCTCCCCCGTTGTTACAGCCCGGCGGTTCCTGGCTGCCTAACCTTGCCGAGATCGCTGTTCAGTTTTTTCAGTGTCGTCTGGGTTTTAATGCCACAACATTGCAACGCTGCCATCGGCTCTGCCGGCCTCCAGCAAATTGCTGCGGTCAACGTGAAATTTTGGCAAAAATTGAGGTGGCCGGCTGGCCGGAATTTGGTTGTGTCCGCAGCCCAAAAACCGGCGAACTTCAAGCGCCGCCGATTTCCGCCCAAAAAAATGGCGGGAGGCTAGCTCCCGCCCAAGCGGAGTCTGCACTGACTGGCGTCAGGGCAGGAGGAAAGAGGCTTTCTCGCGGACTTTGATGTCGGGGTTGTCGAGCGCGACGATCTCGAAATGGATCTGGTTGGCGCCCTTCTTGCCGGCATCCGGTTGAACCCGAACAACCGCGTTGAATGACTGCAGCGTTGCGGCGGGGACATCCACTTCGGGGCTATCGACGATTTCTGCATCCGGCAGGCCGTCGACCGTCACCTTGTAGCGGTGACCCTGCTCTTCGGTATTCATGATCTGCAGGGTATAGACGTTCTCGATCCGGCCATCGTCGGCCTCGCGGGCCAGCGTCGAGCGGTCGCGGATGATGTCCACCTTGAGCGGGATGCGGTTGGCCAGGAACCAGATCGACAGCCCGGTGATGATGACCAGAATGAGCGTGTAAAGCAGGATGCGCGGGCGCACGATGTGGGTCGCGATTTCCTTGCGCGTCAGATGCTTGGCCAGCGCGTTTTCGGTTGAGTAACGGATCAGGCCGCGTGGACTGCCAACCTTGTCCATCACCTGATCGCAAACGTCGATACAGGCAGCGCAGCCGATGCACTCATATTGCAGACCGTCGCGGATGTCGATGCCGGTCGGGCAGACCTGAACGCAAAGATTGCAGTCGATACAGTCACCCAGTCCGGCCGCTTTGGCATCGACGCCTTTCTTGCGCGCGCCACGGTTTTCGCCACGGGCTGGGTCGTAGGTGACGATCAGCGTATCCGGGTCGAACATCACGCTCTGGAAGCGGGCATACGGGCACATGTATTTGCACACTTGTTCGCGCATGAAGCCGGCAAACAGGTAAGTGAAACCGCCGTACAGGAAAATCCAGAAGGCTTCCCACGGGCCAAGATTCCAGGTGCGGACGTTGTTGATCAGTTCGGTAATCGGTGTGAAATAGCCGACCAGCGTGAAGCCGGTCCATAACGAAAGAATGATCCAGAGCAGGTGCTTGGTCGCCTTGATGCGAATCTTGCGCGCATCGAGCGGCGCCTTGTCGAGTTTGATCCGGGCGTTGCGCTCACCCTCGACCCAGTTTTCAATCCACATGAAGAGCTGGGTGTAAACCGTTTGCGGGCAGGCGTAACCACAGAACATGCGCCCGGCAATGGCGGTAACAAGAAACAGCGCGTAAGCCGAAACGATGAGGAGCGCCGCCAGATAGATCACATCCTGCGGCCAGAAAACCAGGCCGAAAATGTAGAACTTGCGTTCGACCATGTGCAACAGGATGGCCTGGCGGCCATTCCATTCCAGCCATAAGCCACCGTAAAACAGCAGTTGGGTGAAGAAGACCATGCCGATTCGCCAGTTGTCGAAAAGGCCACGTACGCCTTTGGCGTAGATCTTCTTGCGTTTCTCGTAAAACGAGACGGGGGCGGGCGCTACCGCCTGTTCGGCGCTGGGTTTTTGATCACTCATACGGTGGGCTGGAATGTCCTTGGTTAGCGAAAAAGGTTGGAAACCGGCGTTCTACGATCCAGACACGGTCATTCGGCATCAAGCAAGCCTGCGGGGCGAACAAAGTAAAAATGCCGTCAGTCAGTGTCCCGGAAAAGCACCACCCATTTTGGGGGGAAAGGAGGAGATCTCTGCGAGTGGTTGTTTATTTACCGGTTTCCGTTGCTTCTAATATCAAGATACGTGCCTGCTTTGAAGACTTCTGCTTGCTCAAATAAATCAATGGCTTAGTTAATTTTAACTAGTGCTTGCCCGGGTATTGTGCCAATATTGGCAACCAATTTTGGCAAAAATGACGGTGATGACATGACGTCCCATTTTCTCAGCGAACTGCTTTCGTTCCTCGATGGTTTGCCCGAGCCGCGGATTGTGATGAACGCGGATTACCGCATTGTCGCGGCCAACGCGGCCTACCTTCGTGAATTCAGCGGCGGCAAACCGATTGCCGGGCGCATGTGCTACGAGGTATCGCATCATTTCGATGTGCCCTGCGATCAGGCCGGCGAATCCTGCCCGCTCCGGCAAAGCATGGAAAGCGGTACGCCGCAGCGCGTCCTCCACCTGCACCACACCCCGCGCGGCGAGGAGCACGTTGACGTTGAGACCACGCCGATCCGCGACGACCAGGGGCAGATCGTCTACTTCGTCGAAACCATGCGCATCGTTCGCCAGGCCAGTAGCCGGCCGGCAGCGCAAGGCCTGGTCGGGCGCTCGCCGGCCTTTATCGGCATGCTGGAAAAAGTCCTGCGCGTCGCCAACTCGAATGCCGCCGTGCTCTTGCTCGGCGAAACCGGCACCGGCAAGGAACTCGTCGCCCACGCCATTCACGAAGCCAGCGCGCGCGAGGAAGGCCCGTTTGTTGCGGTCGACTGCGCCGGAATGACCGAAACGCTGTTCGAGAGCGAACTCTTCGGCTACGAAAAAGGCGCTTTCACCGGCGCCAACCACCGCAAGCAGGGGCTGGTCGAAGCAGCCAGCGGCGGCACGCTCTTCCTCGATGAAATCGGTGAATTGCCTATCACGCTGCAAGTCAAGTTGCTGCGCCTGCTTGAAACCGGCACCTATCGCCGGGTCGGCGGCCTCGACTGGCTGCCGGCCGATTTCCGCCTGATCTGCGCCACCCACCGCGACCTGCGCGCCATGGTGCAAGCCGAAACCTTCCGCCGCGACCTCTATTTCCGGATCAACACCTTCCCGATCCACACCCCGGCGCTGCATGAGCGGGCCGAAGACATTCCGCTACTGGCAATTTCGCTGCTGGAACGGGTTGACCGCAAGACCCACCGCCAGTTTTCCCCCGCCGCGCTCACCTGGCTCTCCAGCCGGCGCTACAGCGGCAATATCCGCGAACTCCGCAACCTGATCGAGCGCGCCACGCTGCTCGCCGACGGCGCTACGGTCGACCTGAAAAACCTCACCGAAATGGCCGACGACATTCCCGCCATCGAAATCAATGCCAGTGGCGCTTTCCAGTTGGCGGAAGTGGTCGATTTGGCCACCCTGGAAAAACGCTATCTCGACTGGGTTAAAAATCAACCGGGGGCAGATCTGGCCACGATGGCCGGGCAACTTGGGGTAAGCCAGCGCACGCTGTATCGCAAGCTGCAGGATGGGCGGGGAGGGTGCTGAGATTTTTGAGGGGGGCGTCAGGGCTGACTCCTGTACTGTCACTGCGTGAGGAACGACAGCAGAGTGCCCGAAGCTGAAGCAGCGAGGCAAAGCCGCTGCGACGGTAATGCAGCGGGAGCCGACCTACAATTCGCAAGATTGGGGAACAGACTCAGAGCAATCGAGACGATAATCCTAAGACGAGCATGCCGGCAGTAGAGCGGGCGAGGGAGAGAGAATATGGCATTGGGCGACTATTTCAAAGGCCCGGAACACAAAGCCAATGCGGCTCGGCTGGAAGCCGAATTGCTGGCGCACCGACAGCAATCCCAGGCTGACATCCACGCGCTGCAGGCCAAGTACGACGATTTGGAAACCAAGGCCCGGGAGCTCGGATTGCTGGATCTGCAGGCGGTTCAAAAGCAGATTCAGGCCGAAGAAGCCCGGCTGGCCGGTGTTCAGGCCCAAGTCGCTATGACGCAGAGTGATCTGGCAGCAGCCCGAGCCCAGCTTCAGGCGGTTCAGCAACTGATTTTGGGAGCAGAGGACACCGTTTTGCTGGAATCATTTGCGCTCTACGAGCCCAAGTATCAACTCACAAACAGCATCGACTACAAGGCACGACTCGATGAGATTCGCGAGGACCAGAAGCAAACCGCCAGAAAGTTGAGTGCAGAGGTGGATGCATGGGACAACCATGCCGTCGAACTCACCAAGGCGCAGTGGAAGAAATTGCGCAAGGATGCATTGAAGCTGGCATTGAGGTCATTCAACAGTGAGAGTGAGTATTGCGTTGACAACGTCAAATTTAGCAACCTAGAGAAGATGGAGGAGCGCATTCGACGGTCATTCGAGACCTGCAACAAGCTGTTGAATGCCGTCGATGCTTTTTGGAAAGACATCGTCTTGGAACGCAAGCTGCAGGAATTGCATCTGGCACACGAATATCAGGTGAAACGCCAGGAGGAAAAAGAAGCTGCCCGGCAGGCGCGGGACGACCAACGCGAGCAAGAAAAGCTCGAAAGGGAGATCCGGGAGGCGCGCGCCAAGATTGAAAAGGAGCGTAGGCATTTCGCCAGCGCCCTCCAGAAGCTGCAATTGCGCCTTGGTGCTTCTAACGACCAGCAAGAGCGTGACGACCTGCAGACCCGGATCGATGAACTTTCCAGCCAGAACAGCAAGCTCGATGAAGAGGAAAGACTGCTCGATTACCGCGAACAGAACGCCCGGGCGGGCTATGTCTACGTGATATCCAACATCGGCGCGTTTGGGGAGGGCGTCTACAAGATAGGCATGACCCGAAGGCTTGAGCCTATGGACCGAGTGGATGAGTTGGGGGACGCCTCGGTACCCTTCCGGTTCGATGTGCACGCACTGACATTTTCTGACAACGCCCCGGCACTGGAGGCCAAGCTGCACTCGCATTTCGCGGCTGGCAGGCTCAACAAGGTCAATGGACGCAAGGAGTTTTTCCGTGCCGACCTGAATGAGATAGAGGCCGTGATTCGGGCCAACTACGACGCCGTGGTGGAAGTGGTCCATGCTGCCCCAGCGGAACAATACCGCGAGAGCCTTCGGCTAGCCATGCCGGTGGACTCTATTCAGACCTCGGAGCGGATTGCGTTAGGCGAAAGCGCAAAAAGTATTGTCCTGAGTGCATAGGTGCTGAATCTCAGCCCGCCAAGAGTCGGGGGGTAATTGCAGCAGTAACCAGCACTGCTGGGTATGAATGTCTCAGATCAGCTTATTGCTGACGCAGCCTGGAAAATTCAACCGGCAGGTTGTGGCCGTTATGTATAGCTTTCCATAACGGCCATTATGCACAGTGCCCAATTATGTACAGTCGGTGTTGTCTATGCGCGCTGCCGCCTTGTGGGAAGCGGCAGGCGTGCTTTGCTGGCTCTACATAATTACAGGGTCTTGAGGAATTCAAGCAGTGCATCAGATGCGTGGTAGCGGTTGTTTTTGCTTCTGGCTCCTGCAATCTTGCCAACGCTCGTTCCTTCATTGCGAGATCAGCTTCGACGTAGTGGTGTGTTGTTGTCGGACTCTCATGCCCGAGCCATAGTGCGATTACGTCGACGCCAGCCCCCGATTGCAGAAGGTGCATAGCCGTCGTATGTCGAATCATGTGGTGAGATGTGACGGGTGGCCAAATCCGGATTGACCTTGATTGCCGAACGTAACGCCAGTGCCAGCCTCTGCGTCACGTTCGAACGCGTCATTGCGTTACCGTCGCGGTTGGGCAGTAATGCTGATGTAGCGGCAAGTTGCGGATTCAATTTCAACCAGGCCCGCAGCTCTTTTGCCGTTGTACGCCACAACGGTAGCGTACGCTGCTTGCGGCCCTTGCCATGCAGATGAATGCAGGCGGCGCCGTCCAGAACCACGTCCGCCACCTTTACTCCGATGATTTCGGACACGCGTGCGCCTGTGTTGTAAAGCAGGCGAAGCAGCACGTGGTCTCGCTCGCTGATCCAGCGACCATCCGAAGTACCGATCACCGCCATCATTTCCGCGTACGACAGGAACCCAAGCATTGGCCGCTCAAATCGCTTCATCGGTACCCCAAGCACTCTCTCGATGACGTGCAATGAAGACACATCGCGATGTCCTGCGAACTTCAGGAAGGCCCGCAATGCGGCTAGGCGTGCATTGCGGCTGCGAACCGTGTTGTGCCGTTCGTGTTCCAGATGGTCGAGGAAAGCCAGGACCAACTCCGGCGTAATGTCGGCCAGCTTTATCGCCACCGGCGACTTGCCCAAACGTGTTTGCGCGAAGTCGAGGAACAATACGAACGCGTCGCGGTAAGCCGCCACAGTACCCGGGCTCAGCGCTCGCTGTTGGGTCAGATGCTCGGCGAAGAAGGTTTGCACAAGGGCAGCAAACGACGGTGGGGTCGCGGGGCGTGTCTCTTTACTCATCACCATCTCCCGAGTCCTCGGCGAAGCGTTCGAACTTGCCGCCCGCCAGCGCCATTAACTCTGGAACCGCTGTCAGATACCAGTAGGTATTCGAGACCTTGGCGTGCCCCAGGTAGGTCGCTAGCGACAGCATCGCTTGATCGATATCGATGCCCTGCGCATGCCAGAGCATCAAGCGGTGCACCGCGAAACTATGCCTCAGGTCGTGAATGCGCGGCCTATCGTGCGCGCCACGATTGACCCAGCCGAGTTTGTCACGCAGTTCGTTGAAGACGCGATGGACCTGCCGGTCGCCTAGCGGTTGGCCGAGCAATTGGCCCCGTGTGCCGACGAAGAATGGCGTTTCATTTGTCGTCCGGGTCTGCCGAACTCGCAGACACCGGTATCGTTTCAGTGCCTCAACGGTACTCGGGTGCAGAGGCAACTGCCGCGACTTGGCGAACTTGGACTGTCGCACGGTCAGCATGGCGAACTTCAGATCGACATCGGCGTCCAGCAGATCAAGGGCCTCTGAAACCCGCAGGCCAGTCGACGCGATCAGGCCGAACAGCGTCTCGAAAGTAGCTGGGCGCAAACCGCCCTGGGGCTGGAGTGCACGTGCGGCCGTCAGCAGGTCAACGACTTCCTCTTCGCGGTAGATGTGCGGTGCCACGCGCCCTGGAACAGAACCGAAGACCGACTCGTCTGGCACCTCGGTGCGTGGGTCGAACTGACGCAGGTAGCGGACAAATGGCCGCAATAGTTTCAACCGGCGCGCCCAGGTCTGTGGATTATCCCGGTTCCATCTGTCGTGCCGAGCCCACTCGGCCATGAGATCGACGGTCAGCGCGCCTCGGTGATGCACACTGGCAACGTAGCGTGCAAAGTTCGCCAAGGCTAAGCCCATCGTCCTGAGTTCAAAGCCCAGACGGCGACGCTCGGCAAGGTAGTCGCTAACTCTCGCCTGCAAGCTGATATGCGCATTCATGACGCGCTCCTGGCCATGGCAGTGCAACGGCGGCAAGTTTCGAGTTGTCGAGTTTGGCGTAAATCAGCGAGGTGTTCAGCGAACGGTGGCGCAGGACATCAGCCACTTCCTTGAGCGAACTGCCGTGTTGAAGAAGCCGGCAAGCCAGCGTATGGCGAAGTGCATGGGTGCGCGAATGGGGCAGCCCGATGCGCTGATAAGCATCTCGGATCACACGAGCGATGGCATCGGCACAGATCGGCTGATCATGAGGTGCGAGGCGCCGAACGAAGACCGCCGGGTTGCTCGTGGTCGGCCGCTCGTGGCGCAGATAGTCGGCCAGCGCCTGGCCCGTGCTCTCCGGCAGCGGCAAGATGTCCTGGCGTCGTGACTTGGTGCTCTTGAGCGTCACTGTACCGGCACGCCAGTCAATGTCGGCCAGCATTAGTTTGGCGATTTCACCTCGACGCAGCCCCATGTCGAGCGCGCAGCGGATGATCGCGTAGCCACGCTTCGGTGACGGCAGAGCCGAGGTGAATGACGCCAGCAGGCGATCAACATCCGTGTCGCTGAGCGCACGCGGCAGCGACGCCAGGTTCCAGTGCGCCGGCGACGTGATCACGCCCATCAGCGGCCCCACCGGATCGCTACAGGTAGCGCGGTAGCGGAAGTAATCACGTAGCGCCGAGGACAGTGAGGCGGCGTTGGATGATGTCTTTCGAAGATCCAGTTGATTAGCAATGAACTGGCGTAACTCCTCCGTGCGCAATTCGGCAATCACTACGGGCCTGTCGGCGAACTTGCTCAATAGCAAGCGCTGCACGATGCGAAGACGGCCGCACCGTGTCCCTGCACTGAGGCCATGAACGTTACGCATGTGTTCGTCGTAACGGCGTAACTCGTCCGCAATGGGGCCTGTCGGGGTTGTCGGCCCGGCGATGATGCCCTGCTCACGCAGCATGGACAGCAGATGATTGCACGCGGCCCGCAGGTCGTTGTGAACGCGGATAACCGGCTTGGGACAGTCGCAGCGCGGAAGGTGTTTGCCGAGAAATTGCTCGACAGCCTGCTCGTCCAACAACCGGACCGGAAGACCGCAATGGCTCATCCAGCGTGCCAGATGCGCGATGCCCCCGAGATACCTGTTGGCGGTGCTGTCGGAGTAGCGACCTCGTTCCAGTCGTGCGCTGAATTCCTCCGCGTAGGACGCGAAAACGGTGTTGTGCAACCACACCTTCGGCGTGGGGCGAAATGACTTGTTTGAGTTCATGATGGTCTCCTGAAGTGGAAATACCACTCCAGATGACCGCGAAACTTATGTCCAGAATATCGCGGCGCCAAATGGCACAAAGCCAATGCCCATGGGGCTTCTGTCGCTATCGCCGAGCATTACTGCACATAATTGGGCACTGTGCATAATGGCCGATTACTGCCCGATCACAAGCTTATATTCATAAGTTGTGTAGTCCGGCGTTTCTATTCCTCATCGCTATTGATAAGCCATCACCGATCTCCAACCCGTTCCCAAACCGTCACCTCCGACAAACTATGCTGAAACTTCCGCCGGGTTTCGCGGATGACGAAGGGCACTGAGCGTGGTTCGCCGATTAAACGGAAGTGTTTGCCGAGAATTTCCTTGAGCCCGTCCAGCGTGGTGAAGTTTTCGCCATTTTTCTTGAAGCCGCCGATCCATTCCTCGCGGGCGGTGTGTTCGGCCAGCCAGGTGTAGGGCGAGGTGATCATCAGCAGGCCGCCGGGGTTGAGGCGGGTGTGGATGTTTTCGAGTAGCTGGCGCGGGCTGTGCAGGCGGTCGATCAGGTTGGCGGCGAGGATCAGGTCGTAGCCGGTGTGGATCGGTTTCAGGTTGCAGGCGTCGCCCTGGATGAACTCGACCTTGTGGTTGACTGAGGCGAGCCCGAGGTCGGCGAGGCGCCGTTCGCGGTAGGAGACGAGTTCGCCTTCGTCGGTCAGTGTGTAGCGCAGCGTGCCCTGTTCGGCAAACTGGCTGCCGAGGCCGATGAAACGGGCGGAGAAATCGAGGCCGGTGACGTGGTCGAAATGGTGGGCTAGCTCGAAGGTGGCGCGGCCGGTGGCGCAGCCGAGGTCGAGTGCGCTGCGGGCCGGGCGCTCACCCATCGCGTTAATGGCCAGTTCGGCCAGGGCGCGAGGGAAGTTGGGGACGCCAAAGTATTCGTCGCCGTAATGGAATTCGGCGTATTCGGAGAGCAGGCGGTCGGTTTCGTAATTGGAGGCGGCTTGTGTGGCGAGCGGTTGGCCGACGACGTAGCGGAAGCCCGCGTGCTGGAAGAAGTGGCGGCGGAAGGCGTAGCGCGCCGAGTGCCGGGCCTCGTTGCCGCAGGAAATCCACGAGCCGCCTTTGAACAGGTTGTGGCGCTGGTCGAAAGTGGGCGTCGTAAAGTCGTCGTAAATCGGGTGCACCACAAAGCCGGCGAAGGGGTAGATCGGCGTTTCGGTCCATTGCCAGACGTTGCCGACGACATCGAACAGCGGGCCGTGCGCGAAGGTGTTGACCGGGCAGGAGGAGGCCCAGTGGTCGAGGTGGATGTTGGCGGCCGCCGGTTGGTCATCGGCGATTTCGTCAAGGCCGGCGACGGCGAGCAGGCGAACCCATTCGTCTTCGCTCGGCAGCCGGATGGCTTCGCCGGTGCTGCGCGCTTTCCAGGCGCAGAAGGCTTTGGCTTCGTGGTAGTTGGTTTCTACCGGCCAATCCCAGGGCATGTCGACAACTTCAGTCATCAGCCGCAGCCGCCAGTTTGTCCCGTCAGTCAGCCAAAAGCTTGGGTGGCTGGCCTTGGCGTAGGTTTTCCAGGCGAGGCCTTCGGCTTGCCACAAGCTGTCGTCGTCATAACCGCCGGCTTCGACAAAGTTCAGGAATTCACCATTGGAAACCAGATGGCGACTGGCCTGAAAGGCGGGAATGGCTGATTGATGCTGGCCGTATTCGTTATCCCAGCCGTAATGGGCGTCTGAAAGCGGCTTGCCGAGGCGGACTTCGCCGGCAGGGATGTCCACCAGTGCGTTTTCCGGTGCTGCGCCGCTGAGTCGGCAGGGCGCCCAGGCCGGGTGCGGCTTGACGTAGTCGAGCTGATGCTGGCGAATCAGCACGGACGAGGTTTCGAGATGGATGCGCTCGTGTTCAATGCCCATCACGATTGCCCACCACGGGTTGTTCCAGTCGATCGGCAGGGCCAGTGATTTTGTGCGAATTATCTGGTCGACCGCAGCCCGCACCTGATCGCGATAGGCTTTGACCTCGGCCACCGTCGGCCAGTCGTAGTTGGCATCGTTGAGGTCGTCCCAGCTCATTTCATCAACGCCGATGGCGAACATCGACTCGAAACGCGGGTTGATGCGTTCGGTGACCAGACCCACCAGCAGCAGTTTGTTGATGAAAAAAGTGGCGGTGTGGCCGAAGTAAAAAATCAGCGGGTGGCGCAGCGCGATAGGTTTTTTGAAATACGCCTCATCGCAGGCCAGAACGTCGAAGAGCTGTTCGTAGCGATCGAAAGTCTGGTGAAAATGCGCCAGGATGCGGGCGCGGCTGGCGTCGGCATCGTTACCGTCAAGGGCGGGGGTTCGGGAAAAAAGGGACAAGGACATATTCTCGTTATGGGTGAGCGGGGCACTCCGTTTTGGCGACGGTCGCCCGTGAATCAGATTTGATTGGAATGTGCTTCGCCAGAATAGTTGCATAGGTAAAAACATTTCAATTAATATTGAAATATGGAAACGATAACTGCTGTAGCTGCACTGGGGGCGCTGGCTCATGAAACCCGCCTCGAAATCTTTCGCCTGTTGGTGCGTGCCGGCGCGCCCGGTCTGGCGGTGGGCAAGATTGCCGAGGCGCTGGCGGTTGAGGCCAATGGCCGCCTGAGTTTTCATTTGAAAGAGCTGGTTGCCGCCGGCCTGGCGTCGGCGCGGCAGGAAGGGCGCTTCATTTACTACTCGACCAATTACCCGGCGATGAATGATTTATTACGTTATCTGACCGAAGATTGCTGCGGCGGCATGCCGTGCGGTGAGACGGTTGAGACCTGCAACTCGGAAAATTGCCCATGAAGACTTTCAATGTGCTGGTGCTGTGCACCGGCAATTCGGCCCGCTCGATTCTCGGCGAAGCCTTGTTCAATCATCTCGGCAATGGCCGCATTCGGGCCTTTTCGGCGGGTAGCCAGCCGAGCGGTACGGTCAATCCGGTGGCGCTGGAAACGCTGGCGGCGCATGGCCTGCCCCTGCCGGAAGCGCGAAGCAAATCGTGGGACGAGTTCGCAGCGCCGGGCGCGCCAGCCCTCGATTTCATCTTTACCGTTTGCGCCAGCGCCGCCGGCGAAGCCTGCCCGATCTGGCCCGGCCATCCGGCCACCGCCCACTGGGGCATCGCCGACCCGGCCCATGTCGAGCCGCTGGCAGCGCGGCAGGCTGCCTTTGAAACGGCTTATGCCGAACTGGAAAAGCGCATCACGGCCTTCCTGAAATTACCCCTGGAAACGCTGTCGACCGCAGCAATCATCGACGCCGCGCGAAAAATCCATAGCGAGGCCACGCTGTGAGCGCCATCAGCAAAAAACTCTCTTTTCTCGACCGCCATTTGACGATCTGGATCTTCGCCGCCATGGGGCTGGGCATCAGCCTTGGCTATTTCGTGCCGGGGACGGAAGATTTCATCAACCGCTTCCAGGTTGGCACGACCAATATCCCGATCGCCATTGGCCTGATCCTGATGATGTACCCGCCGTTTGCCAAGGTGCGTTACGAGGAATTGCCGGATGTTTTCAACGACCGGAAAGTGCTCGGCCTGTCGCTGATCCAGAACTGGATCATCGGGCCGATCCTGATGTTTGCGCTCGCCATCATCTTCCTGCCGGACAAGCCTGAGTACATGGTTGGCCTGATTCTGATCGGCCTTGCCCGCTGTATTGCGATGGTGATTGTCTGGAACGAGATCGCCAAAGGCTCCACCGAATACGCCGCCGGGCTGGTCGCCTTCAACTCGATTTTTCAGGTGCTGTTTTTCAGTATTTACGCCTGGTTTTTTGTCACCGTGCTGCCGCCGATGTTCGGGCTGGCCGGCATGGTGGTCGATATCTCAATCAGCCAGATTGCCGAGAGTGTCTTCATCTACCTCGGTATTCCGTGCATTGCCGGCGTGCTGACCCGCGTCATCATGCTGCGCTACGTCTCAAAGGCTTGGTACCACGAGCGTTTCATCCCGAAAATCGGCCCGATCACGCTGATTTCGCTGCTCTTCACCATCGTCGTCATGTTCAGCCTCAAGGGCCAACTGATCGTCACCATTCCGCTCGACGTATTGCGCATCGCCATTCCGCTGCTGATCTACTTCGTGGTCATGTTCCTGTTTTCGTTTTACATGAGCAAAAAGGTCGGCGCCAATTACAAAAAATGCACCACTTTGTCGTTCACCGCAGCCAGCAACAATTTCGAGCTAGCCATCGCGGTGGCGATTGCTGTCTATGGCATCAACTCCGGCGCCGCCTTCGCCGCGGTCATCGGCCCATTGGTCGAAGTGCCGGTGATGATTGCGCTGGTCAGCGTTTCGCTGTGGTTCCGCAAACGCTTTTTCAGTGCGGATAGCGACTGATGACTGCGCCCTGCCTGATGACGGCGTGGTCGGCGAGTGAGGCCGAATTGCGCGGTTATTTGTGTCATCGGCTGGGGCATCTCGAAGATGCCGAGGAACTGCTGCAGGATGTTTTCATCAAGGCCATGCGTCAGGGCGCGCAGTTTTGCCGTGTCGATAATCCGCGCGCCTGGCTTTTTCAGGTAGCGCGCAACGCGCTGGCCGATCGCTTGCGCCTGTCGCGCCAGCACGTGCCGCTGCCCGATGATCTGGCGGCGCTGCCGGAAGAAAGCTCGGCGCCGGTCGATGCGCTCAGCCAATGTTTACCGCGCGTACTTTCGGAGCTTGGCGCAGAAGATCGGCTGGCGATTACCTTTTGTGACATCGACGGCGGTTCGCAGCAGGCATTGGCCGAGCGCCTGGGGATTTCCTTGTCCGGCGCCAAATCCCGCATTCAACGCGCCCGTCAGCGCCTGAAGCAAAAAATGGAAAAAGGCTGCCAGGTACGCTTTGATGAAACCGGCGCCATCTCCAGCTTTACGCCGCGCCCGCCGCTATCGGGCCAATGATGCTTGGCGCACAGACGAGTGCGTCTTTTGCCGGACACCATCGTCTTCTATAGTAAGAAATGATGACGCCTGCCTAGCGAGGCAGGGCGCATTTTCCTGGGAGGCGAATTGTGCAAAATAAATTCATCACGGCGCTAATTATCGGCCTGCTGCTCTCCAGCACGGCCTCGGCGCGAGGACCGTGGCGGGCGAGCGAGGCGAATACCCGAGGCTGGGAATTGATGAGCCCGGAAGAGCGGATTGAGCATCAAACGCGGATTCGCAGCTTTACGACGCTTGAGGAGTGCCGGAACTATCAGGTCAGCCATCACCAGTTGATGGAAGAGCGAGCGCGGCAGCGCGGCGTGCCCTTGCCGGGCGGCGGCAAGGATGTTTGCGCGCATCTGAAAACCGGCAAGGCGACGCCCTGATTGACAAGGCATAAGACGCCAGCCCGATGTCCATCCTCCGCCTGATTTCGATCCCGCTGCTGATTCTGGCGGCGACCGCCGGCCCGGTTTACTGGGCGCTGCCCGAGGGGCTTGGACTGGCCCGCAGTTTGGGTATTGTGGCGGGTTGGGCGGGCTGCGGCCTTTTGCTCGCCAGCTTGTTGCTGATGCTGCGGGAAGCCCGGCTGGCGCAGGGCCTGGGCGGGCTGGAAAGGATGTACCGCTGGCATCATTGGGCGGGCATGGCGGCTTATGTTTTGTTGCTGGCTCACCCCTTGCTGCTGGCTGCCGATGCCTGGCCGGATAAACGCTTGCTGGCCTGGCAGACGCTCTCGCCCTTTAATCAAGGGTGGCCGGTTTGGCTGGGCTGGCTCGCGCTGCTCCTGCTCATGCTCGGGCTGGCCGTGACTTTTGAGCGGCGTATTCCCTACCGAATCTGGCGCTGGCTGCATGTCGGGCTAGGGCTGGGCGTGCTGCTCGGGTTGCTGCACCTTGTCATGCTCGGTATTGAGCAGCCGGTATGGCCGATTCTGGGGCTGGCCGCCTTCTTTCTCGGCTGGCGCATCGTGCGTGAAGACTTCGGGCTGGCGGCCCGGCCCTATATCGTGCAGGCAGCCAGACCGGTGGCCGAGGATATGGTTGAAATTTCCCTTAAACCATTGGGCGAAGCGATTGCGATTACCCCGGGCCAGTTTGTGCTGGTGGCTTTCTTTTCCGGCCCGACGTTCCGCGGCTGCGGCGAATTCCATCCGTTCACCGCCAGTGCGCTGGGGGCCCACGGCGAGATTCGGCTCGGCGTCAAAGCGCTGGGTGATTGCACCCGAAAAATTCAATCGATCGAGCCCGGCGTGATGGCACGTGTGCAGGGGGCTTTCGGCAATTTTATGACCGAACGCGCGGGCGCGCCGCAACTGTGGGTGGCCGGCGGCATCGGCATCACGCCGTTTTTGGCGCAATTGCGGGCCGGGCCGCTGACGCAGCAGACGCTGCTGCTCTATCTTTACCGGGCCGAGGCGGACGCTGCGTTTCTGCAAGAACTGCAGGCCTTGGCGGTGCACGACCCGAAGCTTTCTCTGCGCGCCGTAGCAACCGGCCAGACGGTTCCCGATCTGAACACGCTGCTCCCCGTGGCCGGCGATCTGGCACAGCATGATTGCTATCTGTGCGGGCCGCCCGGCATGGTGGCGGGGCTGAGGAAGGCTTTGAACGAGCGGGGCATCGCGCCGCGTCATATCCATTTTGAAAACTTCGAGTTCCGCTGATGCGCCGCCTTTATCTCGTCGCGACTGTGCTGTTCTGGCTGCTGGTGGCTGCCTTCTGGGCCGGCAGTCGCGGCTTGCCGCCCGCCGAGGAAAGCGTTGCCGTGGTGACCGAAAAAAGCTTTTCAGCCGGCGAACTGGCCAGCCACGCGACACCGGAAAATTGCTGGATGGCGATTCACGGCAGCGTCTATGACCTCAGCGCCTACCTGCCCGAGCATCCATCGCGGCCGGAGGTGATATTGCCCTGGTGCGGCAAGGAGGCCACCGAGGCTTACAACACAAAAACCAAAGGCCGCGCCCACAAGCCTTATGCCGATGATTTGCTGGCCCAGTACCGCATAGGAAAGCTGACGCCGGCTCAGCCTTGAGGCTTGGAACAGGGGTTTCAGTCTCGTATCGATGATTTACCGGGCAATCCCTTTCGTCGTCCCCGCGTCGGCGGGGACCCATGCGGCACTTGGTTTCCCGCCGGCGCGGGAATGACGGAGATTTGGGTTTTTGATTGCCGGTTTAATCGGCAAGCAACGGGCAATTGCTGCGGTCAACCGCAAAAATCAGCAAAAAAGCGCGACTGATTTCCCAAAGTGCGCCACGACGAATTTACGCGGCAATCTGCAACTGTTCCGGCGCGAGCAGCAAATAGCCGGCGCAACGGTCTTCTTCCCGACTGCCGTCATCACTGACTACGACAACCCATTGCTGGCCGGCAATCATGGCGGGGCAGATACCTTCGGCATGGGCAAAACCCGGCAAGCCATCCACCGTCACCCGGCGCGCTTGATCGTCGGGCTGGCCGCGCCAGAACCAGAGCTGGAAATCCACCGATTCGGCTGACACCGGGCCGCTGATAATCAGATAGCCGCCCAGACCCGGCAGGTAGGACATGCCGCGAATCCCGTTGCCTTCAAGATTAAGCGTCACCAGACTTGGCGAAATCCTGGGTGCTTCGTCGCTATTGAACATCGCCGCCGGGTTTTCCAGGCAGGCGATGATCGCGTTGTTGTCGAGCAAGGGGCTGCGAAAACCGATCAGCAGCGTTTCTTCCGGGCTGAATTCGAGCGCTTCAATATTGAGCCCGCCGCCGGTTTTGACTTCGCGGATTGTCGCGGCCTGCGCCAGCGAGGGGTGCGCCTCAACCAGCGCCGGCTTCAGCCCGCTAACGACCTGCGGGGCGACGGCATGATTGCCCTCAATGCGAAAGCGCACCAGTTTGTCGCGGGATTTTTTCTCCTCACCATCGGTATTGCGCGAGTGCGAGGTGGTGGCATAAATATACCCGAAGCCGTCCAGCGTCACGCCTTCAAGGTCGGCCAGCTTCTCGAAGGGCGCGCTGGCGTCGGCCGGCGCCGCAAGCAGCGGGGTACTGCTCGGGTTTCCATCCGCATCGAGGCTGAGCAGGCTGAACGGAAACTCTTTTTCATCTTCAACGACAAGAAATCGCCCGTCAGGCAGTTGCTGAATCGCGGACGGCTCAAAGACGCCATTCAGCGGGCGGAAGGCAGGCAGGTGATGGGGTTTCATGTTTGTTTTTCGCCGAATCTGAAGGGTTGAAATAACTTTTATTCTCGCACGGCAAAATTTATGTTGCACCGCACCATTTTATTGGGCATAGTGAATGCGTCTCCTCCATTTCCTCCTCCAAGGATTGGATTTAGCCCGCTTCGGCGGGCTTTTTTTTCGCGGTCAATCGGCCAAACAGCCGGTGATTGGCGCCGAACCTCGGGTCCATCGACTAGCTGGTGAATGTATCCGGCATCTGCAGGGCGACAACTTCACCCTTTGCCGTGGCAACGCCATCGGCGTAAACCGTCGCTTCGACCACAACCTTGCGCCCCTTGATTTCCTTGACCTTGCCGCGAATTTCCAGCACCGGGCCGAGCGGTGTCGGTTTCAGGTAACTGACCTGCAGCGAGCCGGTGACGAAGCGGAAGGCCGGCTGGCTGTCCATGGCCCGGTTTTCTGCCTTGTACATTGCCGCCGCAGCGGTGCCGGTGCAGTGGCAATCGATCAGCGAAGCGAGCAAGCCGCCATAAACAAAGCCGGGAATCGCCGTGTGTTCGGGACGTGGCTGAAAATGGGTGACCGTTTCATCGCCCTCCCAGAACGTCTTGATCTGGTGGCCATCCTGATTGAGCCGGCCGCAGCCGTAGCAATGAGCGACGTTCTCCGGGTAGAAATCCTGAAATGCCTGCATGTCTTCTCCTGTTGGTTTGATGATTCGGCGCTATCGTAGGGGCTTGCTTGCCCAGCGGCCATTGCCGGGGCGGACAGTCGACATGCAAATTCGGCCAGTCTGCATCTTTTCGTGTATTCATTCGTCTTCAATAACGAGTAAGAATGAATGAGGGATGTACTGATTTATTCTGTTGGCTCATTCCGGTCTGGGTTGGAATGATCAGGCCCAGAGCCCAGACGAATCAATCAGCACCGTCTTGAATAGCGATCAAGGAGTTGGAAATGGATATTCTGCTGGTTTCCTTCCAGAGTGGTTTGGCCAGTCTGGCCTCCTATTTGGCGGCGCATGTGCTGCTTTGTCTGGTGCCGGCCTTTTTTATCGCCGGTGCCTTGTCGGCCCTAGTGCCGCAGCAGTCGATCATCCGTTTTCTCGGGCCGGATGCGCCGAAATGGGTGTCCTATCCGGCGGCGGCCGGGGCGGGCAGTTTGCTCGCTGTCTGCTCCTGCACCATCCAGCCGCTGTTTGCCGGCATCTATAAAAAAGGAGCGGGTTTGGGGCCGGCCATCACCTTTCTGTTTTTCGCCCCGGCGGCCAATATTCTGGCGCTGTCCTATACCGGCGTGGCCCTCGGTGCCGATTTTGCGATTGCCCGTGTCGTGCTGGCGCTTTCCTTTGGCATCGGTATCGGCATGATCATGGCGGCAATTTTCCGGCGCGGTGAAGAAGCGCGGCAGGCTGACCAGACCTTTTCCGGCGGTGAGCGCATTTCGGGCAAGACCCTGCTTTTTCTCGCGGCGCTGATCGCTTTGCTGATTGCCGGCACGTTGAAACTGGATTTCCTGCAAAGTGTTTTGTTCACGACTGAGCTGCCCTGGACGGCTGGCGCCGCAGTGCAGGCGCAGCTCGACCGCTGGGTGCCGGTTGATCCGGCCACCGGGGCGGAAGGTCTGACGCTGCAAGGGCTGATGCTGATCGGCCTGCTCGGGCTGATTGCGCTGGCGGCCTGGCGTGGGCTGGGTAAAGTCGATAACGGCTTTAACCGCCTGACGCCAATAGCCTTGGGACTGACCGCGTTGACGCTGGTTTTTGCGGCGCTCGGCATTCGCGTCACCGAAAATGGCCTGTTTTTCACGTTGACCGTAAGAACCGTGACCATCGCCCTGCTGTGTGCCGTTTTGTGGCCACTGGCCCGGCGTTTTGAGGATTGGGACGTGCAGCAATGGCTGTGGGAAACCTGGCGCTTTGTGAAGATTATTTTCCCGCTGTTGATCGTTGGCGTGTTTCTCGTTGGCGTGATCCGCAATTTCATCGAGCCGGCCTGGATACAGAAAATAGCGGGGACGAATACCCTTTCGGCGAATATGGCCGGCGTGGTTTTCGGCGTCTTCATGTATTTCCCGACGCTGGTTGAAGTGCCGATTGCCAAGATGTTCCTGTCGCTCGGCATGCACCCGGGGCCGCTGATCGCCTACCTGATGGCCGATCCGGAACTGTCATTGCAGAGCATCCTGATCACCTCGGCGATTATCGGCAAACTGAAGGCTTGGACCTATGTCGGGCTGGTTGCCTTGTTCTCGACCGTAGCCGGCCTGGCCTACGGCGCGTGGGTGGATGGCATGTCGTTATTGATTCTGGCGTTGCTGATCGGCGGATTCGTTGCACTGCTGGTGACCACGCTGCACTTTATCGGCCGGGCCAAACCAGTGCCGGCGCATTAAAAAGGAGTTCACCATGTTGATCAAAATACTCGGTAGCGGCTGCGCCAAGTGCAACCGGCTGGAGCAACTGACCCGCGAAGCAGTTGCCGAACTCGGCCTGGAAGCCAGCTTCGAGCACGTCACGGACATGGACAAGATCATGGCCTACCCGATCATGACGACGCCGGCTTTGGTCGTCGATGAGGCGGTCAAGGTGGCGGGGCGGATGCCGAGTAAGGACGAAATTGCCGGCTGGCTGCGTGCTGCCGGCAAGGCGTAATCGTTTTCCGGGAAAGCAATCTCGCCCGGAGAGGTTTTACCCTCTGCGCTATGGCCTTGCCTTTCCTGCCCGGTTTTGCCAACGGAAAAGCGCATCACTAAAAGGGCATCGTTTTCTGCAATTTTTCCGCGTTGACCGCAGCAGCCGGTTTTGCCGGGCTGGTGAGCTGGTGCTAGTCGCCAGCCCGCTGCCGATTCAGCGTCTGTAGCCAGTGACTGACCTGCTCGGCGACCCAGGGGCTATCGTCCAGCGGAATATCGTGTCCCGCCGTTGGGTGTTCGGCAAAAGCCGTATGCCAGCGTGCTGCCAGGCCGCGTGAACAACGCGGATCGACCAGGCCGTCCGCCTTGCTCGCCAGCACCAGCATCGGCGCGGCCGGTTGCTTGAGCGGCGCCCGGTAGCGAGCCGCGGCCAGCAGTTGCCGGCAGGCATTACTGAAAGAGACCGGGTATTCGGCGCGAAAGGCAATCCAGTCCTTGAGCACCGACGCCGGGTGTGCGGCATGGCGGCTGGTCCGTTGCAGAATCGTCCGTTCCCAGTCGTCGGCGCTGGCGCCGGTGAGCAGGGGTTTGATCAGCGGCAGGTAGTTGCCGGGTTTGAGGCGTTGATGGAAAGGGCTGAACGGGCGCAGGCTGGTGTTGATCAGGACGCAGCCGCGAATTTCTGCCGGGTGGCGCGCCGCCCAGGCAATTGTCACCATGGCGCCGAGCGACATGGCCAGCACGTGGTAGGGCGGCGGAATGCTGCTGGCAAGCAGTTGGGCGCGGCAGCTTTCTGCCATCTCCGCCACATCCAGCGGGCTTTTCTGCCGATGCAGGCGGCCATTGCCCGGCAGGTCGATGGCATGCACATGCACGTCGGCCGCCGGCACGGCCTGGCGAAAGGTCTCCGGAAACGAACCCCAGTGCCGGCTTTCCCGGGTCAGGCCACGTAGGAAAATCCAGGTGCTCACCGGATCTCCGTCCGATACCAGCGTTGCAGGGCCGCCTGACGGTGTTGCTCGCGGGCGCTCTCGGTGGGAATCCAGCGCGGGTAGCCGCAAGCCGCCCGGGAAAGAAAATCAAGCCAGCTGAGATGCCGGCGCAGCACCCGTTGTTGGCGGTGTTCGATCAGCGGATTGAAAATGCCGTGACGGGAGAACAGTTGCCGCGGGTTCTTCTTGACCCACATCCACGAGCCCATCTCCAGCGTCAGCGGCAGAAAAGTCCGTTCCGGGAGGGTACTCGCGCGCTGGTAGAGATAATCCCAAATGTCGCCGTGTGCCAGGTACTGGCGGCTTTGCGGTTCAAAGACGTAGCGATGGTTGGGGTGGGTCTGGTCGTAAATTTCCATCAGCGCATGCATCTCGGGCAAATGCCTGATCGGCTGCGTGGTGTGGGCGTAGGGAAACCAGAGGCGGTCGTTGATGCCGAATCCGGAATGGCAATCCAGGGCGATGCTGAACTTTCTGCCCAGCAACTCCTGCTCGACGACGGCGCAGACGGCAATATTCTCCGGCTCCATCGGCGCCCCTTCCAGGCCGCGATACCACGGCAAGCGGGCGCTGATGCGCTGCCCGCCAAAGAGAAACGGTACTTTTTCCATCGCCGCCAGGGGCGCGTTGCGCATCAGGTCAACCCCGTTCGGATTGGCCCGGGTGCCGCGCCACATTCCGCCGGGATTGACGATAGGCATGAAGACCAGGCGCACGGATTCGAGTTGTCGATGCAGCACGCTGTCCCACTCAAGGCGGCTGACCAGGCTGCGCAGGTAGGCCATGACGACTTCCGCGCCGATTCTTTCCAGGCCATGAAAGCCGCCAAAAAAGCCGACGACCGGCACCTCCGGGCTCGGGTTGCCCAAGGCGATTACGTGGATGGGGAAGCGCTGTGACCCGGCCGTGACTTCACCGGCGACATGCGTCGACAGGTGGCTGCCGCCATCGCGAATGATGTTTTCCAGCTCGATCAATTCATTGAGTTCGCTGTGCGCCACGTCTCGCAATTTCGGATCGCCTTGAAAATAGAAAGCTGGGTTTGATCGATGTCGTTGGCAAAAATTGCCGCCGCTTCATGACAGCCAAGTCATCAAGCTGAAAAGGATACTTAACATTCGCTTGGTATCGTATCAGCCATCAACGGGATAAAGGATGAACTTATCATGACGCTGAAATGGATCAATATCGAGAAAATCATCGACGACTTTTTCGACTGCGGTTGGCTTGTTGTGGCGGCCTGGTGAGTTTTTAGGGAGCAGCCATCATGGTCAACATTTTTCGGAAAACCTTCGCCCACCCAGTCCTGGCCATTGGCAGCACTGTGCTCTGGGGCATCATCGAACTAATCGCGCTAAGCCGGGCCGGCCGCAGTAAAGGCGGCAGCGGCGCCTGAGTTTTCAACCTGAAATTGTCGCGCTAAAACCCCCGCTCGAACTGAAAGTCCGGCGGGGGTTTTTTCGAGCTAGTCCTGGAAATTCGGCCAGACTGGCAAAAGTCAGTCGGCCGAAGAACGTACTGCGCTTTCCTGCGGCTGGCGATCAGGCCGAGACGGAGAGCAGCGAGGCGAGGCCGGACTGTTCCTGATCCTGGCCGCTGCTGTAGGCGTGCATCAGTTGCATGATCTTGAACATGATCTGATCGTCGTTGTTGCTGGCGGCTGTCGTGGTGTTTGAGGTGCTGCCTGACGTACTGCTTGAATCAGTCGTCGCCGTTTTGGTCGATTCGTCGTAGGCCATCGCCTCCGTGAAGCTGACCTTGCCGTCGCCATCGCTATCGGCGGCTTCAAAGTTTTCAACAATTTTGTTGAGCAACTCGGTGCGCTGCGTATCGCTGCTGTCCGCGGATTCGATCTGGCTGGTCAGTTCGTCCTTGGTAAAGCCGGCATCGTCACCGGGCGGCGGGGGCGGCATGCCACCGGCACCGTGCGCTCCGCCCTGCATCCGCTGGCTGTCCATTTGTTCCTGAAGTTGGGCGAGGACGCTGGCAAATTCGTCTTTCGTCACCTTGCCATCACTGTTGCCATCGAGCGCGCTGAATACGTCATCGACGCTGGTGGTGCTCTCCTCGGCTTTGGTCGAAATTTGACTGAAAGCTGATGCCAGATCGCTCTTCTCGATATAGCCCTGGCTCTTGGTGTCCAGCCGCGAGAACAACTGGCTCGCCATTTGTGATGCTTGATTGATGCTGCTCAGCATGATGTGCTCCTTGATTGGAAATGAGGAAACGTGTGGTCACGGGCCCAGTGAATCGCGTGGGCAAATTATTGGCCCGAATGCCGGTTTATCGATGGCTGCTTTGCGTTAATCAAGGTAAAGCTTTGTTAAGAAAGCCTTTGTTGAGCAATTTTTAGCCGAGTGTTGTTTTATTTCAGGTGCTCGCTGCAAGGTAAAAGTCTGTAAATACGGCGCCGCCTGAATGCTGCTTTGGCTATGATTCGACAGGGAATTAATGTTGATGGATAAAAAATGACGGCAGTTTTGCTGGTCGATGACGACGTTGAATTGGCCGAAATGCTGGCTGCCTACCTGGCGCAGGACGGTTTTCAGGTGACAACGCGTCACGATGGCGCGAGCGGTGTTGAAGCGGCTTTAAGCGGGGATTTTGCGATTGTCGTGCTCGACGTAATGATGCCGCGTCTCTCCGGTGTCGAGGTTCTGCGGCGTATTCGGGCGGTAAGCACGATGCCGGTTTTGATGCTGACGGCCAAGGGCGACGACATGGATCGCATTGTCGGTCTTGAACTGGGCGCCGACGATTACGTGCCCAAGCCTTGCCAGCCGCGCGAACTAGCGGCCCGTTTGCGCGCCATTCTGCGCCGTTCGGCCGCAACAGCGGAGCCGAGTAACGCGCCCATCGTCGTTGGCGATTTGTGCGTGCGCCCGGAGTTGCGCCTTGTCGAGTGGTCGGGGATGGCGGTTGATCTGACCAGCACGGAATTCAATCTGGTCGAAATGCTCGCCCGCCATGCCGGCCGCCCGGTCAGCAAGAGCGACCTCTCGGAACAGGCGCTGGGTCGGGCGCTGGCACGTTTTGACCGGAGCATTGACGTGCATCTGTCGAGCATTCGCCACAAACTGGGCACGCTGCCCGATGGCCGCTCCTGCATTCAGACGGTTTATCGGCAGGGCTACCAGTTGATCCGGGCCTGAAGTGGGGCGGCTGTTCTGGAAGTTTTTTATCTTCATCTGGCTCGGCCAGATGGCCGCCGTGCTCGGTACGGGTGCCTTGTTCTGGGTCGAGCGGCAGCAGTTTCAAGAGCGCATGGCGAACGGGGAAAAATTGCCCCCGGAGGTCTTCGGGCCGGCCTTCAGAGATCGCCCCCCACCGCCATTTGAACGCGGTGAACCGCACGAATATCCGCGCCTGCCACCACCCGGCGGATGGCCACCGGGCGGCCCCCGTCTGCCGCTTCTGCCAATGTTGGCGGGGCTGCTCGCCAGCTTGCTTTGCGCCGCTGGCCTCGCCTGGTATATCGCCAAGCCGATTCGCCATTTGCGCCAGGCTTTTGATGCAGCCGCCAGGGGCGATCTTGAAATTCGGGTCAGCCCGAGCATGGGCGGTCGGCGCGATGAACTGGCTGATCTCGGTCATGACTTTGATCGCATGACGGAACACTTGCAGGTGTTGATGGCCGGGCAAAAGCGCCTGCTGCACGATGTCTCGCATGAAATGCGTTCGCCGCTGGCCCGATTGCAGGCAGCGATCGGCCTGGCCCGCCAGCAGCCGATACGGATGGCCGATTCCCTGCAGCGCATCGAACGTGAAGGTGAGCGGATGAATTTGCTGGTCGGTGAACTGCTGACGCTTTCCCGGCTGGAAGCGGGCGTTACCGGCGCCCTGGAAAATGTCGACATGAGCGAATTGCTGGCCGGCATTGTTGAAGATGCGCGTTTTGAAGGCGCCGCGCAGCAGATTGATATCGTTTATGCGCCGGGCGAAATGCCCGAAATCAGGGCCAACCCCGAGTTGTTGCACCGCGCCGTCGAAAACGTCGTGCGCAACGCCCTGCGCTTTTCAGCCGCTGGCGGCGCAATCCATATTGCTGCGGGGCGCGTTGACGGCGAGCGCTTCCAGATCAGTATTGGCGATGACGGCCCCGGCGTGCCGGAAAGCCAGCTGGAAAACATCTTCAAGCCATTTTTCCGTGGCGATGCCCAGAATACAGCGGGCGGCTACGGTCTGGGCCTGGCCATCGCCCAGCGGGTGATTGCTGCGGTCAACGGCAAAATTCAGGCAAAAAACAAGCTTGGTGGCGGGTTGCTGGTCGAGATGGATTTGCCGGTTTAGGGTGATGGGCGGCTTACTTTGCGAAAGATGTTGAGTGAGGTGAGGGGGATGATTCAATTCGGCTGCCTGCTGCCGCTCGACGATTTCGGAAAGCAGGCTTCCAAGCGGCGGCTGTATTCTGAAAACTGACTGAAAGGTTAATTCACTGCTCGGCCAAAACCGACCTTGGGCCGCTGGCCAATATCAGGCGGGAATGTGCTGGTTAGCTGCCGTCCTGCCGCAATTGTCGCTCAATGGCAGCGTCCCTAATTGACGAACTGGTGCCCCCGATACACCGCAGATAAGCATCCCAGTGCTCGGTTTACTTCCAGCCACTTGGAGTGGCATCTAGTTATTTTCTATGCTCCCGACGGCGCGGGAGGGTAACAAGTCCCTATGCGATCAAGGGCCCCGATCGCGCACTCAAACCTTTCATCGATGTGGCGGTACGTTGAGTCGATTGCCAAACGCTCAATCGATATCCAGTAGCTGAAGAATAGCACTATGACATTTTAATCTAACCAAACGACTCGACTTGCTACGATCGGTTCAGATGGTCTTCGTAGAATTCCAACGGGAGGTGCTCCGACGCGTATGCGGGGATCTCCACGTCTTCGAACGGGGAAGCGGCATCCTCGTCACGAGCGTTGGCGAAAGCAAGACGGTTCGCTTCCGCGAGTTGTTCAAACCGCTCCTGTTCGCACTTCTGGCTATAGAAACCGCAGGAACCGCAGACGAGCTTATGGCACGCGGGGCAGAGCTTTTCCCTGCCGAGTACCAATGGGGCCTGCCCGCATTTTCCAAGGATCTGGGTGGGCTTCCCTTCGTTATCGACCAGGACCTTGTTCTCAATATCGCGCCCATATTCCCGGCCTCCGCAGTACGCCAGGATCGTCTCCCACGGGCTCGAAATCCCTTCCCGTCCCTGCAGAAGGCCCAACCCGCTGAATCGGAAATTCTTGAACCGTGCCAAATTGAGCCTTTGCCGGTGCTGCCAAAGGATTTCCAAGGACGAGCACAGGCCGTCCACAAGGCCGACCGGGTCAATCAGGCCGAGGGGGGAATTGGCGCGTTCGTTCGGCACGTATCGCGAGCCGTACAGGAATGACTTGTAGACGCGCGGCGAATACCCTTCCGGTAGCAGTTGGAGGTATTCCAGGAAGTCGGTCAGGACGATGAGGAATATCGCTGGCAAACTCGGACGGACGGGGCAGGCGGCTTGAATTTTCCGATAGAGCCCGGTTTGCCAAGCGGATAACGCGGATCGGAAATGGGATGGGAGCGCCATGCCGGCAGCGCAGAGTTGCGGCACCACGTCCATCGCGGCACCTTGGTCCGTCAGCAACGGCCATTCGTCTTCCGAAGGCCATTCTGCGACACGTATCATGGCTACCTTGTTGGCATAGTCCCGGTACCACGCGTCCGGGTAATCGAACAGCCAATGCGGGACGACTCGGTCGACGACGTTTCGGACTTCGAGTTTCTCGGACGAGAAAGTATCTATGAGCCGTTCGATTTCCGGCCAGCTCGTCTCACCGAGGAAGCGGATCGGTTCGATCTTGAACCACGCGTCCTCAGGAGCGTCCACGTATTTCAGTTGGAGGTACGGGGAAAGGATGCCCGCGATTCTCACGTGCTTCGACCGTCGATCGGTCTTGAACCTCGGAACCGTGTGCTCAACGTAAAAATTCGTATTGTTCTTCGGACAACGCGAATTCTTTACGTCGATCGGAATTTCGCCATCCAATATGAGGTCGTGCGTCCGCCAGTCTCCGCTCGTGCCGTCCGTTTGATGGGTCGCGACATCCTGGACCGCGTGGCCTTTGAGTGCGTAGAACCGAGCTGCGGCCAATTCCGCGCCCCGTGCCGAAAGCATTTTCGCCTTCTCAGGATCGCCATGTCCGTGTTGCCAGAGGCCGGCCAACTCTCTGTCCGCATCGGAGAGCGCCTTGTATATTTCGGAAGCCGGTACGCTGGCTGGTTTCGCGGCCTCGAAGGGGAAAAGCGACGAGAGCTTCCGAAGAGGCCCGTCGTAATAGATCCGGCAAACCCTTTTCTTCAATTCTATCGGGGCGAACTTGAAAATCGGATCCTTCGGGGTTTCCGGGACGACGTTTCGCCAAAACACGGCGAGCACCTCCGCCGGAACGGTTTCGTTCCGCTCCAGGACGGCACGAGCGGCTTCGCGATAGGGCATCCAGTCTTCGGTCTGCCCGATGAATTCGAGACATGCTGCCGCGTCCAGCGCTTGGGTGAGCTGAATCCTTTCGCCGAGGCTCCCGGCAAGCCGAAGAAGTCTGACCGAAAGCGTTCTCCACTCCGGCGGAGATAGGAGGCGGACTTCCTCCTTGAGCGCGTCAATCCGTTCGGCGATGGGCAGCGTCGGGAGGACCGTCTCCCGCCAGATTTCCTTCCGCATGGCGGACGGCGCGAACGGATAGAGGCAATCGCTGGTCGAGGATGGACGGTGCCGTTGCCAGAATTTGCCGACTATCTCCCGTGCGGTTTCGTCCGTCGAAGTCTGGACCAAGGCGGAATACGCGATGTCCGAGTAGGCCTGCCAGACGTCGGCATCTCCGAGGTAATCGAGTTGCACGGATGCTGGCAACGCGCTCAGAATCAGTAGCCGTTCGTCTCGGTCCGCCTCGTTGCGGATCAACTTGAACGCCAGGCTCCTCCAGTCCTCTGCGGATAGTTTGGCCCTCTCCCTGAGCAGGGCTTCGATACGCACCTTGACGGGCAGGGTCGGGAGAACCGTCTCCCGCCAAATGGCGCGTTTCGTTTCCTGATCGAGGAACGGATAGAACGGGGAGCCGGAGTCTTTGGGTTTGTGCCTTGCCCAGAACCTTGCGCGGGCCTCTTCCGACGCCGTTTGGAACTCGTCGGATTTCAACAGCTCGATTACGTTCTCTTGAACTCCCGAAAGGTCGCTTAACCACGAAAAAAGCTCGATCTGGTCGTCCGCCCTCAGCCTGCCGAGAATCGGCTTCGCTTCTTTTTGGACGACCAATATGGGACCGAGCTGCTTGTAGATATACGAAAAATCGTTGGGCCCCAAATACTCCAGGACTCCGTTCACGAAACCGATGAACGGCTCGTTCACCAGATACGTTTTGGCCTGGGCGAGGATCAGCGACCGGGCGTCCTCGGTACCGTCGATGAAAAATTCCCGGAGAGACTGCGTGTCCTTGATATGGCGAACCACGTGGAGCGATTCCGCCGCCAATTTGGAACGGGCATGCTCGCCGAGGGAAAAAATTACGCATTCGTTCGGCGGGATCAACTCCAGTCCAGCCGAAACGGCCGATTTGTGGAAATAGACGTCTACCCCTTCGCACGTGGTAACGAAGCCGAACTGGTTCGTTTTTCTGGTATGGGAATTTGTGCCGCCAAACCACTTGACGCGGCCCGCGTGGTACTTAGCGGCGAATTGCCGCCTGGGCGCTTCCATTTCGGATTTTCGGACCGGACCATCCGAGGATGGCGCGTTCGGGTAATTTGCCCGCACCAGGGAGGTCCAGCCTTCGCGGTCGAGAACGGCCCCGTGTTCGACCAGGAACTCGGAAAGCTTCCGGCCCCCGATCGAAATGCGCGATATCAGCACCGGCATTTCGGGTTGGCCATCGACCTCGACGGAAAAATACCAAGGGCGGTTGGGGCGCAACTCCTTCACGGTACCAAACCGTCCGTCCCACAAACCTACCGTCGCTCCCAGCAGGTTCAATTCATCGGTCATGGGCAAGGCGCCTACGGTTGAAGGGTGTTCCGGGGCTCAGTACGGAATATTGTTCATGCTCGCCAATAAGGGCTTCTGCGTTATTGGCCCCGTACTCGCCGGCTTGTTGTTCGTTTTCCATGTCCAGCTCTGATTTCACGGCATTTTTGTACTCTACGAATCTTAACCCGTCCGGCATTCTTGATGCCAAAGTGAAGTTGACATTGACCTGTTAGACAGACGGCTTTTTTATCCCGGAGCGTCGGATGACTATTTCACGTCAGCTGGAACCAACCTGCGCTGATAATGGAAGCGACCATTAACGACCATTAATACCTGAACGGTTGGTGACCGGCCCTTCGCGGCCCGAATGTGGCCGGAGGCCCAAGGTCGGCTTTGGCCGAGAACTTGTCAGTGAGCATTTGTCCGGAACGGCCGCCGTACTCCGTTACCTGCCTTTTCAACCCGGGAAGCGACTCAGCTAACCCCAGCCAACCGCCTCATCAATACTCATGCAGCATCGCAATCTCCGTATCCGCATGGCGCAAGCGCAGGGCCAGTGAGCGGGCGATTGCGGTCAACAGCGTAAACGCGAGCCTTTTGTGTTCTTCGGCCAGTTTGTTGAACTGCTCCAGCGACAGGATGAAAAACTCCGTTTCGGTGGCGGCGATGGCGTCGTTGTCGTGTGGCCGGCCATCGAGGAAGGCCAGGCCGCCGAAGAAGTCGCCGCGGCCGAAGGTGGCGATGTGGCGGGTGCGGCCGGCGCCGAGTGGGGCGAAGATTTTGACTGAGCCGCGGCGGATCAGGTAGATCGCATCGCCGGGTTCGCCGCGCGAATAGATGGCTTCACCGGCGGCATAGGTCCATTTCTCCAGCCCGGCTTCGAGGTCGGCCAGGGTTTCATCCTTGCGATTCTTGAAGAGTTCCATTTCAGCGAGTTCAAGCGCGGTTTCCGTGACCGGCAAGGCTCGTTCTTCTTCGCCGAGCAGGCGGTCTTCGACCCATTCGATGGCGTTGTCCAGTTCGGCAAAAAGACGCACGGTTTCGGGGTTTTCCGTGACGCCGGTTTGTTCGAGAAATTCGCGCAGGTTGCGGCCTTTGGGCCGGTTTTCGTGGAGATTGGAAAGCAGCAGCAGGGCTTGACGCTCGGCCAGCGTGTCGCGGACCCGGCTCAGCATGTGGGCGGCGGTGACGTCGATGGACTGGACGCGCTTCATGTCGAGAATGATGAACTTGCGGGTTTTCAGATCGGCATCGAGCTGGCCGAGCAGTTGTTGGGTTGTGCCGAAAAAGAGGCTGCCCTGCAATTCGAAAATGACCGCCTGATCGCCCTTGCTGTTCGAGGATGCGGGTTTCCGATTCGGGGCGGTGCCAGT
Source organism: Candidatus Dechloromonas phosphorivorans (assembly GCA_016721185.1). Classification (GTDB taxonomy): domain Bacteria; phylum Pseudomonadota; class Gammaproteobacteria; order Burkholderiales; family Rhodocyclaceae; genus Azonexus; species Azonexus phosphorivorans. The sequence goes on from JADKIP010000014.1 coordinate 175,875, forward strand.
TTGACGACATCTGGTTTACGTAGAACTTGTGACGGACGACTGAGCCGCCGATTTGCTCGCGCAGGAAAAGGATGATGGCCATTGCCACCCCGACACCGGAGGCCGCAATCAGCCCGACGGTGAGGGCGACGACGACGACGGCGACGACGACGCCGAAATCGAAAACGGTGGCCGAGGACTGGATGAAGCGCATGGGCTCGCGGTCGATCATGCGCAGACCGACGACGATCAGGATGCCGGCCAGCGCCGAGACGGGAATCCAGGCGATGAAGCTGCTCAGCAGCAATGCGAAGACCAGTGCCGAAATGCCTTCGACCAGCCCGGAGGCGCGGGTGGTGGCGCCGCTGGAGAGATTGACCAGGGTCGCGCCCATGGTGCCCGCGCCGGGCACGCCGCCGACTGACGATGAGGCAACGTTGGCAATGCCCTGGGCGATCAGTTCGCGGTTTGGGTCGTGTTGCGAGCGCGTCATCTGGTCGAGCACGACGCAGGTTTTCAGGGTGTCGATCGAGAGTAAAACGGCCAGGGTCAGGGCACTGCCCATCAGCGCTGCCACTTGCGACAGGCGAAGGTCGCCGATTTCGTTCCAGCGTCCGGTAATCGAGGCAAAGTAGCCTTCACTGCTGGCGCCAAGCGGGCCGACGATCAGCGGATTATTGGTCATTTGCAGCAGGCTGGGGTCTTGGCTGGCCAGGCCGAAGTAAGTGGCTAGCCCTGCTCCAATGCCGAGAATGGTGCCGGGAATTTTGCGGGTCAGGCTGGGGCCGAGCAGCATGACGACGATGGTGGTTGCGCCGACCGCGACGGCGCGCCAGTCCCAGAGCAAGGGCGACATCAGGCTTTGATACCAGGTTGTGCCGCTGGCGCTGCCGACCAGTTTGCTGATCTGGCTGCCGATGATGATCAGGCCGACGCCGGTCAGGTAGCCGCTGACCACCGGGTAGGGAATGTATTTGATCAGCCGGCCAATGCCGACGAAACCGAACAGCACCTGAAAGCCGCCGGCCAGAATGCCGAGCATCAAGAGCAGCAGAATGATGTTGCCATCCGGCACGCCCTGATGCACCAGTTCGATCGCGAAGGCTGAGAGCACGGCGGCAGCCGGGGCGCAGGGGGCGCTGATCAGGCGGTCGGTGCCACCGAGCGTTGAGGCAATCAGACCGATTACGGTGGCGCCGACAATGCCGGCCAGCGCGCCCAGCGCGGCGTGGCTCGGAGCGACGGCGGAATAAATGGTGACACCGAAAGCGATGGCGGCGGGGAGCGCGACCAGCATGGCGGCAATGCCGCCCCAGAAATCCCCGGTCATGTACAACTTTTTGAAAAAACTCTGCATTGAGTCCCCCTGATGCCGCGTGTTTCAACGATCTTACTGCGCTTCTGGCGGGGTCGTGTATGGGAGAATGGGCATTAGCTACGGTCAACCGCATTTATGAAGCAAAAATCATTACGTTACGGCCAGTTTCTCGGGGCCATCCGCCGACACCATCGGCAAATCAGTTACAACGAGATTGTCGCGATGGAGCGCGCCGCGCCGGTTGTCAGGCAGCGCCTGCGTCTGGTCGATGTCCATCGTCTGCTGACCCCCTATGTTTCGGTGCGGTTTATGGATCAAGTGCGGGCGGTAATCCCGCTGGCGCTGATGCTGGTTGGCTTTCAGGCATTGGCGCTACGTGCCTCCCCGGATGAGGCGGAGGTGATTGCGCTCGGCATCTGCGCCGTGATGCTGGGCTTGATGCTGTTTATGGAAGGCATCAATCGCGGCCTGATGCCCTTTGCCGAAAACATTGGCTTCCTGATGCCGCAGCGCTGTGGCACGGCAACGTTGCTTTCTTTCGGCGCCTTGCTCGGTGTCGCGGCCACCTTTGCCGAGCCGGCGATTGGCGTCTTGCAGGCGGCGGGGGCGTCGGTTTCGGCTGAACGTGCCGGCTTGCTCAAGGCTTTACTGGGGCCGTATGTGCGGTGGCTGGTCCTGGCGGTGGCAGTCGGCGTTGGCCTGGCCGTGCTACTGGGTCTGCTACGGCTGATGTTCGCCTGGCGCCTCAAGGTGCTGGTCATGCTGATCGTCCCGCCTTGCCTGGGCCTGACCTTGTATGCGGCCAGTCAGCCAGCCCTCGTCCATGTCCTTGGACTGGCCTGGGATTGCGGCGCCATCACGACCGGGCCGGTGACCGTGCCGCTGGTGCTGGCCGTCGGGATCGGTATCGCCGCTTCCGCCGGGCGCGGCAATAATCCGCTTTCCGGCTTCGGCATCGTGACTTTGGCTTCGCTTTTGCCGGTGGCCTGCGTCTTGTGTGTCGCGATTTATCTTGACCAACAGGGGACTTTGCCGGTCGCCGAGGTTTTGCCCGCCATTGCCCCGTGGTACGCGCAAACGCCGGGCGTGGAGTTGATTTCGGCGTTGCGCGCCATCGTGCCGCTGGTTTTATTGCTGTTTGTGGTCCAGCGCTTTGTCCTGCATTACAAGATGAAGCGCCGCGATATCTTCATTTATGGCGTGTCGACCGCATTGATCGGCATGCTGATCTTCAATCTTGGCCTGACTGCCGGCCTCGTTGAATTGGGGAATCAGGCGGGCGGCAATGTGCCGTGGGCGTTCTCGCCGCATCGGCTGACCGGCGAAGCGCCGCTTTATCCTCGGGCGCTGGGCCTGACCATGACCATGGTTTTTGCCTTTTGTATTGGCTACGGGGCAACGGTGGCCGAGCCGGCACTCAATGCGATGGGGATCACGGTCGAGAATCTGAGCGACGGCGCTTTCAAAAAGCGCCTGCTGATTCGCTCGGTCGCTGTGGGTGTTGGGGTGGGCGCGGCAATCGGCGTCGCCAAAATTTTATTTGCCTGGTCGCTGGCCGCCATTCTCGTCGGGGCCTATTTGCTGGCGCTGCTGCTGACGGTGTTTTCGCGCGAGGAACTGGTGAACCTGGCCTGGGATAGCGCCGGCGTAACGACCGGGCCGATAACCGTGCCGCTCCTGCTGGCGCTTGGCTTTGGTCTGGGTGAGGCAGTGGGGGCGGTGGAAGGCTTTGGTATTCTGGCGGCCTGTTCGGTTGGGCCGATCATCAGTGTTCTGGTTTCCGGTTTGTGGATCGACTGGCAGACCCGGCGAAATTTGAAGGAAATAAAAGCGTGAGCCAGAGCGAAATGATCGTCCTCACCGACTCGGTGCTGATTACCGCCATCGTCCAGCGCGGCAGCGCCGATCTGGTGGTGCAGGCAGCGCAGGAGGCCGGCGCGCAGGGCGCAACCATCTTTCACGCCCACGGTACCGGCGTGCGGCAAAAGCGCCTGGGTATCCTCGGGCTGACTGTGAATACCGAAAAAGAAGTGATTTACATCGTTGCGCCAGCGGATCAGGCTGACCTGATTTTTGAGCGCATTTTCGTTTGTGCCAAGCTCGATACGCCGGGGATGGGCATCTTGTGGATGTCGCAGATCGACAAAATGGCGACTTACGTCCCGCATGAAATTGCGGCGCGTTTCGGCCTGCATTTCGACACGAAAAAATGAGTGTTCTTGCCCACATCGGTCGCGGTATCGAGAAAAAGCTGCTGACGGTGATTGTTCGTGCCGGGGAGGGGCAACGTCTGGTCGAGATGTTCGCCGAGGTGCCGGGCGTGTTGTCGATTTCTCATCACCATGCGCGCGGGATGGGCAGTCGTCGAGTGCGTGCGGGGCAACTGTATTTCGATGAAAAGGATGTGCTTCTCGTGCTGGTGGAAGAAGCCAGTGCCGACGAGGTTTTTGCCGGTATTTTTCGGGAGGGCCGTCTGGGTGAAGCGGGGGCCGGCATGATTTTCATGGAAAAAATATTGCGCGGTCATCCGATGATGCCGTTTGCCGGCGCTGACTGGTAGCGAAGAGCCCACCAAAAATGGGGGGTGAGAATGGCAATACCGTTCAGTTAAACGTCGTTCCCGCGCAGGCGGGAACCCATGAGAATCAAGGTGCTGGATCCCCGCCTACGCGCACTACTGTCCGGGATATTTTCAGATGACGCTCTGAAGGCGTTGCGGCATCTGGTTGAAAGGGGTAAACCCCTGAGCGCCAACTCAACAACCGGATGCCGCAACATGTTCAGGATAAGCCGAATGCAGGAAATATTGAAGGGACTGCCCCGAGGTGCGTTTGATCGTCTGGTATCGGAACACCAGGCCGACAAACACAGCAAAGGCTTTGGCTGCTGGGACCAACTGGTGGCAATGCTCTACGGCCATCTCAGTGGCGCCGAGAGTCTTCGTCAGCTCGAAGCGGGCTTCAACAGCCAAAGCAACCATCACTATCATCTGGGTACCGGTCCCGTCCGCCGTTCGACGCTGGCCGAAGCCAATGGCCGCCGCGGGGCAGTGGTCTTTGAGCAGGCGGCCCGCCTGCTGATGGGGCAGGCCAGCCGCCAGTTGCGCCGGGAAAGCCAGGGACTGCTGTATCTGCTCGATTCCACATCGATCACCCTGAAGGGGCCGGGGTTCGATGCCTGGACGCAGGGCAACAGCACGCGCCATACCCAGGGTATCAAGTTGCATCTGCTGTATGCCGCCCATGAACAAATCCCCCTGCAGCACAGCTTCACTGCCGCCAACGTCAATGACGTTTCGGAAGGTATCAAGCTACCGATTGAGCGTGGTGCCACTTACGTCTTTGACAAGGGTTACTGCGACTACAACTGGTGGGCCAACATTGATGCCCAGCATGCTCGCTTCGTCACCCGCTTCAAATACAACGCTGCCCTGCGCGTTGACACCTCACGGCCCATCGCTGCGGCAGATCGCGACACGATTCTGGAAGATCAGATCGTGCGCTTCGCCTACCGACATCAGGGCGGTGGCAGGCGCAATCGCTACGAGAAGCCACTCCGGCGCATCGTCGTCGCTCGGCCTGACAAGGAGCGCCCTTTGATCCTCGCGACCAATGACCTAGACACCCCGGCTTCGGTCATCGCCCAGCACTACAAGGATCGCTGGCAGATCGAGTTGTTCTTCAAATGGATCAAGCAGCACCTGAAGATCAAACGTTTCCTCGGACGCAGCGAGAACGCCGTGCGCATCCAGATACTGTGTGCACTCATCAGCTACCTCCTGCTGGCCCTCTACAAGAAGGCGCACGCCTTCACCGGCAGTTTGTGGATGCTCCTCGCAACAGCGCGCGCTTCACTGTTCCAACGCCCCTCTCTCGAAGTTGCACGCGACCAGAGACGACGAGAACAACGCCTCGCTTTCTCTCAACGACAGCCCGGATTGTTCGCATGAATTTATTCCGGACAGTAGTGCGCCTACGCGGGGATGACGAATTAATCAGTGGCTCATTAGGGCGAGAATGGTTTTTTTGGCCTTTCGAGCGCCTTGCTTTTTGCCCTGATTTGCCCGTTGACCGCAGTAACCCTAGATTTGCCTGGCAGCCTGCAGGTTAAACGTTTGCCGTCGGCTTGATTGGCAATCAGGACGGCGTTTTTGGCATATTTTGCGGGGTCTGTGGCAGAATCCAGTGACTTCGACAAAAACGACTGCCGGGCTCGGCGGGCAGCAAAACAAGGGGCAGAAAATGGACTATCGGAGAATGGGGCAGACCTTGCTCTGCGCACTGGTTTTTGCCTCTTTTGCGGCGTCGACCGCAGCGCTCGCGCAGGAAACACGGCCGTTGGTCAAGGCGCAGACACTCTACCTGCCGATTTATTCGCACATGCTCTATGGCAATCTCGGGCGCAGCAAGAATGCCTCATCGGTCTTGCTTTCGGCGCTGGTGAGTATTCGCAACACCGATACCAAGCGGCCGTTGCGCATACTGTCGGCCCGTTACTTCGACACCCACGGCAAGCAGTTGGGCGAGCGGGTGCCGACGCCGGTGGTGCTGCCGCCGCTGGGGACGCTCGAATTGTTTGTCGAGTTGAACGATGCCTCGGGTGGTTCCGGGGCTAATTTCATCATCAAGTGGGATGCCGAGCAGCCGATCAATCCGCCGCTCGTAGAGTCACTGCATGCCAACATGGATGGCGGCAAAGCCGTGATCTTCATGACGCAGTCCGTGCCTGTCGAAGATTAGGCGGCGCTGCAGTGTCCGTCATCAATGCCTCGCAGACCGGATACATCGTCCGGCTGGTCTATGTTGCGGTCGGCATGCTGTTTGCCGTCCATTTGTTCGGCACCATCGGTTACATGGTGCTGACCGAGGGGAAATATTCGTGGTTTGACTGTTTTTACATGACGTTTATTACCGTGGCGACGATTGGCTTCGGTGAAATCATCGACATGTCGAGCAACCAGTCGGCGCGGATTCTCACTGTCATCATCGGCATTCTCGGGGCGGGCAATTTGTCGCTGCTCTTTTCGGTCGTCACCGTTGCCTTGCTCGAAACCGACCTCAATGGAACCTTGCGGAGAAAACGCATGGAAAAAGCAATCAGAAAACTCAAAGGTCATTACATCATCTGCGGATTTGGGCGGGTCGGGCGCAACGTGGCGCATGAGCTGGCCGCGACCAACCGGCACTTTGTGGCGATTGACGAAGATCTCGCCCGCCTTGAGGATTACAAGGAAAAAAATCCCGGTTTCCTTTACCTGCACGGTGATGCCAGCGACGACGATGTGTTGTTGGCAGCCGATCTGGAAGATGCCAAAGGCGTCTTTTCGGTGACCGGCGACGATTCGCGCAATCTGATGATCGTCATTACCGCCCGCCAGTTGAAGCCGGAAGTACGGGTCGTTGCCCGTTGCCAGGAGACGCGCAACATGGAAAAAATGCGCAAGGCGGGGGCGGATGCGATTGTTTCTCCGGACTTCACCGGCGGCATGCGGATCGCTTCGGCCATGATCCGGCCGCATGTGGTTTCTTTCCTCGATGAAATGCTCAAGTCGGAAAAGAACCTGCGGGTGGAGGAAATTCAAATCCCGGCCGGTTTTATTCCCAAACCGCTGGGCTCGCTCAAGTTGCGCAGTGCCCATTACGTGCTGCTGGCCGTGCGGGAGCGCAATGGCAGTTGGCAGTTCAATCCGGATAAGGAATTTTTGCTGAAGCCCGGCTTCATGCTGATCGCGATGGCCAGTTCGGTCGGGCGGCTGGAGATCGAAAGGCTGTTGATCGAAATGGCTTCCTGAGCCGATTTGCAAGGCGTTAATCATTACCGTTTTTTATCACTACTCGGCCACCTGGCCCTTTATTCCCAGGAGAATTCAATGAAAAAAACAATCGTAACTTTTGCCGCCGCCAGCCTGCTTGCCGGCGGCGCCGTGGCCTCGGAGGAACTGGCTAAAGCCAAGAATTGCCTGACCTGCCACGCTGCGGATAAAAAAATTGTCGGCCCGAGTTACAAGGATATCGTCGCCAAGCGCTCGGCTGAGAAAGGCGTCGAAGCGGCCCTGGCGATCAAGATTAAGGCCGGTAGCAAAGGGGAGTGGGGTAATGTGCCGATGCCGCCGAATAACGTGACGGAGGCTGAAGCCCTGGTTTTGTCGAAATGGGTTTTGGGTTTTAAATAGTCGCTGAGTTATCAGGAGCGCCCAAAAAGGGCGCCCTCCGGACACGCGGCTCACTCGTTGCCGGCGCTTCCCACCTCATAAAAACACACAGAGAGAACGCAATGAAAACATTAAGCCCGGAACAAAAACGCCGGCGATGGTTGATCCTCGGCATCGTCGCAATCTCCTATGTCCTGTCCTTTTTCCAGCGCTTTGCCCCGGCGGGTATCGCGCAGGATCTGGCCTCCGCTTTTGAAACTTCGGCCGCCTCGCTCGGCGTGCTGGCGGCCACCTATTTCTATGTTTATACCGTGATGCAGGTGCCGACCGGCATTCTCGCCGACACCCTCGGGCCGCGCCGGATTTTGGCGCTGGGCGGGTTGATTGGCGGCGCCGGCAGCATTCTTTTCGGCTTCGCGCCGACGCTTGATGTCGCCTTGTTCGGGCGGACGATGATCGGGCTCGGGGTTTCCGTCACCTTCATCGCCATGCTCAAACTGATTGCCGTCTGGTTCGAGGAAGACCGTTTTGCAACGCTGGTCGGCGTCTGCATGCTGATCGGCAATTTGGGCTCGGTGCTGGCCGGTGCGCCGCTCTCGGCGCTGGCCCAGGCCAGTGGCTGGCGCGGCGTGTTTATCGGGGTCGGCGCCCTCTCGATGGTGTTGGCCACACTGTGCTGGGTGATTGTGCGCGATCGTCCGAGCTTTGTTGGCGAACCCGAAAGCGGCGGCCCGAAATTTGATCGTACCGTGGTGCTCAACAGCCTGCTGGCGGTGGTGCGCAATCGTTCGACCTGGCCGGCAGTGCTGGTCAATACCGGCACCTGCGGCGCCTTTTTTACCTTTGCCGGGCTGTGGACCGTGCCATATCTGATGCAGGTGCATGGCATGGACCGCGCGCTGGCGGCTTCGCATTTGTCGCTGTGGTTCGGCGGCTTTGCCGTCGGCTGTTTCTTCATCGGGACAATTTCGGATCGTCTGGGCCGCCGCAAGCCGGTGATGATTGCCAGTACCCATCTGTTTGCCGCGATCTGGCTGATCTGGTGGTCCTGCGTCACCATGCCGCAGTGGGCCTCGTTCTCGCTTTTCGCTTTGCTGGGGCTGGCGACAGCCGGTTTCAGCCTGACCTGGGCCTGCGCCAAAGAGGTCAATCCGCCGCTGCTGTCCGGCATGTCGACCAGCGTTGCCAACATGGGCGGCTTTCTCGCCGGGGCTTTGCTGCAGCCGCTGGTTGGCTGGGTGATGGATATGGGCTGGCAGGGTGAAATGGTCAGCGGGGCGCGTTTTTACAATGTCGACACCTGGCGGCACGGCGTATTGGTCGTCACCGTTTGCGCCATCATGGGCGCCGCAGCCAGCTGGTGGATTCACGAAACGCGCTGCCGCAACATCTGGCAGCCGCCCGTAAACTGAGCGATCAATGAGTGATTTGCGAAAACTGTGCAGGTCGGAAACTGACTTTCCTGTGTCTGTGATGTTTTTCGTCATCTGCGACAATAATCGGGTTAAGTAGAAAATTGGTCAGACAAAATGAATGCGATAGCAATGCCCGCCCAAGAGCCCATTCCTGAAGCGCCGGTTACCCGGCGGTTTCCGGGTAATAAGGGCATCTGGGTAGGGATTACCTGCGAACTGGTCGAGTTTCTGGTGCTGTTCATTGTCTATTTTGTTTCCCGAGCCCATTTTCCCGATGCTTTCGAGGCGGGCGCCGAGCGCTTGTCACGGGTTTCCGGGACGGTGATTACCTTGCTCATGGTGACCAGCAGCTTTTTTATCGCTTGTTCGGTCGCCACAATCCGGGCCGGGCAGCGCCGCCGCTCGATTTACTGGCTGGTCGCCGGCCTGGTGGTGTCACTCGGCTACCCGGTTGCCAAGATCATGGAAATCAACTGGAACCTGGCGCACGGCATCAATGGCGAATCCGGCATCTTTTTTACGGTTTATTACTACCTGACCTTCAACCATTTCGTCCATGCCACCTGGGGCATCCTCGGTATTCTTTGGGTGCTGGCTCGCCATCTGGTCGGCGGCTATACGGCAGAGGATCATAGTGGCCTGGAGGCGCTGGCCAGTTACTGGCACGCCACCGACATCATCTGGCTGATCATCTTTTCATTCTTTTACGTACTGGCCTGAATCATGATCGATTCCACCAACACCGCCCAATCCAGCGCCCTGGCCCCGCTGACCTATGCCTGGCTCGGCCTCGTCCTCCTGACCTTGTTTGGCCTCGGTGTGGGCCAATGGTTTCGCGGCATCGGCTGGCAACCGCTGCTGGTCGCCGCCATCGTATGGGTCAAAAGCTGGCTGGTTTGCCGGTACTTTATCGAGTCGCATCTGGCACATCCGTTCATTACCAAGGTCATGCGGGCGTTTATCCTGTTTGCGCCGATTGCGTTGATTCTGACTGCCTTTTTCGGTAGTCAGTTTGCTCGCTGGGCGACGTTGTAGGGGCTTCTTCCTTCATTCACGCTTTTCGACGAGTTCGACGCTGGGCTGAGGCGGGTGGGGGCAAAGCAGGGTAATCGCCTGAACGCTGAATGAGCGTGGTTCGTTGAATGGGCTTGGGGTTCCGCCCTGCGGGGCGTCTTACTTTCTTTTGCTTCGCCAAAAGAAAGTAAGCAAAGAAAAGGCGACCCTGGGTCGGTGCCGGCTGCGCCGGTTCCCTGCGCTACTCGGTGAGCCGGGCGACTCGCTAAACTCGCCTGCGGCTCAGACAACGCAAGTCGAAAGCCCCCGACTCCCCTGCGTTGCTCAGCACCTTTCAAGGGGCCCGGTAAGGCGTCCATGATCAAACGGTTGGCTGTTATTTCGGAAGCGGGGACTCATCGGCTGCCTGGACTCCCGCCTGCACAGGAGTGACGGAGACGGGGGGGCTTATGCATGATTCCTTGTCTAAGTTTTTAGCCTTTTTCCCGGTTGACTGCAGCAGCCTATTGCTCCGGTCCTGTCATGTATTAACTGTTTGCCCTGAATTTTCCTGGTATAGATACGGCCACGCATAACAGAACTCAAGACTTCATCGGGCCGAGTCAATAATAATTTCGTTACTGTTTGAACCATCCCGCTTTTCGGGTCCCCATGTGAAGCGCCGAGCAACGGAGAAGTGCCGGGGGTCTTCGACTCGCGTTGTCTGAGCCGCAGGCGAGTTTAGCGAGTCGCCCGGCGCTTCGAGTAGCGCAGGGGAGTTGGCGTAGCCAACCGCGCAACCTGGGGTCGCCTTCTTTTTGGCTACTTTTTCTTGGCGAAGCAAGAAAAAGTACGCCCGCCAGCAAGGCGGAACCCCAAGCCTGATAAAGGGAAGGCTCCAGCGTTTACCAACTGGCAAAAAATCCGACGCTCGGTATTCATGCAATTGCCTTGGGCGCCAAACTTGATTGGCCAACTAAATTAGGCTATGCTTATATATATGAAAAAGCCCCTGATTTTTTGCCTTTTTGTGTTGTTGACCGTAGGACTGGCCCCTGCTGCTATAGCCGCAGTTCCCTCGGCGCAGTCGCTACCTGTTGTTATCGTGCAGCGACATCTGGTTGATCTGACCTTTCCGGCTGAATCTTTGGTTGAGGCCGTGCAACAGGCCACCGTCGGGGCTCAGGTGGCGGGGCGGGTGCTGGAGGTCAAGGTTGATGCCGGGCAGGTGGTCAAAAAAGGTGATCTGCTGATGCGGATTGATGCCCGTGAGGCTGAAGAAGTAGCGCGGGCAGCGGCGGCGCAGTATGCCAACGCCAAGCTCAATTACGAGCGTACCAAGACGCTGAAAGATCAGAAATTTCTGAGCCCGGCTGCGGTCGACAAGGCGAAGGCTGATTTTGATTCGGCCGCCGCTAACCGCTCTGCGGCCGGCGCCAGCCAGAGCCACGCGACGATTGTTTCGCCGATCAACGGCATCGTCGCCCGCCGTCACGCCGAACTCGGCGACATGGCGACACCGGGCAAACCCCTTTTCACCATTTATGAACCGGGCAGCCTGCGCGTCACTGCCAGCGTGCCGCAATATCGTTTGCAGGACATGCGCAACGTAAAAACGGCGCGGGTTGAATTCCCCGAGTTGGGCAAATGGGTCGAGGCCACGGCGGTCAATCTGCTGCCGACGGCCGATGCAACGACCCATGTTTCGCAGGTGCGGGTCAGTTTGCCGGTGTTGCCGGAAGCCACCCCGGGGATGTTTGCCCGCGTCCATTTTGTCGTTGGCCAGGCCGAGAAGCTGACCGTGCCGGCGACTGCCGTGGTGCGCCGGGGTGAGGTCGCTGCCGTCTATGTGCAGTCGGCCAATAACCGCCTGAGCCTGCGCCAGTTGCGCCTGGGCGATCCGGTTGGGCAGGGAGAAATCGAAGTGCTGGCCGGGCTAAAGGTAGGTGACAAGGTGGTGACCGATCCGGTCAAGGCAGCGATTGCGCTCAAGCAGAACAGCAACAAGTAAGCGGTCGTTCGTCCAAAAGCCGCAGTTGTCCCATCAACCTGGAGGAGACTGACTTATGGCACATATCATCATCGTTGGCAGTGGTCTGGGCGGCATGACCATGGCTTTTGAGATGCGGGAAAACGCCCGCCCGACGGACCGCATTACCGTTGTTTCGAACAATCCAACCTTCCATTTCGTGCCCTCCAACCCTTGGGTTGCGGTCAACTGGCGAAAACGCGAGGAAATCGAACTCGATGCCGGGGCGACGCTGGGCAAGCACAAGATTGATTTCATCGGCGTCGGCGTCGGCGTCGGCGTCAAGCGCCTGCATCCGGAAAGCAACCGCGTTGAACTCGATGACGGGCGCTTTCTCGATTATGACTTCTTGATTGTGTCGACCGGCCCGAAGCTGGCTTTCGACGAGATCGAGGGCCTCGGGCCACAGGGGCATACCCAGTCGATCTGCCACGTTGACCATGCGGTCAAGGCGGAAGAAGCCTGGCAGAAGTTTGTCGCCGATCCCGGTCCGATTGTCGCGGGTGCGGTGCAGGGCGCTTCCTGTTTCGGCCCGGCCTACGAATTCACCATGATCATGGAAACCGACCTGCGCCGGCGCAAGATCCGCGATCAGGTGCCGATGACTTTTGTCACCTCCGAACCTTATATCGGCCATCTCGGCCTGGGCGGCGTTGGCGACTCGAAGGGGCTGATGGAGTCGATTTTCCGCAGCAAGCACATCAAGTCCATCTGCAATGCCAAGGTGACCAAGGTGGAAGCCGGTCAGATGTTTGTCACCGAGCATGACGAGGACGGCAAACCGAAAAAGGAGCACGTGCTCCCCTTCAAATATTCAATGCTGCTACCGGCTTTCAAGGGTGTCGATGCAGTGTTCGGCATTGAAGGCCTGACTAATCCGCGCGGTTTTATCATCATTGATTCCCAGCAGCGCAATCCGAAATATCCCAACATTTATGCGATCGGCGTCTGCGTTGCCATTCCGCCGGTGGAAGTGACGCCGATCCCGACCGGGACGCCGAAAACCGGGTTCATGATCGAGTCGATGGTCACCGCGACCGCAAAGAATATCCGTGCCGTCCTTGATGGCCGGACGCCCACTGAAAAGGCGACCTGGAATGCCGTCTGCCTCGCCGATTTCGGCGACACCGGCGCGGCATTCGTCGCCTTGCCACAGATTCCGCCGCGCAACGTTAACTGGTTTGGCGAAGGCAAATGGGTGCATCTGGCCAAGGTTGGTTTTGAAAAATATTTCATGCACAAACTCAAAAAAGGCACCAGCGAGACGATCTATGAAAAGCTCGTCATGGAAGCGCTGGGCATCATGAAATTAAAAGGAAAATAGTTCCCGATGGGTATTTCAGGCCGTATTGCCGCCGCATTTTTGACTTCACGCATGACGCCGTTACTGGCATTGGTCGCCTTTCTGCTCGGCGTTTTTGCCACGCTGGTCACGCCGCGCGAGGAAGAGCCGCAGATCGATGTGACGATGGCCGACGTCATGGTGGCCTTCCCTGGCGCGTCGGCCAAGGATGTCGAAAATCTGGTGGCGCGGCCGGCCGAGCAGGTGTTGTCGCGCATGCACGGTGTCGAGCATGTTTACTCGATGTCGCGCCCCGGTATGGCGGTGATTACCGTGCAGTTCGATGTCGGCGTCAAATACAACGATGCGGTGCTGCGCCTTTACGACACTGTGCATTCACATCGTGACTGGCTGGCGCCGAATCTTGGCGTGATGGAACCGGTGATCAAGCCGCGCGGTATCGATGATGTGCCGATTGTCGGGCTGACTTTCTGGACGCGTGATGCCGAGCGTTCGGCCTTCGATCTGCAGCAGGTGGCACGGGCGACCGAGATCGAGCTTAAACGGATCAAGGGAACGCGCGATGTATCGACCATCGGCGGCCCGGATCACGCCATCCGCGTGCTGATGGACGCCGAGCGGATGAATGCCTATGCGGTGACGCCGCAGGATATTGCCGGCGCGCTCAAGGTGTCGAATGCGCTGCAGTCCTCAGGCAACCTGACGGCCGGCAACCGCGAAGTGCTGGTTCAGACCGGCACCTATCTGGAGTCGGCGGCGGATGTGAAACAGCTGGTGGTGGCGGTGCGCGGCGCCGCCAATGAGCGCAAGCCGGTATTTCTGAGCGATGTGGCGACGGTCGAGGACGGCCCGAATCAGCCCAAGGCCTACGCCTGGTTTGGCAGCAAGGACGGCGAGTTTCCGGCGGTGACGCTGCAGATTTCGAAGCAACCCGGCGTCAATGCGGCCGATGTGGCGAATGCTGCGGTCAACCGGATAAATGACCTGAAAAACACCGTGATCCCGGAAGGTGTTGAGGTCACGGTAACGCGCAATTACGGCGAAACGGCGACGGAGAAAGCGCAGAAGCTGATCGGCAAACTGATCTTCGCCACCGCCTTCGTCGTGCTGCTGGTTTTCTTTGCGCTCGGCAAGCGTGAGGCGGTGATCGTCGGTGTGGCCGTGACCTTGACGCTGGCGGCTACGCTGTTTGCCTCCTGGGCCTGGGGCTTCACGCTGAACCGGGTTTCGCTGTTTGCACTGATTTTCTCGATCGGTATTCTGGTCGATGACGCCATTGTCGTCGTCGAAAACATCCATCGCTGGCAGGGCCTGTATCCCGAGAAAAGCCTGTTGGAAATCATCCCGCCGGCCGTCGATGAAGTCGGCGGGCCGACCATTCTGGCAACCTTGACCGTGATCGCTGCGTTGCTGCCGATGGCCTTCGTCACCGGCCTGATGGGCCCGTACATGAGCCCGATCCCGATCAACTCCTCAATGGGCATGGCCATTTCGCTGGCCGTTGCTTTCGTCGTGACGCCGTGGCTGGCGCTGAAACTGATGAAGTCGCAGGGCGGGGCGCAGGCGCATCAGCCGTCAAAGCTCGACGCCAAACTGGACAGCACCTTCCGCAAACTGCTGACGCCTTTCCTCGATCCGATCAAAGGCGCCGCGATGCGCCTCAAGCTGGCGATTGCCGTCGTCTTGCTGATTCTCGGCTCCGTATCGCTGGCTTATTTCCAGCTCGTCGTCCTCAAGATGCTGCCTTTCGACAACAAGAGCGAGTTCCAGATCATTGTCGATATGCCGCTCGGCACGCCGCTGGAAGAAACCGCTCGTGTCTTGCGCGAGATTGGCAGCGAACTGGCGCAGGAAGCCGACGTGGTGAATTACCAAGCTTACGCTGGCACCGCCAGCCCGATCAATTTCAACGGTCTGGTCCGCCAGTATTACCTGCGTGCGGTGCCGGAAAAGGGCGACATTCAGGTCAATCTGGCCGACAAGCAGCAGCGCACGCGCAAGAGTCACGAGATCGCCGTTTCCCTGCGCGACCGCATCGAGGCGATCGGCAAGGAAAATGGCGGTGTCGCCAAAGTGGTTGAAGTGCCGCCCGGGCCGCCGGTGATCTCGCCGATCGTGGCCGAAATCTACGGCCCGGACATGAAGGGCCAGATGGCGGTCGGCAAGGAGGTGCGCAAGGCTTTCGAGAAGACGCCGGACATTGTTGCGGTCGACGACTATATCGAGGCCGATTCGCGCAAGTTCGTGCTGCATGTGCTGCAAAGCAAGGCCGCGCTGCTCGGCGTGGCGCAGAGCGATATCGTCGAGGTGGTCAGCATGGGCCTGGCGGGGCAGGATGTGACGCCAGCGCGCAATACCGATTCCAAATTTGAAATCCCGGTGCGCATCACGCTGCCGGCCGAGAAGCAGTCGTCGCTCGATGCCTTGCTCAAACTCCGCGTTCGCTCCCGCGACGGCCAACTGGTGCCGGTTTCCGAACTGGTCGAAGTGCGCGATGCGGCGCGCGAAAAGGCCATCTATCACAAGGATCTGCTGCCGGTGGTTTACGTCGTCGGCGACATGGGCGGCAAGCTCGACTCGCCGCTCTACGGCATGTTCGACATCCGCTCAAAAATTAACGGCATGGCACTGAAAGAGGGCGGCACGCTCGGCGAATTCTTCATCCGCCAGCCGAGCGACCCCTATGCCGGCTACAGCGTCAAATGGGACGGCGAGTGGCAGGTCACCTACGAAACTTTCCGCGACATGGGCATCGCCTACGGCGTCGGCCTGATCCTGATCTACCTGCTGGTCGTCGCCCACTTCGGCAGCTATCTGGTGCCGCTGATCATCATGGCGCCGATTCCGCTGACCATCATCGGCGTCATGCCCGGCCACGCGCTATTCGGTTCGCAATACACCGCAACCTCGATGATCGGCATGATCGCCCTGGCCGGCATCATCGTCCGCAATTCCATCCTGCTGGTCGATTTCATCCGGCAACAAGTCGCCACCGGCATGCCCTTCCGCGAAGCCGTCATCCAGTCGGCGGCAGTGCGCGCCAAGCCGATTGCCCTGACCGGCCTGGCCGCCATGCTCGGCGCGATGTTCATCCTCGACGACCCGATCTTTAACGGGCTGGCCCTCAGCCTGATTTTCGGCATCCTGATCTCGACCCTGCTAACGCTGGTCGTCATCCCGGTGCTTTATTTCTCAGCCTTCCGCAAGGAGCATCAAGCATGACCACCGAACGCATCATCCGCATCATGGCCGGGTTTTTCATTCTTCTTTCGCTGGCGCTGGGCGCCACTGAAAGCCCGATCTTTGTCTCGAAATGGTTCCTCGCCTTCACCGCCTTTGTCGGTTTCAACCTTTTGCAAAGCGGCTTTACCGGCTTCTGTCCGCCGGAAAAGCTGCTCACCAAACTAGGCGTCAAACGCGGCAACGGCAGTTGTTGCGGCTAAGCCAAGGCACCGCATACAGCCGATTCAGTTTATGCTAATTGGTTGTTTTTGAGTTTTTACTAGTTTTAACCGAAACATTGTGTCGTCTCGGGTAAACTGCTGCCCCATTAACTTGGAGCGATGGTCACCCCTTGATGCAAGCCCCGGCCCTGTGCGGCCGTAAACTCGTGCTCTCGGCCTTTGGCCTGATCACTCTCTTCCTTTCCTTTGTCGGTTTTGACCTGTGGGCATTGAACAGCCGGCACGGCTTGCTGGGCGCTGGCGAGGTGGCGAGCGAAGTGGTCGACGTGTGGCCGCTTGCTTTGGCGCCAGGCATGCTTTCCATCCTTGCCAGCGTTGCTGCCTTTGCACTGTTGCTCACCTTTGCCGCCCGCTGTGTTTGGCGCGCCCAGCGCCAGGCGGCGGCGCAACTCTGCTTGCAGCGCAATATTTTCGAGCATTCGGCCGAAGCCATGCTGGTGACCAACCAGTCCCGGCACATTGTTGCGGTCAACCCGGCATTTGAGCAAATTACCGGCTACCGCGCCGCTGAGGTCTTGGGGCATTCGCCGGATTTACTGAGCGGTCTCGCTCGTGAGCCGGCCTTCCTGGCTGAGGCCTGGGCCCGTGTTGCCGAGAGTGGTGCTTGGCAAGGCGAAGTGCTGGCTCGGCGCAAGAGTGGCGACATTTACCCGACGCAGATTCGCATCCGCAGCGTCCGCGCCAGCGAACACGACCCGGCCTCTCATTTTGTCGCCATGTTCTCCGATATCAGCGCGCAGAAAGCGCAAGAGTCGCGCATCGATTTTCTGGCCCACCATGACACCTTGACCGGTTTGCCCAATCGCCTGGCGATGGATCTGGATCTGGCCAAGATGGTCGCCGCGGCGACGCCGGGCGGCCGGCAATTTGCAGTCTTGATCATCGACCTCGACAACTTCAAGACGATCAATGATTCGCTCGGCCATCACGCCGGTGACCAGCTTTTGCGCAAAATTGCCGTGCGCTTGCAGCTTCGCCTCGCCTCGCCAGCCCGTCTTTTTCGGCTGGGCGGAGACGAGTTTGCCGTCGTTCTGGACAACGTGGCGCATACCGATACGGTGGTTGAGCTGGTCCAGCAACTTTTCCTGGCAGTGAGCAAGCCCTGTGAAATCAACACCCGCCTGCTGCACATCAGCCCCTCCATCGGGATCAGTCTTTATCCCGGTGACGGCGAAAGTGCCGAAGCCTTGATCCGCAATGCCGACACCGCGCTGTATTTCGCCAAGGCGCACGGCCGCAACAATTACCAGTTTTTCGCTGCACCGATGAACGCGGCCGCCAACAAGCGCCTGAGCACGGAAAGCGAACTTTGGGACGCTTTGGCCCTGGATCAGTTGCGACTGGACTACCAGCCGCAAATTGATTTATCGAGCGGCCAGGTGGTCGCTGTCGAAGCACTGGTGCGCTGGCAGCATCCGCAGCACGGCCTGATTCAACCGAGCGACTTTGTTCCTGTGGCCGAAGCCTGCGGCCTGATTTTGCCGCTCGGCAACTGGGTATTGCTGGCGGCCTGTCGACAAGCCAAAGCCTGGCTGGATGCCGGGCTGGAATTGGGCGAAATTGCCGTCAATATCTCGGCCCTCCAGTTCAATCAACCCGAATTCGCCCAATCGGTCCATGCCGTCCTGCTCGAAACCGGCTTGCCTGCCGAACGGCTGGAACTGGAGATCACCGAAAGCACCGTGATGCACAGCGCGGATTCATCGATCAAGGTATTGGCCGAGCTAAAGAAAATGGGCATCAAGCTGGCGATTGATGATTTCGGCACCGGCTATTCCTCGCTTGCCTATTTGCGCCGGTTTTCAGTGGATCGCCTGAAGATCGACCGCAGCTTTGTCGCTGACGTCGAATCCGACGCCGATGCCGCGTCGTTGGTCGCCTCGATTGTTCTGCTGGGCAGCACCTTGGGGCTGGAACTGGTCGCCGAAGGTGTCGAAAATGCGGCTCAGGCCGAGTTTTTACGCGACCGGAAATGCCAGCGCGCCCAAGGCTTCCATTTTTCCCGGCCGGTGTCAGCCGATGCCGTGGTCGCATTGAGCGATAAATTTCGCCGCGTCAGGCTGTCGGGCTGATCGATATGCCGCAAGCAAGCCAGCAGATGGCTTTCAGCCTGCACTAAGCTGGATTTGTAGCGCCCTTCCGACAGGTTGCCGGTGCGCCCGGTAGAAACGGTTAGCGTACTGCACGTAGCGCCGCCCCAGCGCTTGCATTCATCAGTGAAAAAACACGGCTCGCGGTTGATGCCGTGCTGAGCAATATGCAGCGGGTAATCAGCAAGTAATACCAGGGCGGCGGGGCATGGTTGCTCCACAAAGAATGCGAAGCTGACCCCTTTAGTTCGAGCTAAAGAAAATGGGCATCAAACTGGCGATTGATGATTTCGGCACCGGCTATTCCTCGCTCGCCTATTTGCGCCGGTTTTCAGTGGATCGCCTGAAGATCGACCGTAGCTTTGTCGCCGATGTCGAATCCGACGCCGATGCCGCGTCGTTAGTCGCCTCGATTGTTCTGCTGGGCAGTACCTTGGGGCTGGAACTGGTCGCCGAAGGGGTCGAAAACGCGGCTCAGGCCGAGTTTTTACGCGACCGGAAATGCCAGCGCGCCCAAGGCTTCCATTTTTCCCGGCCGGTGTCAGCCGATGCCGTGGTTGCGTTGAGCGATAATTTTCGCCGCGCCAGTCTGCTGGGCTGATCGATATGCCGCAAGCAAGCCAGCAGATGGCTTTCAGCCTGCACTAAGCTGGACTTGTAGCGCCTTTTCCACAGGCTGCCGGTGCGCCGGTAGAAACGGTTAGCGTACTGCACGTAGCCCCGCCCCAGCGGTTGCATTCATCAGTGAAAAAAACATGGCTCGCGGTTGATGCCGTGCTAAACAATATACAGCGGGTAATCAGCAAGTAATACCTGGGCGGCGGGGCATGGTTGCTCCACAAAGAATGCGAAGCTGACCCCTTTAGTTCTCACGAAACACCGGGTGCGGAGTGATGCGCGAGTCGGCCTGCCCCAGGCCGTTATGCCGGTAGCTGCTCCAGCGATATTGGCCGGGGTCCTGCACCATCGAGGCGCGAACAGGATTGAGTTCGATATAGCGCATGCAGGTGAGCAAATAGGTTTCGGCCTGCACCACGCTGGATTTATAGCGCCCTTCCCACTGGCTGCCGGTGCGGCGGTAGCTGCGGTTGATGTATTGCACGTAGCGTCGGCCGATGGCTTGCATGAGCTTGGCGATTCCATTCTCGTTTTCTGGCGTGACCAGCAAGGGAACGTGGTTGGTCATCAGGGCATAGGCATGGATGTGGCAGTGCCAATCGACAGCCGATTTTTCCAGCCAGTGGAGGTAGAAGTGATAATCCTCCTCGGCAAAGAAACAGGGCGCTCGATTGATTCCGCGTTGAACAATGTGCTGTGGTATTCCGGCTAATTTAATGCGTGGGCGACGTGGCATGGTTGCTCCAAAAAGAATGCGAAGCTGACCCCTTTAGTTACCGTCCGCAACGGACAGCCGTAAAACTTCAAAAATCTTACGCATGGATAACCTGCTATAGGCCATGTGGTCCTCAGCAAATTTGCCGAGGGTGCCACGGTTATCCCGCGCGCTACGTTATGACTATGGGCTGTCCAGCTTGCGCCGGAATTCGCAATCTGACAAAGTAGAATTAACGTGATAAAGAAGAGGAAAACAATGAAGAATCGTTGTTCAGCTGAAAGCGCCATGGGTTTCGTACCTAAGCGACTTCCGTTTGCGTACTCCGCTATCACGATTGCATTGTTGATGGTTGCGGGTTGTGCAACGCAAAAACAAGGAGGCGCGGGGGGGAGTTCGTCGCTCTCAAGCGATATATTCCCAGATGCACGGCTTCGTGAAGTCTATGTGCTGGGCTCTGTGCGCAATGCAGTATACGATGATCCGAACAAGCGCACGGATCCACTGCTTAATCCCAGGACGCCACCCCCGCCATTTAAAGAACAAAGCAACTTGACCAAAGGATGCTCTCCAAGCACAAAACTTGGGCTAGTTGACGACTATGGCACTGCACTCGTTGATGAGGCGCGTTTTCAGCAACTCATGGTTCGTGGAACCGAAATCGCACAGGCACGTCATATCTGGAAATTCAACGTTGAGCGCAACGAGGCACAATTGAAAAAGGTCTCCGGACCGCGCACAGCAGGGCGAAATGGGCGTGCAGTTGAACCCCGCCCTTCCAGCGTTCCGTCAAGGAGTGCACCAGTCAGGCCTGACACTTCACTTCGCGATTTGACTAGTTGGTTAAAGCCGAATAGTGGACGCAGTCGTCCGGGTTTGGCTACCGCTGACGAAATCAATAGCCAGTTGCCAAATTTTGCCAAGATGCAAGATGACTTGGCGTACAACGCGCAAATTCTCGCGACGCAGGATGAAGCGTTAAAGAATCAAGAGCGCGAATACACTGAGCATTTGATGGCACTGTATCAAGATGCATTTTCCCGATTCAGCAAAACGCCAGAGCCACAACTCTCACTCGCGGTGCTGAACCGATTCGATAGCTTTAGATTCAGAAGCATTTTCACCTGCACACTGCGTGGTGAATCAACGGAAAAAGCGAAAGAGCTTAGCCAGGTGATCAGCAACCAGTATGTCCCAATAGCACGCAACATCATCGAATCAAATCGCAGCCTGATATTGCAAGCAATCAAGGCGGCAAAGAGCTCATCAGATCTGCAAATTGTTTATCAAGATAAGCTAAGTACAGAGTTCCTCCTGGACTTGGCCGCGCAGGACCAGGCAATTGCTCAAGGCTTGCAGCAACGTACAACGGCGCTTCTGGCACAAGAAGCGCATGAACGTGAAGAAGCCAGAAAGCGGGCCGAAGCGGAGGCTGTTCGACAGGTAATGCTGCTGAAGAAGAAATATCTCCAGAATGCTGCCAACAATGTGGCCCCAACGGTCGATGATGTCCGTAGACTTGTCAGTATCTACGAATCGGAAGTTCAGCAGCAGTACCGTGGCTTCCGGACCGAAAGAACTGGCTTGGAAACCTTTGACTATTATGCCCAAATACCCCTGTTTGGAGAGATCAAGGGCGGGACAATCGAAACTGGCGTAGTTGACCTTACGTGTAAGCCTGAGCAGAACCATCAACGTTGTTCATTTGCCGAAACAAGAATAGTCACCATTTACAATCTGGGGCTATTTACCTACACGCACGAAGGAGAATCTTCTGGGAAAGTGCACGAGACGAACTTCTACTGGGATGCTTCTGGGCTCCATTCACCGCAACTTAAAACAGCTTTGGTCGAGATAAACAAAAGGGTACTCGCAAGGTTAGAGGCAGAAGCAGAGGCCCAACGAAGATCGTCTCAACGCCAAACCTGTACAAGATATTACAAACGATTTGGATCACAAGTCGGATCTTATGAGGATTGCTATTGAATGTGACGCATTCGGCCCAGGGTACAGTCGGTGCCAGTGGTCGAAAAGATTCAAGGCTCAGACAGTCTTATTCCAATAAAAGTTAACCGAGGTGGCCACCGTTCATATTTTCATCTGACTATTTCGGTGATGCTGTCCATATTTTATGGTCAGCCATTCGCGCAGATTAATTCAACGATTCCGACTCAGGAAGTGCAGATGCGTGACCGCATCGAAGAGGCGCTCTGGAATCATGGCGAGAACAGTTGGGAGCATCTTGAGGCCATTGGGAATCTGGTCAATGCCTACTCCAAAATTCCGTTGAAGAACGAGGCTTTGAAGATTCGCTTTGTGCCAGACGAGGGCCGGCCTGCTAAAATTTCGGCCTCGTCGACTTGGAGTTCAGCATGAAGATTGGATTTATCGGCCTTGGCATCATGGGGCGCGCCATGGCGCTTAATCTCATCAAGGGTGGCCACACGGTTTCGGTCTGGGCGCGCCGGGCCGAATCCATGCAGCCCTTGCTCGATGCCGGCGCCAAAGCGGCCAGCAGCGCCAGCGATGCGGCCCAGGGTAACGAACTCGTGATCTCCATGGTGGCCGATGCGCCGGACGTTGCCGAGGTCATGCGCGCTGTGGCCGCCGCTGCCGAGCCCGGCCTGATTGCCATCGACATGAGCACCATCGCCCCGGCGGCCGCACGCCGGATCGGTGAGGAACTGGCAGCGGCCGGGATCGATTTTCTCGATGCGCCGGTTTCCGGTGGCGAAGTCGGGGCGATTGCCGGCACGCTGTCGATTATGGTCGGCGGCTCCGAAGCCGCTTTTGCCAAGGCCAGGCCGGCCTTTGAATGCATGGGCAAAAATATTGTTTATGTCGGCGCGTCCGGGGCCGGGCAGGTGACCAAGGCCGCCAACCAGATTGTCACCGGCATGGGCGTGCTGGCGGTGGCGGAAGCCTTTGCTTTTGCCGCCAAAAACGGGGTTGACCGCAGCAAGGTGCGCGAGGCGCTGCTCGGCGGTTTTGCCTACTCGAAAATTCTCGAAAACCACGGCCAGCGCATGCTCGATCGCAATTTCAAGCCGGGTTTCAAAAGCTGGATGCACGAGAAGGATCTGAATATTGTTATGCAGACGGCGCATGAACTCGGCCTCTGCCTGCCCGGTTCGGCAGCCACCGCGCAGATGTTCAATGCGATGGTCGGTTCCGGCATGGGCGAGGAGGATTCGATTGCCGTGCTCAAGCTGCTCGAACGGTTGTCGGGGCAAGAATGAAAATTGGCTTTATCGGCCTCGGCGCCATGGGGCGGCCGATGGCCGGGCACTTGCAGAAAGCCGGGCATCAGCTGTTTGTCTGGGCGCGGCGGCCGGAGAGTGTTGGCGATTTGGCGGCGACGCGGTGCGCCACGCCGGCTGAATTGGGGCGTTGCTGCGACGTTGTGTTTACGGTGGTGACTTCCAGTGCCGATGTCGAAGGGCTGGCGCTCGGCCCGGATGGGCTGATTGAGGGGATGGCGCCGGGCTCGGTGTTGATCGATTGTTCGACCATCGCCCCCGATAGCGCCCGGGAAATTGCTGCCCGGCTGGGTGAAAAGAGTATCGCCATGCTCGATGCGCCGGTTTCCGGCGGCGAGCAGGGCGCCATCGATGCAACGCTGGCGATCATGGTGGGCGGCGAGGCTGCGGTGCTTGAACGCGTCCGGCCGCTGCTTGATTGCCTCGGCCAGCGCATCGTCCATATCGGCCCGAACGGCGCCGGCCAGGTGGCCAAGGCCTGTAATCAAATGATCATGGTTGCCGCCATTCAGGCGGCGGCTGAGGCGATGCGACTGGCCGCCGCGGCGGGGGTTGATTGTGCCCGGGTTCAGCAAGCGCTGGCCGGTGGCTCGGCGGCTTCCCGAGTGCTTGATGTGATGGGTGAACGAATGGTTAAACGAGATTTTTCGGCCGGTATTGAGGCGCGTCTGCACCACAAGGATTTTGGTCTGGTACTGGAGGCTGCACGAAAAAAAGGGGTATTTATGCCGTTGACCGCAGCCGTTGGCCAACAACTGAACGCCTTGATGGCGCAGGGCTGGGGGCGTGATGATACGTCTTCGCTACTGCGTGTTCTGGAGGGGGTATGAGCCAGATTGCCCAACTCTCGGAAGCAGAAATCGAGGAGCGTTTCCACATCACCGGCACGCGACCGGTCGCCTTCATGCTGGCCGGTTTTGCCAAGGATAACGAACAGTTTTCAGTGATGTTTCAGGCGGGTCAGGAGATGTATTTGACCACCTTGCTTGCCGTAAAGCCGGAAAAAGGCCTGTTCATTTTTGATTGCAGCGGTAGCGCTGAAACAAATCGCAAATTGCTGGCCAGCGAACGAAATGTATTCGTTGGCCGGCCGGACGGCATTCGTGTGCAATTTACGACCGGCGCAGTTTCTGAGTTGGTCTTCGCTGGCAGCAAAGCCTTTGCAGTCGCATTGCCAAAATTTGTGGTTCGTTTGCAGCGCCGTGAGTTTTTCCGTATTGCAACGCCACGGGCGAAGCCCCTGCAATTTTTTGGCCGCTTGTCGGAGGGTGTTTCGCTTCAGCTTTCGCTACACGATATTTCGGTGGCCGGCGCCGGGTTGACCGCAGCAAGTCTGCCTGATGGCCTGACATCCGGCCAGGTACTGGAAAACTGCCATTTTTCTTTGCCTGGGGATGATCGTGATTTGTTTTTTGACGCGACACTCAACCATGTTTCCGAGCATGAAGTCCGTCCGGGAATACGTCAGTGGCGTTTCGGTATAGCGTTCAAGAAGTTGCCGATCAACGACGAAAACCGTATCCAGCGTTACATCGGCAGGCTTGAGCGCGAACGCCACGATATGGCTTAGCGTAGGGCTTGAATGCGTTAGAGGTTCGGCCGCACCCGGGGCCAAACCTCCAAACGGGCATTGCCAAATTTTTACTCGCCGCGCCGGCGCAGCAACATCGTGAGTACGGGCGGCGTGATCAGCGTGGTCAGGATGACCATGATGACGATCACCGAAAACATCGACTCGTTCATCACACCCAGTTTTTTGCCGACCATGGCGAAAATCAGGCCGACCTCGCCGCGCGGCACCATACCCCAGCCGACCAGCCATTTGCCGCTATCGCCCGCCGCCAGCCCGGCCACCAGTTTGCCAATGACGGCGACTGCGGTGATGCCGAGGCCGACACCAAGAACGGCCGGGTCAGCCAGCGTGTTGAGGTCCACCTGCATGCCGGTGAGCACGAAAAAAACCGGAACAAAGAAATAGCCAATCGGCTCGATCATGTGCTCGTGCTGATGGCCCGAGTGTTTCAGCAATATCGGGCGCAACTTGTCGGCCAACCCGGGCGCGCTGGCGGGGATCAGGGGTTCAATCTCGCGAACGATCTGCGGCTGGTTGAAGTCCTTGAGGAAGAGCGGCTCGAAAAGCAGGCCGGCGGCAAAGGCGCCGATGATCGGGGCCAGGCCGATGGCGTGGGCCAGCCAGGCCAGGGTTAGCGCGGTGGCCAGTACCTGGGCGAAGAGCATCGACGGCCCGGCATCGAGGCGGGCTAGCCAGCGGCTGGAGTGTGGTGCGATCAGGCGCCCGATCCAGATGCTGCCGGCGAGGAAAAGTACCGCCTGGGCGATGATCCAGCTGACTTCACTGACACTGACCGAGCCGACTTTAACGAGGCTGGAAACTACGGCGAGAATGACCAGGCCGAGGACGTCGTCGATCACTGCCGCACCAAGAACAATCCGCGCGGCGGGAATGTTGAGCTTGCCGAGATCACGGAAGACCCGCCCGGTAATGCCAACCGAGGTGGCGGCCAGCGTTGCGCCCAGGAAGAGATAGGCATTGGCATTGAGACCCGGCAGCAGCCAGGGTCCGACGACAAAGGCGCCGAGCACGAAAGGCGCCACGATACCGAGGGCGCCGACCGCGAAGGCACGCGGACCAACTTTGATCAGGTCCGCCAGCCGCGTTTCAAGGCCGATTTGCAGCAGCAGCACGATGACGCCGAGCTCGGCGATGAAAGCGATGATCGGGTCTTTGGCGATGGTGTCAAAAAGCTGGACACCGAACAGCGAGAGATTGCCGAGTACGACGCCCAGCAACAGTTCACCGAGCACCGCCGGAAAGCCGAGCCGTTGCGCCAGCGGCGCAAACAGGCGGGCGCTCATCAGGATGATGGCGAGCCAGAGCAGGTTTTCACCAACGACATCACTGCCCGCTGCCAAGCCGAAAGCGGCAGCAGCAACAGGCCGATCAGCGCAAGCCGCATCAGTTGTGTCCGCCAACTGGCGCTGCTGTGGGCATTGATGAAACGGCTGCGGGCGGCGCGATTGCGTCATCCTTGTGCTTTTCATGCGGATGCCAGCCGAGGACGGCCAGCATCACGAAGAAGCCGACGACGTAGCCGACCGGCACCATCCAGCCGTGGCGCAACCATTGGCCGACCGATTTGGCTTCGGGGAACATGTTGGCCACTGCGACGCCGGCTGAGGAGCCGAACCACAGCATCGAGCCACCGAAACCCACGGCGTAGGCGAGGAAGCCCCAGTCGTAGCCGCCCTGCTTGAGGGCCAGCGCGGTCAGCGGAATATTGTCGAAGGCGGCCGAGATGAAACCCAGCGCCAAGGTGGCCGGCCAGGAGGCTGGCGGCAGTTTTTCCACCGGCATCATCGAGGCGCAGGTGACCAGGGCGAGCAGGAAGATCGAGCCCTTGACGGCACCCGGCAACAAGCTCCATTCCGGTTTGCGCAGCGGAACGGCGAGCAGCAGCGCGACCCAGACGGCAACGCCGAGGAAGGGGAAGTGGTCGGCCATCGCGGTGAATTTCAGGTTGACCGTGACATTGGTGATGATGGCGGCGATGAGAATAAAAAGAACAATGCCGACGCGCGCCCAGTCGATGCGATGCGCCGCCTGAAAGTCGCGGCTGATTGCCATGTGCTTGTGTTGCGCCAGGGCTGCCGGGATGCCGAAGACAACGACGGCGACGGAAGCCGGCAGGTAGGCTTCGAGCACGTCGAGCGGGCTGACGCCGTCGATCCACATCATCGTTGTTGTCGTGTCGCCAACCACCGAGCCGGCACCGCCGGCATTCGAGGCAGCGACGATGGCAGCGAGATAACCGATATGCACCTTGCGCTTGAAAACGCTGGCCGCCACCGTGGCGCCGATCAGCGCTGCGGCGATGTTGTCGAGAAAGCCGGAGAGCACGAAGATGATGACGAGCAGCGTGAAGGGCCCGAGCCAGCCTTCCGGCAGCAGTTTGGGCAGCACTTCCGGGATGCCGCTGTCCTCGAAATGCCTGGCCAGTAGCGCAAAGCCGACCAGCAGGCAGAGCAGATTGACCAGTAGCACCCATTCGTGCGCCATGTGCAGGCCAAAGCCGGCCAGGCCGACGCCGGTTTTGAAACCGGTGAACAAAATCTTGTAGGTGGCGATGGTGGCCAGCCCGGTCAGGGCAACCTGCAGGACGTAATGGTGGAAGAGCGCGACGCAGAGCAGTGTTGCGGCGAAGAGGATGAAGTCGACGGGGATGCCTGCGACGGTTGGTCCTTCTGCACCCGGCGCTGCCAGGGCGAGCGGGGCGGCAAACAGGGCCAGGAGACCGGCTGCGAAACTTAGCCGGCGTGCATCAAGCAGTGATTTCATTAACTTCCCCAAACCTTGAATTAGCGAAAATTTTAGCATTGTTGGTCATTTCAGACCCTTGCGGGTTTCCCTAGGTTGAATCTTTGCCGGTGGATAGCCGCGTCGATGTCAGGCCGGATGAGGCTGGAGTGAAACAATTTTGTGGAAGGATTCCGGCCTTTGGCCCGGACTTAGGATTTACCCGCAGAGCCAGATTTTGAGCCGATCAAACGCCAAGTATTCAGCTAAACTTTAATCATTAAACGTTTAATGAAGACACCGCCATGAAAATACTGCTCCCCGTTGACGGCTCCGGCCCCTCTGATCGCGCCGTGCAGCATCTGATTTCCACGGTGGATGGTTGCACGGATCGGGAGATTTACCTGATCAATATTCAGACACCGATCGACGCGCCCGAATTGCTCGGCCACATGCCGGCGAGCGAGATTGAGGCGATGCAGGAAGCCCGTGGTGGCGATGCGCTGGTTTCGGCACGTGCGCTGCTCGACAAGGCCGGCATTCCTTACACTGCTGCAGTCTTGGTTGGGCCGGTTGCCGAAACGATTGTCGATTACGCCCAGAAAAATGGTTGCGAGAAAATCGTGATGGGAACGCGCGGGTTGGGCGCTCTTGGTAGCGTACTGCTGGGTTCCGTCACCAGCCGTTTGATGAGCCTGACGGAACTGCCGGTGACGCTGGTCAAGTAAGGCTGTTGGCGGGCCAGTCGCGGTTCGTTCAAGGCGTTTGTGGCGCCGGGTCGCACTCGGGGCAGAGATGAATCTCGATGGTCAGGTGGACGATTTCTTCGTGGATGCCGAGTCCGTCCCGAATCAATTGCGGCGTCAGTTCGGCATCATGGGTCAGCAGGCTGAGGGCGCAGGCGTAGGCGCCGGTGCCGACGCGCCAGACGTGCAGGTCGGTCAGCCGGGTGTTGCCGGCTTCGGGTAGCTGGTCGATGAATTCCCGGATTTCCGCAACCACCGGATGATCCATTTCACGGTCGAGCAATACCCGGCTGGTCTGGCCAAGCAGGTTTTTTGACCATAACGCGACCAGCACCGCGCCGAGCAGCCCGGTCAGCGGATCGAGCCAGTCCCAGCCATAGAACCAGCCACCGGCCAGCGCGCCAATCGCCAGCACCGAGGTGGCGGCGTCGGTGATGACGTGGATGTAGGCGGATTTCAGGTTGAGGTCGTCGTGCTGGTGGTCGTGTTCGTGACTGTGACCATGCTCGTGGCTGTGTCCGTGATCGTGCGCCTTCCCCAAAATCACTGCACAAATGAGGTTGACCGCAAGACCCAGCCCGGCGACTGCCATCGCTTCCGGGTAATGAATGGTTTGCGGTGACCAGAGGCGTTCGAGTGAGCCGACGATCATCATGCCGGCGACGCCGAGCAGGCCAATGGCGCTGGTGTAGCCGGCCAGCACTTCGATCTTCCAGGTGCCGAAGGCAAAACTCGGGTCGGATGCGTAGCGCCGGGCGGCACCGTAGGCAAAGCTGGAGAGGCCGATGGCCAGCGCGTGCGAGCTCATGTGCCAGCCGTCGGCGAGTACCGCCATCGAGTTGAACCACCAGCCGGCAGTGATTTCGAGCAGCATGGTGGCGACGGTAATCCACAGCACGAGGCGGGTGCCGCGTTCGGCGGCAGGGTTGCCGGTAGCGTAGCTGTGATCGTGGGTCCAGCGGCTGAGGTCGTGCGGTGTGTTGTTCATTGTTGTCCGTAGCTGGCGAATTTTTCCAGCACGGCCGCCATTTCTTCGGTGGAAAGCAACACCGGCTGGCCGAGCTGGCAGGCGCGCCAGTATTGTTCGCAGAGTTCTTCGAGTTCTATGGCGAGGGCCAGCGCTTCGTCAAGATCGCGCCCGGCGACCAGCAGGCCGTGGTTGGCGAGCAGGCAGGCGTGGCGGTTTGCCATGGCGGCCAGTGCTGCGGTCGACAGCGCTTCTGAGCCAAAAATGGCGTAGTCGGCGCAGCGGATGGTGCTGCCGCCGAAGCGGGCAATCATGTAATGAAACGGCGGAATGTCGAGGCGCAGGCAGGCCAGGCTGACCGCGAACGGTGAATGGGCGTGCAGCACGGCGCCGACTGCTGGGCGTGAAGCGTAAAGATCACGGTGGAAACGCCATTCGGAGGAGGGCTTGCGGCTGCCCTGATGCGTGCCGTCGAGTGCCATCAACGGGATGTCATCGGCGTTGAGGCTGGCGTAGGGCAGGCCGGTCGGCGTGATGTAAAAACCGTCGCCGCTCCGTACGCTGACGTTGCCCGACGTGCCGCGATTGAGCCCGGCCGGTTGCATGGCCTGGGCGGTGGCGATCAGTTGATTCACCGCGTCGTTCCCGCGTCGGCAGGAATCCAGAGGTTCGGATGAACTCCTGCCGGCGCGGGAGTGAGGCTGGTCAGCCATGTTTAGCCTCCGGGTAAAGACCGAGCAGCCCTTCGCGGCTAGCCGGACAGACGCCGCGTTCGGTGATGATGGCGGTGACCAGCCTGGCCGGCGTGACGTCGAAGGCCGGGTTGGCAACCGCTTCCTTGTCCGGTAATTGGCTGAGCGCCGATGGCACGCCACGGGAATCGAGGCCATGCACCCGGCGGAATTCGTCGCCATCGCGCTCCTCGATCGGAATCGCGGCACCGTCAAAACAGGCGAAATCCAGCGTCGACCGTGGCGCTGCGACGTAGAACGGAATGTTGTTGTCGGCGCAGGCCAGGGCTTTCAGGTAAGTGCCGACCTTGTTGGCGACATCGCCATTGGCGGCAATGCGGTCGGCGCCGACGATCACCGCATCGACCTTGCCCTGACGCAGCAAAATGCCGGCGGCGTTGTCGGCGATCAGCGTATGCGGCACGCCGTGCTGGGCCAGTTCCCAGGCGGTGAGCAGGCCCTGGTTGCGCGGCCGGGTTTCGGAGACCCAGACATGCACCGGCAGCCCGGCATCGTAGGCGGCATAGACCGGCGACAGGGCCGTGCCCCAATCGACGGTGGCCAGCCAGCCGGCGTTGCAGTGCGTCATGATATTGAGCGCCGTGCCTTGGTGGCGGGCGATCTGGCGGAACAAGCCGAGGCCGTGCCGGCCGATGGCGGCATTCTGGGCAACATCTTCCTCGGCGATGGCAGCGGCTTCGGCCCAGGCGGCGGCGCGGCGCTCGTCGGTCGGCACGGTGCTCAGTGCGTTCTCCATCCGGGCCAGTGCCCAATGCAGATTTACCGCCGTTGGCCGGGTTGACCGCAGCAATGCCGCGGCGTGCTGCAGACGTGCATCCGAGCTGTCGCTAGCCAGCGCAATCGCCAGCCCGTAAGCGGCGGTAACGCCAATCAACGGTGCGCCACGTACCTGCATGGCACGAATGGCGTGCGCCGCCTCGTCCAGCGTGGCGACTCGTACCCAATGCAGCGCGTGCGGCAGGCGGGTCTGGTCGATGATGTCGATAACGCCTCGTTCAGGCTGGGTGCGCAGGGTGCGGGTGGGGGTGCCGTCGATATTCATGTCTTGCGATTCGATGTCGTCATTGAAATGGATGGGCATCCGCCTGATGCTTTTGCTGCGAATGCTGTTTCAGTACTGCTTCAGTGCAGGGCCAGTGGGAAGAGGTGATGAGCTGCCATTTTGCCGTTCTCGAGCCTGACTATAAAGCACGCATTTGATTTACCGCAGTCGCGGCTTGATGCGATCACCCGATCTGCGGTGATCCCCATGAAAAAGATCGAAAATCACAAAATTCAATATTTTCGCTATTGATCCTGGGTGACGAATGGTTCACTCTTTCAAGAATACTTTCTCAAAAATACATACCGTTTTCCCGGTAGATAAAACGGAGCCACCCGATGTTTTCATTCTTCAAATCGAAACAGTCGACTTCAGCCGCCGAGGCGCGCGCTGCAGCGCAATCCGCCATGGCGGTTCGGGGACACTTCAATGCCGATCGCCTGCCTGCCAGCCGGGAAGAGCTCGGCTTGCCTGCTTCCGGCGGTGGCTTGTTCCTCGGTTTCGTGCCGCCCTATGCCAATTTTCAAAGCGTGGCCGATGGGCTGAACCGGGTTGCTTCGTCGGGCACGACAACGACATTTGCCGCGCTCTCATCAACCGGTGCTCTGTGCAGCGGCGGTACATCGACCTACTGCGGTGCCGAGTCGAACGACCGCGAAGGCAGCTTCCTCTGGCTGTCGGATGAAATTGTCGACCAGTGCGAGATACATTCAATTGATCTCAAGTTAGGCCAGGGCGCGACCGTCGGTGAGCGCGTCAGCAAGATTGCGCAGGAGTTGAAGGGCATCAATCCTTCGTTTCCGATCAACGCCCATGACACCTTTGCGCTGATCTTCTGCGACGGCCTCTCCGCTTCGGAAGGTTTCCTGATGCGCGCCTGGTACGAGAGCCAGCGCTTTCCCTGCCTGGCGCTTGGCGGTTCGGCCGGCGGCAAGCTGGATTTTTCAGCCACCTACATGCACAACGGGCAGCGCGTGCTGACCGGGCAGGCGATGATCATTTTTTGCAAGGTCAAGAAAGGGATTCGTTTCTCGCCCTTCAAGTCCCAGAACTTTGTCCCCGCTGGCAAGAGCTGGCTGGTGGCCGAGGCCGATCCGGTGGCGCGAACCGTCACCAGCGTTTTTGCCGAAGGTGCCAAGACGCAGCGCTTCATGACGGCGCTCGCCGCGCATTTCCGTTGCGCTGAAAGCGAGGTCGAGAAAAACCTGGTGGGTCATACTTTTGCCGTTTCGGTGGGCGAGGAGATGTTTATTCGCTCCATTGCCGCGCTCGGTGCCGACAAAACCAGTTTTTTCTGCGACATCGAATTCGGCGATTGCCTGCATCTGATGAAGGTCACCGATTTCATCACCACCACGCAGCGCGACTGGCAGCAGTTTCTTTCCGGAAAAGGTACACCGATCGCCATGTTGCTCAGCGATTGCGTGTTGCGTCGCCTGGGTAATTCAGCCGTGCTCGGCCGCGCCGATTTCTTTGCCGACACGCCGGCTGCCGGGCTTTCGACCTTCGGTGAAATTCTCGGTATTCCAATCAACCAGACGCTCTCGGCACTGACTTTCTTCCGGGAAACTGCCAACAACAACGATCCATTCATGAGCGCCTTTCCGGTGCAATACTCCGCTTTTTCAAAGCATTACACCCAACGTGCGCTGCAACGCTGGATCACCCATGAACGGCATGCAGGGCGGCATGATGGAGCAGGTGCTGAAATACGAGCGCACGGTGCAGCCGGTTATCGATACGCTACCGTCGTTGGCAACCGGCTTCCGCCAACAGGCCGAAACGCTTTCGCAGGCCATGTCGCTGATGTCCGATGTCGGTGTGTCGGCCAAAGCCTCGCAGAATTCCCAGGCCAGTCTGGGTGCCGGGCTGGATGATCTGGAGCGCCTTTCCAACGCCATCGGTTCGATCACCGGCGGCATTATTGCCATTGCCGATCAAACCAATCTGCTCGCCCTCAATGCGGCCATCGAAGCCGCCCGCGCGGGTGAAGCCGGTCGCGGCTTTGCCGTTGTCGCCGACGAAGTGCGCAAGCTCGCCCAGTCGGCTAAAAATCAGGCCGATGCCACGGCGTCCAGCATTCAGGAAGCCGTGCGCACCATTACCGGAATTCGCCAGATCGCCCAAGAAACCCTGAGCGCGATCAATCAGCTCACGGCCAAGAGCGAACAGGCCTCGGCCCAGATTGAGCAAATGACGACCGATGCAGCGCGTGAGCATCAGCAGGTGACAAAGAGCCTCTCCAACGTCGACGAACTGACCAAAGGTATGGCCACTTTGAACGAGTTGCTCTCCCGTCTCGACGCTTTGCAGGCGATGGCCGCCAAGCTCTAAAGCTGGCACTGAAACAGGCCGCATTCCCGACCCGGTTCGGGGATGCGCTGTCCTGAATGCCGGTCGGGCTATCGCGATTCAGCCAAATTCTTCCCCGGTCAGCGACGCATGATTTTGCGTAGTTTTAACGGTTGACCGCAGCATGCTAGTCGTACCAGCGCTGCGCCCGGATTGAGCCAAAAAATGGATTTCTGAACGACGGAGTGCGATATTCGCGCATCCGTCGTCAGCATTGGGCGACCAGATGGCCAATTGGAGGTCTTATGCAAACAGCAGTTTCAATCGACTCGAAACATCCCGCGATTGGTACGACGATTTTTACCGTCATGTCGAAGCTGGCGGCCGAATGTGGTGCCGTTAACCTGTCGCAGGGCTTCCCGGATTTTCAGGCCGAGCCGGCGCTTTTTGCTGCGGTGCACCGCCACATGCTGGCCGGGCGCAACCAGTACGCGCCGATGACCGGTGTGCCGGAATTGCGTCAGGCGATTGTCGACAAGGTCGCCGCCTTGTACGGGCCGCGTTTCGATGCCGAGTCGGAAGTCACGGTGACGGCCGGGGCGACGCAGGCGATCTTTACCGCCATTGCCGCCTTCGTCCGGCCGGGTGATGAGGTGATCGTCTTCGAGCCGGTCTATGACTCGTATGTGCCGGCGATCGAAACGGTGGGCGGTCGGGCCGTATTTGCCCAACTGAAATTTCCCGATTACGCCCCGGATTGGGGACAGGTGGCGCAGCTGATTTCGCCGAAAACGCGGATGATCATCATCAATTCGCCGCATAACCCGACCGGTAGCCTGCTGACTGCGGTCGACCTGGAAAAACTGGCTAATTTGCTGCGTGGCACCGATATCGTCGTGCTCTCCGATGAGGTCTACGAACACATCCTGTTCGATGGCGAACAGCACGCCAGCCTGTGTGCTCATGCCGAGCTGGCGCAACGCAGTATCGTCGTTTCAAGCTTCGGCAAGACCTATCACATCACCGGCTGGAAAATTGGCTACGTGGTCGGCCCGGCGGATCTGATGGCTGAATTCCGCAAGGTGCATCAGTTCAACGTCTTCACTGTCCATACGCCGTCGCAACTGGCGCTGGCGGAATATATGCAGGACGCCTCGCGCCATCTCGGGCTGGCGGCGTTTTATCAGGAAAAGCGCGACTTTTTCCGTGAGCTGATGGCTGCCACACCATTCAAATTACTGCCTTGTCGCGGCACTTACTTTCAGTTGGCCAGCTATGCCGGACTTTCCGAACTGCCTGACCGTGCTTTCGCCGAGTGGATGACGCGCGAAGTGGGCGTGGCGGTCATTCCGGTCTCGGTGTTTTATGCCAATGGGCGGGATGATCAGGTTGTCCGGTTTTGTTTCGCCAAGCAGGAAAGCACCCTGCGGGCTGCTGCCGAGCGACTGCATCAAGCCTTCGCCAAGTAGTTGAAATTTATGAGCATTGACTTGACTCAGCGGGTATTCACCGCAAATAATCGGCGCTCTAAATAAATCCAACAGGGAAAAAATTATGGGAATGCTTCAGGAATTCAAAGAGTTTGCGGTCAAGGGCAATGCAATGGATCTGGCGGTCGGCGTCATCATCGGCGGCGCCTTCGGCAAGATCGTTGACTCCATCGTCGGCGACCTGATCATGCCGCTGGTCAGCCGTGTGGTCGGCAAGCTGGATTTCTCCAATCTGCTTTTCGTACTCGGCGACAACCCGAATAACCTGGTCGCCCTTGCCGATCTGAAAAAG
Organism: Candidatus Dechloromonas phosphorivorans; assembly: GCA_016721185.1. Lineage (GTDB taxonomy): Bacteria > Pseudomonadota > Gammaproteobacteria > Burkholderiales > Rhodocyclaceae > Azonexus > Azonexus phosphorivorans. Next base: position 211,106 of record JADKIP010000014.1, read on the forward strand.
GCGGGTATCCCGGTCTTTGCTTACGGTTCATTTCTGACCATCCTGGTCAATTTCGTCATCCTCGCCTTCATCATTTTCATGATGATCAAGCAGATGAACCGCCTGCGTACCCCTGAAGCCGCAGCGCCAGAAGCCGCACCAGCAACACCCGAAGATGTCATGCTGTTGCGTGAAATTCGCGATTCGCTGAAGAAATAAACCTTTCTTCCCGCCCCCAGAAAAGCCGCTGACCAGCGGCTTTTTTTAATTGCGCGCGGCCAATCGATCCATTTGGAAGTACTTGCCTCTATAACCGTTAATAATTGGCAACCGATACCAAGCGTGTAAAAGTGTCGGCTATGTTCTCGTCCTTACCCCGGTGGATCGATGGTTCTTTATCAAAGTCTCGCGTACGAAACTGAAAAACTGATTAGCGACGGCGTGCTGCGCGCCGGGGATCGTCTGCCCTCCGTTCGCCAGGTATGCCGCACCCACAGCATCAGTCCGGTCACCGTGACCCAGGCCTACTACCTGCTGGAAAGCCGGGGCCTGATCGAAGCGCGCCCCAAGTCCGGCTATTTCGTCCGGGCCCGCCTCGGGCAGCGGCTGCACGAACCGGCGATGAGCCACCCGGTCGGCAATTCGACCGAACTGCAGGTCAGCGACTTTATTTTCCAGATACTACATAGCGTCAAGAACCCGTCGGTGGTGCCACTCGGCTCCAGCTTTCCCAGCCCCTATCTCTTTCCGTTCGACAAGCTCGGCCGTTTTCTCAGCCAGGCGGCGCGCAAGTTCGACCCGCTGTCGACGCTGAGCGACCTGCCGCCCGGCAATGAAGAATTGCGCCGGCAGATCGTTCTGCGCTACCTCTCGCGAGGCGCCGTGGTGCCGACCGACGAAGTGGTGATCACCTCCGGCGCCCTGGAAGGCATCAACCTCTGCCTGCAGGCCGTGACCTCGCCCGGTGACCTGATCGCCATCGAGTCGCCGACTTTCTATGCCGGCTTGCAGGCCAGCGAACGCCTTGGCCTGAAAGTGATCGAGATTCCCTCCCACCCGCGGGAAGGCATCAGCCTGCAGGCGCTGGAAGATGCGTTGCGCCATCATCCGATCAAAGCCTGTTTGCTGATGCTCAACTTCGCCAACCCGACCGGCAGCCTGGTCTCGGATGAGCGGAAAAAGAGTCTGATCGAGCTACTGCGCCGCCATGACGTGCCGCTGATCGAGGACGACGTTTACAGCGAACTGTATTTCGGTCCGCAGGCGCCGCTCTGCAGCAAATCGGTCGTCAGGAACGACCATGTGATGCACGTCTCGTCGTTCTCCAAATGCCTCGCCCCCGGCTACCGTCTCGGCTGGGTCGCGGCCGGGCGCTACGCTGAAAAGATTGTCCGCCTCAAGCTGTCGACCACGCTCGCCACCACCATCCCGGTCCAGATCGCCATTGCCGAATATTTGAAGCATGGCGGCTACGACCACCACCTGCGCCGCTTGCGGCAACATCTGGCGGTGCAGGAATCGGTCCTCATCGAAGCCGTCGAACGCCACTTTCCACCCGAAACCAAACTCGCCCGGCCGGCCGGTGGCTATTTCATGTGGCTCGAACTGCCTGAGCGAGTCGATGCGCTGAAACTCCACAAAATGGCCCTCGACCAAGGCATCAGCATTGCCCCCGGCCCCATCTTCTCGGCCAAGCGTGAGTTCGGCAACTGCATTCGCCTCAACTTCGGCCATCCGGATTCGGCGCAGCAGCAAGCCGCAATTGCCACGTTGGGGCGGCTGGTTGCAGCGCAGCTTTGATCGGGCAGGGTGGTGCCTCACCGCAGTTTCGTCAGAGAAAGTGCTGATTCAAACCATTTTGTTGTTCCCGTAGGCGGGACCTTGAGAAACAAAGTGCGGGCTGCCCTTCGCCTTCGCCTCGGGGTACCTGTGATTTTCTCAATCCCGCGCCAGTGCTGCTGCGAAGTTGGTTTCAGTGTGCTTGCTGGAAAATGCGCTCCAGCGTTGCCGGCAGCAGTGCGGCGTTGGCGGCGCGGATGGCGGTGTGTTTGGCTTTTAATGCGAAATGCCGGCCAATATGGCAATTCATCAATTCGAGCCACCACCTCTGGGGCGGAAGCCGAATTTTCTGGAAGAATGTCTCTGGCTGAGTGCGTTCCGTCGATCACCAACCCCCCTGGTCGCCGCTTGAAGTTGTGACCAGACTTGTTCGGTTCTGAATAGTTCGGCCGAGAGAACTTGGCGGTGGCACTCTCTGGATCGACATCGGAATGTAGGGAACTCCTGTGAAACGAAGTTCCCATCCAACGATGACAATAAAGCGAATGCGCCTTCCAGCCAATTCGAACAAGCGGCTATACGATGAGCACCAGCTTTAAAGACGATTAAAGGATTTCGCGCTGGTATCAAAGCCATCGATTGGCGGATTTGGCAAATAATCCTCACCAAAACCACGGATACCAACCTTTAAATAGCTTTGGGTCGGCTTCAACCTTTATTGGATCAATGCTACTCTTGCGATGCTGGCTCAATGATCTCACGCCACTAATCAATCTGCCGGTCCGCTCACAAATCTGAATGTTGGCATTGTAACAAGGCCGCAAGAATCTTGATCGACGGCATCGAGATGTGCTTCGAGTTGTCGGGTTTTCTCGGCCAGCGAGTTGAGGCGGGCGACGATGGCTTGTTGTTCGGCAAATGGCGGCACGGGTATCTCTACGCCAGCAATATCCTGAACCTTCATCGACATGTTGGCCGTACCCTGCATCAGCTGGACCGATTTGCAGAAGTCATCAAATGGGGTCGAGCGAAGCAAGCCATCCCGCGATCGGGAGACTTGTTGAAGGCATAAGCAGAGACGATTGAACCGGCAGCAAAATCGCCATTGAGTATGGAGGAACCAGCTTGAGGCTTGCACTGACGGGCTGACCATTTTCGGAAGGATCAGTTGGTCAATGCAAACCGCATCGCCAGAAAAGTGCGGCTCAACTTTGACAAAGAAACGCCTTTGCCCTATTGTCATGAGGGTAGTTCGTGATATGGCCGGCCATGATGCGATTTTCCGTTTCTGGCGGGAGATCAATTCCCCCAGTGCCACTTTGGGCCACGCCTTCATTCCGCCCCCTCCGCATCACCAGCACGGCCCATACGTCTCGCCTCCAGTTCCCGCCGTGTCCTGTCCAGTTCGTCAGCCAACAGCTTTTCATCAGGTAGTGCGGTCTGGTATTCGGCGGTCAACACTTTGTTGGACAAGCCTTCCAGTGCGTAATGGGCTTCTGCTGATCCCTTGCCTGCACACAGGATCAGCCCTACGGGCGGGTTCTCACCGGGCTTCATCCAATGCTCGCGCGCGTAGTTTAAATACATGTGCATCTGTCCGGCATCGGTGTAGCTAAACTTGCCTACTTTGAGGTCGATGACTACCAGACACTTGAGCTGGCGGTGGAAAAACAACAGATCAATGCGAAACCAGGTGTCGTCGAGACGCAAGCGGCGTTGGCGGCCAACGAAAGCGAAGTCGTCGCCCAGTTCCAGCAGAAAGTCGGCCAGATGCTGGATCAAACCTTCTTCAAGCTCGGATTCTGAGTACTCGTCCTTGAGGTTGAGGAACTCCAATACGAAAGGGTCTTTGATCGCTTGCTCTGGTGTAATGACGTCGGCGGCTTCGGTTATTTCTGCCTTTTGCAGCATGGCAGCCTTGTTGCGCGACAAGGCAATGCGCTCGTAAAACTGGCTATTGACTTGCCTATCCAGTTGGCGCACCGACCAGCCGCACCGTAAGGCCTCGGTTTCGTAAAAACGGCGGGCCAGCTCGTTTTTGACCGAGAGCAATCGAACATAGGCTGACCAGGGCAAGGGGAAGGCTTTGGCGAGGGCTGGTAGGTCAATGGAATTCCGAAGCAGTGATTCGGAATTCTGGCGGTCGCCAGATATTGCAGTCGGTGTCTGCAGAATCGGTGACGAGGTCAATTCCGCAGACAGTGTCTGCGGAATCTTGCAGGTGGCCAATTTGTCAGGCAGTGTCTGGCAAATCTTTTCTGTCGGCCAGCATTGGTAGAACTGGCGCATTTGCTCAATGTTGCGGGGCGAGAAGCCTCGCCCAAAGCGGCGGGTCAAGTCGGCAGAAAGGCGCTGGATTAATGCTTCGCCATAAATGGCACGATCCTGCCCGCCTTGTTCAAACTCGACAATGCGCCGGCCAATCTCCCAATAGCTCGCAGTCATCAGGGCATTCACGCTGCGCGCGGCTGCGCGGCGGGCGGCTTCCAGCAGGGCGACAATGTCGCTGCGAATGCCGTCGTAACCGGCGGTGTTCGGCACGATGTCGGTCATTGCTCAACCTCATTGACCAAGGTTTCGATTTCACCCAACAAGCGCATCACTTCGGCTTCGTGGCCGCGCATGCGGGCGATCAGGTCTTTCGGGTCGGCGTGTTCAAGGCCCGCCTTGGCGTGGGGGTTTTTCTGGTCGAGGTTGTAGATCGGCCAGTAGAGGGCATCGCCCTCCGCTTGCGCCGACTTGGCGGTTTGTTCGTGGTTTTGTTGTTGCGCCTTGAGCGTGCGCAGGCGCTCTTGTAGCGCGGATTTATTGCCTTTTTCGCCGTTGACCGTAGCAATGCCCTGTTCGACTTCGCGGATGGGCTTACCCAAGGCCAATGCCGCCGTGCGTTCGGCCTCGGCACGCTGCCAGTGCGGTGTGGCGGCGTCAATGGCGGCGCTGCGCTTGGCGGCAAAGTCTACTTTCCACGCCTGCGGGCCTTCTTCACGGGCATTCCACCAGGCTTGAGCAGGGGCGAATTCCTCGAATTGCAGGGGGGCGGTTTTGCTGTATTTCTTGCGGCCTTCCGGCAGCGGCAGTTCGTAGTACCAGATGGTGTCGGTCGGGCCGCCCCGCTCGAAGAACAGCAGGTTGGCCGGGATGTCGGTGTAGGGCGCGAACACGCCTTGCGGCAGGCGCACGATGGTGTGCAGGCGGAATTCCTTGAGCATTTCCTCCTTGATGACGGCGCTGATGCCATCGCCAAACAGGGTGCCGTTGGGGACGACCACGGCGGCGCGACCGCCGCGCTCGGCACTTCGATCTACCCTCTCCCCCATCCCCGCTCCCCGAGGGAGCGGGGCGCCGGCGACACGTAGCTTGCGCATGATGTATTGCAGAAAGAGCAGGGCGGTTTCCGCTGTTTGCATATTGGGCGGGAAGTTGGCTTTGATGCCGGCTTCTTCTTCGCCGCCGAAGGGCGGGTTGGTGAGGATGACGTCGACGCGTTCGCTGTGGCCGATTTCGCTGACGCGCCGTTCCAGGGTGTTGCCGTAAGCGATCTGCGGCGCTTCCAGGCCATGCAGTAGCAGATTCATCTGCGCCAGCATGTAAGGCAGCGGCTTGGCTTCCTGGCCATAGAGGCTGGCACGTTGCAGGGTGCGACGCTGCTCGGGCGTGCTTACTTGTGGCGCAATGTGGTCGTAGGCTTCGACCAGAAAGCCGCCAGTGCCGCAGGCCGGATCAAGGATGGTTTCGCCGAGGCGCGGGTCGCTGACCTGGACCATGAAGCGGACCACCGGGCGCGGCGTATAGAACTCGCCGGAATCGCCCGCTGCGTCGCGCATTTCGCGCAGCATCGATTCGTAGAGGTGCGAGAGGGTGTGGATTTCTTCGCTGGCGCTGAAATGGATGCCGTGAATCTTGTTGATGATGTCGCGCAGCAGGTAGCCGCTGACCATGCGGTTTTGAATGCCCTTGAAGACGTTGGCCACCACCTCGCGCTGGCTGCCTTTTTCGCTTTCGCCGGCCAGGCTGCGCAGATAAACGAACAAACCCTGGCCGCTACTGCCATCGGCACGCACTGTCTGTTCCTGACCGATGAAGGCCAGCAGTTCGTCGCCGGTGATGCCATCCTCCCGTGCGGCCCAGTCGCGCCAGCGGTAAGGTGCTTCAATGATGGGCTGGTAAGGCTTGCCGTCGAGTTCGGATTCCTCTTCGTGGACAGCTTCGAGGTCGTCGAGAAACTTGAGGAACATGACCCAGGTGAGCAATGGCAGGCGATCCACGTCGCCATTCAGGCCTTTGTCCTTGCGCAGAATCTTGCGTGCGGTGCCGATCAAGGCGGAGAGATTGTCGCGCGTGGTTAGCGGTGCTTTGGCTTTGCGGGCCAGGCGCGGATTCTTTTCGGGTGCGACGGGTTTGGCGGTTATGGCCATAAGGACAAGTTCTCGTTATTGGTAAATGGCTGACTGCAGCCGCGATACGGCCTCTTTCAGACCCTTCACACCGCCGAAATGGCGCGTGGCAATTTCGGAAGGGGAGCCAAAGCGGTCGAAGGGCTGCACCTTCATCAGGTCGGACAGCACATTGAATTGGATAATGCCGCGCTCGATGTACTTGTCGAGTAGCAGCGCCAGGACTTCACGGGCGGTGTCGCCGTATTGAGCGAACAGATCCTGCGTCTGGCGCCTGGCCCGTTCGGCGCGCTGGCGGCGGGTCAATAGCGGGGCATTCCACGCCAGATGGCAGAGCATATCGAACGGATCGGCATCCGGCTGATCGCTGCTGGTGGCAAGTTCCTCGAAACTGATGCCGCGCTCGGTCAGCTCGCGCAGCACCTCGGCGCGCGTGTCGGGGTTGGCCCAGGCGGATTGCAAGGCATCACGCGTCGGGTACAGGGTACGCACGGCACGACCTGAATAGTCGGTGTAGCGCACGACCTGCAGTTTCTTGCCGTCGGTGTCGAGGTCGTAGACCAAATGACCAATAACTTCAACCTCGCCGCCGTCGATGTAGAATTTTCGCGGCTCAACCGGTGGCTCATTGATCAGGATGCCGGTATTCGGTCCGATTTGCTCCTCCGGGTGTTCGTACTCAATCGCAGGCGCATCAGGGGGCGTTTCAGTCTCTATCTCGGTTACGCCGATTTGCTCGCCGCCCTCATTGATCGTGACCTCCTCAATAAGTGCCGGTTCGCCATCGAAATCCGGGTCGGCGAAGTGCCGCGTGGCGGTGCCGGTGAAGTCGATGATGTTGAAATATTCCTTGCCGTAGTCGACCTTCAGCCGCGTGCCTCGCCCGATGATCTGCTTGAACTCCGAACGCGATCCGACGACACGCGCCAGCACGACGTTTTTGACCATCTCGGCGTCGACGCCGGTGGTCAGCAATTGAGAGGTGGTCAGAATGACCGGCGTCGGCTTGTCCACGTCCTGGAAATGTGCCAGATGCGTCAGGCCGATGGCGCCCTCGTCAGCGGTAACACGGCAAACGTAGTCCGGGTACTGCTTGACCAGATCGCTATTCAGGTTGAGCAGTTCCTGCCGCAGTTCGGCGGCGTGCTCCTGATCGACGCAGAACACCAGGGTCTTGGCGAAGCGGTCGGTGCCTTTCAGCAAGTCGGTGAGATGGCGGGCCATTGCCCGCGTGCGCGAACGCAGTGCGACGACGCGCTCGAAATCCTTGGTCTGGTATTCCTCGTCGGGCACTTCACGGCCGTAGCGGTCCAATTCATCCTTGCTCGGCCGCCAGCCGGCGGCATCCACCGTGGTGATGACGCGGTGAACCCGGTACGGCGCCAGGAATCCGTCCTCGATGCCCTGGCGCAAGCTGTAGGTATAGACCGGATTGCCGAAGTATTCGTAGCTGTCGCGGGATTCCTCCCGCAGCGGGGTGGCGGTCATGCCGAACTGCACGGCAGGCTCGAAGTAGTCGAGCACGGCGCGCCAACTGCTCTCGTCACGACTGGAGCCGCGATGGCATTCGTCGATGATGATCAGATCGAAGAAGTCCGGGCGGTACTGGCGGAATACGTCTTCGCTGGCCGTGCTCAAGGCCTGGTAGATGCCAAAGTACATGTCCCGGCTCTGGCTGACGTCGCCGCCGGCAATCTTGTGGCGGGCATCACCGAACGGCGCGAACATCTTGGCCATCGGGTCATCAACCAAAATATTGCGGTCGGCCAGGAACAGGATCTTCGGACGGCGATATTCGCCCGTTCGATTCCAGCGGCTGTTCCATAGCTTCCAGCAGATCTGGAAAGCCACACAAGTCTTGCCGGTGCCAGTGGCCAGGGTGGCGAGGATGCGCTTCTGGCCGAGCAGGATGGCTTCGATCGCGCGGTGAATGGCTATTTGCTGGTAGTAGCGCGGCACCTTGCCGGAAACGAGGTTGAACGGTTCCAGCAAATGCGCGGCGGTGTTCGGCGACAAATGGGTTTCCGCCGTCAGGCGGGCAAACAGTTCGGCGGGTGTGGCGTAGCGCTCCACCTCGCGTTCGGTGCCGGTGGTGTAGTCGATCTCGATGATGCGATGACCGTTGGTGGCGTAGGCAAACTTGAGTCCAAGAATCTCCGCATACTCGCGAGCCTGTTGCACGCCGGTTTCAGCCGGCAGACCGATTTCCTTGGCCTCGACGACCGCTAACGGGAAATCGCGGCGGTAGTAGAGCAGGTAGTCGGCGCGTTTCTGCTTGCCGCGCCGCACCTTGCCGCCGGCGACGATGATGCGGCCATTGGTGAACGTGCGTTGTTCGCCAATGGCGTGTGGGGCAACCGACCATCCGGACTCGACCAGCCGAGGCGTGACGAACTCGCGGCAGGTGTCGGCTTCAGTCATCACGCGTTCTCGCATTGCCTCTCCGCTCATCACGACCCCTCAGTCAATCAGAATCTTGAAACTGGTGGCCAAGGCAATCGGTTCCACCTCGCGGACATTACGCTTGAGTTCAACCAGCCCGTAACCCGCCATCATGCGCAGCGTGCGCGACAGATTCGGCACCTGCCGCCCGCTCAACATAGCCAACTCGGTCAGCGTCTTTGGCTTGGCATCCCGAATGACGCGAAGCAGTGCCTGGTTATCCTCGGAAAGCACGGCGGCCATTGTCGCCATTGATGGGAACCATACCGTGGGAATTTCCGTGCCGTTACTCGCGTTTATTGCATCACCAGAACGACGGATACCGACAACACAGCGTTTCATATTGGATACCCAATCGGCGTGGCATAAAGACTTCATTGTATCAATGTGACACAAGTGCAGCCAGCACTCTGACTATGGATATGATCGATTAATGGCTTGGGTTCCTGATCGGATAGCGCGGTCCTGCGGTCAACCGGGAAAAATGGCTAAAAACGGGAACGGGCTACTGGTTCTCTTGCGTGCAGAAGACGACCCCGGAACTCGGCAAAGGTTTTATCGACTAATTCAGGAATCCCGGAACTTGATTTTCGTTCAACTCCGCGCTGACTCACCGGCCTTCGCTGGCGAGCAGAACCAGAGCTTGTTGCCTTCGCTGTCGAGAAAGCTGCCGACGTAAAAGTCGCCATAAATCTGCACTTCGTCGGCAATCACGATGTCGCGTGCACGCAAGGCTGCCTGCGTTGCCGGGGCGTGATCGGTGGCCAGCGTGATGCGGGGATTCGGCAGCGCGGTCGGCGCTGCCCAGTTTGGCTTGAGCATCAGGATCACCTGGCCGAGCCACCATCCAACCTGTTCGGCTCCTTCGAAAGCCGGTTCCAGGCCGAGCTTTTCCTTGTAGAAGCGATTCGCGCGCTCAAGCTCTGTCACCGCTAACGCCACAACTTTGACGCGCCGGATGCCGAGGGGCGGCAATGTTTCGCTCATGATCTTCCACCGCGAAATGAACCGTGGCCAGAGGCATTTCGTCCGCGCGCCATCAAGCCTTGGCGTGGGGCTCCCCGCGTCAAGTGGACAATCTCAATCCAGCGAAATTCCGGCTTCTTGAACGTGATCGGCGACTGTTTATCGGTGTGGACTCGGGTTCGCCGCGATTGCGCGGTCTTGCGGTCAACCAGGAAAAAAGCCAAAAATCTGTACCCATGAAAACCCGATCCATCTGAATCAGGTATTGGTCCAGCGCAAAAGACATTCAAAAAGTTGATTGGCTTTGATGGGTTTGGCGATGTAGTCATCCATTCCTGACTCGACACAACGCTCCCTGTCGCCCTGCATGGCATTGGCTGTCATCGCGATAATCGGGGTACGCAGCCAAGCGCCACTTTTTTCCATGGCGCGGATTTCCCGGGTTGCCTGAATGCCATCCATGACAGGCATTTGCATGTCCATCAGTACAGCGGCAAATTTTTTATGGGAAATTGCTTCGATGGCTTTCTGTCCATTTTCTGCGACCGTCACACGATAGCCACGGCGTTCAAGCAGCATCAAGGCCAGTTTTTGATTTATCGGATTGTCTTCCGTCAGCAATATATCAAGACCACGACTGGATTTCGGAATGGCTGCGCTGGTGTGGGTATTGTTCGACACAGCGCCAGCGCTACTGACATTTTGTGCGACTGTCCGGTGATTTTGCCCTGGCAGGCAACGTAAAAATGAAACAACTACCCGTTCCGGGTTGGCTGTCCACTGTCAGTTCCCCTCCCATCAATTCCACAAGGCGACGAGTAATGGAGAGGCCCAGCCCCGTGCCACCATATTTTCGTGTTATCGAGTTATCGGCCTGGGTAAAGGCATCAAAAATATGTCTTATGCGTTCAGGCGGAATACCGATACCGGTATCCCGAATGGAAAATTGCAGCATGTTTCGTTCAATCTGATCTTCCTGCCACGATACGTTGACGACCACTTCGCCGCGTTCGGTAAACTTGATCGCATTGCCGACAAGATTGACGATGATCTGGCGTAGTCGTACTGGGTCTGCAACGAAGGTGGCGGGTAACTCCGGACTGATATCACAACGAAGCCGCAGTTGCTTTTCTTCCGCACGCAAGGTCATTGGCCGGACCGATTCCAATACGGTCGTTTTCAGGTCGCATGGAATGCTCTCGATGGTGAGCATCCCTGCCTCGATTTTTGAAAAGTCGAGGATGTCGTTGATGATCGTCAGCAGTGCGCCAGAGGATGTCTTGACGATACCAAGCAATTCGCGCTGTTCAGTATCAAGCTGGGAGTCAAGCACCAGATCGGTCATGCCGATAATGCCGTTCATTGGCGTACGAATTTCATGACTCATGTTGGCGAGAAACTCGCTCTTGGCGCGGTTTGCCAACTCGGCGGCTTCCTTGGCCTGTTGCAGTTCAAGTCGGCTTGCCTCGCGCTCGGCGATCACTCGGGCAATGACCTTTGAGAGTCCGGCGATATCGTCGTTGAAATTTTCAGCACTGAGTTCACTCGTGTGCAGAAGGCTGGCAACAATCTCGCGTAGCGATTTCAGGGCCTGCTCACGCGAATCCAGTTCCATGCGCAGACTGTTGGCCGTGCGTTGCAATACTTCAAAGGTCGGACGGAACTCAAGCGGCACATCGTCGATCAACGCGGCGTCGGCCGCGTTCCCGTCAAGCCGGAAATCCCTTTCGAAGTTACTCACCCGCTCCAGGGTGCCAAGCCAGTGTTTTAGCGGAAACCAAATGATGATGAGGCCGCCGACCAGACTGGCGAGTGCCAAACCCAGCGCAGCACGAATCAATTGCCAGAGGCTCTCGGCGATCAGATCGGCCGAAAAAGCCAGGCGCAATACACCGTAATCCTTTCCTCCGGCGGAAATCGTACGGTTGACCTCGTAGAGTTCCTTGGCAATGCCTTCCTTCAGCCAACCGGGCGCGTGCGTTTTGGCAATCGTCGTGTTTTCGCTCTTGATCACGCCACTCGTCAGGTCGATGAATTTGGCTGACTCGAACTGGGAGCGAAAAATCGACTTGTCCAGGGTGCGCTGAATCGTATCGTAATCGCCGATCACCGCACTGTCGGATGTAACCTGCGCCAACACCTCGACCAGCATCGTTGCCGAACGCTGGGCTTCCTCGACGGCCTCGTTGTATTGGTACTGATAGAAGAGCACCAAACTGCTGCTGACAAACAGCAGCAGTGTCGCCGTATAAAGCGTGTAGACGCGCCAGATCAGGGATTGCGGCAACATGCGGGTAAGCATTTTTGCTTTGGACCGTCAGCGCAACGAAGCGGGCAGGGTCTGATAAAACTTGCGGTATGAAGCGTAGTCGGCACCTGTTGCGGGCAGAAAATAAGCTTTCTGATCGAGGCCTACCTCTTCCGAGGCTTTAAGCAGAATGACTTTTCCCACAGGGTCGTTGTGCATGCCAACGAAGGCTGAGGCAACCGCCTTGACATCCTTTTCCGGTACCTTGCTGGAGGCCATCAGCGCGAGGTCGTGATAGCCCTCGGAGGTCCATAGCACGCGAAATTTCTTGCCCTCCTTGTTGGCGTAGCCATCAACGAGCGCCGAATTGCTGCCTACCGCCTTGGCCTTGCCGGCAAACAATTGGGCAAAGGCAGCGTTTTGATTGCCGGCGAAAACGCTTTTCACCTCGATATTTTTGGACGACAGGTAACCGTTGGTTACTTTGTAGCCGATGAATGCCTCCGGCCCGGCGAATACGACTTCCTGGCCATTGAGCTCATCCAGTTTGGTGATTGGTGAATCGGCAGGAACGGCTATCTGGCCATGCAGTGGCGGCGTCCAGCGGCGACCAAATACTTTCCAGCCAAGCTGTTCGCGCTCGGGGCTGAACAGGTGATTGGAAAAGACAAACTCAACCTCCTTCGCCAGCACATAGGCTGTCGTGTCGGCAGAGGTCCGACCGATTTTTAGTTCGAGTTTGACGCCGCTTTTCTCGCTGACGTACTTGATGATCGGGTTCCAGTAGGCGGCAGTCCGGTTGATGTCCCACTGATTCACCGGTGAAAACCGGTATACGGTGCTTTGCGCTTGACAAGGGTCGGGTGGACAGGATCAGCGCCATGAATAGATAAAGGAGTACGCGCATGGAATAAATCTCGATAATTTATTATTTGAAAGATTATGCAGGATGCCAGATGGCAAGGCTCTTTGCATCAAGAGGAGATCGAGTGCTTCGGTCAACTCGTGATGTGCTTGAGCAGACATGTTCAGGGGGCGGTATTCAGGACTTTCGCGGCTGGGATCAGGTCAGAAGCCGTCGTCAAGGGCGGCTGGATTCCACACTCCTGCGGTGAACCGGGAAAATTGCCATAATTTGAAATGTCATTTCGCCGTCGGGAATGGATAAGACGTTGAAGCCTGCCGTTGCAAGTTCGGCTTGCTGCAAGTGCCATCAACCCGAAATCTGTACCCATGAAAAACCGATCCATCTGAAACTGTTTCCATTGCCGGCTTGATGTTTTACTTCTCTCCGGGTTGCAGGGCGGATTTATGCCCCTCGCCCCAACAGAGAGAGGATCGAGAAAATGAGCAAGCCGGTCAGCAAGGTTCGCGAAGCAAAGCTGGAGTTTTACCGCAAAAAAGGAAAGATTCACGCCAAGGCGACTGAAGGCCGGTTCAACAGCCTGCGCTGGGCGATGGTCTGGTTTACGCAGATTATTTTTTATGGCGCCTGCTGGTTGAACTGGGAGAGCAACGGTCTCGACCGGCAAGCCATCCTGTTCGACATCGCCCACGAAAAGCTTTACCTGTTCGGCCTCGTGCTCTGGCCGCAGGATGCGCTGTTACTGGCCTTTGTGCTGATTCTGGCGGCAACCGCGCTGTTTTTCGTCACGGCGCTGGCCGGCCGGTTGTTCTGCGGCTTTGCCTGTCCGCAAACGGTTTATACGATGATCTTCACCTGGGTCGAGGCCAAGGTCGAAGGCGATCATCTGGCCCGGCTGAAGCTGGATCAAGGTCCGCTCAACGCTCGCAAGCTGGGCCTGAAGGCGATCAAGCATGGCATCTGGTTTTTGATTGCGGCGTGGACGTCGATCACTTTCGTTGGCTACTTCACGCCGATCCGCGACTTGCTGCCGACGGTCTTTGCGCTGGAGACCGGCCCCTGGGAAGCTTTCTGGCTGATTTTCTACGCCGCCTTTGCCTATGCCCAGGCCGGGCTGGCGCGCGAGGCGGTGTGCCAGCACATGTGCCCGTATTCGCGCTTTCAGGGCGTCATGTTCGACCCGACCACGGCCAATGTCAGCTACGACCGCCAGCGTGGCGAGCCGCGCAATGTTCGCCGGCAAGCGGGCAATACCGGCGACTGTATCGATTGCGGCATTTGCGTTCAGGTTTGCCCGACCGGGATCGATATTCGCGATGGCCTGCAACTGGCGTGCATCAATTGCGGCCTGTGCATTGATGCCTGCGATCAGGTCATGCTCAAGATCGGCGCGCCAACCGGGCTGATCCGCTTTGCTTCCGAACAGGAATTGCTCGGCCAGCCGAAACCGCAAGGCTTGTTGGGACGGCCACGGGTGCTGGTCTACGCCGCCATATTGGTGATTTTTGCCTGTTTTGCCGTGTTGACGGTAGCACAGCGCTCCCTGCTGCTGGTCGATGTGCTGCGTGACCGCGGCGCCTTGCTGCGCGAAACCTCGGAAGGCCGGATCGAGAATGCCTACACCTTGAAGCTGATGAATCTGGACGACACGCCACGCCAGTACACGGTGTCGGTCAGCGGTCTGCCGGGGCTGGAGATTGTCGGCGAACGTGAGTTTTCGGCTGAGCCGGGAAGCATCCAGCCGCTGATGATTACCGTGTCGGCGCCGGGGGAGGGGATGCCGTCGGGCATTCAGCCGATCCATTTCGAGATTGCCGCCAAACATGATGCGGCAACCCGCGTCCAGGAAAAGAGCAGCTTCGTGCTGCCTTGAATCGGCTCCCCTTCCAGGTGAAGAACCATGTATATCTATAACGAAGTCGACCAGCGCCTGGTCGATGACCGCGTCACCCAGTTTCGCGGCCAGATGCAACGCTTTCTTGACGGGCGCCTGAGCGAAGACGATTTTCGCCCGCTGCGTCTGCAAAATGGCCTTTATGTCCAGCGCCAGTCGCCGATGCTGCGGGTGGCGATTCCGTACGGCACGCTGTCCAGCCGGCAACTGCGCCAACTGGCCCACATTGCCCGGACCTGGGATCGCGGCTACGGGCATTTCACGACGCGCAGCAATATCCAGTTCAACTGGGTGCGCCTGCATGATGTGCCGGATATTCTGGCGGCGCTGGCGAGCGCGCAAATGCACGCCATCCAGACCTCGGGCAACTGCATTCGCAACATCACTTGCGACCAGTTTGCCGGGGTGGCGGCGGATGAGGTTTTCGATCCGCGCCCGTATTGCGAAATCGTCCGTCAGTGGTCCACGCTGGCGCCGGAGTTTTTGTTCCTGCCGCGCAAATTCAAGATTGCGTTCAGCGGCGGCGAGGAAGATCGGGCGGCGGTGCGTTTCCATGACATCGGCGCCCGTGCTTGCCTTGCGGCCGATGGCAGGCCCGGCTTTGCCATCTATGTCGGCGGCGGTCTGGGGCGGACGCCGATGCTCGGCCAACTGCTGAAGGAATTCCTGCCGCGCGAAGAGCTGCTGAATTACTTCGATGCCATCCTGCGGGTTTATAACCGCCATGGCCGGCGCGACAACAAGTACAAGGCGCGCCTCAAGATTCTGGTCAAGGATCTGACGCTGGAGGGCTTTGCCCGCGATGTCGAGGCCGAATGGGCCTTTGCTCGCGGCGGGCCGAATACGGTTTCCGACGAAAGTTTTGCCGCAATGGAAGCCTTCTTTGCCGGGCCGAGTTATGCCGGGAAGGTGACTGATGAGACCGAATACCTCACTGCCCTGCAGAGCAACCGGGCATTTGCCCGCTGGGTGGCGCGCAATGTCGCGGCGCACCGCCAGCCGGGCTACGGCATCGTTACCCTGTCGCTGAAAAAAACCGGCATGCCGCCCGGCGATGCCACGGCCAGCCAGCTTGATTTGGCGGCAGATCTGGCGGAACGCTTCAGCCTGGGCGAAATCCGGGTCAGCCATGAGCAAAATCTCGTTCTGCCGCACGTTCACCGCAGCGATCTGCTGGCGCTGTGGGCAATTGCCGCTGCCAACGGGCTGGCGACCCCGAACATCGGGTTGCTCACCGATGTCGTCTGCTGCCCGGGCGGCGACTTCTGCTCGCTGGCCAATGCCAAGTCCATTCCGGTGGCGCAAGCGATTCAGGAGCGTTTTGACCAGCTCGATTACCTGTTCGACCTCGGCCCGCTGGAACTGAACATTTCCGGCTGCGTCAATGCCTGCGGCCACCATCACATCGGTCACATCGGCATTCTCGGCGTCGATAAGAATAACGAGGAGTGGTATCAAGTCACGCTGGGTGGCCGGGAAGGCAATCGTGCGGCCATCGGTAAAGTGATCGGCCCGTCGTTTGCCGCGGCGCAGATCCCCGAGGTGATCGAGAAACTGCTCGCCGCCTATGTGGCCACTCGCCATGAGGGGGAAATTTTCATCGACACCGTCGAAAGGGTCGGTCTGGCGCCATTCAAAACAGCCGTTTATGGAGAATTGCATGGCCCGCATCATTAAGAACGGCGAAATTGTTGCCGACCCGTGGTGCCTGCTGGCGGCCGGGGCCGAGGCACCCGGAAGCGTCACAGTGATCAAGCCGCAGCTTTTGCTGCCTTTGGCGCGCTGGGCGCAGGAACTGGAATCGCTGGAAAATGCCGGGTACACCGTCGGCGTCTGGCTGGCGCCCGACGATGCGCCCGAGGCCCTGCTTCCACGGTTGGCGCAAATCCCCGTGATTGCGATTCAGTTCCCCAGTTTTACCGACGGGCGGGGCTATTCACTGGCCCGGTTGCTGCGCCAGCGCTACGGGTTCCGTGGGGAGTTGCGCGCTTTCGGCGACATTTTGCGCGACCAGATCTATTTCCTGCACCAATGCGGCTTCAACGTCTTTTGCCTGCGCCCGGATCAGGATATCGAGGCGGCGGTAGCGGCGCTTGAGGATTATTCGTGGTCGTGGTTGCCGATGACCGATATGATGGGCAGGGTCGCCCAATGATTCGAAACGAGTGAGCATGCCTTCAAACCAGTCAGGAATTTTCGGGCTATCCGAACAAGCCTGCGGCTTTATTGCCGCAGGGATCGTGGTCGCCTGCTGGTCCGGGTTCAATATTGTTTCCCGCCTGGGCAGTAAAGGCGTGCTGACGCCCTTCGATCTGGCGGCCATGCGTTTTGGCGTCTCCGGCCTGCTGACCCTGCCTTTCTTCCTGCATTCCGTGCCGCCCCGCGAATGGCCGCGCTACATGGTTCTTGCGGTATTTGGCGGCCTTGGCTACGGCCTGCTGGTGTATTCAGGGTTTGCGTTCGCGCCAACGGCCCACGCCGGCGTCTTTGTGAATGGCGGCATCCCGTTCTGGACCGTGGTCATGGTTGCCGTCATGGCAGGCTTCAAAATGCCGCGTCACATCGTCATTGCCCTGCTGCTTTCCGGTTGTGGCCTGCTGCTGATCGGTTATGACAGCCTGTTTGGCGCTCGGGCGAGCAACGAATGGATTGGGGATGTGCTCTTCCTGTTGGCGGCCTGGTCGTGGGCATCCTTTGGCTTGCTGATGCGGCACTGGCAAGTTAAGCCCTTTCTGGCGATTTCCGGGGTTGCCAGCTTTGCACTGATTTTTTATATGCCGGTGTATCTGATCTGGTTGCCGAAAGCGATCCAGAGCAGTTCCGCCGGCGAAATCGTTTTGCAGTGCGTTTATCAGGGCGTCGTAGCGGCACTGCTGGCGGCCGGCATGTACAGCTATGCCAATCAGAAAATCGGGGCATGCCAGGCATCCATGATGCTGGCGCTCGTGCCCGGCGTTTCCGCGATCGGTGCCTATTTCATCCTTGATGAGGCGCTCGGTGTTCGTGTCGTGCTGGGCATCCTCATTGTCTCAATCGGGGCGATTCTCGGTGCGGCGCCGAGCACTGGGCTGATGGCGCTACTGAAGCGAGGGCGAACATGAGTGATATTTGTATTTCTGGAGAATCCAATGCCTGAAAATTATGGAAAACTGTTTTGCGGCATCCTGCTCGCCGCGCTCAGCCTGACGGCTCAGTCTCAAGGCTGGCAAGTGCCTCAACCCAGCGCAGGTCTGATGCCGAATCCGGCCTCCGGGAAGAAACTGTTTTTGCAGCATTGCGCCGCCTGTCATGGCGCCGACCTGATGGGCGTCGAGAGCGGCGAGAAAAAGGGGCCACCCTTGCTGCATAAAATCTATGAGCCATCCCATCACGGGGATGCGGCCTTTCAACTGGCGGTGAAGAACGGGGTGCGCGCCCACCATTGGCCGTATGGCGACATGGCGCCGGTGCCGCAGGTCACCCCGGATGACGTGGCGCATATCACGGCCTATGTGCGGGCCGAGCAGCGCAAGGCGGGTATCCGGTGATTCCGGCGCGGACTTGGCAAAGTACGGCTGCAGCACCTTGGCGGCCGTGATCCTCACATGTCAGCCCGGCTTGGGTCGATGAAGGGCGACTACTTGGCCGTCGCACTGCCCCGAGCGGGTTGACGATCAAGCCGCGCAATCAGCCAGCCGGCAATATTGTCGGCCAGCAACAGCCCGACGGCCAGTGCGGCACCGGTGAGCAGCATGTCGGTGATCAGGTTGATGCCGGCGGCGCTGTCCTGTTCGATCAGCGCGTGCAGGCCACGAAAACCCATGCTGCCCGGGACCAGCGTAATCAGGCCGGGAATCTGCAAAAGCACCGCTGGGCGCCGCGTCAGGTAGTGATAGAAGTGGCCGGCCGCCGCGACGGCCAGCGCACCGGCAAAAGCGCCAACCACATTGCCGACCGCGGCACTGACCAGCGAATAAACCGCCCAGGCGAGCAGGCAGGCACCGGCCGAAACGTGGATGGCCGAGAGCGGCGCCTGAATGACGCCGAGCAGCGAAACGCCGAGTACGGCAATGGTCGGCCAGATCACCCAGGCCGGCAGCGCGGCCACGGTGCCGAGCGCCTGCACGGGCAGCAAGGCGAGGCTGATCTTGGTGCCGATCACCAGCCCGGCACCCATCAGGAAGAGCAGCATGAAGGCACCGGCCAGCCGCCCGGTGCCGGCAAGAAAATTCTGGGTGGCCAGTTCGGACATGGCTACGGTCAACATGAATCCGGGCAATAAAAGCACGACGCCGGCGACGGCTGAAATGAAGGGGGATTGTTGCGGCAGCACGAGGGTTAGCCCCTGCGCCAGCATGGCGGCGAGGGCGCAGAGCATGACCGGGATGGCCGGGCCGAGGCCCTGAATTTTGCTCAGGCGCTGATGGGCGGCCACGAACAACAGGCCGATCAGGCCGCCGCAAAGCATTTCTGTCCAGCCGCCACGGAGCAGGGCGGCGACGGCAGCAGAAAGCAGAAATCCCTGGAGCACGAGTTGCCAGCCAGCCCAGGGCGGCGGCTGATCCAGGATGTTGGCGAGTTGCGCGACGTAGGTCTGCAATTGCGCCGGGTTGCTGATTTCCCGGCACAGGGCTTCCAGCGCAATCAGTCGCGCCATGTTGTAGTCGTAGGGCGGCAGACGCAGCATTTCAACCCGCCGGGCGCCGCTGGGTGCGGCCACGGTCAGGGCAAGAAAAGTCAATACCGCGAAACCTTCAACGTGTACGCCGAGGCGTTGGCCGACAGCGACCAGCCGCTTTTCCAGATCATGGGCCGGCGCACCGCTGATGTGCAGTGCCTGACCGAGATCACGCAGAAAAGCGGTGACTTCGTTCAGCGCTTGTTCTTCGGTCGGTTGAACGCCGTCAACAGGCGGGGCGCTGACTTGCGTCATGGCCTCGCGGCAGCGCTCGCCGTGCCAAAAACGGCCTGCCAAAGCGTGTTGACCGCAGCAATGTGCTTTTCAATCTCTTCCCGCGGGACGCGCGCCTTGGGGGTGGCCGAGAGGCGCTTGGCGTGTTGCAGCCGGCGATATTCGCGATAGGCGTTGCCCGCTGCTTCGGCTTGTTGTGGCTCGATCAGCCCAAGCTCGGCCGCCATGCGGAGCAGGGCAATATTGCCGAGATTGCCGGTCAGGCTGGGATGCTGGCTGGCGTAGCCGAGCACCAGATATTGAACGATGAATTCGACATCCACGATGCCGCCCTGGTCGTGTTTGAGATCGAATTCCGTCGCGCTGTTTGAAGCATGGGCATCGACCATTTTCTGGCGCATGGCGACGACTTCGTCGCGAAGCGTCGTCAGGTCGCGCTGCTGGCAAAGAATTTCGCAGCGGATTTTTTCAAAATGCGCCCCAACCGCCGGGTCGCCGGCGCAAAAACGGGCGCGGGTCAGCGCCTGATGCTCCCAGACCCAGGCGTTTTTAAGCTGGTAGTCGCGGAAGGAATCGACCGAGACGGCGAGCAGGCCGGAATCGCCATTCGGGCGCAAACGCAGGTCGGTTTCAAACAGAATGCCGGCCGAGGTCTGGCTCGACAGCCAGGTATTCAGGCGCTGGCCGAGGCGGCTGTAGTTTTCGCCGGCTTCCTGGGCATCGTCGTCATAGAGATAAACCAGATCGAGATCGGAGGCATAGCCCAGTTCCTTGCCGCCCATCTTGCCGTAGCCGATGACGGCGAATTTCGGCGTCTCGCAATGCCGGTTCTTGATCTTGCTCCAGCACAGCGGCAGGGTTTCCTGAACGAGGGTGTCGGCCAGTTCGGTGAGGTGGTCGGAGAGCGTTTCGATGGTTTGCAGGCCGGCCAGATCCTGGGCCAGCAGCCGGAAAGCCTGGGCATGATGGACTTCGCGCAGGATGTCCATTTCGCGCTCGGTATCGCCGGCATGGTCGGCCAGATTGCGCCGCAGGTTTTCGCGGAAATCGACCCAGTTGGTGGCAATTTCGTAGAGGCGCGGGTCGAGCAATTCATCGAGCAGCAGCGGGTAGCGGTGCAGGTATTCGGTTGCCCAGGTTGAGGCGCAGATCATGTCGGCAACGCGGCGCAGCGCCATCGGGTACTGCTGCAGCAAAGCCAGGTAGGAGCCGCGCCGGGCAATGCTTTCGAGGAAATTGAGGCCGCGCACCAGCGTGATATCCGGGTCGCAGGTGGCGCCGGCCGCTTCAATCAGGCGCGGGCCGACGGCGTCAAAGCGCGAGCGATTGGTACTGGGCAATTGCAAATAGCGGCTGGCGGCGCGGAGTTCGGCCAGGCGGGCAATGGCTTCTTTCGGGCGCCGGAAACCGAGGTTGCCGAAGGCTTCGATGGCCGTGTCTTCATCAAGCTGATTCATCCATAGGCCAGTGAGCGGGTGCTCGCCGGATTCGGGATCGGAAAAAACCTGTTCGAAGTGCTTGCTCACCTTGTTGCGGTGGTCGTCGAGCACGACGAGCATCGCCGGCCAGTCGGGGAAATCCATGCTGCGGGCAATCACCGCCCGTCCCGCGGCGTCGACCGGCAACATGTGCGTTTGCTTGTCCTCGACGTATTGCAGGCGGTGTTCCAGGCGGCGCAGGAAAACATAGGCTTGACGCAGTTCGCTTTCGCTTTCGGCCGGGAGCAGCTTGCGTTCGACCAGTAGTTTGAGCACCGAAAGGGTCGGGCGGATTTGCAGCGCCGGGTCGCGCCCGCCGCGTATCAACTGGAAGACCTGGGCAATGAACTCGATCTCGCGGATGCCGCCGGGGCCGAGTTTGACGTGGTCGACCATGTCCTTGCGCGCCACTTCGCGACGAATTTGCGCGTGCAGGTCGCGCATGGCGTTGATCGCGCCGAAATCGAGATATTTGCGGAACACGAAGGGGCGGGAAATCCGTCGCAGCGCGGCCATCCAGTCACCCAGCGAAGCGCCGTCGGCATTCGGGCCGGTGTTCATGACCCGCGATTTGATCCAGGCGTAGCGTTCCCACTCGCGGCCCTGGGTGATGAAATAGTTTTCCAGCGCGTCGAGCGAGCAGACCAGCGGGCCGGAATCGCCATTCGGGCGCAGCCGCATATCGACGCGGAAAACCTGGCCGTCGGCGGTCAGGTCGCCGAGCGCACTGATCACCCGCTTGCCGAGCCGGGTAAAGAAATCGTAGTTTTCGATGCTTTTCTTGCCGTTGGTGTCGCCTTCTTCCGGGTACACAAAAATGTAATCAACGTCGGAAGAGACATTCAATTCGCGTCCGCCCAGCTTGCCCATGCCGATGATCAGCAGGCGTTGCGGCAGCCCGGCTCTGTCGAGCGGTTCGCCATAGGTGGCGACTAGCTGGCGGTGGTAATAGTCGAGCGCGAAGTTGGTGGTGACATCGGCGAGCAGGGTCATGCTCTCCATGATCTCGGCGAGCGGCGCCAACCCGCAAAGGTCGCGCAGCGTCATGTGCGCCATGGCGCGATGACGCAGCCGGCGCAGTGCCGACTTGACGGCATCGTCATCGGCAAAATCGACTTTCAGCGGGATCAGCAACATATCTTCGGAGAGCGGCTGCTGCCAGGTGGCGGCCAATTCCGGGATCATCGCCGGGTGGGTCTGCAACTGATTGGCCAGATAGTGGCTGTGGTCGATGGCGATTTGCCAGCGCGGGTCGAGAGTGTTGTTCATGGATTGCTCAATCGGCGCATTTGCCGAAAAGGATAGAATGCCGGTCTTGGCTGATTTTTTGATTGTAGTGACCGATTGTAGTGACCTATTTCCCCTTTTGGCAAAACGGTTTGACCAGTGACTAGGCCGCAGGACCGTGCAGAAATGCGCAGCGCGCTCTATCACCGGCTGCACTGGCTATGGCCTGTGCTGGCCAGGCCGGCGGTCGCCCGTGCTTTGCGCTGGCTGGGCTGGGGGCTGTTTGCTGGCTGGCTGATCTTTGCGGCGCTGGTTGTGGTCTTGCGCTACGTCGTGCTGCCCAAAGTGGCGGATTACCAGAGCGAAATCGAGCAGGCGGCCAGCCGTGCCGTCGGTCAACCGGTAAAAATAGGCAAAATCGAAGCGCGTTGGGATGGGCTGAATCCCGATCTGGTGCTCGACAATGTTCAACTTTTTGATAGCCAGGGCGTGCCGGCATTTTCACTGGCCCGGGTCGAGAGCGTGCTTTCCTGGCAGACGCTGTGGCGCTGGCAGCCAACCCTCTCGTTGCTGGTTTTTGAAGGCCCGGTGCTGCATGTGCGGCGCGATGCCAATGGCCGAATTACCGTGGCCGGCATGGCCACCGAAGGCGAAAGCGACCCGGCTTTTGCCGAGTGGGTGCTGGCGCAGAAACATATCCGGATTCTCGATGCGATGATTGTCTGGGACGATCGTTTGCGTCAGGCGCCGCCGCTGGTGCTTGAGGACTTGCAGTTTGGCCTCGATAACAGCGGTCGGCGCCATCGTTTTGGTCTTTCCGCGGCGCCGCCTTCCGAACTCGCATCGCGGATCGACGTGCGCGGCGAGATCATGGGCGATATTGGCGAAGCCCTGGAAAACCTGTCCGGCAAGGTTTTCGTCGAGCTTGATTATGCCGATCTGGCCGGCTGGCGCGCCTGGGTCGATTACCCGGCCTATTTGCCCAAGGGACGCGGGGCGTTACGGGTCTGGGGCGATCTCAAGGACGGCGGCGGCAAGCTGACGGCGGATGTGGCGCTTGAAGAAGTGCGTGTTCGTCTCGGCCGCAACTTGCCCGAGCTTGATCTGGCCAATATGCGTGGCCGGCTGGCGGGTAGCTACAAGGTTGGCGAGTGGTTGCTCGACGGGCGCAATGTCGAGTTATTGACGCAGCAGGGTATTCGGGTAGCACCGACCGATTTCCATCTGGAATGGCGACAGAATCCGCAGACTGCTGCGGTCAACGGCAATGCCAGTGCCAATTTTATTGATCTGGCGGCACTCGCCAGCCTGGCCGCCCATTTGCCGCTTGATGCCCGGAGCCGAAACTTGCTGCAAACCCATCAGCCGCAAGGGAAAATTTCAGAACTGCGCGCCAGTTGGGGGGTGGAGGGCGAGACGCTGAACCGTTACTCGCTGAAAGCCGGCTTTGCTCAGCTGGGTATTTTGCCGGGTGCTTACTTTCCTGGCGCCAGCGGTTTGGCCGGCAATATCGACCTGACTGACAAGGGCGGCGAATTGGTGCTTGATGCCGCTGCTTCGACGCTCTCCTTCCCGGCCATTTTTCCCGAGCCGGAAACCGTGCTCGATACCCTGACGGCGCGGGCCAGCTGGAAGACGATCAGCGGGGTGCCCGGTACTTCGCCAAACGGTGCACCAAACGGCGTGGCCAGCGCGTCCGGCGTCGATATCAAACTGGATAAACTGGAGTTTTCCGGCCCGGCGGCGGCCGGTTCAGCCCGCGGTCATTACCGTTTTACCGGCGACGGGCCGGGTGAAATTGACCTGACGGCGAACGTGGACCGCGCCGATGCCCGCGCGGTCTGGCGTTATATGCCGCACGTGGTCAATGCCGAGGCCCGCGCCTGGATCAAGCGCGGCATCGTCAGCGGCCGGGGCTATGACGGGCGTCTGATCCTTAAAGGTAATCTCAGGGATTTTCCGTTTCGCGACGGGACGAGCGGCAAATTTATTGTCACGGCCAAGGCGGCGGATACCAAGGTCGATTACGTGCCGGGCTGGCCGGCGATTGAGCAGATCGACGGCAACATGACCTTCGGCATCGGCATGAAGGTCGAAGCCAGCAAGGGCAACATCCTGGGAGCCCGCCTTTCCGACGTGACGGTGGTGATCCCCGATTTTGAGTCGCGCGAGGAAATATTGCTGGTTAAAGGCTTGGCGCAGGGCCCGACCAGCGAATTTTTCCGTTTTCTCGACCAGAGCCCGGTCGGCGCGAGTATCGATCGCTTTACCGAAGGCATGAAGGCAACCGGTAACGGCAGCCTCAGTCTGGAGCTGGATATTCCGCTACGTCATTCGCTCGATACCAAGGTGCGCGGTGACTATCGTTTCGTCAATAACCAACTGGAGCCGGTTTCGGCGCTGCCGCCGCTGACCCAGGTCAATGGTCGCCTGCAGATCACTGAGAAGTCGGTGCAGGCGCAGGATATTACCGGTCGGGTCTTCGGCGGGGCGCTCAAGGTGCAGGTGAATAATGTTGGTGACAAGGTCGGCGTGGTGGCGACGGGTACGGCCAATATCGCCGAGGTCAGCAAGCATTTCGCGTTTCCGCTCACCGAGCACTTGAGTGGCAGCGCGGCGTGGAAGGCGGATATCAGCATTCGCAAGCGAAACGCCGATTTCGTCATTGAATCTGATTTGCTCGGTGTCAGCTCGCCATTGCCCGCGCCGTTGAACAAGATCGCCACGGCGCCGCTGGCTTTGCGGATTGAGCGCAGCGCACCGGAGGCAATCCGTGAGCAGTACCGCATCACGCTGGGTCAGGTGGCTCAGGGTTTGATTCTCCGTCGGCAAGGCAACTGGGAGCGCGGCGTTTTTGCCCTTGGCGATGCTGAGCCGCGTCTACCTGAAAAGGGGCTGGCCGTGCGGGTGGCGGTGCCGGTGATCGACGCGGATGCCTGGAAAAACTTTCTGCCGACAGCGGTAACGGCGAATGGCGAGAGCAATGGCAATGCCGGTGGCAATGGCAACACAGGTGGCAACGGTAATGCGAGTGGCGGACTGGCGCTCAATGTGGTGACGCTGAAAACGCCCTTGCTGCAATTGATGGGCCGGGATTTCAGTCAGGTTGATACGACTTTGCGGCCACGCGGCAATGGTTGGCAGATCAGCCTCAATACCCGCGAGGCGGCGGGCGAGCTGTTCTGGAACAGCGCGGCTGAAGGTTGGCTGGAGGGTAATTTCAAGCGGCTGATGATTCGCCCGGCGACCGAGATGGGCGAGGGCGAGGCGACCGCGCTGAACAGCCTGCCCGGCATGAGCCTTTCGGTGGAAGATTTTTATATTGGCAACATGGCGCTGGGGCGGCTGGACTTGAAGGCGCGCAACGATAAGGGCGCCTGGCGGCTGGATACGCTGAGCCTGCAAAACCCGGACGGCGTTTTGAAGGCCAGGGCGACTTGGTTGAATGTCGGCCGGCATCAAACCGATTTCAATTTTGAACTCAATGCGCTGGATGCCGGCAAGCTGCTGGAACGGCTGGGCTACGTCGATGCCGTCCGTCGCGGTTCGGCGAAAATGAAGGGGGAACTGCAATGGAATGGCCCGCTCACTGGCATTCATTACCCGTCCTTGACCGGGCAGATGACCGTAAGTGCCGAAAAAGGGCAGTTCAATAAGCTGGAGCCCGGGGTGGGCAAGTTGCTCGGCCTGATTTCGCTGCAATCCTTGCCCCGCCGCCTGACCCTGGATTTCCGCGATATTTTTACCGACGGCCTGGCTTTCGACAGTATCGAAGGCAAGCTTTCGGTGAAAAAAGGAATCATGAAAACGATTGAACCCTTGCGCATCAAGGGCCCCGCGGCCCAGATCGAAATGCAGGGGGAGACCGATCTGAAAAATGAGACACAGGATTTGCAGGTGCTGGTCCGGCCGGATCTCGGCGGGGTGGCTGCGGTCGGTGCGGCGACGCTGATCAACCCGGTGGCAGGCGCTGCCGCCTTGCTGGCAAATACCCTGTTGCAAAATCCGATCAGCCGCCTGTTCAGCTATCGCTATCATGTCACCGGTACCTGGAGCGACCCACAAGTGGACAAGACGGGCGAGGCGTCGCAGGACGTGCCAGCCAAGCCGGAAGTGCCAAGCAAGCCGGAAGTGCCCAATGAAACCGGGGAAACCAAGCCTTGAACAAAGAGAATTGCCGCATTGCCGCTTTGCAGATGGTTTCCGGCCCACGGGTTGCCGAC
Organism: Candidatus Dechloromonas phosphorivorans; assembly: GCA_016721185.1. GTDB lineage: Bacteria > Pseudomonadota > Gammaproteobacteria > Burkholderiales > Rhodocyclaceae > Azonexus > Azonexus phosphorivorans. The sequence goes on from JADKIP010000014.1 coordinate 237,492, forward strand.
AATCTGCTGATTGCCGGCCAGTTGATTGAAACTGCCGTGGCGCAGGGGGCGCAAATGGTTGCGCTGCCCGAATATTTCCCGATCATCGGTGCGGCCGATGCCGACCGCGTGCGTGCCCGCGAGGACTTCGGTCATGGGCCGATTCAGGACTGGCTGGCCGAAACGGCGCAGCGCTACGGCATCTGGATTTTTGCCGGTTCTTTGCCGTTGACCGCAGCAGACCCGGAAAAAATGCGTAATACCAGCCTGGTTTACAATCCGGCCGGTGAATGCGTCAAACGCTACGACAAAATCCACCTTTTCGGCTTCAAAAAGGGCAATGAAACCTATGACGAAGCCGCTTTCATCGAGGCCGGCGATCAACTGGTTGCCGTCGATACGCCTTTTGGCCGCGTTGCCTTGTCGATCTGCTACGACCTGCGTTTTCCTGAACTGTATCGCGCCCTCGGTACGGTCGATCTGATCATGATGCCGGCGGCCTTCACCGATACGACTGGCCGCGCTCACTGGGAAATCCTGCTGCGTGCCCGGGCAATCGAGAACCAATGCTACCTGCTCGCGGTCGGACAAGGCGGGCGCCATGAAAACGGCCGCCAGACGCACGGCAACAGTATGATCGTTGACCCGTGGGGTGAAATTCTTGACCGAAAAATGAAAGGGCCCGGCGTTGTCATCGCCGATCTCGACCACGCCCGTATTGCCGAAATTCGCGAGAGCCTGCCGGCGCTCGCCCACCGTACTCTCTGAACATTCTTGACGGAGTTTCAATGAATAAAAACAGCGCCCTGGCCCAAGCCGAATCTTTGTTGCTCGCCCCTTTTTCGCTCACCGAGGGCGACTTGTCGCGCACTTTTGGCCAGATCCTGACGCATCAGGTCGATTATGCCGATCTCTATTTCCAATATTCCCGTTCCGAAGCCTGGAGTCTGGATGAAGGCATCGTCAAATCGGGCAGCTTCAATATCGACCAGGGTGTGGGCGTGCGCGCCATTTCCGGTGAGAAAACTGCGTTTGCCTATTCCGACGACATCAGCTCACGGGCGTTGACCGATGCGGCAACCGCCGTGCGCGCCATTGCCGCAGCGGGTCAGAATGGCATTTTGCCGGCGCTCAAACACGGCGCAGCCGGCCATGCGCTCTACGTGCCGCATGACCCGATTGCCTCGCTGCCGGCCGAGGCCAAGGTCAAACTGCTGGAACGCCTCGAAGGCTTCACGCGTGCCCTTGATCCACGGGTGATTCAGGTCATGGCCTCGCTGGCCGGTGAATATGAAGTGATACTGGTCGCGGGCTCCGATGGCCGCCTGGCCGCTGACATTCGTCCGCTGGTGCGTTGTTCGATCTCGGTCATCGTCGAGGAAAACGGCAAGCGCGAGCAGGGCAGCGCTGGGGGGGGCGGTCGTTTTGATTTCGGTTATTACGACGATGAAGTGCTGCAACGCTATGCCAAGGAAGCCGTCCATCAGGCGGTGACCAACCTCAAGGCCGAGGCCGCGCCAGCCGGGCAGATGACGGTGGTACTCGGCGCCGGTTGGCCGGGCATTCTGCTGCATGAAGCTGTTGGTCACGGGCTGGAAGGCGACTTCAACCGGAAGGGCAGTTCAACCTTCAGCGGCCGGGTCGGCCAGCGCGTTGCTTCCAAGGGCGTGACGGTGATCGACGATGGCACCATCGCCGACCGCCGTGGTTCGCTGAATATCGACGATGAAGGTAATCCGACGCAGCGCACGGTACTGATCGAGGACGGCATTCTCAAAGGCTATATGCAGGACAGCCTGAACGCTCGCCTGATGGGTGTCGCGCCGACCGGTAACGGCCGTCGCGAATCCTTCGCCCACCTGCCGTTGCCGCGCATGACCAACACCATGATGCTGGCCGGCGAACACGATCCGCAGGAAATCATCAAGTCGGTGAAGAAGGGGATTTACGCCGCCAATTTCGGCGGTGGCCAGGTCGATATCACCAGCGGCAAATTTGTCTTCTCGATGAGTGAGGCTTACCTGATTGAAGACGGCAAGGTGACGCGGCCAATCAAGGGCGCAACGCTGATCGGCAATGGCCCGGATGCGATGAACCGCGTTTCGATGATCGGCAACGACCTCAAACTTGATCCCGGTGTCGGCACCTGCGGCAAGGACGGCCAGAGCGTGCCGGTCGGTGTCGGTCAACCGACCTTGCGTATTGATGGACTGACCGTGGGTGGTACTGCATAATGTCTAGATATTATTAACTATGTTGCGAGGGTGTTATGCGGGGCTATGTATTGGCAGCTGTTTTGAGTCTGACAAGCAGCGCAGTTCTGGCGCAAACGCCCTTGCCAGAGCGCCTGAAGGCGCTCCAGTCTGATCCCGCCACCCTCAAGCTTGCGGTCGACGCCGGAAAAAAGGCCACTTTCTTCTGTGCAAATTGCCACGGTGAAGACGGGGTGAGCAAAACGCCGGATGTGCCCAACCTGGCGGGCCAGAATCCGGGCTACCTGCTGGAGCAGGTTCGCAAGTTTGGCAGTGGCGAGCGCAAGGATGCCTTCATGCAGGGCCTGATCAAGGTTTTGAAAGACGAGGAGCGCTTGCAGATTGCGCTCTATTACGCCAATGTTTCAGTGCGGCCAACGCCGAGCGATGCCGCGCAGACGGTGAAAGGCAAGGTGGTTTTTGCCAAGCTTTGCGCTCGCTGCCACGGCGAACAAGCGCATGGCAGTGAGGTCTATCCCCGCCTCGCCGGGCAAAAGTTGCCTTACTTGCAGACGTCAATCACCCGTTATCGTGACAATACCGGCATCCGCAACAATCAGTTGATGACCATTGCCACGGCCAGCCTGAAGAATGACGACATCACTGCGGTCGCCCACTATCTGACCCAACTGCCTTAAATGCCGGCCGTCTTGGTTTGATCACACTGTTGATACAAATCATGGTTGGCTTCCCCTGAAGAAAGTACTTTCTGTCCTCTTCAATGCGCTTTGGCTGGGGGCCGCATGAAATCTTTGTTCAGTGTATTGCTTGGGTTTTTCCTGTTACTGACGGGAAACGTTGCGCTGGCGCAGATCAGCGATTTGAATTCGGCGATCAACAAGGCGGGTCGTCAGCGCATGTTGTCGCAACGGATGGCCAAGGCCTATTTTCAAATTGGCCAACAAATCGAGGTTGACCGCAGCAAGAAGGTGCTCGACAGCTCGATGGCTGTTTTCGACCGGCAACTGGTCGAATTGAAAAACTACGCGCCCACCCCGGAGATCAAGGAAACCTACGGCAAGCTGGAGAAATCCTGGCTGGCCTATAAGGATGTCCTGATCGGTGCGGCGCCTTCAAAGGAAAATGGCGGCAAAGTGCTCGCCATTTCAGAAGAAGTTCTGGCGCTGGCCAATCTGGGAACCGGGCAATTCGAGAAACAATCGGCGACCACCAGTGGGCGGCTGGTCAATATTTCCGGCCGGCAGCGGATGTTGTCGCAACGGATGGCGAAGTTTTATCAGGCCATGGCCTGGGGCGTCGGCGACGTGAAAAGTGCGGTCGAACTGGACAAGGCGCGCAAGGAATTTGCCGCGGCGCATCAGGAGCTTGCCGCTTCGCCGGCCAATACGCAGCAAATCAAGGATGCGCTGGAGTTGGTCAAGCAACAATGGTTCTTTTTCGAGAACGCCCTGGGCCAGAAAGTCGGCGCCGACAAGCGCCCTCAAATTGCCGTGGCGACCAGTAGCGAGCGTATTCTCGAAGAAATGGAAAGCGCTGTCGGGCTTTACGAGAAACTACCGAAATAAGGGATGGCAGCTTTCCAGCTTCGCCGGTAAAGCTCAGCCCGTCTTCGTTTTCAGCGCTTTCTTCGGATAAATGTCGAAGCGGCTCGATTTTCCTTCAAGCACGTAACCCGGCTTTTCACCTGCGATGGCGGGCGCCTTGCGCGGCCGTTTGACCACCACCCGATGCGTCGCCAGCTTGAGTGCCGCCGCCAGCAGCGCCGGGGCGTCATCGTCGTTGCCGGCCAGTGGGCGGAACAGGCGCATTTCCTTTTTGACCAGCGCGCTTTTGTCACGGTGCGGGAACATCGGGTCGAGATAAATGACCTGCGGCGGCTCGCTTGCCCAAGCCGCCATCAATTCAATGGCATTGCCACAAAGCAGGCACATTCTCGCCACAATCGGCGCGACCTCGGGATCGGCCTGCGCTCGCAGCAAGCCGTCTTCCAGCAGCGCTGCGATCAATGCCTGGCGTTCGATCAGGGTGACGCTACAACCCAATTCGGCCAAAACGAAAGCATCGCGGCCCAGCCCGGCGGTGGCATCCAGCACCCGTGGCCGAACCCCGGCCTGAATGCCAACCGCCTTGGCAATCATTTGTCCGCTGCCGCCACCAAACAAGCGCCGATGCGCCACGGCGCCTTCGACAAAATCAACCCGGACCGGCCCAGCGGCCAGCGGCCCAAGCTCGACAAACTGCACACCAGAAGCACCGACCTGCAAGGCATATTCCGCCTCGCCCTGGGTGGCCAATTGCAGCCGGGCGGCCCAGCTTGCCGCAGCGGATTCATAGGCGGGATCGAGCGCTTCAACGCGGATGCGCGGGGTGGGTTGTTGATCAATCATCGAACGGAGTTTACAACGGCAGGCCGCTGAGAAGGCCGCTCAGCAACGCTTGTTATTTTTGATATAAGCCCCGGCGCGTTAGAATTATCGGCTTTCCGCAATTTGAATGAGGCTGGCCATGACGCCGCAAAGCAAACCGAATACCGACGACCTGCGTATCAAGGAAATCAAGGAATTGGTGCCGCCGGCCCACATTTTCCGTGAATATCCCGTGTCCAACCGTGCCGCGCAGACGGCCTACGCCGCGCGTCAGGCGATCCACCGCATTTTGCACGGCGCCGACGACCGTCTGCTGGTGGTGATTGGGCCCTGTTCCATTCACGATTACGACGCGGCGATGGAGTACGCCAAAAAGCTGGCCAAGGAAACCGAGAAACACAAGGAAGACCTCGTCATCCTGATGCGTGTCTATTTCGAAAAGCCGCGTACCACGGTCGGCTGGAAGGGCCTGATCAACGATCCGCGCCTCGACAACACTTTCCGCATCAACGAGGGCATTCGCCTCGCGCGCAAAATTCTGCTCGAAATCAACGAGCTGGATCTGCCTTGCGCCACCGAATTCCTCGACACCATCACGCCGCAATACACCGCCGACCTGATTGCCTGGGGCGCCATCGGTGCGCGCACCACTGAGTCGCAAGTGCACCGCGAGCTGGCCTCCGGCCTTTCCTGCCCGGTCGGTTTCAAGAACGGTACTGACGGCAACATGCGGATTGCGGTCGACGCCATCCGTTCGGCAAATTCGCCGCACCATTTTCTCTCGGTCACCAAGTCCGGCCACACCGCCATCGTCTCGACGCTTGGCAACGAGGATTGCCACGTCATCCTGCGCGGCGGCAAGGAGCCGAATTTCGACGCCGCCAGCGTCGATGCGGCGTGCAGCGAAATCGCCAAAGCCGGCCTCGCGGCGCGCCTGATGGTCGATTTCTCGCACGGCAACAGCCGCAAGCAATACAAGCTGCAAATGGAAGTGAACGACAGCATTTGCGCTCAACTGGCCGCCGGCGAAGATCGTATCGTCGGCGTGATGGTTGAGTCGCATCTCATCGAAGGCCGTCAGGATCTCTCGCCGGATCAGCCACTGACCTACGGTCAGAGCATCACCGATGCCTGTATCAACTGGGCGGATAGTTTGATTGTGCTCGATAAACTGGCTGCCGCCGTGCGGGCGCGGCGGGTGGCAGAAGCGGCCGAGTGAGTTTAATAAGCTTATAGACGCCGCGAGAGCGGCACGAAGAAGGGGGATGGCCAACGGCCATCCCCCTTCTTTGTTGTAGCTCCCTCTCTCACCCCGGAAAGCTACAATGCTAGGCGATCGGCTAGCGTGGCTTTGGCCGTTGTAGCTCCCTCTCTCACCCCGGAAAGCTACAATCATATTCGGCGACTACAGCATCGTCATCAACGTTGTAGCTCCCTCTCTCACCCCGGAAAGCTACAATCCTGGGCCTACATCCACCCAACGCAGGATGTGTTGTAGCTCCCTCTCTCACCCCGGAAAGCTACAATCCCTGCAAACGCTGGCCAACGCCCGGCAGCAGTTGTAGCTCCCTCTCTCACCCCGGAAAGCTACAATCGGCTGACGCAACGGCTCGCGCCAATGCCGGGTTGTAGCTCCCTCTCTCACCCCGGAAAGCTACAATCCTCATCGCTATTTTCGTTATCTGACGAACAGTTGTAGCTCCCTCTCTCACCCCGGAAAGCTACAATCACGGCGAACTCCACCGCGGCTGGCAAACTGGTTGTAGCTCCCTCTCTCACCCCGGAAAGCTACAATCGAAGCAGGCGTACAGCATCACGGCTCACAGGTTGTAGCTCCCTCTCTCACCCCGGAAAGCTACAATCTAAATTCCGGTCAATGGCACTTCTGAACTGGTTGTAGCTCCCTCTCTCACCCCGGAAAGCTACAATCAGCTTCAGGCTCTGGCCGATTGGTTATGGGGTTGTAGCTCCCTCTCTCACCCCGGAAAGCTACAATCCATCACACGCTTTGCGCCTGGTGATTTCATGTTGTAGCTCCCTCTCTCACCCCGGAAAGCTACAATCCCCAACCACTGGCGCACCGCAGAGCTTGGTGTTGTAGCTCCCTCTCTCACCCCGGAAAGCTACAATCAAAAAGTGCCTTCGGTGCAACGGCGATCAGGTTGTAGCTCCCTCTCTCACCCCGGAAAGCTACAATCCAAGGCCACCCGCTGCGCCGCCTGCCGCAAGTTGTAGCTCCCTCTCTCACCCCGGAAAGCTACAATCCTGGGCCTACATCCACCCGACGCAGGATGTGTTGTAGCTCCCTCTCTCACCCCGGAAAGCTACAATCTGGGACACGTTGAGGGTGCTCAAAACCGTTGTTGTAGCTCCCTCTCTCACCCCGGAAAGCTACAATCAAGATCATCACGTAGTGCCTCGCTCTTATGGTTGTAGCTCCCTCTCTCACCCCGGTTGGCGTTAGGTTTGCGATTGGTTGGTTGTAGCTCCCTCTCTCACCCCGGAAAGCTACAATCCTTGCGTTCCATATCAATATCAACCTCAAGGTTGTAGCTCCCTCTCTCACCCCGGAAAGCTACAATCCGACTCACAGAGGTCTAAATGCCAATTCTTGTTGTAGCTCCCTCTCTCACCCCGGAAAGCTACAATCGCGGCTTTCGGCGACATTGTTCGCCGAAAAGTTGTAGCTCCCTCTCTCACCCCGGAAAGCTACAATCCTACCAGTCGAATTACGAAAACGCGCGTGCGTTGTAGCTCCCTCTCTCACCCCGGAAAGCTACAATCTGCCTTCCAGTCGGCCCTTGCTGCCGAGCGGTTGTAGCTCCCTCTCTCACCCCGGAAAGCTACAATCTTCCCATGGTTCTTCCATGCCGATCAGGTGGTTGTAGCTCCCTCTCTCACCCCGGAAAGCTATAATCCGCTGGATGACGTTCGCCGTAACGAAATAAGTTGTAGCTCCCTCTCTCACCCCGGAAAGCTACAATCTGGTCGTCGTCCTTCTCGACCATCGTCCAGGTTGTAGCTCCCTCTCTCACCCCGGAAAGCTACAATCGTAGTTGGCAACCTGTCCATTAAGTACGGGGTTGTAGCTCCCTCTCTCACCCCGGAAAGCTATAATCAGCCGGCCATCCGCTTGCCGCGCAGCGAGTTGTAGCTCCCTCTCTCACCCCGGAAAGCTACAATCGGTAGCCGGGCAGGTCGCAATTGATGCGGCGTTGTAGCTCCCTCTCTCACCCCGGAAAGCTACAATCATGCCGAACGTGGGAGCGACTTCGGCAAGAGTTGTAGCTCCCTCTCTCACCCCGGAAAGCTACAATCACGTCTTCAAGCACAGATGCCGGCTTGGCGGTTGTAGCTCCCTCTCTCACCCCGGAAAGCTACAATCTAGACCTTGCGCCCACCAGCAGCCACAAGTGTTGTAGCTCCCTCTCTCACCCCGGAAAGCTACAATCCAACTATCAATCGCTGTGCGTAGCGACCGTTGTAGCCCTCTCCCCGAGCTACAATCCGCTCGGCATTGTGCGCTGCATCATCGTGTTGTAGCTCCCTCTCTCACCCCGGAAAGCTACAATCTGGCCTCAGTGAAATTCCCGCCCAGCCTTGGCTGGGCGGGAATTTTTTTGTTTATTTCTAGCCTCAGAAGAGCAACATTTGGTTTGCCGAGACTTTTTTTTCCTGAAAAAGGGGCATGCCGACCAATAGGCGGATGCCGGCAAACTGCTTTTCTGTAACGGTCATGCAACGTACTGATCCAGCAGGTGGAAGGTTGTCGACCAAGCGTTTCAAATGTTTTTCCTGAGCGTCGCTGCCGTTCAGCAGGCGCCCATAAACGGAAAACTGGAGCATGTCGTAACCATCGTTGAGCAAGAAACGGCGGAATTGTACGTAAGCGCGTTTTTCGGCCTTAGTCACCATGGGCAGATCGAAGAACAGGAGTAGTCGCATAAACCGTCGTGTCTCACTGCCCATTGTTCAGCATTCCAGCCTGTGCGGCTCCAGGCCGATCAGGACTGGCAATTCGAGAGTGCTCTCATCTTCCTCGAACAGACGCGCCAGACTTTCAACGGCATATTCGATTGCGGAAAGCACTGACATGCGTCCTTGTGGCATGCCTACGTCTACGTTTAGCAGGGCGACTAGTTCGGCTTTGTCGGTGGGAGATAAGTCGCCTTCAACCATCGCAGGATGCCTGAATACATGCAGGTCGACCAAAGGGCGGAATGGCTCGATCAAGTCGTCGGCAAGATTGAACGCGTTCTGCTCGCTGTCATGGAATAGACCGACTGTCGGGTGCAGACCATGGGCCACCAGTCCGCGGGCAATGGCGCCGCGTAGCACGGCATAGCCGTAGTCGAGGGCGGCGTTGGCCCAGCGTTCTTCGGCGCGGTGAAAACCCTGGCCGAATAATTGGACGAAGTAATGCGCTGCTGCTTGTCCTTCCAGATTTTCCACATCACCGGAACGGACGCGCCGGGCGTAGGATTCCATGCGGTCAACGCCTTTTCGCTTGGAAAATTGAAGGCAAGCCGCCTGATTCTCGATCTTACGCCGGACGATGTTGGCCCAAGCCTGCTTGGCGAGAGGCCGCGCAACGTCCAGTTGGCGGCGCATCATGCGGGTAGTCCGGGAGTGCGCCAGAAAGGGCAGGAAGATGCCGCTGGGTTGGTGGTTGTCACCAGTGGAATAAAGACCGATGCCGTACTCGGCGCAAGCGGACAGCACCGGATGGGTGAGATTGATTTCGCGGTGGTTGAGAACGATGACGGCAATGTCCTCAAAGGGAACGAATGCCGTCTGTTCCTGCTCGATAGCCAGTGAAAAATGCTCCCGCCGCAGCTTGGCCGGGCGGGAGATCATCACGCTACGCCAGCCCACGGCGTGCTTCCCATTGGGCCGGGTGGATGTTCCCGAGGACGTCTACGTGAAATTTCTTAAATCTTGCAGCACTCGAGACACCTTTTTTCTTTAGGCTTTCGACACTTTTCTGATCATGTGGAAAATATTTAAGTCCGCAGTCATTGATGTTAATTCCGCTGAAGTAGCCGAATACAGACTCTCGATCAACTGTCAGCTGAAAGAGGTCATTCGGATAAAGTGAGAATTGAAACGCGTGGTTGTCGTCAATGACTGTCCATTGGCTTTCGTCTTTTTTCCCGACAACGGCCCGATTCGGAAGGGTTTTTGCCACGGCATGATGCACATATACCGGCACCAGATGGAACTTGCCGGCTCTAGTAAAGACATCCACGCGCAGCATGCTGTCGTTCTTGGCGATGCCGCCACGAACCGGGATTCCCGAAAGCTTGTCGATCACCTTCGTAACGGTACGGACGACGGGGCCTAGGGGTTTTCCTTCCTTGTCTCGTGGCCCTTTGTAATCGTCTCTTTTTGTGTCGATTGGTTTTCGTAATGGATTGCTGGGTGGAAAAGCTTTATCACCCTTGCCGTCGTGGATTTTCAGGCGTTCGCGAATCGCAGCGTAGAGCTTTTTATTACGGTGTTCGTCAATAAGCCTGCACGGGTTTGTCTCGCTGTCTTCTTCGCCGATGTCCTTCAGAGTCAGGCTGGCGAGCGGTACCTTTTGGGTGACGCTTCCGGTTTCGCGCATTTTTTCCGGTTGACCGTAGATGGTGTCTTTGTGAGCGGCCCCGCTGTTGCGTCGCTGCGGTGCTCGCGAGACGAATAGGGGGCGCAGTGTGGCCAGTGCTTCCGGCGGGTAGGTGCCGAGCCGGGCCATTTCTTCGCTCAACAACGCTGGATTGTCGATTTTCAGGCGAGCTTCCAACTCGTGGTGGAACTGCGGCCAGGGATCGGGGAAGTGTTCGCGTAATTGCTGGAACATGGCCGGATTTACGATTTCGCCGGTTGCTATGTCGACAAAGCCTTCGCGTACCTGATCGAGTTCCTTGCGTCGAGCGTAATCGGAAAGCCGTTGGACCATGCGGTGGCTACAGGCGGCGACCACGGTCGCATCAAGCGCATGATGACGGTCGCTATCGCCGCGGACCTTGTTCAGACCCCAGCGGGCTCGGAGGAAAGCCGTCATCTGCCCGCTGAGTACAACGCAGCGTTTCGCTTCACTATCGGCCGCTAGTTGCAAATAACGCTCGACGTAGTTCTTGAAAAAGCGGCAGATGTAGCGGGTGTCGTTGAGGTTGCGGTCGCGGAATTCCTTGGCTTCCTTCTTCCCGAAATCCTTGCGTAGCAACCGGCTGCGTTTGGCGAGACGATAGGTCTTATTCGTTTCGACGAAGGCCACGAAATTCAGCCAGCGCGGGCTGTCTTCTGCGCCCACCAGATACTCGTAGGGGGTGCGATTGCCTTTATCGCGATTCTCCTTGGCGAGCACCAGTACCTTGTTGTTCTTGCTGTCGTCGAAGCTGCGCGAGTAGGGCAAGGCATGGTCGACTTCGACGTAACCTGCTTCCAGAAGGCGGTTCAGGTCGATTGGGGCAATCGAGTAAGCACACTTGCCCTGCTGCTCTCGATACAGACGCCACTTCTCGAAATCGCTGCCCTTGGGGGCGCCGATAATGTCGAATTGCACGGCGAATTCCGCTTTGTCCTTGTCGTTACTGTCTCGAAACTCTTCCTGTTTTCGACGAACGTCCGAACGCCCTTCAATGTATTTACCGCTATCGGACCACTTTCCATTTAGTGGCCTAGACAGATCACGGGCCATTTCTATATGCACCGCAAGCGGTTGCCCATATTGGCGAACGATGGCATTGACCACCTTGCGCGCCTGATTGAGGGCGCGTAGCACAACTGGGTTGCGCGGAATGTCGGCATCCTCGCGAAACAGCATGCGACCATCCTTGTCGCGCCCGTCGTAGAACGGTGGCAGATACTTGTGTTCGCCTTCGCCGACTTTGTGAAGCTGACTATGGTGGTAGCCCGCCTGGACGCAGGCTTCGTCATAGCGCAGCCCATTTTCCATGTGCGGCACGATCTGGCGCAACGCCTTGAGCGACAGCGCATGGAATTTGTCGAAGCGGAGGGTCTGCAACGCTTTGATCAGGTTGTTTCGGTTGGGCAGCGGCAACTCTTCCAGTTTATGGAGGACTTCGTCATCGTCTTTGTAGACGCTCAGGACGGTGGCGATTTTGTCCAGAATCTCCGGTTGACCGCAGCAGGCAGCGCCGGCCAAGCCTTCCCATTCGGTTTCCAATCCCGCTTCTCGCAAAGTGTTACGCAATTCCTGCCAGCCGGGAATTTTGACCAAGGAGCCTTCTTCTGGGTCTTTGGCCTTGCCTTCAGACTTTTGTTTTTCGCTAGGGTAGGACAGGCCGGTGAATTTGAATTTATCTTTGTCCAGAAAACCAGCCTTGTTCAAAGCGCTGGCAAGTTGCTTGTAGGTAAGCCCTGCTTTTTTATAGGTAAGGCCTGCTTGCTTGTAAGGCAGCGGTAATGCGATGGCACGTTCTTGTTCAGTGAGAGGTCGGGTGACACCGTCGACAACAATGCGCAGGTTGTTGAGGCGGGTTAGCCAGACATGGCGTTCGGCGGTGAAGCTGGCTTTAGGTGCGCGGAATTCGGCTTTTTCGAATGTGCATTTTCCGAGCATCTTGAGCAGGTCGCTGCCGGCCAGCGCCGGTTTTTGCGCCCAGAACAGACCGTTCTTGCGGTCGCCATCGCCGAGGATGGCTTGTTCCAGTGCGGCGTCGGTATGTGGGTTGCCCAATTCACGTTGCTTCTGGAACAGCAGGGCAAGTTCCTCGCCGAGCAGGACGCGGGACAATGCCTTGCCGTAGTCGCCCTGTTTATTGCGTTGCGCTTCCGGAAATTCGGCAAGGACCATTTCGGCGGTGCTGCGATAGCCCTTTTCCTTCATCAGCTTTGCCGTGCCGGCGAGGCCTTGTTTGACCTTGCCGCTTTCCCCTTTGCTGTCGCCATCGGCCTGTTTTTCCTCGGCGCGACTGGTCCAGTGAAAGCCCCGGTGTTTGCATAGGTGGTAAATCACGCGCGCCCACTCGTCGCCAGTCAGCAATCTGTCGAGACCATTCACCCGCAGTTGCCACAGGGAATTTTGCAAGGGTTGTTGCGGCTGGAATAACTGATTGTTGTCGATTAACCCTTGCCGTTTGAGCAAGCGTGCCAGTTTGGTCAAGCGCCAGGCTCGGCGGCGGAGGCGGCGCCGCATCAAGCGGGCGGAGCGGCGTACCAGATTTAGCGAGTCGCCTTCCTTGGCGGTTTCCGCTTTGTCGAAGGCGCGTACACCAAGATCGATGATGTGGTCAGTTCCAAGAACACACCAGCCTACGGAAGCAATGCCAATGTCCAAACCGAGGGTGTAGGTGGTCTCATCCATTTTATTTGCCCGGCGTTATCCAAAGTGGATAGAATAACGCCATTGTTGCTTTCCGGGGTGAGAGCCGTTGCTACAATAAGGTGTCACCTTCGGGTGACGACCGAATCCGGCCCGACAGGCTTGCCTGTCGGGCCTTTACTTTTTGTGGTTGGTTATCTTTCGTTCGGCCAACTGATTAGATATCAGCACGTCTTATGTTCGATCTATCGCCGGATCAGCCACTGACCTACGGCCAGAGCATTACCGATGCCTGTATCAACTGGGCGGATAGTTTGATTGTGCTCGACAAACTGGCTGCCGCCGTGCGGGCGCGGCGGGTGGCGGAAGCAGCTGAGTAAGCCTCCGGCTGTTTTAGCGCGAGGACCTAAAGGCCCGCCAGATTTTTCTGGTGGGTTTTTTTGTTTTTATGCCGTTGACCGCAGCACTTGCCCAGCCGATCAAGATGCGCTGGTTGTGCCGTTTGGGCGGGCAGTTATGAATTTGCACACTGCATAAGATCATCTATGATGAACTGAGTTGACCGGTGGATGTCACCATGTAATGGAAGGCACAATAGCGCGTGGAGTAGCAGCGATAGCAGCAATAGCGGTGATGCGGGGGAACCGAACACCAGCCGCTGTGCTAGCCAATGAATAAATACGAGGGATCATTGATCGCCATGCACGATATTTTTATCAGCTATGCGCATCTTGACGACGATAGTCCGACCGGACGTGAGGACGGGTGGGTGACTACCCTGAAACACTGGCTGGAAACTGCACTCAAGACGCCGCTCGGCCGGAAGCCGGATATCTGGATGGATTACCAGCTGGTCGCCAATGCCCAGGTCACGCCGACACTGCTTGAAGAAGTTCGCGGTTGTCGAGCCCTTGTGCTTGTTCTCTCGCCCGGTTACCAAAACTCCGAATGGTGCCAGCGTGAGCTGATCAATTTTCTGGCAAAAACCCCGCCAAGCGGCAACCGCGAGGCGGTATTCATCATCGAAAAATACCCGGTCAAACGCGAAACACTTCATAAGCGTTTGCAGGAACTGACGCCCGTTCAATTCTGGGAACCCGGATTGGACAACAAGGTGCCACGTATCCTGGGCTGGCCCGAGCCGGACAAGGATGAGCACAACCCGTATTGGGCAAAGATCAATTACCTGGCGAATTTGCTTGCCGATCATGTGAGAAATCCCGTCACGACCGTTTTTCAGCTGCCCCCTGATGTTGCTGGGCAGGAGAAGAATACCGCCGCAGCGCAGGTGGTCTGGCTAGCCGAGCCAACGCCAAAGCTGGCTGATTATTGGGACCAACTGGCCGATGCAATCAGGCGACGCGGTGGCATTGTTCGCCCAAGCGCGCGGGACGCTTATCCGTTGACCAGCGCTCAACAACTGACCGCAGCCATCAGCAAGGACTTGGAGGGCGCAAAGTTGATGATCCAGCTGATCGGAGACGAATCCGGACAACAAATTCCGGGAGCCGCCGGGACGTTGGCGACCATCCAGCATGCGGCCGCCAAAGAACTGCAGAAATCGGGTTCGGGGCAAAAATATCTGCGTTGGCGTCCTCCGGAGGTCGATCTGAATCAGATTACCGACCCCGATCTTGGTGAAATATTGTTCGGCGCCACGCGCTGCGGCTTTGAACAATTTCGCCAGCAAGTCCTGGAAACCCTCGATCAATTGAAGCCACCCCCGGCCACGAAGCCCGGCGGCAGCATGACAATCTGCCTGACCGCAGGTGAACGGGATCAGCCGCTGTGTGACGAACTCAGCAGCATCCTTCAGGACTTGGGATGGGAGGTGGTTTCTCCGCCCGCCAAGCCCACGGAGGGCGATAGTGCCCAGACATTCCGCGAGAATGTGGATGAGGTTATGCGCATGAGCGACGCGGTGATTCTGGTTTATGGAAAAGAGTCGCCGGCCTGGATTCAGGCTCAGTACATGCGGGCGAGCAAGCTGATGGGGAATATGGGGAAACTGCCCGTCCTGATCGAGGGGCCGCCCGAGGAGAAGCCGGCGCTTCAAATCAGCTCCAGGACTATTCTTGGTCGCACGCTGAATTGCCGCAATGGCATCAAGCGCGATGAGGTGGCCGATTTTATCCGCCAATTAGGGAGGGACCGCGATGGTTAAAGAACACAGCGCCGAGCGTCCATACCCAGGACTCCGCCCCTTCGAGCCGTGGGAGGGGGATATATTTTTCGGGCGGGAAGCGCATACCGACCGTCTGCTCGAAATTCTCCACGACCGACATTTTTTAACGGTGATTGGTCCGTCCGGATCAGGAAAGTCCAGCCTCGTTCGCGCCGGCTTGCTCCCGGTCCTTCCTCTCGGGGCGATCGGAACGGGCAGTGATTGGCGTGTCGCGATTCTGCGCCCGGGCAATCATCCCATTCGCAGCCTAGCCGAAGCATTACTTGACGATGAAGTGCTCGGGAGCGAGCTGGAGGGTCTGACTCCTGCGCTGCTGGAGGCTGAACTGCGCGGTGAAACCCACAGCTTGGCCCATCTCCTGGCGCAAGTCCGCATGAACAATCCCGAGGCGGATTTCAACCTTTTTGTGCTGGTCGATCAGTTCGAGGAGATTTTTACTTACGCTCAAGCCGGCAGCCGGCAAAGTGATGAGTCCGAAATTTTCATCAATATTTTACTGGCCGCAAGCGCAGTCAAGGATCAGCGCATTTTCGTCACCTTGACGATGCGCACGGATTTTCTCGGTCTATGCGTCCGTTTCCTCGAATTGCCCGAAGCGATTAACCGCAGCCAGTATCTCACCCCGAGAATGACCCGGGATCAACTGCGCGAGGCCATCCGGGGGCCGGCGCGGCTGTTCGGCGGTGACGTGGACCTTCTGCTGATCGAAGAACTGATCAACAGTGTCGACAATACCCCCGATCTGTTGCCGGTTCTCCAGCATGCCCTGGCACGCATGTGGCGCGAGGCTTGCAAGCGTAATCCCGGTCAGCCCTTTATTAGTCGTGATGACCACGACATGATCGGCGGTGTAAGCAAGGCGCTGGATCAACATGCCGATCTCGTTTTCGACAGTCTCGACAATCCATCCAAGGCGGCAGCCGAGCAACTGTTTCGAGCCGTCACGTCAGCTCGCGACACGCGGGCAAGCGAGCCGCTGATCATTAGAAACCCGTGCACTCTCCGGCAGATTTCGCTCTGGTCGGGGCTTGCTCAAGAGAGTTTTCGTCCGGTCATAGAGGCCTTTTCCGATCAGGACGTCTGCTTTCTTGTGGCGAATGGCCCGCTTGATGGTGCGGAAACGGTGATCGACATATCCCATGAGGCTTTGATCCGCCAATGGGGCAAGCTGAAAGCCTGGACCGAGAACGAAGCCAAACGGGCAAAGAAGTTTCAGCAACTGCAGGAACGTGCCAACGATTACGCCAATGGCAATGGCGAGTTGTTGAGTGGTATTGATTTGGGGCGCGCCAAGGCATGGCGGGACGGTGGCTATTCTGCCGATGCAAAGTGGCGGCCGATGCCCGGATGGTCCGAGCGCTATACCGACCCAAAGGCGGGATTGCCGGACCTCGTCAGCTCTCTAACATTCCTGGACAATAGTATTCGCACAGCCAACGAGGAAAAGGAAAACAAAAAGAAGGAAGAGCAGCGCGAGCGGGATGCTGTAGCACTCAGGCGAAAAATCTTACGGTTGCTGGTCTTTTTATTTGTCTTTGTATCCTTTCTTATCTCGGTCACCTTTTACGTATTGTTCCTGCGCGGCCAGGCCCGGGACTCTGCCAAGGAAGCGACGATCCGGCGCCTTGTTGCCGAAGGCCAGGCGGTCACGACCGGCGTGCAGAGTGGCGGCTCGATGATCGGTATGTTGCAAATGCTTGCTGCCCATCGCTTGGCAAGCCAATATTTTCCGCAAGTGTCGCCGGGGGCATTGGGTGCCTTGCAGTCTGAATGTTTGCGCAGTGCCAGACTGGTGCGCCTTGTCGAGAACGATGAAGCGATCAGAACCCTGGCCTTGAGCGCTGATGGCTTGCGGATCGTTACGGGGAGCCGGAATGGCACCGTGCGCTTGTGGGATGGCGCCACAGGCAATCCTCTGGGCGAACCACTCACCGGGCATGCCGACTATGTGAATAGTGTCGCCTTCAGTCAGGACGGAAAGTACGTTGTATCGGCGAGCCGGGACCATACGCTGCGCCTATGGAATGCCAGTACCGGCGATCCCGTCGGTCAGCCGATCAAAAATAGCAGTGCAGTGAGCAGCGTCGCTTTCAGCCCCGACGGAAAGCGTATCGTCTCGGGCGGTTTGGACGCCAATCTGCGCCTGTGGGATACCGCGAGCGGGAATCCCATCGGTGAGCCACTGAAGGGGCACACGGACGCGGTTTACAGTGTCGCTTTCAGCCCGGATGGGCGGCGCATCGTTTCGGGCAGTAGCGACAATACCCTGCGCCTGTGGGATGCCGCGAGCGGGAATCCGAGCGGTGAGCCATTGATGGGTCACACGGACGCGGTTTATAGCGTCGCTTTCAGCCCGGACGGGCGGCGCATCGTTTCGGGTGGTTATGACAAAGCCCTGCGCCTCTGGGATGCTGCCTCCGGCAAACCGGTGGGCGAGCCGATGGTTCACCGAAAAGCTGTGCTCAGTGCCGCTTTCAGTCCGGATGGGCGGTCAATTGTCTCGGGCGGTGAAGACAACTTTGTGCGTCTTTGGGATGCCGAAACCCGAAAGCAGAAGGATGAGCGCTTCAGGGGGCACACAGACGATGTGACCGGCGTCGCCTTCAGCCCGGATGGAAACCGCATCGTTTCGGGGAGCTACGACAAAACCCTGCGTTTATGGGATACCACCCAAAGTCCGGTCGGCAAGCCGCTCAAGGGGCATAGCGGGGCCGTGTTCAGTGTCGCCTTCAGCCCGGATGGGAAACGCATCGTTTCCGGCAGTGAAGACAAGAGCTTGCACCTCTGGGAGGCCGCTTCCGGTAGTGCCATCGGCAAGCCCTTTGCCGGACACAACGGAACTGTCTATAGCGTTGCCTTCAGCGGGGATGGAAAACGCCTTGTTTCCGGCAGTGAAGACAAGACCTTGCGCCTGTGGGACGCGGCGAGCGGCAACCCGCTTGGCCAACCCTTGGCGGGACACACCGGCACGGTTTACAGCGTTGCCTTCAGCCCGGATGGAAAGCGCATTGTGTCGGGCAGTGAAGACAGCAGCTTGCGCCTGTGGGATGCGGCTTCCGGCAGCCTTGTCGGCAAACCCTTGGCTGGACACAGCGGAATAGTTTACAGCGTTGCGTTCAGTCGTCCGGATGGCGAGCGCCTCGTCTCGGGTAGCGAAGACAATACCCTGCGCCTGTGGGACGCGGCGAGCGGTAACCCGATCGGCGAACCACTCACCGGGCACACCAAATCGGTCAACAGCGTTGCCTTCAGCCCGGACGGTCAGCAAATCGTCTCGGCAAGCGACGACCGGACCCTGCGCCTTTGGCATGCCGCTACGGGCGCCCTTGTGGGCAAGCCACTGACCGGGCACTCCCACTACGTCAACAGTGCAGCCTTCAGTCCAGATGGCCGGTACATCGTCTCGGGCAGCAAGGATGGCGCCCTGCGTCTTTGGGATACCCGTATCGGCGCGCCTGTCGGTGTGCCGCTGGAGGGACACACTGAGTCCATTTACAGCGTTGCTTTCAGCCCGGATGGAAAGAGCGTGGTTTCGGGAAGTGAAGACAAAACCCTCCGTCGCTGGCCCGTTCTCGAATCCTGGGCAGATGCCCTGTGCGCCAAACTCTCACGCAACATGACCCGTGCCGAGTGGCAGCAACTGGTTTCGCCCGATATTTCCTACATCAAGCAGTGCCCGAACCAACCTGACCCGCCCGATTGATTCACCCAAACTTTTTTGATTTTTGGAGAGGAGTCGCCATGCAGAATATTCCTTTACGTTTGATGCTTTGTGCTGTGCTCGTTGTGTCAGCTGAGGTCGCTTCGGCGTCAGCTGATGACTGGGTGGCGCAGATCAAGGTATCCCACGGCGTCGTCGCCATTCAGCGCGACAATCGCAGTTTGCCTGGTGAGATCGGCAAGCGTCTGAAGGAGAACGACATCATTGTCACCAATGCCGATAGTTCGGTCGGCATG
Organism: Candidatus Dechloromonas phosphorivorans; assembly: GCA_016721185.1. Classification (GTDB taxonomy): domain Bacteria; phylum Pseudomonadota; class Gammaproteobacteria; order Burkholderiales; family Rhodocyclaceae; genus Azonexus; species Azonexus phosphorivorans. The sequence continues at coordinate 256,461 of JADKIP010000014.1, forward strand.
ACCTTCAATGACAATTCAATGCTCTCGCTGGGGGCCAACAGTGAAGTCGTTCTCAGGCGCTATTCCTACGATCCGACCACCTACATCGGGGCCTTTGATGCGGTGGTCAAAAGGGGCAGCGTTTCAGTCACGACGGGCAATATCGTCAGTCAATCCGCCGACGCAATGCGTTTGTCGACGCCAGACGCCGAATTGCAGGCCGGCAAGCCCGGTTCCTATGCAATCAGCGTGGAAGGGAGATAAGCATGAAACAGATATTACTGCTGCTCAGCGCACTGTTCGTCATCGGTTGCGCACAGGAACGTTATGTCGTGATACCGGATGAATCCGGGCAAAGCGGCAGTCTTTTGGTCAAGCCCCGGGGAAAAGAGTCAGTCGCACTCGATCGTCCTTATGCCTTGTCAACGTCCGGATTCTGGGGCATCGGGAAGCGTTCGGCCGAGGTCCAGGAGGTCAAGGAAATCTGGCGCGGCCCGCTGGATGCACATCCAATCGCCGTGAAAAAATTTACGGTTTATTTCCTCGAAGGCACCAACGATTTGACGCCGGAATCGACCAAAACACTGGAGGCAGTATTCGAAGAAATCCGCAAGCGGACAGTTGCCGATGTGGTCGTGATCGGGCACACGGATACCGTCGGCGCAGGTGAATTGAACGATCGCCTCGCCGAAACGCGGGCAAAAACCATGCAGGCAGAACTGGTGCGCCTTGGCATTGATCCCGAGTCGATCAAGGCAAGTGGCCGTGGCGAGCGCGACCTGAAAGTGCAAACCCCGGACGAAGTCAACGAACCGCTCAATCGGCGGGTTGAAATTCAAGTGCGCTGAGCCGTGGAAATACCATTGGGCCTCGCTGGGGCCCAATGGTGTTCTTGGGTTTACCGCCCAGCCGTGCCCGTTTGGTGGGGGCGGGATGTTGCGGCACCCGTTTCATCTTTCCGGAAATTAGTGATTTTTCAGGGTTGACCGCAACCATTCTTTTGCAACAAGGCTCCTGAGCGGCAGTTTACTCAGGTAATCGGTAAGCCCCCGGCAAACTCAGGTTGCTTTCTGATTCAGGCTGAAATCTCGGGCAGCCAGCGATGTGGCAGCAATTCGCCAATCCGACTGTTAGGCTGAGTCGGCAAGCGAGACAGGATGTCCTTCAGATAGAGGAAGGGATCGTGCCCATTGAGTTTGGCGGACTGGATCAAGCTCATGATGGCGGCCGCCCGTTTGCCGGCACGCAGGCTGCCGGCGAATAGCCAGTTCTTCCGGCCCGTCGCAATGGGCCGGATGCGGTTCTCGATCCAGTTGTTGTCGATCGGCACCTGAGCGTCACCGATGTAATGGGCGAGCGCCGTCCAGCGTTTGAGGCTGTAATCAATCGCTTTGGCCGTCGAGGATCCATTTGGCACCTGCAATCGGTGCCGGGTCAGCCAGTCATGGAACTCGTCGAGAATCGGTTTGGCCTGTTCCTGGCGTATTCGTCGCCGTTCGTCCGGCTCCAGGTCGGCAACCTCCCGCTCAACCTGATAGAGCCTCTGGATATAGACCAGCGCCTGTTGGGCAATCTGGCTCTGGTTGTTGGCATGCAGGTCGAAGAATTTCCGGCGCGCATGGGCCATGCAGCCGGCTTCGGTCACGCCGTCAGCGATCAGCGCCTTGTAGCCCGAGTAATCGTCGCAGACCAGCGTGCCGCGCCAGTCGCCAAGGAATTCCCGGGCATGTTTGCCCGCCCGACTTTCGGCAAAGTCATAGATCACCGCCTTGACCGGCTCGAAGGCGCCGATGCTGTAGGACCAGAGATAAGCCCGATGGGTCTTGCCGGCGCCGGGATCGAGCATCGCCACCGGCGTTTCGTCAGCATGCAGCACCGGGTAGGTGAGCATTTCTTCTTTCAGCGCATCGACCAGCGGTTGCAGGGTCACGCCCATCCGGCCCACCCATTCGGCCAAGGTGGATTGCGGGATCGGCAATCCGGCGCGGCCGAAGATCCCTTCCTGACGGTACAGCGGCAGATGATCAAGATACTTGGCGATCAGCACATGCGCGAGCAAGCCCGTGGTCGGGATGCCCTTGTCGATCACATGCGCCGGTACCGGCGCCTGCACCAGGGTTTCGCATTCGGTGCAGGCCCACTTGCCACGGATGTGACGTTCGACCGTAAAGGTGCCCGGGGTGTAGTCCAGCTTCTCGGCGACATCTTCACCGATACGCTCCAGCTGGCAGCCGCAAGCGCAGGTGGTCGATTCCGGTTCGTGGTGAATCTCGGTGCGCGGCAGCTCTGGCGGCAAGGGTTTGCGCTTCGCTTGTCCCTTGGGCTTGGTTTCCGAAAGCTGCGCCAACTCTTCAGTCATCGCTGCCATGTCCGCGGCGAGGGTTTCTTCAAACAGTTGGCCCTGTTCAACCGGCAGGCGCTCTGCCTTGACGCCGAAATAATGGCGTTTGTAGTACGCCACTTCATGCGTCAGCTTGTCGATCTTGGCCTGGCGCCAGTTGAGTTCCTGATCATTGCGCGTAATGACTGCGGCCTGGCTGAGTACCAGTTCGCGCAGTTCATCCGCAGTCAGTTGATCGAGATTGGCAGGCAGTGTCATGACCGACATCATGCCGGTCCAACCACTTCCCCGCTATCGTGGACTTCCCCAATGGTGGACAGTCACAGAACCCGGATTACGCCGCCATCGGCCAGCCGTTCCCACGGCAAACCGAGAATCAACGCAGCGAATTGCCCTCGGGTGAGCGCTACGCTGCCATCGCCCGGCCGGAGTTGAAACCGCCCTTGATTCAGACGACGGTTTGCCAGCCAGATACCGTGGCCATCATGCACCAGTACCTTCAGGCGGTTACCGCGTTGGTTGGCAAAGAGGTAGGCATGGTGCGGCTTCGCTTCGCCAAATATCCTGACGACCTGCGACAGGATCGTTTCCGTTCCGGCCCGCATATCGAGTGGCCGAGTCGAGAGCCACAAGGCATCGACCCGGATCATCGCAGCCAGTCGCGCAACCAGGCAGCACAATCGCCCGATGCCTGTACCGGCCAGTCAACCTTGATTGCCGCATTGCCACGTCGAATTTCTATCCGGATGTCGCGCGATGCTGGTGCCGCGGGAGCAAGCGGCAGTTGCACAAACTCGGGCTGCGTCGCCGACATCAACATGCGCCGCTTCGGCGCTTCGATACCGCGCTCACGCATCCACCGGCGGACTTGATTGGCGTTAACGCCATTTGCCATCGCAATGCCGGCGACCGAGGCGCCCGGCTCGCAACACGCCTCAATCACCGCCTGCTTGAATTCCTCCGGGTGATGCCGCTTGCGCCGACTTGGCTTCTGGATTTCCATCGAGAGTGTCCACCATGGTTTTTAAGGGGACACAATCTTCGCGGTCTAACGCGTGAATTTATAGATGGGTTTGCCGGGTGCTTACAGTAATCGGGCGCTTTAAACAAGCCCCGTTTTTTGATGGCTGAAAACTCAGATCTTGTAGATGCCACCCAAAGCCAGGTGCAGATTGACTCGTTGAATCAGGCGCTCGTTCTGCAGTCGCAGCAAACTCATTTTGCTGCTCGCCAGACTGATTTGTTGTTGCTGCAACTGATACATGTTGCCTTTGCCCACTTTGACCTGAACCCGCTGCAGTTCGACGATCGTCTGCTGATCGGCCAGTTGCGCATTGAGCAGACTGTAGCGGTCAGCCAGCATTTGGTCCGCGTACAGGCCGCCCTCAATCTCATTCAGGGCGTTCAGCATGGTTTTGGCGTATTGCACCGTTGCTTCCTGTTGTTGCGCCGTTTTTACCTCGACTTGAGCCTCAAGTGCGCCGCCGGTGAACAGTGGGGCAAGCACACGTCCGGTGATTCCCCATATCGGGTTTTGGAGGTCTTTTTGCAGCACCAGCAAATTGTTGTCCACGACACCCAGGCCAGCCATGAGTGAAATGGATGGCAATTTGGCTTTCTTGGCGACTTCAACATTGTAAAAAGCGGCACGGAAGCGACTTTCCGCCGCTTTTAGATCGGGCCGACGTTCAGCCAGATCCGAAGGCAGGCCGGTGGGAATGGGGGTGATTTCGGTCGGCAGGTTACTGACAACCGCGATTTCAGCGGCAGGATAGCGGCCAACCAGGATTTCCAGCGCCCGTTTGCTGGCATTCAACGATTGTTCGCTTTGCAGCAATTGATTGCGGCTGTTTTTTACGGCGATCTGGTTGGTCACCACGTCATGCTGAGTATCGCGCCCGACTTTTTGGCCGACTTGAATCAGCGCCAGTTGTTTTTCCGACAGCGTCAACATTTCCTGCGCCAGCAGTATCTGGCGGTTTGCTTCGACGGCCGCCAGCCAGGCTTTGACCACCCCGGCGGCGATCGATTGGCGCGCGTACAAGGTATCCAGCTCGGCCGAAATTAATTGCTCTTTGCTCGCCGCCTGGGCGCTGCGCGTTTTGCCCCAGACGTCAATTTCCCAACTGGCGATCAAGGCCAGACCATTCATTGCCAGCGACGATGAAGGGATTGCCGAATCGCCGGCTTGCATGCCCACGCCCAAAGCCGGTACCAGAGAGGCACCTGCTGCCTTCACGGCTATTCGTGACTGCTCGACACGGGTGGCAGCCAGCCGTAAATCAGGGTTATTGGCTTGCCCTCGCGAATCAGGGCGGCGAGCTCCTCGGGTAATTCAAATCCCAGAGTCTCGGCATCAAACTCACCGGGCGTTTTGGCGAATTTCCAGACGGCAGGCAGTGCTGTCTCGGCCAAAGCCTGTTGGGTCAGCTCGGTTCGGTCGGGCGGGTTGAGGATGGCGCAGCCCGGCAGGGTGAAAAGAAGCGTGGAAAATAGCGTGGAAACTGCCGCCACGGAGATGCGCCGGCGTCGTACTGGATGCATTTCAAAGGGCATTGTCGATCGCCTTAGTGCAGTTTCAGCACGAGATAATTAAGTTTCGACTGAGCGCGAATCATCACCATGCGCAGCAGATGAAGCGCCGCCAGTTTTTCGGTATAGATCGCCGCGCCACCGCGGGCGCCCATCGGGATAAATTGCTTCTCTTCGTCCTCTGCATACTCCACTTTCAGGCGAGCTGCATATTTTTGCGGCAAGGGGGCGGGAAGATGTTCGGATGGCGCATTGCCGACTGATCCACTTTGCATGACTTGCCCTTGGGCATTGGCCCAGAGAACGGCGTCGACTTTGGCATGGACGAGATCACCGGGCAAACTCAGAAACGCGATTTCTGCCTTGTCTCCCGGTTGTACGTAGCGCAATTCATTCTGGTTGAAAAATGCAAAAAGCTGCTGCTCATGTTCAATAAAGCTCATCGCCGGACGGAAGGGCATGGCGACGAGGTAATTGCCAGCGCGAACCGCCACGTTGGCGACATAGCCGTCCGTTGGGGCGCGAATGACCGTCGATTCCAGATCGTATTTTGCGGCTTCAAGCTGAGCCTTGATCTGGGCGACGCTGGCGATATCGGTACCGACGACACCTTCAAGCTTGGTCTGCGCCTTGGTGACAGCCGTTTTGGCGGCGGACAGTGCAGACTCGGCCTTTTTTACTTCGGTCACAAAATTCTCGACATCAAATTGATTTCCGGCGCCAGCCTGTGCCAGTTCCTGCGCTTCGGCCCGGCGTTTTTTCATCAAGTCCAGATGCGCCTGGGCGGCTTCGACGTTGCTTTTGGCGCTATCGGCATCTTGCCAGAGTGTTTTTGCTGAAGCAGTGGCATCAGCCAGCTTGGCTTCCATCTCCAGGACTTTTATGCGGTAAGGCCGATCGTCAATTTCCAGCAAAATATCGCCTTTTTTCAGCATCTGGTTGCCTTCAATGGCCACCTTGGTCACCGTGCCGGCGACGCGTGGCACCACTTCAACCACAAAATTGATCGCCCGCACATCGCTGGATGAGGGGGTCACCACGTTGATCGTGAAAATGATGGTGGCGCCCAAAGCGATGGCGCCGGCGACTGCGCCAACCTGTGTCTTGATATTCCAGGGGATGACTTTGAGCTTGATGCAGAGCAGCCAGACCAGTGCGGCATAACCGCCGATAATCAGTTCAAGCATTTTTTTGCTCCTCGGTGACCGTCTGTGGTGCTGCGGCTTGCCCTTGTTTGGAGAGAATCAGCGCGCGCTTTTTACTCAGGCCATCGATCTTTTCTTTCAACAGCAGCATTTCATCATCAACGATAGCCAGGTCCATTGGTTTGTTGGCATGTTCGCCGTCCGGCTTGAGAAAATAGTCATCATGCTTGTCAGTGCCATAAGCCAGTTTGTAGCCCACCGGTTTGGTAAAGGCCCAGAGCCAGGCGATGGGCCAGAGCAGGCCACCGAAGGCCAGTGATAACAAGCAGAGAACCTGAATAGCGTGTTTTTGCGGATGATGATGTTTCTCGGCAAACACTTCGGGAAGAACGTGTAATTTCCAGAACAGAAACAGCCCGCCGATCGGCAGGCCGATAACGATCACCCAGACCATTACATCCGCAATTTTTTCTTCCATGCCGGCCATTGCCCAGGCGGATGAGGGCAGGGATGCGGCTAGCGAGGTGGCGGCGGTGAGAAGCGCAGTTTTAAGCAACGGCCTGGTGGGTTTGTTTGTCATATAAGTGAGCTCCTGAACGGACGGCTAGTACGAAATCATAGCAATAAAACTGATCGTATCAAGGCCGCGCGAAAGGCTTGCTGAAATGGTTTTTAGTCAATAGCGGCAATCGGGTATTTCGCCAGCAAATCCTGGCGGTTCAAGTCGGCCAATAATGGCACTTCGATTTGGCGAACGGTTTGGCGTGCTCAGTCGGCGAATTGTGGCAGACGCTTTTCGTGCTGGGCGGCCATGCATTCCTTGAGATCCCCCGAAAGCAGCGCGGCAGCGTTCCAGTTGGCAACGTGGTTGAGGCCATCGGCTACGGAATGATCGCGGCTGTAGTTCATGACTTCGTGAGGCCGCGTATGGCTAGCGGCGATTTGGCGGCGATGGTTTGGGCCAGTTCATGCACTGCTGCGGTCAACGCTGAATTTGAGGCAAAAATCCGGTTAATCAGCCCGAGATTTTCGGCTTCGCTGGCATCGACCTGGCGCCCGGTGTAAGCCAGTTCGCGCGTCATGCCCTGGCCGATCAGGTGCGGCAGGCGTTGCAGGGTGCCGACGTCGGCGACCATGCCGAGGTCGATTTCCTTGATCGAGAAAACCGCATCGGCCGAGGCATAGCGCATGTCGCAACAGGTGACCATGTCGAGGGCTCCGCCGACGCAGGCGCCCTGAATGGCGGCGATGACCGGCTTGTGGCAGCGTTCGATGCTGTTCAGGCAATCCTGCAGATCGATGATGAGCCTGCGCAGGGTTTCGCGGCTGCGTGCGCCGTCCGGGTGAGCGATTTTTTGCTGGATGTTGCCGAGCATGGCGAGGTCGATACCGGCGCAGAAGTTTTTGCCTTCGCCACTCAGAATGGCGACGCGGGCTTGCGGGGTGATGTCGATCCAGTCGAAGGCCTGACGAATTTCCTGCCACATGGCGTCGTTCATCGCATTCGATTTCTCCGGCCGGTTAAGGCAGAGGTCGGCGATGCCGTCGGCGAGGCTCAGATTCAGGGTGGAGAAAGTTGGCAGGTTCATCGGGGTTGCTCCGGAAAATAGTCCGTGCAGCTTACCCGGCGCCTGTTGATGCGGTGTAGAGGGTGTTGCTTAATTCTACTTTGTCAGATTGATTTCCATTTGATAACCAAAGGGTTTCGGCCTGTTTTCGGCAAGCGGATTGCATGGCCACCTCGCGAGGAATATCGGGCAATCACGACCAACGCCATGTGGTGATGCCAAGCTTGCCAGCCCCATACCTGATAGTCGGCCAAGCCGCGGGTGCCCTTGGTATCCTCGAAAGCCCGCTCGACGAAATGGCGGTCGGCCTGCATGCTGGCCACTCGGCGTAACGAGGCCTAGCAGCCTGTCGGACTACTGCAGTGCAAATGGGATAATGCGTACCTGCCCACCGAAACCCGTCCGAGAAATGAGCCGCTTCCACCCCGTTGACCGCCAGACCGGCTACCTGCTTCCCCCTCGGTCGATGAATGGCTCCCGGAAGACCACCTTGCCCGGTTTATTGTTGAAGTGGTTGATCGGCTCGATGTTAGCGCCTTGGAGAAAGCCTACGCAGGTCGGGGCAACGCGGCGTATCACCCCTCCGTGTTGCTGTCGTTGCTGGTGTATGGGTACGCCACCGGGGTGTTCTCGAGCCGGAAGCTTGAACGGGCAACCTATGACTCGGTGGCATTTCGCTTCATTGCGGCCGGCACGCACCCTGACCATGACACGCTGGCGACCTTTCGCCGACGCTTTCTCGACGAGTTGGCGGGGTTGTTCGTGCAAGTGCTGGAGATGGCTCGGGAAATGAAGCTCCTGAAGCTGGGCACCCTCAGTCTGGACGGCACCAAGGTCAAAGCGAATGCCTCCCGCCACAGCGCCCTGTCGCATGGCCACATTGAACAGTTGGAAATCCAGCTCAAAGCGGAAGTCGCGTCTTTGCTGGCGCTGGCCGAACAAGCCGACCAATCGGCGGTGCCGGACGGGATGAATTTACCCGCGGAAATTGCTCGGCGCCAGGCACGACTGGAAGCCATGGCGGCAGCCAAGGTCAAGATCGAGGAACAAGCCAAGGCACGCTTCGAGAAAGAACAGGCCGAGTACGAGGCCAAGCTGGCGCATCGCGAACAGAAGGCCAAGGAAAGCGGCAAGCCCGGCGGCAAGCCGCCGAAACCGCCGGTTGCCGGGCCGAAGGCGCAAGACCAGCTCAATCTGACCGATGAGCAATCCCGCATCATGCCGGTGCCCGGCGGTGGTTTTAACCAAGCGTACAACGCCCAGGCTGCGGTCGATACAAGCAGTATGCTGGTCGTCTCACTGACCGTCACGCAAGCCTGCAATGACAAGGAACAGGTAGTGCCGATGCTTGCGCAACTGGCCGCGCTGCCTGCCTCGCTGGGTCAGCCGAAGGAACTCCTGGCGGACACGGGTTTCTACAGCGCCAAGAACGTCGAGGCCTGTGAGGCGTGCAGCATTGACCCGTTCATTGCGGTGAAGCGGGACGAGCATCATCCGGCGCCGCAGGAACGCTTTACCGAGCCGGCCGCCTTGCCGGCTGATGCAACGCCCGCCCAGGTCATGGCGCACAAGCTGAAAACCAAGGCCGGCCGCGCGCTCTATGCGCCCTGCGCAAGCAAAACCGTCGAACCCGTGTTCGGCATCATCAAGTCCGTGCTCGGATTCCGTCAGTTCTCCTGCGCGGCCTGGAAGAAAGTCTCGGGAGAATGGACGCTGGTTTGCCTCGCGTGGAATTTGAAGCGCATGGCCGTATTGCGTCCGCAGTAGCAAAACACGGGGAAATCGTGCGTCTTCAGGCAAAAATCAGCAAACTCCTGCCTTGCAGCCTCAATTTCTTTGACCTGGTCGGCTCAAGTCCGACAGGCTGCTAGGGTTTTGTATTGGCGAAACAGAACCTGAGCTTGCGGCCATCGATCTCCCGGCGCACCAGCAAATGCCAGTAGCGTGCTGTTGACGCCTTGCCATCCCAAACATCGACCCGCCGGGTCAGATACTCTGCGCGTGACCAGTTCGATTCGCTCAGCATGTGATGAAGCCGCTGGTGGTGGCTACCCGTACCTGCTCGGCCGTTTGTTCCATGTTGCTCCGGTCACACTGGAACAAGCCGTGGAGATAGCGTTTGGCGGCTTCTTCAACCGATCGGGTCCGGCGTTGAAGGCGGCGCAGATAAGGGCTGGCTGTCATTTATTGCGCGATACCGACAATGGTATTGTGGTGGCGACAATCATCATGCTTAGTTTATTTACGGTGAGAGTTTTATCGGATCGGTCGGGAGCTATGCCGTACTTGCACAGATCATTTTTTTCGCCAATATTATTGGTGGTTCGTGCGCGTTTTCCCATGGTTTGCCGAATGAACAAAAGAGCGTGTTAAATCTGGGTGACTGCATGCGTAATCTCGGGGCAGCTTTTGCGCTGCCATTTTCCGTCGCAGATACTGACGAGCGAGTAGTTGTTATGGTTGCGCTCGGGGTGCCCTTACGACGATAGCGGCATTCGTTGCGGCAAATACCTTCGCTCGCCGCAATGTGAAGTCTTTTTTGATTGGAGATGAAAATGAATCAGAGAATCCTATCGACCCTGGTGTTCGGTTTGTGTCTGAGTTCCCTGGCCGCTGCTCAGCAATAGTTAGTGCAACATCCGTTCTGTAAATTCTGTGGCTGTTGGTTTTGCGCGGCTGTGCTGGCCGGAGCGATGAGGGCGCGTAGCGCCCGAAGCGCGGAGGACGGCACAGCCGCGCGGCGAAACACCGACAGGCCATTCCCGCAGGCGATTTCTTCGGGGCATTCTTATCCCTACCCAAGAAGGAATCGACAGCATGGCACAACGCGTAGAACATCACCCTCTGGATGCTGCTTTTGCGGCGCTCCTGAACAACGGTCTGGATGGCGCCGGCGAGGCGCTGCGCATCCTGGTCAACGAAGCGAGCCGGATCGAACGCAACCACTTTCTCAATGCCCAGCCCCATGAACGCACCGCCGAACGCACCGATTACGCCAATGGCTTCAAGCCCAAAACGATGATGACCCGCGTCGGCGAACTGACCTTTGACGTCCCCCAGGTGCGGCGGCGGCTTCTATCCCAGCGCCCTGGAGAAGGGATCGCGCACCGAGCAGGCCCTCAATATCGCCTTGGCCGAAATGTATGTGCAGGGCGTTTCCACCCGCAAGGTGATCACCGTTCTGCAAGCCCTGCTCGGGCCCGAGGTGTCGATCTCGTCGACGCAGGTCAGTCGCGCGGCCGAACAGCTGGACGCCGGCCTGGCTGTCTGGCGTGAGCGGCCGCACGATGAAACGCCTTATGTCTTTCTCGATGCCCGCTATGAGCGGGTGCGCGAAGGCGGCCAACTGGTCGACTGTGCCGTGCTGGTGGCGGTCGGCATCACGCAGAGCGGCCATCGCCGGGTGCTTGGGGTGTCGGTCGCCTTGTCTGAAGCCGAAGTGCATTGGCGGGCTTTCCTCGATAGCTTGGTGCGACGCGGACTCAAGGGCGTCAAGATGATCATTTCCGATGCGCATGCCGGACTCAATGCGGCACGCCGCGCGACCTGCCCAGCGTGCCTTGGCAACGCTGCCAGTTCCACTTGCAGCAGAACGCCCAGTCGTATGTGACGCGCCTTGATCAGCGCAAACCCGTGGCGCAGCGGATTCGGGCCATCTTCAATGCACCGGATGGCACCGAGGCCGAGCGCCTCTTGCGACAGGCTATCGACGACTGGCGCACCGAGGCGCCCAAACTCGCTCAGTGGGCCGAAGAAAACCTGCCCGAGGGCTTCGCCACATTCAAGTTGCCGATTGCTCAGCGCGTCCGGCTGCGCACCACCAACGGCCTCGAACGCATTAACCGCGAAATCAAACGTCGTACCCGGGTCGCTTCCATCTTCCCAAACACCGCTTCCTGCCTGCGCCTGGTTTCAGCTCTGCTGGCCGAATGCGACGAGGACTGGATGACCGGGAAAATCTATCTCAACCTGAAAGACTGAGATTTCCATCCCGATGAACTCGCCTGAAAATTTTTACAGAAAAAAAGTTGCGCTGCCCAGCAATATGTCTATCCGGCAAAGGGGCAATCACCGTCACAGCAAAAGAGTGATGAGTCTGCCTGTTACACATGGGCGGTGCAGCAGACCGGCGTTGACCCGGCAAAGCCTGCGCCACAAGCTGCTCAGCCAGCAACCACGGCCACCGGCACGGCCCCCGGCGCTGGCGCCCGAGGTGCCGTGCGTGGTGCCGTGGTGGGCGAGGTTGTCGGTGGTGATGCCGGTGCCGGCGCGGCGGCTGGCGCAGTTGCCGCACGTGGCCAAAGTCGACGGCAGAATGCATCAGCCCAACAACAGCAGCAGGCCACCAGCCAACAGCAACAGAGCGCATTCGCGAAGGCCCGAGCTGTGTGTCTTGAAGGACGGGGCTACTCGGTTAAGTGAAAGTTGCTGCGCCGCATGACACATCGTTACGGTCAACCGGGAAATTTGGGTAAAAAATGCTCGCCAAACTCGCTTCATGTGGTGACGACACTGCCATTTACCACCTCATTTAAATTCGCCAGCTTACCCATTAAGCCTGGTGCCGATGGGCGGTACCCGCATGCCGATTAATGGCCCGGTTCCTAACTGGCTGTTTTCCGGCTTAATTGCCCTGACCCTTTGGGTCGTCATGTTTCACCTTGGCATGGCGATCATTGCCAGCGAATTTCGTCGCGTACTGGCCCGCCCGGGGCTCTTGTTGAAAGGCCTGTTTGCCGTACTGATCGTCGTGCCGGCACTGGCGCTGGCTATCGCCAAAAATTTCGATCTCGGGCGGTCTGCCGAAATCGGTATTGTCCTGATGTCGGTTTCACCGGGCGCGCCGATAGCGCTGCGCCGTTCAATCAAGGCTGGCGGCGACCTTTCGTATGCAAGCGCTTTACAAATTCTGGTCAGTTTGCTTGTCGTTTTCTCGATGCCCGCCTGGGTCTGGGCGCTCGACAGGGTTTATGACGTGCAGGCCGAGATTGCCCCATGGCATCTGGCAAAGCAGGTCTTTCTGGCGCAGCTACTCCCGCTTTGCATCGGCATTGCCCTTCGGTACGCCGCTCCGCAGACGGTTAAATGGTTACGTCCCAAGCTGGCACCCGTGGCCACTGGCTTGTTGTTGATCCTGATCCCACTTGCCATTTTTAATATCTGGGAAGTGGTGGTCGGTGAAAACTGGAGGGTGATTGTCGCAGTTGCGATGATTACCTTGCTGGCGCTGTGCTTGGGCCATTTGCTCGGCGGGCCGGAGCCGGGAACACGGACCGCAACGGCCATCGCCAGCGCTGCACGCAACCTGGACTGGCTTTGCTCGTTGCTTCACTGAATGGTGCCAGGCCCGAGATTATTGCCGCTATTCTGGCTTATTTCATTGTCAGCGCCATCACGGCACTGCCTTATGTCATCTGGCGCCGCCGGCTGATCATCCAGCCGTCTAATCGAACCTGACATGCACCATATTCGTTTAACGCACAGTCAACGTTAGATAGTTGATGGCAGTTACGATCAGTTCAGATTCGGATCGACAAGATACGCAACGCCGCCCCAGTTGGCCTGGATGGCGTAACCTTTTTCGCTGACCTGATACACGGTAATGTAAGGATTGAACGAGTATTGCTTGTTCGCTGTGCCCATCGTCGCAGAAGCGGCCACATCGCCCCCGGCAGTATCGCCCACCTTGAACTGGGCCAGCGCCGCCTCACTCTTGAAGATGAATATCTGATAGAGATTTTGATAACCAATGCCAGGGCCGACCCCGGCGCGGGCAGTGAGCATGAACGTGTGCTTGGCGGCTTTCTTGTCGAAAAGCACCCCCTTGCCGTGGGCCTCGACCAACACGACGGCATTGACGGTACTGATGTTGAAGACGGCGAAACCGGGTGCCGACTCAATTTCTGCCTTGGCACCGGGATTCTCGGCATAGAGTTTGTCGAGCGCGACTTTCGACATATCCATGATTTGCTGACGACGTTCAAGAACCTCAGTGCTACTCAGTTTTTCCTTTTCAGGAGATTTCGGGGTGCTTTGAGAGGTCTGGCAGCCTGCGGTAAACAGGGCTGCACTAACCAGAAGCAGCGGCAAAAGGCGAGATTTATACATTTATGTATCCAAGGTAAGGGACTGCACGGTCAAACTTGAGTTTGTACGCAATGGGCTTAGTCTTTGCAAGCCGTCAAATCCAGCCAGACATGCACCGTACCTTCTGATGTTTTTGTCGTCATCGGCCAGCCACAACGCTCAAAAACATTGAGCATCGCATTGTTGCGCGGCAGTACCTCGGCGATAAAGGCCTTGACCCCGGCAGCCACAGCAATCCTGCCGAGATGCTTCATCAGTCGCCCGGCAATGCCTAGCCGATGAAAGTCTTCCTCAACAATGAACGCCACCTCGGCAGCACCTTCTCCATCGAGCACATAGGTGCCAGAAGCAATGACAATTTCCTTCTCGTCGTGCACTGTGGTGCACAGGAGAATGACGCGATTGATGAAGTCAGTTTCCTGAAAACGCTTGATTTCCGCTGGTGAAATTTCTTTCTTGGGGCCGAAAAAACGCAGATAAATCGAGTCCGCATCAAGCTCCTTGAAGGCATCGACGATCCGCTCGATATCATCCGGGCGTGATGCCCGAAAACACACTTCAAGGCCGTTCCTTAATGTTTCAGTTTCAGTGTACTGACTGGCGTTGATCACGATGCGGCAGCTCCTGATGATTTCATTGCCTGAAAACGTTCAATGGCGGCGCGGGTATTGAATAGCATCCGCTCACGCCCCAATCGTTCTGCTAGTGCGGTGTGGCTGACAACCTCCAGCACGCCCGGATTCAACCCGGCCAACCAAAGCGTGATCCCATTCTCGCGATGGCGAGATTCACCGTCGATCAACATTTGTAGCGCCGAATATTCGATATCTGGCACCCGGCTCATGTCAAGCACCAGCACCTTGGGTTGATATTTTGCCAGGAGCGTCTTGATTTGTTCAGCGACAGACTGGGCATTGACGAAAAACAGACGGCCTTCCGGGCGAAGAATCAGCATGCCCTCAAAAGTTTCGTCATCCGGATGTTCCGGCGACAAGGGGCGCAAGACATCCGCGCCGCGTTTACGTCCGATGACATGCACTCTGGGATGTGCGGCCTGGCTGGACAAGCCAATCAGGGAAACAATAATGGCAACGACAATGCCCTGCAAGGTGCCAAAAATCAGCACGCCCATGCAGGCGACTGCGGCCCAGCGAAACTCCATCGTCCGCACCAGCCGAATGGCACGAAACTCGGCCGGCTGGATCAGGCCGACTGAATAGACGATGACGACTGCGGCCAGCGTGGCATTGGGTAACAAGCCTAGTAGTGGTGCAAGAAACAGCATGGTAGCTGCCGCCGTACCTGCCGTCACCAGTGCTGATTTTTGTGTAAGCCCGCCGGCTGCCCGGACCACTGCAGTCTGTGAGGTTCCACCGCCGGCTGGCATGGCACCGAACAGTGCACCACCCAGATTAGCGGCACCGCTGGCCAACAACTCACGATTGGCGTTGATCGGCGGTTCGGTTGGTCCAGCAAAGGCACGGCCGGCAGCAATGGATTCGGTAAAACTCATCAGGGCAATACCTACCGCCCCGGGTAACAGTTGCGCTACCAGATCGAGATCGGGCATGGTCAGCGACGGCAATCCCTTGGGAATGAGACCAACCACACTGACACTATCACCGCCAAAACCGAAGAACCACGAAGCTGCGATGCCGCCCCCGACGGCCACCAAGGGGGCTGGTGAATGCGGCCACAAGCGCTCCATGCCGATCAGCACCACCAAGGTCGCAGCGGCCACCGCGAGCGTCATCAGCGAGGTATCGGGGATGTGTTGCGCAATACTGATCGCGTCGTTAAAGAAGCCTTGCTTGGTGATGTGAATACCGAGCAGCTTGGGTACCTGATCGAGCACAATGACCAATCCGATCCCCGCCTTGAAACCGGTCAGCACCGGGCTGGAAATGAAGTTGGCGACGAAGCCGAGGCGCAGTAGCGAAGCCAGAATCAGAATCGCGCCAGTCAACGCGGAAAGCGTTGCGACAGCAGTTAGCAGTTTGGCTGGGTCGCCATCCGGCACGACAATGCCGAGTTGCGTTGCCGCCAAAATGGCCAGCGTGGTCGTTGAACTGACACTCAGCACCCGCGATGAGCCCAGTAACGCGTAGATGATCATCGGGATGAAGGCAGTGTACAAACCGACCGCAACTGGTAACCCGGCGACCGTGGCGTAGGCCATTGCCTTGGGTAGCACGACAGCTGCAGCGGTAAGACCGGCGATGATATCGGGACGCAAAGTCGCCTGGCCTTGTGCTGCGGGCGTCGGGCTATGACTTGTCATTAGAGGGTGTTCTCACGATCAGGGAGTTGGGAAGGCGAGTCCTGCATCGCCGCCTGCAAGGCACGCACTGTGATGGCGGCAAAAAGTGCCGTTAGCATAACGCCGTGAAAACCAATGGCAATCGCCAAGACACGAGATATACCGTGCTTGGGCACTAAATCCCCATAGCCTACGGTCAACCCGGTAACGAAGGCAAAATAAATACCTTCAAATAGTCTCCAACCCTCAATCCTTGCAATGAGCAGTCCAAGGACAACCACCAGGCCAAGTAGTAAGGAAAATATCGGCCAGACGACCCGGGTAGCACTCCAAAGCGCCTTGTAAAAGTGAAGACGCAGCGATTTCGTTGGACTCATGACAGTTTCCCGGGGCGCACGCAGCTAAACAAGAAGTCGGTCGGTATTGGCAAAGAGTCCGGTGCGCCTTGGGCCGTCGAGTCGTACCAGCCATCGATTGTCGCCTGGTCGGGAAAGCGGATAACGACGAGATCGCTGTGCCGGTGTTCGCCGCTCCAGACGCAGGCGCTCATGTGGCGTTCTTGCCCTTTTGCCAGAGCACATCGCCGCGGCCGCCAGCACGGTTGAGGACGCGGCCGAGGATGAAGAGCAGGTCGGAGAGCCGGTTGACGTAGCGGCGGGCGGCGTCGGAGAGCGGTTCGGCGTTATTCAGGCGAACCATCGAGCGTTCGGTACGGCGGCAAATGGTGCGCGAAAGGTGTGCGAAGGACGCGGCGCGGGTGCCGCCGGGCAGGATGAATTCCTTGAGCATCGGCAGGTCGGCGTTGAAAATGTCGGCCAGTTCTTCCAGGCGGGCGACCTGGGCATCCTTGATGAAATTCATGCCGGGCATGCAGAGTTCGCCGCCGAGGTCGAAAAGATCGTGCTGAATGTCGAGCAGTGCGGCGCGAACTTGGTCGGGTATTTCTTCGCAGAGCAGCAGGCCGAGGCTGGAATTCAGTTCATCGACTTCGCCGATGCTGTCGATGCGCAAGCTGCCCTTGGTCGTGCGGCTGCCGTCGCCGAGGCCGGTGGTGCCGGCGTCACCGGTGCGGGTGATGATTTTGGACAGGCGGTTGCCCTTGCGTTCGGTATCGAGGTCTTTATCAGTTGTGCTCACGGTGCGCTTCTCCTTGAATTGGCCGGATTATACTGACCGGCCCGCATCACAGACTGTCGTCGCCATGCCAAAGTTCGCCGCCAACCTCAGTTTTTTGTTCACCGATGTGCCGTTTCCGGCGCGCTTCAAACGAGCGGCCGCTGCCGGTTTCAAGGGCGTGGAATACCTCTTCCCTTACGACTATCCGGTGCATGAGGTGGCTGATTGGTTGCGTGACAACGATCTGGAACAGGTGCTGTTCAATCTGTCGCCGGGTGACTGGGCCGCTGGCGAGCGGGGTCTGGCCTGCCTGCCGCATCGTCAGGGCGAGTTTGCCGAGAGCGTCGAGCAGGCGTTGAATTACGCGATGGTGCTGGATTGCCAGCGCCTGCATTGCATGGCCGGGTTGAGACCAGCGGGTGTCGATGAGGCGGTGCTGGAAGCGACCTACATCGCCAATCTGCGCTATGCCGCCGACCGTTTCGCAACGATTGGCGCCACCGTGATGATCGAGCCGATCAATAGCCGGATCGACATGCCAGGCTATTGGCTGGATAGCATCGATAAAGGTTTTTGCCTGCTGGAGGCTGTTGACCGCAGCAATGTGAAATTGCAGTACGACATCTATCACGCACAGATTATGGCCGGCGATCTGGCCCGGACGCTGGAAGCCAATCTTCAGCGGATCGGCCATATCCAGATCGCCGACAACCCTGGCCGGCATGAGCCGGGCACCGGTGAAATTAATTACCCGTTTTTATTTGAGCAACTGGACCGGCTGGGTTACGAAGGCTGGGTTGGCTGCGAATACAAGCCGCTGACGACGACTGAGGCCGGTCTTGGCTGGTTGCCGAGTCAACGATATGTGTAATGGGTGCCGCATTGCCTCCCCCTTCAAGGGGGTCAGGAGGGGATGGGTTTTGCTGTCGGTGGTGCTGATGCTCCATCCCGGCCCGCCCCTTGCCCCAAGGGATACCGCCCTGCGGGACACAAAGGGGAGGGCGTATGACGCCGCGCGAAATTCTTCGCCGTCTGTTCGATGCCGCGATTGCCGCAGCGGACCCCGCCTTGTGCGTACCCGCCAATTTACCGAAAGACGACGGTGGGCGCCTGATCGTGATTGGTGCCGGCAAGGCCTCGGCGGCAATGGCACGGGCGGTTGAACAGCAATGGTCCGGCCGGCTCGATGGTCTGGTCGTGACGCGCTACGGCCACGGCGTGCCGTGCGAACGCATCGAAATTGTCGAAGCTGCCCATCCGGTGCCGGATGCGGCGGGCGAATCGGCCGCCCTGCGTATGCTGGCCAAGGTGCAGAACCTGAACGAAAACGACCGCGTGCTGGCACTGATTTCCGGCGGCGGTTCAGCCTTGCTGGCGGCACCGGCCGCTGGGGTGAGCCTGGCGGAAAAGCGTGCGATCACCGCCGCTCTGCTCAAATCCGGGGCCAGCATCAGTGAGATCAACTGCGTGCGCAAACATCTCTCGGCCATCAAGGGCGGCCGATTGGCGGCCGCCGCCTGGCCGGCTTCAGTGCTGACGCTGGCGATTTCCGATGTGCCGGGCGACGATCCGGCGGTGATCGCCTCCGGCCCGACCGTGGCTGATCCGACGACTGCGGTCGACGCGCTAAAAGTGCTCGATTTTTACGGCATCGCCATTCCGCTTTCCTTGCGGGCACGCCTTGAATCCGGCGCACTTGAGACGCCGAAGCCGGGCGACCCGCGTCTGGTGCACACCGAATTCCGCCTGATCGCCAGTCCCCGGCAAATGCTCGAAGCCGCCGCCAACGCAGCGTGGCAACTCGGCATCACGCCGCTGATTCTGGGCGATGCCATCGAAGGCGAGGCACGCGAAGTCGGCAAGGCGCTGGCCGGTATGGCGCTCTCCTGCGGTCGACACGAATTTCCGGCCAAAAAGCCTTGCGTCCTGCTTTCGGGCGGCGAGACCACAGTGACTTTGAAGGGCGAGGGCCGAGGCGGCCGTAATACTGAATTCCTGCTCGGGCTGGCGTTGGCGCTTGATGGTGCGACGGGGATTCACGCGCTGGCCGCCGATACGGATGGCATCGATGGCTCCGAAGATAATGCCGGCGCTTTTGTTGGCCCGGATACACTGCAAAAAGCGCGGGAAATCGGTCTCGATATCCGTGCCCATCTTGCCAAGAATGACGCTTGGGGCTATTTCTCGGCACTCGATGATTTGCTGGTCACCGGCCCGACGCGGACCAACGTCAATGACTTTCGCGCCATCCTCGTGGGAATAGAATGAATACCATCATGCTGACCACTGAACCCACTTTCCAGACCGACCGCCATGCATTGGCTGTCCGCCTGAAACTCATTTTGCCGGCGCACTGCCTGCTGCTCGACGAAGAGGATTTGCGCCCCTACGAGTGCGATGGCCTGACGGCCTACCGGGAACTGCCGATGGCCGTTTGCCTGCCCGAAAACGAAGGGCAGGTGGTCGACATCTTGCGCGCTTGTCACCAGCTCGGCGTGCCGGTGGTGGCGCGGGGTGCCGGCACCGGGCTTTCCGGTGGCGCGATGCCGCATGCGCAGGGCGTGGTCTTGTCGCTGGCCCGATTTAACAAGATTTTGCGGGTTGACCGTGAGGCTCGCCTCGCCGTTGTCCAGCCCGGTGTCCGTAATCTGGCGGTATCGGAAGCTGCCGCCCCGTTCGGCCTCTATTACGCGCCCGATCCCTCGTCGCAGATTGCCTGCACGCTGGGCGGCAATGTGGCTGAAAACTCGGGTGGCGTGCATTGCCTGAAATACGGGCTGACGGTGCATAACGTGCTGCGCGTACGGGTGGTCAGCATCGAAGGGGAAGTTTTTGAGATTGGTTCGGAAGCACCGGATGCGCCCGGATACGACCTGCTGGCGCTGATGATCGGTTCCGAAGGCATGCTCGGTGTGGTGACCGAAGTCACCGTAAAACTGGTCCCGAAACCGGAGTTGGCGCAAGTCGTCATGGCCTCGTTCGCCGATGTCAGCAAGGCGGGCGATGCAGTGGCGGCCATCATCGCCGCCGGCATTATTCCGGCCGGGCTTGAAATGATGGAC
This sequence comes from Candidatus Dechloromonas phosphorivorans, assembly GCA_016721185.1. Lineage (GTDB taxonomy): Bacteria > Pseudomonadota > Gammaproteobacteria > Burkholderiales > Rhodocyclaceae > Azonexus > Azonexus phosphorivorans. The sequence continues at coordinate 276,551 of JADKIP010000014.1, forward strand.
AAGGCGGCGACGGCGGCGGTCGAGCCTTACGTCAAGGCCGGTTACGACCTCAACGCGGCGGCGATCCTGCTCTGCGAATCGGATGGCACCCCGGAAGAAGTGGCCGAGGAAATCGCCCGGGTGACCGAGGTGTTGACCGCTGCCGGGGCGAGCGATCTGCGCGTTTCGCAGTCGGAGGCCGAGCGCCTGCGTTTCTGGGCCGGGCGCAAGGCGGCTTTTCCGGCGGTCGGCCGCATCACGCCGGATTATTACTGCATGGACGGCACGATTCCGCGCAAAAGGCTGGCCGAAATGCTGGCGGCGATCAGCGAAATGGAAAAGAAATACAGCCTGCGCTGCGCCAACGTCTTTCACGCCGGCGACGGCAATCTGCATCCGCTGATCATGTACGACACTGGCAAGCCCGGTGAATGGGCGCGGGCTGAAGCCTTTGGCGCCGAAATACTGGAATTGTCGGTAGCGCTCGGCGGCTCGATTACCGGTGAGCACGGGGTCGGTATCGAGAAAATCAATCAGATGTGCGTCCAGTACAAAACGCCGGAACTGGCAGCTTTTCACCGGATCAAGGCAGCTTTCGACGATCGAGGTTTACTCAACCCCGGCAAGGCGGTTCCCAGTCTGCATCGCTGCGCTGAATACGGCCGGATGCATGTTCATCACGGCGACACCAAATTTCCCGAACTGGAGCGCTTTTGATGCGACTCGACGATCTCGTGAGCGCCATCCAGGCGGCGCACGCCAGCCAGACGCAACTGCGCATTCGCGGCGCCGGCAGCAAGGATTTCTACGGCGGCATGCTGGCGGGCGAGGTGCTTGATGTCGCCGGCTACCGCGGCATCCTTGCTTATGAGCCGACTGAACTCTACGTCACGGCAAAGTGCGGCACCCCGTTGGCCGAGCTGGAGGCGGTGCTGGCTGAAAAAGGCCAGATGCTGGCTTTCGAGCCGCCACAATTTTTCGGCGCTAGTGTTGGCTCCGCTGGCGCTACGGTCGGCGGCTGCGTTGCTGCGGGTCTGGCCGGGCCGCGACGGCAACAGGCCGGGGCGGTGCGGGATTTTGTCCTCGGCGTAAAGCTGATCGACGGTACGGGGCAGGTGCTTGATTTTGGCGGTCAGGTCATGAAAAACGTCGCCGGTTACGATGTCTCGCGCCTGCTCGCCGGCAGCCTCGGGACGCTCGGCCTGCTGGCGGAGGTGACGCTGAAAGTCTTGCCGAAACCGCTGGCCGAACAGACGCTGGTTTTTGCCATGAGCGAAGTCGAAGCGATTGCCCGGCTTAACGAATGGGGCGGCCAGCCCTTGCCGATTTCGGCGTCCTTCTGGCACGACGGCCAGCTCTGGCTGCGCCTGGCCGGTGCCCGCGCCGCCGTTGCGGCGGCGTGCAGCAAACTGGGCGGGGAAAGCGATGACGCTGGAAACAACGGCTGGTGCTGCGGTCAACGCCCAAAAACACTGGATTTCAATGCGTGAGCAAACCCACCCGGCCTTTGCCGGCGACATTCTCTGGCGGCTCGCCTTGCCCACCAACGCCAAGCCGCCGGGGCTGGATGGCCTGCGCGCCATCGAGTGGGGCGGCGCCCTGCGCTGGTATGCCGGCGAAGCCAGTGAAATTCGCGATGCTGTCCGTGGAGCAGCGGCCCGGGCTGGTGGCCACGCCGTGCTTTACCGGGCACCGGAATCGCTGCGCTGTCTGGAAGGTGCCTTCGCTCCCTTGTCGCCAGCGCTGCTTGCCCTGCATCGGCGCCTCAAGAAATCCTTTGATCCCAAAGGCATCCTCAACCCCGGTCGCCTCTACGCGGAATTTTGAGAAAGCTCAGCTGATGGATACCCGACTCGCCGATTTCATCCGCGACACCCGCGCCGGCAAGGAAGCCGAAGAGATTCTGCGCAGCTGCGTGCACTGCGGTTTTTGCACCGCAACCTGTCCCACTTACCAGTTGCTGGGCGACGAACTGGACGGGCCGCGGGGCCGCATCTACCTGATCAAACAAGTGCTCGAAGGCAAGCCGGTGACCGAAAAGACCCGCCTGCACCTCGACCGTTGCCTGACTTGCCGCGCCTGTGAAACAACCTGTCCTTCCGGCGTCAAATACACCCGCTTGCTGGATATTGGCCGGCAGGTTGTTGAGGAAAAGCTGCCGCGCCGAGCCGGTGCCGCATTCACGCGAAAGCTGCTGCGCGAGGTCTTGCCGCGTCCCGGTATTTTCGGGCCGGCGGTAAAGTTGGGCCAGGTTTTGCGTCCTCTACTGCCCTCGGCACTGGCCGACCGATTGCCGGCCCTGAGCCAAAGTGAAGCCAAGCCGTGGCCCGCCAAGGCCATGCATGAACGGCGCATGTTGACACTCGCCGGCTGCGTGCAGCCGGTGCTCGCCCCGAATATCAACGCTGCTACTGCCCGTGTTTTTGACAAACTCGGTATCGCTCTTTTTGAGGAGGCCAAGGCCGGCTGTTGCGGTGCCGTTCGCTTCCATCTGAATGACCAGTCAGCGGCCCGCGACGACATGCGGCGCAATATCGACGCTTGGTGGCCGCACATTGACGGTGGTGGTATTGAAGCCATCGTCGTCACCGCCTCCGGTTGCGGCGTGCAGGTCCGCGATTATGGCCATGCGTTGGCCGATGATGCGGTCTACGCTGAAAAAGCGGCAAAAGTGAGCGATCTGTGCCGTGATCCTGCCGAAATCATCGCCGACGAACGTCAGCGCATACTGGATATGCTGGCCAAATCGCGGGTTGACCGCGGCAAACTGGCCTTCCACTCGCCTTGCACGTTGCAGCATGGCCTGAAAATTCGTGGCATTATTGAAGATTTTTTGAGTTCTGCTGGTTATATAATTTCACCTTCGGCAGACGCCCATCTGTGCTGCGGCTCCGCCGGAACATATTCTGTTTTGCAGCCCGAATTGTCGGGGCGATTGCGAGACAACAAGCTGGCAGCCTTGAGCGCCGCCGCACCACGCATGATCGCGACAGCCAATATTGGCTGCCTGACGCATCTGCAGGCTGGCAGTGTGTTGCCGGTCAGGCACTGGATCGAATTGATTGACGAGGCTTTGGCATGAGTAGCGGTAATTCTGTTTTTGAAATAACCCAGTCGTTAGGCGATGAAGATGCCAGCCGTATCAAGCGGCTACTTGAAAATGGCATCAAGATTCCTGCCCAACCCAGGGTGCTGGATGAACTGCGCAAACTAACGGCGCGCAAGGAACTGGATGTCCGGGCGCTGGCCAAGGTGATCAATCAGGATCCCGGGCTGACCGCCTTGCTCTTCAAGGTGGTCGGCAACCGGGCTTACCGCCAGCACCAACCGTTTGATTCGGTGGAGCAGATTCTGCACGCGGTCGGCGTGCGCCAAACCTTCAACCTGGTCCAGGCTATTTCGTTGATCAGCATGGGCGATGTGCACAAAAACCGGGTGGTTTATGAAACCTTCTGGGCGCGTTCGCAGGAGATCGCTCAACTGGCCATGCTGATCGCCGATGAGCGGATCGCTGTCTGCAATCTTTTCCCCGATCAGGCCTACCTTGCCGGCATGTTCCACGACTGCGGCGTGTTGCTGCTGATGCAGCGTTTCCCGACTTACTGTGCCGAAATGAAGTTAGGCATTGCCGGGCAGTGGATTAATCTGCTCGAAGAGGACAGGAAATTCAATGCCGATCATTGCGTCGTCGGCTATCTCGTTGCCCGTCACTGGCATTTGCCGGCCTATATTTGTGACGCCATTCGCTACCACCACGCCATTGGCGAACTAGGCGACCACGATGCGCGCAGCATGGTCGCCATATTGCAGCTTGCGATTGAAATTTATTATCGCGGCCAGCGTGTGCCGAATCCGGAATGGGATCAGATCAAGGATGATGTCCTGGCCGAACTTGGGCTTTCCGAAGATGGTTTTCCGGAGTTCGTCGATATTATCTTTGAACGCTTTCATGACGATACGCCGTAGCCAAACCCTGTGCTGCTGCGGGTTTTGCCACAGTGTTGCTGGCGAGGCTGTTCTTTCGTGATAATCTTTCCCTCTCAAAAGGGGGATGGATGCCGATAACAGTTGATGCCTGCGCGGCGCAGCACCAGGGGGATCGCAAGGAACAGCAGGATCGCGTCGCGATTTTCCCGCATGCTCGGCGAAAAGGCGTTGCGCTCGCCGTCGTCGCCGATGGCATGGGTGGCCACACCGGTGGCGCACTGGCCGCAGCCCAGGTTATTCACACGACAAAAAACAATCTTGATCATTTCGCCCCGGCCGATGAGAGCGCCAAGTGCCTGCTCGAAAACAGCTTGCGGGAAGCGCATACGATGATCAAGGCGTCGCGCTTCATGAACGAAAAAGACCCGCACAGCACGGCCGTCATGTTGCTGCTGCTGCCCGGTCGAGTCGCCTGGGCGCACTGCGGCGACAGTCGTCTTTATCGCTTTCGCGGCAAGGAATTGCTTGGGCGAACAGTTGATCACTCGTATGTGGAACACCTGATTGCCAGCGGTCGTATTACCGCTGAACAGGCAACGACCCATCCGAATCGCAATGTGCTGCTGACGTCGCTCGGTGGGCAGGACGAACCTAAAATGGACTTTGCCGATACCGATGACCTACTGGCCGGCGATGCCTTTGTGCTCTGCTCGGATGGCTTGTGGGGCTATTTTCAAGATGATGAACTGGCAACCCTGGTCGCCGAAAATTCAGCCCGCGATGCCTGTGAAATCCTGATCGACAAGGCACGCCAGCGGGGCGAGGGCAATGGCGACAATATTTCGCTGGCTATCATCAAGTTGGTTGAGGCTTTGGCAGATAAACCGACACCACCAAGCGGTTTTGTGCCACGCAGCAAGAACTGAATGTTAGTTGTTAGTCGTTAGTTTTTAGTAGCGAGTAGCCAGCAATAAAAAACGGCGCCTTGAAGGCGCCGTTTGCTTTTAGCCACTTTAAAACTGCTTACTTGCGGCCAAGGCCACCCAGCAGTGCGGCAACAACTCGTTTCGGCTTGTGCGGATCAACGACTGCCGGGGCTTTTGGTGAGGTCGGCACTTCGCCATGCGGGCGGTTTTCCTCGTAAGGTTTGCGGAAGTCGAAACCATCGGCTGCCACCATGTTCGAGCGACGCGGTGTGCGCTGCGCTTGAGCTACTGGCGCTCTCGACGGTGGTGCTTTGGACGGTGCTGCGGTGGACGCTGCAGGAGGGCGTTTTTTCTTGTTGCCCGGCGGGTATTCATATTCCGCTTCCGGCTCGAAACCGACTACTTCGACCTGCTCAATTGGGCGCTTGATCAGTTTTTCGATATCCACCAGATAGCCGACTTCGTGGGCGCTAACCAGCGATATGGCGACCCCGAGTTTGCCGGCTCGACCGGTCCGGCCGATCCGGTGCACATAGTCTTCCGGGGTATGCGGCAGTTCATAGTTGATTACGTGCGGCAGGTCGTCAATATCCAGGCCACGTGCGGCCACGTCGGTGGCGATCAGGGCGATTGTTGTACCATTTTTGAAGTCATCGAGCGCTTTGATCCGCTCCAGTTGGCTCTTGTCGCCGTGAATGGCATCGGCCTGGATACCGGCTCGCTGCAATTCGCGGGTCAGTCGCGAACAGCCTTGCTTGGTGCGCATGAAAACGAGGCACTGGTTGATCTCGTTCGATTTCAGCAGTTTGATCAGCAGGTTGCGTTTGCCGAACTCGGAAACCGGATGGACGCGGTGGGTGATGTTTTCAGAGACCTGATTGCGCCGGGCAACTTCGATCAGTACCGGCGACTTGAGCATGTTGTCGGCCAGGCGCTTGATTTCTTCGGAGAAGGTTGCCGAGAAAAGCAGGCTTTGGCGTTGTTGCGGCAGCATGTTGAGAATGCGCGTGACGTCCGGGACAAAACCCATGTCGAGCATGCGGTCGGCTTCGTCAAGCACCAGTGCCTGAACCGAGCCGAAGCTGACGCTCTTGTTTTCGACGTGGTCAAGCAGACGACCCGGCGTGGCGACGAGGATTTCGACACCTTTTTTCAGTTCGGCGATCTGCGGCCGGATATCAACGCCACCGTAGGCGCACATGGCGCGCAGGTGGGTGTGCTTGCTGTAGGACTTGACTGACTCGAAGACCTGCAGCGCCAGTTCGCGGGTCGGCGCCAGAATCAGGGCGCGCACCGGATGCTTGGCCGGCGACGGACTGCTGCTGGCAAAGGGCAGAATGCGTTGCAGGATGGGCAGCGTGAAGGCAGCGGTTTTGCCGGTGCCGGTCTGGGCGCCACCCATGATGTCCTTGCCGCTGATAATCAGCGGAATGGCCTGGGCTTGAATGGGCGTGGGTTTGGTGTACCCCTCGTCGAGCACGGCGCGCAGTAGTTCAGGCGCTAGACCGAGGTCGGCAAAGGTGATTTCGGGGGCGGTATCGGCAGGAATTACTGCCGCCGGGGTGCTGGCTGTGTCGCTAGCTAACGTATTGATTTCAGACATGGGTAACGATTATACGCTTTCAGGGCTTGGTGTAACTGAATGTGTCTTCGCGAAAAATCGCTCTTAAGCCAAATGGCCGACCAGTTCTTCCAGGCGCTGGCGGTTGATGGGTTTGACCAGAATGTCGTCAAAGCCGACAGCGAGAAAGCGCAGGCGATCTTCCGGGAAGGCGTGTGCGGTATAGGCAAGTATGTGCATTTGGCGTTCCGCCTGGCCTTGGCGCAGCGCTACGCAGGTTTCTTCACCGGAAAGGCCGGGCATGCTGATGTCGAGTAAAACCAGACGGAAGCTATGCTGGGCGGCGAGGGTGAGTGCCGCTTCGCCACTTTCTGCTTCGCGCACTGTCCAGCCGAGTTTTTTGAGCAGGGCGCCGGCGAGCAGACGATTGGTCGGATGGTCGTCAACGACCAGGGCGTTTCGATCAGTCATGTTTACTCCCAACCGGGAAATGAGCGCTAAAGGTGGAGCCGACCCCGAGTTCGCTTTCAAGGCTGACACTGCCGCCCATCAGTTCGGTCAGTTGTTTGACCACAGCCAAACCAAGGCCGGTTCCGCCATGTTCGCGGGTCAGGAAGTTTTCAAGTTGCTTGAATTTCTCGAAAATGATTTCCCGGCATTCCGGCGCAATGCCCGGCCCGGTGTCACTGACTGCGAATTGGATTTCGTTGTCTGATTGGCTGACCGTCAGCCTGACACTGCCTTGTGCGGTAAATTTGGTGGCATTGTTCAACAGGTTGTTGAGGATCTGACGCAGACGCGTTAGGTCGGTTCTGATCATTGGCGGCAGGTCTTCTGCAATTTCCAGTTCAAAGGTCAAACCCTTTGCTTCGCTGGCACCACGGTGGACGGCGGCTGTTTCTTCAACGAATTGCTTTAACGGTATGTCTGTCCAGATGAAAGTCATCTCGCCAGACTCGATCTTGGTCAAATCGAGAATCTCGGTGACCAGATTGAGCAGATGTTCCCCGCTTCGGTGGATGATTTCGGCGTACTCCTGCTGCTCGGGTTCGGTGAGTTCGGATTTGAGTAGTTCGGCAAAACCGAGAATGCCGTTGAGCGGTGTTCGCAGTTCGTGCGAGACGGTGGCCAGGAAGGCCGTTTTCAGGCGGCTGGCTTCTTCGGCTTTCGCCTTGGCTTCTTCCAGTCGCTGGAAAGATTCAGCGACCGAGTCAGCCATGTTGTTGAAGGAGCGTCCGAGTTCTCCCATTTCATCGCTTGAGTTGGCTTCCAGGCGACGGGTCAGATCGCCATCCTGGAAGGCGTGGATGCCGTCGATCATCCGGGTGATGCGCCCGGTCATCAGATTGGCAATCCAGACCGCGATGCCGATGACGAGCACGATCATCAGCACGGTTGAGCCCCAAAGACCAACCGCTGTCGAGGTCAGACTCTTCTCGATGTTGCCGAGCATTTCATCGCGCAAGGTCTTGAAACTGCTGTCTTTCTCGGTGACCAGCGTATTGATCTTGACGGCAGTTTCTGTTGCGGCCTTGTGAAACTCATCCACATTGGCGCCGATGGTGACAAAGCCGAATCCCTGCGGTGTCTTGCCATACTGGCCGGTGTAATAGGGGATTGCCGCTGCGGTCGTCAGCTTCCAGAGGCCGGAAAAGAAAATGACGAACGAGCCGGAGCCGCCGTGTTCGGTGAGCGCATTCCAGCCGTCGCATTGCGGCGAGAAGTTGAGATAGCGGCAGTCAAGCGCAACGCTGCCCGCCTTGGCCAGTGCCTTGGCCGGCTTGCGTTTCAGGCTTTGATCGCGGAAGGCGGGCGTTTCGGCCAGAAATTCGTGCGAGGGTTTGCCGCTGGCCTGCCATTCGTTATAAAGCGCCTCATCCATCCAGGGGGTGGCCGGCAGGCCGGTTTGAGCGTCGTAACCCACAATGAAGTAATCGCGTGGATGCGAAATGGCGCGGCTCTTGTAATCCCACAGGAAGGCGTAATTGCCCTTGATGGCATCCGCGATCGGCGTGTAACGCTCCTCGGTAGGCATCAGACGGTCGGAGAACTGCCGGATGTGATCGTGATCAAGCGCCAGCGTGACGTAGCCGGTAATCCGCCCATTTTTGACGACCGGCATGGCCCAGCGAACGATGCCGCGGAAACGCTTGCCGAGCGGGTTTTCCGTGCCGGCATAGGCTGAATTTTCCGGCTTAAACGGTTTGCCGGCTTTTTCCAGCGTGGCGGGCAGATAAGGGCCGATCGCCTCGGTCGGAACGTAGGCGCCGATGACATCGGAGACGTAAATTTCACCCGCCTTGAGCTTCTTCAGCTCGGCAAAATAAGTTTCTGCCTTGACGAAGGTATTGCTGCGGTCAACCACGTTTTTGAGGCTTTTTTCAGTCACGTTGCCGGTAGTGACTTTGACCTTTTCTTGCCCGTTGAGATCGACGTAGGTCATTTCGACAAAGAGCGGACGCTGTTCCTCTTCACCCTGATACTCCGGTGGGCGGGCGTGAAAGTCCTTGGCGTTGTCGGGCAGTACCGGACGGGTGACTTTGGCATCACGGATGATGGGTTTTTCCGGCACCCAGGATTTACCATCCTCCGCCAGTTTCCAGGCGCCATGCTGGTACAGCGCTTGGTTGCGGCCAGCCAGGAAGCGCTGGAATGATCCTTCTGAAGGATCGAGTGTTGCCGCCATGCGGATATCGCGGTCGCGGTCGTACAGGAAATTGGCAATTTCCTTGGCCGCGTCAGTGGTCAGTGCCTCGATGGCTTCCCGTGAGCGGAGGTCGAGCGCACGGATCGAGTCATCGGTGACGGTCTTGCCGACGGTCTTGATGCTGCTCAGCATTGAATCCGCCATGCCGCCCGCCTTGACCGAAACCTCTTCGCCAAGTTGCTGGGTAGCGTGCCAGGCAAACCAGGCAAGCAGCACTAGCGGCAGTACTTTGATCAGCACAAAAATGGTGATCAGTTTGCCGCGGATACCACCAAAAAATGCGGGAAGTTTCATCTCACTCCAGAGTGGCTTGTCGCCATTAGCTTAGTGTTTTGCGTCGCTCTTGGTCGCGGCTTTGGCCGATTCGGCTGGTTCGGCGGCCTTTGCTGTTTTGCTCTCACTTTCGCTCTCGGTTGCGCTGGCTTCTTCCTTGGCCAGCTTCTTCTTTTTCTTCGCACCCGGCGCTTCAGGCGGCGGCAAGAGCGGCACTATCGTCTCAATCTTGTTTTCCCGCATATAGGAATCCATTTCGCGCCACCCCTCGAAAACGCCAGCTTTCGGTAACCAGGTGTAGATCGCGTAGCAGTCTTCGATAGCGCGTCCGGAGTGGCGGCAGGCGCTACCGACTGCCTTGCCTTCGGCTTCCAGTCGGGCATCTTTTTTTCCGGGATCTTCCAGACCAAGTTTTTGATTGATCTGGTCGCAACCAGCGAGTGCCAGCATGGCAACGAAAATAAGGAATGAACGTGTGTGCATTTGGTGATTTTCGCACAATTAATGGCAAAGTTGGGGCGCCGGCCCGCGCTGGCCGAGCGTTATAATCTGGCACTTTTTTGATCTTTTGGAGTGCTCATGTCTTATCGATTTCGCCCCTTGTTGGCCGTAGCCAGCCTGGCGCTCGCTTTTTCGGCTCAGGCAGCAAAGCCTGCCAAGCCAGCCAAACCGGCAGCCGCTCCGGCCGCTGCTGTCGAATTTGAGTTGGCCCATAATCTGAGTCCAAAGGGTGAAGAAAGCCTCATCGCTGTGGTTGATCGTTTCAACAAGGAATCAGGCGGCAATTTGAAACTGGTTCGTCTGGAAAAAGGTAGCAAGCCGGCTGGCCTGAATCTGGTTCTTCGCGACGATATGAGTGACGTCCTGAGTCTGCAGAAAAACTTTATTCCGCTCCATGCAATGATGAGCAAGGCTGGCCACGCGCTGAATTCGGGCGATTTCCCCAGCGATATCAAGGCCAATGTGGTCGATGCCAAGGGGCGCCTGGTTGCGCTGCCAGTGCTCTACTCAACGCCCGTGCTGTTCTATAACAAAAACGCTTTCCGTAAAGCCAAGCTGGATCCCGAGCAGGCGCCGAAAACCTGGCTGGAAATGCAGGGCATGCTCGACAAGTTGCAGGACGCCGGCTATAGCTGTCCCTACACTTCCTCCTGGCCGGTTTGGGTTCACGTCGATAACGTGAGCGCTATTTCCGGCGTGCCGGCGATGACCGAAAAAGGGGGATTGACCTTTAATGGCCTGCCGCAGGTCAAGCACATTGCGATGATGGCAACCTGGAGCAAAGCGGGATATTTCCGTCACTTCGGCCGCGGTAACGAGGCTAGCGCCCGATTCGACGAAGGCGAATGCGCCATGATTTCCACCAACTCCCGCGAGGCCGCCGAGTTCCGCGATGCCAAGGGTGTTGAACTGGGTGTCGCGCCCCTGCCTTATCACGACGATGTCTACGGTGGTCGCCAACCTTCACTGGCTGACGGTGCCTCATTGTGGGTCGGTGCCGGGCGTTCGCCGGCCGAGTACAAGCAGGCAGCGAAGTTCGTTTCCTTCCTGCTCTCGCCGGAAATGCAAATCGAACTGGTTCGGGTCTACGGTGGTTTGCCGCTCACCCCGGCGGCTCGTGCTGCCTCGCGCAGCAAGATCCTGCAGGATAGCGACAAGACCTTGCAGGTCGCCTACGATTCGCTGAAGGGGTCGAGCAGCAAGGTCATTCCGCACGTATCGGATATCGATCCGTTGCGCATCATTACCGGCGAAGAGCTGGAAGAGGTTTGGGCGGACAAGAAGCCGGCCAAGGCGGCGCTTGATACGTCAGTGAGCCGTGGCAATGCGGTACTGGGCGCCAAGCCCTTGCTCAAGAAGGCGCAACCCTTCTGATGCAAATACTGCTGCCGCGCTGGTTTGCTCATCGCGGTGGCGGTTCGCTCGCCCCTGAAAACACCCTGGCCGGGATCCGCCTGGCGGCTCGGCTGGGGTTCAAGGCGGTCGAGTTCGATGTCATGCTTAGTGGTGATGGCACCCCTGTTCTGATTCACGATGAAACCCTGGAACGGACGACCAATGGCGTCGGCCGCGTCTGTGACACGCCAGACAGCACGCTTTTTGCGCTCGATGCCGGGCAGGGCGAACGTATCCCGCGTTTTACCGAAGCCGCTGCTTTGTGCCGCGAGCTGGGTTTGCTGGCCAATGTCGAAATCAAGCCCTCAAGCGGGCAGGAGATTGAAACAGCGGAGTGCGTTGCCAAGCTGTGCGTTGAGTTGTGGCGGGGTGCGACAGTACCGCCCCTGATTTCCTCATTTTCAAAGGTGGCGCTGGAGATTGCGCGTGACATGGCCCCGGCGATCGCGCGCGGGGTTTTATTCGAGTCCGTGCCCACAGATTGGCTGCTCGAGATCCATCGCCTGCAAGCCTTCTCGCTGCATTGCGATGCCGACACGTTGCCGAATGACGTTTTGGCTGAAGCGCAGGCCAAAGCTGTGCCGGTGCTGTGTTACACGGTGAACGCTGAAAATCGTGCAAAAACACTATTTGCGCAGGGCGTTAGTGCGCTCTTTACGGATCGCCTTGATCTTTTTGCGCCCGAAACAACTGCTTACAAACCCTTGCATTTAGGCGGCTGATCTTTGCATCGTTTTACTTTTTAATTGCGTTCAGGGAATCAGCCCGGCATTTAGGAGAAAAAACATGAAGCACATCAAGCCCCTCGTCGCCCTGTGCGTCCTGCTGCCGATGGCGGTATTTGCTCAGACGAACACGCCCCGCGTCGATCAGCGTGAAGTGAATCAGGAGGCACGTATTCAGCAAGGTGCCAGTTCCGGCAGTTTGACCCAGAGGGAAACTGCGCGCCTGGAAAATGGTCAGCAGCACGTTCAAAATATTGAAACGCGTGCCAAGGCAGATGGCGTGGTGACTCGTCAGGAGCGAGGTCGCATGCATCATGCGCAAGAGGTGCAAAGTCAGCATATTTATAACCAGAAGCATGATCGCCAGCACGATTTCAACCATAACGGTCGTGTTGACCGGTTTGCCGGCCGTCGCTGATCATCTTGCAATGCGGACAGAACCCGCCGCCCGGCGGGTTTTTCTTTTAAAATTGATCCTCTCGAATTAACCGCCTTTGAGGCCGTCAGCCCATGAAAAGCTCTGAAATCCGCCAGCAGTTTCTCGACTTCTTCGCCTCCAAAGGCCATCAGATCGTTGCTTCTTCTTCCCTGGTGCCGCACGAGGATCCGACGCTGCTGTTCACCAACGCCGGGATGAACCAGTTCAAGGACGTTTTCCTGGGTTTCGACAAGCGTCCCTACAGTCGTGCGACCACCTCGCAGAAGTGCGTGCGGGCCGGCGGCAAGCATAACGACCTCGAAAATGTCGGCTACACCGCCCGTCATCACACTTTCTTTGAGATGCTCGGCAATTTCAGTTTTGGCGACTATTTCAAGCGCGACGCGATCAAGTACGCCTGGGAACTGCTGACCGAAGTCTACAAACTGCCCAAGGACAAGCTGACCGTCACCGTCTATGCCGAGGACGATGAAGCCTACGACATCTGGACCAAGGAAATCGGCGTGCCGGCCGAGCGCGTCATTCGCATCGGCGACAACAAGGGCGCCCGCTACGCTTCTGATAATTTCTGGATGATGGGCGATACCGGCCCTTGCGGCCCGTGCACCGAAATTTTTTACGATCACGGCGAACAGCACTGGGGTGGCCCACCGGGATCGCCGGACGAAGATGGCGACCGTTTCATCGAAATCTGGAACAACGTCTTCATGCAGTTCAACCGCGACGAAGCCGGCGTCATGCATCCGCTACCGAAGCCCAGCGTCGATACCGGCATGGGTCTGGAGCGGGTTTCTGCCGTCTTGCAGGGCGTCCATGCCAATTACGAGATCGACCTGTTCCAGGCCTTGCTGAAGGCCGCGGCGCGGGAAACTTCCGCGGCCGACATGGATTCGCCGTCGCTGAAAGTGCTGGCCGACCACATTCGCGCCTGTTCATTCCTGCTGGCCGATGGCGTCATTCCGGGTAATGAAGGCCGTGGTTATGTGCTGCGCCGGATCATTCGCCGGGCCATTCGTCACGGCTACAAACTCGGTGCCCGCGCTGCTTTCTTCCACAAGATGGTGCCGGATCTGGTCGCTGAAATGGGCATGGCTTATCCGGAACTGGCCCAGCACCAAACGCGCATCATGGCGACCTTGAAGCAGGAAGAAGACCGTTTCTTTGAAACCATCGAACACGGCATGGCGATTGTCGAAGCCGAGCTGGCGGCGCTAAAAGCGGCCGGCAACAAGGTCTTCAACGGCGATACCGCCTTCAAGTTGCACGATACTTATGGCTTTCCGCTTGATCTGACGCAGGACATTGGGCGCGAGCACGACATCACTGTCGATGCGCCAGCCTTTGATGCCGCGATGGCCCGCCAGAAAGAGCAGGCGCGTGCGGCCGGCAAATTCAAGATGGCGACCAACCTCGACTACAGCGGCCCGGCCACCACGTTCCACGGTTACGACGCGCTGGAGTTCAAGGGCAACGTCCTGGCGCTCTACAAGGACGGTGCTGCGGTCAACCAGCTAAATGAGGGTGAAATGGGGGTCGTCGTGCTCGACAACACGCCGTTTTATGCCGAGTCCGGCGGTCAGGTGGGCGATTCCGGCGTGCTGCAATCGGTGCATGGCATCTTTGCCGTCGAGGACACGCAAAAGATCCAGGCCACCGTTTTCGGGCATCACGGCCTGGTCAAAACCGGGGCCATTACGGTGGGCAACGGCGTTACCGCCAAGGTCGATCTGTTGGCCCGGGCGCGCATCATGCGCAATCATTCGGCCACCCACCTGCTGCACAAAGCGCTGCGCGAAGTGCTCGGCGACCACGTTCAGCAAAAGGGCTCGCAGGTTGATCCGGACAAGACCCGTTTTGACTTCGTGCATAACCAGCCAATGACCAATGCGGAAATTCGCCGGGTCGAAAATATCGTCAATGCCGAAATTCTCGCCAATACGGCCAATGAGTGCCGCGTTCTGCCGATCGCCGAAGCCCAGAAATTGGGCGCGATGATGTTGTTTGGCGAAAAGTACGGCGACACCGTGCGCGTCCTTGATATCGGTTCATCACGCGAATTGTGCGGTGGTACGCACGTCAGCCGGACGGGCGATATTGGCCTGTTCAGCATCACCGCCGAAGGTGGCGTCGCCGCCGGCGTGCGTCGTGTTGAAGCAGTCACCGGCGACAACGCACTGGCTTACATGCAGGGTATGGAAATGGCGCTTGGCGGCGTGGCCGGCACCTTGAAAGTCTTGCCGAAAGACGTGCCGGCCCGTGTGGCTGCGGTCCTCGATCAAGTGCGTAAACTGGAGCGTGAACTGGCGGTACTCAAAGGCAAGCTGGCCTCGGCGCAGGGTGACGACATGCTCAGTCAGGCTGTCGACGTCAAGGGTGCCAAGGTGTTGGCGGCAAATCTGCAAGGTGCTGATTCGACGGCCTTGCGCGAAACCATGGACAAGCTCAAGGACAAGCTGAAATCGGCGGCAATCGTGCTGGCTTCGGTAGTTGATGGCAAAGTGACCCTGATTGCCGGGGTGACGGCTGACCTGACCGGTAAAGTCAAAGCCGGCGATCTGGTCAACATGGTGGCTCAGCAGGTCGGCGGTAAAGGCGGCGGCCGCCCGGATATGGCGCAGGCGGGCGGAACTCAGCCGGAAAATCTGGCCGCGGCGCTGGCTTCGGTAACGGCCTGGGTCGATAGCAAGCTTTGATTCGTCGCCTCGTTTTCCTGCTTTTTTTGGCGTCGACCGCAGCACTCGCCGATCCGGTGCCGCTGGCGCTGGATCGCACACCACTTGAGGCGGTGACGGTCAACGGGGAAAAAGTGCATCTTTTCCCGAATGGTCGCTGGGCGTTTACTGATAGCGCCAAGGCTGCGGCGGCGCAGCAGCTTGCTGCCGAATATCCGGAAAACAAAACCCGCCCGGTCGAAGCCCAGGGCGGGCTTTTCGGCAACTTTGGCCGGGTCATCATGCCCGGTGACAAGGATTACAACCGCGGTTCGCTGAACCCCAAGATGCACTGACTCGCTTGGCTGACTATCGATTCTGTCCGCAATGTGGGTCAGCTCTTGGTATGCGCGATGAAGGCGGCCTGGCGCGCCCGGCCTGCGCTGCGGCAGATTGTGATTTCGTATTATGGGAGAACCCGGTGCCGGTCGTTGCGGCACTGGTTGAATATGCAGGTCAAATCGTGCTGGCGCGCAACGCGGCCTGGCCGGAAAAGCAGTTTGGTTTGATTACCGGTTATCTGGAGCGCGACGAAACGCCGGATACAGCGGTGGCACGAGAAGTCGCGGAGGAACTTGGCTTGTCGGCGCAATCAGTCAGCTTGATTGGCCTCTATAACTTTGCGCCGAAAAACCAGTTGATCATTGCTTACCATGTGCTGGCGAGCGGACAAATCGTTCTCAATGAAGAGCTGGCTGAATTCAAACTGATTGAACCGAGCAAGCTAAAAGCTTGGGAGTTCGGCACAGGACCGGCGGTTCGCGACTGGCTCGCGAGCCGGTCAGCGCAGCAAACGGCCTGACTGTGGCGGCGCGTCGGTGTCACGAATGACTTCGCCGTCGATAATTTAGTTTTCTGTGGGGTGTGCTAAATCAGGAATAGCCTTCAGTTTAACAAACAATCAAAGAGCAAAAGCCCTCTGCGAGAATTGCCTTAAAAGCCAATAATAACCGTCTGTTCTTAATTAAACCTTGTTGCTGCAGCAATTCGCCGCGTTGGCCAGCTCTGTCAGATCCATCGGCAACAGGCCATGCCGCCGCCATTCGGTGTAATCGAAGTGATCGCGTGACAGCGCGGTCAGAAAGCGCACAGCCTACGGTGTGGTGTTGCAAAGTTGGGGTTACACAGGGTATAGCACCCCAGCTTCAATACCTCCAATTGCATCGCTAGCAATTTTTGCACCTGATTCAATGGGATTACTGCATGAGGCCACTTCTACTTATGTACTCGACCCGAAAACAAACGGGGGGGCTCGGTAAACAGCGGGGCGAAGCCTTCCGTGAATGGTCTGGCCATCCGTTGGAGAAATGGCTTGCAGAGGGTTGATGCCGCGTTTCATGGTGGCCCTCGGGCCGTTGCACCGCGCAGCGGCAGCAGCGTGGATGTGATCCGAAACGGCCCACCGCAAAGGCAAGAACAGAAGCAACAACAACGTCAAAAGCAAAACCGGGGCAGCGCCGTCCAGCTGCGAGTGCAGTCGAATGTACAGCTAAACTGACTGTATTACTGTCTTGACTCAGGGGGCCACTTCAGTGGCGTCAGGGGTTGACTCACGCCCCAGATCAATCCCGACAAAGCGTCGGATGGTCTGGCTGTCGTAAAGGGCGTCTTCGATGCCCTCGTCCGAGAGACCGAAGCATTGCTGGGCAATGTACATCCGAAGCATTCGCATCAGACCGATCGGCTGACGGCCGCGACCACCACTGCTGGGGTAGAACGGGCGTACCGTTTTCTCGAGTATCGCCCACGGCGTGACTGCTTCGATCTCGGCTAAAAATCGATCTCGTCGTGTCTGCTTTTACTTCTGGCTGTATTCCAGTTCAGAAAAACTCGTTTGCATTGCCGCCTCTGCTTATTGACCTGACTAAGCGTATTTTCTCAAATGAACGGGCTTGCGTCAGGTTGCCGGGAATAAATCAGTGTTTCCTTAAGGAAACACTGATCAATGCAAGCTGAAGCATTGATCGGTGGAAATTTTGGCGAAAAATTGTCGATTTTCATCTGAAACGGTCGAAACTGGCCTATTTACAGGCTATTTCTCACTGTTAAGACGCAATTTGGCTGTCAGCACCCAATAACAAGCGGCGGGCCAGCACCAGATTGCTCAGGGCAAATAGCGAAAAGAGCTGAGCCGTGTTTTTGGCCAGGCCTTTGTAACGGGTCTTGCGGTACTTGAATATGTCTTTCACGACATGAAAAGGGTGTTCGACTTTGGCTCGAATACGGGCCTTGGCGTATTCGAGTTGTGCGACCAGTCGGCCCAGTTCGGTGCCGTCCAGCAGTTTACGTTTGCTGGGCTTCATGGCGACGTGCCATACCACCGTCGCCTCCTGACTTTCTTCCCGTTTTTCAATGCCTTGATAGCAGGCATCGCCAAATGCCGCTTCCTCTGCACCGTGCAGTAGCGCTTGGGCCTGCGTCACATCGCTGATATTACCTGCGGTGCCGATGACGGTGTGCACCAGTCCAGAGTGAGTATCCACGCCAATGTGCGCTTTCATGCCGAAGTGCCACTGCTTGCCTTTCTTGCTTTGGTGCATTTCCGGGTCGCGCTTGCCGGACAGGTTCTTGGTCGATGGTGGGGCGGCGATTAGGGTCGCATCGACAATGGTGCCCTCACGAAGCAACAAGCCTTGCTCGGCCAGGTGGTGATTGATGGCGTTGAAGATGGATTCAGTGAGTTGGTGATGCTCGAGCAGGTGCCGAAAATTAAGCAGCGTGGTGGCGTCAGGGGCTGACTCACGCCCCAGATCAATCCCGACAAAGCGTCGGATGGCTTGGCTATCATAGAGGGCGTCTTCGATGCCTTCGTCCGAGAGACCGAAGCATTGCTGGGCGATGTACATCCGAAGCATTCGCATCAGACCAATCGGCTGACGGCCACGACCCCCACTGCTTGGGTAAAACGGGCGTACCGTTTTCTCGAGTATCGCCCACGGCGTGACTGCTTCGATCTCGGCTAAAAACCGATCTCGTCGTGTCTGCTTTTTCTTCCGGCTGTATTCCAGTTCAGAAAAACTCGTTTGCACTACCGCCTCTGCTTATTGACCTGACTAAGCGTGTTTTCTCAAATCCCCTGGCTTCCGCCAGGTTGCCGGGAATAAATCAGTGTTTCCTTAAGTGTAAATTTAACCGACACCAAGTCCAGCTTCGAATTGCCGCTTTCAATCAGCCGTTTTGCTAATCGTTTCCCGCTGGTGCGGGGTCAATTCCTTCAACGCACTCGACAGTTTCCGGAAATCGTTAGGCTTCATCGTCACACCTATCTGATTGCTTCAGATAGCTTTGTTATAGACCAACACGCAAAGATTACATAGCCTTTTTTACGCCCATCAAATGCCGTTAGAATGGACGGAAAGCGTTTGCCGCAGAGCGGCTTCATCATGCGGAAGGAAATTCCATGCTTTGGAAACTGCCAAGTTTTACTTTGTGTCTTTTTTTGCTGGCTACCTCCGGCCTTGTCAGTGCCCAGATTCCCGACAAACTACCGCCACAGCAAGACTATCTCGGGGAAATTCGCCGGACACCGGATGGCAAGTTGGTCGCAATACCGGAGGCTGAGCTAGCGGCAAAAAATGGGCTGGCACCGAAAGCGACGATGCTTGTTGGCACGGGTGAAAAAATCAGCACGTTGACTGATGCCGTACGGCTGGCCAAGGATGGTGAGGTGATCGATATTCAGCCGGGCAATTACCGCGGTCAACCGGCGATATGGACCCAAAATAACCTGATTATTCGCGGCGTGGGTGAGCGTCCGGTGATGCTGGCAGATGGCAAAAGTGCCGAGGGCAAGGCGATCTGGGTGGTCAGGGGCGGGAATGTGCGGATCGAAAATATCGAATTTCGGGGTGCCCGGGTGGCGAGTCGCAACGGCGCTGGCATTCGTTTCGAGAAGGGCCATCTGACGATTAAAGGCTGCCGCTTTGTCGATAATGAAATGGGGCTGCTCACTGGTAATTCGGCTGAACAGCACCTGGAGGTGATCGATAGCGAGTTTGGTGACGCGCCACGCCATGCGGGTGACTTGCACCATCTTCTTTATGTCGGCGCAATTGGTAAATTCGTCCTGCGCGGCAGCCATTTTTACAACGGTTACCTCGGTCATCTGGTCAAATCACGCGCCCGCGAGAACCATGTCCTTTACAACATGCTGGCCGATGGGGACGGTGGCAAGGCTTCCTATGAACTGGAATTTCCTAACGGCGGTATTGCATTTGTCATCGGCAATGTGATTGTCCAGAGTGCCGGAACGGATAATGCGAGCATGGTTTCTTACGGTGCAGAAGGTCCGCGCTGGGCTGATAACGCACTTTATCTCTCCCATAACACCCTGCTCAACGATCACCATGCCGGGAGTTTTCTCAGTGTTGCAGCCGACAAGTTTCCGGCGATGGCCGAAGTCTGGGCAATTAACAATTTGACCATTGGCAACGGCAATTTCTACCCGCCGGCGCAAGGCCGGTTTGAGGGCAATCGCTCCGTTTCAAAGGCTGAGTTGATTGAGTATGGCGGCTTTCCCTTGCGCCTGAGCAATCTGTCAGTGCTGCGTGGCGCCGTGCGTTTGCCCGGTAGTGTGGGTGACGTTGCGCTGTTGCCGAATGCTCAATTCAATTATCCGGTCGGTACCCGTCCGCTTCGAGTGAGCAGCGCCTTGTCGCCCGGAGCTTTTCAGTAAGGTTTTCCTGAGCCATATTTTCAGGCGCTTGATCGAGGTAGCCGACGCCAAGGTTTTTGCCAAGCCACTGTAGGAAGCCGCTGGCCAGGCTCCGCCGGCTTGGCTGACCTGGCTGCAAGGTGAGCCACAAGATGAATCAGGCGGTAGCAGAACCCATTGCCTCACCCATCCGGATGGCGCGGGCTGGGGCCCAATCGGGATTAAAGGCCAGCGTGTTCTTCGGGAAGAGCATGACGACCGTTGAGCCGAGCAGGAAACGACCCATTTCCTGGCCTTTTTTCAGGTTGACCGCAGCATTGCCACCGGCAGTGTCGTAGCGCCATTCCCGGATGACGCCGGGGCGTGGTGGGTTGATCAAGCCATGCCAGACGGTGGCCATGCTGCCAACGATGGTTGCGCCGACCAGCGTCAGCACAAAGGGGCCAAACGCGGATTCAAAAACACAGACGACGCGTTCGTTGCGGGCAAACAAGCCAGGTACGCCACGGGCTGTCGTCGGGTTGACCGAGAAGAGTTCGCCCGGCACGTAAATCATTCGGGTCAGGCGGCCATCGCACGGCATGTGGATACGGTGGTAATCGCGCGGGCTGAGGTAAAGCGTCGCAAAGGCGCCATCCTGAAATTGCGCCGCCAGTTCGCGGTCGCCACCGACCAGTGCCGTGGTCGAGTAGCTGTGCCCCTTGGCCTGAAAAATCTGGTCGCGCTCAATCGGGCCGAATTGGCTGATCGCGCCATCGACCGGGCAGAGGAAATGCGCCTCGGCCTGGGGGCGGGCGCCGGCTTTCAGCGGCCGGGTAAAGAATTCGTTGAAGCTTTTGTAGCTGGCGATATCCGGATTGGCCGCCTCGTCCATATTGACGCCGTAGCGGCCGACAAACCAGCGGATGACCGAGGTCGTCAGGCTCCCCGCCTCGGCGCTGGCCAGTTTGCCGGCGAGGATGGTCAGGGCCTGTTTGGGCAGGAGATATTGGGGCAGAACTGCGAGGCGGTCGGACACGATGAAATCAGTAAAAAAGGGGGCTAGGCATTATACGGGCTCGTCAAATGCTGAAACGCTTTCGATCGGTTGGCTGGTCGCCATCGACCAGTGTGCCTTGCGCCATTTTTCCCGCTCACCGTTGCCAGTGAAGGTCCAGGCAACCAGACGGCTTTGTTTCTGCCCTTGTCCCATACCAATGATCCGGGAATCCGCGACGTGCACTTTTTTCAGGGCGACTTCAATATGCTCAAGATTTTCGGCTTGCGAAACCAGGCTGGTGAACCACATGACGCGCTTCGGTATGGCGGCGCTTTGTTCAATCATGCGTTTGACGAAGGCACGTTCGCCTCCGTTACACCACAACTCTGTGCCACCGCCACCAAAGTTGAGGCGGGGCTGGGCGGCGCCGCGCTTCGCGCCGGGCTTGTTGAGGTTATTCCACTTGCGCTGGCTGACGGCCATCACCTCGTCGGGCGAGTTATGGAATGGCGGGTTGCAAATACTGACATCAAAATTTTCGCCGGAGCGCAGCAAGCCGGTAAAGACGTTATCCCAAACCGGCTGATGGCGTAATTCGACGGCTGCGGTCAACTGCGGATTTTTGCTCAAAATCATCTGGGCATTGGCGAGCGCAGCTTCGTCGATATCGACACCGAGAAAGCGCCAGCCATATTCGGCGTTACCAATCAGCGGGTAAACGCAGTTAGCGCCGACACCGATATCGAGAATGCGGATATCTGCGCCGGTCGGCACAACTTTCTTGTTGCAGGTCGCGAGCAGGTCGGCGACCTGATGAATGTAGTCGGCCCGGCCCGGAATGGGGGGGCAAAGGTAGCCAGCAGGAATTTCCCAGCCCCGGATACCATAATGCAGCGCCAGTAATGCCCGGTTGAAGGCTTTGACGGCGCTGGGGTTGGCGAAATCGATACTCGGCGTGCCCGCGCTAGTGGTGATGATGAACTTGACCAGCCCGGGGGCGACGGCGGTCAGCGCGGCGAAATCGTAGCCGGCAGCGTTCTTGTTACGCGGGTGAATGCTGGACTGGGCCGGCTTTGCCGAGACGGGTTTCTTTTTGACGGGCGCCGGTATGGGCTGCGGGATTGGTGCTGTAGTCTCGGACATAAACTCTTGGGTGATGGCTTGAATATCCCAAGTATCCCACGAGCCGGCAGTCAGGCCGGCATGTGTTTGGCCAGAAAGCGATCTAGCTGATTGGCAAACGATTGTCGATCAGCCAGGCTAAAGGCCGCCGGGCCGCCGGTTTCGACCCCGGCGCCGCGCAGTTCGTCCATGAAATTGCGCATGGTTAATATTTCTTGAATATTCGCTGTGGTGTAAAGCTCACCCCGCGGATTCAATGCATAAGCGCCGCGCTCGATCACCAGCGAGGCGAGCGGAATGTCGGCGGTGATCACCAGGTCACCGGCCGCCAGTTGCTCGACAATATGGGCGTCGGCGACATCAAAACCCGAGGGCACCTGAATGGCCCGAATGAAACGCGACGGTGGCGTGCGCAACATCTGGTTGGCGACCAGCGTCGTCGATATCTGCAAGCGTTCCGCCGCGCGAAAGATGATTTCCTTGATGACTACCGGACAGGCGTCGGCATCGACCCATATCTGCATCAATGCTCCTTGCCGTCGACCCGCGGCTGCATCAGGAAGGGAATGTAACGCCAGGCGAGGATGCCGAAACCGGCCAGCCAGCAAATCGCCGAGAGCTGGATCCAGAACAGGTAAGCGGCCGGGAAAATCTGCGGCGCGATCAGGCGCATCAAGAGTGCGAACAACATGATGTAGAGGACTAATTTGTCCATCGGCTCAAACACCACTTTGCGCCCGGTATGTCCTTTTGAAATACGAATGATCATCGATGGAATGACCGCGCCCATTGCACCAAAAGTGAAGAGGTGAACAGACACCGAGCCGACCCAGGTGAAGTGCGTGACGTAACCGAGCGCTTCGATCAGCAACTGGCCCACGATCGCTAGATAGCCGACGTACATGATCCCAAGATCGATCCGTTTAAAAGCCAATTGCGGTTTCCAGAAGCAAAAGCGGATGCCGAGCAAAATTGCCAGTAAAAAAGCAATTGCTGCGGTCAACGGCTTGGGGAGGGCAAATTCCACGACCAGCAACAGGGCAAGCAGTTTGATCGCCATGTCCAGTTTCGGCTGACGCAGGATTGCTACCTGGAAAATGCTTTTCATGAATTGCGTCAGCGTGCGTTCAAGCATGACCAGAAAAGCCAGCCGGAAGAGGCTGATCGCCATGGTGTAGCCAGCGCTGAAATTGTCGCCAAAAAGCATCAGGTATTTGGCGATCAGGAAGGCCGGCAGCATGAACAGGAAAAGCGCGTTGTCACGATAACTGTCCCGCTCACGATGGCGAATCAGCGTCCACATCAGCATGGCGACGATGCAACCGAGGAAGAGGTTGCACGAGATGACTAAAATGGGCGTCGGCCAGTGACCGCCGAAACTCATGGCAAAACGCTCGAAAATCCAGGCGCCGGCAAGCAGCATGAGCGCCGGGCCGTGATAGCCGCGAATGTTGACCCAGTTCTTGGTTGAGGTCAGCAGAAAACCACCCAGTACCGCCCAGCCAAAGCCGAAAAACATCTCATGGGCGTGCCACTGGATCGACGTAAAGCGTACCGACGGCGCTGGCAGGTAGCCGCTGAAAATAAGCGCCCAAAGTACCGGCAGAATTGCCCCTGCCAGGCAGGCTAGTGAAAACAGCGGACGAAAGCCGACCAGCCAGATTGGATGGGTCGAAAACTGCATGGCGAACCTTTCACAACAACTTTTTGTCAGAGCATGGAGTTTAGCGAGCAGATGGCGCTTTGGCCTTGATTTGTGCCAGAGTGGGCAAGCAAAAACCCTGACGATCGCGTAAAATCCAAAGCTTGGTCGTGACTACGTTTGAGCCACTTGGGTCCGGCTACTTTCCTGAAGGATGAAGATGAAGCGTGTGGACGATTTCCGCTTGCGGCTTGGCAAGCACGAGCTTGTGCCGATCATGATTGGTGGCATGGGTGTTGATATTTCGACGGCCGATCTGGCCGTGGAGGCTGCCCGTCTGGGCGGCGTTGGCCATATTTCCGATGCGATGATCAATACCGTCGCAGACCGCCGCTACGATACAAAGCAAGTTAAAGAAAAACTGGCTTTTTATAAATATAACGTCAAGAACGAAGACAAGTCGGCCATCAAGTTTGATCTGGGTAAATTAGCCGAGGCAACCCGCCTGCACGTTGAGCACGCCATGGGGCGCAAGACAGGTTCCGGCCTGATCTTCATCAACTGCATGGAAAAGCTGACCATGAACGCGCCGCGAGAGACCCTCAAGGTTCGCATGGCTGCTGCCCTTGACGCCGGGATCGACGGAATGACGCTGGCGGCTGGCCTGCACCTCGGCTCCTTCTCGCTGCTCGAAGATCACCCACGTTTTCGTGATGCCAAACTCGGCATCATCGTGTCCTCCGTCCGCGCTTTGCAACTCTTCCTCAAGAAGAGCGCTCGGACCAATCGTATGCCTGACTACGTTGTTGTCGAAGGGCCGTTGGCCGGTGGTCACCTCGGTTTTGGCATGGATTGGGCGCAATACGATCTGGCGACCATCGTTGCTGAAGTCATCAAGTTCCTTAAGGATGAGCATCTCGATATCCCGGTGATTCCCGCTGGCGGTATCTTTACGGGCACCGACGCAACCCGCTTCCTGGAAGCCGGCGCTGCTGCTGTGCAGGTGGCAACCCGCTTTACGGTATCCAAAGAGTGCGGCTTGCCTGACCCGATCAAGCAGGAATACTTCAAGGCCACTGAAGACGATATCGAAGTCAATCAGATTTCCCCGACCGGTTATCCGATGCGGATGATCAAGAGCAGCCCGGCCATCGGAGATGGCATTCGCCCGAATTGTGAGGCTTACGGCTACCTGCTTGATGCCAACGGAAAATGTGCATATGTGACTTCCTATAATCGTGAAGTTGCGGCACACCCGGGGGCGCGCAAAGTGTCGGTGATGGACAAAACCTGTCTTTGTACGCAAATGCGCAACTTTGATTTATGGACCTGCGGGCAACTGACCTATCGCCTCAAAGATACGTCGACGCTTGATGCTTCCGGCCAATATCAACTCCTGACCGCCGAGCATATTTTCAAGGATTATCAGTTCAGTGTTGATAACAAGGTTGCTCTACCAGAGCCTGCCGTAGCCTGACGATGGGTTGCGGCAATACATCCAAACCCGGTCTAACCAACCGGGTTTTTTCTTGTCTGGCAGGGGCTTTGCTGATCTGTTTTGGCCAGTATTCTCTGGCAGATGAGCAACCGGCTTTTACGCTTCAGGGCTTCGGCACCTTGGGTGCTGCGCGTACAACCAGTAACGAGGTTGAGTTTGTTCGTGATCTCTCACAACCACGTGGTGCTAGCCAGACTTGGGATGCCCGTGTCGATAGCGTGCTCGGTCTGCAAGCCAACTGGCAAATCAACCCTCAACTGGAAGCCGTTGCGCAGCTGGTCAGTCGCTACCGCTACGACAGAACATTCACACCCGAGTTTTCCTGGGCCTATCTTAAATACGAACCCAGCCCGAATTTGAGTTTGCGTGCCGGGCGTCTGGGGACAGAGTTTTTCATGATGTCCGACTCGCGCCTGGTCGGCTATTCCTTCCTGACCGTGCGCCCGCCCGGCGATTTCTTCTGGTCGCTTCCTTTTTACAATATTGATGGTGCCGATGCGGCGCTTACTGTGCCGCTGGGCGATCACCTGTTACGTGGCAACCTGTTCTACGGTATTTCAAATGGCCAAATTCCGTTGGCTAAAAAACAGTGGAATATTGACGGCTCGGTAATGGCTGGCGGCTACCTCGAATATCACGCTGGCGCTTGGCTTTTGCGCGCTAGTTACGCCAATCTTCGTTTCGAACACGATCTCCCTGTTCACGATGTTCTGCAGAACTATATGTCCGAGCCGCTAGTGACGCAGGCTGCGGCTTATCTTGCTACGGGGAATACTCGTAGCCATTATTACTCGCTCGGTGCGATCTACGATAGCGGCCCCTGGCAACTGCAACTGATGCTCAATCATTGCGATCAAGGTAGCAATGCTTTTGAATCGTCGGATGCCGGCTATGTGCTCGCGGGCTATCGTATTGCTTCAGTGACACCGTTTGTTGGCTATTCCTGGGCTTCCTCAGAAACGCGTGGAAATGCCTTGAACCCAGTGGTCGCTGCGATTATGGCCGATGCTCATGTCGACCAGAAAACCACCATGATTGGCGCCCGCTGGGATCTGGTTCACAACATCGCGCTGAAGGCGCAATGGGATGCCATTCGCGGCGAGCCGACATCAATTTTTCCCTATCGCCAGGAAAGTGCCGGATGGTCAGGAAAGATGGATGTTTTTTCACTGACTATGGATTTCGTGTTTTAAACCATGAAGCTGAACCAGATCCGCTCCCTGTTGATCTCTTGCTTGCTGCTCCTTTTGGCAGCGGCACCGGTCCAGGCTGAGCTGGTCGTTGTCGTCAATGCTCGTTGCGGGGTGGCTGCGATGTCGCGCAATGAAGTAATCAATATTTTCTTTGGCCGGAATCGTCAATTTTTTAACGGCGTTCAGGCCCAGCCGGTCGATATGGTGGATGCTCACCCGGATCGTGCGCGCTTTTACCACGCGCTGGTCGGTAAGGATTTGGCCGATATAAATGCGTATTGGTCACGCCAGGTCTTTTCCGGGCGCCAGCAATTGCCACCAAAAATGCAAACATCAGAGGATGTTATGAAATGGATCGTCTCGCAACCTGGCGGTATTGGCTTCGTTGAGCTAGCCAAAGCGGACGCTCGGGTTCGTGTCGTTTACGAATTCAAACCCTGAATTTTTCGCCTTGGAGTGACGCGGTGAACATTGAATTGATTGGGATGGTGATCATCTTTGTGGTCATTGCGGTAATTGTCATCAAGTCGCAATAGGTTGCCAGCAAACTGCATTTTTGTGCCAAACTTGAATTGAGTTTTTACCCATAAACAATAAAGGAGACAATCATGCCCAATCGGCTTATTCAGGATATTCTTGCCCAGCGCAATTTGATTTCTGCTGACAAGGCGATGACCGTTCGCACGGCCTGCCAACTGATGGCCGAAAATAAAATCGGCGCGCTGCTCGTTCTTGAAGGCAAGCAGATCGTCGGGATTTTTACCGAACGCGACGCACTCAACAAGATTCTGGCGGCCAGTCTTGATCCTGATACGACAGTACTTTCTCAAGTGATGGTCGGCGAGCCGCAAACCATTCGTGCAGACAAACCCTTGGCTTATGCTTTGCACATGATGGCTGAAGGGGGGTTTCGCCATGTTCCCGTGGTTGATGGCAACGGTTGTCCTGTAGGAATGGTCTCAGCCAGAGATGCGCTTGGGCAGGATATTATCGAACTCGAGCGTGATATGAAGCGTCTGGAAGCGCTCGAAGGTTCAATCGGCTATTGAGTCGCAGCCCAGCCGAAGCGGGCCAGTATCGCGGCAAACTCGCCGGATACTGGCCTTTTTATTTCCAGGCGTTGACCGCTGACTGGGTGCTCGAAAGCCAGCTCTACGCAGGCGAGTAATAGGCGGTTGCAGTCAAGATTTTCGGCAAAATAGCGATTATGTTTCCCCTTGCCGTGGGTCGCATCGCCAATGATCGGGTGGGCGATATGTTTCATATGGCGGCGAAGTTGATGGCGACGGCCCGTAATCGGCTCCAGTTCAACGAGTGCGTAACGGCTGCTCGGATAACGGTCTACCGCGACGGGTAGCTCTATTTCCGCCAATTTTCGGAAGTGAGTCAAGGCATCCTGCGGTTCCATGCTGCTTTGCGCGCCTCGGAACTCATAAGGGTCGCGCTGGCGGGTCAGTGGATGATCAATGATTCCCTCTGAGGGCGGATAGCCGCGAACCACGGCGAGATAACGTTTTTTAACTGTGCCTGCCTCGAATTGCTTGCCCAGCGCGCTGGCATTTTCGGCGTTCAGGCCGAACAACAGGATGCCGGATGTGCCGCGATCCAAGCGGTGTGCCGCCCAAACCCGCTGACCAATCTGGTCGCGTAACATCTGAATGGCAAAGCGCGTTTCGTGGCGATCGATTTCGGAGCGATGAACAAGAAGACCTGGCGGCTTGTCAATGACGATCAGGTGCTCATCCCGGTAAAGAATGGGCAGGGGGTCGGGCAGCAATTCAGGCAAAGAAGCGACTCTTGGCCTCGGTTGGAATCTGCATACCGGTGACGTGAGCGCGTTCCAGTAATGCCCAGTAATAGCGGTAGGAGGCGCGGTCGTGCAGTTTGCCAGCGTGTTGTATCGGTCCCCAGTCTTTATCTTGGGCGGCAATGAGGATTTCAGCGGCGGACTGTACCTCCGAAAAGTCCGGGCGCATTGCCTCAACGATCGGGATGATCTGGTTGGGGTGAATGCTCCACATGCGCAGATAGCCAAATTCAGTTCGGGCACGACGCGCGTCGTTGCCGATATATTCGATATCTTTCAATTCAGTGGTGACGTTATGTGAAGGTACGACACCGCAAGCGATTGCTGCAGCACTGATTTCGCATTTGGCACGGGCGATCAGCGGGTGATCAAACTGCCCGGGACTCTTCATTGCGCTGCCCGGAATGGCGCCGTGGTGGCCGGAGACAAAATCCATCAGGCCAAAGTCCAGGCTCTCGACACCGGGGAGGGCAGCGATTTCCCACACTTCACGGAGTGCACCGTGGGTTTCAATCAGCACGTGTACCGGAATCCTGCGGTCAACCCCGAAATTAAGCTCAATTTCACGCAAAGCTTCAATCTGGACTTGAACATCACCGACGCTGCAGGGCTTGGGGAGCGTGATGAAGGGTAGGCGGTTACCGGCAATGCGGACAAGGATCTCCATGTCCTGCCGCCAGTGTGGATGCGTTACGTCGTGGATGCGGGCGCCAACGCGATTGAACAGGTTATCTGCCGACATGATGAGGTTGGCGGCCATTTCAGCGTGTTCACGTTCTGCCCCGGCATGGGCGCCATCTTCACAGTCGCAAGTGATATCGAAAATTGGCCCAAGCTCTTTTTGCAAGAGCAGGGCTTTTCGCATCAACTTTTCCGAGCCGGCGTAATGGTCGACCGCAGGAAGAACGGGAAAAGGCTTTTCGCCAGCAAATAGAATGGTCTGGGGATGGCGCATATTAGTCGTTAGCAGGAAGTTGTCAGGATCGAGAGGTAAAAACAAAAAGGGCCGCGGTATTTTACCGCGGCCCTTGCTTTTGCTCGCTGCTAGTAGCTAACAGCTAAGCCCTATCAGAGCATGCTCTTGACGGCTTCAGCTTCGTCGGTCAGTTCCTTGAGCGTGAAGTTCATCTTTTCACGGCTGTACTCGTCGATTTCCAGGCCCTGAATAATCTTGAATGAGCCACCCTTGCACTCGCATGGGAAGCCATAAACGATGCCAGCCGGAATGTCATAGGAGCCATCGGAAGGTACGCCCATCGTGACCCAGTCGCTGGAGCCGAGGACCCAGTCATGAACGTGGTCGATGGCAGCATTGGCAGCGGATGCTGCCGAAGACAGGCCGCGGGCTTCGATGATCGCAGCGCCGCGCTTGCCGACGGTCGGCAGGAAGACGTCGTTGTTCCAGGCGTGATCGTTGATCAGGGCCTTGACGTTGTCGCCGTTGGATTCACAGTTGCGATAGTCGGCGTACATCGTCGGGGAATGGTTGCCCCAAACGACCAGCTTCTTGAAAGAAGAAACCGGGCGACCGGCTTTTTCTGCCAGTTGCGACAGCGCACGGTTGTGATCCAGACGCAGCATGCCGTGGTAGTTGTTCGGGTTGGTACGGCCAACTTTTTTGGCGGCAGCGGCGGCGATGTAGGCATTGGTGTTGCACGGGTTGCCAACGACCAGAACCTTGACGTTTTCGTTAGCGTTCTCGGCAATGGCCTTGCCCTGGACGGTAAAGATGGCGCCATTGGCGGTCAGCAGGTCGGCACGTTCCATGCCCTTGGTGCGCGGACGGGCGCCAACCAGCAAGCAGACGTCAGCATCCTTGAAAGCAACGTTCGGGTCATCGGTGGCGACCATGCCGGCGAGCAGCGGGAAGGCGCAGTCGTCAAGTTCCATCATGACGCCCTTGACGGCTTGCTGAGCCTGCGGCAGGTCGAGTAGCTGAAGAATGACCGGCTGGTCTTTGCCGAGCATTTCGCCGGAGGCAATGCGGAACAGCAGGCTATAACCGATTTGGCCGGCTGCGCCGGTAATGGCAACGCGCATGGGTGCTTTGGACATGTATCGCTCCTGTATGAAACAGCGTGGTTAAAATTATTCGAATCTGCTCGAGTGCCGTTCCTTTTTGGAACTTTTCGCGGCCGGCACGACAAGGGAATTATGTTAGAAGTTCAGCGTCCTACTGTCAATTCATCATGTGTCTTATATAAGATAACTTTTCATGGACGCTTGATTAAAATTGTGCTGAAATTTCAATCCATGACTCGTGACGCATCCCGCCCCTCCTTTCGCGTCGCATCGCCGACCTTTAGTCCGCTTTATCGCCAGATCAAGGAATTCTTGATCCGAAGTCTGGAGGAGGGTGAATGGGGGCCGGGCGAGGCCATTCCCAGTGAGGGGGAGTTGGCTGCACGTTTCAATGTGAGTCAGGGAACGGTGCGCAAGGCGGTTGATGAGATGGCTGCCGACAATCTTCTAGTTCGTCGGCAGGGCAAAGGGACCTTTGTCGCAACACATGATGATCCGCGTTCCTTTTATCGTTTTTTGCGTTTGGTGCCTGATGACGGTGCTGCTACCCACGCCGTCAGTGATCCGTTTTCCTGCAAGGTTCAGGAGGCTACGCCAGAGGTTTCGGCTGCCTTGGGTCTGGCGGTAGGTGCAAAGGTTGTTTGTGTAGAGCGTCTTTTGCGCTTCAGTGGTAATCCGGTTGTTTTTGACCAGATTTACCTGGTGGCTGATTTGTTCCCTGGTCTGGAATTGGAAAAACTGCTCGGCGGAGATCGCTCTTTGTATAGTCAGTTTGAAAATGACTACGGAGTGCGCATGATCAATGCGGAAGAACATTTGCGTGCGGTTGCTGCAGATGCGCGTAGTGCAAGTCTGCTTGGTGTTAACGAGGGGGATCCTTTGTTGCTTGTGGAGCGCACCGCCTATAGCTATGGCAACAAACCGGTTGAGTGGCGGCGTGGCTTGTACTGCACGCGTCATCACTACTATCGGAATGACCTTGGATGAGAGGGCTAGTCCCTTTGGAGTAGGCTTGAAAACGCCCACCTAGGCGACTTTAGGTAAATTTTGAATGTATAATTATGGCTCTTTTCAAACGACGTACAAGCGGTTAGCCGCACCATTACGCGAGGATGACGTTCATGGCAGAATCGACCATCAAGAAACGTCCAAAAAACTTGGACTTGGCTTCAATAAGGTTGCCTTTGGCGGGCAAGGTTTCCATTCTTCACCGCGTCAGTGGTGCAGGTATGTTTCTCTGTTTTCCACTGATGCTCTGGCTTTTTTCGGCCAGTGTGACTTCGGTGGAAAGTTTCGCCACCTTCAAATCAGTTTTTGCGAGTTTGCCGGCAAAAGTCGTCATGGCCGGGTTGCTCTGGGCATTCATTCATCACTTCTGTGCGGGCATTCGTTTTCTGTTGCTCGATATGCACATTGGTATTGAAAAAGAAGCCTCTCGCAAGTCTGCAGCCGTTGTGCTGGCGGTCAGTATTCCACTGACCCTGATTTTCTGGGGGATTTTGCTGTGATCAACCGTACTGTTGTTGGTGCCCATTACGGACTCAAGGACTGGATCATCCAGCGTGCTACAGCGGTCATTATGGCGGTCTACTCCACGCTGATGCTTGCCGTGCTGTTGATTGTCCGTCCGGGTACTTTTGAGGCTTGGCAAGGATTGTTTGCCAATGGCGTCATCAAGTTCCTGACCTTCCTGTTCTTCGTTAGTCTTTTCTATCACGCATGGATTGGCATCCGTGATATTTGGATGGACTACGTCAAGCCGACTGGCCTTCGCTTGGGCTTGCATGTGCTGACTGTTACCTTGCTGGTGGGCTACACCGCGTGGGCTGCTGCGATTCTCTGGAGGCTGTAAGCGTGAGTATTCCTATTCTGAAGTTTGACGCAGTGATCGTTGGTGCCGGTGGTGCTGGTCTGCGTTCTGCAATTCAATTGTCTGAAGCCGGTCTTAAAACGGCTGTGCTTTCAAAGGTTTTCCCTACACGTTCGCACACCGTTGCGGCGCAAGGTGGCGTGGCTGCTTCGCTGGGTAATTCGGAGGAGGATCATTGGCATTGGCACATGTACGATACCGTCAAAGGCTCCGACTGGCTCGGCGATCAGGACGCGATTGAGTTCATGTGCAAAAAAGCCAACGAAGTGGTCGTTGAGCTCGAACACTACGGAATGCCTTTTGATCGCACCGATAACGGCAAGATCTATCAGCGCCCGTTCGGTGGTCATATGTCCAATTTCGGCGAAAAGCCGGTGCGCCGTTCCTGTGCCGCGGCTGACCGTACCGGTCACGCCATGCTGCATGCGATGTATCAGCGCAACGTCAAGGCCAATACTCAGTTCTTCGTTGAATGGATGGCGCTGGACCTGATTCGCGATAGCGAAGGGCATGTTCTCGGCGTTACTGCCATGGAAATGGAAACCGGCCAGATCGTGATCTTCCACGCTCGTGCCACCATTTTTGCTACTGGCGGCGCTGGTCGTATTTATTATTCTTCTACCAATGCCTTTATCAATACTGGCGATGGTTTGGGTATGGCAGCGCGTGCTGGTATTCCGCTCGAAGACATGGAATTCTGGCAATTCCACCCGACCGGTGTTGCTGGTGCGGGCGTACTGATTACCGAAGGCGTGCGTGGTGAAGGTGGCATTCTGCGTAACAGCAGCAAAGAGCGCTTCATGGAGCGCTATGCACCAAATGCCAAGGATCTGGCTTCCCGTGACGTGGTTTCCCGCGCCATGGCGACTGAAATCAAGGAGGGTCGTGGCTGTGGCGTGAATAAGGATTACGTGCTACTCGACGTAACACACCTTGATCCTGCAACGATCATGAAGCGTTTGCCAGGTATTCGTGAAATCGGTATTCAGTTTGCTGGTGTCGATTGTATTAAAGAGCCGTTGCCGGTGGTTCCGACCTGCCATTACCAGATGGGTGGTATTCCTACGCATTATTCGGGTCGTGTTGTGATGCCGCAAGGTGGTGACATGTCTGCCGTTGTTCCTG
Organism: Candidatus Dechloromonas phosphorivorans; assembly: GCA_016721185.1. Taxonomy (GTDB): domain Bacteria; phylum Pseudomonadota; class Gammaproteobacteria; order Burkholderiales; family Rhodocyclaceae; genus Azonexus; species Azonexus phosphorivorans. The sequence goes on from JADKIP010000014.1 coordinate 309,607, forward strand.
GCTTCTATGCCGGCGGTGAGTGTGCCTGTGCTTCGGTACATGGTGCCAATCGCCTAGGTACAAATTCTCTGCTAGACCTGCTGGTTTTTGGTAAATCGGCCGGTGATTCCGCGGTTGAGGATTTGAAAGGCGGACGCGCTCATCGTGATCTACCGAAGGATGCAGGAGATCTGGCTCTGGAACGTATCAGTGCAATCGACAATCGCAAAGGCGGCGCCAGCGTTGCCGAGACGCGTTTGGCGATGCAACGCACCATGCAGGATCATGCAGGGGTTTTCCGTTTTGGTGACATGCTCAAACAGGGGGTCACCAAGATTCTCGAAGTTGAGAAGGCTGCGCGCCAAATGGAGATCAAGGATAAATCCAAAGTCTGGAATACTGCTCGTATTGAAGCCCTTGAGACAGAGAACCTGATTGAAGTTGCCAAGGCAACCATGATCTCTGCCGAAGCCCGTAAGGAATCCCGTGGTGCCCACGTCCGAGATGATGCACCGGATACCGCCGAGTTTCCGAATGGTCGGAATGATGCCGAGTGGCTCAAGCACACCCTGTATTTCCCGCAGGATAACAAGATCATGTACAAGCCGGTCAATATGCAACCCTTGACCGTCGAGGCTATCGAGCTCAAGACGCGCTCGTACTAATTGGAGATCAGAATGAGCAAACGCACGGTTCAATTCAGCATCTACCGCTACGATCCGGACAAGGACGATGCGCCTTACATGCAGGAAATTTCGGTCGATCTCGAACCGACTGACCGCAAATTACTGGACGCGCTGACTAAGCTAAAGGCAAAGGACGACACTATTGCCTATCGCCGATCCTGTCGTGAAGGTATTTGTGGTTCTGATGCCATGAATATCAACGGCAAGAATGGTTTGGCCTGTTTGACTGATATCGATGAGCTCAAACAGCCCATCGTGCTTCGTCCGCTTCCCGGTTTGCCGGTGATTCGCGATGTGATCGTCGATATGACCCAGTTCTTCAAACAGTATCACTCGATCAAGCCATATTTGATTAACAATGATCCGCCACCGGAGCGCGAGCGCCTTCAGTCGCCAGAAGATCGTGAAGAGTTGAATGGCTTGTATGAGTGCATTCTGTGTGCCTGCTGTTCGACAGCTTGCCCGTCGTTCTGGTGGAATCCTGATAAATTTGTTGGGCCGGCGGGATTGTTAGCTGCTTATCGGTTTATTGCCGATACCCGCGACCAGGCCACCAACGAACGTTTGGATAATCTTGAAGATCCGTACCGACTCTTCCGTTGCCATACCATCATGAACTGCGTTGACGTTTGCCCTAAAGGATTGAATCCGACCAAGGCGATCGGCAAAATAAAGGACATGATGCTTCGTAGAGCGATTTAATGCTTCGCGAGGATTTTGAAAAACTACGCTGGCGCTGCGTTCGTCGGGGCTTGCTGGAAGTCGATATTTCGCTGACGCGATTTCTCGATGAACAGTTTGAAGGCCTGACGGACGAAGAGCAGCTTGCGTTCGTTGAGCTTGCTGATATGGAAGATTATGATGTTTGGCATCTAATCAGTGGCCAGGCAGAATGTACTGATCCCCGTATTTCCTCGATTGTGGCGATGCTACGTAAGAGTTAAGTAAGCTTTACGTTCTAAATTAGGCAAATTGATCGCTGTTTTGACACTGTAGTAACAACCAACACCTGTAAAGGGAAGAATCCATGACGACCGAACGCAAAGCAACTTTGACAATCGACGGACAGGCTCCGGTTGATTTCCAGATCATGACCCCGACGCACGGCAACGACTGTATTGACATCCGTACCTTGGGTGCCAAAACCGGCTTGTTCACTTATGACTCCGGCTTTCTGTCCACCGCAAGCTGCAAATCCAAAGTAACGTTCATTGATGGCGATGTCGGCCAATTGCTTTATCGTGGATATCCGATTGAGCAACTGGCTGAAAACTGTAATTTTCTGGAAGTTACCTATCTGCTGAAGAATGGTGAGTTGCCCAATGCCAAGCAGAAAATCGATTTCGAAAACACTATCAAGAATCACACGATGGTGCATGAGCAGCTTTCCAAGTTTTTCTCCGGTTTTCGTCGCGATGCTCACCCGATGGCGGTGATGACAGGTGTGGTCGGTGCGCTTTCTGCCTTCTACCACGATGCCATGGATTTCTCGGACGCCGAGCATCGCAATGTCAGCTTCAATCGTTTGGTCGCCAAGCTGCCGACTATTGTCGCGATGGCCTACAAGTACAACACCGGTGCGCCTTTCATGTATCCGGACAACTCGCTGGATTACACCGCCAACTTCATGCGCATGATGTTTGGTAACCCGTGCGAAAAGTATGTCCCGAATCCGGTGCTGGTCCGCGCCCTTGATACCATCTTCACCTTGCACGCTGATCACGAACAGAATGCATCGACCTCCACGGTACGCTTGGCTGGCTCCTCCGGTGCCAATCCGTTTGCCTGTATCGCTGCCGGTATTGCCTGTTTATGGGGCCCGGCTCACGGCGGCGCCAACGAGGCCTGTCTGCAGATGCTGGAAGAAATCGGTGATGTTTCGCGCGTCCCCGAATTTATTGCTCGCGCCAAGGACAAGAACGATTCCTTCAAGTTGATGGGCTTCGGTCACCGCGTTTACAAGAACTTCGACCCACGCGCCATGCTGATGCGCAAAGTTTGCAATGAAGTGCTGACCGAGCTTGGTCTGGAAAATGACCGCTTGTTCAAGCTGGCCATGGAGCTGGAAAGAATCGCTCTGGAAGATCCGTATTTCGTCGAGAAGAAACTCTACCCGAACGTCGACTTCTATTCGGGTATCGTTCAGAAGGCCATTGGCATTCCGACCGAAATGTTCACCTGTATCTTCGCCTTGGCACGTACGGTTGGCTGGATGACGCAGTGGGAAGAAATGATCACCGATCCGGAATACAAGATCGGCCGTCCGCGTCAGCTCTACATCGGCGCTGCCAAGCGCGATGTGGTGCCGCTCGCCCAACGCGGCTAAGTTAAAAAATCGGGCGGCCAATCGGCCGCCCTTTTTTTCATGCGGCGTTTAGTGATGCCGTGAACTGTAGCTACCCAAAAAAGACAACACCCTAGAGGGGACGCCTATGACCACGATGAACCAACTATCAGATAGCACGATGTTCTTTGGCGGCAACGCGCCGTTTGTAGAAGAGCTCTACGAAAACTATCTTGACAATCCGACCGCCGTTCCTGCTGAATGGCGCGACTACTTCGACCGCTTGGCACAGATGCCGGGCTTTGTCGCTCGCGACGTCGCCCACGCGCCGGTTATTGCCGCCTTTACCGAACTGGCTAAGGACGGCGGATTCCGCCCTGCCGCGACCGTCTCCGGTGGCGATATCAAGAAACAATCCGCCGTTGGCCAGCTCGTCACCGCCTATCGTTCCATGGGCACCCGCTGGGCAGAACTCGACCCGCTCAAGCGCCTGCCCCGGCCGAAAATCGACGAACTCGAACTCGGCTTCTACGGTTTTAACGATGCTGACCTGAACCAACCCTTCAACGTCGGCTCGCTCAAAGGTCTGCCCGAAACTGCCAAGCTTGGCGATATCGTCGAAACCCTCAAGCAGACGTATTGCGGCACCGTGGGTGTCGAGTACATGTACATGACCGACTACAACGAAAAGCGCTGGTTGCAAGAGCGCCTCGAAAGTACGCGTTCGCGTCCGTCCTATACCGCTGAACAGAAAAAACGCATTCTTGAACGGTTGACCGCAGCAGAAACCCTTGAGCGTTACCTGCACACCCGCTACGTCGGCCAGAAGCGTTTCTCCCTCGAAGGCGGCGACTCCCTGATTGTGGCTATGGATGAAACCATCCGTGCTGGCGGTGAGCTTGGCATTGACGAAGTCGTCATCGGTATGGCCCACCGTGGCCGCCTCAACGTCCTCGTTAACACCCTGGGCAAAGCACCGTCCATGTTGTTTGCCGAATTCGAAGGCAAGAAAAAGAGCGACCTATCGGCTGGTGACGTCAAATACCACATGGGCTTCTCCTCCGACGTCTCGACGCCGAAGGGCCCGTGCCACCTGACCCTGGCCTTCAATCCTTCCCACCTCGAAATCGTCAACCCGGTCGTCGAAGGCTCCGTCTACGCCCGCCAAGTCCGTCGCGGCGAAGGCAGCAAATCCAAAGTCCTCCCGGTCATCATCCACGGCGACTCTGCCGTCGCTGGCCAGGGCGTCAATCAGGAAATGCTCAACTTCGCCCAGACCCGTGGCTACGGCACCGGTGGCACGCTGCACATCGTCGTCAACAACCAGATCGGCTTCACCACCAGCGACCCGCGCGACTACCGCTCCGGCCACTACTGTACCGACATCTTCAAGATGGCCGATGCCCCGATCTTCCACGTCAACGGTGACGACGCTGAAGCTGTCGCCATGGTGACCCAGCTTGCTGTTGAGTTCCGTCAGAAATTTGCCAAGGACGTTGTCGTCGACATCGTCTGCTTCCGCAAACTCGGCCACAACGAACAAGATGAACCGATGGTCACCCAGCCGCTGATGTACAAGATCATCAGCAAGCACCCCGGTACCCGCAAGCTCTACGGCGACAAACTCATTGCCGAAGGCGTCCTGCCGGCCGAAGGCCCGGACCAGATGATCCAGGAATACCGCGAACATCTCGACAAGGGTGAGTTGCTCTACAACCCGGTGCTGGCCGGCTACAAGCACCCGAACATGATCGACTGGACACCGTTCCTGACTAAAAAATACATCGAAACCTGCGATACCACGGTGCCGATGAAGGAGCTGCAACGTCTTTCCCAGCGTCTCACCACGTTCCCGGAAGGCTTCACGCTGCACTCCCGAGTCAAGAAAATCGCCGAAGATCGCGCCGCCATGGGTGAAGGCAAGCTGCCGGTTGACTGGGGTATGGCAGAAAACCTCGCTTACGCTTCGCTGCTCGTCTCCGGCTACGGCGTCCGCATCTCCGGCGAAGACGTCGGCCGCGGCACCTTCTTCCACCGTCATGCCGCCTTCCACGACCAAAATCGTGAAAGCTGGGATGAAGGCACCTACCTGCCACTGAAAAATCTGCAAGAAAAACAGGCAGGCTTCCAGTGCTACGACTCGGTGTTGTCCGAAGAAGCTGTTCTGGCTTTTGACTACGGATACGCCACAGCCAATCCCTACGAACTCGTCATCTGGGAAGGCCAGTTCGGCGACTTCGCCAACGGCGCCCAAGTCGTCATCGACCAGTTCATCGCCTCTGGCGAAGCCAAATGGGGTCGTGCCTGCGGTCTCGTCATGTTGCTGCCGCATGGCTACGAAGGGCAGGGTCCGGAACACTCCTCGGCCCGTCTCGAACGCTACATGCAAGCCTGCGCCGAGATGAACATGGAAGTTTGTGTACCGAGTACCGCCGCCCAGGTCTTCCACATGCTGCGCCGTCAAGGCGTCCGCATGCAGCGCAAGCCGTTGATCGTCATGACGCCGAAGTCTTTGCTGCGTCACAAGGATGCCGCCTCCAGCATGGAAGAACTCGCCAATGGCGAATTCAAACGTGTTATCGGCGAAATCGACGAACTTGATGCCAAGAAGGTCAAACGTGTTGTTCTCTGTTCCGGCAAAGTCTATTACGACCTGCTGGCCGCCCGTCGCGAGAAGAAGATCACCGACATCGCCATCGTTCGTATCGAACAGCTCTATCCCTTCCCGAAGGAGTCGCTGCACAACGAACTGGCCAAGTACCCGAAAGCGGCTGAAATTGTCTGGTGTCAGGAAGAGCCACGCAATCAGGGCGCCTGGTACTGGATCGCTTCCCGTCAGCATCTGGAAAACGAGATCGGTCTCAAACAGAAACTGCTGCTGGTTTCCCGTCCGGCCTCCTCTTCGCCGGCCGTTGGTTACCTCGCGAAGCACAATGAGCAACAAAAGGCACTGGTCGAGTCCGCACTGGGCAAGATCGAGTACTAATAACTACAACAGAGTGGAGTCATTATGAGCATTATTGAAGTTCAAGTTCCCCAGTTGTCCGAATCCGTCGCCGAAGGCACGTTGGCCACCTGGAAAAAGAAAATTGGCGACAGCATCGCGCGCGACGAAATCCTGGTCGACATCGAAACTGACAAGGTCGTCCTTGAAGTCCCGTCGCCGGGTGCGGGCGTCTTGGTTGAAATCATCAAAGGCGACGGTGATACCGTTGTCTCCGGTGAACTGATCGCCCGTATCGATACCGAAGCCAAAGCCGGTGCTACTGCACCTGCAGTTGAAGCGCCGAAAGCGGCTGCCGCATCGGCCCCGGTCGCTGCTGCGGCCGCCCCGGCCGGCACAGCCAGCCCGTCCGCCCGCAAGATCCTTGATGAGAAGGGTGTAGCTGCCGCTGACGTCGCCGGTACCGGCCGTGGTGGTCGTGTGACCAAGGAAGATGCTGTTTCTGCCCAGGCGAAAGCTGCTGCCCCGGCTGGGCCAGTTGCTGCCCCGATGGCTGCCAAGGCTGCATTGCCGACCCCGGCTACCGGTGTCGATCTCGCCAGCCGCACCGAACAGCGCGTCCCGATGTCGCGCCTGCGTGCCCGCATCGCCGAGCGTCTGCTCCAGTCGCAAGCCACCAACGCCATTCTGACCACGTTCAACGAAGTGAACATGGGCCCGATCATGGCTTTGCGCAAACAATACGGTGAAAAGTTCGAGAAAGCCCATGGCGTGCGCCTCGGCTTCATGGGTTTCTTCGTCAAGGCCGCTTGTGCTGCCCTGCAGAAATTCCCGGTCCTCAACGCCTCGGTGGATGGCAATGACGTCGTCTATCACGGCTATATCGACATCGGTATCGCTGTCGGTTCGCCGCGCGGTCTGGTTGTGCCGATCATCCGCAATGCGGACCAGATGAGCATTGCCGAAATCGAAAAGAAGATTGCCGAATTCGGCGCCAAGGCCAAGGATGGCAAGCTGTCCATCGAAGACCTGACCGGCGGCACCTTCTCGATCTCCAACGGCGGCATCTTCGGTTCGATGATGTCGACGCCGATCATCAACCCGCCGCAATCCGCGATCCTCGGCATTCATGCCACCAAGGACCGCGCGATGGTTGAAAATGGTCAAGTCGTCGTCCGTCCGATCAACTATCTGGCCATGTCCTACGACCACCGCATCATCGACGGCCGCGAAGCCGTCCTCGGTCTGGTGACCATGAAGGAAGCGCTGGAAGATCCTTCACGTCTGCTCCTCGGCGTCTAATCGTCTTGCCCCGGCGCCAGTTCCCGAAGTTCGGGCGCTGGCGCCTTTGCACATCTAGAAACAGAAAGGTTTTTCCATGTCCAAGCAATTCGACGTACTTGTTATTGGTGGTGGCCCCGGCGGCTACGTGGCGGCGATTCGCGCTGCCCAGCTCGGTTTTTCCGCAGCTTGTTGTGAATCAAATCCGTATGCCGACCCGAAGGGCGAACCGCGTCTTGGTGGTACCTGCCTGAACGTCGGCTGTATTCCGTCCAAGGCATTGCTGCACACCTCGCACCTGTTTGAAGAGGCGGGTCACAGCTTTGAAGCCCAGGGTATCAAAGTCGGCAAGCCGAGCATTGACGTACCAGTAATGAAGGGCCGCAAGGACACCATCGTTACCCAGCTGACTGCCGGTATCAAGGGCCTGTTCAAGAAGAACAAGGTGACGCTGCTCCTCGGTCATGGCTCCTTTGTCGCCAAGGAAGGCGATCTGTGGAAGGTCAAGGTCGGTGACGAAGAAGTGCTGGCCAAGCAGGTCATCGTGGCGACCGGTTCCAAAGCACGGCATTTGCCGAATCTTGCGGTCGACCAGAAAATTGTCATGGATAACGAAGGTGCGCTGAATCAGGAGTCCGTGCCGAAGAAACTGGCGATTATTGGCGCTGGCGTTATCGGTCTGGAAATGGGTTCGGTCTGGCGCCGCGTCGGTGCTGAAGTCACCATCCTCGAAGCTATGCCGGACTTCCTCGCCGTTGCTGACCAGGACGTTGCCAAGGAAGCCGCCAAATTGTTTGCCAAGCAGGGGTTGAATATTCAGACCGGCGTCAAGATTGGCGATATCAAGGTGACCAAGAAGGGCGTTTCGATTGCCTATGACGACAAGGATGGCAAGGCCCAGAAGCTGGACGCGGACCGTCTGATCGTTTCGATCGGTCGCGTGCCGAATACTGATGGTCTGAATGCCGAAGTAGTTGGCCTGAAGCTTGATGCTCGTGGCTTTGTCGAAGTCGACGGTCACTGCAAGACCAACCTGCCGGGCGTTTGGGCGGTGGGCGACGTTGTGCGTGGGCCGATGCTGGCACACAAGGCAATGGAAGAGGGCGTCATGATTGCCGAGCTGATGGCTGGCCAGGCCGGTCATTGCAATTTCGACACCATTCCCTGGGTCATCTATACCGCCCCGGAAATCGCCTGGGTGGGCAAGACCGAGCAGCAGTTGAAAGCTGATGGCGTTGCCTACAAAGTTGGCAAGATTCCGTTCATGGCCAATGGCCGGGCACTGGGTATGGGAGAGCCTTCAGGCTTCGTCAAGATGCTGGCCTGTGCGCAGACCGACCGTATTCTGGGCGTCCATATCATCGGTGCCAATGCTTCCGAACTGATCTCCGAAGCCGTGGTGGCGATGGAGTTTGGTGGTGCTTCCGAAGATCTGGCCCGTATCTGCCATGCTCACCCGACGCTGTCGGAAGCGGTGCACGAAGCGGCCCTGGCTTGCGACAAGCGTCCGCTGCATTTCTAAAAGTACCAAACAGCTGTTCTAAAGGCGGGTTGCAGCAATGCACCCGCTTTTTTTCTTTGGTGCTCTAGAGCGCACGTTATAGAGAATCTACTGCCAACTCTATTTGTCGTTTCCCCGCATGTGCCCAGAGAGGCCAATGATCATATTCAAATATATCCCCCAAGCTGCTTGATGCCCTTGGGGGATTGCCATTAGCGTGTGATTGGTTTGTAGCGAATCCGCTTCGGCTTGGCACCTTCTTCACCCAGACGTTTGCGCTTGTCCTCTTCGTATTCCTGATAGTTGCCGGCAAAGAAGTTCCACTGCGAATCACCCTCGGCAGCCAGAATGTGCGTGCAGATACGATCGAGGAACCAGCGATCATGCGAGATGACCATCGCGCAGCCGGCGAATTCGAGCAACGCATCTTCCAGCGCACGCAGTGTTTCAACGTCGAGGTCGTTGGAGGGCTCGTCAAGCAGTAACACATTGCCGCCGGCCATTAGCGTCTTCGCTAGATGCAGTCGACCGCGTTCGCCGCCAGAGAGGTTGCCGACCTGTTTTCCCTGATCGCCGCCCTTGAAATTGAAGCGACCAATATAGGCGCGGCTGGGCATCTCGAACTTGCCGATTTGCAAAATATCACTACCTTGTGCCAATTCCTCAAACACGGTCTTGCTGCCATCCAGACAGTCGCGTGACTGATCGACGTAAGCCATTCTGACCGTTGGGCCGACAACCACTTCACCAGAATCCGGTTGTTGCTGGCCGGTGATCATCTTGAACAGCGTTGATTTACCGGCACCGTTCGGACCGATGATGCCGACGATGGCACCCGCCGGAATGTTGAAGGAGACGTTATCCATCAGCAGCTTGTCGCCAAAGCATTTGGTGACACCATTGAATTCGATAACCTTGTCACCCAGACGCTCGCCGACCGGAATGAAGATTTCCTGCGTCTCGTTGCGCTTCTGGTATTCGTGGTTAGAGAGTTCCTCAAAGCGCGAAAGACGTGCCTTGCTCTTGGCCTGGCGTGCTTTCGGATTGGAGCGAACCCACTCCAGCTCCTGTTTCATCGCCTTCATGTGGGCATCGACCTGCTTGTTTTCGGTTTCCAGGCGGGCTTCCTTCTGCTCCAGCCAGCTGGAATAGTTGCCCTTCCAGGGAATGCCGTGGCCGCGGTCGAGTTCGAGAATCCATTCGGCGGCGTTATCGAGGAAGTAACGGTCGTGCGTAACGGCAACCACGGTGCCCGGGAAGCGAACGAGGAACTGTTCAAGCCACTCGACGGATTCCGCATCAAGGTGGTTGGTCGGTTCGTCGAGTAGCAACATGTCCGGCTTGGCGAGCAGCAACTTGCACAGAGCGACGCGGCGCTTTTCGCCACCAGAGAGGTGCTCGATCTTCGCTTCCCAAGGGGGCAGACGCAGCGCATCAGCGGCGAGCTCCATCTGGTGTTCGGTGTCCGAGCCCGCTGTGGAAATGATCGCTTCCAGTCTGGCCTGTTCTTCAGCCAGCTTGTCGAAGTCAGCTTCCGGGTCGGCGTAGGCCGCGTAAACTTCGTCGAGCTTGGCCTGTGCCTGCATCACTTCACCGAGCGCAGACTCGACTTCTTCGCGCACGGTTTTTGTTGGGTCAAGCTGTGGCTCCTGGGGTAAATAGCCAATGGAGACGCCTGCCAGATGCTGCACTTCACCGTCGAACTCTTTATCGACGCCCGCCATGATTCTGAGTACGGTCGACTTGCCGGAACCATTCAAGCCGAGCAGGCCGATCTTGGCGCCCGGGAAAAAGGAGAGGGAAATATCCTTGATGATTTGCCGCTTGGGCGGCACAGTCTTGCTGACGCGCAGCATACTCATTACATATTGGGCCATAGCTCAGTCTGGGAAACGTTAAGAGACTGACAGTGTACCCAAGAAGCTCGACGCGGAACATCATTCTGCTGCTTCGTCTACAGGCTGCTCCAAATTTTTGCCTAAAAAATCAAGCGGCTTGTTCTATAGAAAGCTGACCGGGAAGCTGGTGGCGCAAATCTCGATGGAGAAGAATTGCCGGTGCATCAACTCTTGGGCAAACACGCCTTTCACCGACCCGAGAGAATCCCAGCTCTTTCTCATAGTAGCGACGATGTCGGGGGTTGATCTCAACGACCGCATCCGTGGCACCGAAATGCGAGCGCGCAAAATTGTAGGCAGTGCGGAAAAAACATTCCAAAATCTCTGGCGAGCTGAATTCCGGGTCGGTGGCGAGCCGTGAATACTCACAAATTTTTGGGTTGCTGGCGCGTAGCTCGGCTATTTCTTTCGGATAAAGGGTTTCGCAAAGCAGGTTATTGCCATTGTCGCGTGCCAAGGTCAAGGTCGCGACTAACTCACCATTTTGCCACGCCGCTACGGTTGCATGGTCCGGGTCCGTTAGTGCAGAAAATTGGCGTTTGACCAAGTAACCGCGCCAAGCATACATGCGCCTCACCAACAGGTCGGTGGCTAGTTGCTCATGGGGTTTGGTTATCCGACGAATAATCAAGCCTGATGACCGAATAAGCGGGGCTGGCATTGAAATTTCGAGGGCTGGCGCCATATTAATGGATGAATTTGTAGATGCGTTGAGCATGGCGAGCATTCTATGTTGGGTTGGAGACGCTTTCAATCAGCAATTGGATTTGCCGGATGTGAAATTTCAAGGCGTGGCGGTTGTGACGGTGTTTTTTCGGTGGATATTGAATTGATATCCCCACAAAGCTCGCCGCCTTCGTCGATCACTAATTTGCCGTAGCGGATCTTGCCACTGACCCGTCCGGTGGCGTGAATGATCAGTTGAGACCGAGCAATGAGTTCGCCTTCAAAGCTGCCGTGAATTTCTGCAATGTCGATACTAACCTTGCCAACGAAGGCTCCTTTTTCAGCAATACGGATCACCCTGCTGTCCATCGTGGCCTCAACCCGTCCCTCAACAACGAGCGTGTCACAATCGAGAATCTCAGCTCCTTTGAGTTTTACATCCGAACCCACAATAAGCCGTGAGCCAATCGTGTTTTCGACCAGTGGCGCTGCGCTGTCAGGCGTTGTCGTTACAGCGTCCTTGATTGGTTCAGGTGTTTTGATCGAGGTGTCCGCACTCGTTGTGCCGGGGCTGAAGACGCTTCTTACATCCTTGCGAGTGATGGGTTCATTGCGATTGGCAGTGCTGATTTTGCTGAACATTTTGACTCCTTGGATTTGAATTTCTCAACAACGAATCGTTAAAAGCGAAAAGTGTTCCATGTTGAGCAAAGTCCATTCGAAACATGATGTTATGAATTTAATTTGAAAGTTTGGCAAAATCGAAATGCTGATCTTGTCGCTAAAAAGAGACAAGTATTTAATCTGTTCATCCTGGATTTAGATAACCAGCGACATTAAGCGTGTCGCCATTTGGCGACAAATTTTCAGGTGTTTGATTATAAACATATATATTTGTAATTTTTGGCTCTGTTGAGCTTGTTAGCGGCTGTAACTTTTCTGATCTTCCAGAATGCTACGGTCTACACTGTAATTTTGACCAAAATCACCCTGATGATTCAAATCTCCTTTCGGCAAGGCATGTTGTCCGGTTTTACCGTGATTGTTTTACTTCTCGGTGGTGCTGCGCTCAATGGTTGGCTGGTTGTCGAGCGACTGTTGGTTCAGAGTCGGCAGGGAAGTGAGCAGGCTATTGCCTTGACCGCTTCGATACAGGAGCTCGGGGAACGCACTATTGATATGGAGCGCAGCGCCCGGCAGTATCAAGTACTTAACGAAGCCTTGTTTCGTCAGCGCTTTGATGAGCATCTGGCGCATTCTTTGAGCATCATAGATCGCCTTGAGGCCCTCTCGGTCGAGCCGGTGACACCTTTGCTGGCGGGTTGGCGAATGGTTGCCGAAGCCGTTAGTAGCGGCCTGGAGCAACGTATTAGCAAGGTTGAGCTCGGCGCGCTGCTGGCGCGCTTGGCTGAGTTGAATGGTTTGGTCAAGCAGTCCGGACAGCAATGGGTCGAGGGGCAAAACCGTCGAATCCTTGATGACTTGGAGGCGAATCGTCTGCGGCTGGGGGGGCAGATCGCACTGGCGCTGATTGGTGCGGTGTTGGTTGCGCTGGCGATGGGCTGGTGGTTGGTGCGGCCGGTGCGTCAGCTTGAAGTGGCGATTTCTCGACTTGGGGCGAGTCGCTTTGATGAAGTCGTCAAGGTCGGTGGCCCCGTTGACCTTCGTCATCTCGGTAGGCGTTTGGACTGGCTCAGGCTACGCCTGGGCGAGCTGGAAATTGATCGAGAGCGTGCCTTGCGCCATGTTTCGCATGAGCTTAAAACGCCATTAACCGCCCTGAAAGAGGGAGTAGCCTTGCTCAGTGATGAGGTTCCCGGCCCGTTGGCGACAAATCAGCGTGAGGTGGTGGAAATACTTGAGCACAATGTGGCCAGCCTGCAGCAACAGATTGAAAGTCTGCTCAGCTTGAACGCAGCAGCCTTTGAGGCGCGTCGGCTGAATACCGAGCCTCTCGGTTTGCCAAAGTTACTGGAGAGCGCGGTGAAGCGTCATGAGTTGCATGCCCAGTCGAGACAGTTGTCTCTTGCTTTAAATGCCCCCGAAGTCGCTGTCATGCTGGATCCCGAAAAAATGATGGTGGTGCTCGATAACCTGTTATCGAATGCGATTGATTTCAGTCCCGAAGGTGGCGAAATCAGGCTTTTGGCCAAGCACGAAAACCATCTCTTGCGTCTGGAATGTATGGATCACGGCCCGGGGGTGGCCCCAGAGGAGGCTCAGCGCATTTTCGATCCCTTCTATCAAGGCACTCGTCGCGCTCCTTTCCCGCGGCGGGGGAGTGGCGTCGGACTTTCCATTGTTCGCGAACTGGTCAGGGCGATGGGCGGCACCGTTGCGCTCTTGCCCAGTGAACAAGGCGCTCATTTTTGTGTGGAAATACCTGATGAAAAGTATGTTTGAAAAAATATCGCGTGATGCCGGACGATCGCTTGGCTTACTGCTCGTTGTCTTATCTCTTGCCTTGACGGGGGGGTGTGCTTCAACCCCTCCCGAGGCCACACCCATCGAGCCTGAGGTTGAAGCGCCAGAGCCCTCACCCGTGCCGTCGCCGATGCACCCATTGAGTTATTACCAACTGCTTTCCCGAATGACCTTGGCTGAACTTGGGCGCGAACGCATGGTGCTGGCTGCGCTGCCACGTTCGCCAAACACCCAGCTGCGGCTTGCCATGCTGTTCGGCTATCCGCGCGCCCAGCAGGATATGGGCCGGGCGATGGTTCAACTCGATAGCGTATTGAAGTCGAAAGACCCCGCCGCGATTGCATTGCAGCCTTTGGCGCGATTGCTTGCCGATAACTATGCGGAGCGTCAGAAAGTGGAAGCCAATCTGGATCGGCAGGGCTTGTTGTTGAAGGAGAGCCAGCGCAAAGCGACTGAGCTGCAGGAAAAAATTGATGATCTGGCCGATATCGAGCGAACGCTGCCCGCCCGGCCGCAAGCTGTGCGTCCCGGGCGATCGGGTGGTACCAAATGAGCGGCCTGTCGACTGGCGTCGGGGCGCATATTCTTGTCATTGACGACGACCACGATATTCTTCGGCTGCTCTCGATGCGTCTCAGGGCACGAGGTTTTCGGGTCAGTGCGGTGGGCTCGGCCGAAGAGGGCTTGGCGCGAATCACGGTTGATCCGCCGCGCCTTGTCGTGAGTGACATCCGCTTGCCCGGTCGCGATGGCTTGGCATTGTTCGAAGAGTTGCGTAGCACGCGGCCAAGCTTGCCGGTGATCCTGTTGACCGCTCACGGAACCATTCCGGATGCGGTAGACGCCACTTCCAAGGGGGTTTTCGGGTATCTGACCAAACCGTTCGATAGTCAGCTACTGCTCGAAAAAATTGATCAGGCGCTGCAACTCTCGGCGCCCAGTCTCCCGGCTGATCCGACTCTGTCAGGAAGCGGGGCGAGTCCGAACGAGGCCTGGCTGACCGGCGTTATTTTCCGCAGCAGCCGCATGGCCCATCTGATGGCAGAAGCCCGCATGGTTGCAGCCTCAGATGCCAGCGTATTGATTCGAGGCGAGAGCGGCTCAGGCAAGGAGGTTTTGGCGCGCGCTATCCACCGAGCCAGCCCTCGTGCCAAGGGGCCATTTGTTGCCATCAACTGTGGTGCGATTCCCGAGCCCTTGCTGGAATCCGAGTTGTTCGGCCACACCAAGGGTGCCTTTACTGGCGCTGCCAGCAGCCGTGTCGGGCTGGTTCAGGCGGCGCATGGGGGCACGCTTTTTCTTGATGAAATCGGCGATATGCCGCCCGCGCTCCAGGTCAAGTTGCTGCGTGTGCTGCAAGAGCGTGTCGTCCAGCCGGTTGGCGCGACCAAGTCCGAGCCGGTTGATGTTCGCCTGATCTCGGCAACGCATCGGGATCTTGATGCCGCGATGGCGCAAGGGCAGTTTCGTGAAGATCTTTATTACCGCCTGGATGTTGTCTCATTGACGCTGCCACGCCTGGACGAACGTCGTGAGGATGTTCCTCTTTTGGCGGCACATTTCGTCGCCATCCTTGCCGGCAAATATAAAAAACCGATCAGCGGTTTCTCGCCGGATGCGCTGGAAGCGCTTGCGACGGCAGCCTGGCCCGGCAATGTGCGGCAACTTTACAACGTGGTTGAACAAAGTTGTGCGCTGACCTCAACGCCGCTAATCCCGCTTTCGCTGGTCCAGCGGGCCCTACGCGTACCCTCGCTTGAAGCCTTGAGTTACACCGATGCCAAGCAGCGATTCGAACGCAGTTACCTGGTCCAACTCCTCAAGCTGACTGATGGCAATGTGGCGGATGCGGCGCGGATCGCCGATCGCAATCGTACCGAGTTCTATCGGCTGATCCAGAAATACGACCTGACGCCGGCCATGTTCCGAAGTGATAGCGATGCTGGTGCGGCGCGCTGAAAGGCTATTGCTCGCCAATATCCGTTTTTTCGTTGAACCACCGCAAGGCATGTCGCTTCTGGGCGACGAAAGCGCCGCTTTATTTTTAGGTGGAATTTGTATCCATATGATTATTAATCATTAATTTGTTCTGGCACGAAGTTCGCTAATCATGATCAATATCGAATCCACAAGGAGCTATACATGATCAGTCGAAATCTTGCCCGAGCAGGCCTGGTAGCCGCTATTTTGTTGGGCGGTGTGGGGCTGACCGCCTGCGCCATGGAAAATCCAGATGCAACATTCAGCGTAGCCACGGCTGGAGATTCGCTTGATACCGCAGTTAATGACAGAGTGGAGCAACTGTTGCGCACAGATGTTGGGCTCGCTGGCTCGCAATTCCGCATTCATGGCAAGGCCGGCGTCGTTACGATAGGCGGTACCGTACCAGACGAGCATTCGCTGCGACGCGCTCTGGATCTGGCGAGCGGTGTGCGTGGTGTCAGGGAGCTTCGCAACGAGATGGAACTTGCGCCCCCAAAGTGAGCCGAGGGGGTCCTTCGAAGTCATTCTGGAAGGCGCTGATCAGCCTGCTTCCAGCGTTACCAGGAGCGCTCCCTCATCAACTGTATCGCCCTCTATAACGTGAATTTCCACAACCTGACCGGCGTAGGGGCTGGGAATATCCAGTGCTACTTTGCCGGTTTCCAGCGTCAGGATATTGTCGTCGCGTTCGACGAGGTCGCCAGGTTTGACCAGAAGTTCGAGAATAAAGACGTTGCCGCTGGCGCACGAACCGCAGCTTTTCCAGCATTCGGGATACTTCGGCATTCTGATTGAAATTGTACTCATGACCAGATTTTCCAGAAGACCCTTGCATTCTACGCGAGCATCCGTATAATGCGCCGCTCTGACAGTGCGCCCGTAGCTCAGCTGGATAGAGTACTTGGCTACGAACCAAGGGGTCGGGCGTTCGAATCGCTCCGGGCGCACCAGCAGAACCAAGTAGTACAGCCGATCTAACGATTGGTTTTAGTTTTTTAGGCGCGCCCGTAGCTCAGCTGGATAGAGTACTTGGCTACGAACCAAGGGGTCGGGCGTTCGAATCGCTCCGGGCGCACCAAAAAAACAAACAATGAAGCCACCACTAAGGTGGCTTTTTTGTTGTGCGCCCGGCATGGGCGCGATCTTGAAGGTGGAAGTCCTTCCGTAAGCTGACCACAGCGAACGAAGTGAAGCGCAACTGCATGAGGGCGACCGAGTGTGGGGAGGAAGCGTGTAGCGAAACCGCGAGCCGATGGACAAGAACCGAATATGAGGCGGTGCCGAGCAGGGCGAGTGGGCAACATTCCGCGAAGCTCTTGTGGTCAAAGCAAGGTGACGTAAATTCGGCGGTTGTGCGGGGAAGGATCGCGTTCTTACCCGGGGAGGCCTCGCCTCATGCCTGAAAGGGCGACGGTGTTGAACCGGAGCGAGGAGTCAGCAGAGGCCATAGTAGCTGCCAACACGGGGCGAAGGGCCGAAGGAGTAGGAGAGGAAACGCGGTAGTTATCGAAGATGGAATGTCTCAGATGTTCGCGAAAGCGAAGCTCGCCGGACTGGTAGATAGGGTGAAGCCCGACAAGCCGCGGCAGCGAGAAACCGGATTCGCCGAACTGTCTCTACGGAACCTCAGGCATCGGGTCGGGGAATCACAAATCCGATGACCTCAACTATTTCAACCGCCCGGTGCGGACCCGCATGCCGGGTGGTGTGGGAGGGGCCGGTCAGGTTTCCTGACCGCCCCTATCCCGATTTTCAGGCCGGACAAAGCCATAACTTTTCGGGGTTTCAAAGTGACGACCTATTCTCCTTCGATTGAAGCTGCACTCGATGCTGTCGTCGAAGAGCTTCGGCATGCACGCAGCGCCCTGTTTATTACTGGCGCCGGCATTTCCGCGGACTCGGGCTTGCCGACTTATCGTGGCGTCGGTGGCTTATATGAGGGGGATCTGACGGATGAAGGGCTTTCCATTGAAGAAGCGCTTTCCGGAGAGGTTTTTTCGATCAGGCCCGACATTACCTGGAAGTATCTGATCCAGATCGAAGAGAACTGTCGCGGTGCACAGCCAAACGCCGCACACCGGGCGATTTCCCGCCTTGAAGAGTCGCTGGATCGGGTGATGGTTTTCACGCAGAACGTCGATGGTTTGCACCGACAGGCGGGGAGCCGGGAAGTCATTGAAATTCACGGCAACCTGCAGGCCTTGATATGCACTTCCTGCGATCATGAAGAAGCCGCGCCGGATTTTGCCGGACGGGAAATTCCCCCGCTTTGCCCGGTATGTGGCGCCGTATTGCGGCCCAAAGTTGTGCTTTTTGGTGAATCTTTGCCTGAGGAAGAACTCGATTATTTAATTGAGGCGATGCAGGATGGTTTCGACATCATATTCAGCATTGGAACTTCCAGCGTCTTTCCGTATATCAGTCAGCCGGTACTGTTTGCCGCGAGGAATGGCATTCCGACTGTGGAAATTAATCCGGCGAGAACCCCGTTGAGCGATATCGTCGATTATTACCTGCCACTGGGGGCGGCGGAGGCAATGTCGGTGATTCTGGCGCGATTGGGGCTTGGGCCGAAAATCGTGGAAAGCATTGCACCACCTTGTCTTTGAGTGGTTTTGGCAGGCGTATTTTCGGGCAAGTTTCAGACTTGCTGAATGGGATTGGTGCGGTGCACCAAAAAATGCTTGACGTTGGGAAAATAATAACTAGAATGGAGTCATGTTGCAGCGCAGCAATTTGCGAGCTAGCCAGATTACCCTAACCCCACGGAGATTATTATCATGATGACCAAATCACAAGATTTCACCAAGTCCGGCTTCAACTTTGCCCTGTTCTTTGCCAAGACGACGTTTGATGGCATTGAGCGCATGGCTCTTTTGAATCTGGCTGCTTCACGCTCGGTTTTTGAAACCGCCATGTCCAACATCAGCGCTCTGCTTGGCGCCAAGGATGTTCAGGCTTTCGTCAGCCTGCAAAAGGAACTGGCCAGCCCGTCCATCGAGAAGGGTGTTGAGTATTCACGTAACGTGATCGCCATCGCTGCCGAAACCAAAGACAAGATCGCCAAGGAAGTTGAAACCAAGGTTGCTGAAACCAACGCCAAGGTTTCCGGCCTGGTTGAAAAGGCCCTGGCTTCTGCCCCGGCTGGTTCCGAAGTTGCTGTTGCTGCGGTCAAGACCGCCATCAAGTCGGCTAACGATGCGATCGAAGGCATGAACAAGGCTACCAAGCAAGCGGCTGAAGTTGCTGAAGCCAGCGTGACCGCCGCTACCAAGGCAACCATCAAGGCTGTCACCAAGGCTGCCTAATCGCACCTAGCTGATCAGCAACAAAAAAGCCGGAGCTTGCTCCGGCTTTTTTACGTCTACAAAAACCGCACTTACTTGCGGTTGACCTTGATCAGCTTGCCTTTGCCGCCGCGGCTGCCGCGGCAGATTTCCAGCCGTTCACCCTTGAGCTTGCCGACTGCGCCATCGACGATGGGCAGGATGTCTTCCAGCGCCGTTTTGCCCGGGCTGGCATCGATCAGTTTCAGGCCGCGTCCCTTGGCGAGCAGGCGGATTTCTTCGATGTTGAAGACCAGCGTGCGGCCGTCTTTGGTGACGCAGGCGATTTCGCCCTCGGCCGGGGCCGGCATGAAGACGGCGGGAGATTCGTTTTCGCCCAACGTCAGGAAAGCCTTGCCGGCCTTGCCGCGTGACATGAAATCCTCGCCCTTGCAGCGGAAGCCGTAGCCACCGTCGGCGGCGACCAGATAGAGCTTGTCGTTCGAGACGGCCAGCGCCAGACAAACTTTACCGCCATCCTGGAAGTCGGCCAGCGAGGTGGCGGGAATGCCATCACCCTTGCCGCCTGGGATTTCGGCGGCGGCGATGGAGTAGGCGCGGCCGTGGGTGTCGAGCAGGATCAGGTGATCGACGGTGCGGCAGGGCAGGCAAGCCAGCAGGCTGTCGCCGGAACGGAAGGTGAGTTGCGTCGGGTCGATGTTGTGGCCCTGGCGTGAGCGCAGCCAGCCGTGCCTGGAGACGATCAGCGTAGTCGTTTCATCGACGACGGAGACTGTTTTGGCGTCCGAGGCGGTGATTTTTTCGGAGGCTTCGATGAAGGTACGGCGGTCGTCGCCGAACTTCTTCGCATCGCCTTCGATTTCACTGGCGACGCAGGCACGTAGCGCATCTTCGGAACTCAGTAGATGGTTCAGGCCTTTGGCTTCTTCGCGCAGTTTGGCCAGTTCTTCGCCGATCTTGATACCTTCCAGCCGCGCCAATTGACGCAGGCGGATTTCAAGAATGTCTTCGGCCTGAATCGCCGACAGATTGAAGTGCGCCATCAGATCGACTTTGGGGTCATCCGATTCGCGAATGACCTTGATCACCTTGTCGATATCGAGGAGGACGGCGAGCCGACCTTCAAGGATGTGAATGCGTTTTTCCGCGACCGTCAGCCGATGGCGGGTGCGCCGGGTGACGGTGGCCAGGCGGAAGCGGCACCATTCGACGATCATGCTGTAGAGCGAGGCCTGACGCGGTGTGCCGTTCACGCCAAGCACCGTCAGATTGATTGAAGCGTTGGTTTCCAGACTGGTGTGGGCGAGCAGCAGGCGAACCAGATCGTCCTGACCCTGACGCGACGAGGCCGGTTCGATAACCAGACGCACGGCGTGTTCCTTGCCCGATTCGTCGCGCACGCCGCGTTCCGAAATGGCCGACAGGAAGGCGGCTTTCAGGTTGAGCTGTTCCGGCGTGAAGACTTTCTTGCCGGCTTTGTCCTTGGCGACCGGGTTGGAGCAGGCTTCGATTTCCGACATCACCGTGGCGGTGGAAACGCCCGGCGGCAGTTCGGTAATCGCCAGGCGCCACTGGCCACGCGCCAGATTTTCGATTTTCCAGCGCGCCCGAACGCGCAGGCTGCCGCGGCCGCCGCGGTAGATGGCGGCGATCTCTTCGGCCGAGGAAATGATCTGCGCACCGCCGGGATAATCCGGGCCTGGGATCAATTCAAGCACTTGTTCTTCGCTGAAATTCGGGTCTTTTATCAGGTTGACCGCAGCATTGGCGATTTCGCGCAGGTTGTGGGCCGGGATCTCAGTCGCCATGCCGACGGCGATGCCGGAAGCGCCGTTGAGCAGGCAAAAAGGCAGGCGGGCCGGGAGCAGGGCGGGTTCGTCGTTGGCGCCGTCGTAGTTCGGCTTCCAGTCGACCGTGCCTTCGTCGAGTTCGGCGAGCAGCAGTTCGGCGATCGGCATCAGGCGGGCTTCGGTGTAGCGCATTGCCGCAGCGTTATCGCCATCGCGTGAGCCGAAATTACCCTGTCCATCGACGATCGGGTAACGCAGGCTCCAGTTTTGCGCCATGCGCACCATTGCGTCGTAGACCGAAGAGTCGCCGTGCGGGTGGTATTTGCCAATCACATCACCGACCACCCGCGCCGACTTCACATGGCGCGGGCTCTTGAACAGGCCCATGCGGAACATGGCGAAGAGAATGCGGCGCTGCACGGGTTTCTGACCGTCGGCGGCCGAGGGCAGGGCGCGGCCAGTGACGACGCTCATCGCGTATTCGAGATAGCGACGGGCGGCGTAGTCGGCCGGCGTCGGAATGTCTGGCGCGGCGGCGGTGGCCGAGGGCGGCAGATCAGGTGGTTGCTCTTCGGCCAATGCCATTAGGTCGGCAGGCAGCTTGCCGGCTGCTTCAGCTGGTATGGGCGGGGTAGCTTCGCTGCTCACGGCTTGCGAGGCATTCGGGTCGAAAAGATTGAGTTGGTCAGTCATTAGAGATTTTCTAATCCAGTTACCCAAGCGTTAAAACGAGGGCATGCAGCACGGATTGACGGCAAGCCAATCTTGTTTGCAATGAGTACCCCGTAGTGTGGCTTGGCATGGGCGTAGTTTGGCCAATGCTTGATCAAACGCTTTGATGGCGCAGTTTGCGGGGAGTTGTTTACATCCTCCGGGCTAGCGAACTGAGCTAACTGAGCTTGCCAGTTAGCGATGGTCTTCTGTGGTACATCGGCGTAGCTAAACGCATTCAGATCGCTAAATAATAGTGCCTCGTATTCATGCAGTTGCAGGTAAGGGATCAGATTGGCCTGGCCGATATCTGTCTGCAGATTTTCTTCAAGCGCGACAACCTGTTTTTGCGCGGGCTGGTTCGCGTTCCAGTCAGTGACGCCAGGAAAGTCGCTGGGCAAACCATAAACATCGAATAACGTTGTTACACGAGCGTTCGGGTCTTGTTGGCACCATTGTTGAACTTGGCGTTTCAGCTTGCCATAGCTGGTCACGCCACCCTTGTGGCCCTTGCTGGTCTGAATGATGCGCGGCTTAAGCCAGACTTGAAAGTTGGCCAAGTGCGGTGCAAGCAGTGTGCGAACAAAAGACTCCTCCGTCTGCCCTTCAACGAGAATATTGACGCGGGTATGGTTGCCGGCCATCAGTTGGGCCTCCCACCAAACATGTTCTGCTTCCACATGTCGCCGAGCGAATACTCATCGAGCCATACGGAGAGTGCTTTGGGGTCGAGGTGCTTGAACGTTGATTGGTCGTTTTCTCGATCAACAACGATGACCTGCTCCGGAGAGAATTGGTTAAGGAGTTCAACCGATTGCGTAGAAACGATGAGTTGGTGCTTGACTGCGGCCTGATGCATCAGTGAGGCCAGCAGTTCGATGGCGTACGGGTGTAGGCCTAGTTCAGGCTCATCAAAAAGAATAGTAGCCGGCATTAACTCATCAGGCTGTAACAGGACGGTGGCGAGGCAGATGAAGCGCAGGCTGCCATCCGACAGGTGATGGCCGAGAAATGGAAAGTCGCTGCCAACCTCGTTCCACTCTAGCTGAATTGAATTCGGGTCGAGGGGGTTGGGGCGCAACTGGAAGTCGGCAAAAAAAGGCGCCATTAACTGCACAGTGTCGACGATACGGCGATAGTGCTCCGGGAATTGCTCGCGTAAACGATAGAGATAGGCCGCAAGATTGGCTCCATCTGGGCGCAGCCAGCCATTGTCGTTCAGTGCACAAGCTTGCTTCATCGGAGCAGTGTCGCTGGTGTCGTGAAAGTGATAGACAATCCAGCTTTTGACTGACGGCACAACGTAGCTCGCAACCCTGGCATGCTGACCGCTGCTCGAAAGGGTTTCAGCATGACCAGCGCCAAGCGGAAAGCTGTAACCGTTGTAATCCCAGTAGAAGGATTCACGCGCAAAAATTAACGTATTGCCGAGCGTAGGTTCAAGAACAAATTTATAGCCGTTGTTGCCAAAGTACATTTCGGCTGACATCTGTGGTGTGCGCTTGCGGCCATAGTGCAGCATGGCATCGGGGCCGCCAGATTTGGCGATGGAATAATTCAGTTCTCCCGCCATGAGGCGCGCTAACAGGCGGAAAAAGCTGATGAAATTGCTTTTTCCAGCCCCGTTGGCACCGATCAGCACGTTCAGATTGGTCAGCGAGAAATCTTCCAATTCGCGGATTGACTTATAGCCGCGGATGCTGATTTTTCGAATTGGATTCATGGCTGGTGGCTTGGCAGAAAGACTTCAATATTCATGGGTTCGCAATTTTACGGCTGTGTTTGGATTTCGGGGAGGTTTCCAGCCAGAGGCAAAAGATAGTTAGCAAAGGTCATATGATTTGGCTGAGCTTGCTCACTGGTCTTTCGCGCAAGCGCTCGGCGAGGAAGTGGACGAAGACGCGGATCTTGGGCGGCAGGTGGGTTTGCGGCAGCCACAGGGCATAGGCAGTCTGCCCGAAGGGGCCGATCGGCGACCAGCCGGGCAGTAGCGGCAGCAGCCGGCCATCGGCGATTTCGCGGTCGACGGCATAGTTCCAGACCAAACCGATACCCATGCCGGCGAGCAGCAGGTCGCGGACGACTTCGCTGTTATTGACCACGACATTGCTCGTGACGCGCACCCGCGCTTCTTCTTTTTCCGCGCCGATGCGCTGGAAACGCCATTCGTTGCCGAATTCGCGCAAGCCGTAATGCAGGCAGTTGTGGCCGGCGAGGTCGGCCGGGGTTTCGATTTCTTGCCCTTTTAGATAGTCGACCGCAGCACACAGCCGGTAGCGCACCGGCATCAACGCCTTGGCCACCACCTGCTCGGGCAGCGTGCGGGTCAGACGCAGAGCGACGTCGTAGCCTTCGTCGACGAGATCGACAAAGCGGTCGAGCAGGGTTAGTTGTAGTTCGATCTCCGGGTAGCGGGCGAGAAACTCTGGGATCAATGGCGCCAGACAGAGCTTGCCGAACGTGACTGACGCCGTCACCCGCAAGGTGCCGCGTGGCGCATCGACCAGCCCGGCGGCGAGGCGGGCGGTTTCGTCGAGCAGTGCAACGCCCTGCGCGGCCCGTTCGTAAAGCACGCGGCCGGCTTCGGTCAGCGACATGGCGCGGGTCGTGCGCTGCAGCAGGCGCAGCCCGAGCTGCTTTTCGAGCCGGTTGATGCGCTTGCTGATGGCGGATTTGGTCAGTCCCATCGCTCGCGCTGCCGATGAAAAGCCCTGGGTATCGACGACGCGGACAAAAACGGCGAGGTCGGCCAGGTGGTCGAGTGGGTTGATTGTTTCCATTGGGCAACAAACTGTTATTTAGGTGGCAGATTGTATCCATAAACATCAAATGAAATGATGCAGGCGTCACTCAACCGGAGACCACCATGCCTTTGATCCAGATAACACTGGCCGGCCCGCAAGCCGCACCAACCACCATTCAGCAGTTGCAGCAGGAAAGCACGCGGCTGATGGCCAGCATCCTGCGTAAGGAAGCCGCGCTTACTGTAGTCAGCGTCACGCAATTGCCTGAAGGCGCCTGCTCGGCCAACGGGCAGGCCGTTGCCACCAGCGCCAGCCTGCAGGCGCTGATTACCGCCGGCACGAATAGCGCCGCTGAAAAGGCAGCCTTCATTTTTGCAGCCAAAACGCTGTTGACCGCAACATTTGGCCCCTCGGACGCACCGCTCTACGTAGCGCTGCACGAATTGCCGGCCGATAGCTGGGGTTACGACGGGCAAACGCAGGCCGCGCGCAAAGCCCGGCAGCTAATTGGCGAAACAGCATGAGCGCCCGCACCCTGCGCCAGATCGTCGGTGTCCCCGCCAGCCTGCAGGCCGGCACCACGCTGATTGCCGCCAAAACCGTCGTCGTCCTCATCGACTACCAGAACGAATACCGCAGCGGCCCGCTCGCATTGCCGGACGAACCCAGCGCCAGCAAGGCCGCCCGCCAACTGCGCGCCTGGGCCGATCAAGCCGGCATTGCCGTCATCCACGTATTGCACCGCGCCCCGGCCACAGCACCCATCTTTGCCCTGGACTCAAGCGGGGTCGCACCCATCGCAGGCCTGGCGCCAGCCAATGGCGAAACCATCATCCACAAATACCTGCCCTCGGCCTTCACCGGCACCGGCTTGGCCGATGCGCTACTGGTGGGAGGAATTGAGACGCTGCTGATCGCCGGCTACATGACCCACAACTGCGTCGACTCAACCGCCCGCGAAGCGTTTCATCGCGGCTACCGGGTCGGTGTTGTGGCCGACGCCAGCGCCACGCGTGACCTGCCGGGTCCGGATGGCAAAACAATTCCGGCGGCGACGGTACATGCCGCTGTGCTTGCCGGTTTGGGCGACCGGATTGCGGAGATTGTTGATGTGGCGATGCTTGAAACGATGAAGGGCGGCTGAAGGCAGGGTGAAATGTCTTTTCCGCAGCGCCAGCCTTTCTGGACGTTTTTGTGGGTAGGTATGCTTATGCCGACTTGAATGGAATGCCAGCGGCTGGCGGTGGCTTTGCTGACTTTGAAGACGGCCTGATATTGGGCGATGCGGAGCCGAATATGTTTGTCGTTCGGCTCAGGCCAAGCGGCTATCCATGAGCATGTCTATCGAACAACTGCGATTAGCTGGAGCACCAACAGCAGATCGCCGAAGGGGATTTTTTCCTGCTCCAGACGCAGGTTTTTCCCGAGGCGGTTGTCCCGCAAATCATCGTACAGCTCGCGCTCTTCGGGGGCCAGGCGAGGGAGTTCCCGTTGCGTTGGTGTCAGCTCTTCGGTCCACAGCGCTTTGCCGGAAAACATGGTGGTGCGATCCATCAACAGCGATTGCACATGCGGGAAGTGGCTGCGCAGTTCGTTGAGGATGGCGAAACCGTGGGTGTCGATATCGCCCCAGTAGTGGATTTTGCAGTCATGCAGCCAATCGGCATTGGCCAGTGCACTAAAGCCATATCCGGCACCGAAGATGACCAGGGCGTTGGGTAGCGGCGGGAAGGCGAGAAAATTGATTTCGTTTTCGGTGACAAAAATGCGGTCGACCGCAGGACTCAGGCGGGCGAAGGTGGCAGCATCTACGGTCAGGTCGCTGCAGGCGAACGCTGCTAGCGGGGCGCAAGCCGGATCGAGCCAGCGCAGGCGGATGCGTTCGGGTTTGTCGAGAAAGCCGTAGCGGCGGTTGAACTGGCTACTGCCGGTGGCGGCATTGTCGATCGCTTCGGCCGGCAGGACGAGATCGAGCAATTCGCCGAGCACACTGCGATTGGCTTCAACAAATTTGCTATGAACGCCCGAAATATCCATTTGCCGCACATGGATTGCCGGGCGCGGATGGGCAAGCAGCCAGTCGACGACGGCGAGCAGTTTTTCCCAGCTGTCGGCGATTTCAAGGGTGCGTAGCGGTCGCTTGTTCAGCCAGGTGAGCAGTTTGGGCTGGCGCGCTGCGGTCAACGCGAAAATTTGGCCAAAAATGCGGGCTTCCTTTTGCTTGCCGATCAGCGCGATGGCGCTCGCTACATCATCGATCCAGGCCGCGTCGGGCAGGGTATTCTGACCAAAAACCTGATGCCGGAAATCGCGTATTTCCAGCCGAATGTACGGCATGTCACGGAGTTGCTGACTCCACATTCGCACCGCCTCGAAGTGGTCGCGCAACTCGGTGGCGGTCGGGGTTTTCAGCGTCAGGCGCTTGGGGAAAGCCGGATTGCCAAGGATTTCCCCTTTATTCCACCAGCGTTGTACCTGCTGGCGAAGTTCGGGCGGTGTGCTCCACTTCATCCGGCCAGCCTCGCTTTTTCCTCCCGATAAGCCTCGATGCTGAGATTGCGCAATTTTGAGTCGCGACCATTTTCGTTATGGACATAACCAACGCTGGCGACATGCGGCTCGATGATGTGGATTTTTTGCAGCGGCGTGACAATGAGCAATTGCAGATTAAGTTGGGCGAACAGCTTTAAGCCGTATTGCGCCGATTCATCCGAGCCACGCCCGAAGGCCTCGTCAATTACCACAAAGCGGAATGAGCGCGAGCGCACCGCGCCCCATTCCAGACCGAACTGGTAGGCGAGGCTGGCGGCAAGAATGGTGTAGGCCAGTTTTTCCTTCTGGCCGCCGGACTTGCCGCCGGAATCGGAATAATGCTCGTGCTCGACGCCATCCTCGCGGTACCGCTCGCTGGCGCCGAAGATGAACCAGTGGCGCACGTCGGTGACCTTCGCCGTCCATCGCTTGTCGAGTTCGGATTGCCCGTCGCGGCCACGGAAGCGGTCGATGATGTTCTTGACCTGCATGAACTTGGCTTCGGAATATTGCGCGTCTTCCGAACCGCTTAGCGCGCCTTCGGTGCAGGCGCGCAATTCGCCCTGAAAATCGCGAATGTCGGCATCCGGCGTCGGCTGTGATTCAAGAACGATGAAGCGGCCCGGGTTGTAGTCGATCTGCGTCAGCGACTGGTTGATCAGGGTGATGCGGTCGCGGATTTCCTCGCGCTCGCGGGAGAGCTGGGCGTGAAAATTGGCGATCTCGTTGATGGTATTGACGTTGAGCAATTCCTTGAAGCGCGCTTCGTAACGCGGCAAATCGTCGGCGTTGAGCTTCTTCAGCAGGTTTTCGTACTCGAAGGCGGCAGCCAGGCTGGCGTCGATTTCTGCGGTTTCGAGCTTGAATTCGTCCTTGAAGAAGGACATCGCCTTGATGATTTTTTCGGCCAGCGTTCTGAGCTTGCGCTCCTCGCCATCAATACGCGTTTGCAGCCAGCCGCGCATGTCCTGCTCGCGGTTGTCGCAGGATTCAACGCTCAATTGATGCTCGCCAAGTGCCTCTGCTCGCAGCGCTTCGAGCACCAGGATGGCGCGCGCCAGTTCTTCGGGCAACAAGGCAGCAATGATTTCATCGGCCATGCGAATCAAATCCTGCGCGGCTTCCCGTTTCGCCTCGATGCCGCCCAGTTCGCCGGTTTTTTCCTTGATCGAGGTTTCGCCAGCCAGCAACGCCGCCTGCGCCTCTTTCAATTTCTCACTCAACTGTTTGAGTAGATCGGAGGCCGATTCAAGCTGGCGTTTTTCTTCCATCAGCCGGGCAATTTCGCTGGCTACGGTCGACCAGTCAATTTCGGCAAAATCGCTGAAGACTTCCAGCTTGGCCAGCGCATCAAGCTGAGCGGCCAGTGTGCGGCGGTCTTTTTCCAACTGGCTGATCAGGGCGGCGATGTCGCCCATCTGCTTTTCCAGACGCTGCGCCTGTCCTTCCAGCGCCGCAATCTTGGCCGTATTGCTCCAGCCGAGCACGTAACGGCTGCGGTCGTCGAGGCGGTGGCGGTCGTCCTTTTCATGCCGCTCGCCGGCTGCCTTGATCTGGCCGGCGCGGGTAATGGCGCGAGTTTCGCGGCGGAATTGTTCCTGGGTCAGGCAGCAGGAGACATCGAAACGATGCGCCAGTTCGCGCTCCAGCCAGTCGTAGCAAGTTGATTCCGGCTTGATCGACAACTTGCGGGCGAGTGAATCGCGATGCAGCTCGGGCAAATCCTTGTTGCGACCGGCCTGGCGAATGCGGAAATAGACCAGCCGCCCGCGCAAATGCGTGCGATCCACCCAGTCGGCCACCGCCGCATAATGTTCATCCGGCACCAGCAGCGATAGACCGAAACCGCGCAGCAGCCGTTCGGCCGCGCCTTCCCAGTCGCGCTCGTCCTCGCGCACCTGGATCAGCTCGCCGGCAAAGGGCATCTCGTCCTCGGCCAGCTTCAATGCGGCACACAAGGCGGTGCGCAAGCTGATCTGATCGGTTGGAATATTGCTGCGCCGGGCTTTCAGGCTGCGGATTTCGGCGCTCAGCGTGTCGTGTTCCTTTTGGCCCTGGGCGAAATTGACGCTGTGCTCGGTCAAGCCATTTTGCAGGTCGGCATCGCGTTGGCGTGAGGTTTCGCGGAGCAGGGCCAGGCGGTTGCGCTGGGTGAGAAAGGCGGTTTCGTCACTGGCTGACGGTTCGCCCAGCGTCTTGGTCAGCGCGTCGTAATGGCGCGCTTTTTCCTGCCGCTTGTTGCGTTCCTGTTCCTGCTGGCGGATATCGTGGGCGAGCCGTTCCAGGCGGTCGCCGCCGCTATCGGCCACGGCCTGCTTCAGTTCATCGACGTCGCGACGCTGGATCTCGCGCACCGCTTCCAGACGCTTGATCTGGGTATCGAGCTTTTCCCAGTCTTCGGCCAGTTTGGCCAGACGCTTGTCGAGCAGCTGGCGCTTGAGGCTGGCGAAGTAGGGCCGCAGCCATTCGCGACATTGGCGCAAGCTGTCGATCTGCCGGGTCAATTCGCCGTGGCGACTGCTATCGGCAACCAGCGGCAGCAACAATTCGACCTGCCGTTTGGCCCGTAAAACGGCGCCGTGGGCCCGGCTCAAGTCGTCAAAATGGCCGATCAACGCCGTAATGCGTGGCACCACATCGAAGGGTTCCAGCATGTGGCTGCGGACGAAATCCGTCAGGTTGCCGACTGATTTCATCGAAACCGTTTGGTGGAACAACTCCAGCGCCTGTTCGTTATCAATACCGAAACGGCGGCGAAACCAGGCGCCGTAAGGCGGGAAGCTGTCCTCAATCATGCAGCCACCGGCGCGCAGGCGCTTTTTGAGTTGCGTGATGTCCGTGCCGAAACTGGCAAAGTCCGTCGCGATATTCAGGTCGCGTTCAGCGCCGACAAAGAAGCGCGCTGGCTGGCCCTGAGCATCCTTCAGCCAGAAGACCTGGGCCAGCGTCACCGTCTGGTCGTAACCGGTGTTGTGAAACACGCCAAGGATGACCGAATAGCTGTTGACATCGCGCAGGCTCACCGGCTTCGACGACCCGGTAATTTCATTGCGCTCGGACTTGTAATGGCCAAGCACATAGGAACGCAGCGAACGCTCTTTCGCATCCGCCCCCGCCGCCTTGTTGTAGGCAATGCGCTGGGCGGGAACGAGCAGGGTGGTGACGGCATCGACCAGCGTCGATTTGCCCGAGCCGATATCGCCGGTCAACAGCGCATTTTTGCCATCGAGCTGCATCGTCCAGACGCGCTTGTCGAAAGTGCCCCAGTTGAGCACTTCCAGCCGGTGCAGGCGGAAGCCGGAAAGCGTATCGTCGGCGATGAAATCGAAGCCGAGGTTTTGCGGTGATGTGTCTTGATTACGCATTGTGCGTTGTCATGGTGGGTGCTTCAGGCTTGTCGGGTTAGTACATGCTTGATAGCAGTGGCAAAGGGTAGATGTGAGATTTTGGCAAGTTCATCTTGCAGAAGAGGGAGCCACTCACTTTCCGGGTAGTGTTTTGCCAATTCTGCGATTTCTTCCGCTGTCTGAACGTAGCCAGCTATCTCTCGAAATCGAATGTGCCGCAAAACGCGGTTGAGGTTGAATATGCGGAGCGTTTCCGTGGCGCGGCGCTGATCGACTGGTGAAAGGTTTTTCCTGGGGCTGACCGAACCATCCGCAGCAAAAACCAGATAGTGTTCCGGGTTGTCTTCGTCGGGTTTGAGCAAGTCTGTTGGCAGGTAAGAAATTCTACGATCCTTATGTTTGCCACAGCTTTCCTCGCGGTTGCATGAGCCGAACAGGTTGGACCAGAGAAATGTCGCCGTCGGGTCGCGCCCTTTCTGGCAAAAATGCTCAATGTGTTTATTGCCATCGGCAATGTCGCTTTCGCAGTAAGCGCAGCGTTGCCCTTGCATGGCATCCAGTTCTCTCCAAATGGCTGTCCTGTCATCCGGGCCAAGGTTTCCCCAGTTGTCTTTACCGTGCTGATAGTTGCTCAGGCAGTCCGGGGCATTGCCGCGTTGTAGCTTGTGCATTCAGTCTTCGCCTTTGATGAAGGGCAGTTTTTGTTTGAAAGCCTGCAGACGGATCATGCGATCGCATTCGCGAATGACAGGATGGTTGGCAGTAAAGTGTGCTTCGAGTTTTGTTCGCAAAGCCTGTCCCTCGCTGTCCTCATGCAGGCCTTGCTGGATCAGCGCGTGGTATTCGGAAACCATTCTGGCTTCAGGGATGTCCGGTATGGGATCAACGCCCATGATCTCGGCAAGCAGGTCAGAGCTGGCGACGCCACGGGTTTGCCGGGTAACATTTTCGACGTTGATGCAGAGCTTTCCGTTTTCGTCGCTTGTCTGTCTCAGTTGGCGGATGCAGGCGGCGTCGACGCTGGCTAGCACCTGCGGGCTGTGGGTGGTGACGATAAATTGTGTTGCCGGGAATGCGCGCATCAGGTCGTTCAATACCCGTTGCTGCCATGCGGGGTGCAGGTGCAGGTCAATTTCATCGACAAGCATGATGGCCGGGGCAATCATAGGTGCGGCTTCGGGCAGTTTGTCACTTTCGTAGAAAGGCCAGCCCAAAGACTTGATTTCGTCAATGCTTGCTTCAAGCGTTTCAAGGCGCAGGAAATCCATCTGGCTGTTGGCCAGTGCCAATCGGCGGGCAAAGTCCATCGCCAGGGCCAGCATGCTTTGGTAGCCCTGGCTAAGTTGCTTGACCTGCAAAGGGGCTCCACCATCAGCTGGTTCGACGACGAATTTGTGTTCCCGGTTGAAGTAGGGGTTTTGATAGGTTCCACCGAGCAAAGTCTTGATTGCCGTCCGGACGGCATCAAGGGCAGGTGAAAAACTTAGCTCTTCCTGTGGCGCACCTCTGTTGGCGCGTAGTTCGGCTGCTTCTTCAAGGTCGAACCATTTAAGCATTTCCTTGAAGTTGCTCATCGAGTCGAGCGCGCCAATCAGTGCCGCGGCTGGATATGCATAGTTCTCCTTGCTTTCTCGCAGTCGCTCGGGAACTTCGATATAGCCGCGTCTGGCACCGTAATAGGCGAGTACCGGGGTAAGAAAGGGGGATGTTGATTTATAGCTCTCGTTAATTGCCTGCAAGTGTTTCTTCAACGCGGCCTGACCGTATTTTTTTCGAGGCTCCTTATCAGGAGCAGACGGACGCCAGTTATCCCAGATCAGACCGTCGACGGTTTCGGCAATTAGCTGGACGTAGTCAGCGCTTCCCCAGCTTTCCTTGCCACGTTTTTTCCCCCATGTTTCGATACGGAAATCTTCATCTTTGATGCGACGTCCGACCAGTCGCTGATTGGCCGAGGAAAGGTAGGTCAGTACAGGGGAAAGTGCAGTGGCGATACCGTCGAGGACGGCTGTCTTGCCTGCACCATTTGTACCGACGAGCACCGTCAAGCGCGGGTGCAATTCAATTTCCAGTGCTTCAAAACAACGGAAATTATTTAGCGTGATTTTTTTTAGACGCATGTGGCGTGGCTCCAATACCGGGGCTTGTATAGATCAAAATATATTTGCGTTTGATTGTGGGCAGCGGATTCAGTGTTTCGCAGCGGATTTTCAAAGCTTGTAATTTTGGCCCATTTTTTGATGCCACCCATGAATTCCTGATGGGGTTGAAATGACTTCGTGGGCAATTGAAAAAACGCCAGCTGATTATGCATATTCGTCTCGATCACTTTTGTCTTCCTCACCATTCAGTTGCGCTTGATAGGCGGCGAGACGGGCATCGAAATCGGCTAGCCACTGCGCATCGACAAAGGCCTTGAGAATGCGCCGCACTTCGAAATTTGCCCCATTTGTGCCGTTGACCGCAGCATTTGCCTTCAAGCGACGGAGAAAACCCAGTTCAATAATCTTGTTGAGGTGCGTTTCGATCTGGTCGATCAATTTGGCTTCATTGCTGCTGTCAGGCAAGAAAACCCGCACCAGTTCGACGATTTCATCGCGCGACAAAATTAGCCGGGTGGCGTCGCCGCTGGCATCGAACTCGGCCAGTTTTTTGCGCAACAGTGCGAGCAGCAGGCTGACCGGGAACGAGAGCGGTCGCCGGGCGACGAGGCGCGGTAGTTTGGCGGATTCTTCCTCCACTTCAGGCCGGGCGCGCAGAAAGGCGTAACCCTCGGCTTCGTCAAAAACCAGTTCAAGCCCAAGTACCGCAATGTGGTCACGGACGCGGGCTTGCAACTGAATCAAGGCTTGCCAGAGCGAAGTGTCGTTTTCCTGATAAAGAACGCCTTTGAGCAGGCTGATGACGAGAATCGAAAGCTCGTTGCTACCGGCAGTCTCGGCCGTGTTGAAGTCCAAAGCGCTATTCAAGGAAATTCCTATCTGACAAAAATAACCCGAGGCAAGCGGGCGCGGCGGCTGATGGCAGGCTGTTCGGCGGTTTCTGTAGTCCAGTTAATGACTTCCGGCGTCTCCTCATCAATCACCGCCTTGAACTGGTCGCTGCCGAGTTGAAGATATGCGACCAACTCGGCCAGGCCGTTGGCTAGCGGGTGGCGTTCGCTGATTTCCTTGAGGGTGATCTGCGAGCGGTCCTGCAGGGCATGGCGAATGTTGCGGGCGAGCGCGGCCTTGTCGACCACGACTTGCGAATAGAGCGCACTGGCGTCGATTTCCAGATCATCCAGATCCAGCGCCAGATCGGCGATTTTTGGCTGGTGGCGCGGTGTGTGCAGTGGGCGTTCCATCGGCAGTTCGATATCGGCGGCGGTGTCGGCAATCTGCATGAATTCGCCGGCCGGCGTCTGGCCGCGCAGGGCGATGGCTTTGCTTTCGATGCCGCGCAGGATGTCCATGATGCGGCGGTTTTCCAGCCAGGCTTTGTCGTCGAGAAAACGGCGGAGTTGCTGCGAGAGCTGAGCGACCGTGCGCTGCGTGTGTTCGCCGGCTTCCAGCCAGTCGTAATGGATGCGCCGGGTGCGGCCATCGGGTTTCAATTCACGCACGGCGGGCAGCGATAACACTTCTTCCAGGCGTTCCGATAATTCCTCCTGACGCTGGCTGGACATCAGGAAATCCCAGAAAGCGCGGAAGCTGCGCCCCTGATCGGAATCGGCAATCGCATCACGTTCGCCCATGATTTCGGCCAGTAACTCGCCTTTGCTGCCCTCCCACAAGGCAATGCGCTCACGGACGCGGCGGTCAAGCTGGCGAAAATTGTGTTCAACTTCACGAAAGTCCCCGAGCAATTCGCGGGCGATTTGCATGAATTGCTGGAAACGGTCGCGCAGTGCGGTTTCATCGAGTAGCGGAATATCGCCGCCCTGGACGCGCACCATTTCGGCATCGATTTCATCGCGCCGGGCCTGCAATTCAGCCATGCGCCGCGCCGGATCGGCCTGACTGCCTTCGCTCATCTGCTTCAGGAGGTCGAACAAGGTCAGCAGGCGCGATTCGGTGCCGACGAAACTGCGCTCGGTCAGCGTGCCCAGCCAAGTGATGGCTTTTTCGGTAGCTGGCGTCAGGTCAAATTGCGCCTCATCCGAGCCTTGTCGGTAGAACTTGCGCAACCAGCTTTTCTCCTGGCTGGCCCAGTCGTTCAGATACTCGGCCGCCGGTTTCGGGAAAGCGTCGCTGCCCAGTCGTTCACGCAGAGAAAAGAGTTCATCTTCCAGCGCTTCGGCCAAATCGGCGGCCGGCAGAGCGCGGACATTGGGCGCGATGAAAGCACGCTGCAGAAAGCTGGCAATCAGCGGCGCATGTTCCGAACGCAGCAGACGCCAGGCCGGATGGTGGGTGCGCAGGGCGTCGAGGGTCGTGTAATCGAGGTTCAAATGAATGGCGCGATGTTGAGTTTCAAAAAATGCTTGTCCGGATTTTTCCAGTGGCTGGCAAATTGTTGTTATTGCCGCTTGAGATCACGGTAGAAGTTCTCGTGGGGGCCGACGGCTTCCAAATAGATAAGCCGCACCGCTTCATCGAGGGTGTATCCGAGCAAGTAAAGTTGGCCCTGACTACGGAATTTGTATACCAGGAGGTTGGCAAGGTCGCCTTTTTTCCGTTCGCCAATGCTGGGTTCGGTAGCAATAATCGCCACTGTCGAATCAACGTCGGTCGCAATATTGTCGTTAAGCTTTTTGTATTGCCTGGCAAAGCGTCGAGTTTGCTTGACGCTATAGCTCATGCACCAAGGCTCCTCGGGACGAATGGCGTGGCTTGTTCTCTGGGTTCTGCCATCGAAGCCAAAGACTCAGCGATAAAACTGACCGGCAAGTCGGGATTGTCCAACGCCGCTCGACCCAGCTTGGCCCAGAATTCAACCTGACCAGCGATCGTCCGATGTTCGGCTGCGGCATCCGCTTTCGCCTGGTCGTAGAGTGTTTGGTCAATTCTGATTGACGTGGTTGCTGACATAGAAAGCTCCGCTACTACATTTGTGGTAATACATAGATTAGCACAGCAAGGTCATCGTTCAAGGTGCTTGTTGCAGGGGCGATTTGGGGTGAAAGCGCCTGAATTTTTTTGAATTGTCTGTAACTTGGCCAAAACATGGCTAAGCTACGATCTCGGTGTCATCAAGCAATGTCTTGCAATCCAGTATCTTCAATTCAGTCAGTTGTTTGACGTAGCGCAGTTTTTTCAATCATGTTCAAAGGAAACAATATGGGAATTTTTAGCAGCATCATGGCCAAGCTTGGTTTCGGTGACGACAAGAAGGAAGAGGTTGCCGCCGCTGCGCCTGCTGCCGTTGAAACCGCTGCCGCACCGGCACCGGTAGCAATCAGCGCGGTGGATGTAGTTGCCAAACTGGAAGCACTGGCTGGCGCCCATGCCGAAAAGCTCAACTGGAAGACCTCCATTGTCGATCTATTGAAACTGCTCGGTCTGGACAGCAGCCTGGCCGTTCGCAAGGAACTGGCGGCCGAACTGGGTTGCCCGGCCGAGAAGATGGGCGATTCGGCGCAGATGAATATGTGGCTGCACAAGACAGTGCTGCAGAAACTGGCTGCAAACGGCGGTAATATCCCGGCCGATCTGCTGTAAACCGACAGGTAGCGTTGTTTTCAGGAAGGCCCGCCGCGTGCGGGCCTTCTTTATTGGGGTGGAGCAACTTTGAATACGCTTGAACAATTACGCAGCGGGGAACTGGCGGGGAGCCGGCGACTGAAATTGGCGTGCGGCCTGACGGCGTTTCCACGCGAGATTTTTGATCTTGCCGAGACGCTGGAAATTCTCGATCTGTCTGGAAATGCGCTGTCGTCTTTGCCCGATGATCTGCCACGTTTGCACAAGCTGCGCATTCTCTTTTGTTCCGATAATCCGTTCACCGAACTGCCCGCGGTTTTGGGCCAATGCCTGCAACTCAGCATGATCGGTTTCAAGGCCAACCAGATTCGGATGGTGCCCGCCGCAGCGCTACCGGCGGGCCTGCGCTGGCTGATTCTGACCGACAACCAGCTCACCGAGCTGCCGGCTGAAATCGGCTGTTGCCAGCAACTCCAGAAGCTGATGCTGGCCGGTAATCGGCTAGCAGATTTGCCGCCAGAAATGGCCGCTTGCACCCGCCTGGAATTGCTCCGCATCGCCGCCAATAGCTTCACTGCGCTGCCCGAATGGCTGCTCACCCTGCCGCGCCTTTGCTGGCTGGCCTATGCCGGCAATCCTTTTTGTGAAGGCGTTGAACTGGCGTCGCTGGCGCGGACGTCGATTGCACCGATTGCCTGGGGTAGCCTGCAACTGGCGCATCAACTGGGCGAAGGCGCCTCCGGGGTGATTCATCAGGCGGACTGGTTGCAGGACGAAAATTCGCAGTCGGTAGCGGTAAAAATCTTCAAAGGCCAGCTGACCAGCGATGGTTTGCCGCTCAAGGAAATGACTGCCTGCTTGGGGGCCGGCACGCATCCAAACCTGATTCCGCTGCTTGGCAAGATCGATCAGCACCCGGCGGAAGCGCATGGTTTGGTGATGTCGCTGATCGACGCCAGTTTCCGCAATCTCGCCGGGCCGCCCAGCTTCGAGTCCTGCACGCGCGATGTCTATCCGGCGGACAAGCGCTTCGATCTCGGTGCCGTCCTTCGGATCGCCCACGGTATTGCCTCTGCCGCCGAGCACCTGCACGCCCAAGGCATCATGCATGGCGACTTGTACGCCCACAATATTTTGCATTGCGACGAAGGTAACGCGCTGTTGGGTGACTTCGGTGCCGCATCCTTCTTTGCGCCGGAAGATTGGGCCACGGCCGAAGCACTGCAGCGCATCGAGGTGCGCGCCTTTGGCTGTTTGCTGGAAGAATTGCTGCAGCGTTGCAATGCTGTACCCCAAGGGCACTTCCTCCGGGGCGCGGTCGACGCGGAAAAAGCACTAAAAATGCTGATCGACCTGCAAGCTGCCTGCGCTCAGGAAACGATTAACGCCCGTCCGTTGTTTGCGGAGATTGGGCAGATTTTGTCGGGGCTGAAGAGCGGCTGATTCAATAATCAATCAGTCGTCGGCAGCGCTTTCACACCAGCTCAAACTTGGCAGCAAGACATACCAGTGTTCACTTTTGAGCCGCTTGGAAAATTCCGGTTTGGATTGGTCGCGGTAGCGCCGGATGATGCTGTCGACCCGCAGTTCGATCTTGCCAGTCGTCGGTAGCGTGTATTTGCTCGCCAAGCGGCCGAGGGGCAGTGTTTCGCCGGGCAGGCGCAGGCCCCAGCCTGGTTCGAGGGGAAAGATTTCAAGCGGCTGGCCGATGCTGAGGCGGTCGAGCTGGGTGTGAATCGGGTCGTCCTCCGGCTTTCGTCCGGCGAAACTGAGGTCGACATCGGCCAGGCTGAGTGTTTGATATTTTCGTTCCAGACCCCGCAAATCAGGCAGCGGATTGGGTAGCGGGCAGCGCGTAATGCCTGGGCCATCCAGTCCGGGCGAAAAGGGATTCGTCCGCGGGTTGGTACGCAGGTTGTTACGCTGGGTGCCTTCGCACAGGGTCAAGGTTTCCTGCGCCCGGGTCATGCCGACGTAGTACAAGCGGCGCTCGTCGGCGGTTGATTGTTGCCAGTTGCCGCCATCGAGGATGACGACGTGGCGAAACTCCCGCCCTTTGGCGGCATGTACGGTCGACAGGTTTAATCGGCCATTTTCGGTACGCGCGATATCGGCCGAGAAATCGTAAAGCTCATCGATGATCAGACTGGCCGGTACGCGCAGCTCGCCCCAGACCGCTTCCAGTTCTTCGCAAAACAGGCCAAGTTGGGCGAGATGTGGGTTGTCCTGGGTCAGGCTACCGAAATGCTGGCCAAACCAGCGGAGCAGCGTCGCCGGGTGCAGACTGCGGCCGCGTTTGGCCTGCAGCAGATCGAGCAGCCAATGCGCTTCACGGGTCTGGTGAAACTTCGGGCGGCTGGAATTTTCGCGGTCGCTCAGGCGATAGCGCACATTTTCCCGGTGGCACCAGGCGCGAATCGGGTCGAGCGTCGCCCGATTGCGGGCCAGGATGGCAAAGTCCGACCAGTCGGCATCCGGCGCCAGGGCTTTCAGGCGGCAGACCTCGGCCATCGCGACCGCGGCCTGGCCAAGCGCATCGTCCGGCACCGTCAGAATCTGCACTCGCCCCTGCGCCAGCGGGTCGAGTTTTTGCCAGCGGCCGCCGGCGGCGTCGTTCTGACGGGCGTGGTTGATGCGGATCGGATGCCCGGTTTTCAGCCGCTCCGGGTTGGCGGCGATGAGGCGATTGGCCACGTCGATAATGTAACGCGAGGAGCGATAGTTTTCGACCAGATATTCCAGCTTGGCCTGATAGTCGGTCTGGAAGCGCTGAATGAAATCGTTGCTGGTGTGGCGGAAGCTGTAGATGTTCTGGTCGTCGTCGCCGACCGCCATCAGGGTCAGGCGGGCGTCCTTGTCCTGCGTTTGCCGGCCGGCCAGGGCGCTGATCAGGTCATATTGGCGCTGATCGATGTCCTGATATTCATCGACCAGCATGTAGCGATAACCGGCGAGCAGGCGTTCGCGCAGTTCATCGCCACTATCTGCCTCATCGCCCGCACTGCTTTTCCCCTGGAGCAGGGCAATGGCTTGATCGAGAATTCTCTCCAGGGCGATTTTGGCCTGAACATCATCGTGCTGCTCGGTCAGCCCGGCCAGACTGCTGCCGGTCAGGCGC
Source organism: Candidatus Dechloromonas phosphorivorans (assembly GCA_016721185.1). Taxonomy (GTDB): domain Bacteria; phylum Pseudomonadota; class Gammaproteobacteria; order Burkholderiales; family Rhodocyclaceae; genus Azonexus; species Azonexus phosphorivorans. The sequence continues at coordinate 348,406 of JADKIP010000014.1, forward strand.
AGCGCCAGCGCGTGATAGGTCAGCACTGTGACGCCGAGTGCGTCGTTGCCGATCAACTGGCGCAGACGCTGGCGAATTTCCCAGGCGGTGCCGCGGTTGAAGGCGAGCACGATGATGCTGCCCGGCGCTTCGCGCAACACCCGCAGCAGATAGGCGACGCGATGCACGATGACCCGCGTTTTGCCCGAGCCGGGGCCGGCCAGAATCAGCCGGTTGACATCGGGTTTTTCCGCCACCAGACGCTGCTGCAAGGGATGGCGCAGGCTTTCGACAATCCGCCGCCAGGATTCCTCGGTCGTGGCGCGTTCGAGAACTTCCTTGCGCCCGGCGAAATAGCGGCGGATGAATTCGATCTTCGGCAGCGTGAAGTAAGCGAGGACGAAGCTGAGCGCTTCCGAAAGTTTTTTCAGGCCGAGCTTGGCGTATTCATGGATGACGTGAATCTGGAAATTTTTCTCGTTGTAGTGCTCTTTCAGCGGCTCGAAATCAGCATTGGCGAAACCGCGTTTTTCCTCTGGATAGATCTTGATCGTCATCGCCGAGCGGAAAACCGTTTTGCCGCGATCCAGAATCAGCACGCCGTTGTCGTGCAGGTAGAGCAGGCCGGCATCGATCGCCGTCAGGTCATCCTTCAATTGCGGGCCGATTTCGAGGTCGGATTTCAGGGCTTGGGCAAGGTCGCCGATTTTGCATTCGACCCGCAGATCGACGCCGCGCAACTTATCGTCGAGGCGGGCGAGTAGGGTGCGGAGCAGTACGGCGGCGACCGCCCGGCGTTTTTCGGCAATCTCGCGGATATTCGACCACGAGCGCAGCAGGCGGACTTTGAGAATTTCCCGGCGTAGCAGACGGACATCGAACAGCGCCCGCCGGTTGTTTTCCTCATTGCCGAAGGGCCGGGCCAGCGAATGCAGCAGCTTCATCAGTTCTTCCGGCACGAAATCGAGGCCGCTGCGCGTTTTCAGTTCCTGACACAGGCCGCGCAGATTGACATCCTGCCACTCGCCATCATCGGCCTGCGGGGCAAGCTCGGGCAGCAGCGCGAGGAGGGTGCTTTCCATCGCGGCCAGCCGGCTGAAGCGATCTGTCGACGCGTCCTTGACGCCCCGGCGCAGTAGTACGGTCAACGATAAATCGTTGCTCAAAACGCCCATCTGCTCCAGTTGGTGCAGCATGCGAATCACGTCGTTACTGCGCACGCCGAGCGCCATCATCAGCTCGTCGGTGCTGATCCCTTCATCGTCGCGGGCGTTGATCAGCAGCGAGATCAGGCTGAGAAAGCGGCGCCGGATATCCTCGGAGAAATTGGCTTTGAGCAGGCGCTTTTCTGCCTCGGCCATCGACGGTACCTTGAGGCAGCCGGGGAAAACCCGCGTGTGGTTTTCGTTGCGCTCAAGAAAACGCGCCCGCTCCAGCCAGGAAATGGCGGTGCGAACCTTGGTGTCGGCGTCGGGGTTATCCGCCTCTATCGTACTTTCCAGTTCGTCGTCAGCGAGAATTTCGCCCGGCGTGACGACGATTTCACTGCTTTTGGTCTTCGCCGAGTAGCGCCGCAGGCTGCGCAGAATGCCGGCGATATCCTGCCGGGAAAGGCGCGAACGGGCCGACAGGCTGAATTGCGCTTCGACATCTTCCTCGTCGTAAAGCAGCACGCAGCGGGAATTCTGCAGATCGCGACCGGCCCGCCCGGCTTCCTGCAGGTAGTTTTCCAGCGAGCCGGGGATGTCGGCATGGATGACGAGGCGGACATCCGGCTTGTCCACGCCCATGCCGAAGGCGTTGGTGGCGACGATGACCTTCAATTGGCCGTCGATGAACGAACGCTGAATGTCCTTCTTCAAACCGGCCTCCAGCCCGGCGTGATAGTGGGCGCAGGCCCAGCCCATGTCCTTGAGAAAACCGGAAATTTCCTCGGTACGGCCGCGTTTGCCGGCAAAAATAACAGCACCGCCGAGTTGCGGTGCGCTGCGGGCCGGGCCGAATTCCTTCTCCAGAAGACGATGAATCAGCGGGTTCTTCTCCGGTTTGCCGACTGAAATGACCTCGTAGTGCAGATTTTCGCGTTCATGGCCGCCGTCGAGAATGCGCAGACTCAGGCCGAGCGACTCCTGGAAGTGGGCACAAATGTCTTCGACGACTTCCTGCTTGGCGGTGGCTGTAAAGCAACTGACCGGCGCAGCTTCCTCAGTGTTACGGGCATAGCGTTCGCGGATGAATCGCGAGACATAAAGATAGTCGGGGCGAAAATCGTTGCCCCATTTGGAGAGGCAATGCGCCTCGTCGAAAACCCAGGCGCCAATCTGGCGCAAACGGATGGCTTCGATAAAGGCGCGGTTGCGGAATTGCTCCGGCGAGACCAGCAGAATGCCGATATCGCCGAGCCGCACCTTGTCCAGCACGTCGCGCCGCTCCGGCATGGTCAGCATGCCGTTCAGTGTGGCCGAATTGTAGATGCCGACCTTGATCAGGTTATCGACCTGATCCTTCATCAGCGACTGCAGCGGCGAAATGATGATCGTCAGGCTGCCGTTGCGCCAATGCCGGGAGAGCGCCGGTAACTGGTAGCAGATCGATTTGCCGCCGCCGGTGGGCAGAATGGCGAGCAGGCTTTCGCCGGCGTAACCGGCGCGCACGATGTCTTCCTGCAGCGAACCGCCGGCCGGATTTTTTGGTTCGGCGCGAAAGGCGGCGTAACCAAAGTAACGCTCCAGTTCCTTGCTGGGATCAAGATAGAGCGAGCAATACGGGCAATCGGCATCGCCGCAAGGGCTTTCACGCAGTTGGCGAATTTGCCGGCTGGTGGCCGGAAATTGCAGGCGCACCCAGGGCGGCAACACGGAGTTGCCGCCACTTACGCGCAGCCAGGCGAGCACGTAGGAAAACGCCCGGCCAGCCTCGCCATCGGCTAGCGCTTCATCCAGCACCTGCGGCAAATGATTCGGACAAACTTTATTCAGAAGTAGTGCCGGCAGCAGGCGACGAATCTCGTCCGCCTTGGGCGGCATGCCCTCCCGAATGTTGGCGAAAAAGCTGCCAAGGCCGTTATGCCCGGCCCGACTGAGGAAAAAATGATGGCAGGCCAGTTCGTCAGGGCTGCTTTGCTGCAGGGCGGTAAAAGCCTCGTGTTGGTCAGCCCACAACTTGAACGAAAGTTGTGCATCCTTCAGCGGATCGCTACGCGAATCGCGGACCAGTTTGTAGTCCTTGACCAGGCTGTGATACGGATTGGCCGGGAAGGCGAGCGGCGACAATTCCAGCGTGTCGACGGCCGGCAGCGGATTCAGCAGCAGGTCTGGAAAGAGCTTGGCGAGCGTCGGCAGATCATGCCGGACGACATTGTGGCCGACGACGAAGGCCGCGCCTTCGGTCAGGGCGTCGATTTGCGCCAGGGCGGCGCCGATCTGGCTGCCGTTGAGAAAAATGCTTTGCCGGGTATCCGGTCGCCAGGCAGCGAACTTATGCAGTGCCAGCACATCGTTTGCAGCGGTTTCGATGTCGAGGCAAAGACATCGCGGGGCAAACGTTCGGCGCATGGGTCAGTCAGGTTTATGCGAAAGCATTGATTTGACCATGCGGCGAGCCCTTGAACAACAAGGATAGGCGGCAAAAATGAGCGTTTATTGCGGTCGGCCGCCATAAACGGGGGAAAAAGCTATTTTGGGCGCAAGGCCTGCGTTATTGGCTGGGCCATAGGGATAAACGCTTTCGCCATTCCAAGCGCCCAGTTCAGCGCCATTGCCACTTGCTGAAAAGGGATGCGTTCCTGTTCCAGGCGGAGATTTTTGCCCAAACGCTTGCCGCGCATATCTTTATAGAGAGCTTCTTCATCCGGCGTCAGGCGCGGCAGATCGCGTTTCAGCGACATGGCCTCTTCGGTCCATAGTGCCTTAGCGGAGATCGTGGTGGCTCGATCCATTATTGATTCGGCCCGATGAAGTCTTGAAGTTTTTTTGGCGTGGCCGCGACCATGCCCGGCGAATTCAGGGCGAACAGTTAATACATCACTGGGCCGGAGCAATAACAGAGATTGCACCGCCGGAAAGTGGCTGCGCAGTTCGTCGAGGATGGTGAACCGTGAGGTTGCGGGGCAATGGGTTTACATGATGGGATTACGTCAGCTGAGGTCGGTTCGTGATGAATACTTTTGCGGGGGAGCAGAAGTGCGTCACGCGTCGCTTGGCTAGAATAATTGCTCTGTAATATCTTTCAGCCACTACTGTCCGGTTAAATGACTCCCCGAAGCGCGCAGCGCCATGACTGACGAAGCTTTCCGAGTAGAGAGGAGTGGAGTCGATTTGAAATCGGCGAAAAATGACCCTTCGATTTTTTCTGAGGGGCATGACCATGAATGCCGGCAAGACGCTGTTTGCCCAATTGATGGACTTTCTGCCGTGGTCGACATTCAACCGATACGTTGCACGTTACGGCGGCGACAAGGGCGTTCGCACCCTGACTTGCGCCGAACAGTTTCGGGTCATGGCGTTTGCCCAACTCACTTATCGGGAAAGTCTGCGCGACATCGAGGCCAGTCTTTCGGCACAGGCAGCCAAGCTGTACCACATGGGATTGCGCGAGCCGATACGGCGCTCGACGTTGGCCGATGCCAACGAATCGCGCGACTGGCGTATCTATGCCGACTTCGCCGCCCGGCTGATCATCCAGGCGAGAGCGCTCTACGCCAGCGAAGATTTGGGGCTGGAACTGTCGAACACCGTCTATGCGCTCGATTCGACGACCATCGATCTGTGTCTGTCGGTTTTTCCGTGGGCGCACTTTCGAACGACCAAGGCGGCGGTCAAGATGCACACGCTGCTCGACTTGCGCGGCAGCATTCCCAGCTTTATCCATGTCTCCGACGGCAAGCTGCACGACGTGCATGCGCTGGACTTGCTGGTGCCGGAACCCGGTGCGATTTACGTCATGGATCGCGGCTATGTCGATTTCGCTCGCCTGTATCGCTTGCATCTGGCCGGCGCTTTCTTTATGACTCGCGCCAAGTCAAATCTCAAAGCCCATCGGGTTTATTCGGCTCAGACGGACCGCTGCGCCGGCATTCTCTGCGACCAGACGATTGCGCTGGATGGCTTTTATTCCAAACAGGATTACCCCGCGCATTTGCGCCGGGTTCGCTTCAACGACCCGGAAACCGGCAAGCCGCTTGTCTTCCTCACCAATCAGATGATCTTGCCGCCAGAAACCATCTGCGCTCTTTACAAAAGCCGTTGGCAGGTCGAGTTGTTCTTCAAATGGATCAAGCAGCATCTTCGGATCAAGCAGTTTTTCGGTACGTCGGAAAATGCGGTCAAGACACAAATCTGGATCGCGGTGTCAGTCTATGTGCTGGTCGCCATTGTTCGAAAAAAGCTAAATCTCGACGTTTCCCTCTACACTTTGCTACAGGTTTTATCGCTCACCCTTTTCGAGAAAATGCCCTTGCAGCAAGCGTTTCCGGACGACGACTACACTTCGGACAGTGGCGGCACCAGCAACCAATTGAATCTATTCGATTTTTAACCGGACAGTAGTGTCTTTCAGCTTCTTCTCAATTGGCTGGTTCGCTTTGACTCTAGTCGTTTCCAGAATGGGAGCTTGTAATACGATTGGGAGAGTGAAAACCAACTTTATAGTACGATTATACCTTTTGGAGCTTAGTAGTCTGACTGATGGCGGTCAGATACGGTTCCGTTGGACAGCGTTCATGAAACAAATCAAGAAGTCCGCCAAGCTCGCTAACGTCTGTTATGACATTCGCGGCCCCGTGCTCGAGTTGGCCAAGCAGATGGAAGAAGAGGGCCACAAAATCATCAAACTGAACATCGGCAACCTAGCCGCGTTTGGCTTTGATTCGCCCGAAGAAATCCAGCAAGACATCATTCGCAACTTGCCGAATGCGGCCGGCTATACAGATTCAAAGGGGATTTTTGCGGCACGCAAGGCGATCATGCACTACACCCAGCAAAAGGGTATCAAGGGCGTGACGCTGGACGATATTTTCGTTGGCAATGGCGTTTCCGAACTGATCGTGATGGCAATGAATGCCTTGCTTGATGCCGGCGACGAGGTGCTTGTGCCGGCGCCGGATTATCCGCTTTGGACCGCCGGCATCAGCCTTTCGGGCGGAACACCGCGGCATTATCTTTGCGATGAGGCGAATGGCTGGTATCCCGACCTTAACGACATCCGCAGCAAGATTACGCCGAAAACCCGGGCGATCGTTATTATCAATCCGAACAACCCGACCGGTGCGTTGTATCCCGATGAGTTGCTGCAGGAAATCGTTGATATTGCGCGTCAGCATCATCTGATCATCTATGCCGACGAAGTCTATGACAAGGTGCTTTACGATGACGAAAAGCACTCCTCGATTGCGGCGCTTTCCGAAGATGTCCTGACCATCACTTTCAATGGTCTTTCCAAAAATTATCGTTCCTGTGGCTATCGCGCTGGATGGATGGTGGTTTCGGGCGACAAGCGTCATGCGCGCGACTACATTGAAGGTCTTGAGATGCTGGCGTCCATGCGTTTGTGCGCCAATGCACCGGGGCAGCATGGTATTCAGACAGCACTTGGCGGCTACCAGAGTATTGACGATCTGGTTGCCGAAGGTGGCCGGATGCGCCGTCAACGTGATATTGCGCATGATCTGATTACGGCTATTCCCGGCGTAACCTGTGTCAAGCCGAAGGCCACGCTTTATATGTTCCCGCGCCTCGACCCTAAAATTTATCCGATCAAAAATGATCAGGCCTTTATCACCGAGTTATTGCAGGAAGAAAAAGTACTGCTGGTGCAGGGTACAGGGTTCAACTGGCCGCATCCGGATCACTTCCGCCTCGTCTTTTTACCCCATGAAGATGACTTGCGCGAGGCGATTGGCCGCATTGCCCGCTTCCTCGAAAACTATCGCAAGCGTCATGGCACTAATCAGTTGTTAGCCGATGCTAAACACTAGCCGCTAGCCAATCCTCCACGATCCCAAAACTACTTACTCGACCCTAATAAATCTATGAAACCCATTAATGTTGGCCTTATCGGCATCGGCACCGTTGGCGGTGGCACCTGGACGGTTCTCAAGCGCAACGCGGACGAAATTGCCCGCCGTGCCGGCCGGCCGATTCGTATTACGGCCGTCGCCGACAAGAACGTCGAGTTGGCCAAGCAAATCACCGGTGGCGCGGCCCGCGTCACTGACGATGCTTTTTCGCTGGTCAATGATCCGGAAATCGACATCATTGTTGAGCTGATCGGTGGTTACGGTGTGGCCAAAGAAGTGGTCATGCAGTCGATTGCCAATGGCAAACACGTGGTCACTGCCAACAAGGCGTTGCTTGCTGTGCATGGCACGGAGATTTTCACTGCTGCCCAAGAGAAGGGCGTGATGGTCGCTTTTGAAGCGGCGGTTGCCGGCGGTATTCCCATTATCAAGGCGTTGCGCGAAGGCTTGACTGCTAACAGCATCGAATGGGCGGCTGGCATTATCAATGGCACGACTAATTTCATTCTGTCTGAAATGCGCGACAAGGGCTTGTCGTTTGGCGACGTGCTGAAAGAAGCTCAGCGCCTTGGCTACGCAGAGGCTGATCCGACCTTCGATATCGAAGGCGTCGATGCTGCGCACAAGGCAACACTTATTTCGGCTATTGCTTTCGGCATTCCCGTCCAGTTCGACAAAGCCTACATTGAAGGCATTACCCAGCTTGAGGCTTCTGACATCAAGTACGCGGAACAACTCGGTTATCGCATCAAGTTGCTCGGTATCGCCAAGCGTCGCAGCAACGGGGTTGAGTTGCGCGTTCATCCAACGCTTATTCCTGCCAAGCGTTTGCTGGCTAATGTTGAGGGTGCGATGAATGCGGTGATGGTCAAGGGTGATGCTGTTGGTATCACCTTGTATTACGGCAAGGGGGCCGGTGCTGAGCCGACCGCTTCCTCGGTCATTGCTGATCTGGTCGACGTTACTCGCCTGGCGACTGCTGATGCCGCGCACCGCGTACCGCATCTGGCTTTCCAGCCGGACGCTATGTCCAGCCTGCCAATTCTGCCGATGAGCGAAGTCGAAACCGGTAACTACCTGCGTTTGCGCGTCGAAGACAAGCCGGGCGTGCTGGCTGACATCACGCGCATTTTGGCTGATCAGGGAATCTCGATTGATGCCATGTTGCAGCGTGAGCCGGAAGAGGGGGAAGGCGAGACGGACATCATCATCCTTACCCACGTCTGCAAGGAGAGTTGTGCCGATGCAGCCATCGCCAAAATCGAAGGCTTGCCGGCGCAAAAGGGCAAGGTCAAACGGATTCGTCTGGAAGAGTTGCAGTAAGCATTCGCCGCGTCACCATGAAAAAAAGGAGCTTCGGCTCCTTTTTTTCATGGCTCTTAACTCAATGGTTTCTGATGTTTTTTACCGGCTTCGTCCTTGGGCGGTGGTGCCGGAACGTGCAACCCGATGAACGCAAGCAAGAGGAGCAGAATGAAAAGCGTTGCCGCACCGGCCATCATGAAACCGCTTAACATCAGCAATCCAGGCAGTATGCCAAGCCCTGCCATGACGAATTCAATGGCATCATCCGCCGTGCAGTAACCAAACTTCTTGAGTAATTCGCGCATGATGGCAAGCTCCAGTGAAAGGTGCTGCTCACGTTGAGTGGTCTTGCTTCGTTATAGCAGTTGGCTGAAAAAAAGCGAGTTGTTGCTCGATTTTCCCCAAGTTGGGCAAGGCTATTTCGATGCGTATCAAGGAAATTCCTCTTCCGGATCGCCACAATCGGTTTCCACTGCCATTTCGGCATGCGACTCCAGGAGCAAATATGCAACCGATTCATGTCTGTAACCACACCACCCCCGAAGCCCTTTATCCGTTCGATGCCCGCGGTATTGCCAAGCGTTTTCGTCATGCCGCCATTTTTGGCGCGTTGGATGCGCTGATGCCGGGCGAAACCATGCGTTTTTGCAACGACCACGATCCTTTGCCTCTGCTGGCTCAACTGCAGCAGCGTTACGGCGCACGTCTGAGCATCAATTATCAACAGCGCGAACCCGGCGCGATCGTCATCGACTTCGCTGTTGTCAGCTGATTGCTAGTTACTGCGAGCCTGACCCTTCTCTCGTTAGCTTTTAGCGCCGTTCTGGCGTTAAGTGGGGTCGGTTCGCCGCTGGCGGTGGCGCATCTGGCGTTTGCCGTTGGTATCGTGCCGTTGATTTTTGCGGCAATGAGCCATTTTGTGCCGGTGCTGACGCGCACCGGAAATCCCTCCCCGGGAATAGCACAGGTGCCGAGGTTGGCACAGCTTGCCGGCCTGGTTGCCGTGCTCGCCATGCAAGGCATTATTCCGCGCTGGCTGGTTTCGCTCGCTGCTGCGGTCGACCTCGTTTTGGCGGGTATTTTGCTCAACTGGATTGTCGGCCGGGCCCGGGCGACGCTGGGCTCGCCTCATCCCGGTTGGCGCTGGTATGGCTTGGCTTTGGGCTGCTTGATGATGGCCCTGCTGGCGGCGATATTTATCGATATTTGGCCCGCCTATTGGAAGCCTCTCCGGCTTTTTCATCTGCACCTCAATACGATCGGTCTGGTCGGCCTGGCTGCTTTGGGCACCTTGCCGGTATTGATGCCGACAGCCTTGGGTAAACCGGACCCGGATGCGGCTGGCTGGTTGCGGCGCAGGGTGTGGCTGGTTGCAAGCGGCGCTCTGATTGTGGCAACCGGGGCCGCGATCGTTTGGGAGTTTGCTGTCCCCGGTGCTGCGCTGGTGTTGGTAGCGGCACTTGGCCTGCTGGGCCAATGGTCCAGACGTTTTGGAATCATGGTAATTCTCAAGGATGGCGTTTCGGCTTCATTGTTTGTCGCCATGCTTGGCTTGCTGATGACGATGCTGGCTGGCGTTGCACATGGCGTCGGTTTTGCGCCCGGGCGGGCGGACTTGCTGGCCTGGGGCATTGCATTTTTGCTACCACTGGTCAGTGGGGCGCTCAGTCAATTGCTGCCCGTGTGGCGCTGGCCGGGGCCGGTGATTCCTGCACGCCTCGAAATGCGCAAAATTCTGGCTAAAAATGGCCAATGGCGGAGCGGCTTGTGGCTGAGCTCGGCGGGCGCAGTGCTGGCTGGTTACGATCTGCTGGCTGGCGTCTTATTGGCAATCGGCTTACTTTTGTTCATGTTTAGTCTGCTTCAAGCCGTGCGTCTCCCACGGTCGACGCGGTAAAATTCCGGTTTTTCGCTTTTCGGGTTTTCGCCATGCGCTATATTTCGACCCGCGGTCACGCCGCGCCCCAGACTTTCTGCGACATTCTCCTCGGCGGCCTGGCCCCGGACGGTGGCTTGTATCTGCCGGAAAGCTACCCGCAGATCAGCCGTAGCGAACTCGACGCCTGGCGCAAGCTGTCGTATGCCGATCTGGCCTACGAAATTCTTTCCAGATTCATCACCGATATTCCGCCAGCCGACCTCAAGGCCCTGGTCAGCAAAACTTATACCGCCGAGGTTTACCGCCACGCCCGCAACGGGGGTGATGTGACTCAGATCACACCGCTCACGCAACTGGAAGGCGATCTCTACACGCAGGAATTGTCCAATGGCCCAACGCTGGCCTTCAAAGACATGGCCATGCAGTTGCTCGGCAATTTGTTTGAGTACGTGCTGGACAAGCGTGGCGAGTCGATCAACATTCTTGGTGCTACCTCGGGCGATACCGGTTCTGCCGCTGAGTACGCCATGCGCGGCAAGCATAACGTCAAGGTTTTCATGCTCTCGCCGGATGGCAAGATGAGTGCCTTTCAGCGTGCCCAGATGTATTCGTTGCAAGACCCCAATATCTTCAATATCGCCGTCACCGGCATGTTCGACGATGCGCAGGACATTGTGAAGGCGGTTTCCAACGACGCGGCCTTCAAAGCCAAATACAAGATTGGCGCTGTTAATTCGATTAACTGGGCGCGGGTTGCCGCGCAGATCGTCTATTACTTCCAGGGTTATTTCCTAGCTACTCAAAGTAACGACGAGAAGGTCGCTTTCGCGGTGCCGTCCGGTAACTTTGGCAACATCTGCGCCGGCCATATTGCCCGCCAGATGGGTTTGCCGATTGCCCAACTGGTTTTGGCGACCAACGAAAACGACGTGCTCGACGAGTTTTTCCGGACCGGTATTTATCGTCCGCGCAACACGGCTGAAACCAGCATCACCTCCAGCCCGTCGATGGATATTTCCAAGGCATCCAATTTTGAGCGCTTTATTTTTGACCTGGTGGGGCGTGACCCGGCAGTGGTGAGCGATTTGTGGGCCAAGGTGGATAAGGGTGAGGCATTTGATCTGAGTGCTACGGTGTACTGGAAAAACTTGCCAAATTTTGGCTTTATTTCAGGCAAGAGCACGCACATCGACCGGATCAATACCATTCGTTTTGCGCAAGGCCGCTACAACGTCATGCTCGATACCCATACCGCCGATGGTCTGAAAGTGGCGCTGGAAAATCTTGTCGCCGGCATGCCGATGATCGTCCTCGAAACCGCTCAGCCGGCCAAGTTCGAGGAAACCATCCGTGAAGCGCTGGGTGCCGAACCAGTTCGCCCAGCCGAGATGGTCGGTATCGAAAATTTGCCGCAGCATGTCGTGGTGATGGCGCCGGATGTCGACGCCATCAAGCAGTTTATTGTCGAGCACGTGTGAGCTTTCCCGACTACGAAGCTTTCTGGTCCGCCCGCTATCGAGATGCGGGCGATGATTACCTGTTCGGGATTGCACCCAACAAGTTTCTAGTCGAACAGGCTGAATACTTTGGGGACGGTGTCAGCGTTCTCTCGGTGGCCGATGGCGAAGGGCGGAATGCAGTCTGGCTTGCCGAGCAGGGTTGCGCCGTCACCGCGACGGAAATTTCGTCTGTTGCACTGGAAAAAGCCGAAAAGCTGGCGCGTGGACGGCATGTTGCGACCACAGAAGCAATGGCTGGCCCTCGCGTCGACTTCATTCAGGCGGATATTTTCAATTGGGATTGGCCGCAGGCCGAGTTCGATGTTGTGGTTGGTATTTTCATCCAGTTTGCCGGGCCGGCAGAACGCCCGGCGCAAATGGCTGGCATGAAGCAGGCAGTAAAGCCGGGTGGATTGCTGTTGTTGCAGGGCTATACGCCAAAGCAGCTGGAATTTCGGACGGGTGGGCCGTCCGCAGTCGAAAATCTTTACACCAGTGCGATGTTGCGTGAGCTATTTGCTGACTGGGAAATCATATCGTTGCGTGAACACGAAGATACGATTGCCGAGGGGAACGCCCATGTGGGGCGCTCCGCGCTGATTGATCTGGTGGCGCGAAAGCCTACAGATAGATAACCGCCGGAAAAACGGCAACGGCCAAGACTAAAACCAGCCATTCAAGGTTATGCCGGGCAAGAAAACCGGTGAAATGCAGCACCAGAATTGAAATGGCGACGATGTAGAAAAGCGCAAACAGCATCGGGAATCCTAGAGTCTTTTGTTGTTATAAATTTCGAGTAGCGATTATGACGAATAATCAGCCGAAATCCTAGCCGATGAAGCGCATCGAGAGGTCCAGTGCCTTGACGTCCTTGGTCAGTGCACCGACCGAAATACGATCAACTCCCGTTTCAGCAATGCCGCGTATTGTTTCCAGGCTGACGTTGCCTGAGGCTTCCAGAACGGCACGTCCGGCATTGATCGCCGCTGCTTCACGCATCATGGCGAGCGTGAAATTGTCAAGAAGGATCATGCTGGCGCCGGCCACCAAAGCGGTTTGCAGTTCTTCCAGTGACTCCACTTCAATTTGTATGAACTTGCAGCGCTGCCCCGCTTGCGCGGCGACGATCCTTGCTGCCGCCATAGCCTGAGCGATACCACCCGCCGCGTGGATGTGATTTTCCTTGATTAAAATGGCATCCCAGAGTGCTAGACGATGGTTGCCGCCACCGCCACAACGAACGGCAAATTTTTGCGCGATACGCAAGCCGGGCAGGGTTTTTCGCGTATCGACTACCTGAGCTTTGGTACTAGCAATTTCATCGGCGTAAATTCGCGCCTTGCTGGCGACGGCGGACAGCAGTTGCAGAAAATTGAGGGCGCTGCGCTCGGCCGAAAGCAGGGCGCGACCGTTGGCTTCGATAGTGCAAAGCAACTGGTTGGCAGCGATTCGATCACCGTCTTCTGCATGCCAGTTGACTCGCGCTTGCGGGTCGAGCCGGGTGACACATTCATCGAACCACGCAGTGCCGCAAAGCACTCCGGTTTCTCGGGATATTACCGTGGCCTTGACCTGGCGATCGCCCGGTACGAGGCTGGCTGTCAAATCTCCGGGGCCGATATCTTCGGCAAGTGCGGCGTCGACATTGCGAATAATTTCCTCGGCAAGCGGAAAATCAAAATTGATAAGCATAGTGGTGTTTGGTCGGCAGGTTGAACGACGGATTGTACCGTCTGAGACATTGCGATGTCTGAGGCTGTCGCGGTTTTTCAAGTCAGTGCGGGTGTGCTGCTTGCACTGATTTCGCAACCCGCCGTTCAAGGGCTCTTTAAGCCTTTTCCGTAACTACCCATTCGTTGAATATTTGGCGGGCGGCGTCAATCACCTCACCCGCAGTCAGACCGATCGGGCCGATACCGTTGGCGACCAGCCGATCTGACGCTGTGCCGTGCAAATGAACACCGGCGAGCAATGCGTTGAGGGCTGGCCAGCCTTGGGCGAGCAATGCCACAACCAGGCCGGTGAGCACGTCGCCCATGCCGGCGGTCGCCATGCCGGGGTTACCCGTGGAATTTATCCAAAATTCCCGGTTGACCGCAGCAATCACCGTGCCGCAACCTTTCAGGGCAACGTGGCAGCGGTAGCGCTCGGCAATCTCCTGGGCGGCAGCAATGCGGTCCGCCTGTACCTCAGTGGCTGAACAATCGAGCAAACGCGCTGCTTCGGCGGGGTGCGGCGTGAGGATGGCCGGGTTGCTGCGGCTGGCTAATGCAACTTGCAAATTGCCTTCGCTGGCGATCAGATTGAGTGCGTCGGCATCGAGAACCAGCGGCTGATCAAGGCTGATAGCGCTCTCCAGCAACTCGGATGCTTCCAGTGAAACGCCCAGTCCGGGGCCGACTGCCAGTGCGCTCAGTGACGACTGGAGCAGGCTGCCGGGTCGGCGCAGCATCAATTCGATCTGCAGAAAATCGACGCTCGGCGAAGGCTGCTCAAGCAGCCCGACGTAAACTTTGCCGCAACCCAGCTTTAGCGCTGCACGCCCGGTCAGCAGTGCAGCGCCAACCATTGATGACGCGCCGCCGAGAATACCGGCGGTCCCGAAACTGCCTTTGTGCGAGTTGAGGCGACGTGGTTTGAGAAAGGCTGAGAAATCGGCGCTGCTCAATTGATGGCCATCGGCCGGATGGTTGGCTTCCGGGGTGAGCTCGAGCTTGGCGACGCGGATTTTCCCGCAAAGATCGGGGCCATCTGCGGTCAGCAGGCCGGGTTTGGCTGAAATGAAGGTGAGGGTGTGGCTGGCACAAATCGGGTTGCCCAGAACCTGGCCCGTATCGGCGTTGAGTCCGGAGGGACAGTCGAGAGCCAGCAAAGGACAGTGATCGCGTTCGGCCAGTTGGTTGGCAGTTGCAATCCATTCTGCGTAAGTGTTTTCCGGGGCGCGGGTAAGGCCGATGCCGAACAAGCCATCGATGATCAGTGACCAACGGGTTTCTGCTGGGATGTTTTCCAGCGTGCTGCCACCGGCTGCAATGAAGCGTTGATGGGCTTCGGCAGCATCCTTCGGCAAGTGGCTGGTGTCTCCTGTAAAAACGACCCGAACATCGAAAAATCGCTGGCGTAGAAGACCAGCGGCTTCAAAGGCATCGCCGCCATTATTGCCAAGGCCGGCAAGAACAAGAATGGGTAGATTCCGCTCGCCGGCAAGTTCAGCCGCCCAAGCCGCCGCCGCTGCACCGGCTCGCAGCATCAACGGTTCGTCACGATGCCTGGCTTCGATCTGGCGTAGGGTAGGGCTGAGGTAGAGCGAGGTATGGGGCATGGTTAAAGCAATCTCTCAAAGCATTCAGGCTAGCAGCCTGTCGGACTTGGGCCGAGCAGGTTCATAAAACTGGGTTTTGACGGTCGGAATTCGCTGATTTTTACCTAAAATGGATTTTTCATAAAGGGGGTAAATTGCACGCTAAGTATTTGATAATATTGGAGTTGTCTAGAAACAAGTTCGTAAAAAATGCCTATCTGTACTCGCCCTGCTGTTGATTTTACCCCGGAACAACTCCGGTTTCCGCCCGCCGCAGGCTTCACGGTTCGCGCCGATTTCGCCGGCGGGGAGATATCCTCTGACCTGGGGGCTCTGCTGCTTGCCGCAGTGGATCGTCGTATTGGACTGATTGATCGCCTGACCGTGTCCATCACGGATTCTCGGCACACCAGCTACATCAACCATTCGATGCGCGATCTGCTGACGAAGCGCATCTTTCAGATCGCCTCGGGTTACGAAGATGGCAATGACGCCAACACACTGCGCCACGACCCGCTTTTCAAACTGAGCGCAGGGCGTGCGCCGCTTTATGCCGTCAGGCTGTTGGCCTGCGGCGCTACCTTCTCCCGCCTGGAAGGATCGCTGCGTCGCAGCGATATCTACCGGATGGCTCGTGCCTTGGTCCTGCAGTTCATCGCTGGCAACGCGTGCGCCCCGGCCACGATCACGCTGGATCTCAACCACACCGACGATGCAACCTATGGCCAGCAGGCGCTGTCTTTTTACAACCACCATTACTGTCGCCATTGTTATCTGGCCCTGCTGGGGTTCGAGGCCAATTCCGGCGCTTTGGTGACTGCCGTCCTACGCCTCGGCAAACGCCCGACCGGCGCCGAGAATGCCATGATCATGAAGGGGGTGCTGAGCCTGTTGCGGCAGCACTGGCCCAGCACCCATATCCTGCTGCGCGGCGATGGTCACTTCTCGAATCCTGAACTGATGCAGTTGATTCAAGCCGATGGCAATGCCGATTTCATCTTCGGTCTGCCCGGCAATTCCGTCTTGTTGGGCAAGGCTGAAGGCTTGATGAAGAATGCACGCGGCCATCTCGCCCTACACCGCTCTCTGGCCACGCAAGGCTTGAGGCAGGCCGTGGCTGCGGTGTGCTTGTTTGGTGACTTTGAGTATGCAGCCAAGACTTGGCCGCAAGCCTTTCGCGTGGTGCTCAAGGCTGAAGTTCTGCCAAGCAGCGGCGGACTGCCCGCCAAAGACAACGAACGTTTCGTGGTCACCAGCTTGCGCGGCCCGTCGCCCCGCACGCTCTACCAGCAGGACTACTGCGCGCGTGGCCAGGCAGAGAATTTGATCAAGCAAGTGAAGTGTGACCTGAAATCCGATCGGACCTCGGCGTCGTCCTTCCTCGCCAACTTCGCCCGCCTGTTGCTGACGGCGAGTACTTATGTCTTACACCAGCAACTGCGCCACCTGGGTCTGCAAGGCACGCCGCTGGCGACAGCTCAGCCCAGGACCGTCATACTCACGCTGTTCAAGATCGCCGTCCGCGTCAAACAGTACAAAGACCGGGTGCTGCTGCATCTGCCCAGTAGTTGCCCGGTCAAGGCGTTGCTGGCGCAGGTCTGTCACAGACTCTATTCGCCAAACCGTGCGCGCCCAATGCTCGCATCTCCATGACTCGGCACGTCTGGCCCACGAGACGCTGCCAACCACCTTGCTCATCATCACTTCTTACGCTTCACCCCGCCAGCGGGGGGAGGGGCGTTATCGCTTGGAAATCGAAAAAATGGCAGCGCGGCGACGAAACAGCATGGCAGACGCTTTACGCAACATTCAGGCTAAAGACGCAGATTCCCCCTTGTTTTTGCTACTGCGGACGCAATACGGCCATGCGTTTCAAATTCCACGCGAGGCAAACCAGCGTCCATTCCCCGGTGACCTTCTTCAGGCCGCGCAGGGAGAACTGGTGAAAGCCCAGTACGGATTTGATGATGCCGAACACGGGTTCGACGGTTTGCTTGCGCAGGGCATAGAGCGCCCGGCCAGCTTTTGTTTTGGCTCTGTTTTCGAAACCCGTTGGTTTTAGCCGATGGCATGCAGGAGAAATATTTCTGGCGTGAGTTTTCCGGCGCAGCGTTCGATCAAGCGGCGCCAGCCGAGGTAGTTGGGTAGGTAGTGCGTGGCGACGCCGTTGAAGCGGCGGATCCATTGCTTAAGGCGCGAGTCGTAAGCATTGACGTGCTGGACGTGAAAGACCTGCTGGCGAACGTACTGACCCGCCGTGACATTGACCAACTCATGCGCCAACTCGAACTGACGGGCCGTGGCGCGGTAGACGCTGGCGCCATCACTGCAAAGCAAGGCGTCGGGCGCGAGCACTTGGGCAAGCAGGCAAGCGATCGTGGGCAAATCAAGCTTGGGAACCACCGTATCGAAGTGGTGCCCTTCCCGATCCTCGACGACCAGCACCGGGATTCGCTCGGCCGACAGGCCGCGTTTGGCGGCAGAACCCCCGCGATGTCGCGCTGGACGAGGCAGTTTGCGCTGACCTTTGAACGACTCAAGGAAATACGTCTCGTCGGCTTCCACGATATTGTGCAACTCGGTGTCTTGCTCCTGGGCCGGCCCCTGCAACAGTCGATGGCGCCAGCGAAATGCCGTACTCGCATGAACACCTGAGCGGTGGGCGGCCACGCGAAGACTGCAGCCGTCGATCATTGCCTTCGTGTAATCCACCCATGCCTCACGACATTTCAGTCCGGCCAGCGGCGAGCCGGTCAGGGCATTGAAGGTGCGATGACAGTCACAGCACCGATAGCGTTGAATCCCCGACTCGCGGCCCCAGCGCTGCACGTGGGCCGCCTGACAATGCGGACAGGCCAGACTCTCCTGGGCCCATCGATTGACCCAGTCACGGGCATCATCGCTTGCCTCGCCGCCAAGCAGCCGATGCTTTAGGGAAACACTGATCAATGCAAGCTGAAGCATTGATCGGTGGAGATTTTGGCGAAAAATTGTCGATTTTCATCTGAAACGGTCGAAACTGGCCTATTTACAGGCTATTTCTCACTGTTAAGACGCAATTTGGCTGTCAGCACCCAATAACAAGCGGCGGGCCAGCACCAGATTGCTCAGGGCAAATAGCGAAAAGAGCTGAGCCGTGTTTTTGGCCAGGCCTTTGTAACGGGTCTTGCGGTACTTGAATATGTCTTTCACGACATGAAAAGGGTGTTCGACTTTGGCTCGAATACGGGCCTTGGCGTATTCGAGTTGTGCGACCAGTCGGCCCAGTTCGGTGCCGTCCAGCAGTTTACGTTTGCTGGGCTTCATGGCGACGTGCCATACCACCGTCGCCTCCTGACTTTCTTCCCGTTTTTCAATGCCTTGATAGCAGGCATCGCCAAATGCCGCTTCCTCTGCACCGTGCAGTAGCGCTTGGGCCTGCGTCACATCGCTGATATTACCTGCGGTGCCGATGACGGTGTGCACCAGTCCAGAGTGAGTATCCACGCCAATGTGCGCTTTCATGCCGAAGTGCCACTGCTTGCCTTTCTTGCTTTGGTGCATTTCCGGGTCGCGCTTGCCGGACAGGTTCTTGGTCGATGGTGGGGCGGCGATTAGGGTCGCATCGACAATGGTGCCCTCACGAAGCAACAAGCCTTGCTCGGCCAGGTGGTGATTGATGGCGTTGAAGATGGATCCCCCACTGCTTGGGTAAAACGGACGTACCGTTTTCTCGAGTATCACCCACGGCGTGACTGCTTCGATCTCGGCTAAAAACCGATCTCGTCGTGTCTGCTTTTTCTTCCGGCTGTATTCCAGTTCAGAAAAACTCGTTTGCATTACCGCCTCTGCTTATTGACCTGACTAAGCGTATTTTCTCAAATCCCCTGGCTTCCGCCAGGTCGCCGGGAATAAATCAGTGTTTCCTTAGTTGCTCACGTTGCCCATCCGACAACTCGCCAAGCTGGCACAGCCACCCACGGAATGATTTCGCGTCCATGATCCGCTCCCGTTAGCCTTCTTGACTTCAGTATAGAAAAACCAACGGGTTTCGCAAACAGAGCCTTTGTTTTTAGCTTGTGCGCCATGGTCTGGGCGGGCGTGGCGTCGGCCGGCAAGGCGGCCGGTTCGGTAAAGCGCTCCTGCGTCGCCAAATGGTGTTCGTCCCGCTTCACCGCAATGAACGGCTCAATGCTGCACGCCTCACAGGCCTCGGCATTCTTGGCGCTGTAAAAGCCCGTTTCCGCCAACAGCTGTTTGGCATCTGCGCGTCGCTCCATTGGCGCTGGGCCGCCTCGATGCGTTGTTTCGTCGCAAGCCATTCGATCGACAATTCATAATCCGGATCGGCATACCCCGGCCCTGCCTTTTGGGTAAAAGGCGCCTTGCGGCCGACGAGATAAATTTGCCAGGCAATCTCTTCCAGCCGGGCTATCGACTGATCTTCAACCCGGAAGAGTGGATCGAAATAGGCCTGACGAAAACGCTCACCGAACTCGGCACGCGCAAGCTTGGCCGGTGCCTGGCCTTTGCGAATTTCAATCACGCTCACAGTACACTCGCCACATCTTTAAATTCCCCCACTGCCGCCCCGATGATCTCCCGGGCGATTGTCGTTTCCTCTGCGGTCCGGGTTTCGACAAGCAGAACAACCTGACCATTGGCGATCGCATCACGAACCAGATCGGACAGCCAGCCGTTCTTGGGTTCGACATCTTTCCCCGCGCCCGCCGCTGCCCCGACAAAGGCGCCAAGGCTGGCCCCCCAGCCCAGCATGACCAGCGGTGCAATCAGCGGACTGGCGACGAACAAGCTGACGTTTGCCGCAACAATGGCAAGTTGCGCCAGGGCGCCGATGCCGGTTCCAACCGCTGTGCCAACGGCGCCGTCGACGAGAACATTGGTCAGCACTTCGTTACTCTGCCCGGTCGGCTCGGTGACTACCGGCCCCGAATCAGCATCAAAAAGTTGTAGTTGCGCCAGAGGCAGGCCGCGCTGGGCAAGGCGGGAACGTGCTCCTTCAGCTTCTGCGCGGTGGGCAAAAAAACCTGATACGTGATGGCGATATTCGTCCATGTCTATTCTCCTTGAGGTGATCCGCCGTCGGCGGATGAAACATCAGACTGGCACCGGTTTTGCCCGCCGTCTGTATGTTGTCGCACCAAACCGTGGGCGCTCATCGAGGCAATAAAAAACGCATTGGCAGGCCTTGCCTCAGACTGTTTTCGATCCCTGTATCCAGGTGTGCCATTCGCGGCCGGGTCGCCGGCCATTAAAAAGCTTACGACACCAAAAACGCCCCTTGGGGGTGCCCTGACCTGAATTGTTTCGCTGCCTTTTATCCGCAGTCAGCCAGACAAGGGGGCGCCGATCAGGCTGGCAAATTCGTCGAGCGGCAGTGGCCGGGCGAAGAGAAAACCCTGGCCTTCGCCGCAGCCCATCGCCCGCAACATTTCAGCCTGTTCCCGACGCTCGATGCCTTCGACGGTGATTGCCATGTGCATGGCCCGGCTGAGTGCGACGATGGCTTCAACGACTGCCCGCTGGTTCTCGCTCGCCGGCAAGTCGACGATAAATGAGCGGTCAATCTTGATGCGTTTGATCGGCAGGTCGCGCAGAACGCTGAGCGACGAATAGCCGGTGCCAAAGTCATCGATGCTGATGGCGACGCCGAGTTCCTCCAGCGCCTTGAGGATAAGCAGGCTGCGCTCGGTTGCCTGCAGCGTGCTTTCGGTGATTTCCAGTTCCAGCGAACTGGCGGGAAAGCCGGTTTCGGCCAGTACCGATTTGACGATGGCGACAAAATCAGTGCTGTGAAACTGTCGTGCCGAAACATTGACCGCCAGGTGGAAAAGCTCACCCACCGCCTTGGCCCGGACAAAGTCGAGCATTTCGCTGCAGGCGCGGTGCAGTACCCAGCGGCCGATCTCTTCGATCAGGTCGCTTTCTTCGGCGATGGCGATGAAACCACCCGGCAAAACCAGGCCGCGCTCCGGATGTTGCCAGCGCACCAGGGCTTCGACCCCGACGATCCGATGATTGGCGAGATCAACCCGCGGCTGGTAATGGACGCGTAATTCTTTCGTGGCGATAGCGCGGCGCAAACCTTGCTCGACATCCATCCGCTCGGTTGCCCAGGCTGACATGTTCTCGGCGTAAAAATGATAGCGGTTGCGCCCCTCGGCTTTGGCGGTGTACATCGCCATGTCGGCGGCCCGCATCAATTGCTGGGTGTCGGCACCATTGTCCGGAAAAATGGCGATGCCGAGGCTACCGGAGATTGAAATCGACTGGCTTGCCACGAGGATTGGCAGGCGGAGTTGCTCAAGAATTTTCTGCGCCAGTTGGGCTGCGTAATCCGGATTGGCGCTGCCGGCGAGGATGACGAACTCATCGCCGCCGAGACGGGCGATCGTGTCGCTGCTGCGCAAGATGTTTTTCAGGCGCTCGCCGACGTGCCGCAGTAGCTGATCACCGACTGCATGCCCGAGCGAGTCGTTAATCAACTTGAAGCCATCGAGATCGAGAAACAGCAGCAGACAGCGTTGCTCGCTGCGCGCGGCCAGTTCAATAGCGTTTTCCAGCCGGTCATTGAACAGCAGGCGGTTGGGCAGGCCGGTCAGCGGATCGTGATGCGCCAGATGGTGAAGCTGCTGTTGAGCCTCGTAAATGGCGGTTACATCGGAAAAAGCGGTGACGAAGTGGGTCACCTTGCCGCTTACGTCGCGGACCATGCTGATGCTCTGCCAGGCAGGAAAGGTTTCACCGTTCCGGCGCTGGCAATTCACTTCGCCATGCCAGAAACCGGCGGCATCATCCTTCAACGAGGCGGCATAGCGTTCCGGGCCGGGGCTGACGTGGAGCAGGAGATCCGGATCGAGACCGATAATTTCGTCTTCGGCGTAGCCGGTAATTCGTGAAAATGCGGTGTTGACCGCAACCGTGTGGCGCTCGACATCGGAAATGACGATAGCTTCTGCCGTGGCATGGAAAACGACACTGGACTGGCGCAGCTGTTCGTCATCCTTGTGCCGCTGGGTAACGTCCCGCAGGATGCCGACGACGCGACGGACGGCGCCGGCTTTGCCGTAGGCCTTGGCATGGGCCTCCATGTGGCGGGCCGGGGAATGGCTGCTGACCGTGCGAAATTCGACCTGTACGGCTTCAGGACGAAGCAGTGTGGGATTGAGCGCCGCATGCACGCGCTCCCGGTCTGCCGGGGCGACGCGGGCAATAAAAGTTTCCCAAGGCTCGTCGAGGGGCAGTAGTTGATTGCCGAGGAGCTTGCCGAGGCGAGGGTCACCCTGCAAACGGTCGGTGGCCGGGCTCCATTCAAGTACGCCGAGTGCCCCCGCATTGAGGGCAAGTTGCAGGCGCTCTTCGCTTTGTTCGACCGCGACCTCATCTTCGTGGCGAGCCATCGCCATCTGGATGGTGGCGTGCAGTTCGCGACCCTCGCAGGGTTTGATCAGATAGCCGAAAGGGCGACTCTCAAGGGCACGATTCAGCGTGTCATCTTCGGCATAGGCGGTGAGGAAAATAACGGGAATCTGGTGGTTGGCGCGAATCTGCTTCGCCGCCTCAATGCCATCCATATGTCCTTCCAGGTGAATGTCCATCAGTACCAGATCAGGCTTTTCGGCCGCGGCCTGCGTGACCGCCTGTTCGCCGCTGGCGACGACCGCACTGACATGGTAGCCGAAGCCCTGCAACTGTCTTTTGAGGTCGAAAGCGACAATGCGTTCGTCTTCGACCAGCATCAGATTGATTGGCAATCTCGCGCTCATGATGCGTCCTTCTCGACAAGACTATTTGGAAAGGTGACGCAGAACCGTGTCCCCATTTCCCGCTTTATTTCCAGCGTTCCATGCAGTTGTTCAACCAGCAGCGGCACCAGTTGCAGGCCCAGTGAAACACACGAGGCCAGCACCGCTTCTTCGGGCAATCCGATACCGTCATCGGCCACACTGAAACGGATCAGGCCGGCGCTGTCCTTATTCAATTCGATGAGAATTTGACCGCAACGTTCCCCGGGGAAGGCGTGCTTGAAGGAATTGGTGACCAGTTCGTTGAGCAGCAGGCCACAGGGAATTGTTCGTTCCAGATCGAGTTGGACGCTTTCCTGCGGTGGGACGATACGCAGCATGATGCGGTTGCCGGTGCCGCGATAGGTGGCCCGGATCGAATGCATCAGACGCTCGAGATAATCGCCCAGATCGAGGCGCGAAAAATCCTTGCGCTCGTAGAGTAACTGGTGCGTCAGCGCCATCGCCTTTACGCGGCCACAGCTCTCGGCCAGCATGGTGCGCAGGCGCGGGTCGGCGGCATGGTCGGCCTGCAGGTTGAGCAGGCTGGTAATTACCTGCAGATTGTTTTTGACCCGGTGGTGCACTTCGTTGAGCAACACGGTTTTTTCAAGCAGCGCATCTTCGAGCCTCTGCTTGGTGCGCTGGCGTTCGGTGATGTCGATGATCGAAGCCAGTACCATGATGCCCGCCTCGGTATCGATCGGATTGAGGCCGATCTCAACCGGGAATTCGCTGCCGTCCGAGCGGCAACCGGCGAGGTCGCGGCCAACGCCCATCGGTCGCGGCTTTGAATCGCCAAAAAAACCGGCGCGGTAAGCCACATGGTGCTGACGAAAACGTTCCGGCACGAGCATTTCGACTGACTGGCCGATCAACGCGGCGCGCTCGTAATTGAACATTTGCTCGGTCTGTGCGTTGACCAGCACCATGATGCCGTCGCGGTCGATCATGACCATCGCACTGGGTGCCCACTCGACAACGCGGCGAAATGAGTCCTCGCCAAGTTGCGACCCGACGCTCAATGGAGATACATGCGGGCAGGACGGCTGGCCTTCGGTTTGTTCTGGAGTTTTGCCGCAGGTTGAAAACACATCCATCTCAGGCTCCTTCGCAGCTTGATCCCGGCAGAGTAAGGAGCCGTACCGAACTCCCCTCCGAGCAACTAAGTAATTAGACCAGCGAGAACCAGAAAAGGTCAGGCTATTCCTTCAGCTTTGCCGACAAGGTGATCGTCGCGTTCAGCAGCTTTGAAACCGGGCAGTCGGCTTTGGCGGCAAAAGCGATTTTTTCGAAGGTGGCCGGGTCGGCTCCCGGAATGTCGGCAACCAGATCAAGATGGACAGCGACGATCTCGAATCCGCCGTCCAACTTTTCGAGCGTCACGGTGGCCCGTGTGTGCAGGTTCTTCGCCGTCATGCCTTCTTTTTCCAGCGCCGCCGCCAGCGCCATGGTGAAGCAGCCGGCATGGGCGGCGCCAATCAGTTCTTCCGGGTTGGTGCCTGGCCCCTCTTCAAAACGGGTGTTGAACCCGTACTGCGTTTTCAATACGCCGCTCTGGGTCGAAATGGTGCCGGTGCCACTTTTGGGGCCGCCAGTCCAGCTGGCTGATGCACTGCGTTGCATGATGGGATCTCCTGTATCGATTGATTAATAGCTGCCCTTGGGCTTTCGCCAGCCTTCAACGGCAGCAACTGGCCGCGCAGTTCTCATCGGGATGCTGGGCGGTATGAACATGGACGTAGAGGTTGCCGGCAATGAAGCTGGCGTACTGGGCCTAGCTCCAGCTTGGTGTTGGGGGGACGGCATAACTGTCATCGGCGGTTTTTCCCAAAGGTAACGATGACCGGCCCGTTCTTGCCGACGGGGCTTCGTGGATATGCGCCATTGTTGGCACTAGCCCGAAGGTCTTGATACTGCCGATCACGACGTGGTCGGGCGTAATCATGAATTGACCGGTGCCTCAGGCGGTCGTCACGACCAGCGGCACCCGGTGCTGCCGGTCAACAGAAACTGAAATCGGTTCCTGGGCGTAAGAGGTGGGTCGAGGCCAGAAAAATCAGGGCCAGTGGCGCGATCCGGCTGAGCAGAGCGCTGGGGATGATTGTTTGATCATGTTTGTTTCCTTGAAAAATGCTGGGATTGGGGGCGGTTGGGGTGAGTTTTGCCAGGTAGGGGGCTGGTTTTACAGGCCTTCTTCTGCTCGCTTCTGTTGGGCTGCACTGCAAGAAAAAACTTTTTCCAGGCAGTCGAATGCCGGCGGGCAGAGAGGCAATATGCGCCGGCGCCACCCTTTATTCCGTGCGCTGACCCACACAGGGAATTTGCCCGCCGATGTGCGATATCGCACCGACGCCTTTGATTACTGTCGACTATGTATTGATCCGATGCTGCCGATCGTTGTTTCATCGTTGGCAGACAGCTTGTTCAAACTTGAGGATCTGGACAAACCATGGCGGCCTACCACTTGCTGACGATCTGGCGTATTGAGGCGCCACTGGAAGACGTTTATACGGCTGTCCAGAATTCCTTGCGTTGCCCAGCGTGGTGGCCGGGTGTGAAAGAAAGTCGAGCAGTTGCAATCTGGTCAGGCCAGCGGCATTGACAGCGTCTGGCGGTATTGCTGGCAGGGGAATTTGCCTTATCAGTTGGTTTTTGACGTGCGCGCAACCCGGATCGAACCTTTGCTGGCGATTGAGGGCAGCGCGAGTGGCGATCTCGAAGGGACTGGCCGCTGGCTTTTTTCCAGCGAGGGCGCGGTCAGCGTCGTGCGTTATGAATGGCAGGTGCGCAGTACCCGCTGGTGGATGAATCTGATCGCACCGTTGGCCCGCCCGCTCTTTATCCGCAACCATGCCCGGCTGATGGCGCAGGGGGCGGCAGGCTTGGCCTGCTGGCTGGACGCCCCGCTGCTTAGCCAGGAGAGCCGCGATCTGCTGGCCGAAACCGTTCCGCCGCAGCCCGCGCCCGGCACCTTCCGCCAGGGTGGGCGGATTGATCCGACGCTCCTGGCCGGGGTTTTCTACGGCTTGCTCATTTACGCGGTCAATCTGTACGGACTGACCTGGTTCTTTCCGTGGTTTGCAGTAAGCCGTGACTGGGTGACGCTGCTTGCCCATCTGGTATTTGGCATATCGCTGAGTGGCGCCTGTCTGTTGTTTGCTCGGTGCGCTGGCAGACGGAGCAGATCGGCGGAGCGAGGCATGCTTCGCTATATTGATTTCAAGGAGACTAAAACATGAACAAAATAAAAATTCTGGGCATCGTTGGCGGTCTGCGTCAGGACTCGTATAACGCGTTCGCCCTCAAGGCGGCCCAGGCGCTGGTGCCGAATGACGTGGCGCTTGAGTTGATTGATTTGCACGGCATTCCGCTCTATAGCCAGGACAATGAGATGTCTCCGCCGTCGGCGGTGCAGGCACTCAAGCAAAGGATTCTGGATGCTGACGCCATCCTGTTTGCCACGCCTGAATGCAATTATTCGCTGCCCGGCGCGCTGAGAAATGCGATCAACTGGGCTTCGCGGCCCTATGGCGAGACGGCCTGGAAGGGCAAGCCGGCGGCTGTGATGGGGGCATCGGTCGGGAGCCTCGGCACGGCACGGGCTCAATCCCATTTGCGGAAAATGCTTGTTGCGCTCGACATGCCGGTGGTCAATCAGCCGGAAGTGATGATCTGCGATGCGGCGCAGTGCTTTTGCTGAGAATGGCGAGTTGATCGATGACGCAACCCGGGAAGTTATCCAGAAGCTGCTGAACTCGCTGGTTGATCTGGTGGATGCCTGCCGGACGAACCAGGCTCAGGCCGCCTGAAGATTATTGTGAGCAGGGAGGGCGCATCATGATCGACACAAATTTACCCCGCCGGCCGGTGCTGCGCCCGGCGTTGGCAAGCGGTTGCAGCCGGTGGACGCCGATCGCCAAGGCGGCGGCCGATAAGTTGCCGCAGCGCGATGTGCAGTATCAGGCAACGCCCCGATCGTGTGGCTTTTGCCTGAATTGCATCGCCGGGGCGAACGCCTGCAAGGTGGTCGAAGGCCGGATCAGCCCCGAGGGCTGGTGCTCCGTCTGGGTAGCGCGGGCGTGAAGCCGGCTTGATTGAAGAGGGCGGATAAATGGAATTCAAGGATTACTACAAGATCATGGGTGTGGCGCGCGATGCGACGCAGGATGAGATCAAGCGCGCCTACCGGACGCTGGCGCGCAAATATCATCCCGATGTCAGCAAGGCGCCGGATGCCGAGGCCCGTTTCAAGGAGCTGGGCGAAGCGTATGCGGTATTGAAGGATCTTGAAAAACGGGCGGCCTACGACCAGTTGGGCAGCAACTGGCAAGCCGGGCAGGATTTCCGGCCACCGCCGGACTGGAATACGGGTTTCGAGTTTTCCGGCGATGGCAGCGCTGGTGCGGCGGGTGCCGCCGACTTCAGCGACTTTTTTGAATCGCTCTACGGGCGCGGTTTTGAATCCGGCGGGCGCCGGCAGCAGGCCGCACACGCCCGCGGCGAAGACCATCACGCCAAGGTGATGATCGACCTTGAAGATGCTTATAACGGGGCGACCCGCACGATCAAGTTGAAACGCCCTGAACTCAATGCCGAGGGCCGCGTCGTCATGCGTCCGCATCAACTCAATGTGACCATTCCGCGCGGCGTGCGGGCGGGCCAGCATATTCGCCTGGCCGGGCAGGGCGCCGCGGGCATCGGTCAGGGGCCGCCGGGCGATCTGTATCTGGAAATCGAGTTTCATCCGCACCCGCTTTATCGCGTCGACCAACGCGATGTCTATCTCGATCTGCCGCTTGCCCCGTGGGAAGCCGCGCTGGGCGCAACGCTGAAGGTGCCGACCCCGACTGCTGCGGTCGACCTGAAAATTCCGCCAAAATCAGTCGCCGGTGGCAAGTTGCGCCTCAAGGGGCGGGGCATTCCCGGCACGACGCCGGGTGATTTTTATGTTGTCTTGCAACTCGTCCTGCCCGAGGCGGACAGTGAAACTAGCCTGGCCTTTTATGCGCAGATGGCCGAGCAGTTCAAGTCCTTCAACCCGCGCGCCAAACTGGGAGTCTGATGATGGACAACGTGAAGACGGATAGTGCGGTGACGGGTAGTGTGGCAACCGAGAGCGGGGCAACCGACAGCGAAAAAATGTTCCCGCAGGTGAGCGCCATCATCCTTGAAGAGCAGACCGAACTGAGCCTGGTCGAGGTCTGTCGGGCTTGTGCCGTGCGGGCTGAGTTTATTGTCGAACTGGTCGAAGAGGGCGTCATTACGCCGCAAGGCCGGGAGCCGCATCGCTGGCGTTTCAGCGGCACGCACCTGCGCCGCGCCACGGTGGCTTTGCGCTTGCAGCGCGACCTCGGCGTCAATCTGGCGGGGGCAGCGCTGGCGCTGGAGTTGCTGGATGAACTCGATACCCTGCGCGCCCGCTTAGGAAAAATAGGCAGTTTTTAGCGTTGACCGTACGACCAGCCGTTGATTTTATGGTCCTGGGGCCAGCAGTTGTATATATTGTCCTTGGGCTAGCTGCTGCTTTGTCATTACCGTTTTCAAGGCAATGACAAAAACCAAGTGTCCAGATAATGTTTCAAGGAGAGTGAAATGCCCCCGATTGCCCTGACGCTTGGCGCCGAAGAACTCAAAAAAATGGATGCCTATTGGCGCGCCGCCAATTACCTGTCGGTGGGGCAGATTTATCTGCTGGACAATCCGCTGCTCAAAGATCGGTTGCAACTGCCCCATATCAAGCCCCGCCTGCTCGGCCACTGGGGCACGACGCCGGGGCTGAATTTCATTTACGTGCATATGAACCGGGTGATCAAGCTGCACGATCTGAGCATGATCTACATTGCCGGCCCCGGCCACGGCGGCCCGGGGGTGGTGGCCAATACTTATCTTGAAGGCAGTTACAGCGAGCTGTATTCCGATATTTCGCAGGATGAAGAAGGCCTGCGCCGGCTGTTCCGCCAGTTTTCCTTTCCAGGCGGCATTCCCAGCCACGCCGCACCGGAAACGCCGGGCTCGATTCACGAAGGCGGCGAACTCGGTTACGCCCTGTTCCATGCCTACGGCGCGGTGTTCGATAACCCAGATCTGATCGCCTGCTGCGTGGTCGGCGATGGCGAAGCGGAAACCGGGCCGCTGGCGACTTCCTGGCACTCGAACAAATTTCTCAATCCGCGCACCGATGGCGCGGTGCTGCCGATCCTCCATCTCAACGGCTACAAGATCGCCAATCCGGCGGTGCTGGCCCGGATCAGCCACAGCGAGCTGGAATGCCTGTTCGTCGGCTACGGCTACAAGCCGATTTTTGTCGAGGGCGACGATCCCGAAACCATGCATCAATTGATGGCTGCTGCGGTCGACAGTGCTTTGGCCGAAATTTCCGAAATCCAGCGCTCAGCCCGCGCCGGCGGTGAAGTTACCCGGCCGCGCTGGCCGATGATCATCCTGCGTTCGCCCAAGGGCTGGACCGGCCCGAAAGAGGTTGATGGCTTGAAAAGCGAAGGCAACTGGCGTTCGCATCAGGTGCCGTTCAGCGACATGGCGAACCCCGATCACGTCCGGTTGCTGGAAGAGTGGATGCAGTCCTATCGGCCGACTGAGCTGTTCGATGAGCAAGGCCGGCTAATGCCGGCACTGGCCGCGCTGGCGCCGAGTGGCGAGCGGCGCATGGGGGCCAATCCGCATGCCAATGGCGGCGTCCTGCTGCACGATTTGCGTTTGCCCGACTTTCGCCACTACGCGGTGGCGGTGCCCATGCCGGGCAGCACCCGGGCCGAGGCAACGCGCCCGATGGGGGCGTTTTTGCGCGATGTGATGCAGAAGAATCCGGCCAACTTTCGCGTGTTCGGCCCGGATGAAACGGCCTCGAATCGACTCGGCGCGCTTTTCGATGTCACTAACCGGAGCTGGATGGCCGAGCGTTTCGCCGATGACGACCATTTGGCGGTGGATGGCCGGGTCATGGAAATCCTTTCCGAACACGCCTGCGAAGGCTGGCTCGAAGGCTATCTGCTGACCGGGCGGCACGGCCTGTTTTCCTGCTACGAAGCCTTCATTCACATCATCGATTCGATGTTCAACCAGCACGCCAAATGGCTCAAGGTCTGCGGCGAGATTCCGTGGCGGCGGCCGATTGCCTCGCTCAACATCCTGCTCACCTCGCACGTCTGGCGCCAGGACCACAACGGCTTCTCGCATCAGGACCCCGGTTTCATCGACCATGTGGTGAACAAGAAGGCCGACATCATCCGCGTCTATCTGCCGCCGGATGCCAACACGCTGCTGTACGTTACCGACGAGTGCCTGAGAAGCCGAAATCTGGTCAATATCATCGTCGCCGGCAAGCAGCCGGAACGCCAATGGCTCGACATGGAGGCGGCGATCAACCACGCCAGCGCCGGCATCGGCATGTGGGAATGGGCGTGCAGCGATCAGGATGGCGAGCCGGATATCGTGCTTGCCGCCGCCGGTGATGTGCCGACGCTGGAAATGCTGGCGGCCATTTCGATCCTGCGCGAACTGACACCCGAGCTGAAAATTCGCTTCATCAATGTCGTCGATCTGATGACCCTGCAACCGCAGGAAGAGCATCCGCACGGCCTGTCCGATAGCGAGTTCATCTCGCTGTTCCGCCCCGACAAGCCGATTCTCTTTGCCTATCACGGCTACCCGTGGCTGATCCATCGCCTGACTTATCGGCGCAGCAACCATAGCAACTTGCATGTGCGCGGCTACAAGGAGGAGGGCACGACCACGACGCCGTTCGACATGGTGGTGCTCAACCATCTCGACCGCTTCAATCTGGTGATGGACGTGGCGAAGCAGGTGCCGAAGCTGCAGCCGCAGGCGGCGCATATCAAACAACGGATGCGCGACAAGCTGAACGAGCACACCCGTTACATCCACGAACACGGCGAAGACATGCCGGAGATTCGTAACTGGAAATGGCCGGAGGCCAAGGCATGAATAAAAATCCCCTGTTGGCGCTGAAGGAACTGGGGCAGCACGTCTGGCTCGACAATCTTTCCCGGACACTGATTGAAGAGGGCACGCTGCAACGCCTGATCAACGAGGATGGGGTCGATGGCGTGACCTCCAATCCCTCGATTTTCGAGAAGGCCATTTCCTCCAGTCCTTACTACCGCGCTCATCTGGCGCGCCTGAATGGGTCCAGCCTGAACGTCGAGGCGCGTTATGAATGGCTGGTCATCCCCGATATTCAGGCGGCTTGCGATGCGCTTTTGCCAAGCTATGTTGCCAGCGGCAACGAGGCCGGGTATGTCAGCCTTGAGGTTTCGCCATTACTTGCTCACGAAACCGCGGCGACGGTTGCTGCGGCCAAGCGCTTGTACCAGGCGGTAGGCCGCGAGAACCTGCTGATCAAAGTGCCGGCCACGCCGGCCGGTTTACAGGCTTTTGAGCAGTTGACCGCAGCCGGCATGCGGATCAACGTCACCCTGATCTTTTCCCTGGCCCAGTACGCCGCTGTGGTTCAGGCCTATCTGCGCGGCGCCTTGCGCTGGCTGGAGAGCGGCGGAAGCACCCGAAAACTGCGCTCGGTGGCGAGCATCTTCCTCAGCCGGGTCGATACGCTGGTCGATAAGCGGCTGGATGCCCTCGGCACGGCGCAAGCCGAAGCGTTAAAAGGCCGGGCGGGCGTGGCGCTGGGCAAAATCTGCCATCACCATTATCTCGATACCTATAACGGCTCGTCCTTCGCCTTGCTCCGCTTGGCCCACATCCGCCCGCAAGCCTTGCTCTGGGCCAGTACCGGCAACAAGGACCCGGTGGCCAGCGATGTGCTACGTTGAACCGCTGATCGGTGCCAAAACCATCACCACCCTGCCCGACGCGACGCTGGCCGCGTTTCGTGCTCACGGCTGCGCCGCCGCCGAGACGCTGATGAATGGCATGGAAGAGGCGCAAGCCCACAGCGAAGCCTTGGCCGCGCAAGGCATTAATCTGGATGACATCGGCGAAACATTGCAGCTTGAAGGCGTGGCGCTTTTTGCTGAAGCTTATGAAAAACTGCTGGTTAGTGTTAGTAGGAGTAGGGTGTCGCTAGCGGCTAACAGCTAGCCGCTAATTGCTAACAACTTCCGACTAACCGCTAACAACCCGCTACCAAAGCATGGGCTGGCCATTACCGCCGCTTTGATCATTGGCCGCCGCGGGCACAGTGCCGCTGTCGGTCGATAGCGCTTCCGGACAATGGTGGGGGAGCACCAGAGCATTTGCCGGGTCGGTGATGGCGAGCGCACGAATTACTGCGGCATGGGTTCTGACTCCGCCGAAAATGGTCGCAAACGCCACGTCGGCGGCATCGCGCCCGGTACCAAAGTGGACATAGCCCATCGGGATGCCGGTATTGGACGGGTCGAAGATGTACCAGCGATAGCCGAGATAAACCTCGACGTAAGCATGAAAGTCCGAAGGGCCGAGCGATGGGTCGGCGCCGTAGTCGGTGCCGGTGGTAAAACGCGCCGGAATATTGAGGGCGCGGCAGAGGGCAATCATCAGGTGCGCGAAGTCGCGACAAACCCCGACTTGCTCGACCAGCGTATCGACCGCCGAGGTCTTTGAGTTGGAGCTGTTGGGGGTGAAAGCGACATGGTTATTCACCCAGTCGCGAATCGCCTGCACCCGGCGGTAGCCTTGCGGGAGTCGGCCGAATTCGTTATTCGCCAGCTTGATCAATCGGTCTGACTGGCAATAGCGGCTGGGGTAAATGTAGCCAATGACGTCGGGCGGCAAATTCTGGATCGCTATTTCGGCAACCTGCGCCGGGTCTGCAAAATAGTGGTTGAGATCCACCGTTGCCGCGTATAAAAGCTTCAGGTCGCCCGGCTGGGCGCGCACGTAGAGATTCCGGTTGCCGGTGATCGCTGCGGTATTCATCCGTTGCGGGATGGCCTGGCTGAGCGTCAGGCTTTCGGCAGAAATCGCCTGACTCGGCGTGTGCGCCGCGTGTACGTTGAATACAAAGTCGGCGCCGTTGCCGTCGATTTCATAGTTCAGTTCGATCTGAAGTTCGATACGAATCATGTCGTTTTTTCCTTTTCGTTCAGCCATTTAGTTCTTTGCGCGAGGTTGTCATCGGATCAGTTTCGCGCTATGGCACCTATCTTCCCTTGGAAAAACCGGGTGCTCTGTGCGCCAGCCCACGTTCGGCTGGAATATTCGGCGTCCTCCCGGTAAGCGCACTGGATTCAGCCCGGGGCGCCGGCTTTATTTCCTTTTACGCGGTGCCATGTCGCTCGTCTTGATGCCGGCGTCCGACTTGGCTTCGCTCAGCAGAGCCCGGCAGTTGCTGTCCAGCTCCGTGCCAAAATCGAGCAGTGGAATCAGTGCGCCGATGCCCGAGGTGGCCGCACCCAGCGCCACCGCCAGGCCGCCGCGTGCGATGACGCCGCCCATTTCCGGGCGCAGTGCCGGGTTCTTGAAGGTGCCGGAGATCACAATCGGGCCGCGGAGCGAGGCCAGACTGAAACCCTTCGATTGCGGCACCAGTCTGAGGTTGAGCGATTCGTCGGTGAAATTCACATTGCCGCTGCCCGTAATGTTGACCTTGGTCGTGTCGAGCACCAGATCCTTCACCACGAAGTTGCCATCAACCGCCTTGAAATTACCCACCATGCAGCGAATCGGCACCTGCTTGTCGCCGCCCAGCAGCGCCAAAAAAGTGTTGGCGATATCGAGATTCGACAGCCTGAGCATCAACTCGCCGACTGAGCCGCCATCCATGATCAGCGCCGTTTCACCGTTGGCCGAGGCAAGCATCTGTGCGATCGAATTGCCGCGACCATCGAGCCTGGCCCGGCCGCCCATCGTGCCGGTATCGGCTCCGGCCAGTGTGGAACCGGGGAACATCTGGTCGAGATTCAGGCCTTTCGCCGTGATGTCCGCGTGCGTCGCAATCAGCGGCTGGCGACCGTCCATCTCGATCGTCGACACCAGATTGCCGCCCGCCATGACGAAATCAATCGGCGCGAGCTTGAGCACGCCATCGGTGACGATCAGATGCGCCTTCATCTTGCTCAAGGGCAGGCGCTCGCTGATGATGTTTTCGCCACGGAATTGCACATCAGCATTGGCCGCCTGCAGTTTTTCCAAGTTGAACGGCTCGGTCGGCAGCACCTTGTTGCCGGGCGGCGGATTTCGGGCGGGCTGCGCTGCAACCCTGGCTGCAAACCGGGCTTCGCCCCGATGAAGCCGCCGAGGTCTTTCATGACCAGTTGTTTCGACACCAGATTGGCGGTGATCATTTGCGGCTGCTTGCTGCGGTCAACCGCAAAATCACCCGAAATATCGCTTTGCCCGACCGTGCCCTTGAAACGGCGGAAGGTCCAGACCTCGCCCATATGATCGAGGAACCCCGCCAGCTTGTAGGGTGGCGTCGGCGGAAAAGGCACGCCGATGATCGGGAAGAGCTGTGCCAGATCATTGCCGGCCAGGGTGAAGTTCAGTTGCGCCGCCTTGAAATGCAATGGGTCGAGCAGGCTGCCGGCGATGCTGAATTTTGTATTCCCCAGCATCCCGCTGGCTTCGATCGGGTAAGGATTATCGACCCGGCGCAAACTGAGCAGGGCACCGCCGTGCGCCTGAAGGCGGCTCGACAGGCCCTTGAATTGACCTTTTCCGGTCACTTCCAGACTGGCTTCCCGGGTTTTTAACGCAAACGACAGATCGGTCTTGACCGCCGGGTCGCGATAGTTTGCGCTGCCGTGATCGATGCTGAGCCGGTCGACGTTCGGGAGTTCAAGCGACTTGCTTTTGTCCTGCGTCTTGAAGCGCCAGTTCGGTTCACCGCGCTGACTCACTTCAAGGATGAGATGAGGCTCGGAGAGAGTGATCTCGGGAAAGGCCAGTTTGCCGATCAGTAGCCTGAGCGGGTTGATCGTCAAATCGAGGCGCTTGATTGCCGCCATGCTGGGTTCTGTGCTCCATGCCGCATTGCCGAGCACGATGTCGTTGGCGATGATGCACGGCGGCCACGCAAACTCGACGTTCAGCTCGCCATTGATTGCAAAGCTGCGGCCGGTGGTATCGCTGACCCAGCGCGAAATCGGGGCACGCAACAGGTTCCAGTCGAACAGGCTGGCGACCAGAAACATCGCCAGCACGAGCGCTAGAAAAATGCCGGCTAACCATTTGAGCAAGCGGGGCAGGGTCATGGCGACGGAGGGTGCAAGGTGGGGGGCTTTCGATGGTGGTGGGTGGGTTGGCGGAATACGGTTGGCTTCAGAGCTTCGTTTGATTGTCGGTTGCCCGGTTGTGCCGCGCCGTGCGCCAACGCACATTGGGCCGGGAGTTTTTTCAGACGCGTGGTTTGTCAGAAGTCTGGTTTGTCAGAACCCGGCTTTGTCAGCACCTCGGTCAGGTTCGCGCGCGCA
The DNA here is from genome assembly GCA_016721185.1 of Candidatus Dechloromonas phosphorivorans. GTDB lineage: Bacteria > Pseudomonadota > Gammaproteobacteria > Burkholderiales > Rhodocyclaceae > Azonexus > Azonexus phosphorivorans. The sequence goes on from JADKIP010000014.1 coordinate 383,560, forward strand.
TCGACTTGTTTCCGGTGATTGCCGGCGTTGCTTCGGGGGCTTGGGTTTTTTGCGCCCTGTCGAAAGCCGAACCTATGTTCGTTGGCGCACAGAGCTTCGCGAGCGGGCGGGGTAAGGTGAGTTATGGCAAGTAGTGAGCTGCCATTACACCCGCCGGATGTCTAACCCGTTGAAAAGGAAATAGTCATGAACAACATCATCTATATCGTTGGCCTGATCGTCGTCGTTCTCGCTGTCCTGTCATTTTTCGGCCTGCGCTAAAAGCGCGATTGGGTCAGAAAAACAACGCCTTGAAGGAATCAAAACCACGTTCCGGGCTTTGGTAAAAAGGGAGTTGTGATGGATAAGGTGAAAAAAACAGCCCCGGAAAGTGGCCTTCCGGCAGAGGCTTCGCTGACCCATACACTGGGGAAAAATGAGCGGGTCAAAGACCTTGTTGCGGAATGCGCCGACGATTTGTCGACGGTCAATGCCGGTCTCAAGGAAGAATTGGTCAGTGGCGAAAAAACGCCAGGTGTCGAAAACGCGCTGGAAAAAAGCAAGCTTGTCGAAAGTAAGGTACAGATCGCTTCCGAAGCGCTGGCAGAAGTCAATTTGGCCCTGAAGGCTGAGGTGGAGGAACGCCACATGCTGGAAGAAAAGCTGGCGACGGCGACGAAGGACGGTGAAGACGCCCGCCATACCTCGCTGCATGATTCCCTGACTGGTCTACCGAATCGCGCTTTGTTCAATGATCGGCTGAATCACGCCTTGGCTCAGGCAAAACGGCACGGTTCAAGCGTGGTGGTGATGTTTCTCGATCTTGATGATTTCAAGAAAATCAATGACACGCACGGGCATGAGGTCGGTGATGCGGTCTTGATGGCTGTCGGGGAACGTCTCCGGGAAGTCACTCGCAACGACGACACGGTCTGCCGTCAGGGCGGTGATGAGTTCCTTTATTTGCTGCAGGACATCCGAAACCTCGCGGACATTAAGCCGGTTGCAGAGAAAATCATCAATGCGGTTCAGGCACCTTGCGAGATCAAGGGACGAGATGGCAATTTGAACCTGAGCATCCAGGCGAGTATCGGCATAGCGATTTTTCCGAACGACGGCAGCAGTGCCGATGCGCTGCTCGATTGTGCCGACAAGGCGATGTACCGGGCAAAGCGGGAAAAGTCCGGGTATTTCTTTGCCGAAAACTTAAGCAAACCGGATTGATTGCGGGAATTAAAAACAAGAACTAAAGCCAGGAATTCAAACTGGAGACTGCCGCCGGAGACAACATTCCGGCTCACCGGCTTCACGGCTTTGGAACCCGAATTCGGCTGATCATCAGCGAGCCGGAAAGGGCGAAGATCAGCACAAGAGGATGTAGCCGGAAACCGGCCAGGGTCAGTTCGCCGAACCAGAGCGCCTGATTGACCGCACCCGTTACGGCGGCGATAAAGAGCAGGCCGACGATCAGGAGCGAGGTCGGGATGGGCGTGCCTTCAAAATATTTCACCTTGTCGCCGCCTCCAGAAAGCTCTTCGGCGGTCACGTTGTAGCGGGCTAGCCGGGAGACGCCACAAGCGACAAAGTAGGCGAGGGCGATGCGGTCATAAAGACCATTCATGCCCAGGGCGTAGCCCATGACGGCCGGTGCCACGCCAAAGGAAATGATGTCGGCGAGGGAATCAAGTTCCCGCCCCATCGCCGATGTCTTCTGACGCCAGCGGGCGATGCGGCCATCGAAAACGTCAAATGCCAGTGCGGCCACGAGCAGCGCGCAGGCGAAGTAGATATGCCTGATATCGCCGGTCTGCAGGTAGGTCATGGTCGAAAATAGCGCGCCGATGCCGCTGATGGCGTTGCCGAGGGTGAACCAGTCGGCCAGATGAAACTCACGAATCATTGAGAACGGTTTTGGCTTTTGCGGGGTTGTCATGGTGACCTTATCGTTGATGGGCGTTCTGTACGTCTGCGCTACAAGGAGACACAGTGCGCCGATGAGCTGGCCAGCTCCGTGTGCTGGAGTACATTCAATTGCGTGGATGAGCGATAAATTGATCTGCGAGTAGCCAGTGCCAAGACCGGCACGAAGCTCATCTTTCAAAGGAATATCTCATGAATCCCTATGGCAAGTTAATCCCCGCACTTCTCCTCGCCGCCGGTTTGGGTAGTTTGGCCGCGCCGGTTTTTGCTGAACCTGGCTGTGGCCCAATGGGCGACCGTGACTACCGTCATGAGCGCTACTCAAAAAACATGGAGCAGCATCAGAAAAAGCTGCACGACACCTTGAAGCTGAGCGCAGAACAAGAGCCGGCCTGGAAAAAGCTGGTTGAAACCGAGCAGACGATGCACCCGGCGAAGGCGGCCAAACGGGAAGACTGGTCGAAACTTTCAGTCACTGAGCGTGCCGACAAAATGCTGGAAATGTCCAAGGCGCGTCAGGAGCGGATGGGCGAGCATGTCGTCGCCTTGAAAGCCTTCTACGCCGTGCTGACGCCGGCCCAGCAAAAGAGTTTTGAAGATTTTCATGCCGGTGCACGCAGTGCCATGGGAAACAAACACCGCTCAGGAATGAACAAGGCTGACATGATGCAGGCGCCCAACAAACCCTGATTGAGCTTCGGGTCTTGCCGATCAAAAACCCTGGCCGTTCAGCCGGGGTTTTGACATCCAACCCCGGCGACGTGTCCGCAGTTTACTGCGCGTCAGTTATGCCAAATATCGCCCTGGCTGCTTGCAAATTCCCGGCCTGCTACAATCGACAGCCTCTCAACACCGAGGTCGCATGCCTTCCAGGTAACGGGCGACTTCTCGCATGGATATAGTTCTGATTTTTGTATTAATTCTCGTCAATGGCTTGTTTGCCATGTCCGAGATTGCTGTCGTTTCATCCCGCAAATCCAGACTCCAGAATCTGGCCGATGACGGTAGCCTGGGGGCCCAGGCGGCACTCTCCCTGCATCAGGAACCGGCCAGTTTCTTTTCCACCATCCAGGTGGGCATTACCTCGGTCGGCATTCTGAGCGGCGCCATTGGCGAAGCTGCGGTGGCTGATCCACTCTCGGCATGGCTTGCCGGTATTCCGTTGCTGGCCCCTTACGCAAGAACCATCGCATTGACGATTACCGTGGTCGGCCTGACTTACGTTTCGGTGGTGGTGGGCGAACTGGTGCCCAAACGCCTGGCGATGCTCGCTCCGGAAGGCATCGCTTCGCTGATTGCCCGACCGATGATCGTGCTGGCCCGGATCACCCATCCGCTGGTCGTCATCCTGTCGAGTTCCTGTACGACCATCCTGCGTCTTCTCGGCACTCGCCCCAAGGAAGAGCAGCCGGTGACCAACGACGAAATTAACGTGCTGATGGAGCAGGGCGCGGAGGCCGGCGTCTTTCACGAGAGCGAGCAGGAACTGGTCTCCAACGTGCTGCGCCTCGACGAACAGTGCATCGCCGCGATCATGACGCCGCGTCGTGAAATGTTCGTGGTCGACCTTGATGAAGATGAGGAAACGGTTCGGCAACGGATCGTCGATACCGAATACTCGCGGCTGGTGGTTTGCCGCGACGGCCTGGACCATATTCTCGGCATTCTGCAAACCGGCGATTTGCTCAAGAAGGCGCTGCCCGGCCACTGCATCACGGCGGCTGACGTTGAGTCGGTGCTGCATCCGCCGCTTTACGTGCCGGAAACCGTGACCACGACGCAACTGCTGGAAAGTTTCCGGCGCGCCCGCCTTCAGTTTGCGTTGATTGTCGATGAATACGGCGATGTGCAGGGGCTGGTCACGCTGACCGACGTGCTCGCTTCCATCGTCGGCGAACTATCGGTGCCGGAAGCGCCGGAGGACCGTGACATGGTGCAGCGCGAGGACGGTTCCTGGCTGGTCGCTGGCGACGTCGGCGTCGAGCGCCTGAAGTCGGTACTCGATATTGACGATGATCTGCCCGGTGAAAACGAGCGTGGCTTTCATACGCTGGGTGGTTTCATCATGCACGCCCTTGGCCGGATTCCATCACCGACCGACCATTTCAGCGCCGAAGGCTGGCGCTTCGAGGTGATGGACATGGATGGGAACCGGGTCGACAAGGTGCTGGTTTCCGTGCTGCCCAATACCGAGTCTGCCTGATCGGTTGATCGGCCCAATCCTGGTTGAATGCAGCAGGTAACGGTTTGATTGCTGCCTGCTGCGGTCAACCCGAAAAAAAGCAAAAAATCACTGACTACAATCTCGGCAGGGAGTCGATCAGCCCTTGTCAGCCTCCAGCTCGTTGGCAAATTGATGATTGACATCGCGGTGTTTGGCCTCATCGGCGCGAACCGCGATGATCACCTCGCGCAAGCGGGCGTCGGGGGCGAGCTGCCAGTAATCGATCGCCACCTTGGGGGCCGCGACGTTGGCGTAGGTGCCTTGATCCACCCCGGCCAGGTACTCGGTGTAGCTGTGAACCGCCTCTTCTTCAAGATAACCAATGACGCGATGTGCGGTTGGGGGCGAGATCAGGTAGAGCAGGAAATAGACGTTATAGAAAACGCCTTGCACCAGCAGAATCAGCCACCGCTCCAAGCGTGAGGGCTGGGCGATCTCGATGAAGGTCATCAAGTGCATCCGTTCATTTTCGGCTTCGTCAATCAGCGTCCGAATCCAGCCGTGATCGCTTTCCATCCGGCGCAAGGCGCGTAAATGCTGCAACGAGCCGCCGACCATCCCCGGTACGGCGGCCACGGTTTCCAGTACGACCGCGCGATGGCCATAGCGCTGGGCGAAAAAAGTATCGGCGAAGAAGCGCAGAAACTTGACGAAGGCGTGCGCGGCGCGGTCACGAAAACCTTGGGGTGCGTAGTGCTGCTGCAGCGGTGGTGTGTCCGGCATTTGGGGCTCCAGTGTGTGGTTCGAGAACGGCAGGATGGGCTGTGGCGCTTGAGATTGACGCCGGCCGCGCTCAATGGCGAATGCGGGCAGGTTCGCTGCACCACGCCTCGGCTTGGCTGGCTCATCATTGCCTTATCGGCCTTGCCGGGTCAGTTCGCAAAGGCACATAGCGGTGAAAAAATGTGGCGGCGGTCGCCTCATCAGGCTTGTTTGTTCGACAGCAGATTTTTTGTTTCGGCATAAAGCGGGAAGCCGATTTCATTGGTCAAGACAGATTTGGCTGTATGGGCGGCAGCGTACAGAGCGCGATCGATTTCATCGCTAATCTCGGTTTTGCGAGTGCTGGATTGAAAAGTTCGGTACTTCCTACCCAACCATTAAAAGGAGCACATCATGAACAAGGATCAAGTTAAGGGTCTCGTCGAAGAAGCCACCGGTAAAGTCAAGGAAGTTACCGGTAAGGTCGTTGGCAACAAGGATCTGGAAGTGGAAGGTAAGGTTCAGAACACCGGCGGAAAAATTCAGTCGGCCTATGGCGATCTCAAGGAAGACCTGAAAGACGCAGTCAAGGGCAAGTAAATCGGGCCGCGTTTGCCTGATGCATGGCTGGCGGTGAAAGCCGTCGGTCAACCGTAATTTCTGAACGGTTTGAACGGAGTAGCAAATGAATAACGAAACAATCAATCCCAGTGCGGTTAATTTTGGCAAGCTCAACGCAAGGGTGCTGAGCGCCAGTTCGCTGGCTAGTGATGATGTGTATGACCCGAGGGGCGAGAAGCTGGGCAGCGTCAAGGAAATCATGCTGGACACCCGGTCTGGCAAAATCAGTTACGTCGTGCTCTCCTTCGGCGGCTTCCTCAGCATCGGCGAAAAACTGTTTGCCGTGCCCTGGGGCGCGCTGACGGTTGATACGGAAAACAAGCGTCTGGTGATGGATACCAACGAAGAGCGCCTGAAAGAAGCCCCAGGATTCGACGCGGATAACTGGCCGAATATGGCTGATCCGGTCTGGGAAAAAACGGTTCATGCCTATTACGGTACGCAGATTGATACGACGTACTGAATAGCCCGGCCAGAAACCCCAACACCCAACCCCAACGCCAAACCGTAAAATTAAGCCCCCCACACCGGAAACTGGTGTGGGGGGCTTTTTTATGCAGCTACGGGCTTGTTGCTACGGTGAACGCTAAAAATACTCAAAAAAAACAACTCGGGATTTATGGTGTCTTCAATAAAGACAGCTCGAGTTTGCTGGCGTAGCGGCTTACTTGCCGGCGACAACCTTGATTTGATTGTTGACCGAGGTTACGCCTTGCACGTTGCGTGCAATTGAAGCGGCTTTATCCGATGCGGCCTGTGACTTGACGGTGCCGCTGAGCATGACTTCACCCTTTTTGTCGGTATCGACGCCAATGTGCACCAGGCTCTCCATCTTTTCAGCCGCCAGTTCGGCTTTTACCTTGGTGGTGATGACTGAGTCCTTGACGTAAGTGGTCGCTGCAGAGTCCGCGGTGTAGCCAATAGTCGGCAACATGAACAGGCCGGCGATCAGGCAGGTGGCTGCAATTTTTGTTTTCATGATTTTGTATCCTTTTCCGTTAAAAGATGAGGCTGGGGGAAAGCACGGCATCGACTGAACGGGTGCTCCGGTATTCCGGACCATCCATAGCGACGACATTGCCTGGATGACTTGCGCCGAGCTTTGCCGTGGGGCCAAGTTTCCGCTGCAAAAACCAGATGTTCTGTACGGCGGGGCGCATATACCGCAAGTTCATCGCTTGGCGCGACAGGGCTGGTTTTTCAGCCGAGTCTCATTTGTGTGCCATCGAACAGAGGTGGTGGGCGGCAAGGTGTAGCTTCGGCGTGGTACGAGGGTGGTAAAAGTTCATCAGCCCCCGCATGTTGATCAAACAGCCACAGGATCAAACAGGTACAGGATCAAGCAGCCAAAAGGAAAAGCCATGAACGATTCAATCCTTGTTCTGCGCGGCAGACCTGACCGGCATTAAGCATCGGTGATCAGAAAATGCGTGTGAAACCAGCCCCTCTTTCAGTAGCGTCCGCCGCATGGGCGAAAGGGTTTCGCTGCCTGAAATTTGCTCTGCCGAGCCTCATTTTTCTGATCGTTAGCTGTGCTTGTGCCGAGTTGCCGGACAGCAAGGCGATCATTGCGCGCCACGCCGAGCAGGCCGCCCGCTTTGAAAGTGCCAGCGGCCCGCTCAGCCTCCGGAAAAACGCCGCAATCCTCGCCGATCTCAAGGCAAAGTCGGGCGATATCGACATTCTCGACAAACAGATCGCGCTGGAACAGGCCATCGTGGGCAGTCCGCTGGTGGTCGGCAACAAAGTCACGCTGCTGCAGGACGGCGCCGCCACCTACGCGGCGATGTTTGCCGCCATCCGCAAAGCCCGGGACCATATCAATCTGGAGTCCTACATCATCGAAGATGACGAGATCGGGCGACAGTTCGCTGATTTGTTGCTGGCGCAGCAAGCCAGGGGCATTCAGGTTAACGTGATCTATGACAGCGTCGGCGCCATCAATACGCCCCAAGCCTTCTTTGAGCGCCTGCGGGCCGGCGGTATTGCGGTGCTTGAATTCAACCCGATCAACCCGCTGGCGGCGAAAAAGGAATGGCTGCTCAACAACCGCGACCACCGCAAACTGTTGGTCGTTGATGGCTCGGTCGCCTTCATTGGCGGCATCAATATCAGCAGTGTTTATTCCTCGGGGTCGGCCACCAAGCGCCCGCGCAATACTGCGGTCAACACCGTTGCCTGGCGCGATACCGACCTGCAGATCGAAGGGCCGGTGGTCGCCGAGTTGCAAAAGCTGTTCATCGAAACCTGGGGAAACAACAGGGCAAAGCCCTGGCCGTGAAAGCTTATTTCCCGACGCTAAAAGTCCAGGGTAAAGACATCGTGCGCGCCATCGGCAGCACGCCTGATGACCCCTACAGCCTGATCTACCTGACACTGCTCTCGGCAATCGGCAATGCCGAAAAACAGATACAACTCACCAACGCCTATTTCGTCCCCGATCCGCAACTCCTCAAGGCCCTGAGCGACGCTGCTAGGCGCGGTGTTGAGGTCAAACTGATTCTGCCCAGCCACTCCGACTCTGAAATTGTCTTTCATGCCGGGCGCTCGCACTACGCCGCACTGTTGAAAGCTGGCGTCAAAATCTACGAACGTCAGGGCGCGCTGTTGCACTCAAAAACTGCGCTGATCGATGGCGTCTGGTCCTGCGTCGGCTCAACCAACCTTGATTGGCGCAGCTTTCTCGATAACGATGAAGTCAATGCGGTCATCCTCGGGCGCGAATTTGCCCAGCAAATGCAGGGCATGATTGCTCGTGATCTCGCCGCTTCGGTGGCGATTGATTTACCGGGCTGGGAAAGTCGTTCTCTGCTGCCGTGCCAAGGAATGGGGTGCCCGGTTGTTTCAGCGGCTGCTCTAGGTGTGCTGACGCACCGTCGCGGCAAATCGTTCTCGATAAGCTAAAAACTGGTATCCAAAGGGCGCATTAAAGTGAATTCAGCGATAAAAGCCTTCCCGATTGTTTGCGTCGGCGGTTCGGCCGGTGGCCTGGATGCCTATATTCGCCTGCTGAAAAATCTGCCGGCTGACATGGGTGTGGCGATTGTCATCGTCAATCACATCACCATCATGCCGACTCAACTCCATACCGTGTTGCCGCGCTTCACAACGATGCCGGTTGAACTGATCACTGAAAATCTGGAGATCGTGCCGAACCGGGTCTACATCATCCCGGCTAACCGGGATCTGCACCTGGAGGATGGCGAGTTCCATCTCAGGCCCATCTCGAAACCACGAGGCTGGCCGGATGTCATCACGGTTTTCCTGCGTTCGCTGACCCGTTACTGGGACGGCAAGCTGATTGCCGTGATTGTCTCCGGCTACGACGGTGACGGTGCCGCCGCCTTGTGCGGCATACAGGAAGTCGGCGGCATCACCATCGCGCAGAAATTGAGTACCGCCGTCCAGCCTGACATGCCGGAGAGCGCCATCGACAGCGGCTGCATCGACTTCATCTTGTCGCCGGAAGATATTGCCAAAGAAATTATCCGCATCGCCCAGCGGGAGGATTAAGCCGCAAGGAATGGCGGCCGCTCGGCGAACGCTCGCCGGGCGGCCGTCCGATCAGAGTTTTGTGTGCTTGATCCATTCAAGCAGCAGACGGCTGACTTCCTCCGGCTGATCAAGCGTCGACAGATGGCCGCACTCGGCAACCAGCGCCAGTTTGGCGTGCTTGATCCCGTCGGCGATTTCGCTTGCCAGTTCGGGCGGGGTGATCAGGTCATCCTCGCCGCAGATCACCAGAGTCGGGCAGGCGATGCTTGCCAGCGTTGGTCGGCTGTCGGGGCGGCTCATGATTGCCCGTTGCTGACGGGCGAAAACTTCGCTGCCGAGGCTGCTCGCCATCGACTGAATGACGCCACGCACGGCGGGGAGATTCATTCGATCCGGGTGCGAGAGGCGCGGCAACAGTTGCTCGGTTACCGCATCAAGATCGCTGGCGGCCAGTTCGATCAGCGCTTCGCGCTTGGCCATTGCTTCGGCGTTGTCCGGGCGGGCCGTGGTGTCGATCAGCACCAGTCCGGCCACCCGCTCAGGCGCCTGACGCATGATCTCGAAAGCGACATAGCCGCCCAGCGAAAGGCCAATCAGCACAAAGCGCTCGGCTGACGTTGCCTTGAGTACGCTCGCCGCCAGTTCGCTGATCGTCTCGGCGTTGGTCAGGTCAGCAACCTCGACCCTGCCCAGTGGCGTCAAGGCGGCAATCTGTTCGGTAAAAAGGCTTGCGTCATTGAGCAAGCCGGGCAGCAAGCAAGAAGTTTGGTTTCATGGTTTCTCCTGAATGGCCAGTCAAGGCCATGCCTGTAATGAGTGGGGCTGGGGGTAATTTGCGGCCGGCGCTCTCGCGCTTGGCGAGAGCGCCCTGGCGGGTTCTATTTCTTGATGCTCATTTCGTTGCTGACACCGCTCACGCCTTCGATGCCACGGGTGATTTCAATGGCCCGGTCGATCTGCTGCTGATTATCAACAAAGCCGCTGAGCTGGACTTCGCCCTTGCGGGTGACGATTGCGATATCGCGACTCTTGGTGCTTTCATCGCCGAGCAGGGCGGTTTTGACGCGTGACGTAACAACACCATCATCCACGGTGTTGCCGACTGTGATCGTTGATTCCTTGATGGTGGCATTGTTCAAGACGTTTTTGACACCGCTGACGCCTTTGGCGACCGCGTTTGCCCGATCGATTTGCGCCTGACTATCGACAAAGCCGCTGAGCAGAACTTCGCCCTTGCGGGTTTCCACCTTGAAATCAACGCTTTTGACATCGGGGTCAGCCAGCAGGGCTGATTTGACGCTGGCCGTCAGCACGCTGTCGTCGATTTCCATACCGACCGTGGTCGTGGGCAGAGGCGTGCCTTTGGTGTCCACAGGCTTATTGCAGCCTGCGGCGAAGATGACCAGCAGGCCAGCGAGGGTCGAATTCAGTACCAGCGAGCGAGTGCTTGATTTCATGAGGTTGCTCCGTGCGTAAATGGGTCGAGTACAGACCTTCCTCCAATTTGGGTTTGGCTTCGGTGCGCTGGTACACATTGCAGCGCGTGACGTCATTGCCCGGTTGCGGCCATCAGGGCAATTGCTTGAGTGCCGAGCGTCGGCTTTTTTGGTGTCTGCTGAAAGCTGGCGCTTTCCCTTTATCGAGCTTGGGTTTGGTACGGCTGGGTTGGGTTGGGTGCTGTGCTGAATGAATGTGGTTCGTTAATGGGCTTGGGGTTCCGCCTTGCTGGCGGGCGTACTTTTTCTTGCTTCGCCAAGAAAAAGTAGCCAAAAAGAAGGCGACCCCAGGGTCGGCGCCGGCTGCGCCGGTCCCTTGCGCTACTCGGTGAGCCGGGCGACTCGCTAAACTCGCCTGCGGCTCAGACAACGCGAGTCGAAAGCCCCCGGCTCCCCTGCGTTGCTCAGCACCTTTCAAGGGGCCCGGTAAGACGTCCGTGCTCAAACAGTTGTGCTGTTATTTCGGAGGCGGGGATTCATCAGCTACCTGGACTCCCGCCTGCGCGGGAGTGACGGGTTGGGCAGGGGTGAGTGACGCTGCGCTGCCTTCATTTTTTGGCCTTTTTCCCGGTTGACCGCAGGAATGTACTTTTAAGCGCTCATCGGTTGAGTGTAGACGCCTTTTGGGCCCCCTTGAGAGGCGCTGAGCAACGCAGGCGGACCGGGAGCTGTCGGCTTGCCTTGTCTGAGCCGTAGGCGAGTTCAGGCAAGCCGCCCGGTGCGCCGAGTAGCGCAAGGAACCCCGAAGGGGCACCGACCTTGGGGTCGCCTTTTCTTTGGCTTCTTTCTTTTGGCGAAGCAAAAGAAAGAACGCCCGCCAGCAAGGCGGAACCCCAAGCCCATTCAACGAACCACGTTCATTTAGCAACCCAACCCAACCCAACCCAACCCAAATAAATTCCGTGCGCCAGCAAGCAGAAGCCGACGTGCCGATGACTTACTCTTGGCATATAAATAAGCTATGCGTCACCGGATAGTCAGAACATCGATGCCGGTGTTCCCGACCCTGTAACGCAAGCTGCAGTAACAAAAGCGACGATAGCGAACGCGAGCCGGGTAGGCGAGATAGCTCACCTAACCCGCCCTGATCTTGTTTCAATTTTGAAAGCATCCAACCATGCGGCACACTGAAAAACATCGCGTATTGCGTATCGGCTGGCTTCGTGCCGCGGTGCTCGGGGCCAACGACGGCATTGTTTCCACGGCCAGCCTGGTGCTTGGCGTGGCCGCTGCCGGTGCAGGGTCTTCGACGATTATGCTCACCGGGGTTGCCGGGCTGGTCGCAGGTGCGATGTCGATGGCGGCGGGGGAATATGTTTCCGTGAGTTCCCAGGCCGATGTCGAAAATGCCGATCTTGATCGCGAGCGGCAGGAACTGGCGACCGATCCCTTGCGCGAAACAGCCGAGTTAGCGGCGATTTATGTCAAGCGCGGGCTCGACAAGGCATTGGCCAGCCAGGTCGCTAGCCAATTGATGGCATTTGATGCGTTGGCGACCCATGCCAGGGACGAATTGGGTATCTCCTCCACGTTGACCGCAAAGCCGCTGCAGGCGGCCTTGACTTCGGCCGCCACCTTCTCGGTGGGTGCTGCCATGCCGTTGCTGGTCGTGCTGCTGGTGCCGGCGTCGCTACTTGTCTGGGCAGTCACGCTCAGTGCACTGGTTTCGCTCGGCCTGCTCGGCGCTTTGTCCGCCCACGCCGGCGGTGCCGCAATCATGACCGCATCTTTGCGTGTGACATTCTGGGGCGCGCTGGCGATGGCCATGACGGCGCTGGTTGGCTCGCTATTCGGCGTTGCAGCGTAAATCGGGTGAGCTTTGTGCCAGCCCCGATGAACATACTCAAGGTCATCAGGCAAGCATTGGGTAAGCAAAGCATTTTACGGATGACTGATTCGCTGCCCTTGCCTTGAGTCATTGCGTCTTGCCAGTCTCTAGCCAGATAGGCCAGGGTTCAAGAGAGCACAATAAAGTTGTATTCGACGTTGCTACGGAAAGCTGCGAGGCCTATCCTGAACACGGGATATTTCTTCGCTACACCGACCGGTCGCTATTCAATGCAAGCAGATCGCCAGCAGTTGATTCAATCGCTATTTGATGCCTACATCGAGATGTACGCATCGCGTGACGACCGTTTGACGGCGTGTTTTAGTGAAAGCTTCAGCGGTTACACGGGCGGTGGTGACTTCCTGGTCAAGGGCCGCGAGGCTTGGGTAAAGATTACCCGGCAGGATTTCTCCCAGGTCACTGAGCCTATCCGCATCGAAATGCTGGACCTCTCGATGCAGGATCTCAGTGACGATGTTGTCCTGGTGACTGCCCTTTTCCATATTCACCTGCCGATCAACGATCAGGTTCTTGCCAGTGAAACGGCGCGCCTGGTGCTGGTTTTTCGGCGCGAAGGCGAGGACTGGAAGATTGTGCATAGTGGTATTTCCATTCCATATCACCTGGTTCAAGCCGGCGAGGTCTACCCGCTCAAGGGCTTGCAGGAACGCAACGAGCGGCTTGAAGCGCTGGTTGATGAGCGGACGCGGGCGCTGGAAGCGCTCAATAACAAGTTGGAGTTGCTAAGCAATACGGACGGTCTGACCGGCATTGCAAACCGGCGCAGCCTGGATCGCGTCCTTGCCCAAGAGTGGAACCGTGCCCAGCGGGCGGGTACGCCGCTCGCCTTGGTCATGCTGGATGTCGATAATTTCAAGCATTTCAATGACCACTATGGTCATCTGGCGGGTGACGACTGCCTGCGTGCCCTGGCGCAAGCCCTGGTTAAGGCCGGGCGGCGCGCTGGCGAACTGGTGGCGCGTTTTGGCGGTGAGGAATTTGTTGTTTTGTTACCCGATACCAGCTTGCCCGAAGCGCTGGAGGCCGCACAGCGCATGCAGCATGAAGTCTGGTCGCTGGCCCTGCCGCATGCGGAAATTGCCACCGGCATCGTCACTTTCAGTCTTGGCGTGGCGAGCGTGGTGCCGTCCAGAGATCATCTCCCGGAAGATCTGATCCGCCTGGCCGACACGGCGCTCTACCAAGCCAAAGCTTCAGGGCGAAACTGCATAAGCGCGGCGGCAAGTTAAACCGACCCACGTCCGTATTGCTGACGATGCCGTCGGTTAGCGGTGAGCCGGTCTTACTGATCCCGTGACAGATTCATCTGCTGGTGGCTGGATGCCTATCCTGGCGGTCCTCTTCTTGCGGTCCATTTCGCAAAGCGATTGAACCCGGATGTATAGCCACAGCCTTTGAGTCAGAGTCCGTGAATCAGAGTCCGTGAATCAGAGTCCGGATTGCGCCGGCTTCATGTGGCCTGTCGCGGGATCAGCGAAATTACTTGCGCTGAACCAGCCCCATGACCAGTGAGATCACAAACAGAACGATAAAGATAAAGAACAGGATCTTGGCAATTTCGACCGCGCCGGCAGCGATGCCGGTAAAGCCAAGGAGCGCGCCGACCAGCGCGATGACCAGAAATACAGCGGCGTAATAGAGCATTTTGCTTCCTTTCAAGGATGGCCAGCCTGATCTGATTCGGGCTGGTGGTTGGGTTTGCCGGTTGGCTTATATCCTGCCCAGTAACAACAGAATGACCAGAATGACAACGACCAGGCCAAGGCCGCCGCTGGGTCCGTAACCCCAACTCCGGCTATGCGGCCAACTGGGAATGGCGCCGATCAGCATCAAAATCAGGACGATCAGCAGTATGGTTCCTAATGACATTTGTATTCTCCTCGAACTGGTTGTTCTTCGCCCGGTTGAGCAGCGAGGAAATTCGTTTTGCCTGGCGATGTATATCTCCAGATCCACGTGAATCAGGATACTCAGCCGCCAAAATTCATCTGTACGCCAGCACACAGACTGGGCTAAACGGGGTGGATAAGCTCTCCCTTAATCTGGGTAGTTCCCCGGATGAGAAGCTTCAAAAAAGTTTTGGAAAGTGCATCTAAATGGCGGTCAATCCCTCACACGAACATTTATGTCCGGTCTGCAATGGCACGACTTACCGTGTCTCGCGGCGCTTTATCGACCTGGTTTTTAGCCTGTTTATTCTGGTTCACCGCTACCGTTGCCGTTCAATGCGTTGTGACTGGGAAGGTAATTTCCGCGAAGCGCGGGAACGAACAAAAGCGTGATCAACAGTGTGGATGGCAGCGGTTTGCCGAGTTTTCTCAATCACCCATAACAATCAGGAGAATCAAATGTCCAGTGTTGGCTATCACGAACCGATCGATGAACTTTCCGTTGAAACCCGCGACATGCATCGCGCCATTGTTTCTTTGATGGAAGAGCTTGAAGCCGTCGATTGGTACAACCAGCGGGCTGATGCCTGCAAGGATCCCGCGCTTAAGGCCATCCTTCAGCACAACCGGGATGAAGAGAAAGAGCACGCCGCGATGTTGCTGGCGTGGATCGAGCGTAAAGACCAGTACTTCTCGAAGCAGATGAAGAACTTTTTGTTCACCGAGAAGCCGATTGCCCACGCCTAAATGGGTGCAAACGCCCAGCCCATGAATGGCTCGCCGACGCGCGTTCTGCTGATTGAGAGCAATGTCGCGGACAGCGAACTGGTCGAACAGGCACTAGCCAGCGCGATTGGTCATCCGTTTCATCTTGAAACGGTCAGCCTGCTGGCCAGCGGGCTTGAACGCCTGGGGTGTGAAAAATTCCAGGTGGTATTGCTCGACCTTGCCTTGCCCGATGGTCAAGATCTCGAAGCCTTCGATCAGGTTTTTTTGGCGGCACCGAATGCCCTGATTCTGATCCTGTGTTCGGCCAGCGACGAAAATGTGGCGCGTCAGGCGGTGCAGCGCGGTGCCGATGACTATCTGGTCAAAGGCCATGTCGATACCCACTGGTTATCGCGGGCGCTTTATTACCTGCTTGAGCGCAAGGAAATCAGAGAAGCCCTGCGCACGAGCGAGGCGCGTTTTCGGGCGATCAGCGATGCCTCGCCACTCGGTATTTTTGTTTCCGATAGCGAAGGCAGTTGTGTTTATACCAATGAGGCGTACCACAAGATTTCGGGGCTTTCGTTCGAGCAAACCCTCGGCACCAACTGGATGACGGCGATTCACCCGGAAGACCGCAAGCGCGTGCTGACCGAGTGGCGTGATGCGGCGATGGGCCTGGAACCTTTCCAGACCGAATACCGGTTTTTGCAGGAAGAGGGAACGGTGGTCTGGACGCGGGTCAGCAGTGCGCCGATGTACGAGGGGACGCAGCCGCACGGCCGGGTCAAGACCGTTGAGGATATTACGCCGCGTAAGCAGGCCGAGTTTGCCTTGCAGGCAGCGGAGGAAGCCTTGTTCGATGAACGCGAGCGGGCCCAGGTCACGCTCAACTCGATCGGCGATGCGGTGTTGACGACTGATGTTGCAGGCAACGTCACTTACCTGAACCGGGTGGCCGAGGCGATGACCGGCTGGTCATGGCAGGACGCCCTGGGCCATCCACTTTCCGAGGTCTTCAACATCATTGACGGCACAACCCGCGAGGTCGCCTCGAATCCGGCAACGCGCGCCGTCAAGGAAGACCGCACCGTTGGGCTGGCCGCGGATTGCGTGCTGGTTCGCCGCGATGGGTATGAGTCGGCGATTGAGGATTCCGCTGCGCCCATTCACAACCGGGACGCCCAGGATGCCGGCGCGGTGATTGTCTTCCACGACGTCAGTAAATCGCGGGCAATGGCACTGAAAATGGCCCACCTGGCCCAGCACGATTTTCTCACCGACCTGCCGAACCGCGCGTTGCTGACCGAGCGCCTGACCCAGGCGATCAGTCTGGCCCAGCGCCATCACAAGCAGGTCGCACTGCTTTTTCTCGATCTCGATCATTTCAAACACATCAACGACTCGCTCGGGCACACGGTCGGTGACCAGTTGTTGCAATCGGTGGCAGAGCGCCTGGCTGCCTGCGTCCGGGTTTCCGATACGGTCTGCCGTCAGGGCGGTGATGAGTTCGTGATTCTGCTGGCCGAAATCGCCCGGCCCCACGATACAACCCTGGTCGCGGAGAAACTGCTCGCGGCCTTCGCCTTGCCGCATGTGATCGGCGGGCAGGATCTGCATATCACCCTGAGCATCGGCATCAGTGTTTATCCGGATGACGGCGACAACGTCGAAACCGTGATGCAGAACGCCGATACCGCGATGTACCACGCCAAAGCCAACGGCCGTAACACTTACCAGTTTTTTACCGGCGAGATGAATACCGAGGCGGTCCGCCGGCAGCAGATCGAAAGCAGCCTGCGCCGGGCCTTGAAGCGGGGTGAATTTCTCCTGCATTACCAGCCGCAGGTCGATCTTGCCTCCGGCGAGATGACCGGCGTCGAGGCGCTGATTCGCTGGCTTGATCCGAATGTCGGTTTGCTCCACCCGGGGCGCTTTGTGTCGATTGCGGAAGAGAGCGGCTTGATCGTGCCGATTGGTCGCTGGGCGCTGCGTGAAGCCTGCCGGCAAACGCAGCTCTGGCTGAAGCGCGGCCTTTTTGCCGTGCCGGTCTCGGTGAATATTTCGGCCATCGAGTTTCGTCACAAGGATTTTCTCGCCGGGGTCGAATTGATCCTGAAGGAAACCGGCTTGCCCGCCGCCTATCTTGAGCTGGAACTGACTGAAAGCATCCTGATGCATGACGCCGATTCGTCGGCCAGCATGCTGGGCGCGCTCAAGGAAATGGGCGTCAAGCTGGCCATTGATGACTTTGGCACTGGCTATTCCAGCCTGAGTTATCTCCGGCGCTTTCCGATTGATACCTTGAAAATCGATCAGTCGTTCGTCCGCGCCATTGGTACCAATGACGACGATGCAACCATTGTCAGCGCCGTGATCGGCATGGGTATCAACCTCAAGCAGCGGGTGATCGCCGAGGGGGTGGAAACATCCGAGCAACTTGCTTTCCTGCGCGCCAGGCAATGCGCCGGTGGGCAAGGTTTTTTGTTCAGCCGCCCGATGCCGCCCGATGATTTTGCCGGCCTGCTGGTTGATGAAGTGGTTTCCCTGCCGCGTTAAAACTATGTGCGGTGGAGCACAGACCCCGTTTGTCATTTTGCATAAGCTGGGTTTCTGCAGGGCGCTGGAAGCAGTCAATCCTGCCTTACCCACATCCGGAGAATCAACCATGAACAAATTCAGCAAATATCTATCCGCACTTTTCCTCGCCGTTACTCTGGCTTCTGTTGTTGGTTGCGCCTCGACTTCCAAGCAGGAAGGCACCGGAGAATATGTGGACGACAGCGTCATCACCACCAAGGTCAAGGCTGCCATCCTCGGCGAGCCTTCGCTCAAGGTTGCCGAGATCAATGTCGAGACTTTCAAGGGCGTCGTTCAACTGAGCGGCTTCGTTACATCGACGGCATTGGCCAACAAGGCGGTTGAAATTGCCGGCAAGGTCAGTGGCGTGAAGTCCGTCAAGAACGACATGCGCGTCAAGTAACCAGCGCTTTACCCCGCCTGTCAGCGTCTGCGCAGTGTCTGCACTGTGGCCGGCGATGGCAGGTGGGGATTTATCTTTGGTAACGCCGTAGCTGAATATCCCAGGTCATCCAGTTGAAGGTCAGCTTCCAATTTAACTTCCTGGAAAAGGAGTCCTGAATTGAACGCTGGTCAAAAAATCTCTAATTATTTGCAACAATTCAAGACGCAGCTTCTGGCCAGCGAATGGCCTCAGTTGTCCGCTCATGAAGAACCGCCCCTGCGCGCCGAGCTATTCAGCGTTGAACAGATGGCGCAGCATGGCAAGGCGCTCGCGGCGTCACATCCGCTGGCCAGTGGGCGAGCCCCGGATCAATTGTTGGCCCGGCTGGCCGCCAATGAGGCAACGCTGGTTGAAGCCTGCCAGTTGCTGACGAAAGCCGTGACTGAAAATCGCGTTATTTCCCCCGCCGGGGAATGGCTGCTCGATAATTTTTACCTGATTGAAGAACAGATTTGTACCGCCAAGCGGCACTTGCCCAAAGGCTATAGCCGGGAATTGCCGCGTCTGTCGCACGGCCCATCGGCCGGCCGGCCACGGGTTTACGACATTGCGCTGGAAGCCGTGGCGCATGGCGATGGACGGGTTGATGACGAAACACTCAGCCGCTTTGTTGCGGCCTATCAAACCGTCACGCCCTTGAAAATTGGCGAGCTGTGGGCGATTCCGATCATGTTGCGGCTGGCGGTGATCGAGAACCTGCGGCGGGTTGCGGTACTGATTGCCGCGGGCTGGGTGGAGCGCAGCATGGCCGGCAGGTGGGCCGACCTGATGACCGAGACGGCGGAAAATGATGCGAAAAGCCTGATTTTGGTGATTGCCGACATGGCGCACTCGAATCCGCCGATGACCAGCGCTTTTGTCGCTGAGCTGGCGCGCCGGCTGAAAGGCCGTGGCCCGGCCCTGGCCTTGCCGCTCACCTGGATCGAGCAGCGCCTGGCCGAATCGGGATTGACCATCGACCAGTTGGTGCAGGCCGAGAATCAGCAGCAGGCTGCGGATCAGGTTTCGATCAGTAACAGCATCGGTAGCCTGCGCATGCTGGGTGCGATGGACTGGCGCGATTTTGTCGAGACGATGAGTGTCGTCGAGCAGACCTTGCGCGAAGACCCGGCCGGGGTTTATGGCCGGATGGATTTCGCGACGCGCGATCGTTATCGGCATGCGACAGAAAATCTGGCCAAAAAAGGGCGTTTCACCGAGGTCGAAGTGGCGCGTCAGGCGGTTGAGCTGGCCAAGGCCGGGATGGCCGGGAAGGCAGGGCGCATCGGTCACGTCGGCTTCTATCTGATCGACAAGGGTTTGCCGGAAATCGAGCGTGCGGCAGAAGTTTTAAATTCGCTCACCGACTTGTTGCGGCGGAAGCTTGCTCGCCACCCGTTGTTGATTTATCTCGGCGCTATCGGGCTGATCACGGCCATCCTCACGGGTGGTTTTCTGGCGCTGGCGCCGGTGTTTGCCATGCCGCAATGGGCATGGTTGCCGATAACGCTGCTGGCCGTGCTGGCGAGCAGCCAGTTGGCGGTGGCGCTGGTCAATTGGCTGGCCACACTGCTGGTGACGACCAAACCGCTGCCGCGCATGGATTTTTCCACCGGCATTCCGCCGACGTTCCAGACGTTGGTTGTGGTGCCAACCATGCTGACCAGCGCCGCCGGCATTGAGGATCTGGTCGAGGCGCTGGAAGTCAGGTTTCTGGCCAATCGCGATCCCAGTCTGTATTTTGCCTTGCTGACCGATTTTGGCGATGCGGCACAGGAATCGCTCGTTGCAGATGCGCCGCTGTTGGCGCTGGCCGAGGCCAGAATTGCCGAGCTGAACGAGAAATATGGCGGTGATGCTGCGATTTTGCAGGCTGCCGGCGACGACCATAGATACAAAGGCTGGCCGCAGGAGAATGGAAGCAACGACTGGCCCCAAGACCACAGAGACAACGCCCGGTCCTACGGTCAACCCGAAAAAACCCCGATTTTCTTCCTCTTCCACCGTCCTCGGCGCTGGAACGCGGCGCAGGGTGTCTGGATGGGTTACGAGCGCAAGCGCGGCAAGCTTGCCGATCTGAATGCGCTGTTGCGTGGTGGCGGAAAAGACGCCTTTTCGCTGATCGTCGGTGACAGCACCGCGCTGCTTGACGTGAAATACGTCATCACCCTGGACACCGATACCCAGTTGCCGCGCGACACCGCCCGGGAATTTGTCGGCGCCATGGCCCACCCGCTGAACCAGGCGCTTTACGACCCGGAAAAGCAGCGGGTGACCGAGGGTTACGGCATCCTGCAGCCCCGTGTTGCGGTCAGCCTGCCGGGCACCAACCGCTCCCGTTTTGCCCGGCTTTATGGGGGCGAGCCGGGGATCGACCCATACACCCGAGCGGTTTCGGATGTTTATCAGGATGTCTTTGGCGAAGGCTCCTTCATCGGCAAAGGCATTTACGAGGTTGATGTCTTCGAGCAGGCGCTGGGCGGACGTTTTCCCGAAAACCGGATTCTCAGCCACGACCTGATCGAAGGCTGTTACGCCCGCGCCGGACTGCTGAGCGATGTGCAGTTGTACGAGGATTATCCGGCTCGCTACAGTGCCGACATCAGCCGCCGCTATCGCTGGATTCGCGGCGACTGGCAACTGACCGGCTGGTTGCGTCGCCGCGTGCCCGGCAATAGCCCCGAGGGGAAGGCGCAGCGCCAGATCAATCCGCTCTCAAGGCTGGCGCAATGGAAGCTCATCGACAATCTGCGGCGCAGCCTGGTCCCGGCGGCGCTCGTTCTTCTGCTCGTTTTGGGCTGGACGCTTTTTCCGGCCACAGGGTGGTTGACCGCAGCCGTGCTCGGCATTTTGGTCATTCCGCCCTTGTCGGCAGCGTTGTTCGATATTTTCCGCAAGCCGGGCGAAGTCTTGCTGCGCCAGCACTTCGCCGCCGTCGCCGGTTCGCTTTCCCGGCATGGCAAACAACTGGTCTTCGAGCTGGCCTGTCTTCCTTACGAGGCGTTTTTCAGTCTGGATGCCATTGTCTGCACCGTTTGGCGCATGTGTGTGACGCGGCGCAATTTGCTCGAATGGAATCCATCGAGCGAGGTTGATCGCGAACTGTCGCGGCGGGACCGAAACAGCCTGGCGGCAAGTTTCCGGACCATGTGGGTCGGCCCGCTGATGGCCGTGGGCCTCGCCCTTTACCTGAGCGCATTTGCCCCAACGGCTCTGGCCGTGGCCGGGCCCGTTCTGCTGCTGTGGTTCGCTTCGCCGTTGATGGCATGGTGGATCAGTCTGCCGCTGGCGCGCCGCGAAGCCCGGCTGACGGTCGAACAGCGCTCTTTCCTGCATGGCATTGCGCGTCGGACATGGGCCTTTTTCGATCAATTCGTCGGGCCGGACGACAACTGGCTGCCGCCCGATAATTTCCAGGAATACCGGGTCGCTTCAATTGCCCATCGCACCTCGCCGACCAACATCGGGATGGCGCTGCTGGCCAATTTTGCCGCCTACGATTTTGGCTATATTCAGGCCGGAATTCTGGTTGACCGCAGCACGCATACGCTGGCGACGATGGCGCGACTTGAGCGCCACAAGGGCCACTTCTACAACTGGTACGACACGCAAACCCTGGAACCCCTGCTGCCCCGATACATTTCGACGGTGGACAGCGGCAATCTGGCCGGCCACCTGATGACTCTGCGGGCCGGCTTGCTGGCCCTGCTTGACGATTCGATATTGCCGGCGCAGGTATTCAGCGGTCTGAGCGATACCTTCGAGATTCTTGCCGACTCAATCGATGGCGTGGCCGCCGGATCGATGGCCGAGTTCCGCAAGGAACTGGCGTCGGCCAGCGCCGCTTTGCCAAGGAATCTGCCGGCCGACCGCTTGAGCCTTGTCCGGCTCGCCGCCATTTCCGGCCGGTTGGTCACTCAGGTTGCCGGTGGCTTCAAAGCCAGGGTGGATAGCGTGCCGGAAAGCGAAGCCAGCGAATGGGCGCAGGCCCTTAACAAGCAATGTCAGGCAGCGCTGGATGAGCTTTATTTGTTTGCGCCGTGGCTAACTTTGCCGACACCGCCGGTTGGGCTGGAGGCTTGCCGGGATAATCTGCTCAAACTGGCAGGCACCCTCAGCCTGCGTCGACTGGCGACGCTGGATGTCGATTTTGGCCTGGAAATCGCCAGCTGGTTCAATGCCGAGCCGACCCCGGCGCAGCGCGCTTGGCTGATTGATTCACAGCGGCAGATTAGCGAAGCGGGCAGCGCGGTCAGAAGCCGGATCGCGAGCATTGAAGCACTGGCGCGGCAAGCCGGCGAGTTTGCCGACATGGACTACGACTTCCTCTACGACAAGGCGCGCCATTTACTGACGATTGGCTACAACGTCGCCGAATGCCGGCTCGACACCAGTTACTACGACCTGTTGGCCTCCGAAGCGCGCTTGTGCAATTTTGTCGCCATTGCCCAGGGTAAATTGCCGCAGGAAAGCTGGTTCGCGCTGGGCCGTTTATTGACGGCGACCGGCGGCGAACCGGCGCTGCTCTCGTGGAGCGGCTCGATGTTCGAGTACCTGATGCCGATGCTGGTCATGCCAAGCTACGACAACACGCTGCTCGACCAGACCTGCAAGGCGGCGGTGGCGCGCCAGATCGAATACGGCGGTCAACGTGGCGTGCCGTGGGGCATTTCGGAATCCGGCTACAACACCGTCGACCTGCATCTGAATTACCAGTATTGCCCCTTTGGCGTCCCCGGTTTGGGGCTGAAGCGCGGGCTGGCTGACGATCTGGTGATCGCGCCTTACGCCTCGGCACTGGCGCTGATGGTGGCACCGGAAGAGGCCTGCCTGAATTTGCAGCGCTTGGCTGCCGAAGGCTTTGTCGGTAAATACGGCTTTTTTGAAGCCATCGACTACACCTCCGTCCGCCAGCGGCGCGGCCAGTCCAACGTGGTGGTGCGTTCCTTCATGGCCCACCACCAGGGCATGAGCCTGCTCTCGCTGGCCTATCTGTTGCTGAATCGGCCGATGCAGCGCCGCTTCGAGTCGGACCGGCTGTTCCAGGCGGTGATGCTGCTGTTGCAGGAACGGGTACCCAAGGCGACGGCGCTGTTCTCGCATACGGCGCAACTCTCCGAAGTGCGTGCGATGCAAGTCGAGGAGGAAAAGCGGATTCGGGTGTTCACGACGCCCGATACGCCGATTCCCGAGGTGCAATTGCTGTCGAATGGCCGCTACCACGTGATGCTGACCAATGCCGGGGGCGGTTACAGCCGTTGGCGCGATCTCGCCGTCACCCGCTGGCGCGAAGACCTGACCTGCGACAACTGGGGGACTTTCTGCTACATCCGCGATGTGGCCAGCGGCAATTTCTGGTCGAACGCCCATCAACCGACCCTGAATCGCCCGGAAAATTACGAAGCGATTTTCTCCGAAGGTCGCGCCGAATTTCGTCGCCGCGATGGCGTGGGAACGGGTGATGACCAGATCGAAACCTATACCGAAATTGTCGTTTCGCCGGAAGACGACATTGAGTTGCGGCGAGTTCGCCTGACCAATCGCTCGCGCCAGCGCCGGGAAATTGAGGTGACCAGTTATGCCGAGGTGGTGATTGCCCCACCGGCCGCCGACGCGCTGCACCCGGCCTTCAGCAATCTGTTTGTCCAGACTGAAATCCTGCGCGACCGCCGCGCCATTTTGTGCACCCGGCGGCCCCGTTCGTCTGATGAGCAATCGCCCTGGATGCTGCATTTGATGGTGGTGCACGGCGCCGAAACCGGCGCGGTGTCTTACGAAACGGATCGTTCGCAATTCATTGGCCGGACGCGAACCACTGCCGCGCCGCAAGCGCTGATCGATTCCGCCGCACTCTCGGGGAGCGAAGGTTCGGTGCTCGACCCGATTGTGGCGATTCGCTATCGCATCACGCTTGAGCCGCAGCAGGTAGTCACTATTGATATGGTTTCGGGCGTTGCCGATAACCGTGACATGGCCGTCTGCCTGATTGATAAATACCAGGATCGACATCTTGCCGACCGGGTTTTCGACCTGGCCTGGACGCACAGCCAGGTGGTGTTACGCCAGCTCAATGCCAGCGAGGCCGACACCCAACTGCACGCCCGCCTGGCCAGTTCGGTCATTTACGCCAATGCGACCTTGCGGGCCGATGCCGGGGTATTGGTCCAGAACCGCCGCGGCCAGTCCGGGCTTTGGGGCTACGCCATCTCCGGCGATCTGCCGATTGTGCTGCTGCAGATTGCCGACGCGGCCAATATCGATCTCGTCCATCAACTGGTTCAGGCGCACGCCTACTGGCGCATGAAAGGGCTGGCGGTCGATCTGGTGATCTGGAACGAAGAGCATTCGGGTTATCGCCAACGCTTGCAGGAACAGATCATGGGGCTGATTGCCTCGGGTATCGAGGCGAGTGTGATCGATCGGCCGGGCGGTATTTTTGTTCGGCCCGCCGAGCAGATTTCCAGCGAGGACCGCATTTTGCTGCAGGCGGTGGCGCGCGCCATCATCACTGACGGCCGCGGTACGCTGGCCGAACAGCTTGACCATCGCGCCTTTGTCGAGCCGCGCCTGCCTCAGCTCACGGCAACGCGTCAGTATCGTCCCGAAACGTCGCCGACTGGCGTTTTGCCCGGCCGTGAGCTGATCCTGTTTAACGGGCTGGGCGGTTTCACCACTCACGGCCACGAATACGTCATTGCGCTGGCGCCCGGTCAAACAACCCCGGCGCCGTGGTCGAACGTGCTGGCCAATCCACAATTCGGGACCGTAGTTTCGGAAAGCGGCGTGGCCTACACCTGGAGCGAAAACGCCCACGAATTCCGCCTGACGCCCTGGCATAACGATCCTGTCAGCGATGCGAGCGGCGAAGCCCTTTACCTGCGCGATGAAGAAACCGGCCATTTCTGGTCGCCATCCCCGTTGCCGGCACGTGCGGCGATGTCTTACGTCACCCGGCATGGCTTCGGCTACAGCGTGTTTGAAACTGAAGTCGGCGGCATTAGCTCGGAACTCTGGGTTTATGTCGCGATGGATGCGGCCGTCAAATTCTCGGTATTGAAAATACGCAATAAATCGGGTCGACCGCGGCAACTCTCCGCCACCGGCTATGTCGAGTGGGTGCTGGGCGATCTGGCGGCGAAATCGGCGATGCATGTGGTCACCGAAATTGCCCCCGAGAGCGGGGCGCTCTATGCGCGTAATCCGTTCAATGCGGAATTCGCCGAGCGCGTTGCCTTCTTCGATGTCGATACGCCGACACGCAACCTGAGCGGCGACCGCACTGAATTCATCGGCCGCAACCGGAGTCTGAAAAATCCCGCCGCCATGCATCGGGCTCGCCTGTCCGGCAAGGTCGGGGCCGGCTTTGACCCCTGCGCGGCAATTCAGGTGAACTTTGAACTGGCTGACGGCCAGGAGCGTGACATCGTGTTTCGGCTGGGCGTCGGGCGCAATGCCGAGGATGCCGGCCAGTTGGTTAAACGCTTTCGCGGCGTTCTGGCCGCCCGCACGGCGCTTGAAGCGGTGTGGGCCTACTGGAACCGGACGCTCGGCGCGGTGCAGGTGGAAACGCCGGACCCAGCGCTGAATGTGCTGGCCAACGGCTGGCTGGTGTACCAGACTCAGGCCTGCCGCCTGTGGGCGCGCAGCGGCTATTACCAGTCGGGCGGCGCTTTCGGCTTCCGCGACCAGTTGCAGGATGTGATGGCGCTAGTCCATGCCCAACCTGGGCTGGTCCGCGAACATCTGCTGCTTGCCGCCAGCCGCCAGTTTATCGAAGGCGATGTCCAGCATTGGTGGCATCCACCGTCCGGCCGTGGCGTGCGCACGACCTGTTCGGACGATTATCTCTGGTTGCCCCTGGCGGTTTGCCGTTACGTGACGATGACCGGCGATAGCGGCGTGCTCGATGAGCCCGTGCCTTTTCTCGAAGGTCGTCCGGTCAACCCGGAAGACGACTCGTATTACGATTTGCCCGGCCGCTCAAGCGAAGTGGCCAGCCTTTACGAACATTGCCTGCGCGCGATCCGCAACGGTTTGCGCTTCGGTGAGCGCGGCCTGCCGCTGATGCGCGGAGGCGACTGGAACGACGGCATGAACCGGGTAGGGCTACAGGGGAAGGGTGAAAGTGTCTGGCTCGGCTTCTTCTTCTGCGAAGTACTCCGCCAGTTTGCCGAGGTGGCGGGGGCGCATGGCGACTCCGCCTTTGCCGAATTTTGCGTCAGCGAAGGCGTCCGCCTGCGCCTGAGTATCGAGCAGCACGCCTGGGATGGCGAATGGTATCGCCGGGCTTATTTTGATGACGGCACACCGCTGGGCTCAGCCCGCAACGACGAATGCCGGATCGACTCGATCTCGCAAAGCTGGTCGGTGCTTTCCGGGGTGAGCAATATCGAACGCTCACGAATGGCGATGCAGGCGGTCGACAAACACCTGGTGCGCCGCGACGATGCGCTGATCCAGTTGCTTGATCCGCCCTTTGATAAATCGAGCGTCGACCCCGGCTACATTCGCGGCTACGTGCCCGGTGTGCGCGAAAACGGCGGCCAATACACCCACGGTGCCGTGTGGGCGGCGATGGCTTTTGCCGCCTTGGGCGACAGCGAGCGCGCCTGGGAATTGTTGAACATGATCAACCCGGTGAACCACGCCCGATCAGTCGATGGGGTGGATGTTTACAAGGCCGAGCCTTATGTCATTGCGGCTGATCTCTACGCCCGCTCGCCCCATATCGGCCGCGCTGGCTGGAGTTGGTACACCGGCTCGGCTGGCTGGACCTATCGGCTGATTCTGGAATCGCTGCTTGGCCTGCGTCGGGAAGGGGAACGACTGAGCCTGACGCCCTGCCTGCCGGCGGACTGGCCGGAGTTCAAGATTCACTATCGCTATCGTCAGGCGACCTACCATATTGTGGTGACGCAAATGCGTGGTGAGGGTGGGCTGATGGGGGTGACGAGGGTGGTGCTGGATGGGGTTGAGCAGGGGGAGAAGATGATTGTTTTGGCGGATGCTCAGGTGGAGCATTTGGTTGAGGTTATGGTTGGGTTGTGATTTTGGATTTGTTTGGGTTGGATTCGGTTCGGTTGCTGACTGAGCGGTTTTGCGCCAAGCCCGTACCTGCCTGCCAAAAGCGGGCGCTTTCCCTTTATCGAGCTTGGGTTTCCGCCTTGCTGGCGGGCGTACTTTTTCTTGCTTCGCCAAGAAAAAGTAGCCAAAAAGAAGGCGACCCCAGGTTACGCGGTTGGCTACGCCAACTCCCCTGCGCTACTCGAAGGTCCGGGCGACTCGCTAAACTCGCCTGCGGCTCAGACAACGCGAGTCGAAGGCCCCCGGCCCTTCTCCGTTGCTCGGCGCTTCACATGGGGGCCCGAAAGGCGGGATGGTTCAAGCAGTACTGAAATTATCAGGCTGCTGCGGTCGACCGGGAAAACGGCAAAAAATGAAGGTGGCTCGGCGCGATGCGATGCATCCCACCTCCACCCAATCCCCGTCACTCCCGCGCAGGCGGGAGTCCAAGCAGCGTATGGATTCCCGCCTGCGCGGGAATGACGGCACCATCGCTCAACGAGCCACACTTATTCAGCAAACCAAACCAATCAATCAACCCCAAGTCACCAAAAACTAATGACGGCACAACTGTTTGACCACGGACGCGTTACCGGGCCCCTTGAAAGGTGCTGAGCAACGCAGGGGAGTCGGGGGCCTTCGACTCGCGTTGTCTGAGCCGCAGGCGAGTTTAGCGAGTCGCCCGGCTCACCGAGTAGCGCAAGGAACCGGCGCAGCCGGCACCGACCCAGGGGTCGCCTTCTTTTTGGCTACTTTTTCTTGGCGAAGCAAGAAAAAGTACGCCCGCCAGCAAGGCGGAACCCCAAGCCTATTCAACGAACCACGTTCATTCAACACAGCACCCAACCCAACCGTACCAACCCCAAGCTCGAAACTGGGAAAGTGCCAGCCTTCATCAGGCAGCCAAACCGCTAACCCACTAACCCACCTCATCAGCAAATTGCTTGGCAACAAAAGCCCAGATCATGCTGGATGCACTCGGGCCTTTGGGATCGCTGAAGTCGCGTCCCGCTGCGCCGCCGCTCCAGGCGTGGCCGAGCCGATCAATCTCGCAGAGCGTGGCAACAAGTTGGCCGCGGACTTTGTAGTCCGTGATGTTTGCCGCGTAGCGTTCACCGCGCTGAACGACGCGGGTTTTGCCCGGTTTGGCTCCGGCTTGCGCCGCCCAGACGCCGGCTGCCTGATGGCCATTGCTTGAGGCAACGACATGGTCGGAACTGCCCTGGATAACCAGCAAACCGGGTAGCCGTGTGCCGGCAGGCGATGCGGCCAGTGGCGCGGCCGCTCGACGTCCGCGCATGGCACCGAGGGCGGTTGCCGACGAGTGGGCGACGCCCGGGCCAACTCCCGAATGCATTGCGACGGCACAAAAACGTTGGGGATGGCGCGTCGCGAGCAGCGCTGCCAGGCCGGCGCCGGCCGAAAAACCGGCGATGGCGATGCGTTGTTCATTGACCGGGTGTTGCAGGCAAACCTGCGTGATCATTGCATCAATCGCACCGGATTCGCCCTGGGCGCGGCCGGAGCGCGTGTCGTACCAGTTCCAGCAACCGAGCGCATTGGCCAGTCTGTCTTGCTCGGGATAGAGCACCATGAAGCGCTCACGGGTGGCGAGTTTGTTCATTTGACTGCTCGCCGCGATTTTCTCGGCATCCTGCGAGCAGCCATGCAGTAGCACGAGCAGTGGCAGGCGTTCGGCCCGCGTAACGCCGGCTGGCTTGAACAGTCGAAAACGCCGGGGGCCGGCGGTGCCCACGGCTATGCCGGTAATCCAGTTGGGCCCCGAGGCGGGCGCACGTTTTTCCGGCTTGGCCTTGATCGGGCGGGGTTTGGCGACGACGCGTTTTTTGGGGCTGGGCGCTGGTTTCAAACTTTGCTTGATCGCCTTGGTGCCAGCGCGAACAGCCGTCCGCGTCATGGTGGTCATGAGACGTTGCATTGATCGGCTGAAAGGATTTTTTGTTGAGCGTCTGGCCATGTCTATCGATATTGAACGGGGAGTGTGGAAAATGAGTTTGTGCGGCTTTTCCATCGGGCAGCGAGGTGCACCGGAATTTTTGAGGCAGGCCGCCAATCCTGACGAAGGCTAGTTCTTTCTCCCGGCAAGGTATGTTCGGTGAACCACAAACCCTGGGTAAGTCTTTGTTCTGAATAAAGCGCCAGCCGTAACTTAACGCGAATTCAGCTTGCGATGCCAGCGGCAAAAGTCGTGCTGGCGGGAAGTGGAACGATTTGTTGCCTGGTCTGCATTCAAGCCGAGCCATGGGATAATCCGCCCTTTTTTCGGGGCAGGCATGGCACTCAAAGCGACTATTTTCAAGGTGGATCTACAGGTCGCCGACCTTGATCGTTAGGCCAGTGATTCGACCGAAATGTAGGGTTCTTTTTGGTGCGCTGGCGAGCGTCCAGGCTGAGTCTCATTCGAGCCGGTGAACTGGGCGACCAGACAATCGACGAAGGCTTCGCGAGCGACATGCCGCGATCGCTCGCGATGCCAGATGAGCAGCGTCTGCGCGTTGGCGACATTGGCCGGGGTCGGGTGCGTGCGCAGCGTTCCTGCCGCGAGGTGGGTGCCAAGCACTGACTTCGGCAACAGACCAACGCCCATGCCGGCTGCGATGCAGCCCACGATCGCTTCAAACGTGCCGAACTCGTTAACCCGCGCGATTGGCACGCCGCTCGCCCGCAGCCAATCGAGCAGGCGTTGCCGGTAGCTGCAGCCTTCACGGAAGGTAAATACGGCGAGTGGCCCCCGTGCGGCGAGGCTCGAAGGACTTTCCAGCGTTGGCCAGTCGGCAGCGCTGATCAGCGCAAGTTCCTCGTCGATCACGGCACGCGTCTTCAGCATTGGATGGATGATCGGTGCAGCGACGAGCGCGGCATCGAGACGGTGCTGCAGCACGCCGTCGATCAGTTCGGCGGTTGGGCCGGTGGACAGATGAACCTCGACGCTGGGCTGCTCGGCGCGAAAGCGGGCAAGCGTTGCCGGCAATCGGGCAGCTGCCGTTGTTTCCATGGTGCCCAGTCGCAATACTCCTTGTGGCGAACTGGATGCGCGCACCGCAGCGGTGGCTTCGTCGGCAAGTGCCAGCAAGCGATCGGCATAGTCGGCGAGCAGTTGCCCGGCCGGGGTGATGACGAGGCGGCGATTGATGCGGTCGAACAAGGGTGTTTCGAGTTCTTCCTCCAATTGGCGAATCCGTGTCGTGACATTCGATTGAACGGTATTCAAGCGTTCGGCGGCGCGCGTGACGAGGCCTTCGTCGACGACGGCGCGGAAGATGCGCAGGGCAGCAAGGTCCATGACTTTGTATCTATTTAGAAGAAGGTATTGATCATAATAAATCATTTTTAGTGATTGTTTGTCTGACGTATTGTCGACGCCAATCACCAACCGTCCTCGGCATATATTCCATGAACACTCGCGACCACATAGCTGCAGCCCAGACTTCCTTGCCCGAGGGCAGGACAATCCGCCGCGAGGTATCGCATGCCGTATTTGCTGCGTCAGGGATGCTCGCACTGTTGTTGGCCATGGGGATTGGTCGTTTCGCTTTTACCGCGCTGCTGCCGCAGATGCGCGAGGAAGGCCTGCTGACAATAGGCCACGGCGCCATTCTGGCCGCAGCGAATTACCTCGGCTATCTTGCCGGCGCGTTATGGATGGCCTTCAGCCACGGTGCGAATCCGGTACGCCGACTACTCGGTGGCCTGCTGGCGAGCGTTGCCACGACCTTGCTGATGAGCCTCGATCTTGGGCTCGTGGCGTGGTGCGGCGTGCGCTTTGTGGCCGGGATAGCCAGCGCGGCCGTCTATGTCTATGCGACCGGAATCGTCCTGCGTCGCTTGATGGCGGTTGGGGCGCCGGGGTGGAGCGGCCTGCATTACCTTGGTGTCGGCTGCGGCATTACCGTTTCGGCGCTATTCGGCCAGGCGATGCTGGATCATGGCAGCGCTACCGGCGGCTGGTTTGGCCTCGGCATGATCGCCGCAGTCGCGGCCGTTTGTGCGGCGACCGGCCTTGTACCGGTTGGCCGAAGTGCACTGACGGCGGCCGAGAGCGCGGCGGTCCACGCCGAGTCGTCGACACCGAAGCCGCTGGGTTGGCTGGCGGCGGCTTACGGCCTGGCCGGGTTTGGCTACATCGTGAATATGACCTTTTTGCCGATGATGCTGCGCGGTGATGCCGGGACGACGAATGCCGCCCTGACCGGCTGGCTGGTTGTCGGCATTGCTGCGTTGCCGGCAACCGCGCTCTGGGTGCGGATTGCGCTACGCTGGGGAACCTATCCGGCGCTGATTTGCTGCACGCTGATCCAGGCCATTGGTGTCGCTCTGCCAGTGCTGATGCCCGGCATCGCTTCGGCGATGATCGGCGCCGCGCTACTTGGCGGAACCTTCATGGGTATCGCCGGACTGGCGCAATGGCTGGCGCGTGTTCCCGATCCGGCAAGCAGTGCCCGCCGGATAGGCTATATCACGGCTTTTTATGGGGTTGGACAGATCGCCGGTCCCACCCTGGTGGCAATGCTGGATCGCGGCAGGGATTTCACCTTGCCGGTCCTGCTCGCTGCGGCCGCGCTGCTGATTAGCGCCGTTCTCCTCGAAATTTCGCGACGCCTCGAAAAACTGAACTGATTCAATCCCAAGGAATTAAACATGCCGTATGTGAATATCAAGATTACCCGCGAGGGCGCTACGTCCGACCAGAAGGCGCAATTGATTGAAGGCGTCACTGCGCTATTGCGCGATGTGCTCGGCAAAAATCCTGCAACGACCGTGGTTGTCATCGATGAGGTCGATACCGATAACTGGGGAATCGGCGGCGAGTCGATCACTGTCCGCCGGGCCCGTGGTAGCTAGCTGATTCGGGAGTGCCGGTCACGGTGGGATCGGAGGATGGCGCATATTTCATCGTCGGCAGCCTCTAAATCCTGAGCGCTTCAGACAAGCCGTCATGGGATAATCCGCGCTTTTTCCGGGGCAGGCATGGCACTCAAAGCGACTATTTTCAAGGTGGATTTACAGGTCGCCGACCTTGATCGCGGGCATTTTGCCGATTACGCCCTGACTATTGCCCGTCATCCTTCGGAAACCGATGAGCGAATGATGGTGCGCCTGCTGGCTTTTGCCCTTTACGCCAGCGAGGATCTCAGTTTCGGCAAGGGGATTTCGACCGATGACGAAGCGGCGCTGTGGGAGATTGATCCCTCCGGCGTCATCCGCTTGTGGGTCGAGCTTGGCTTGCCCGACGAAACGCGGCTCCGCAAGGCGAGTCACAAGGCGGATCGTGCGGCGCTCATTACCTATGGTGGGCGTGGCGTTGACGTCTGGTGGCGGACGAATGCCGAGGCGCTGAAGCGCTTTGAAAATCTGGAAGTGTGGCAAATCACACCCGAAGATGGTGCCGCGCTGGCCGGCCTGGCTGAGCGGAAAATGAAGTTTTCCTGCACGCTGCAGGAGGGCACCGTCTATTTTGAGGGGCTGGAATTACACCCGATCCGGCTTCAGTGACGGATAAGTTTCCACAGCATTTCAACGCCTGAAACGATCAGGTCGCCAACATCGATGTTTTCCAGCGATGTGCTTTTCTTTTCCCGTTGCCCGCGCGAGTGTTCCTTTTCGCGCATGACGATGGCGTCGGCCAGCGCTTCCATGTTGGGTGTCTGGCGCTTCACTTCAGCCTGCTGATAACGGGCCAGTGCCTGCTCGACCGCTTCGGAATCGAGGATGGCAATCGGCGAGCGGCAATGGCCGCAGGCATGGTCGCGGCGAATATCGATCGGCGCGCCGCAACCGGTGCAATGCACCACACCAATGCGAACGCTCAATTCGCTGATCTCGGCTGCGGTCAACTGCCGAATAAAGCCTTTTTCGATCATGAACTGGGCGAAGGTGGTGAATCGCCCGTGCTTTTGCAGGCAACGATGGTAGTTGAAGCGCCCGCCGGCCTTGGCCAGGTCCAGCCCATGCAGCAATTTTTCATTACAGCGCGGACAATTCAGCGGATCGCGCAGCGGAAAGCGCTGATCGTCGCGATGTTCGTGAATCAGCTTGAACAGTTCGATGATGCCGCCCGGCGTAATCTGGACGCTCTCGAAATCGTCGAACCAGATGCTGTGGCAGGAAAAGCAGAGGTCGAGTTCGACTTCGCCATGCGTCTGGCGCTCGAAGGTCTTCTGGACCATCGGCTGGCGGCAGGAAGGGCAGGCGGTCGGCTTTTTCACAAGGGGCGGATGCTGCCGAGGTTGAGGGTGACGCCCTTCTTCATCTTGCCGATAACGTGCATTTCGCAGGCCTTGCAGTCGAATTTCAGGATCAGTTTCTCGCTGCCATTGACCAGCGTCATCGGGTCCGGCTTCAGATGCTTGACCTCTTTCGGGCACAGATTGAAGCTGAAGCGCAGGCAATGGCGCGTGATCATCAGCGAGACCATGCCCTTTTCTTCATTGGCTTCGTAGGCATCGGCAATCAGCTTGACGCCGTGCTTTTCGTAAAACTGGCGGGCCTTTGCGTTGAAGACGTTGCCGAGGTAAGTCAGCTCTTCCTGCGGATAGGGCACCGGATTGGCGGCCGGTTCGGCGCGCGGCGGCCGTTGATAGGCGGCGAGGCGGGCCTGTTCGAGCTTTTCGGTTGCTTCACGACGCATGGCGTTGATCGCGGCGGTGGGCAGGAACCAGGCTTGCGAGAGTTGCAATTCGGCGGGTTGCGCCGCGAACATGGTGTTGCCGAATTTGCCCAGTTGTTCGATCAGCGTGGCGGTGGCCCGCTCGGCATTCTTGGCGATTTCCTTGCCGGAATTTTCGCTATTTTTCAGGTTGACCGTAGCACTGATGCCGTCCTCGTCAGTCAGCGTCAGGGCAAAGCCATCAGGCGTTTCGGCGAACAGGGGCTGGATCGACACCAGACGCTCGGCCGATTCCTTCTCCAGCGCCCGTTCAAAGGCCTGGTCGTGATTGCGGAACAGCGTCGCGCCTTCGGTCAGCCCTTCCGGGATGGCGACCGGGAAGAGCTTCTTGCCTTCGGCGCGGTTGATGCGAAAGCCGACGACCTCAGCGTGAGCATCGTAAAAGCAGACGCCATCGCCGTTATTGAAGTCGCTTTCCGCGTTGACCAGGAAATAGTTGGGGCCGATTTCCGTGACCTCGCCAATCGCTTCACCGACGAAGCCGGCGGCATCAAAGGCGCCGATGTCATCCTGCCGGTCATTGGCAAAATAGTCCGTGTAACCCCGGTTGAATGTTTTTTCCGGTTGCGGCGTGAAGGTGTAGGTGCTGTGGCCGGAGGAGGCGCGGTGGAATTCCGGATGCCCGGTCAGCACTTCGTCGAGCAAGGTGCGGTAATGCGCCGTGATGTTCTTGACGTAGGAAAGGTCTTTGTAGCGGCCTTCAATCTTGAAGGAGCTGACCCCGGCCTGAGCCAGCGCCAGCACGTTGTTGCTCTGGTTGTTGTCCTTCATCGAGAGCAGATGCTGGTTTTCGGTGATCGTCTTGCCCTTGTCGTCCACCAGCGTATAGGGCAGCCGGCAGGCTTGCGAGCATTCGCCGCGGTTGGCGCTGCGCCCGGTATGGGCGTGGCTGATGAAGCACTGGCCGCTGAAGGCGACGCAGAGCGCGCCGTGGACGAAATATTCGAGCGCGACATTGGTCTGCGCTGCAATTTCCGCCACTTCCTTCATCGACAATTCGCGGGCCAGCACCACCTGCGAAAAGCCGGCATCCTCAAGAAACCTGACCTTGGCCGGATTGCGATTGTCGGTCTGCGTGCTGGCGTGCAACTGGATCGGCGGCAGATCCATTTCGAGCAGGCCCATGTCCTGAACGATCAGCGCATCGGCGCCCGACTCGTAAGCCTGCCAGGCCATCTGGCGGGCTTCGTCCAGTTCGTCATCGCGCAGGATGGTGTTCAGCGCGACGAAAACCTTGGCGTTGAAACGATGGGCGTGTCGGCTCAGTCGTTCGATATCGGCCAGCGTATTGCCGGCATTGGCGCGCGCCCCGAAGGCCGGGCCGCCGATATAGACGGCGTCGGCGCCATGATTGATCGCGGCGATGCCGAAATCGGCATTTTTCGCCGGAGCGAGGAGTTCGAGCGGGTGATTGGGGCGGGTCATTTCGATTCAGTAGGCAAAGCGTGGGGCAAGTTCTTCAATATTGAATTCGCGCAAAATGGCTTCAGCGCGCTCGCGGGCATTCTTACGCGGTCGACCGGTATGGGAGGCAATAATCAACTCGTTTTTCATCGAATGCTCCCAGCCGATC
Source organism: Candidatus Dechloromonas phosphorivorans (assembly GCA_016721185.1). GTDB lineage: Bacteria > Pseudomonadota > Gammaproteobacteria > Burkholderiales > Rhodocyclaceae > Azonexus > Azonexus phosphorivorans. Next base: position 418,771 of record JADKIP010000014.1, read on the forward strand.
AGTTCGGTCACCGTAACTTCGTAGCCATGCGCTTCCAGCAACAGGCAGCGAAGTACGTTGGTCAGGTGGCTACCCAGTTCGCGGGTATGAATCGGATGGCGCCAGAGTTCGGAAAGCGCTGTCTTGCCGAGTGACTCATTCTTGCGGGCGCGCATGCTCGCAGCGACTTCAGCCTGGCAGCAGGGCACCAGCACGATGTGTTTGGCCTGTTTGGTCAGGGCGAAACGAATGGCATCGTCGGTGGCTGTATTGCAGGCATGCAACGCGGTGACAACATCAATTTGCTCGGGCAGGGCGCTGGAATGAGTCGATTCCTCAACGGTGACGTCGAGAAAACTCATCCGTTCAAAGCCGAGGCGCTTGGCCAGTTCCCGTGATTTTTCGACCAGTTCCTTGCGGCTTTCGATGCCGTAAATATGGCCTGTCGCTTTTTCCTTGAAAAACAAGTCATAGAGGATGAAGCCGAGATAGGACTTGCCGGCGCCGTGATCGGCCAGGCTGTGCGCCCCGGCCAGCAACGGTTCGATGAACTGATAGAGGTGATAGACCTGTTTCAGCTTGCGCCGGGTGTCCTGGTTCAGCTTGCCGTCGCGGGTCAGAATATGCAGTTCCTTGAGCAGTTCGATCGACTGCCCGGGACGGATTTCGGAAATGGCGACAGCGGGATTTGGCTTTTTCATAGGGGACGAATTATCGCATTGCGCCAACAAATCCGGGCTTGCTGGCGGTGGTGTGGCGGCGAACATTCATGCAATTTACGGACAGTTTTCCAAAAACCTGTCGCCAGTTTGCGACAAATAACTAAAAATACAAATTATTAAAAAGTGTAAGTCAATGAATTTAAATCGATATTTTTGTCTTGGCACGGCATTCGCGTAGTGCTGATCAGATTCATCAAAAAACGTGTCAACCGATCGGTAATTGTGGCGTTATTCGGAACATGGTGATCCAACACCGCACTTCATACGGAGAGACAAATGGGCAGTTTAAGCAACGAATCCTTTGATCAGTTTCTGGATTCACTCAAGAATGCTGGCATCACGATTTCCAACGAAGCCGAACTGCGCGAGCGCCTGGCTGAAGCTCAACGGTGGCGTTTCGCCTTCCAGACCCTCGCCGCAAACGGCAAGGTCATCGGCATCAGCTTCGAAGATCATTCCGAAGGCCGCAACGAAGCCGAAATCAATCGCGCTTTCAACGATTTCCAGTTTTCTGAAAACAGCAAGGCAGTTTTCTCTGCCAGCCTGAAGCACTAAGCGATTTGTCGTACTCCGCTTTGGCGGGGTAACAAAAAAGAACGGGCGCCTTTGTGGTGCCCGTTTTGCATGCAACTTTTCCCGCTGGCCGTTATCTGACTCGCTCTGTGCATCGCCGGCAGGTCTTCTCAAGACAAGCGCGGCGAGCTGAACGTCGCTTCACTGATTGCCCGGATTGTTTCGCTGAATCTGCGAACATTCAACGAACGGTGGGGTGTCTTGTGCCGTGATTGGGCGTGACCCTCCCGCTTAGTCGATGCAAAATACAACTTCTCCCAACCCCGAATTCACCGATGCCTCATAAAAAACTAAAAGTTTCCGCCCGTGGCATGCTTGAAGCCTACGAGGCCCTGCTGGCGACCCGCGGCTACGTTGCGGATATTGCCCAAATGACGGCGGCGACAGCTTTGCAGAATCTCTACACCAGTTTGCTGTATTTCAAGGTGGGGCGGAACAATACTTTCAAACGCTTGCTTGCACCGCCCAAGCCGCCGCAAGGCATTTATTTCTGGGGCGGCGTTGGCCGGGGCAAAAGCTTCCTGATGGATTGCTTCTACGATTCCGTGCCCTATCGCCGTAAAAAGCGTATTCACTTTCATGCCTTCATGCAGCAGATCCATCGTGATCTGGACAAATACAAAGGTGAACCGGACCCGATGCTCAAGGTTGCCGAACAGATCGCACGCGAGGTTCGCCTGCTGTGTTTTGACGAGTTCCACGTTTCCGATATTGCCGATGCAATGATTCTCGGTCGCCTGCTCGATGGCCTGTTCGCCAAGGGCGTCATTCTGGTGATGACTTCCAACTATCCGCCGAGCATGCTCTACCCGAACGGTTTGCATCGTGAAAGTTTCCTGCCGACCATTGCGTTGCTGGAAAAGCATCTTGATGTCTTTGAAGTGGAAGCCGGGGTTGATTACCGTTTGCGGACGCTGGAACAAGTTGAGATCTACCACCATCCGGCCGATGATGCGGCCGAGAAAAAGATGCGCGACTATTTCAAGATGGTGGCGGGCGGGGATGGCAAGAAGGGTGGTTCGATTGAAGTGCTGGGCCGGCAAATCGATACGGTGCGGCGCGGCAATGGCGTTATCTGGTTCGATTTCAAGGCACTCTGCGGCGGCCCGCGTTCGCAGAATGACTATCTGGAAATCGCCCGCACTTACCACACGGTGCTGCTCTCGCACATTCCCAAAATGACCGCCAGCCAGTCGTCCGAGGCGCGGCGGTTTACCTGGCTGATTGATGTTTTTTACGATCACAAGGTCAAGCTGATTTCGACTGCTGATTGCGCCCCTGAGCTGTTGTACACCGAAGGCACCCAGGCCAGTGAATTTGCTCGCCCGGTCAGTCGCTTGACCGAAATGCACTCGCGGGAATACCTTGCCCTGCCGCATATCGTGGCGCTTTGAGGGGAGATGATGAAAACTGCGCTAAAAACGCTGTTCACCGCAGCAATCGTTTTGTGGATCGGTCTGGTTGGCGCGCAGCAGCTGGAAGTCATCGAGCTGAAGAGCAAGAGCGTCGAGGATGTTTTGCCGGTCCTGTTGCCGCTGGTTGAGCCGGGCGGCACGCTGACCGGTATGAACAATCAACTCTTTCTTCGTGCTTCGCCGCGCAACCGGGCCGACATCAAGAAAGCCCTGGCAGCGCTGGATACGCCAACGCGGCGCCTGATTATCCGGATCAGCCAGAACCGGCAAAGCGAGGACAATGCACGCGGCGCTGAGGCGAGCGGGCAGGTGGTGCTCGGCAGCTCGCGGCGTTCCAACGCGCAGGCCCAGGTTTGGGATACCAAGAGCGTGCGTGGCGAAAGTGCCGGGCAAATGGTGCAGACTGTTGAGGGGGGCCAGGCGTTTATCCAGATCGGCCGCTCATTGCCGATTCCAATGCGCCAGGTGGTGATTGGCCCCGGCGGTGCCGTCATCAACGAAACGGTGGTTTACAAGGATGTCGGGCGCGGCTTTTATGTCGCGCCGCGCCTCAATGGCGAACGGGTAACGCTGGATATTAGCCAGCAGGCAGACAGCGTGGGCGGCAATGGCCGCGGTAATATCAACACCCAGCGTTTGTCGACCACGGTTTCCGGTCGGCTGGGCGAGTGGATCGAACTGGGTGGCGGCGGTCGTCAGTCCAGTAACAACCAGAGCGGAACGCTCAGTCTTTCAACGAGTGATGCGAGAGATAATCGCGCGGTCTGGCTTATGGTAGAGGAAGTTGAGTGAGTAATTTGAAGCGTCACATCGGGCAAAAAGTGGCATTTGCTGCATCGGTTTTCTGCGCCGTTCTTTCCTTGCCGGTACTCGGCATTTTTGTTTGGCTGGTGAACGAAAAAGGCATGAACGATACCTGGACGCCCAGCGCCTTGACGACGGTGTTCTTTCTTTTGTTCTGTGCGGTCGTGCTTTACGTGGTGAGCCGGCCCCAGCCGCCCTTGCCGCCGCCGGATGCCGCCCACTAGAGAAATTTCCTGCGGCTGCGGTCGACCGCTAAAAACCGGCAAAATCCAAAAACAAAACCCGGCGTGAGCCGGGTTTTGTTTTTTGGTGCAATAAAAATCAGGCGGCTTTCAGTGCCTGATCCAGATCGGCGATCAAGTCGTCGATATGTTCAATACCGATCGACAAGCGAATCATTTCCTCCGAGACACCGGCCTTGGCCATTTCGGCCGCTGACAACTGGCGGTGCGTGGTCGATGCCGGGTGGCAGGCCAACGTTTTGCAGTCGCCAATATTGACCAGTCGGGTGACCAGTTGCAGCGCATCCTGGAACTTGCCGCCAGCTTCGCTGCCGCTGCAGTTTGTGCCCTTGACGCCAAAACTGAGAATCCCGGAGGCGCGGCCGCCCATGTATTTCTGCACCAGCGCATGATCCTTGTGGTCGGGCAGGCCGCCGTAATTGACCCAACTGACTTTCGGATGGCTCTTCAGGAAATTGGCGATCTTCAGCGCGTTTTCGCAGATGCGGTCCATGCGCAAGGCGAGGGTTTCGATCCCTTGCAGGATCAGGAAGGCGTTGAACGGCGAAATTGCTGCGCCCATGTTGCGCAGCGGCACGGTGCGGGCACGGCCGATGTAGGCGGCGGGGCCGAGCGCTTCGGTATAGATCACGCCGTGGTAGGACACATCCGGCTCATTCAGGCGCTTGAATTTGGTCTTGTGCTCGGCCCAGGGGAACTTGCCGCTATCGACAATGATGCCGCCAAGGCTGTTGCCGTGCCCGCCAAGGTATTTGGTGAGCGAATGCACCACGATATCGGCGCCGTGTTCAAACGGGCGGCACAGGTAAGGCGAGGGCACGGTGTTGTCGACAATGACCGGCACGCCATGCTTGTGGGCGATTTCGGCAAGCTTTTCGAAGTCGGTGATATTGCCCAGCGGGTTGCCGACCGATTCGCAGAAAACGGCCTTGGTCTTGCTGTCGATCAGCTTTTCAAAGGCTGCCGGATCATTGAAGTCGGCAAAGCGGACATCAATACCGTATTGCGGCAAGGTATGCGCGAACAGGTTGTAGGTGCCGCCGTAGAGCGTGCTCGACGAGATGATGTTGTCGCCGGCTTCGGCAATCGTCTGGATCGATGCGGTAATTGCCGCCATGCCGGAGGCCATCGCCAGCCCGGCAACGCCGCCTTCCATCGCGGCAACGCGCTTTTCCAGCACGTCCGTCGTCGGGTTCATGATGCGGGTGTAGATGTTGCCGGCGACCTTCAGGTCGAACAGATCGGCGCCATGCTGGGTGTTGTCGAAGGCATAGGAACTGGTCTGGTAAATCGGCACGGCGACCGCCTTGGTGGTCGGGTCCGGGCTATAGCCGCCGTGGACGGCAAGGGTTTCGATCTTCATGCGTGTCTCTCTTTTATTTGTGGTGAGTGAATAAAAATGAAGTCTAGCAGGCGTTGACCGCAGCTGCCTGTTTCAGGTGTTGTTGTCGATTTCAAGGCTTGTCTGGCGCCCTGTCTTGATCAAAAAGCGCCCTGGATCAAGTGCATCGGCCAGATCGTTTTCCAGCGGCAGCGGTTCGCCTTCGAGTTGGCTTAACAGCAGATCAGCCATCAACGCCGACCAGACGAGGCCGCGGGCGCCGAAGCCCTGGACGCACCACAGGCCGGGTTGGCGGGGCAGGTCGTGGAGGCGGCTGTTGTTGCCGGCGGGGAGCGGCTCCGGCACCGGGCCGACGATGGGCAGGCGGTCGGGCGACATCGGGCGGAAACCGACGCGGCCTTCGAGGCTGGCGGGGTCGATAGCGGCGGCAAAGCCGGGGAGGATCAGATTGAGGCGAGCCAGGTTGTCGCGGTGATCGACTAGTCGTATCTTCGGATCGGTGTCGCCGAGCAGATGGCTGGCGCCGATCAGACGGATGCCGTCGATGTCGGGCATGGCATAGCCGAGTTGGGTCACGACGATGTCGAGCGGCGGTGTTGCGCTGCTCGCTAAATGGCTGACCTGGCCGCGGGCAGAGGTTTGCGGCAGCCAGGAAAACTGTTCAAAGCCCGTCGCCGCCACACCACTGGCCATGATCAGATGCGGCGCCTCGGCGATTACGGCGCCGCCGGCATCCAGCGCTTGCCAGCCGGTTTTTGTGCGTTTTATCCGGTTGACCGCAGCATTGAAGATGGTCGTGATTCTCTCCGGATAAGCCGCCAGCGCGGCGCGGCAGAGCGAAGGCGGCTGCACCCAGCCGGCCTTGGGAAACCACCAGCCACCGGTGTCGACCGGCCAGTTCAGTTTGCGGCTGGCTTCATCCTTGTCAACGAATTGAATGACCTCCGGCGGCAAGCCAAGCGCTGCAACGGTGCGCGCTTGCTGTGCTTCGTGTTCGGCTTCGCGGCCAAGGTGCATCACACCACAGGCTGACCAGCGGACATCGGGCAATTCGGCCAGCAGGGCGCGGGTGGCCAGGTAGCCGGCGCGGGTCAGGCGCGAGAGGCGGTTGTCGTCGGCGCTGGGCAACGGGCGCAGCATGCCGGCCAGATTGCTTGAGGCGCCGCTCGCGGCTTCGGCAGCCTGTTCCAGCACGGTGACTTGCCAGCCCGCTGAGGCCAGCCGATGGGCGCTGGTGCTGCCGGCAAGGCCGGCGCCAATGATGATGGCACGGCGGTCGTTGGGGGCGGGGTGACGGTTGGGGCGGCGCGAGCGAAATTGGCCGACCAGCATTTGTCGCTTGCCGGCAAAGCCCGGTTGCTTGCTGACCTCGAATTCAGCGGCAGTCAGTGCGGCGCGCACCGTGCCGGCGACGGTCCATGTGGCCAGTGTCGTCCCGGCGGTCGCCAGGCGAGTCAGGCCGCGGCAGAAGTGCGGCGTCCATAATTCCGGGTTTTTGGTCGGTGAGAAGCCATCGAGAAAAAAGGCATCGACAGTGGCGTCGACCGCGCGTAACTGGGTGGTGGCATCACCAAAATAAAGGGTCAGGACAAGCTGGCCGCCAGCGAGATGCAGGCGATGGACACCGGGCGTCAGCGCTGGCCATTTCATTTGCAACTCGGCGGCAAGGTCGGCGAACTCCGGCCAGGCTTGCTGGGCCAGCTTCAGATCGGCCAGGCTGAACGGGTGTTTTTCCAGCGAGACAAAATGCAGACGCCGGCAGCGCTGCGGGTCATTACGCCAGGCTTGCCAGGTGGCGAGAAAATTTAGTCCAAGACCAAAGCCGGTTTCCAGGATGACAAAACGGTCCTTGTCTTGCCAGCGTTCCGGCAGGCCATTGCCCCCGAGAAAAACATGGCGGGCTTGGTCGGCTGCGCCATAAGCCGAGTGATACATGTCGTCGTAGGTGAGGGAAAACGGATCGCCGTGGCGCGTAAATTCCAGGCAAGCCGGCTCGAGTTTTTCCACTAATGCAGCAGTGAGTTGGCGGGGGCGTTGGCGATGGAGACCGGCAGGGTGTATTCGAGCGGCAAATCCCACTCGGCATGCTCGTTGGCGGCACGCAGCATGGAACATAGCGCTTGCAGCAATTCAGCATTCAGGCTCAGTTTGAAGCTGCGTTCGCGGGCTTCGCGTAGGGTCAGGCTGGCGGCGCCGTCGCCGTTGGCTTCGAGAATGGCTTCGGTGGCCAGCAAGGGGTTGGCGCCGAGCGGGAAGCTTGGGTTGTCATCCTGAAAGGCGAGATCAAAGCTGGCGACTTCGGCAAACGACTCTTCTGTCGAGTCGTCGTTCGGTGCGAAGTGGGTGGCGGCAAGGTGCCCGGTCAGCATGGCCGCCATGTGCGGCCAGAGGTCGCGGAGAAAACGACGCGTGAAAAACACACGAATTTCTTCGTTGTTGCTGGTGCCGATCCGCAGGATCAGGCGGTCCTCAACACTGTCATTGGCAACTTGAATCTGTCGAACGGGCATCTATTCAATACTTTCCAGGGCAGCAAGCAAAATCAAGCGGCGGGTTAGGCCATTGATGAGATGCGCTGGCAACACAAGCAGCCGGTGCGGCCGCGTGTTGCCAGACGCAGTCAGCGATCACTCGGGGCGCATGGAGGGGAAGAGAATGACGTCGCGAATCGCGGCAGAGTCGGTCAGCAGCATGATCAAACGATCAATGCCGATGCCGCAACCGCCGGTCGGGGGCAGGCCGTATTCGAGGGCACGGATGAAATCGGCGTCGTAATACATCGCCTCTTCGTCGCCGGCATCCTTGGCTTTCATCTGTTCCTGGAAACGGGCGGCCTGGTCTTCGGCGTCGTTCAATTCAGAGAAGCCGTTGGCGATTTCGCGGCCGACGATGAACAGTTCAAAGCGCTCGGTAATTTCCGGGTTGCTATTGGAAGCGCGGGCCAGCGGGCTGACTTCGACCGGGTAATCGATGATGAAAGTCGGTTCCCAGCACTGGGCTTCGGCGCAGGCTTCAAACAGTTGCAACTGCAAGCTGCCGAGGCCGCCCGGTTTGACCTTTTCGCCAAAGGCGTTGATCTGGATCTTGATCCACTCGCTATCGGCCAACTGGGCATCGTCGAATTCCGGATGCTGGCGCTGGATGGCCTGGTTGATGGTCAGGCGATGGAAGGGCTTGGAGAGGTCGAGTTCGCGACCCTGATAAACGAACACTTCCTTGCCGAGTGATTCGCGGGCGGCGTGGCGCAGCAAGCCTTCGGTGAAATCCATCAGCGTGTTGTAGTTGGCATACGCCTCGTAGAATTCCATCATCGTGAATTCAGGATTGTGGCGCGGGCTGAGGCCTTCGTTGCGGAAGTTGCGGTTGATTTCGAAAACCTTCTCGAAACCGCCAACCACCAGACGCTTCAGGTACAGCTCGGGGGCGATACGCAAAAATTGCTGCATGTCGAGCGCGTTATGGTGCGTCACAAACGGCTTGGCGGAGGCGCCACCGGGGATCGGGTGCATCATCGGCGTTTCGACTTCGAGGAAGCCGTGCCCGTCCATGTAATTGCGGATCGAGGCGACGATGCGACTGCGGGCGAGGAAGGTGAAGCGGGTTTCCTCGTTCATGATCAGGTCGACGTAACGCTGGCGATACTTCATTTCCTGATCGGCCAGGCCGTGGAACTTGTCTGGCAGCGGGCGCAGCGATTTGGTCAGCAGGCGGATTTCGCCAGCCTGGATGCTCAGCTCGCCGGTCTTGGTCTTCATCAGCGTGCCGGTGATGCCGATGATGTCGCCCAGATCCCAGGTCTTGAAGTCGGCGTAAAGCTCTTCACCGATACGATCACGCGTGATGTAAATCTGGATGCGGCCGGAGAGATCCTGCACCGTTGCGAAGGAAGCTTTGCCCATGACACGCTTCAGCATCATGCGGCCAGCAACTTTGACTTCAACTGGCAGTTCGGCGAGTTCTTCCACCGTTTTCTCGCCATAACCTTCGAGGATCTTGGCAGCGGTGTTCTCACGCTGGAAGTCGTTCGGGAAGGCTTTACCCGTCTTGCGCCATTCCGCCAGCTTGGCGCGGCGCTCGGCGATGAGCTGGTTTTCGTCTTGTTGAACCGGGGCTTGCTGTTCGGCGTTGGCCATGTTTGTTCCTTGAAAACGGTAGATTGCCGGCTTACGGCGTTTAGCTCGCAATTTTCGCCCATTTCAGCCTGCCATGAAAGCTTGTCGGCGGTTTTTTGCCGCCGCCAATGGGATAATCGACCGATGAAAATGACTGACTTGAATCAATCGCGGGGTGGGCTGTCTTCAACACAAGCCTTGATGACATCGGATAACCAACGAGAAAGGAAAGTGTCCATGCGCCAATCTGTTCAGCTGATCGCCTTGCTCTGCGGGAGCCTGATGCTGGCCTCAGCGCAGGCTGCGCCGGTCAAGATGCTGGGCTTTGACGATATGTCCTGTGCAGCCTGGAATGCCTCAAAGGGTGACGACGAGCAGCGCGCCGTTTATCTAACCTGGATGCGTGGTGTTTTGACCGGGCACAACTACGCACAGCCGAGTCAGCAGGTGTCAAGTATTTCCAGCGGCACCATCGAAATGTTCGTCAATACCTACTGTGCGAGCAATCCCAAGGGCGAGTTCAGCGATGCCGTGTTTCGCCTGAGCGACCAGTTTTCCGGGCGCAATCAGCCGATCAAGAAGTAGCGCTGGTTTGTCGTATTGGGCTGGCTGCCTGAGACTCTCCTGAGCGGTGACGAATTCGTCATCCTCGCGAATGCGCACTACTGTCCGGAATAAATTCATGCGAACAATCCGGGCTGTCGTTGAGAGAAAGCGAGGCGTTGTTCTCGTCGTCTCTGGTCGCGTGCAACTTCGAGAGAGGGGCGTTGGAACAGTGAAGCGCGCTGTTGCGAGGAGCATCCACAACTGCCGGTGAAGGCGTGCGCCTTCTTGTAGAGGGCCAGCAGGAGGTAGCTGATGATTACCACAGAATCTGGATGCGCACGGCGTTCTCGCTGCGTCCGAGGAAACGTTTGATCTTCAGGTGCTGCTTGATCCATTTGAAGAACAACTCGATCTGCCAGCGATCCTTGTAGTGCTGGGCGATGACCGAAGCCGGGGTGTCTAGGTCATTGGTCGCGAGGATCAAGGGCGCTCCTTGTCAGGCCGAGCGACGACGATGCGCCGGAGTGGCTTCTCGTAGCGATTGCGCCTGCCACCGCCCTGATGTCGGTAGGCGAAGCGCACGATCTGATCTTCCAGAATCGTGTCGCGATCTGCCGCAGCGATGGGCCGTGAGGTGTCAACGCGCAGGGCAGCGTTGTATTTGAAGCGGGTGACGAAGCGAGCATGCTGGGCATCAATGTTGGCCCACCAGTTGTAGTCGCAGTAACCCCTTGTCAAAGACGTAAGTGGCACCACGCTCAATCGGTAGCTTGATACCTTCCGAAACGTCATTGACGTTGGCGGCAGTGAAGCTGTGCTGCAGGGGATTTGTTCATGGGCGGCATACGGCAGATGCAACTTGATGCCCTGGGTATTGCGCGTGCTGTTGCCCCTGCGTCCAGGCATCGAACCCCGGCCCCTTCAGGGTGATCGATGTGGAATCGAGCAGATACAGCAGTTCCTGGCTTTCCCGGCGCAACTGGCGGCTGGCCTGCCCCATCAGCAGGCGGGCCGCCTGCTCAAAGACCACTGCCCGCGGCGGCCATTGGCTTCGGCCAGCGTCGAACGGCGGACGGGACCGGTACCCAGATGATAGTGATGGTTGCTTTGGCTGTTGAAGCCCGCTTCGAGCTGACGAAGACTCTCGGCGCCACTGAGATGGCCGCAGAGCATTGCCACCAGTTGGTCCCAGCAGCCAAAGCCTTTTGTATTTGTCGGCCTGGTGTTCCGATACCAGACGATCAAACGCACCCTCGGGGCAGTCCTTCAATATTTCCTGCATTCGGCTTATCCTGAACATGTTGCGGCATCCGGTTGTTGAGTTGGCGCTCAGGGGTTTACCCCTTTCAACCAGATGCCGCAACGCCTTCAGAGCGTCATCTGAAAATATCCCGGACAGTAGTGCGCGAATGCGGGGATCCATGTTCCGGGCTGATCTGGATTCTCGCCGGCACAGAATCACAAAATGGCGTAGATCGGTGTTTCGCTCAATAGTGAATCGCCAGCCAGATGGTGATTTCCCCCGGCGGCGTCCAGTCCACCCGATGTTTGCGCTGGGCCGCGATATCGAGGTAATCGCCGGCTTGCAGATGACGGGCTTCGGCCTCATCGGCAAAGCGCAGCTTCGCTTCTCCCTGAATCAGCAGCACCCATTCACCGCCGGGCTGGTCGTACCAGAAGTCCGCTGGACTGGACTGGCCGGTCGAGACGATGCGTTCAATACGCAGCCCCGGCTGTTTGAGCAGTTCTGAAAATTGCTCATTTTTCTCGGTTGACCGTGGCAATTGCTTGAAAAGGTTGTCGGTCATGGCGATTTCGCTTGATAGAGCGGCATGGCGGCGAGGCGCCGTTCGATTTCCTCGGCCAGCTGTTGATAGGCAGGGCTGCCCGGGTTGCTGAACTGGCGGCGAAACGTTCGTTCATTGATCGATTCGGGCAGGGCATCCAGGGAAGGAATCAGATCGTGTTCGGAGAGCTCGCCTTGCACCAGCGCCTGCAGTTTCGGGTCACCACGGTTGAGCAGTTCGCCAAAACGTGTGCCGGCACGGTCGGCAGCGAGGTCGGCGAACGAAAATCCGCTACCGTGATTGGCGTCGGCCAGTTCCTTGTAAAGGCCAATTGCGTCGGCAATCGGCTCGCCGGCCCAGGCGGCCAGCGCTGCAGAAATAACGAAATGCTGGGCGCTGTCGTTGCGGCCGAGCACGGTGAGCGTTACCGGGCGAATCTTCGGCCAGTTGGCCGCTTCCGGTATAAAGGCGGCGATGTTTTTCTCGGAGAGATAGGCTGCCAGCACAAAAATGGCGGCTCGACGATTTTCGCGTTGGTCGCTGCCATTGACATCAAGCATCGGGCCGAGAACGGCTGGCAGCGAGGCACTGCTTCCTGCAGCTTTGTGGTCGAGCATGGCCGCCAGCATTTCCTGGGCAGAACGCATGCGCGCCAAATCATCCCGGCTGACGGCCACCGAGCGGGCCCGTTCAAGCAGTGCCGGTTCCCAGACGTAGCTGACGATAACGCGCTGGCGCTGCGGTTCAAATTCTGAGTTCCCGAATGGCGTGGCGGGCCAGGTTCCATTCACGTTCGTAACCGGCCAGGCGAACGCCGGTCGCCAGCGCAAATTCAAGCAGCGCCGCCGGAATCGGTAGCGAACCGATTTTTGCGGCAGCAATGCGCGGTTCGCCTTCGGTTTGGTGCACGGTAGCGCTGAGATTTATAAAGCGTTCGCCGGCCAGAAGCGGTGGGCGCAGCGTGATGCGAATTTCGGCGTTTTCTTTGCCCAGCACCAAGTCGCCACGGCCATGCAGGAAGCGGGAGGCGATGTAATTGATGCCTTCGTCGATCAGCGCAGCGGGAATGGCGGTTTGGCGCGCCTCCCCGGAACGCAGCCGGCGCGGGTCGTTGGTCTTTAATAAAAAGCGGGCCTGGGCAACCGATAGCGGGGTGATGGTTTCGCTGCGGCTGACCAGCGGCTGGCTGTCGATGCTGGCCAGAAGCAGCCCCGGCGGCCAGCACAAGCAGCAGCAATGTGCCGGCCAGCCAGGCCAGGAGGCGTCTCCACGGTCGACGCCTTAAACGCCCTGTTTCAGGCTGGCCTCGATGAAGTCGTCGAGGTCGCCGTCGAGCACGGCCTGGGTGTTGCCGGTTTCATGGTTGGTGCGCAGGTCCTTGATGCGCGACTGGTCGAGCACGTAGGAACGGATCTGATGGCCCCAGCCGACGTCGGATTTGGCGTCTTCCAGCTTCTGCTGTTCGGCCTGCTGCTTGCGCAATTCAAACTCAAATGCGGGCGCAGCATTTGCCAGGCTTCGTCGCGGTTACGGTGCTGCGAACGGTCGTTCTGGCACTGGACGACGATGCCGGTCGGGACGTGGGTCAGACGCACAGCAGAGTCGGTCTTGTTGATGTGCTGACCGCCTGCGCCGGACGCGGTGAGGTGTCGGTCCGCACATCGGCCGGGTTGATGTTGATCTCGATCGAATCATCGACTTCCGGGAAGACGAAGACGCTGGTAAATGAGGTATGGCGGCGGGCCGCCGAGTCGAACGGCGACTTGCGAACCAGGCGATGGATGCCGGTTTCGGTGCGCAGTGTGCCGTAGGCGTAGTCGCCGGAGAACTTGATGGTGGCGCCCTTGATGCCGGCAACTTCACCTTCGGATTCTTCCATGACTTCCACGGTGAACCCTTTTTTCTCGCCAAATTTCAGGTACATGCGCAACAGCATCGAAGCCCAGTCCTGCGCTTCGGTACCGCCGGCGCCGGCCTGAATTTCCAGGAAGCACGGGCTCGGGTCCATCGGGTTGTTGAACATGCGGCGGAATTCGAGCACGGCCACTTGTTTCTCGACATCGGCGACATCGGCCGCGACGGACAGCAGCGTGTCGTCGTCGCCTTCTTCCTTGCCCATCGTGAATAGCTCGCGACCATCGTCGAGGCTGCCCTGGACCGACTCAAGCACTAACACGACATTTTCCAGTGATTTTTTCTCGCGGCCCAATTCCTGAGCGCGTTTTGCATCATCCCAAATCTTGGGATCTTCCATCTCTTTGTTGAGAAGGGTTAGACGCTCGCGTTTCTGATCGTAGTCAAAGATACCTCCGCAGCTCGGCGGCGCGCAGCGCCAGATCCTCAAGCTGGTTGGAGATGCTGTTGATTTGTTCGGCTTCCATGATGCTTTTCTCGCAATATTACAAAGGCGAGATTATAGCCGGGCAGGGGTAGCGCGGACGGGGCCTTTGTACGGATCAAAAAGGGCAAATGCTGCGGTCGACGCGAGAATTTGGCCGATTTTAAAGCGGGCTTTTAGCCTGTTGTATTCGTTGGCATGTTTTTACGCAAATGGGCGTAGAATAATTTTATTGCGTTGCAGCATTCGGTGGCTTTGGCCTCAGTGAGGCCATCTGCAAGCACCGGGTTGAGTTGCACAGAATTTGATTCACCAGGAAACATCATGCATAAAATGCTCACCATCGACGGCAACGAAGCCGTCGCCCACGTGGCCTTCCGCGTGTCCGAAGTGATCGCGATTTACCCGATCACCCCATCGTCCGGCATGGGCGAGCTGTCCGATGAATGGGCAGCGCAGGGTAAGCCCAATATCTGGGGTACGGTGCCCAAAGTCGTCGAACTGCAATCCGAAGGTGGTGCCGCAGGCACGGTGCATGGCGCTGCACGCCGGGGCGCTGGCGACGACCTTTACGGCGTCGCAGGGTTTGCTGCTGATGATTCCCAATATGTACAAGATTGCCGGCGAATTGACCCCGGCGGTCTTCCACGTCGCCGCCCGCGCCATTGCGACGCATGCGCTGTCGATCTTCGGCGATCACTCCGATGTAATGTCCACGCGTGGCACCGGCTTTGCGCTGCTCTCCTCCAACTCGGTACAGGAAGCGCACGACATGGCGGCCATTGCCACCGCCGCGACGCTGGCCGGTCGCTTGCCGGTACTGCATTTCTTCGATGGTTTCCGCACCTCGCACGAAGTCGCCAAGATCATTTCGATTGACGACCAGGTGCTGCAAAAAGTGCTGCCCCAGGAACTGATCGGCGCCCACCGCAGCCGTGCTTTGTCGCCGGAACATCCGGTGCTGCGCGGCACTTCGCAGAATCCGGATGTCTTCCAGGCGCGTGAAGCGCAGAACGGCTGGTTCGACGCCTTCCCGGAAATCGTCCAGCAGAATATGGACAAGTTCGCCAAGCTGACCGGGCGCCAGTACAAACTGTTCGATTACGTTGGCGCGCCGGATGCCGAGCGCGTCATCATCCTGATGGGTTCCGGGGCCGAAACGGTGCAGGAAACGGTAGAGCATATGAACCGGCAGGGCGAGAAGGTCGGCGTGCTCAAGGTTCGCCTGTTCCGCCCGTGGGCGCCGGCGGCTTTGCTGGCGGCCTTGCCGACAACGACCAAGGCGATTGCCGTGCTCGACCGTTGCAAGGAGCCGGGCGCCGATGGCGAGCCCTTGTTCAAGGATGTGCTGGTGACGCTGGCCGAGGATTTCACTGGCGATACACCGCGCTTTGCGACGATGCCGAAAGTGATCGGCGGCCGTTACGGGCTGGGTTCCAAGGAATTCAATCCGGCAATGATTTTTAGCGTTTTTTCGACGTTGACCGCAGCATTCAAGAAAACCTCTGACGGGACAGCAAAGCCGAAACGCTGCTTCACAGTGGGCATCAACGACGATCTGACCGGCCTGTCGCTGCCCTACGACGCCGCTTTCCGAACCGATGCGGCGCACGACACTTTCGCTGCCGTCTTCTATGGTCTCGGCTCCGATGGCACGGTGTCGGCCAACAAGAATTCGATCAAGATCATCGGCGACGAGACCGATCTTTTCGTGCAGGGCTATTTCGTTTACGACTCGAAGAAATCGGGGGCGATGACCGTTTCGCATCTGCGTTTTGGGCCGAAGCCGATCCGCTCGGCTTACCTGACGGGCGAGGGCGACGCCAAGTTCATCGCCTGCCACCAGCCGTTGTTCCTCGAAACTCACGACCTGCTGGTGCACGCCGCGCCGGGCGCGGTTTTTCTGCTCAATACCCACCTTTCGCCTGAGTTGGTGTGGGCCGCTTTGCCGCCGGCCATGCAGCGCCGGATGGTGGAAAAGATCGTTTTGCCGTCATCGACGCCTATCAGGTCGCCCTCGAATCCGACATGGGGCGACGGATCACGGTAATGCAGGCCTGTTTCTTCGCCATTTCCGGCATCCTGCCGGCGGACGATGCGATTGCCGCGATCAAGCATGCCGTGGAAAAAACTTATGGTCGCAAGGGTCGGCGCATCGCCGAACTGAATTACCGCGCCATCGATAAAACGCTGGCTTGCCTGCATAAAGTGGTGATGCCGGAGACTGCTTCCAATGAGATTATTATTCAGCCGATTACCTCCCCACAGGTCACCGACTTTGTCCGCAAGTTGACCCTGCCGATGATCGCCGGCAAGGGCGATACGCTGCCGGTTTCGCTGTTTCCGGCCGATGGTTCGTGGCCGCTCGGCACCGCCAAATATGAAAAACGCAACCTGGCCTTGCAGATTCCGGTGCTCGAAACCGACCTGTGCACGCAATGCGGTAAGTGCGTTTTTGTTTGCCCGCATTCGGCCATCCGCGCCAAGATCTTCCCGGCTGAACTGGCCGAAAATGCGCCGCCGACCTTCAAGCATGTGCCGCCGCGCAGCAAGGATTACCCGGCCGGCTGGCACATGAGCTATCAGGTGGCACCGGAGGATTGCACCGGCTGCACGCTGTGCGTCGAGGTCTGCCCGATTCGCGACAAAACCAATGTCTCGCGCAAGGCGCTGAACATGGCCGAGCAGCCGCCACTAAGGGCGCAGGAAGCGGAGAATTGGGCGTTCTTCACCAAGCTACCGGACTACAACCGCAGCGTCGTCAAGCGCACGACGATTCCCGGTTCGATGTTGCTGCAGCCACTTTTCGAGTTCTCCGGCGCCTGTGTCGGCTGCGGTGAAACGCCTTATATCAAACTGGCGACGCAGTTGTTCGGCGACCGCATGATGGTGGCCAATGCCACCGGCTGTTCCTCGATCTATGGTGGCAATCTGCCGACCACGCCGTACACGACCAACGCTGAGGGCAGGGGGCCGGCCTGGAATAATTCGCTGTTCGAGGACAACGCCGAATTCGGCCTCGGCATGCGTCTGGCTACCGACAAACTGGCCGATGCCGCCCGCACGCAATTGCATGCGATGGCGCTGGAAGTCGGTGACGATCTGATCGAATCCCTGCTCAACGCCGACCAGCGTAGTGAAGCCGGTATTCACGAACAGCGCGAGCGGGTAGCGATTCTGCTCGCCAAGCTGGCGCACATCGCGACGCCACAGGCCGAACAACTCGCAGCAATTGCCGAATACCTGATTCGGCGCAGCGTGTGGATTATCGGCGGCGACGGCTGGGCTTACGACATCGGCTTCGGCGGTCTCGACCACGTATTGTCTTCCGGTGAGGACGTCAATATTCTGGTGCTTGATACCGAGGTTTACTCGAACACCGGCGGTCAGAACTCGAAGGCCACGCCACGCGGCGCGGTCGCCAAGTTTGCCGCCGGTGGCCAGCCGAATCGTAAGAAGGATCTGGCGCGCATTGCGATGGATTACGAAAATGTCTTCGTCGCCAAGGTGGCCTCGGCGCCAAGGATACGCACACGCTGAAGGCCTTCCTCGATGCCGAAAGCTATCCCGGCGTTTCGATCATCATCGCCTACAGCCCATGTATCGCGCATGGCGTCGATATGTCGCACAACCACAGCCAGCAGGATCTGGCGGTGAAGTCCGGCCACTGGCCCCTGTTGCGCTACGACCCGCGCCTGCGCGAGCAGGGCAAGCACCCAATGTCGGTCGATAGCCCGGCGCCGAGCATTCCCTTCCGCGATTTCGCCCGCAACGAAGCGCGCTTCACCGTGCTTGAACGGCAGAATCCGGAAGCCGCCGAGCGCTTCATGGTGCAGGCCGAAAAAGACGCCCGCCTGCGCCATCAGGAATATCTCGAACTCGCTGAAATGGCCGTCCCGGAAGTGGTCATTGCGGAAAAAGACCGCGAGGCTGCCGAACTGAGCGCCGAGCAGAGTGCCAAAATCAAGGAGACCCCCAATGCTTGATCTCTCGACCAATTATCTTGGCCTGGCGCTGAAAAATCCGCTGGTGCCATCCTCGACGCCGCTCAGTCACAACATCGACTCGGTGTTGCATTTGGAAGATGCGGGTGCCGCCGCCATCGTCATGCACTCGCTGTTTGAAGAAGATGTCCGTAACGACGAACGGATGATCGACCGCTTTCTGGTCAATCCCAATGTGTTCGGTGAAGCGACCGGGCACCTGCCGTTCGGGGACGATTACCAGAGCAAGCTCGACGGCTATCTGGAAAATATCCAGCAACTGAAATCGCGGCTGGGTATCCCGGTAATTGCCAGTCTGAACGGTTCCTCACTGAGCGGCTGGGTCGAATTGGGCAAGGAAATGCAGGCAGCCGGCGCCGATGCGCTGGAGCTCAACGCCTGGTTCATGCCCGGTGATCCGAAAGTCAGCGGCGCCGCACTGGAAGAAAACTACCTGGCCCTGCTGCGTGAGTTGAAAGCTGCGGTCAACCTCCCAATCAGCATGAAATTGTCGCCCTTCTTTTCCTCGCTGCCGCATTTCGTGCAGCAGGCCGAAATTGCCGGGGCGGCCGGAGTTTCGCTTTTCAACCGCTTCTTTCAGCCGGATATCGACCTGGAAACCCTGCGCGTCGTCGATCGCGTCCAGCTCTCCAGTTCGGCCGACACGCTGCTTACCATGCGCTGGATCGCCATTCTGCGTGGTCGTACGGCCTTGACGCTAGCCGCCACCGGCGGCGTGCATACGGCGGAAGACGCCCTGAAAATGCTGCTCGCCGGCGCCGATGCCGTGCATCTGGCCAGCGCGGTTTTGCTGCATGGTCCACAGGTATTGAAAGAAGTCCTGAACGGTATCGAGGGCTGGATGGAAGCACGGGAATACGCTTCGGTCGCGCAGCTCAAAGGCTCGATGAGCCAGCAAAACCTGCCCGATCCCAGTGCCTTCGCCCGGGCTGCCTACTTGAATGCACTGAATTCCTTCACCCCGCCGCCGGGTGTTCGCTACTAAGCTGCTGCTCAGCCTTTCTTCTGCCAAGGCTGGCGGTCAACCGCCGCCAGCCGCCTGAATGTGAAGCCCGCTTCCAATGAATAAATCGCTTATGCCGGTTCGTTGCCGGCTTATTTGCCTATGATCGTTCGCCCGCATCTGCATTGGTTTCGTCTGCTGTTTGTCTGGCGGGGATCGGTTCTGCCCTACATCGCCGCCCGCCTTGTTCTCGTTCTGGCGGTTTCCGTCATTAGTGTGGCGTGTCGGGACTGGTGGCTGAGCGCACATGGCGACTCATCGCTATCGATTCCGCCCTTTACCCTGATGGGCGTTTCGCTGGCCATCTTCCTCGGCTTTCGCAATTCAGTCAGTTACGAGCGCTATTGGGAGGCCCGCAAACAATGGGGCGCGCTACTCATCGCGGCACGGGCGCTGACCCGGCAGGTTGCCAGCTTTGCAGCCAATGATCGAGTCTTGCAAAAGTATGTCGTGCGTACGCTGGCCGCCTTCGCCTATGCCCTGAAGCACCAGTTGCGGGCGACCGATCCGCAGGCGGACCTGGCCTGTCGCCTCAATGCGCCGGCGCTCGAACGGGCTGGCAAAGCGCGTTGCGTGTCGTCCGTCATCCTGCTCGGACTGGCGCAGCGCCTTGCCGCTGAACAAAAAGCCGGCGCCTTCAGCGAATGGCAATTGCAATCGATGGACCGCAACCTCAACCTGCTGACCGAAGCCGGTGGCGCCTGCGAGCGGATTGCCAATACGCCGATTCCCTACACTTATCGGGTGCTGATGAACCGGACGGTGATGATTTATTGCCTGCTGCTCCCGGTCGGCCTGAGCAGCACAATCGGCTGGCTAACGCCGCTGGTAGCGACCTTCGTGGCCTATACGTTTCTGGCCTTGGATGTCATCGGTGAGCAGATCGAAGAGCCGTTTGGAACAGAGCCGAATGACTTGGCGCTCGCCGCAATGTGTCATGGCATTGAGGTCTCGATTTGCGAAATGGTTGAAGAGATGCCGCTCAGTCAGCCACCCGAGGCAAAGAATTACGTCCTTAGCTGAAGTACGGTAGCTGGTCTGTCTGCCCCGTTCCCACATCTGCGCCGACGCACCAATTTCAGTCCGATTAAAGAGATACCTAGTAGCGCGAGGATCGAGGGCTCAGGCACCGAAATTCTGACGGCAGGCTCGGCATAAATAAAATCATCCATTGCGACCACGTCGTCATTTGGATTCTCCAACAACCCGTTGGCAAGTATTTTGTTTTGGCCCGCCGTGATCCGCACCCGGCTGATTGCACCATCGGTCACCGTTGCGCCGAGAAATCCCAATCCCATATTGCCGGTTGTTAAAGCATAGTGAGAGTAGATCAGGGTATCCATGGCATCGAAGAACTCAAGCTTGGTTTGGCCCGCAACCTCGATATCAGTAAAAATCAGTCCGAAGGCGGTGGTTGTTGCTGCGGTGGACGTGCCAGGCAGGCGAAAAAACACATCCGTGATGTTGCTGTTGATGGCGGTAAAGAGACGCTGCGCGCTAAACGTGTTGAAGTCACTTGAAAAGCCGAAATTTATGGCTTGCGCGCCTGCGTTGGCGCTAACCATGAAGCCGCTGCCGGGCGTACCAAACACCACGCCACGGGGCGAGTTTACGTTAAAGAAGTCGGCAGGCAAGGCAGTTGGGTCGGCCAGACTATTGGGTACGCCATCCCAGTTGATCTCGCGGCGGAGCCCTCCAAAGGAACCATTTGCGCCAGCAGTGGTGCCACCGCCGATAGCCGCGCGAAAAGCGTCACGCGTGGCCGTAAGTCCCGCAGCGGTATCGCTGACACCTTCATAGGTCACAAAACTCGGCATGGCCCAAGCAGCAGGAGCCAACAAGATTGCAGCCAATACATAGAAATTTCTGGTGAATTTGGTCAGTAGCATGTTGGATATCCCTTGTCGGGTTTAGGGGGGCGCTGAGTGAATTACTAGGAAACTACAGTTAGTGCAACATCCGTTCTGTAAATTCTGTGGCTGTTGGTTTTGCGCGGCTGTGCTGGCCGGAGCGATGAGGGCGCGTAGCGCCCGAAGCGCGGAGGACGGCACAGCCGCGCGGCGAAACACCGACAGGCCATTCCCGCAGGCGATTTCTTCGGGGCATTCTTATCCCTACCCAAGAAGGAATCGACAGCATGGCACAACGCGTAGAACATCACCCTCTGGATGCTGCTTTTGCGGCGCTCCTGAACAACGGTCTGGATGGCGCCGGCGAGGCGCTGCGCATCCTGGTCAACGAAGCGAGCCGGATCGAACGCAACCACTTTCTCAATGCCCAGCCCCATGAACGCACCGCCGAACGCACCGATTACGCCAATGGCTTCAAGCCCAAAACGATGATGACCCGCGTCGGCGAACTGACCTTTGACGTCCCCCAGGTGCGCGGCGGCGGCTTCTATCCCAGCGCCCTGGAGAAGGGATCGCGCACCGAGCAGGCCCTCAATATCGCCTTGGCCGAAATGTATGTGCAGGGCGTTTCCACCCGCAAGGTGATCACCGTTCTGCAAGCGCTGCTCGGGCCGAGGTGTCGATCTCGTCGACGCAGGTCAGTCGCGCGGCCGAACAGCTGGACGCCGGCCTGGCCGTCTGGCGTGAGCGGCCGCTCGATGAAACGCCTTATGTCTTTCTCGATGCCCGTTACGAGCGGGTGCGCGAAGGCGGCCAACTGGTCGACTGTGCCGTGCTGGTGGCGGTCGGCATCACGCAGAGCGGCCATCGCCGGGTGCTTGGGGTGTCGGTCGCCTTGTCTGAAGCCGAAGTGCATTGGCGGGCTTTCCTCGATAGCTTGGTGCGACGCGGACTCAAGGGCGTCAAGATGATCATTTCCGATGCGCATGCCGGACTCAATGCGGCACGCCGCGCGACCTTGCCCAGCGTGCCTTGGCAACGCTGCCAGTTCCACTTGCAGCAGAACGCCCAGTCGTATGTGACGCGCCTTGATCAGCGCAAACCCGTGGCGCAGCGGATTCGGGCCATCTTCAATGCACCGGATGGCACCGAGGCCGAGCGCCTCTTGCGACAGGCTATCGACGACTGGCGCACCGAGGCGCCCAAACTCGCTCAGTGGGCCGAAGAAAACCTGCCCGAGGGCTTCGCCACATTCGCCTTGCCGATGGCTCAGCGCGTCCGGCTGCGCACCACCAACGGCCTCGAACGCATTAACCGCGAAATCAAACGTCGTACCCGGGTCGCTTCCATCTTCCCAAACACCGCTTCCTGCCTGCGCCTGGTTTCAGCTCTGCTGGCCGAATGCGACGAGGACTGGATGACCGGGAAAATCTATCTCAACCTGAAAGACTGAGATTTCCATCCCGATGAACTCGCCTGAAAATTTTTACAGAAAAAAAGTTGCGCTGCCAAACTACAGCTGGATCAGCTTGTTGATTACTGATATTTCAGTGCGGAGTGAAACGTATGGAAGCATAAGCAATTAGCGCTCCATTTTTATTTTGAAAATATTATTATTAACTTTCAAGTTGTTAGGATTTGTCGGCCAATGAAACGGGGGAGCACTGTAAATTATTTCGACACTGAGCCAAGATGAAAAAGGCATTGTTGAGAAAGTTGATCATGGCCCACACGTGGAATGTGTTCGCCTCAATGCCCGAATTCCTTGTGCTCAGTTTAACTATTGGCCAGACCATGATTTCGTTTGGTCAGCTTCAATGAAATTGGGTGGTCAAGTTAACGCCGTTCCGAATTTATTAGCCCGGCGAAAGCTGGAAGCGATGCGAAATCAGGTTCGGAAGTTTCCGCCTGTGCAGAACGATAAAACAGATCCGGTCAGCGAATTTTGTGATCAGTTTCTCAAGCGCTTTGCCGCATCAGCGCAATATCCTTCAGCGGTGGCGCGCCGAACACCCGGCGGTATTCGCGGCTGAATTGCGAGGGGCTTTCGTAGCCGACGCGGTGGCTGGCTGAGGCGGCGTCGAGTTGTTCGATCAACATTAGCCGGCGCGCTTCCTGCAGGCGCAGTGTCTTCTGGTATTGCAGCGGGCTCATCGAGGTCAGCGCCTTGAAATGGTGGTGCAGCGATGACTTGCTCATGCTGACCGCACCGGCCAGTTCGTCGATTGCCATCGGCTGGGTAAAGCGCTGATTGATCCACTGAATGGCCCGGGAAATCTGGTGGCTCTGGCTGCCCTTGATGGCGACATCGCGCAGGCGGCCGCCCTGTTCGCCACTGAGCAGGTGATAGAGCAATTCCTGTTCGATTAGCGGTGCCAATACCGGAATGGCCTCGGGCGTGGCGAGCAGGCGGGCGAGGCGGAGGGCGGCACCGAGAATTTCGGTCGTGACTTCGCTGATTGCCAGGCCACGCGAGACTGCTGCGGTCGACGGCAAAAAAGGCGGCATTTTGCTCATCAGTTCGCCGATCTGGCGTGCGTCGAGTTCAAGTGCCAGTCCGAGGTAGGGGGCTTCGGGGGAGGCTTCGGTGATTTGGGCAAGCAGCGGCAGATCAACCGAGGTGATCAGGTAATGCCGTTGGTCGTATTCGTAAACTTCATCAGCCAGCACAACGCGCTTTGTCCCCTGAACGAGCAGGGCGAAAAGTGATTTGACGACGGCGCAGGCGGCGGCACTGGGCGAGGCGTGGCGGAAGAAGGTCAGACCGGGAATGGGCGTCGGGTGCGTGCCGTCCGTACTGCAATATTGTTCAATGATGGCGGCGAGTTCTGCCCGCTGGCTGGTGATCTCCAAGGCCTGCCGGGAGTCCGAACTAATGGGGTTCATGCCTGTTCCAATTGATATTTCAATGCACGCCAGATTACCGGATTCACGGGATGGCGACGAGTGGCGAATGTGCCAGCGTGCACGATCAGGCAAGAAATTTGCAGTAAGTTGCTATCAATCGCCGGCCGCTGTCGGCCACACTTGATCGTCCAATATTGGCGGCGCAGACCGCCACCCCCACCCACCCGACCAACGGAGTCTGCCAAATGATCAAACTCAACGTGAATGGCAAGCCGCATCAACTCGATGTGGCGCCCGATACGCCCCTGCTCTGGGCGCTGCGTGACACCCTGCAAATGACGGGGACCAAATACGGCTGCGGCCAGGCGTTGTGCGGCGCCTGTACCGTGCATGTGGATGGCACGCCGATGCGCGCCTGCACGACGCCGGTGTCGGCGGTGGTCGGCCGCAAGATCACCACCATCGAGGCGATTGATGCCAATCATGTCGGCAAGGTGGTGCAGGAAGCCTGGCGCAAGCTGGATGTCGTCCAGTGCGGCTACTGTCAGTCCGGCCAGATCATGAGCGCCGTCGCGCTGCTCAGCCAGAACCGCAAGCCGAGCGACGCCGATATTGACGATGCGATGTCGGGCAATCTCTGCCGTTGCGCCACTTACGTGCGCGTTCGCGCTGCCATTCACGAAGCCGCCAAAGCGCTGGCCTGAGGAGTCTGAACATGAGCGAAATCATTATTGAAAATCTCAGCCGCCGTCGTTTTTTGCAAGGTGGCGCCGGCCTGACGCTGGGCTTTTGTCTGCCGGTGATGGCTGCCGCAGCGGCCGGCAAGTCTGGCGTTACCGTGGCTCCTTCAGCCAGCTTTGAGCCGAACGCTTTTTTGCGCATCGGCGCCGACAACAGCGTCACCGTCATGTCCAAGCACCTTGAAATGGGACAGGGCACCTATACCGGTCTGGCGACGATTCTGGCCGACGAGCTGGATGCCGACTGGGCGCATGTTCGCGTCGAAGGCGCGGCAGCCGATGCCAAGCGCTACAACAATACGTTCTGGGGCCCGACGCAGGGTACTGGCGGCAGCACGGCGATGGCCAATTCCTGGGATCAGATGCGGAAGGCCGGCGCGGCCGGGCGGGCCATGCTGGTTTCCGCCGCCGCCAAGCGCTGGAAAGTCAGCGAGGCCGACATTGTCGTGCGCGACAGCGTGGTCAGCCATGCCGCCAGCGGTCGCAAGGCCAGCTTCGGTGAGTTGGCGCTCGATGCCGCCAACGAAACCGTGCCGGCGGAAGTGAAACTGAAAGATCCGAAGGATTTTCGTCTGATCGGCAAGCAGGCCAAGCGCAAGGACAGCGCGGCCAAGACCAACGGCACGGCACAATTCACTCAGGACGTTTTCCTGTCCGGTATGCTGGTTGCCGTGGTCGCGCATCCGCCGCTGTTCGGCGCCACGGTGAAGTCTTTCGACGCGACCAAGGCCAAGGCGATCAAGGGCGTCGTCGATGTCGTGCAGATTCCGCAGGGCGTCGCCGTGCTGGCGACGGATACCTGGAGCGCCAAGAAGGGCCGCGATGCCTTGGCGGTGACTTGGGACGAAAGCAAGGCTTTCAAACTGGGCAGCGATGAAATTCTCGCCCGTTACAAGGAAATGGCCAGGAAGCCCGGCCTGATTGCCAAGCAGACCGGCGATGCCGATAAAGCCTTTGCCGGCGCAGCCAAAGTGGTCAGCGCCGCCTTCGACTTCCCTTACCTCGCCCATGCGGCAATGGAGCCGATGAACTGCGTCGTCCACCTCAAGGCCGATGGCTGCGAACTGTGGAATGGCGAGCAGTTCCAGACCGTCGATCAGGGCCGGGTGGCGGCGCTGTTCAACCTCAAGCCGGAGCAGGTCAAGATCAACATGCTCTACGCCGGCGGCAGTTTCGGGCGCCGGGCCTCGACACAATCCGATTACGTCATGGAGGCGGCGCACATCGTCAAGGCGATCAACGGCAAGGCGCCGGTCAAGCTGGTCTGGCTGCGTGAGGACGACATGCGCGCTGGCTACTATCGGCCGCTTTTCCACCATGCGCTGGAAGCGGCGCTGGATGGCGACGGCAAGCTGGTCGGCTGGCGTCATCGGCTGGTCGGGCAGTCGATCATGGCGGGATCGCCTTTCGAGTCGATGATGATCAAGGACGGCGTCGATCATGTTTCGGTTGAAGGTGCGTCGAATCTGCCTTACGCCATTCCGAATTTGACGGTTGATCTGCATACGCCAACCGATATCCCCGTGCCGGTACTCTGGTGGCGTTCGGTCGGTTCCTCGCACACGGCTTACTCGACCGAGGTTTTCCTCGATCAAGTGGCGGCAGCGATGGGCAAGGATCCGGTGGCCCTGCGTCTTGAATTGCTCGGCGCGCATCCGCGCCATGCCGGCGTGCTCAAGCTGGCAGCCGAGAAAGCGAACTGGGGAACGCCGCTCAAGGCCGCCGCTGGTGAGCGTCGTGGCCGCGGTGTCGCGGTGCATGAATCCTTTAATTCATTCGTCGCGCAGGTGGCCGAAGTAACGATCAAAAAAGACGGTTCAATCAAGGTTGACCGCATCATTTGCGCGGTGGATTGCGGCACGGCGATCAACCCGGACAACATCCGTTCGCAGGTTGAAGGCGCGGTTGGCTTCGCGCTTTCTGCAGCACTGAGCGGTGAAATAACCCTGAATGAAGGCCGCGTGGTGCAAGGGAATTTCGATGGCTATCCGCTGCTGCGCATCGGTGACATGCCGGCGGTCGAGGTCCATATCGTGCCGTCGACCAGTGCCCCAACCGGCATTGGTGAACCGGGCGTGCCGCCGCTCGCCCCGGCGGTCGCCAATGCGATCGCTGCGGCTACCGGCAAGTTCCTGCACCGCATGCCTTTCAACACGGCTGAACTGGTCGCCTGAGATGGATAGCCAGGACACTCAAGTCCTTGCTGCCGCCCGGCGCTGGGCAGCAGCGGGACACCGCTTCACGCTGGTCACCGTGGCCCGGACCTGGGGTTCCGCCCCGCGGCCGCCGGGGGCGTGGATGGTGCTGCGCGATGATGGACAGGTGCAGGGTTCGGTTTCCGGCGGTTGTATTGAAACCGATTTGATCGACCGACTGCTGGCAGGGGATTTCGCGGCGACCGTGCCGTTCATCCTGAGTTACGGCGTGACGCAGGAGGAAGCTCGGCGTTATGGTTTGCCTTGTGGCGGCACGATGGAACTGGTCATCGAGCCAGCGCCGGACCTGGCTTCCTTGCAAACGCTGGCTGAGCGGATTGCGGCCGGCGAACTGGTGCGGCGCAGCGTTGTGATCGGCCAGCCGGGCGCTTCGATTGGCCCCGGTTCGGCCGGCGATGCGCTGGCGTGGGATGGCCGGACTTTGACCACCTTGCACGGCCCGGCGTGGCGTTTGCTGATTGTCGGGGCCGGGCAGATTTCGACCTATCTGGCGCAGATGGCGCAGGCGCTGGATTATCAGGTTTATATCTGTGACCCGCGCAGCGAATACGCCGCCGAATGGAATGTGCCGGGGACAACGCTGGTGCCAGGCATGCCGGACGATGCGGTGATCGAGCTGGGCCTGGACCCGCACAGCGCGGTGGTGGCGCTGACCCACGACCCCAAGCTGGACGACATGGTGCTGCTGGAGGCGCTGAAATCACCGGCCTTCTACGTCGGCGCGCTCGGTTCGCGGATCAACAACGAGCGGCGGCGCGAGCGGTTGTTGCAGTATTTCGATCTCTCGCAGGCCGAGGTGGATCGTCTGCATGGCCCGGTCGGTTTGCCGATTGGCAGCCGAACGCCGCCGGAAATTGCTGTCTCGATTCTGGCCGAAATGACGGCGGTGAAAAATGGCGTGCGGACGAAGGCAGGTTTGCGGCCGATGAAGGCGACCGCCGGTTGCGGGGTAGGCTGAAACGTGCCGGGCGAGATTGTCGGCATTCTGCTGGCGGCTGGCC
The DNA here is from genome assembly GCA_016721185.1 of Candidatus Dechloromonas phosphorivorans. Taxonomy (GTDB): domain Bacteria; phylum Pseudomonadota; class Gammaproteobacteria; order Burkholderiales; family Rhodocyclaceae; genus Azonexus; species Azonexus phosphorivorans. The sequence goes on from JADKIP010000014.1 coordinate 446,292, forward strand.
GGGGTACGCGCTTCGGCAGCGACAAGCGGCTACATCCATTGGGCGATGGCACGCCGATGGCGGTAGCGGCGGCGCGTAATCTGCGGCCGGCCTGTGATCGGCTGATTGCCGTTCTGCGGCCGGGCAGCGAAACCCTTGCCGGCTTGCTCGCCGCCGAGGGCTGTGAAACGGTGGTTTGCGCCGAGGCCGATTCAGGCATGGGCCACACCTTGGCGGCCGGTGTTCGCGCCTCGCCCGAGGCCTTGGGCTGGGTGGTGGCGCTGGCTGACATGCCGTTCGTTGCGCCGGCCAGCCATCAAGCAGTGGCCGCCAGTTTGCGTACGGGGGCCAGCCTTGCCGCCTGTGCATTTGAGGGGCGGCGGGGGCATCCGGTTGGCTTTGCCGGTACGTGGTTTGAGCAGTTGGCGAGTTTGACCGGCGATCAGGGGGGGAAGCCGATTCTGCAGGCGCATCGGCAAGGGTTGGTACTTTGCCCGGTGGATGATCCTGGGGTGCTGCGGGATATTGATCGGGTTGAGGATGTGATTGTTGGTTGAGGGGAATGGGTTTTATGGGGCGGGGGAGGGTAGTTGGCTGTTTGGATTCGGTTCGGTTGCTGACTGAGCGGTTTTGCGCCAAGCCCGTACCTGCCTGCCAAAAGCGGGCGCTTTCCCTTTATCGAGCTTGGGTTTCCGCCTTGCTGGCGGGCGTACTTTTTCTTGCTTCGCCAAGAAAAAGTAGCCAAAAAGAAGGCGACCCCAGGTTACGCGGTTGGCTACGCCAACTCCCCTGCGCTACTCGAAGGTCCGGGCGACTCGCTAAACTCGCCTGCGGCTCAGACAACGCGAGTCGAAGGCCCCCGGCCCTTCTCCGTTGCTCGGCGCTCCACATGGGGACCCGAAAGGCGGGATGGTTCAAGCAGCGCTGAAATTATCAGGCGGCTGCGGTCGACCGGGAAAACGGCAAAAAATGAAGGTGGCGCGGCGCGATGCATCCCACCTCCACCCAATCCCCGTCACTCCCGCGCAGGCGGGAGTCCAGGCAGTGCATGGATTCCCGCCTGCGCGGGAATGACCGCGCCATCGCTCAACGAGCCGCACTTATCCAGCAACCCAAACCAATCAATCAACCCCAAGTCACCAAAACGTATGACGGCACAACTGTTTGACCACGGACGCCCTACCGGGCCCCTTGAAAGGTGCTGAGCAACGCAGGGGAGTCGGGGGCCTTCGACTCGCGTTGTCTGAGCCGCAGGCGAGTTTAGCGAGTCGCCCGGCTCACCGAGTAGCGCAAGGAACCGGCGCAGCCGGCACCGACCCTGGGGTCGCCTTTTCTTTGCTTACTTTCTTTTGGCGAAGCAAAAGAAAGTGAGACGCCCCGCAGGGCGGAACACCCAGCTCATTCAGCGCTCCGCACTCCACAGCACAGCCAACCCGCTACCCCAATCCGCCGCAGTCAATCAGTACAATTCTCCCGTCGACCATGGAGCCAGCCGTCGTATTAATGCCCCCAACAAAACGCCAGCCCAGCCACCCAGCAATCACCTAGCCTGCAAACGATTCAAATAATCAACCAACGCCAGAATCCGTCCACGGATAAAGGCATCTGAGTCATAGATCACATCCGAGTAATAGTGCTCACCCGCCCTGATCTGGTAATCCCGACCCCAGATCGGCATCTCGCGGGTGCCGTGAGACTTCACCTGCTGGCGCCCGTCAATCGCGCCATAAACGCGTTCCAGCGGGAAAACGCCACCATTGGCTTTGGTCAATTGAGTCAGATCGGGCGGTGTGGTCTTGAGGAAATCGACGTAGATCCCACCCTTGCCATCGGCGCCATGGCAGGCAACGCAATTGTTGTCGTATTCCCGCTTTCCGATATCCTCCTTATCCGCAGACCAGCTTGCTGACGCCACGCCGGCCAGAACAATGGCCGCAAATATCTTCCTTGCGTTTACTTTTTTCATGTCAGCCCCCTGCGTGATGAAGTCAGAATTATTCTTGCCGCGTGGCGCAAGCCTAATTTCCTGACGGGGCGTATGAATACCGTTCAGGCGGTATTTTGATTACCCGAAAGTGACTAGCCGACGCTGCCATCGTCAGCCGGGGGGCACGGAAGGCGGATTATTTCTCCGGCACCTCAATAAAATGAGCGCGCAGCCAGTCCCGATCCAGTTCCCAGCGCACTTCCTTGATGCCGGGTTGGGCTTTGACGATGGCGCTGGCTTCAGACTGAACTTCGCCGAGCAGTTTTTCGGTGGCAATGAAGGCGGGGTCGTTGGGGTTTTTGGTATTCACGTCGGGGTAAAGCACGGCCAGCGCCTTGAAGGCGGGCACGTCAAAACTGCGTGGCGTGCTGACGTAGGCGGTGCCATCCTTAACTTTGATCACCCAGAACTTGTACGGATAAGCCTTCAGCTTCGCGCTGCCCTGGCTTTCGATGGCGCTGGTCAGATTACGCGCTGCCGAGTCCGGGGCGCGGATGTACCAGTCGAGGCCGACCAGGAAAACCAGCAGGGGGATGATCCAGTATCGTTTTTTCATGGCTCGCTTTCTGTTTCAAGGTTTGATGGTGAATCTGGCAATCTGCTATCGGGCCGCTTCAAAGTGCTCTCCCTTCACCCGCTTCCTCATAAGTCCGCCCGTCCCGGATGTGATAAGTCCGCTTGAAGGTCGGGATGATTTTTTCATCGTGGGTGACGACAATAATCGCCGTCTGATATTGCTGCGCCATCTCGTTGAGGATGCGGATGACGCTCAAGGCGCGTTCGCTATCGAGCGGGGCGGTCGGTTCGTCGGCGAGGATGACCGGCGGCTGGTTGGCCAGGGCGCGGGCGATGGCGACGCGCTGCTGTTCGCCGCCCGACAATTCCGAAGGCTGGGCCTTGGCCCGGTGCGCCACATCCAGCGCCGTCAGCAGTTCAAGCGCCCGGCGGCGGGAGGCGGCGTTGGGCTGGCCGGCCAGCATCGGGAGCAGGGCGACATTGTCGGTGACGTCGAGGAAGGGAATCAGGTAGGGCGCCTGGAAGACAAAGCCGATCTTGTCCCGGCGCAGCGCCTTGAGGTCGGAGATTTTCCAGCCGCCATCGAAGATCACCTCTTCGCCCAGCGTCATCCGTCCCGCGGTTGGCTCGATGATGGCGCCCAGACATTTGAGCAGGGTGCTTTTCCCCGAGCCGGAAGGGCCGATCAGCCCGACCACCTCGCCCGGCGCAACCGTCATATTGACGTCTTTTAAGGCGTCGACCGCAGCATTGCCGCTGCCGTAGCGTTTGCTCAGACCTTCGATCGTGATGCCGAATGTTTGCTGCATTTTCTGTTGCATCTCAGCCCCCGATCGCGGTTGCAGGATCAACCCGCAGCGCGGCGCGAATGGCGAGGGTGCTGGCCAGCGCGCAGATGATCATGACTGCGATGAATCCGCTTATGGCGTCGCCGGATTCGAGCAGCACGTATTTCGGGAAGGCCGGTGCCCAGAAGGTAGCAGCGACTTTGCCGATTATGAAACCGATCAGCCCCAAGCCCAGCGCCTGTTGCAGGATCATCCCGGCGATGGTGCTGCTGCGCGTGCCGATCAGCTTGAGTACGGCGATTTCGCGAATCTTGCCGAGCGTCATGGTGTAGATGATGAAGGCGACGATGGCGGCGCTGACGATGGCGAGAATGACCAGGAACATGGCGATCTGCTTGGCCGAAGTGGCGATCAGCTTGGCGATCAGGATTTCCTCCATCTGCACCCGCGTGTAAGCCTGCAAGTGCTTCCAGCGGCGGATCGGCGCCGCCACTTCTTCCGGCGATTGGCCGGCCTGAACGCGGACCAGCACGGTATTGACGTTGCGGTTGCTCGCCTGCGAGGCCTGAATCGCCTCCAGCAAGCCGGGGACGCCGGGGCGGTTGAGGCTGGGGTTGGTCGCTGTGCGGGCCCGTTCATTGAGAATGGCGTCGTTGTCTTTCAGGAACTGCGCTTCCTGCGCATCCTTCAAGGGAATGAAAACCATCGGGTCGCCGCCGGAGGAAACCATGCGCCGGGTCAGCCCGACCACGGTGTAATCGTGGCGGCGAATCCTGATCTGCTCGCCGAGTTGAAAGCCGGTTTTAACATCGGCCACCGCTTCGTAATGGCTGCGCGTGATCTGCCGGCCCGCCGTCAGATAACCCGGTTCGCCCGGCTGCCCCGGCTCGAAGCCGACGACCATGGCCCGGACATCGGTGTCGCCGCGGCGCACCTGCATGGTCAGGTAAGTGACATTGGCCGCCTGCGCCACGCCGGGCAGGCCGAGAATGCTGCGGTAAACGTCGTCATGCAGGCTGGAGGATTCGGCATAGGGGCCGAGGGTGTCTTTTTGCACGATCCACAGATCGGCGCCGCTGTTGTTGAGCAGCACTTTGGCATCATCGACCATGCCGCGATAAACCCCGGCCATGGTCAGCGTGACGCCGATCAGCAAGCCCAGGCCAAGGCCGGTAAAGGCAAATTTGCCCCAGGAATGCAGGATGTCCCGCCCGGCCAGATTGATCATTTGCCCGCCTCGGCCAGCGATTCGACGATCTTCAAGCGGCTGTTGGCAGAGATTTCTTTCGCGCTATGCACGATCACCTGCTCGCCACCGCTCAAGCCGTCGAGGATTTCGACTTGGCCATCGAGGCTGCTCTGGCCGGTTTTGACGGCGACAAACTTTGCTTTGCCTTCCTGATAAAGCCAGACGCCGAGTTGATCATTCAGGCGTTTGAGGCTGGCATTGGGCACCACAAAACGGGCTTGAGTGGTCGGTAATTTCAGCGTGACCTCGGCCAATTCGCCGACCGAGATGCCAGTTGGCAAGGTGTCGAAAGCGATCTGGGCGATACGTTCTTCCGTCACGCTGTCGCTGACCAGATCAAGCCGGACAACTTTGCCGGCCAGCAGGCGGGAGGGGTTTGAGCGCAAGGCGATCTCAGCCGGCAGACCCAACGCCAGTCCAGCCGAGCGGCCTTGGTCGAAACGGGTTTTGACCCACAGGCTGGCCGGTTCGATCAGTTTCAGGACAGCCTGACCAGCGACTACGGTCGAGCCGGGTTCGGCATCGCGCGTCGTGACGATGCCATCGGTCGGCGCGAGCAGACGAACATTTCCCCGTTGCTGGCGCAGGCCATCACGTTCGGCGCCAAGGCGCAGGCTGTCCTGCCGGGCCGCTGCCAGATTGGCCTCGGCGGCACTGACGCCGGCCTGAGCGGAAACCGCTTCCTGTTGTTTGGCTTCAACGGCACTGCTGCTGACAAACCGCTTTTCACCCAAATCCTGATAGCGTTTGACGTTCATGCCGGCCAACTGGTTACGCGCCTGGGCATCGCGCCGCTGGGCATCGCTGGCGGCTATCGTGCTGCCGGCGCGGGCCAGCGACGCATCAAGGGCGGCGATCCGTTCATCCAGATCAACCGGGTCCATCTCGGCCAGCAACTGGCCGGCTTTGACCGTGTCGCCGACATCGACCAAGACCCTGAGTACGCGGCCGGCGGTGGTCGGGCCGATCAGGTAAGCGCGGCGGGCTTCGATGGTGCCAATGCCGAACAGGGCCGGGGTCAATTTGCCCTCTTTTACCGGGTTGACCGTAACCTGCGTCGGCGCCAGCGGGCCGGCGCGGAGGACGACGAAGGCGAAGGCGAGCAGCAGGCCAAGCGCCAGCACAATGAGCCCGAAGCTGCGGCTACGGAAAATAGCAAGGTTCATCGCGTTCCCCGGATTGCGTTGAGATAGAGCACGAAAACGCGCTCGGCGGCGGTTTTCATGTTCAGGGCGCCGTTGGCCAACATGGATTGCATGACCAGCCCCTGAACCGAGCCGATGAACAACATCCCTGCCGCGCCTTTGTCGATCTCGGGATCGATCTGACCAGTCGCCTCAGCGTCATTGAGCAAGCGCGTCAACAACTGGCGATAAGCTTCCAGAATGCGCCAGACGCCGACTTTCACCGAGCTGTCATCGGGCTGCTGCAGTTCATTGAAAATCAGGCGCGGCACGCCGGGGTGTTGCGTCACAAAGCCGATATGCGCCATGAACACGGCCTGCAAACCGGCAAGCGGGGTCGCAGCATTTTGCGCAGCGGCTTCCAGCGAGTCCAGCAGATTGCTTTCCACCCAGACGATGACGGCAAGCCAGATCGCATCCTTGTTCGGGAAGTGCCGGAAGATGGCGCCCTGGGTCAGGGATACCGCCCTGGCAATGTCGCCGGTCGTGATCTGGGCAGGGCTGCGCTCGGCGGCCAGCTTCAGTACCGCCGCGATAATTTCGGCCTGACGAGTCTCGGTCGAGAGACGAACCCGGGTTTGCTGTTGCATGGCGCCTCGGCTATTAAGTAATTAATTGCTTACTATAATAGACGATTAATTAAGCGTTTTCTAATATTTATCGCTTCAGTTTGCGTTCAAGAAAATAGAGATACCGGCGTCGGGCAACTCACGGCTAGCCGATTGCTGGCTGCGATGGGAATAAAGTCATCTCAACAATTGCTGCGACCATGAAAGCAACGGCTGGCCCCAGGACCATAGAAACTATGGCTGGCCGTACGGTCAACCCGAAAAAATAGCGAATTTTCACCGCGCATCAAGCTTGAGATCCACCTCACTATTGCGATAAGGCAGATGCGTTGCCGCTTCGTCGGCATAGCTCAGAATGCCGCCCTGTTGCCGCGACAGATGCTGGCCGATCAGTTGCCGCATTCGGTCATCGGCAATCCAGTGGCAGGATCGAACGATGGTTGGCTCGAAGCCGCGCGCCACCTTGTGCTCGCCACCGGCACCGGGCTCGAAGGTGGACAGGCCTTCGCGCAGGCAGTAGGCAATGCCCTGATAAAAGCAGAGTTCGAAGTGCAGGCTATGGTACTGGCCGCTGGTTCCCCAGTAGCGCCCATACAAGGTGTCGTCGCTACGAAAGCAGATGGAAATGGCGACCGGTTTTGTTGCATCACGGGCAATGAAAACCACCATCCGGCGGCCCAGCGTTGAGCCCAGTTCGGCAAAGCAGGCCGGTGAAAATGCGGCGTAATTGCCGAACTTGTCGAAGGTGGCGGCATAAAGTTGATGCAGTTCTGGCCATTCATCGGGTGTGATTTCGTTGCCGTGGCGAACCTCGATTTGCAGGCCGCTCTCGCTCACCTTGCGCCGTTCCGCCCGGACCTTGCGGCGCCGCTCGGCAGAAAAGGCGCCGAGGAAGCCATCGAAGTCACCGAAACCGCGATCCCGCCACTGAAACTGAACGTCATGGCTGACCAGAAAGCCGTTGGTGCGAAACAGCTCAACTTCATCATCGGCGGGCAGAGCAATGTGCCAGGAAGAAAGCTGGTTCGCCGCCACCATTTCCTGGCCGGTCTCGATCAGGCTTTGCTGGATAGCGGGGGCGTCCTCTCCCGCCGCCACCAGCAATCTCGGCCCTTTGGCGGGCGTGTGCGGTACTGCGGTCAACAGCTTCGGGTAATAGGTTTTGCCCAGTTGCTCATAAGCCGCGGCCCACGACCAGTCACGGACAAAGTCGCCATGTGAATTCAGCTTGACGTAGGTCGGTGCGATACCCAGCACCGCGCCGTTTTCGCCGCTGGCCAGCAGATGGTTGGCCAGCCAGCCGCAGGCCGGACCGGCGGTTTCATGGTCCTCAAGAATGCCGAAAAAGTCGGCGTTGAGAAACGGATGCTGGCCGGGCGACAGACGTGCCCAGTCGCCAGACTCGATCTCTCGGGCGGCGCTGACGGCGGTGATGGAAATTGGCGGCATTGAGGCAGGCTTGGAGAAGCGACGGGAGTCAGAGTGTACGGGTGGTCGTCGGTTCCACGGGGTGGCCTATATGATTAAAAAATATGCCGGCCCACGTGCCCATCACTGAAGATCAGTAGAATTTTGATCAAAAACTGGGTGATCCAGAACCGCAGTGTCCCGCTTCACAGGGGAATGAGGGGGCAAATGGTCAACTTACCAATGGTAAAGGTCCTGAAGCACCGGCGATGTAGGTCAAGGGCAGCTTGTGACCCACTCCGGCTGTTCAAGGCAGCCTTGTTTCAACGGCATGTATTTGAGTAAAACTGTCGCCCAGTGTGGCTGCTCGGGGGCGGCAGATCGTAGGGTGGCTGCTTGCCCGTTGATCCGACGTTTCTATTTTGGCCACTTTTTCGGTCAACCTTAGCTCTCCCCTGCGTCGTCCGATTCCGCGACTACAATGCCGCCAGTGACGTCGAGGTAGGTTGCGCTTGACTTCGTTTTCGTCGGTACAGAGGCGCTGCCTTGGGGATGCTTGCATGTTTTTGTTACGAAACGGTTTTTCCTGGGTGACTTGCTTGGCGTTGTCGCTGTTGCCGGCTATCGCTTGTGCCGACCGGTCCGATACTGGCAAGACCAAGCTGGGTATTGAATTCGAACTGGAACAAGGCGCGGGTAATGCATGGCAGAGCCGAAGCCTGACCCTGGTGCCCGGCATTAATCTGGACAATCGCTGGATCAGCATGGTCGAGTTGCTGCTCGAAGGCGCTCGCGAGCACGACGAGCAGACCGGTGAGCGCGCCAGCGAACGCAAGCTTGGCGTGCGGGTGCGCCATGAGTTTCCGCTCACCGTGGCAGCCAAGATTGTGTTGCGCGGGCTGCTGGGCCATGCCTGGCAGGGCGACGAGAAATTCGCTTATTACTACGTCGAACCGAGCTTCAAGTACGCCTTCAAACACTTTGAGATGATGGTCGGCTACCGTCTGGTGCATGGCATAGATGCGGGCAAGGAGCATGACCTGCACAAGTTCCGACTGGGGCCGAGCATAGACCTGACGGAGCGCAGCGAAATCGAGTTTCGTTGGGCGCGGAGCTGGAGCGTGCATACGGGACAGCATGTCAGCGACGCGTACATGGTTGAGTACAGTAGGCAATTCTGAGGGCGGGGCTTTTCTGGCGCCATCCCGTCCTGAATTTCGTTTTTGGCTATTTTCACCGGATTAGACCGAACGGCGGTAATGCGATGTTCAGCTATCGTTCGTGCAGCAAGTGGTCAATGACCGTTCAAACTGACGCACTGGCCATCAGGTCGGTTCCAGAGTGAAGCGGCCATTCAAATGATCGCTCTATCGGCGGAATGACTGGATGCTCCTGGCCGTATGCCGCTACTGAAGGTTATCCAGTTTCAGTGATGCCGACACCTGAATGGTCAGGCAGAACACTCGAGGCTACCTGATCTATCAGCACGATCGAATCATTCGATATCGGTTGATCGACAACCAGCTTGGCTGCGTAGCGGCGCTTTTCGGGGGCGCTGAGTTGCTTGATCCTGTGTTCTGCTTTCGACGCTGATGAGCGGTCGGGATGGGTCTCGAATCCGAGCAGTCTGGCGGGTGGGTGTGAGCGTGTATAGCGTGCGCCGCTGCCGTCCTTGTGGGCTGCGTAGCGGGCGTCGAGGTCGACGGTGATGCCGGTGTAGATGCTGCCGTCGACGCACTCGATCAGGTAGAGATACCAGGGTTTGGCGGCTTTCATTCAAAGCCGATCGAACGTATCGCCAGCGCGAAAGGCCCGGCCTGGCGGTCGGCGATCATCAGGCCGATTTGCTGCAGGCGTGCCGGGTCAAATGGTGGTGCGCCCGGGACGCGTCGACCGCGATAACTGGGTTGGAAGTCGGTGAGCGGCAGGCTGAGTTGGGTCCAGAGATGCGCCGGTGCTTCAAAGACCGCCTGATAGTTCACGCCGTCAAAGCTGTTGTCGGTGCGCAAGTTGAGTTTGTAGCGTTTGCCATCACCATAGACCTCAAGCCGGCAAAGGTGCGTTCCCGGTGCGTTGCTATCAAGCATCGGTGACCGAACCGAGGCGAAGCCGCCGTTGTGCTCAAGCGAGACAATGCCGCTAAAAATGGCATGGCCTGCCGGGTCATGCTGGAGTTGGCTGCGGGAAACGCCACCCATAACGGCATCGTCAATGGCCGACCAGCGGGCGACTGCGGCGGCAGATGCAAAATCGATCAAGGGGCGGCTCATCACTGTATTGTCCCGGTTCAGTGCGGGGCTGGCAATGACGCCGAGTCGTGTTGGTCGTGCTGGAATTACTCGGCTTCGACGCGATTGCGGCCGGCTTCCTTGGCGCGATAAAGCAGGGTATCGGCTTGTCGGAAGAGCGATCCAACCTGGCCGCTGGCGGGGACGGCGCAAACGGCACCAACCGAGATGGTGACGACGCCCCAATGGGTGTTTTCCTTGTGGGGCAGTTGCAGGGCTGCAATGTTTTCAACCAGCGTAGCGGCTAGTCCGAAATGCACGCCATGGGATGTTTCCGGAATGACCACGCAAAACTCCTCGCCGCCATAACGGGCCACAAAAGCGCCGGATGCCACCTTGTCGTCTTTGGTTTCTTGCACGGTCTTTCCCAATGAGTGGGCGATGGCGCGCAGACAATCGTCGCCGCCAAGGTGGCCATAGTGATCGTTGTATTTTTTGAAATTATCGACGTCGATCATCAGGATGCTGAAGGGTTTTGCTGTGCGGGTCGCATCGTCCCAGAGTTGGTCGATGCGCATGTCGAGCGCGCGTCGATTGAGCAGCCCGGTCAGACCGTCACGATTCGCCTGGTCCTGCAATTTTGTGTTGGCCTGAGCCAGTCTGGCGCGCATGGCAGCGATGCGCGACATCGCTTTCATCTTGGCTTGCAGCACGCTTTCCGGTGCCATCTTGGAAATAAAATCATCGCCACCCGCCTCGATCGCCGTCACCACATTGGTGGCCGTGTCGGTGGCGGTGACAAAAATAATCGGTGTCCAGGCCCAGGGTTCATGGCCTTCAAGGGCGCGGATACGTGTTGTGGTTTCGAAGCCGTTCATGCCCGGCATCTCGATATCCATCAGAATCAGATCAAACCGGGTGTGCTGAAAATGCTTGATGGCTGCTGGCCCGTCGGCAGCATGCGTGACCTCGTAGCCGAACGATTCAAGGCGCGCCGTCGTCATCATGGCGACTGCTTTCGAGTCATCTACCAGCAAAATTTTCACTTTGGAATCCGTCTATTGTTATGTGAATTCAATGGACGCGCATATTAATCCCAATTGACGGGATATAACCAAAGGCATAGTGCCTACTCCAGATGCTCCACCATCAGTTGAGTGGTCTCCACCCCCATGTATTCGTTGATCGCCAGTCGGTAAGCAACGCGGGTCGTGTGGCCGGGCTGGGTGCTGAAGTTGAACTGAATGGCGTCGATGCGGGTGCCGCCTTTGCGCAGGCGCAGCTTGAGGTGTTTTTCCTTCAAGACCCGCTGTTGCTCGACTTCGAATTCATCCATGAACAGCGGCGCCGGAAAGCCCTGGCCCCAGATTTCATTTTCGAGCAGGCGGGCGGTTTCCAGCGAGAAGTAGGCGCCTTCCAGATTGCCATCGGTTTCCAGCGTGCGGGTCAGATCAGCCGGGGCGAGCAGTTCGGCGGCGACCTGGGCGAAGCTTTCGCGGAATTTTTCGAAATTTTCAGCGTTGACCGTAGCACCGGCCGCCATGGCGTGGCCGCCGAAGCGGATGAGCAGGCCGGGGCTGCGCTTGGCGACGAGGTCGAGTGCATCGCGCAAATGCAGGCCGGGAATCGAGCGGCCGGAACCTTTGATGATGCCGCCTTCGCCGGGGGCAAAGGCGAAAACCGGGCGGTGCAGCTTGTCCTTGATGCGCGAGGCGAGAATGCCGACGACGCCCTCGTGCCACTCGGGGTCGAAGAGGGCGATGCCGGGGCGGCATCGTTGGCGTCAATTGATTCGAGCAGGATCAGCGCCTGTTCCTGCATGCCCGATTCGATTTCGCGGCGTTCGCGGTTGAGCGCGTCGAGTTGCTGGGCGATGCTCAGGGCCCGGCTGGGGTCTTCGGTGAGCAGGCATTCGACGCCGAGGCGCATGTCGGCCAGCCGGCCGGCGGCATTGAGGCGGGGGCCAAGGATGAAGCCGAGGTCCATCGCCGTCGCTTTTTTCGGGTCACGGCCGGCGGCCTTGAACAGCGCGGCGAGGCCGGGTTGCAACTGGCCGGCGCGCATCCGCTTCAAGCCCTGGCTGACCAGGATGCGGTTGTTGCGGTCGAGCTTGACGACGTCGGCGACGGTGCCGAGGGCGACCAGATCGAGCAGGCTGGCGAAGTTGGGTTCGGGACGTTCGGCAAAGAAGCCACGCTCGCGCAGTTCGGCGCGCAGGGCGAGCATGACGTAGAACATGACGCCGACACCGGCGATGCACTTGGACGGGAAATCGCAGCCCGGCTGATTGGGATTGACGATGCAATCCGCCTCGGGCAGCGTTTCGCCCGGCAGATGGTGGTCGGTGATCAGCGTCGCGATACCGAGTTCCCGGGCGCGGTCGACGCCTTCAATACTGGCAATGCCGTTGTCGACCGTGATGATCAGGTCGGGTGACTGCTGGGCGGCGACATCGACGATTTCCGGCGACAGCCCATAACCGAGCTTGAAGCGGTCGGGCAGCAGGAAATCGACATCGGCGCCGAGCATTTTTAGCGCACGGACACCGACGGCCGTGGCGGTAGCGCCGTCGCAATCGTAGTCGCCGATGATCAGCATCTTTGCCTCGGCTTCGATGGCGTCGGCGAGAATTTGCGCGGCAGCGCTGGCATTGGTAAGCGCGGTCGGCGGGATCAGTGACTTCAGTTCGTAATCAAGTTCCGTTTTGTCCTTGACGCCACGGGCGGCGTAAAGACGCGCCAGCAGCGGGTGCATGCCTTGTTGCTCCAGCTGCCAGACAGCGCGCTGCGGGGAATTGCGGGTGACGATATGGGTCATTTTTTAGCCTGGTCGGCAAGTTGCTGGGCAATCGCGGTGACCGGCTGGCCTTTTTTCCAGAATTTCCAGCGTTCGCCGGCAGTCAGCGTGTAGTGCAACTGGCCGTAGATGGTCGGGGCGATCAGATCGATGCGGTCGACCTTGCCGCCGAGGGCTTTTTTGAGCGGTATGAAGTAGTCGGTTTCAAGTTTTTCAAAAGCCTGACGCCAGCCCTCACCGTTTTCGTAGAGAACGCATTGCAGTAGTTGGTCGAGCACCAGCAGCGGCGAATCGCCGCCGGCTGAAAGCACCGCGCTCAGGTTTTCAGCCGGGGCGTGCAACGGGATATCAAAGCGATGGGCGAGGCCGGTGGCGAGCGGGTTGTCGGTCCAGATGCTGGAGAATTTTGTGGTCGGTGAAAGGCTTGTTTCTCCCATTTCACCGCCGCCCCACAACCACATACTGTTGACTGCCGGCTTGCCTTCAGCCTGGCGGCGCTCATTGACCGGGTGGCCATGCAGGAACATTTGCACTTCATTGAGCCAGCGGGTCAGCGTCGAATCACCCTTGGGCAGTTCGCTGTCCACGCGGCGACCGGCGACGGCGGAAATTGGCGCTGCAGCGTGGTTGACCGCAGCATTCAGGCGCAAATACCAGCGTTTGGCGCTGGCGGCGTGAAACTGGCCGATGTCGGCAAATTCGGCATTGAGCGATTCAATAATCGCCAAGGCTTCATTATCGTCCAGCTCAAAGGCGCCGGCATCGGCAAGGATGATGCGTTCCTGGTGGAAACGCAGGTGCACCGGGTCGGCGCATAGCCAGTGGCCGCTGCGGGCGTCGTCGTTACCTTCACCGAGCAGGCGCAGGGCGCCGAGCGGAGCCGGGTTGAGGCCAAAGCAGTCAGCCAGCGCGCTTTCAAACGGGTGGCGCGGCTTCTGTTCGCAGGTGGCGTGGGCCAGCAGCCATTCAAAGCCGGGAGCGCTGAGTTTGCCAAGGGTGAATTGGTCGGCCGGTTCGGGCCAGATGAGTTCGGGGACGAGCAGAGTCAGGCGCACGGGGGCTGTGTCTTGCTGGGGTGGGGAAGGCCGAAGAGTGTACCATAGCGTTTTTCTCAACTACTCCTCCTGCATGGCTCTGCCCTACGAACTACTGATCGGTCTGCGCTACACGCGCGCCAAACGGCGTAATCACTTCATCTCCTTCATTTCGATGATCTCCATGCTCGGCATTGGCCTGGGGGTGGCGGCGCTGATTGTCGTGCTCTCGGTGATGAATGGTTTCCAGAAGGAGTTGCGGACGCGCATTCTCGGTGTCGCCTCACATATACAAATCACCGGCATCAGCGGTGAGTTGCCCGACTGGTCGTCAGTTGCGGCGCAGGCGATGCAGCATCCGGAAGTCCGGGCGAGCGCGCCCTTCGTCCAGTCGCAGGCAATGTTCGCCGTCGATGGCGGGGTCAAGGGCTCGCTGGTGCGCGGCATCCTGCCGGAAGAGGAAGACAAGGTCGCTGATTTCCGCAGCACGATCAAAAGCGGCAGTCTGGACGATCTGCGGCCCGGTGAGTTTGGTGTCGTGCTGGGGGCGGATCTGGCCCGTTCGCTGCGCGTTTTCACCGGCGACAAGGTGACGCTGATTGCGCCGCAGGGCACGGTGACGCCGGCCGGCGTCGTGCCGCGCCTGAAGTCCTTCAAGGTGGTCGGCATCTTTGAAGTCGGCATGTACGAATACGACAGCGGCTTGGCCCTGATTAACCTGCAGGATGCGCAGAAGCTTTATCAGATGGATGATCGGGTGACCGGCGTGCGCCTGAAGGTGGATGACCTTTTTCAAGCGCCCCGCATTGCGCGTGAGTTGGTGCGCTATATCAATGCCGATGCTTATCTCAATGACTGGACAAAAAGCCACGCCAACTTCTTCCGTGCTGTCCAAATTGAGAAAAATATGATGTTTATCATTTTGTCGCTCATCGTTGCGGTGGCAGCATTCAATCTGGTGTCAACGCTGGTGATGGCAGTGACTGACAAGCAAGCCGATATCGCCATCCTGCGGACCCTTGGCGCGCGGCCGCTCTCCATCATGGCAATTTTTGTGGTGCAGGGCGCCCTGGTTGGCTTCATCGGGCTCGGGCTCGGTATCGTCGGCGGGGTTGCCCTGGCGCTGAATATTGATGTGGTGGTGCCATTTATTGAAAGGGCGCTGGGGGTGCATTTCCTGTCGAAAGAGGTCTATTACATCTCCGACCTGCCTTCCGAGTTGCTGTGGAGCGACGTTTGGGGGGTGACACTGATTGCCTTCGTGCTCGCCCTGCTGGCGACGATTTACCCCAGTTGGCGGGCTTCTCGCATTAATCCGGCGGAGGCCCTGCGCTATGAGTGAACCCATTCTGGTGGCTCGTGATCTGAGCAAAACCTTTAGTGGTGGCGGGCTGGAAGTAAAGGTGTTGTCCGGGGTCAATCTGACCATTCAACCGGGTGAAACCGTCGCTATTGTCGGTACTTCCGGCTCGGGCAAAAGCACGCTGCTGCATCTGCTGGGCGGCCTGGATACCCCGACTGCGGGCAATGTCGCGCTGATGGGGCGTGATTTTTCGGCTTTAAACGAGGTTGACCGCGGCGATTGGCGCAATCGGCATCTCGGCTTCGTCTATCAGTTTCATCACCTGCTGCCTGAGTTTTCGGCGCTGGAAAATGTCGCCATGCCCTTGCTGATTCGCCGCACCGAGCGCGGCGAGGCCATGGCGAAGGCGTCTGAAATGCTTGCCGCAGTGGGTCTTGGCCATCGTCTCGAACATCGCCCCGGTGAGCTTTCCGGCGGTGAGCGTCAGCGCGCCGCCATTGCCCGGGCGATGGTAAGCGATCCTTCCTGTTTGCTGGCCGATGAACCGACCGGGAATCTCGATCGGCATACTGCCAACATTGTCTTTGATCTGCTTCTTGAGGGCGTTCGTTCGCGGCAGACCAGTTTGATCATGGTGACGCACGATATACAACTGGCAAATAAAGCAAATCGTGTTTTTATGTTGGACGACGGTCATCTTTCCGATTAAAGTCCGAATGAATTTTTAAAAATAATAAATTATTCGAGGAAAAATCCATGCAAGCCTTGTTTTCTCCTGCTGTCGCGCTGATGAATCGCTTGCGCTACCCGAGCAAGTTTCTGCTGCTGGGGTTGGCCGTTACGATTGTGGTCGTCATGCTGTTGTTCTCCGTGATTAAAAATGAGCTGCAACAGATTGGCGTGGCCGAGCATGAGCTGGCTGGCGTGCAAATGCTCAAGCCAATGAATCGTGCAACTCAGTTTATTCAGGTGCATCGCGGCATGTCGGCTGGCTTGCTGGGTGGTAACGAGGGTATGAAAGATAAACGTGCTGTCAAGGAAAAAGAGGCTTCCGATGCCTTGCAGGCGACCGAAGCAACGTTTCCCCCAGCCCTGATTAACCACGCTGACTGGAAGAAAATTCGTGCCGACTGGGAGAGTCTGCGCAACCAGGGGCTGACCTGGAGCGTGGCCGACAACATCAAGGCACATAACGCCCTGATTGACCAGTTGCTGCAGTTCATGGTCGTTACCGCTGATGAGACTGAATTGTCTCTCGACCCAGTGGTGGACACCTTTTACATGATGGACACCGTGGTGGTAAAAATGCCGGCTATGCTGGAGCGCCTGGGGCAGACCCGGGCTCGCGGTACCGGGGTGCTGGCCAAAAAGGAAATTTCGCCGCAAATGAAGATTGATATGTCTTCGACACTTTCCGAAATGTCGAACACTTTGCGTGCCCAGAATGTCAATCTGCAAAAGGTCATGCACTTCGCGCCGAGTTTGCAAGGCGCATTGGCCGGCCCGAGCAAGCAGTTCTCTGACAGCGTTGAAAAGCTCTTTTCGCTGGTCAGGGAAGATATTGTTTCGGAACGTTTCCAAACCCCGTCGCAAGAGTATTTTGCTTTGACCACGGCCATGATCGACGCCGGTTACAAAACGATGTTCGATGTGCTGCTGGTTGAATTTGAGCAACAGCTCAACCAGCGCAAGGCAGCGTTAAAGCAGGAAATGCTACTCACGTTTGTTTTAAGTATCGGCGTTCTCGCACTGGTGGCTTATCTGGCGGTCGGGATGTATTACTCGGTGATCAACAGTGTCGGTATTTTTTCGACGGGCGCTCGTCGCCTGGCTGATGGCGATCTGACGGTGCAGTTCGCAACCGAAGGGCATGACGAACTGCACGCTGCCGGTAACGATTTCAACAATATGGCGCAATCTTTCCGCACCTTGCTGCGCCATATTCAGCAGGAAGCCCAACAGTTGCGCGGCGCTGCCGAGCAACTTTCGGCGGCCAGCCAGCAAATTTCGAGCAGCACCAGTGCGCAGAGTGATTCCGCTTCAACCATGGCCGCCGCTGTCGAGCAGATGACGGTCGGTGTCGATCACATTGCGAAAAACGCGCATGACGCACAGAGCTATTCCCGGGAGTCGGATGAAGTTGCCGCGCAGGGTGGGCGGATTGTTCAGGGCGTGGTCAATGAGATTCAAGCGATTGCCGACACGGTCAATCAATCGGCGGCAGCGGTCGAGGCGTTGGGTCAGCAATCCGAACAGATTTCAGCCATTGTCGGCACCATCAAGGAAATCGCTGACCAGACCAATCTGCTCGCTCTCAATGCTGCGATCGAAGCTGCCCGCGCGGGTGAATCGGGCCGCGGCTTTGCCGTGGTGGCTGATGAGGTGCGCAAGCTGGCAGAACGTACCGCGAAATCGACTCAGGAAATTGCCAGCATGATTGGCGGCATTCAATCGGGTACGTCGACTGCCGTCATCAGCATGAAACGTGGTGTTGACCGGGTGGCGGCAGGTGTTGAGCAGGCGCAGTTGGCCGGCACGACGATTGCGCAGGTGCAGCAACAATCGCGTCAGGTGGTCGATGCCGTGGCGGAGATTTCGATTGCCTTGCGTGAGCAGGCAGCGGCCAGTACCGAGATTGCCCAAAACGTCGAACGGATTGCCCAGATGGCTGAAGAAAATGATTCCGCGGCGCGCGGGAATGCCGACACCGCTGGCAATCTTCGTCAATTGGCTGAAAGCCTGAGCAGCGAGGTTGCCCGCTTCCGTACCTGATACTCGTCAGTTTTAAAGTGGCTGGCTTCAGGGCTGGCCTCGGGGTTGGCAAAAAAGCCATGATCGATAACATCGCGATCATGGCTTTTGAATTTTGAGGCATTGGTATATTTTACAATTATTGCGTTTTACAAGCTAATTTGCGCTAAATTCTACCCATCCCTGTAATCGAGAGTCGTGATCAATGAGAGCCCTTTTTCGCCCGCCGTGGCATTGATGAACAAGCTTCGCTACACCAGCAAATTTCTTTTGCTGGGCTTTGCAATGGCCGCGGTCATGCTGGTTTTGCTGTACACCGTTTATGCCAATTTGAGCCGTGACATCGAGACGGCGCATCAGGAAATTGCCGGCCTGCAAATGTTGAAGCCGATGAACAAAATGGCGCAGTTCATGCAGCAACATCGCGGCTTGTCGTCAGGGGTGCTCAATGGCAACGCGGCGATGAAAGATAAGCGGGCTGCCAAGGAAAAGGATGTGGCCGAGGCGCTTGCCGCAACCGATGCGGCCTTGTCGGTCAAGCTTCGCGATAGTGCCGCCTGGAAGACTATTCATCAGGAATGGTCGCAAATTGCCGCACAGGGCATGAGCTGGGCGCCACCGGAAAATATCAAGCGGCATAGTCAAATGATCGACAAAGTACTGATCTTCATGGTCGATGTTGCCGATGAAATGCAGTTGACGCTCGACCCGGTGATGGACACTTATTACTTCATGGATACGGTGGTGACGAAAATGCCGGCCATGCTGGAACCGATGGGGATTACGCGGGCGCGCGGCACCGGTATCCTGACCAAGAAAGAACTGACGCCCGAGCAACGGATTGATGTTTCGTCGCTGATTGCCCAAATGGCTGGAACGCTGCGGGCGCAGACAATGAATCTGGAAAAAGTGGTTCGCTACGCGCCAGCGCTGCAAGCTGGGTTGAGCGGCCCGGCTCAGGAGTTTTCAGCGGGCGCGGAAAAAATATTCGCACTGGTGCGTGAAGACATCCTGGGTGAAAAGTTCACCACGGTACCGCAGGATTATTTTGCGCTGACCACGCAGGTGATCGACATCGGCTACAAAATGATGTTTGAAACGCTGATTCCGCAGTTTGAAAGTCAACTGCAAGGGCGCGTTGCTTTGGCCGAGCGCATGCTCCTGCTGAATATTGCCTTGGCCTTGGTTGTCATGCTGGCGGTGGGTTATTTGTCGATTGGCACCTATTACTCAGTCATCGGCAGTGTCGAGGGCTTTTCCCGAGGGGCGCGGCAGATGGCCGATGGCGATCTGACTGCCCAGTTCACCAGTGAAGGCAATGACGAGCTGCATGCTGCCGGCAAGGATTTCAATGACATGGCAGCAGCGTTCCGCAAACTGCTCGGTCGTATCCAGAGTGAAGTGCAGCAGCTTCGCGGCTCCGCCGAGCAACTGGCGACATCAAGTCAGCAGATTTCCAACAGCACTTCGTCGCAAAGCGATTCGGCGTCCAGCATGGCAGCCTCGGTGGAGGAAATGACGGTGGGGGTCGATCACATCGCCAAGAACGCCCAGGATGCTCAGGCGTATTCCCGTGAGTCAGACAAGGTGGCTGCCGAGGGTGGGCGCATTGTCGAGGGGGTGGTTAATGAGATTCAGGCGATTGCCCATACGGTGAACCAGTCCGCCGCGGCGGTCGAGGCGCTCGGCCAGCAGTCGGATCAGATTTCGGCCATTGTCGGCACGATCAAGGATATCGCCGACCAGACCAATCTGCTGGCGCTGAACGCCGCTATCGAGGCGGCGCGCGCAGGCGAATCGGGCCGCGGTTTTGCCGTGGTGGCTGATGAGGTGCGCAAGCTGGCGGAGCGGACGGCGAAATCGACGCAGGAAATTGCCGGCATGATTGGCTCCATTCAGTCAGGCACCGCGACCGCGGTCGCCAGCATGAAACAGGGCGTCGAGCGCGTTGCCGCCGGGGTTGAGCAGGCACAGAAGGCAGGTACAGCAATCAGCCAGGTGCAGGCGCAGGCCCGGCAGGTGGTCAATGCGGTTTCGGAGATTACAGTTTCACTGAGCGAGCAGGCGTCGGCCAGCACCGAGATTGCCCGCAACGTCGAGCGAATCGCTCAGAAGGCTGAAGAAAATAATGCCGCCGCTTGCGGCAATGCCGATACGGCCGGCAAGTTGCGGCAGTTGGCCGAGAACCTGAGTAGCGAAGTAGCGCGTTTCAGGACTTGAGTTTTTATCTGAGTTTTCGCCGCCGCCAGGCGGCGATCAGGTAATACCGCCAAGCCGCCTTGGTGGCGAAATAGCCGAGCACCGCCAGCCCTGCGGCGAGGACAACGAGTCCGATGCCCAGGGGTTTGGCGACGCTGAGCATCCAGCCCTGCATTGCTTCGGTCCAGCCGACAAAGTGGGTAATGGTGAATTCCGGCGGCGCGACAAAACCATTGCTTTCCCCGATCAGCAGGCGGCCAATTTGATAGGCCAACAGATAGAGCGGGACGAGGGTGACCGGGTTGGTGTAAAGCGTGGTCAGCATGGCCAAGGGCAGGTTGACCCGGAAGAGTAGTGCGCAGGCGGCCGCACCGATCATTTGTAGCGGCCCGGGAATCAGGCCGCAGAACATGCCGGCCGCCACCGCGCCGGCCGCCGAGTGGCGATTCAAGTGCCACAGGCGCGGGTGCAGCAGGGACGAGGCAAATGGCCGCAGCCACGGGTTGCGGCGGATCGTTTCGTGGTCGGGCAGGTATTTTTTCAGGTAGTGACGCATAAACGTATTATTGCAGCATGCGCCTGAATATTCTCGCCTTTGCCACCGGGGTTCTGTGGCTGCAGATGCAGCCGGAACTCCCGCTTTGGTGGCCGTGGGCGCTGGGTGCCGGGGTGCTGTTTCTGCCCCTTCTTTTCTCGTCTGCTCAGTCCCCCGCTCAATCACCCGTTTTGTTGCAAGGCCCGTCACCCGCTCGCCGCTCAGGCTGGCCAGCAAGGGTGCTCGCAATGCTTGCTTGTGGTGCGCTCGGCTTTGCCTGGGCGGGCTGGCGGGCTGATTTGCGCCTGGCGGATGATCTGGCCGCCGAGTGGGAAAGGCAGGATGTCGAGGTCGTCGGCGTCATCACGACCCTGCCGCAGGATTTCAGCCACGGCACACGCTTTGAATTTGCCTTGGAATCCACGTTGACCGCAGCAGCCATTGTCCCGCCGCGGATCATGCTCTCTTGGTACCAGGGGCGTCGTGATGATTCGCCGGAACGGCTGGTTGTCCTGCCCGGCGAGCGCTGGCGCTTTACGGTGCGTTTGAAGCGCCCCCATGGCAATGCGAATCCCGGTGGCTTCGACTACGAGGCCTGGCTGCTGGAACACAATATTCGGGCGACTGGCTATATCCGCGCCAATCCCCCGCTGCGGCTGAGCGAGATGGTCTGGCAACCGGGCTACATGATTGAGCGTTTGCGTTACAAGGTCCGTGCTTCGTTTGCCGAAATTCTGCCTGCCGAGCGCTATCCCTGGGCCGGCATTCTGGTGGCGCTGACCATCGGTGACCAGAAGGCGATTCAGGGTGATTTATGGACCACCTTCAATCGCACCGGAACGACACATTTGATGTCGATTTCAGGGCTTCACGTGACGATGGTGGCTGCTATTTTTGGCTGGCTGGTCAATTTTGGCTGGCGCCGCGTGCCGCGTTTGGCACTGCGCTTGCCGGCGCAAAAGGCCGGTTTGCTGGCAGCGTGCGTGGCCGCTTTGTTCTATGCCCTGATTGCCGGCTTTGCCGTGCCGGCGCAGCGTACCCTTTACATGCTGCTGGTGGCCGCGCTGGCCATGCTTTCCGGGCGGATCGTCGCGCCCAGCCGAACCTTGCTACTGGCCTTGCTGGTGGTGCTGCTGTTCGATCCCTGGGCTGTGCTGGCCGCGGGTTTCTGGCTCTCCTTTGGCGCGGTCGGCGCCTTGCTCTATATCGGTTCGGCGCAAATTGGTCAGGCGCGCGGCTGGCGTCAGCGCCTCCAGGCCTGGGGCGTTGTTCAATGGGCGGCAACGCTCGCCTCGTTACCCGTATTGCTGCTGGTCTTTCAGCAATTTTCACTGGTTTCGCCGCTGGCCAATGCGCTGGCGATTCCGGTAATCAGTTTCATCGTCACCCCGCTCGCCTTGCTCGGGGCAATCCTTCCCTCGTGGCCGATTCTGGCCTTGGCGCATGGCGTCATGGACTGGTTGATGGTTTTCCTCAACTGGGCATCCAGTTGGCCGGTCTGGCAAGCGCCGGCCCCGCCGCTGTGGGCGGCCCTGGCTGCCGCGCTGGGCGTCGCTGTCTGCTTATTGCCACGCGGCATGCCGGGACGGTTGCTGGGTGTTGCCTTGATGATTCCGGCGCTTTTCTGGCCGGTCGAAAAACCTGCCGAGGGTGAGGCGTGGATCAATGTGCTGGACGTCGGTCAGGGGCTTGCGGCCGTTGTCCGGACCCGCGAACACACGCTGATCTACGACCCGGGGCCGCTCTACAGCGCCGAGTCGGACGCCGGCCAGCGCGTTGTCGTGCCTTACTTGCGCATGCTGGGGATCAGCCGCGTCGATATGTTGATGGTGACGCATCGCGATAGTGACCATTCGGGTGGCATGGCCTCGGTGCAATCGGCACTGGCGGTGGGCGAACTGCGTTCTTCGGTGAAGGAACTGGGCGGCGAACGCTGTATTGCCGGCCAGCGCTGGGTTTGGGATGGCGTCATTTTTGAGGTCTTGCATCCTGCCGCCGAGGCTTACGCGGTCAACCTTAAAAGTAACCATATTTCCTGCGTGCTGCGGGTGACTGCCGGTGGCAAGCGGATGTTGTTGACCGCCGATATCGAGGCGCCCGATGAGGCAGAATTACTGGCGCGTTACCCGAACGATCTGGCGGCAGATGTTTTGCTGGTGCCGCATCACGGGTCAAAAACCTCGTCGACCGCAGCATTCCTGACTGCCGTCGCTGCCCCGGCGGCGATCATTCCGGTCGGCTATCGCAGCCGTTTTGGTCACCCGAAAGCCGAGGTCGTGGCGCGTTATGAAGCGCTCGCGACATCGTTGTGGCGGACCGATCGTGATGGCGCTGTCGAGGTTCGCCTGGCCGCGTCGGGCATCAAACTCAGCGCCTGGCGACAAGCACATCGCCATTACTGGTTTGGCCGGTGATATGGCCGGTGATACATTGCAGATCAAGGAGACCCTATGAAATTTACCCAACAAAACGTTCAATGCCTCAGTCCTTCCGGCCTGCACCGAATGGCTTATACCGAGTGGGGTGATCGGCAGAATCCACGCGTCCTGGTTTGCGTGCATGGGCTGACCCGTAACGGGCGCGATTTCGATGCGCTGGCCGAAGCGATGTCGGCGCATTACCGCGTGATCTGCCCGGATGTCGTCGGGCGCGGCCAAAGTAGCCGTCTGCGCGATCCGGCCGGCTATGGGGTGCCGCAGTATCTGGCGGATATGGTCACCTTGATTGCCCGACTTGGGGTGGATCGCGTCGATTGGGTCGGCACCTCGATGGGCGGCTTGATCGGCATGGCCCTGGCGGCTCAGGAGGGGGCGCCGATTGGCAAGATGTTGCTTAACGATGTTGGCCCGTTGATTACGCTTGATGCGCTGAAACGCATTGCTGCTTATGTTGGCATGGATCCGACCTGGCCGACGTTCGATGAGGCGCTGGCTTACGTCAAATTAATTAGTGCGCCGTTTGGTCCCTTGACTGAAGCGCAATGGTGGCATCTGACGGAAACCAGCGTCGCACAGCGCACGGATGGCCGCTGGGGATTTCTTTATGATCCGCAGATCGCGGCCTCTTTCAAGGCAAGCTTTGCCGATCAGGACATCAACCTTTGGCCATTCTATGGGCTGATTAAATGTCCGACCCTCGTCATGCGCGGGGCTGAATCCGACCTGCTGACTCGCGAAACCTGGCAGCAGATGGGCGAATACGGACCACGCGCCAAGCTGGTCGAAGTCCCCGGTGTCGGGCACGCGCCGATGTTCCTGAATGACGAGCAGATTTCCATCGCCCGAGACTTTTTACTGCAATCATGAAACACATTTTGGTCAATGGGCTGCGCCTTGAATACCGCGATTTTCCGGCGGCTGTTGAAGGCTTGCCGACGCTGCTGCTACTCCACGAAGGTCTGGGTTGCGTTGCCATGTGGCGTGATTTTCCGGCCAAACTGGCTGCGGCAACCGCTTGCCGTGTCGTTGTCTGGTCGCGTCCCGGCTATGGCGGTTCGCAGCCGTATCCCGAAGAACGCCAAAAGGGTTACATGCATCGCGAGGCGGAGGAGTCACTCCCGGCCTTGATCGCAGCACTGCATATTGAGCGCCCATTGCTGGTCGGCCACAGTGACGGCGGCAGCATAGCCTTGCTCTTCGCCGGGGCATTTCCTGAGGTTCCGCTGGGCATTGCCGTCCTGGCGCCGCACGAGTTCGTTGAGGAAGTGACGCTGGCCGGTATTCGTAGTGCCCGTTCGATCTGGGAGAGCACCGACTGGCCGACGAAGCTGGGCCGTTACCATCTGGATGCGGCGCGTGTTTTCGCGGAATGGAACGACACCTGGTTGTCCCCGCTATTTCGTGAGTGGAATATCGAGCAATACCTGCCGAAAATCCGCTGCCCGGTATTGGCGATCCAGGGCGAGGATGACGAGTACGCGACGATGCGCCAGATTGAAGTGATTGCCGAGCAGGTGCCGGGCACCGAACTGCTCAAATTGCCTAACTGCGGCCACACGCCGCAGCGTGATCAGGAAGCGGCGGTATTGGCGGCGCTGCTGGCTTTCGTGAATCGAGCAAATCGAGCCAAGGGATCCTCACGGTAGTAGCGTTTGAATAAGCCGTAGAGGGCGGGATATTCACGGTCGACCACCGTTGGCAGTTCAAAGAAGCATTCCGACAGCACGGCGAAAAATTCGGCCGGGTCAGTGCTGGCGTAAGGGTCGATGACCGTTTCTTCGCCACTGTCGATGCGCTGGCAAAAATCGTCGTAGGCGGCAAAAAATATCTCGGTCCATTCCGCTTCGACTATGCCGGAATGCAGTGCCGGAATGCCGTCTGCCTCGCCATTCAGCATGTCCAGTTTGTGGGCGAACTCATGAATGACCACGTTGTAGCCCTCACCGGCCATCTGCACGTCGCGCCAGGAGATGATTAGCGGGCCGCCTTGCCAGGCTTCACCGGAAAGGACATCGGTAAATTCATGGACGACGCCACTGTCATCTTCAATCTGCCGTGGCACCACGAATTCATTGGGATACACCACGATGCCCACCCATTCACGATAGGCCGCAAGCCCAAGATTCAGGATGGGCAGGCAACCCTGGGCGGCAATCGAAACGCAGATTTCATCGGTCAGTTGCAGCCCGCCGCCGGTACTGAATTCCTTTTCGGCAAGGAATTGTTCGACCAGTAATTTCAGGCTTTTTTTCTCGTCGACCGCAAGATGCTCGATGAAGGGCAGCGTCGCCAGGGTTTTTGCCCACAACGCATCAGAAATTGCCGTTGATCGTGAGCTGCTCAACCAGTCAAAAAGCCCCATTATTTTTTCATCGTCAGCCAGATACCGCTGAAGATCAGGCCGATGCCGAGGTAGTGATACCAAAGCGGGATTTCGCCGAGGAAAATGGCCGACAACAGGGTGCCGAAAACCGGCATCAGGTGAATGAACAGGCTGGCCTTGCTGGCGCCCACTTCCGCCACCCCGCGGTTGTAGAAGATGTAACCGAGAAAGCTCGGGAAGATACCGACGTAGGCCAGTGAGGCCAGCGAGCCGAGATAGACATTGATATGCCGGCCTTGCGCCATTTCCCAAAGATAGGCCGGGAGCAGGGCGGTGAGGCCAACGGCGGTCATTGCGGCGAGCATCAGCATCGGGTGCACGCCGCTCGGTCGCCAGGCCAGGCCGACGGTGTAGATGGCCCAGACCAGCACGGCGAGCAGCATCCAGGCGTCGCCGAGATTGAGGTTGAGGTGGGCGAGTACATTGAGGTCGCCACGGGCGACGATGGCCAGTGCGCCGCAAAGCGAAATGATGACGCCCAGCCCTTCAAGTCGCCGCAAATGCTTACCGAGAAATGCCCAGGAAATGGCGATGGTAACGACCGGAATGAATGAGTTGAGCAGCACCGCGTTGGTCGCCGAGGTGTATTGCAGGGCGAGGTAAGCAAAGGTGTTGTAGCCGCCAACGCCGATCAGGCCAAGAATCAGCACCGGCTTCCAGCCCTTTTTCAGCAATGGCCACTGTTCTTTGAGGTGAGGCAGGGCGAGCGGTAAAACGAGGGCGAAAGCAATCGCCCAGCGCCAGAAAGCCAGTGCCATCGGTGGCACGTCGGCACGAATGCCGCGGCCGAGCACCATGTTGCCCGACCAGAAGAGGGCGGTCAGGGTGAGGAGTAAATAGGGGTTGGTCCAAAAGCGGGCGGTGTTGAAATTCATGCTGCGAATTATGCCTCAGCCGCGATGCCCGGCTCACCCGGTATAATCCCGCCCATGGTTTCCGTCTCTCATTCTGTTGCCGCGCAAAGCGATTTTGATCAGTTTCTAACGGTCCTTTCCGAAGGTCTGTCCGAGGTCGAAAAGTCCAGCCTTAAAAATGCCGTCGAATATGCCTGGGAGGCCTACGGCAACAAGACTTTAGGCAGCGGCGAGCGCATCTGGTCGCACGCGCTGGGCATGTCCGTGATTATTGCCGGCCTGAAAATGGACGCCGAGTCGCGCATCGCAGCGATGCTGTTTGCCATTCCGGCGCAGGATGAACATGGTATTGCCCGCATCGAGGAGCGCTTCGGCAAGCCGGCGGCGCATCTGGTCGGGGGCATTTCCCGGCTGAACAAATTGCGGCCGATTACCGAGGGTTTTGTGGCCGCCAATCTCGAGGCCGGCGAAGTTAACCCGGTCGAGGTCAAGGCGCAGGTTGAAGTGCTGCGCAAGATGCTGCTGGCGATGGTCGAGGATATTCGCGTCGTCATGTTGCGTCTGGCCAGCCGGACGCAAACGCTGCGTTTTTATGCCGCCAACCCCGGTGACCTGCGGGTACAGGTGGCGCGTGAAACGCTTGAACTTTACTCGCCGCTGGCGAATCGGCTCGGTGTCTGGGAACTCAAGTGGGAACTGGAGGATTTGTCCTTCCGTTTTATCCACCCGGATATCTATAAAAAAATTGCCAAAATGCTCGACGAGAAGCGCAGCGAGCGTGAGAACTTCATCGTCGATGCGGTGGCAAAAGTGCGGGCGGAACTGGCCGCGTCGGGTGTCGACAAGGCTGAAGTTTATGGTCGGCCGAAGCACATCTACAGCATCTGGAACAAGATGCGGAAGAAGAGCGTCGAGTTTTCCGAGGTCTACGACATTCGCGCCCTGCGCATCATTGTCGACGACCTGAAGGACTGCTACACCGCGCTGGGTATTGTTCATAACCTGTGGTCGCCGATTTCCAAGGAGTTCGATGATTACATCTCGAATCCCAAGGGCAATAACTACCGATCCCTGCACACCGCCGTGCGTTGTCCGGACGGGCGCAGTCTGGAAATCCAGATTCGCACGACGGAAATGCACAAGCACGCCGAACTGGGCGTCGCGGCGCACTGGCGTTACAAGGAAGGCAGCAAGCGGACGAGCGAGGATGATTACGACGAGAAGATCGCCTGGTTACGCCAGTTGCTGACCTGGAAGGACGAAGTCGTCGATAGCTCCGACTGGATCAGCCATTACAAGCAGGCCGCGCTCAACGAGACGCTTTACGTCATCACGCCGCAAGGCAAGGTGGTCGATCTGCCGCAAGGTTCGACGCCGGTCGACTTCGCTTACCGCGTCCATACCGACCTCGGCCACCGTTGCCGGGGCGCCAAGGTCGATGGTCATCTGGTGCCGCTGAATACGGCGCTGGAAACCGGGCAGCAGGTTGAAATCATTACCGCCAAGATCGGCGGGCCGTCGCGTGACTGGCTGAACCCGACGCAGGGTTACATTCACACCAAGAGTGCGCGGATCAAGGTGCGTTCATGGTTCTCCAATCTGGCCCTTGAGGAAACGCTCTCTGAAGGGCGCGCGCTGATTGCCAAGGAGTTGCAGCGGGCCGGCCAGACGAGCGCGAATATCGAAGAACTGGCCCACAAACTGGGTTTCTCGCGAGCCGACGATTTATATATTGCCGCCGCTCGGGGCGAACTTAACCAGCGCTTGTTCCAGTCGGTGGCGCGGGGCGGCGACCTGCTTGCCGAAACGCTGTTGCCGGATGAAGTTCAGACCAAGCCGAGCAAGCCGGTTGCGGGAAATCAGGGCATTCTGATCGTCGGCGTCGACAATCTGCTGACCCAGTTGGCCCGTTGCTGCAAGCCGGCGCCACCGGACGAAATTCAGGGCTTTATTACGCGGGGCAAGGGGATTTCGATCCACCGCATGGATTGCCCTAATTTTGCCAACCTGATCGCGCTGCATCCCGAGCGGGTAATCGAGACGGATTGGGGGCTGCAGACGACCGGGGTGTTTGCGACCGATATCGTGGTCGATGCCCATGATCGTCAGGGCTTGCTGCGTGATATTTCCGAGATATTCACCCGGGAAAAACTCAATGTGATCGGCGTCAATACCCAGTCCAAACAGGGCAAGGCGCACATGAGTTTTACGGTTGAAATCACCAATCTGCAGCACATGCAGCGCACGCTTTCGCTGATCCACGAAGTCGAAGGCGTCGTTGGCGTGCGTCGCGCCTGATCCCAGGAGAGGCTATGAAAGGCAATTTCGCTGCTGTTGCGCTGACGGTTATCGGTGTCATCGCGCTGGCGGTCAATCTCGATCTGATCGAATTTGACCTCGTTACCTTGCTGCGCAAATGGTGGCCAATGGGCTTGATCGTTCTTGGCGTCGCCTTGTATTTCACGCCGGATGGCGAGCAGAAAAAGAGCTGACAGCGGATTCAGGTAATACGCTGTGGTGATGTTGAGATTGTATTTTTAGTCGTTTTTCAGGGTTGACCGCAGCAGTCGGTAACTTGCCTTTGCGCCGTTGCAGCATCAGCCCGATCCTTGATGGATGGTTTGCGGCTGCGGTCAGATCCCGTTTCTGATCATCAAAAAAACGATTGTTTCGGGCCGGCTTTAGCTGCCGCCCAAGGTCACCATCAATTCACCCTGCGCGTTATGCGGCTTGGCGCGGGCTGAGCGGCGACGCTGGTAGGCGCCGACGCTGCTCATTTCCCAACCTTGCTGGTTGTCGGCCAGGTAGAACTTCAGGCCTTCAGTGATGACGCGCTTCTTGAGTTTCGGGTCAAGGATGGGGAAGGCGAGTTCGATGCGTTTGAAGAAGTTGCGCTCCATCCAGTCGGCGCTGGAGAGATAGACGTTTTCCTTGCCACCGGCGTAGAAGTACATGACGCGGTGATGTTCAAGAAAACGCCCGATGATCGAGCGGACGCGAATGTTCTCCGACAAACCGGTCACGCCCGGTCGAAGCGTACAAACGCCACGAACAATCAGGTCGATCATCACGCCCGCCTGCGAAGCTTCGTACAGGGCGTTGATGACTTCCGGCTCCACCAGGGAGTTCATCTTGGCGACAATACGCCCCTTGCCGCCGCTCCGGGCGGCATCTGCCTCGGCCTGAATGGCCGCAATAATGCTGGAATGCAGCGTGAATGGCGCCTGCCAGAGGTGTCTCAGGGTTCGCGCCTTGCCCAGGCCGGTCAGTTGTTTGAAAACTTCACTGACGTCGTGGGTGATTTCCTCATGCGCCGTCATCAGGCCGAAGTCGGAATAGAGCCGGGCGGTACGCGGGTGGTAGTTGCCGGTGCCGAGGTGGGCGTAGCGTTTCAGGCCGCCTTCTTCGCGGCGAACGATCAGCAGCGCCTTGAGGTGTGACTTATAGCCGACGACGCCATAAACGACATGAGCACCAACTTCTTCCAGCTTGGTTGCCCAGCCGATATTGGCCTCTTCATCGAAGCGCGCCATCAGTTCGACCACAACGGTGACTTCCTTGCCATTTTGGGCGGCGCGGATCAGGGACTGCATCAGCACCGAGTCAGTGCCGGTGCGGTAAACCGTCATTTTGATCGCAACCACTTGCGGATCCTTGACTGCCTGATTCAGCAGTTCAATGACCGGGGCAAAGGACTGGTAAGGGTGATGCAGCAGGATGTCGCTTTTGCGGATACTCTCGAAAATATTGCTGCCTTTGCCGACGGCCTTGGGGACGCCGGGGACAAAGGATGAAAATTTCATGTCCGGCCGATCAACCGAATCGGGAATCTGCATCAGGCGAACCAGATTGACCGGGCCTTGAACGCGGTAAAGGTCGGCGGGCTTGAGTTCAAATTGGGCGAGCAGGAATTCTGTCATTGCCGGCGAGCAGTTGTCGGCAACCTCCAGACGAACGGCGTTGCCGAAATTACGCTGCGGCAATTCACCCTGCAATTTGGTGCGCAGATTGGTGACTTCTTCTTCATCCACAAAAAGGTCGGAGTTGCGGGTGGCGCGGAACTGGTAGCAGCCGAGCACCGACATGCCGGTGAATAGCTCACCGACGAACTCGTGCAGGATGGAGGAGAGGAAGACGAAACCATAGGCGCAACCCGCCAGTTCTTCGGGGAGCTGAATGACGCGGGGCAGGACGCGCGGCGCCTGGACGATGGCGGCGTTGGAGCTTCGTCCGAAGGCATCCTTGCCTTCCAGTTCAATGGCGAAATTGAGACTCTTGTTGAGGACGCGCGGGAAAGGGTGCGAAGGATCGAGCCCGATTGGCGTCAATACCGGCACCATTTCGCGCATGAAATAATTGCGGATCCATTCGCGCTGGGCTTCATTCCAGGTGGAGCGGCGAAGAAACCGGATACCTTGTTCGGCGAGTGCCGGCAAGATGACGTCGTTGAGTTGCTGGTACTGCTCGGTGACGATGGCGTGGGCTTCGGCGGAAACCAGCCGGAAAGCCTCCTGGGCCGTTTTGCCATCACTCGTGATGACCAGTGAGTGGGCTTGCACCTGTTCCTTGAGACCGGCCATGCGGACCTCGAAAAACTCGTCGAGGTTGCTGGAAACGATGCAGAGAAAGCGTAGGCGCTCAAGCAGCGGCACATGATCGTCTTGGGCCTGGGCCAGGACGCGCCGGTTGAAGGCGAGCAGACCGAGTTCGCGGTTGAGATAGTTCTCGGTCGGGAAGCGGGGTTTCAGGTAGGGATGGTTCATCGCGCGCGTTCCAAAGTTATGTCTGAAGTATATTCCTCAAGTCCATCATTTTGTTGCATTAATGTTTCAATCAAATGACAGCCGAGCGCTTCTGTAAGGCCTTTTGACGAGAAAACTGATTGCTGCGGTCAACCGTTAAAAAGGCCCACTTTCCAAGACACTGTTTTATAGTTTGCGTTCAGATACCTAGACGGAGAGACGACATGTTCACGGGAATATTGATCAATAAGGACGATGCCGGCTACCGTGCCGCCATTGCGGAAATCGACGAAGCGCAGTTGCCGGAGGGTGACGTTACGGTAAGCGTGGCGTGGTCCACGCTTAACTACAAGGATGGTTTGGCGATTACCGGAAAGTCACCGGTTGTGCGCCGCTTTCCCATGGTTCCGGGGATCGATTTTGCCGGTACGGTGACGGCGAGTAGTCACCCCGAGTGGAAAGCTGGCGATCAGGTAATCCTCAATGGCTGGGGTGTTGGCGAAACCCATTGGGGCGGTCTGGCGCAAATGGCACGGGTCAAGGGTGACTGGCTGGTGCCGCTGCCCAAGGCCTTCACGGCCCGCCAGGCAATGGCGATCGGCACCGCTGGTTACACGGCCATGCTCTGCGTGCTGGCGCTGGAAAAGCATGGGATCAAGCCGGCTGACGGTGAAATTCTGGTCACCGGGGCCAATGGCGGTGTTGGTAGCGTTGCGATCGCCCTGTTGTCGAAGTTGGGTTACACGGTCGTCGCCTCAACCGGGCGGGCCAGCGAAGAGGCCCATTTGAAAGCCCTGGGTGCCAACGCGATTATTGACCGCAATGAGCTTTCAGCTCCCGGCAAGCCGATCGGCAAGGAACGCTGGGCCGGTGTCGTTGATGCGGTTGGCAGCCACACGCTGGCCAACGCCTGTGCCACGACGAAATACCGGGGTGCCGTTGCTGCCTGCGGTTTGGCGCAGGGCATGGATTTCCCGGCAACGGTGGCGCCCTTTATTTTGCGTGGCGTGACGCTTTATGGCATTGATAGCGTGATGGCGCCCAAAGCGGTGCGTCTGGCCGCCTGGGAGCGTCTGGCGCGCGATCTGGAAATCAGCAAGCTTGATGAAATCACGCGTGAAATCGGCTTGGCCGAAGCACTAGCCGTCGGGGCAGACCTGCTCGACGGTAAGGTGCGTGGTCGTGTCGTCGTCGACGTTAACCGATAGTCCCGTTTTTATCGGCGGCAATGGCCGGGCTCAGGGCAGCCAATAAAGTGCCCAGCTTGGCCTCGGTTTCGGCGAGTTCCTGTTGCGGGTCGGAGCCCGCGACTATCCCGGCACCGGCTTGCAATTCGGCTGTGTTTCCATCGAGCAGCGCCGAGCGTAAGGCCACCGAGAATTCACCGTTGCCGTCCGGGGTCAGGATGCCGAAACCGCCGCTGTACCAACCAGGACGCTGTTCACCGTGGGTTGTTAACCAGTCGAGCGCGGCAGGCACCGGAAAGCCGCCGACGGCCGGGGTCGGATGCAGGGCGCGAATGAGATCGAAGAGCGTTGTTCCCGGGTGTGCCGTGGCGGTAATTTGGCTACGAAGATGCAGCAGACGACCGGCAGGGTGTTCCTCAGCCCGGCTGACTTGCGGCGGCAGAGCACAAAGGGGCGTCAGCGCTTCGCAGACGGCTCGGACCACCAGCGATTGTTCGTGCAGGTTCTTCTGTCCGGCGAGTTCTGTTGAGCCGGGCCAGGCAGTACCGGCCAGGGCATCGGCGCTGATCTGAT
Organism: Candidatus Dechloromonas phosphorivorans; assembly: GCA_016721185.1. GTDB lineage: Bacteria > Pseudomonadota > Gammaproteobacteria > Burkholderiales > Rhodocyclaceae > Azonexus > Azonexus phosphorivorans. Next base: position 478,994 of record JADKIP010000014.1, read on the forward strand.
CGCCGTGCAGACTGACCAGGCGCTCCGGCGTGGCGCCCAGGAAAGTTTGCTGACCGTTGCCGTGTGCGTAGATCAGGCTGTCTTGCTGTTGATCGATCAGTCGGCTAAGAATTTGCGCCGGCAAAAATGAACGGCTTGCATTGAATTTTCGGCTGCGACTGAGCACCAGCTTGTCAACCTGACCCAGATTGATTTCACGTAAAGCGGCGTTGACCCTGGCAATCCAGGCGCGTGCGGGCAATGTTTCCGCACGACATGGCAGAAGTTCGACTGGCAGAGGCGCGGCCGGCGGGTTGATTAAATACTGCAACCAGTCGGTTTTGGCCTAGCCGATGCGTCCGGCGGGGGTTGATAGGGTGACTGAACAACAGCCTTTGATATTTTCCAGCAGGATGGCCGGAATGCTCAATAGCGCGTTAGGGAGCGGGGTGTTGTTGCATGGGTCGAAAGCAAAGCCGGCAAAAGCGAGCGGCTGGGCCTCGCTGCGCCACTGTTGGCAGAATCCGGTAAAGGCGTTGTCAAGGGCAGCAAAACGGTTGCGGCCGGCACTGCTAACGTGTAAAGCCTGACCAATGCCCAGACGGAACTCTTGCTCGTCTGGACGAGCGCGGAACCAGAATGTGCTGCGGTCAGGTAGCAGATGCAGCCAGTCCGTATCAAATTTGCCAAGTTCGATGCGCAGGCTTAGCGGGGCCGCTGCGGGGGCGTCGCCGGCGAGTGTCTCCAGGCGTTTTAGCAGCTCAGGCGAGGCGATCTGGCGGCGCAGTTGCTCGATCATGCCTTAGCCTCGGAGGCAATGCGGCGCAGTACGGCACGCTCAAGCTTGCCGGTGGCATTGCGCGGTAAACGCTCAAGAAAGACCATTTTTCGTGGCAGGGCGGCGGCCGGTAAATGCTTCCGGGCATGGGCGAGCAGGGCGTTTTGTTCGGCAGTGCCGACAATCAGCGCGACAATCAGATCACCCCAGACGGGGTCGGACAGGCCGGTGACTGCAACGTCACTGACCCCTGGGCAGGCGGCCAGACAGGATTCGACTTGCAGCGGATGAACATTGCGTCCGCCACTGATCAGCATGTCGTCGGCACGGCCGGTCACGGTCAAGCGGCCAGTGGCATCGGTACTGCCGAGATCGCCGGTGGTTAACCAGCCCTCGGCATCAACACCGCCACCCGTCAGGTAACCAAGCATCACTTGCGGGCCACGCACGGCGATTCGTCCGCCCGCATTGATCCGGATCTCGTGTCCCGGCATGGGTGTGCCCACCAGCCCTTCGTGCCAAGATCCATCGCCGGGGCAGAAACTGGCCAGTTGAGCCGCTGTTTCGCTCATGCCATAACTTGGGTAGAGCGGCCAGCCAGCGGCAATGGCTTTCTCATAAAGCGGCTGCGCGAGGGCGGCGCCACCAATCAGCGTTACGCGCAAACTTGTCGGTGGCGCGACGCGCTGTTCAAGCAGTTGGGCCAGCATGGCCGGAACTAGCGAAATGTGGGTCACCGGGTAACGATCTAAATCATTGGCGACGGCTTCGACGTTGAAGCTATTTTGCAAGAGGATACCTGCGGCAGCGCGGGCGCAGCGCCAGAGAATGGCTTGACCGCCAATGTGATAGAGCGGCAGGCAGTTCAGCCAGAGGTCGCCCGGCTTTAACTGTAGGCATTTGTTCGATGCCGTGGCAGCCGCATCAAGTTGAACATTGCCCAGCATGACGGCCCGTGGTTTGCCTTCACTGCCACTGGTCGAAATGATCAAACGGGTTTCTGGGTGGGGAAGCGGATGCTCCGGTGCGGTTTTATGGTGGGCCAGCGGCGCTTCGTGGGTGCGGTCAACCGGCCAAAAAGGCCGATTTGCCAGACTGCAGGCATAGGCATGACGAGCCAGATGGCTGCTGGTGCCGGAGTCGATCAAAGCGGTTCTGGCCGCGGGGATTCGTTCGGCCAGTAAGCAACATGTATCGAGCAGATCGGCAAATGTGTAATTTTCCCCATCATCAATCAGGGCCAGGGCATCCGGGTACTGGGTTGCCGCGTGCTGCAGATGTTGTGCGAGTGATAAATGGTCTGCCATAAGCATTCGATTATACAAATCCGCTGCCTTGCCGATGGCAACACAGATCAATTAAACGCAGTAGGTATTGCTGTTTGCCACGGCAGTCTGCAGTTCCGGGTACTGAAGTCGTGCCACGCAAATGAAAAAAGCGCCATGTCGGCGCTTTTTTGGTGGGAGCTACGAGTTTTAGCCGCGTACTGAACTCGGCAACTTGTCTTGAATCAGGTTCAGCAAGGGGGCGAAAACCTTTGGCGTGCCGGCAATCAAATTGCCGGTTTCAAGGTAGCTCGCTTCACCGCGCATGTCACTGACCAGACCGCCAGCTTCGGAAATCAACAGTGCGCCGGCAGCCATGTCCCATGGGGAGAGGCCGAATTCCCAGAAGCCGTCGAAACGGCCGCAGGCAACGTAGGCGAGGTCGAGCGAAGCAGCGCCGGGACGGCGTTGGCCAGCAGTTTTTTGCGCCAGTTCCTTGAAAATGGCCAGATAGGTGTCGATATGATCGAACATCCGGTAGGGGAAGCCCGTACCAATCAAGGAATCCTGCAGCTTGTTGCGGCGGGAAACGCGAATGCGCCGCTCGTTGAGAAAAGCGCCGCCGCCTTTGCTCGCAGTGAATAACTCATTCCGGTTGGGATCAAAAATAACGGCCTGCTCAATCACGCCGGCTTTGGCCAGTGCAATCGAAACAGCATACTGCGGCATGCCGTGAATAAAATTGGTTGTGCCGTCGAGTGGGTCAATGATCCATTGGTACTCAGAATCACCGCCGCCTTTGCCGGCCGACGAACCGGACTCCTCTGCTAAAATGCGGTATTCAGGATAGGCATCTCGAAGCGTGTCGATGATGGCGGCTTCGGCAGCTTTGTCGACTTCGGTGACAAAGTCGTTGGGCTGCTTGGTGGTAACCTGAATCAAATCAAGGTCATTTGAAGCACGATTAATAATTTGGCCAGCGCGACGCGCGGCCTTTACGGCGATATTCAGGGCTGGATGCATGGCTTAAAGAGCTATCAGGTCGCCGAAGCTGCCCGAATAATATTTTAAAGATTGAATTTTACACTATGAACCCGGAAGTCCTGCTTTCACGCATCAGAGTCGTGCTCTGCCGCCCAAGTCACCCCGGCAATATTGGTGCAGTTGCAAGGGCTATGAAGACGATGGGCTTGTCCAACCTCTATCTCGTTTCACCGAAACAGTTTCCCGATCCGGAAGCTGATACAAGAGCAACCGGTGCGGTCGACCTGCTGCAAAGGGCAAAAGTAACGAACTCATTGGCCGATGCATTGGCCGGGAGTACTTACGCCGTCGCCTTGTCGGCACGCCAACGGGATTTGGGGCCGGTGATCGGTCAGCCACGCGAAACTGTTGCCCGCTTGCTGGCCGAGGCTGAGTTTGCCGAAGTTGCGCTAGTTTTTGGTAATGAAACCGTCGGCTTGACCAATGAGGAAATTTTGCATTGTCAGGCAGCAGTCACCATACCGACCAACCCGGAGTTTAGTTCGCTCAACCTGGGTTCAGCTGTTCAGGTGCTTTGTCATGAGTGCCGGATGGCAGCTTTTTCAGGCAAGCCGCCCGCAGCTGCCCAAGGCGTAACACCCTTCATTTCGCCGGCAGCAACGCAGGATGAAGTCGAGGGCTTGATTGGGCATATGGAGTCGGTAATGACTGAAACTGGATTTTTCAACCCGGCTCAGCCAGGACGGTTGATGCCAAAATTACGACGCTTGTTCGGCCGGGCTCGGCTTGAGCAGGACGAGGTCAATATTCTTCGCGGTATCCTGGCATCAACCCAGGTAAAAACCGGTCACGGCCGAAAAGGCTGATTCAGGTAATGTTTTTCAGCTAAAGCTGGTACGCATTTCAACGACTAGTGCATCGATTTCCGGCAATAGATAGTCGTATTTTTCATTAAGAAGGGTCAAGTCAGCCGGGTAGTCGGACTGGTCCTGCATCAGCCATTCAAAGTGTCCGCCTGCCAGCATGTTTGCTACATAAACCACTTCAGGCAAGCTGCGAATTGGCGATGGCGTTGGACGAACCTGATCGTGGTCGACCGTAGCGTCAACAATTTCCTCAGGTATCCCGATTGCGTTGAGCAGCGAGACGCCAATACTCTCATGCCACTGGATGATCAAATATCTGACGCTGTCCGGGCGGTGACGAAGCTCTTCATATTGCGTGGCCCGGTAAAGCATATAGAACGCCCCAAGATCATGAATCAATCCCGCCAGCATGGCTTCCTCCGGATTCAGACGGGTCAGGTTCTTGGCGATGATGCGGGCAGCTGCGGCAGTCTTGATCGAATGATCCCAAAGAGCATGAGTCAATTCGGCAAAGTTGGCCATTCCCTTGGCGCGCATCAGTTGACTCATCACGATGGACATTGCTGTCGTGCGGACAGCATTGACCCCAAGACGGGTTAGCGCTGACTTCAGATCAACCACTTCAAGGCCAGCGGGATTAAAAGCCACGGAATTGGCGAGGTGCAATAACTTTGCACCGATCAGCGGCTCCATGGATACCGCTGCGGCAATCTCGATGATGCTCAAGCTACTATCTTGCAATACCTTTCGCAAGCGCAAAACGGCATCAAAATAGGTCGGGAAAATCACCTCACCAGAGAGTTCCTTGGCGATATCTGCCAACATTTCAAAGCGCTGAGCTTTTAGTTCATCGCCTTTTTTGTCCCGGTCATCGCTATTTGCTACGAAGGTCATCACGGCTTCTTCTAACAAAAACCCCGCTGATTAAGCGGGGTTTTTGGATTGTCAATATACTTTTCTGTCATACAGTAGCTTAAGTCTTGGCATTCTACTTAAAGTCAGGCGGAGTTAACCCTCAAGGTAACTCCATCGCTGATTTTAGTTGAGTGCATCTTTCAGACCTTTGCCCGAGCGGAATTTTGGTTGTTTGGCTGGCTTGATTTCTAGCGTTTCACCAGTGCGCGGATTGCGACCGGTACGCGCAGCGCGCTCGCCGACGTAGAAAGTACCAAAGCCAATCAGGCTAACGGTATCGCCAGCTTTCAGCGCTTCCTTGATGGTTTCGACGGTTGCATCCAGAGCGCGGCCTGCGGCAGCCTTGGAAAGGTCGGCAGAAGCAGCGATTTGATCAATCAGTTCAGTCTTGTTCATACGAGTCCCCTAGTAAATGAATTTGAGAAGCAAAATTTTGTAAGGACGGATTTATAGCCCCCCCGAAATCCTTGTGTCAAGCGGATTTTCGCGGAATTACCGGGTTCTGCGCCGCAGGAAAGGAGGCTGATAGAAATACATCTGCATCCTTTCCTTGTAAATCAATGGGTAAGCAGCGTTGCTGGTGAAGCGGTCTCAGTTGTTGCCTTAACCGCGGAACCCTCACTTGGCAGTTCCGGAATCGCCTCAGGCATGCGTTCAAGAGCCCGGGCCAAGACTTGATCAATCCATTTCACCGGTACAATTTCAATTTTGTTTTTGATGTTGTCAGGCATCTCTGTGATGTCCTTGATGTTCTCTTCAGGAATCAGAGCCGTCTTCAATCCTCCGCGTATCGCAGCCAGCAATTTTTCCTTCAAGCCGCCAATTGCCAGAACCTCGCCGCGCAAAGTGATCTCGCCAGTCATACAGACATCACAACGTACAGGAATGCCGGTATAAGAAGAAACCATTGCAGTAGTCATCGCGATACCTGCCGATGGTCCATCCTTGGGTGTGGCTCCCTCGGGCACGTGAATGTGGATATCCGTCTTCTCGAAAGCCTCATCTTTGATGCCAAGGCGTCGAGCGCGAGCACGTACAACGGAGCGTGCAGCTTCAACCGATTCCTTCATGACGTCACCAAGCGAGCCCGTACGCAAGATGTTGCCCTTGCCCGGCATGTTGGCACATTCGATAGTGAGCAGTTCTCCACCAACTTCTGTCCACGCCAGACCGGTAACCTGGCCAACCTGATTTTCCTTTTCGGCCATACCAAAGGTGTAACGGCGCACACCTAGGAATTTATCGAGGTTCTTGGCGTTAACCAGCATCTTGCCGTCGCGCTTTTTAAGCAGCAATGTCTTGACTACTTTGCGGCAAATCTTCGATATTTCGCGCTCAAGCGCACGAACGCCGGCTTCACGGGTGTAATAGCGAACAATGTCGCGGATTGCACTGTCGGCAACGGTTAGTTCAGTTGTTTTCACACCATTATTTTTCATCTGCTTGGTGAGCAGATAACGCATGGCGATATTAATTTTCTCATCTTCCGTGTAGCCAGACAGGCGAATGACTTCCATCCGGTCGAGAAGCGGGGCCGGGATGTTCATCGTATTTGCCGTGGCAACAAACATGACGTCGGAAAGGTCGAAATCGACCTCAACGTAATGGTCCTGGAAGGTATTGTTTTGCTCCGGATCCAGCACTTCAAGCAAGGCTGATGAGGGATCACCACGGAAGTCCTGGCCTAGTTTATCTACTTCATCGAGTAAAAATAAAGGGTTACGGACGCCGGACTTTGTCAGGCTCTGCAAAATTTTGCCCGGCATCGAGCCGATATAGGTGCGTCGGTGGCCGCGAATCTCGGCCTCGTCACGAACGCCACCGAGCGCCATCCGAACGAATTTGCGGTTGGTGGCCTTGGCAATCGATTGCCCAAGCGAGGTCTTGCCGACACCCGGAGGGCCAACCAGGCAAAGGATGGGGGCTTTTACTTTATCAACCCGTTGTTGTACCGCGAGATACTCGAGAATGCGTTCCTTGACTTTATCGAGGCCGAAATGATCCGCATCGAGGATTTTGCTGGCTTCGCGCAGATCTTTACTGATGCGGGTTTTCTTGCGCCAGGGAAGGCCGACTAGCGTTTCGATAAAATTTCGAACCACAGTGGCTTCGGCTGACATTGGCGACATCAAGCGCAACTTTTTCAACTCGCTCTGCGCTTTGGCCAAGCCTTCCTTGCTCATGCCCGCGGCCTTGATCTTTTTATCCAGTTCGTCAAGGTCGGCACCTTCTTCGCCTTCGCCTAGCTCTTTCTGAATCGCTTTAACCTGTTCGTTCAGGTAGTACTCGCGTTGGCTCTTTTCCATTTGGCGCTTGACGCGACCACGGATGCGTTTTTCGACTTGAAGAATGTCGATTTCAGATTCCAGTTGTGACAACAAGCGGTCAATTCGATCCCGGATGCTCTCCATCTCCAGCACTTCCTGTTTTTGCTCCAGTTTGAGCGGCAGGTGAGCGGCGATTGTGTCAGCAAGACGACCGGCATCTTCGATGCCTGCAATGGAGGAGAGTACCTCCGGTGGGATTTTTTTGTTTAGCTTGACGAATTGGTCAAACTGGGCAACAACGGCGCGCCGCATGGCCTCAATCTCATGATCCTCTATGCCTGGTTGCGGTAAGGGCGTAGCCGTTGCAATGAACATCGAAGATTGCACTTCAATGGATTCAACGCGCGCACGCTGCGTGCCTTCAACTAATACTTTAACGGTACCGTCAGGCAGCTTGAGCATTTGCAAAATATTTGCCATGCAGCCGATACGGTAGAGATCCTCTGGCTCCGGTTCGTCTTTGGCTGCTGATTTCTGGGCAACGAGCAGAATGTTCTTTCCGCCCCCCATTGCCATTTCAAGCGCCTTGATGGATTTGGGTCGGCCGACAAATAGCGGTATGACCATATGCGGAAATACTACGACATCGCGCAGCGGTAGCAGCGGCAATTCGACAGTTTCCGGGAGCGTGTTGGGGTTTGACATTACGATGCCTTTGAAATAGGTATATGGCCCCTACCTTGGGGCAGGAAACCGCAATTCAAGTCCCGCTTAGTTAGAGCCGGAGACCTTTGGCTGATCGGCGTATATGAGCAACGCGGGGGTATCGCTATTGATCATATTTTCATCAATAACTACTTTTAGGACACTCTCCATGCCAGGGAGTTCGTACATTGTGTCGAGCAGTGCGTGTTCGAGGATGGAACGTAATCCGCGCGCCCCGGTTTTGCGAGCCAGTGCTTTTTTGGCAATCGCCGATAGCGCGCCTGGACGAATTTCCAGTTCAACGTCTTCCATGCTGAAAAGCTTTTGATATTGCTTGATCAGAGCATTTTTGGGTTCAGTCAAAATCTGGATCAATGCAGGCTCTTCGAGTTCCTGTAGCGTTGCAACTACGGGAAGACGGCCAATTAATTCGGGGATAAGACCAAATTTGATGAGGTCTTCCGGTTCGGCATCAAGAAGTATCTGGCCGATTGCCTTCTTGTCTTCCTTGCTCTTAACCTCAGCACCAAAACCGATGCCCCCTTTTTCAGAGCGGTTCTGAATGATTTTTTCCAAACCAGCAAAAGCGCCACCACAAATGAACAAGATATTGGTCGTGTCGACCTGCAAGAAATCCTGATTCGGGTGCTTACGGCCACCTTGTGGCGGTATTGATGCAACAGTGCCTTCGATCAGCTTAAGAAGCGCTTGCTGTACGCCCTCTCCAGAAACGTCTCGTGTGATTGATGGATTATCTGACTTGCGAGAAATCTTATCAATTTCGTCAATGTAAACAATACCTTGCTGTGCTTTCTCGATGTCGTAATCGCACTTTTGCAGTAGCTTCTGAATAATATTCTCGACGTCTTCACCGACATATCCAGCTTCAGTCAATGTGGTGGCATCGGCCATCACAAAAGGCACGTTCAGGAGGCGAGCCAGCGTCTGCGCAAGCAGCGTCTTGCCGGAACCTGTTGGACCAACAAGCAAAATGTTGCTTTTGGCCAATTCGACATCACCAGCATTCTTGGCGGTATGACGTAAGCGCTTGTAATGGTTATATACCGCAACAGCAAGAATTCGCTTGGCAACAACTTGACCAATGACGTACTGATCAAGAATTGAGCAGATTTCACGAGGTGTCGGTAAATCGGAACGACCAGCCTTGGCGGTTTCCTCCGGTAACTCGTCGTGGATAATGTCGTTGCAAAGTGCGATGCATTCATCACAAATAAATACCGACGGTCCAGCGATGAGTTTTTTTACTTCATGCTGGCTTTTGCCGCAGAAGGAACAGTAGAGCAGTTTTTCCTGGCCGCCTTTAGACATCTATAGCTCCCTGGTTAGGCCGCGTCGCGGCGGGTTAATACCTTGTCAATCAAACCATACTCTGCAGCTTCGGCGGCAGAAAGGAAGTTGTCGCGATCAGTATCTTTTTCGATGCGCTCCAGCGGTTGACCGCTGTGTTCGGCCATGATTCGGTTCAAACGATCGCGAATCGATAGAATTTCCTTGGCGTGGATAGCGATATCCGAAGCCTGACCTTGGAAACCACCCAGTGGCTGGTGAATCATTACACGCGAGTTGGGCAAGGCAAAACGCTTGCCTTTCGCGCCGGCATTGAGCAGGAAAGCACCCATTGAGGCTGCCTGACCGATACACAGGGTAGATACGTCCGGTTTGATAAATTGCATGGTGTCGTAGATAGACATGCCTGCAGTCACGGAGCCGCCCGGTGAATTAATGTAGAAATAAATATCCTTGTCCGGATTGTCTGCCTCAAGGAACAACAATTGAGCAACAACCAGATTTGCCGTTATGTCATTGACTGGGCCGACAAGAAATATCACACGCTCTTTCAACAGGCGGGAATAGATGTCAAACGCACGTTCTCCGCGTCCGCTCTGTTCGATCACCATCGGGACCATGCCTAATGCCTGGGGATCCCAGTTGCTTAAGTTGTTGATATTCATGTCAGCCCTTGTTTTTACAAATATTGATTACAGTCAATTCCATTGTCGCGTTTGCGACAAAGTTCCGGATTACTGCTTTTGACCCATAAGCTCATCAAAAGCGGCAGCCTTGTCGGTCACCTTGGCCTTGCTTAATACCCATTCCACAACATTGCTTTCAATTGCCACACCTTCCACTTCGCCAAGACGTTGCGGTTGAGCGTAGTACCAGCGAATGATCTCTTCCGGTTGCTCATAGCTTTGGGCCGTTTCTTCGACCATTGCACGAACCTGTTCTGGCGTTGCTTGCAATTTCTCAGTCTTGACCAGCTCAGCAAGAATCAGGCCCAAGGTGACACGGCGTTTGGCCTGCTCGGTAAACCATTCCGGCTGAATCGGGAAGTCGGCGTTTTTCATGCCGCGCTGTTCCATATCCTGGCGGGCGGCTTGCATCAGGCGCTGAATTTCCATCTCGACCAGTGAACTCGGTAGGGAGATCGGGTTGGCTTTAATCAGTGCTTCCATAACCTGATCCTTAATCTTGGCCTCAATCCGGCGTTTTACTTCACGCTTCAGGTTGGCTTCAATTTCAGAACGCATCTTGGTGATATCCCCATCAGCAATTCCCATCCCGATGGCAAATTCTGCGTCAATTTCTGGAAGCTTGGGCGCCTGGACTTGCTTAACCGTGATTTCAAACTGAACAGTTTGTCCTGCTAAATCTTTCGCGTGGTAATCATCCGGGAAAGCGAGGTCAAAAGTCTTGGATTCACCAACTTTTGCACCCTCAACCGCCTTCTCGAAATCTGGCAGCATCATGCCTTGACCAAGAACAAATGGGTAATCAGTTGCCTGTCCACCCTGGAATGGTTCACCGTCCTTCTTGCCGAGGAAGTCGATCACGACGCGGTCTTCGACCGCGGCGGCGCGGTCGGTGTCAACATATGAAACACGTTGTTTGCGCAGAATATCCAGCGTCTTATCTATTTCGGCGTCACTGACTTCAAGTACTGGGCGTTCAATTTCTGCGGTCGACGTGTCGCCCAGCGTGATTTCTGGGTACACCTCAAAGATTGCGGAAAACTCGAGGTGAGTTTTGCTCTCTGTGACCTTCGGCTCAATGCGCGGATAGCCCGCAACGCGCATTTTTTGAGTGGCAACTGCTTCGCCAAACACGCGGTCAAGTTCTTCTGAAAGAACTTCGTGGCGCGCCTGGTCGCCGTGCTGTTGTTTAACGATGCTGAATGGCACCTTGCCCGGACGGAATCCTGACATTTTCATATTCTTGCCCATACGCTTCAGGCGTTGTTCCATTTCCTTCTCGACATTGCAAATGGCAATGGAGAGATCGACGCGACGTTCAAGGTCGTTAGCTTGTGCGGTAGTTGCTTCCATGAGAATTCCTTGTGCCTACTGAGCCGAAAAATAAAGCTGTAAATTCTATCACGGTGAATAGAATGCGGATTAGTCGTAATAAACAAGAGAATGTTTCAAAATTCGCTAACCGCCTGTTGACAACGTTTTTGAGCTGTCTATAATGCGGCCTTCTTTAGGCGGTTAGCTCAGTTGGTTAGAGCGCCACGTTGACATCGTGGAGGTCGTTGGTTCGATTCCAATACCGCCTACCAAAATTCCTAACGGTAGCTAACTTGATGAATTTCCGAACTTGCCCTGCTGTTCAGAAAACATAAATAGAGTTGGCTTTCGTTTGACCAAAAAAGTGCGGCTCATGCCCGCACTTTTTTTTTGCCTAGAGATCCGCCATGCCTAATATCAAATTGCCTGATGGTTCAATTCGCTCCTTTGAGCAATCAGTCACGATTGCAGAGGTTGCTGCCAGTATTGGTGCCGGTTTGGCTCGTGCGGCCTTGGCGGGAAAGGTGAATGGCAAGTTGGTAGATACATCTTTCTGCATTAACGAGGATGTTGATCTGGCAATCATTACCGATAAAGATGCAGACGGCCTGGATATTGTCCGCCACTCGACTGCCCACTTGCTGGCTCATGCGGTAAAAGAGTTATTTCCTGATGCGCAGGTAACAATTGGCCCAGTCATCGAAAACGGATTCTTCTACGATTTCGCCTATAAACGTCCGTTTACACTGGAAGACTTGGCGGCCATAGAGAAGCGTATGGCAGAGTTGGCAAAAAGGGATATCCCGGTTGTTCGCGAGGTGTTGGGGCGCGATGAGGCGATTGAATTTTTTCTCGCGAAGGGTGAAAGATACAAGGCTGAACTGATTGAGGCTATTCCGGCGGGTGAGCAGTTGTCGTTATATCGCGAAGGGGATTTTGTAGACCTCTGCCGTGGGCCGCATGTCCCGACTACTGCCAAGCTCAAGGTCTTCAAATTGATGAAATTGGCCGGCGCCTACTGGCGTGGCGATCATCGTAACGAGCAACTGCAGCGTATATACGGTACGGCTTGGACCAAAAAAGAAGACTTAGAAGCCTATTTGCATATGCTTGAAGAGGCGGAGAAGCGTGATCATCGTCGTCTTGGTAAACAATTCGATCTGTTTCATATGCAGGATGAAGCGCCTGGGCTTGTCTTTTGGCATCCCAAGGGCTGGGCCATTTGGCAGGAAATTGAGCAGTACATGCGGGCGGTCTACCGCAACAATGGTTATCAGGAGGTGCGTTGTCCTCAGATTCTTGATAAGGCGCTCTGGGAGAAATCCGGCCATTGGGAGCATTACAAAGACAATATGTTCACCACGTCGTCGGAAAATCGGGACTACGCCGTCAAGCCGATGAATTGTCCGGGGCACGTCCAGGTCTTTAACGCTGACCTGCGCTCCTATCGTGAATTGCCGCTACGTTATGGTGAATTTGGCTCGTGTCATCGAAATGAGCCGGCTGGTGCGTTGCACGGGTTAATGCGTGTTCGTGGCTTTGTTCAAGATGATGGTCACATTTTCTGTACTGAGGATCAGATTGAAGCTGAGGTTACGGCTTTCAATGCACTGGTTCAGAAAGTTTATGCGGATTTTGGTTTTAATGACGTGGCCGTCAAGTTGGCGTTGCGTCCGGAAAGTCGTGTTGGCTCTGATGAAGTTTGGGACAAGGCGGAAGATGCGCTGAGGTGTGGGTTGCGTGCCTCTGGTTTGGCTTGGACGGAGTTGCCGGGTGAGGGGGCTTTCTACGGTCCCAAGATTGAGTTTCATATCAAGGATGCCATCGGTCGTTCCTGGCAATGTGGAACTATGCAGGTTGATTTTTCAATGCCCGGTCGCCTCGGTGCTGAGTACGTTGCTGCTAACGACGAACGTAAAGTCCCTGTCATGCTGCATCGCGCCATTTTGGGTTCGCTGGAACGGTTTATTGGAATATTGATCGAGAATTTCTCGGGAGCCCTGCCGCTGTGGCTGGCGCCCGTGCAGGCGATAGTTCTGAATATCTCCGAAAAACAGGCCGATTACGCGGCTGATCTGGCGCAAAAGCTACATCAGGCAGGCTTTCGGGCGGAGGCGGATTTGCGCAATGAGAAAATTACCTATAAAATCCGCGAACATAGCTTGAATCGACTGCCTTATCAGCTAGTTGTGGGTGATAAAGAAAAAGCAGACGGACTGGTGGCCGTGCGTACTCGCGGTGGTCAGGATCTCGGACAGATGTCCGTGGATGATCTGGTCAAGCGACTTCAGAATGAAGTCGCGTCGCGAAGTGGCACGGCTTAATTATTGATGTTTTCGGGGGTTTTACCATAGCTCAGAATAAGGCGCATCGCCTCAACGAAGAAATTACCGTGCCGGAGATTCGTCTCCAGGGTGTCGAGGGTGAACAACTGGGTGTCATGAGTATTCGTGCCGCACTTCAGTTGGCTGAAGAAGCTGGAGTCGATCTCGTTGAGATTGCCCCGCTCGCTAAGCCGCCCGTTTGCCGTGTCATGGATTATGGCAAGTTCAAGTATCAGGAACAGAAGCGCGCACACGAAGCCAAGTTGAAGCAGAAGCAGGTGCAGGTCAAGGAAGTTAAACTGCGCCCAGGTACCGACGAAAACGATTACCAGATCAAGCTCAGAAACATGACGCGTTTCCTGGAAGAAGAAGACAAGGTCAAAGTGACCCTGCGCTTCCGGGGGCGCGAAATGGCGCACCAGGAATTTGGTATGCGTCAGTTGGAACGAATTAAAGCTGATCTTGAGGCGGTTGGCCAAGTCGAGCAGATGCCCAAGATGGAAGGTCGTCAGATGATCATGATCATCGCACCAGCCAAAAAGAAGCCGTAATACGTAGTACCCATAAGTGCTTTCGGGTAATGGAAGTGTTCCCGCCGGGAACCACCTGACGGCATGTCATTAAGGAGCAGAAAATGCCCAAAATGAAGACCAAGAGCAGCGCCAAGAAGCGCTTCTCGGTTCGCGCTGGTGGCAGCATCAAGCGCGGCCAAGCCTTCAAGCGTCACATCCTGACCAAGAAGACCACCAAGGTGAAGCGTCATCTGCGCGGTGCTACTGCTGTTAACGAGCGCGACGTCGCATCCGTCCGCGCCATGATGCCCTACGCGTAAGGAGATAGAAGATGCCTAGAGTTAAACGTGGTGTAACGGCGCGCGCGCGTCACAAGAAGGTTCTCGTCCAGGCCAAGGGTTACCGCGGTCGTCGCAAGAACGTATATCGCATCGCCAAACAGGCGGTGATGAAGGCTGGTCAATACCAGTACCGCGACCGTCGTCAACGGAAGCGTCAGTTCCGTGCTTTGTGGATTGCCCGTATCAATGCTGCAGCGCGTGAGCTGGGCATGAAGTACAGCACCTTCATGAACGGTCTGAAGAAGGCCAATATTGAGGTTGACCGCAAGGTTCTGGCCGATCTGGCTGTCTTCGATCAGCCGGCATTTGCTGCTCTGGCCAATCAGGCCAAGGCACAGCTCGGCGCCTGAGCGGAAGCGTAATTAAAAAAAGGAGGCGTAAGCCTCCTTTTTTATTGGTGGTTTTGTTGGTGGAAGTCTATGGATAATCTTGATCAAATCGTTAGCGAAGCCCAATCAGCTTTCGCTGCAATTTCTGACCCGGATGCGCTGGAACAGGTCAAAGCCCGTTTCCTTGGCAAGAGCGGTCAGATCACCGAACTCCTCAAAGGTTTGGGTAAACTGCCGCCGGAGGAGAAAAAGACTGCTGGGGCGACGATTAATCGTGCCAAGGAGGCCGTCGAGATTGCGCTGAATGCGCGTCGCGACGCGATCCGCAAGGCGACGCTCGAAGCTCGTCTGGCTGAAGAAGCTCTGGATGTGACACTGCCCGGTCGCGCTGAAGCGCGCGGTGGTTTGCATCCGGTGACGCGGACGCTGGAGCGCATTGAGTCATTGTTCCATTCAATTGGCTTTGAAGTTGCCGATGGCCCCGAAATCGAAACCGATTTCCACAATTTCACGGCATTGAATACTCCGGAAGATCATCCGGCACGTTCGATGCACGATACGTTTTATTTGCAGGGTAGCGACGGCAAGGTAGCCGACGGCGTGCTGCTGCGCACCCATACCAGCCCGATCCAGGCGCGTTACATGCAGGCGCATGTGGCTCGCTACGGTCAACTGGAAAAAATGCCCGAAATTCGCATCATTGCACCGGGCCGTGTTTACCGCGTCGATTCTGATGCAACCCATTCGCCGATGTTCCATCAGGTTGAGGGTCTGTGGGTGGGTGAGGGCGTTTCCTTTGCCGACTTGAAGGGCGTTATTGCCGACTTCCTGCGCAGCTTCTTCGAGAGCGATGATCTGAAGGTTCGCTTCCGCCCCTCCTTTTTCCCGTTTACCGAGCCTTCCGCTGAAATCGACGTCGCCTTCATGAGCGGCCCGCTCGAAGGTCGCTGGCTGGAAATTGCTGGCTGCGGCATGGTGCACCCCGATGTTCTGCGCATCGCCGGCATTGATCCGGAAAAATACACCGGTTTCGCTTTCGGTTTTGGTCCTGACCGTTTGACGATGCTGCGCTACGGCGTAAACGATTTGCGCCTCTTCTTTGAAGGCGACCTCCGTTTCTTGAGGCAATTTGTATGAAATTTTCCGAATCATGGCTACGTACCCTCGTTGCCCCCGAGTTGTCTAGCGAGGCCCTGTCCCATCTGCTGACCATGGCCGGCCTCGAAGTTGAGGAGCTGGACCCGGTGGCTCCCCAATTCAATGATGTCGTCGTTGCCCATGTGCTGGAAGTGACCAAGCATCCGGATGCCGACCGGCTGAATGTTTGCAAGGTCGATACCGGCCGTGGTGAGCCGACGATCATCGTTTGCGGTGCGCCGAATGTTGCCGTTGGCCTGCGCGTTCCCTGCGCTTTGCCCGGCGCCCGGCTACCCGGCGATTTCGTCATCAAGATCGCCAAGGTACGTGGCATCGAATCGTCCGGCATGCTTTGTTCAGCGAAGGAGCTCGGCATTGCCGAAGAGGCTTCCGGGTTGTTGATTCTGCCGGTTGACGCACCGGTTGGGCAGTCGATTCGTCAGTATCTCGATCTTGATGACAATCTCTTCACCTTGAAGCTGACACCAAATCGCGCCGACTGCCTGTCGTTGACCGGTGTGGCTCGTGAAGTGGGGGCTATTGCCGATGCGCAGGTCAAGTTTGTTGATGTGCCGGAAGTTGCCGCCACTATCGCCGATCAGCGCCAAGTTATTCTCGATGCCCCAGCCGCTTGCCCGCTTTACTGCGGCCGTATCATCCAGGGGGTCGATGCCAAGGCGTCAACGCCGGAGTGGATGAAGCGTCGTCTGGAGCGTAGCGGTATCCGTGCCATTTCTGCGCTGGTCGATGTCACCAATTATGTGATGCTTGAGCTTGGTCAGCCGCTGCATGCTTTCGACAATGCCAAGCTCAGTGGCGCGGTGCATGCCCGCATGGCGCGGCCCGGTGAAAAACTGCTGCTGCTCAACGAACAGACGATCAATATTGATAGCGATATTCTGGTCATTGCCGACGACGTCAAAGCGCTGGCCATGGCCGGCGTCATGGGCGGTGAAGAGAGTAGCGTCACGCTCGAAACCACCGAGCTTTTGCTTGAGTCGGCATTCTTCGCGCCAAAGGCAATTGCTGGCCGTGCTCGCCGATACGGTTTTAGTTCCGATGCCTCGCACCGTTTTGAGCGTGGCGTCGATTTTGGCGGTGCTCGTCGCGCGATTGAGCGTACTACCCGCCTGATTCTCGATATCTGTGGCGGTGCTGCCGGGCCTGTTGTCGAAGCCAGAGCAGAAATGCCGGCCCGCAAACCGGTTCGCCTGCGTACCGATCGCGCCGCCAAGGTGCTCGGTATGGCTATTCCAGCCGAGCAGATCGCCAAGCTTTTCTCCGGGCTCAGCCTGTCGTTCACCCGTGATGGCGATGATTTTTTGGTTCAGCCGCCGACGTGGCGTTTCGATATCGAGATTGAAGAGGATCTGATCGAAGAAATCGCCCGTCTCTACGGCTACGATAAAATTCCCTCGCCAGCGCCGCGTGGGCCGCTTTCCATGCTGGTGCAACCGGAGGCGCAGCGTCCGCAGGCATATGTCCGGCAGTTGCTGGTCGATCGCGGCTATCAGGAAGTGATCAATTTTGCTTTTGTTGAAGAAGCCTGGGAAGCAGATTTCGCGGCCAATACCAATTTGATTCGTTTGGCGAATCCGATTGCCAGTCAGATGGCAGTGATGCGGTCAACCCTGTTTGGTGGGCTCATTTCGAACCTGCGTACCAATCTTAATCGCAAGCAGAACCGTGTTCGTCTATTCGAAACGGGTCGTACGTTCCATCGCGTTGCGAAAGGTTATCCAGTTGAAGGCTTCCATCAGCCGAGGAAACTGGCCGGATTGGCTTATGGCGGCGCGTTGCCCGGAAGGTTGGAGCGATGGCGGTCGCAAGGTCGACTTTTTCGATGTAAAGGGTGATCTTGAAGCCTTGCTTGCGCCAGCAAAACTCCGCTTTGAAAAGCTGCAGCATCCAGCCCTCCATCCAGGTCGTACGGCGAAGGTGCTGCTTGATGATCGTGAAATTGGCAGTATTGGTGAACTACATCCGGAATGGGTTCAGAAATACGACTTACCGCTAGCGCCAGTAGTCTTCGAGCTCGATTTTGATGCGGTCAAGGCGGCGAGCGTTCCGTCATATATCGAAGTCTCGAAGTTCCCGGCAGTGATTCGTGATCTTGCCGTTGTCGTCGATCAGGGTGTTGCGCTCCAGGCGATTCTGGATGGCTTGAAAGGCAGTTGCCGGCTCTGGTCAATGATGTCCAGCTGTTCGATGTTTATGCCGGCAAAGGGTCGCTGAAAACAAGAAAAGCCTTGCTTTACGGATAGTTATGCAAGATACTCAACGCACTTTGCAAGATTCGGAAGTTGATGCTGCAATGCAGCAACTGGTGTCCTGTTTCGAACAGGCATTCGGTGCTCAACTGCGTGCCTGACGGAACAATAACGATGACGTTAACCAAAGCCGAACTCGCCGACCTGTTGTTCGAAAGCGTTGGCCTTAACAAGCGAGAGGCTAAAGATATGGTTGAGGCATTTTTTGAAGAAATTCGAAATTCGCTGGAAACCAGTGATGGTGTAAAGCTATCCGGCTTTGGTAACTTTCAATTGCGTGACAAACCACAACGCCCTGGACGTAACCCGAAAACAGGTCAGGAAATCCCTATTACTGCCCGCCGCGTGGTTACTTTCCATGCAAGCCAAAAACTAAAGTCTGATGTTGAGCTCGCTTTCGATGGAACAACGGCCTAAGACCACTTCCGGCGACGAATTGCCGCCGATTCCTGCTAAGCGCTACTTTACCATTGGTGAAGTTAGTGAGCTTTGTGGCGTAAAACCGCACGTTTTGCGTTACTGGGAGCAAGAGTTCAATCAACTCAAGCCAGTAAAGCGACGGGGGAATCGTCGGTATTATCAGCACCATGAGGTTTTGTTGGTGCGCCGTATTCGGGAACTTTTTATATAGCCAAGGTTTTACGATCAGTGGGGCACGAAATCGTCTTGATGAAAGTGGCTCGGTTGAGTCGCTGGTAGTCAGTAAGCAGGATATTGTGAAACCGAATGGTGCTCTGCGCAGTGAATTTCAATCAATTATTGAAATGTTGCGCTTATAGTTTTCAGTAAGTTCGGATATAATGCGCCGCTTGTCGGGGCGTAGCGCAGCCAGGTAGCGCACTTGCATGGGGTGCAAGGGGTCGTGAGTTCGAATCCCACCGCCCCGACCAATAGATTCGCGACTTAGGCCAATCTTCGATTACCATACTTTCTGAGCGTCAGATTTCTGAAATTTCCCTCCTTTACCGTTTCCACAGATTCGTGGGCTGTTGCGGGCTTGCTGATACGTAGTGACACGAACGTGTTCTGTAAATATCTTGCCTGCCGATCTGCTGGGATAGGAAAAATATCCGAGCCGTTTAGGCCATTGCTTCCAATGTGAATGTCAGGGAAGGGTGTAGCAAATTCTGCCCGCGTGGATGCCTTTCATAAAAACGATAATTCTGCTGGTTCTTTCTGAATCTGAGACTTCGATTATCTGGGCTGAATACGAATAGAATGACAGGGGCAATAATGCTTTATCCTGAGCAATGGGGAAGAAGATGACAAAACGCGCGCAACAACGAAATCGTTTCGAAAATTTCACCACTTGATTCAGGAGCGGTAGAGCGCACCGGAAGTGACGATATTCTGGCGGTTATTGCGCTGACTCGCATATGGGTAGGACGGCTGTCCCATCGTGGAAGCACGATCTGAAGCAGCGGAATTTAACGACAAAACCGTCAGCGCAGATTGAGCGCGATGATACAGGCGAACCGTCCTTGCTGAATGCAGAATGGGCGACCTGGTCTCAAGTAGAGCGAGATGATCAGGGACTTCGAAATCGGTTTTGCTCGAACTTCGCTACCAAGACCGCCACAGACCGGAACGCGACGAGATCGAGTATGTACTTGGTCGTAACGAACAAAAGGGACCTGACCAGCGATTTCATCATTCTCGAACTTAGGCGACGCGGTCCGCCATCTTCGGCTTAACACCTGAAGAAATTCCTGCTGCTGTCTTTCAAATGCACCCCGGCACTGAAGGATGCCGGAGGTTCCGATTTGCCTGATGCATCGTTCGAGCTGACTCCAGGTAACGGCTGCGTACTCCGCCGCCCTGGAATGCCAGAACCATGCCAGGTCCGTGACGCGGAGCAGAACTACTGTATGCAAGAATGGTATGCCACTTTTGCAATCCCTTTATTAAGCACCAGAGCGCTATTAACCTCTCAATGGATCGCCCTTGCGGAAAACAAGATTTACCAGCTGAAATCTGGTCAACGAATCGCAGGAACGTTACGTGCACAACCTTCCGGCCAACCGCATCGCCGAATTCCAGGCCAATACGAGCGCGAGCGTTGCCCGTTTGCGGTGGTTGGCGGTTATCTCGGTGAAGCCTTCGCGATGGGCGAGCGCACGCCGATTGCCGTGCTCGACGCCCCGGCTTCCGGCCGCATGGCGATTGGTGAAGCACTGACCAATCTGGCCGCCGCCGACATCGGCGATCTCAGCAGGTCGACCTCCCTCGGCCAACTGGATGGCGCCGTGCGGCGTGCCGGGCGAGGATGCCCGCCTGTTCGACACCGTGGCGGCAGTTTCCGAACTGTGCAAGTCGATTGGCGTGTCGATTCCGGTCGGTAAGGATTCGCTGTCGATGCGCACCGCCTGGGAAGTTCAGGGCGTCAAGAAGCAGGTTGTTTCGCCGCTTTCGCTGGTCATCACCTCGTTTGCTGCGGTCGACGACGATGCGCAAGACCAAAAACGCCCGCGCAACAGCTGGCCGTCGATCAGGGCGGAAACTTCGACATTCTGCCACTCGACCTCGGCAGAACCGTCTCGGCGGCTCCTGCCCTGGCTCAGGTTTACAACGCCGCCGGCGGCGTGCGCCAGACGTTGTTAATCCGGCCAAGCTCAAGGGCCTGTTCGATGCCGTGCAGAAACTGAACCGTGATGGCCTGCTGCTCGCCTACCACGACCGTTCCGACGGCGGCCTGTTCGTTGCTGCCTGCGAAATGGCCTTCGCCAGCCGGCGCGGCGTATCGCTCGATCTCGACGGCATTTGTTTCGACGCCCAAGCCTGCGATATCGATGGCAGCGAAAAGCGCCCCGATCTGATGGCCGGCCGCGACTTTGAAAATATGGTCAAGGTGCTGTTCAACGAGAACTCAGTGGCGATCAGATCCGCCGTGATGGCCGCGCCTGAAGGTGACGCCGATCCTGCGTGCTTGCTGAGCGTGCCATATCCCGCTTTATCAGTACACCTGAACGACTGGGACGAAATCCGCGTGACCCGCAACGCCAAGCGCGTGCTTCGGGAAAAGCGGGTCGATCTGCAACGCGCCTGGTCCGAAACCAGCTACCAGATGCAGACGCTGCGCGACAACCCGGATTGCGCCAAACAGGAATTCGACCGACCATCGCCAGTGTGACCGACTGACCTGACACGAAAGCTGACGTTCGATCTGAAGGAAAATTTCACAAGGTTTATCACAAAATGGGTATCCGGCCGCGTGTCGCCATCCTGCACCGGCAGGGCGTCAACAGTCATTACGAAATGGCTGCGGCGTTCGACAAGGCCGGCTTTGCTGCGGTCGACGTCCATATGAGCGATATTTTGAGCGGCCGCGTCAACCTCAAGGACTTCAAGGGCCTGGTAGCCTGCGGTGGCTTCTCTTACGGCGACGTGCTCGGTGCCGGCCAGGGCTGGGCCAAGACCATCCTGATGCACGAGGGCTGCCGCGACAATTCGCCGCATTCTTCAAGCGCCAGGACACCCTTTGCACTCAGCGTCTGTAACGGTTGCCAGATGATGACGCCGCCCAATCCATCATTTCCTGATGCCGAACACTGGCCGGCTTTCCGCGCCGCAAGCAGGTCGAGCAGTTTCAGGCCAAGATTTTGCTTGTCATAAGCCGAAGTACTGGAATCGCCGTCGCTAAGCTGGCGCATGGCAGGCTCGCAAGTCCGATCGTCGTTTCGCACGCCGGGGCAGGGCAGTGTTCGACAATGCTGACGACCAGAGCAAGGTGCTGTCCGCCGTGCGCCAAGTCGACAACAAAGGCGAACCGACCGAAGCCTACCCGTACAACCCGAACGGTTCGCCAGGCGGGTTGACGGCGGTGACGACCGAAGACGGCCGCTTCACGATCATGATGCCGCACCCGGAACGCGTCTTCCGCACCGTGCAGATGTCCTGGCACCCGGAGAACTGGGGCGAGGATTCGCCGTGGATGCCCGGATGTTCCGCAACGCTCGCCGCTGGTGGGTTAAGTACCGAAAACAAAAAGGCAGCCTCGGCTGCCTTTGTTGTTTCATGGGGCTTGGTGCGTCTTGAGTCAGGTTAATCGAAGCATAAAAGTGGAATGCCAGGCAATGCTGCGGTCAACCGCAAAAAATCCTTAAAACCAGATAGAGCTGTTTTGTATTGCTGACAGTGAAACAAGGGGCTGCAAAGTGCAGGAGAAGAAGCTGATAATCCCAAATGGCCTTAGTGGCTTTCACCAAATCCGGGCACACGCATTTTGATAGATTGAGAAACTGGGTCCTCTGGGAAATAAGGAGAGCCTCATGTTTGATATGCGCTCGCTTGGTTTAATCATCGCCGATGTCTTGTCGATTGTTCTCATCCTCTTGCTGATCGAGAACGTGCTGGTGTGAGCCTTGGGCTGCTATGCCAAATCGGTCAATAGATCTAATCAACGATCAGGCAGGCCCGAAAAATTATCGAGTTCGCCGACCAGTTGATGCGAGGCTTCGTTCAGTTCCGGCAGCAGGTCGGCGCAATCGCCAGTCCCTAGTTGCTGAGTTCGACAATTTCATTGGCCAAGGCGGTAAGCGATCACTCGATGGTCAATTGCCCGGTAAGTGGCGGATTCCTTGTCGATACCTTCGGCTTGCTCAGGGTGATCCAAGCATGCAGCTACGGTGTGCTGAAAGCGGCATGTCCGCGCGTAAGCCGCCGGCAAAAGCGTTGAAACGGCGACGCCATTGGTGTGGGATTTTATGGCGCTGTCGATATCGATACGCTTCATTTACTGTGCTCCGGGTGTTGGATGGCTGGCGGCTATGTTTCCGCTTCTTGCCGAAGGCTGAATTATGCCGCAGGGGCGTTTTGCTGCGCACGTGCCTGGCTAAATTCAGTCATCCCGTAGAAGGCGTACCAGTTCTCCCTCAGGCCGGCTGCGCCACCACGTTGCTGAGCAAAAGCTGAAAGCGCTGGCTGATCGAGGTACGGCGAGGGCAGGTTTGCCAAGTCGAGCTGAAAAACGGGCATTGCCGATGCTCTCGACGATCACCAGACCATTGCCTTTCACCCGGTAGCCCTGGCTGGCCGTCAGGAAAAATATCGACGGATTCTCCAGTCATGGTGATCCACAGCGTGCCATCGGTGCAGGTAATGTGCAGCCCGTTGGCTGAACGCAGGCTGAGAGGATGGTTGTCCTGAGGGAAAAACTCAGCTGATTTCAGTTCGATTTCCATGGCCCGCTCCCGCTTTTTGTTGAAGATAGTTTAGGGGGCGCTGGTGGAGGATACAGTTGCAAAATAATAGAATTGTAGTCGGTACAATTCCTGAAATATTAACTTGCTCCTCAAATAAATGCCAACTGTATTGTTGACACGAAATGACTGAATTGCTGCGTTATGAAAACTCGCCGCCGAACTTGAGGGGATGATTGCCGGTGGGGTGCTGCGTCATGGCGAACGTTTGCCCTCGGTGCGGCGTTTGTTTCGTGGAGCGTCGTTTGTCGGTGACAACCGTCGTGCAGGCTCTGCGCCAACTGGAGGATCGCGGTCTGGTCGAGGCCCGGCCGCAATCCGGCTATTTTGTCCGACGGGCGCTGGCGATACGGGCTGAACCAGCCTTGCGCTCGACACCCGAAGCCGCGGTGCCGGTCGATGTGACGCAACGCCTGGTGCGCATTCTCCAGTCCGGCTGCAGGCCGCTGGTGGCCCCGCTGGCGGCGGCGCTTGCCTGATCCTTCCTTGCTGCCAGTGGCAGCCCGGCAACGCTCTTTATGCGGGGGTGGCGCGGCGTCATCCGACGCTGTTGGCGGGCGGTAGCCACACCAATATGGATGAACCGGCGTTGGTTCGCCAACTGGTCCGCCGTTCGTTGGCCTGGGGCGGGCCGCTGGCCGGTGAGGAAATCGTCATCACCAATTCCTGTAACGAGGCGCTCTGCCTTTGTTTGAGTGCCGTCACTAAACCGGGCGATACGGTGGAGGTCGAATCGCCGGGCCACTATCTGATGCCGCAACTGCTGGAAACTTTGGGATTGAAGGCGCTGGAAATTCCAACTGACCCACGAACCGGCCTTTCGGTTGAGGCCTTGGAACTGGCCACGCAACGGGCGGTGGCGGCCTGTCTGTTGGTGCCGAATGCCAGTAATCCGCTGGGCAGCGTGATGCCGGACGAGAAAAAACGGCAGTTTGCGACGTTGACCGCAGCAAGAGGCGTCGCGGTGATCGAGGACGATATTTACGGCGACCTGCATTTCGGCCCGCAACGTCCGTGGCCGATCAAGGCATTCGATACGACGGGTAACGTGATGCTCTGCTCATCGTTCTCGAAAAGCCTGACCCCCGCACTGCGCATTGGTTTTGTCGCAGCCGGCCGTTACCGCGCCGCCATTGCCTTGCAGAAAACGATCACCAGCGGTGCGACCAATCCGATTACCCAGAACGTGCTGGCCGAGTACCTTGAATCAAGCGCCAAGAGCGGCATCTGCGCAGCCTGCGGCGTTGTTATGAGCGTCAGGTTGATGGCATGCAGGCGGCGGTGAGCCGCTATTTTCCGGCGGTAACGCGGTTTTCCCAGCCCCAGGGCGGTTACGTGCTGTGGGTTGAATTGCCCGGAGGAACTCGATACAACGCAACTTTACGAGCAGGCGATCGCTGAAAATCTGGCGTATGTGCCGGGTGAGTTGTTTTCCGCCAGCGGCATGTATCGCAACTGCCTGCGTCTTAACTGCGGCAACCCGCATACAGCGGAAATCAGAGGATGCGGTTCGGCGTCTGGGCGCTCATCTCCCAGCCTGACGGCATCAAATGAGCCCAGGGAAAACTACGGTATTCATCCTTTCTGGGCAGGCCTTGGCGTCTTGCCTTTTTTGAACGCATTTGAAGGATTTTCTCTCTCCTCATGTTCGACGCAGTCCGCAACAACAAGAAAATCGTCCAGATTTTCCTCGCCTGATCATCCTGCCCTTTGCTTTTTTCGGTCTTGATTCCTATGTTCGCAGCACGGGAACGGGTGACGATATCGCCAAAATCGGCGATATTAAGATTACTCAGCAACAGTTCCAGCAGGCAATGCGCGATCAGCAAGAACGTCTGCGCGCTCAAATGAAGGGCGAACTTGACCCCAAACTGCTGGATAGCCCGGAAGCCCGCCAGGCCATTCTGGATGATCTGGTCGACCAGCGTTTGCTGATGCTTGAAGCCGGCAAGAAGAAAATGTTTGCCAGCGACGACGTGATTCGCCGGACCATTGGTTCGATCGATGCCTTTAATGTCGATGGCAAAATTTTCTGCCGAACGCTACGAGGCTGCGCTACGTGGTCAAGGAATGACTCCGGCCGGATTTGAAGCCCAATTGCGGCAGGATCTGACGCTGCAGCAGCTTGCCGGTGCGATTGGACAATCCGGTGTAACACCGCGGACGGTGATTGACCACGTCCTGGCCATTCAGACCGAGAAGCGCGAAGTGATGGAGTACCGCCTGCCCATTGATGACTTCCTCGGCAAGGTCAAGTTGGCAGACGGTGCGGCGAAAGTTTTACGATGAAAACGCCAAACAGTTTGAATTGCCGGAACAAGCCAAAGCTGAATATGTCGTGCTGTCGATGGAAACCATTGGCGCGCAACTGACTGTGAGCGAAGCTGAAGTCAAAGCCTGGTACGAAGGGCACAAGGATAAATTTCAGCAGCCGGAAGAGCGTCGCGCCAGCCATATCCTGATTGCTTCGGAAAAACTGGGTAAGGACAAGGCCAAAGCCAAGGCTGAGGAAGTCTTCAAGGAGGTTCAGAAGAACCCGGCAGGCTTTGCCAATCTGGCCAAAAAGAATTCCGACGATCCGGGCTCGGCTGAAAAGGGCGGTGATCTGGGCTTTTTTCGGCAGTGGCATGATGGTCAAGCCTTTGAAGAGGCAACCTTCAAACTGAAGGAAGGCGAAATTTCCGGCATTGTTGAATCGGATTTCGGCTTTCACATTATCAAGTTGACCGGTATCCATGCCGCCAAGGAAAAGCCGCTGGCTGACGTCAAGGGCGAAATTGAAGCTGAGTTGAAGAAGACCGCCAGTTCCCGCAAGTTTGCCGAAGCGGCCGAAGCGTTCAGTAACCTGGTTTATGAGCAATCGGACAGTCTCAAGCCGGTGGCCGAGAAGTTCAACCTGAGCATCAAGCAATCCGACTGGCTGGGCCGTCAGGCCAAACCGGCCAATGGCCCGCTGGCTAACGAAAAGGTGCTGGCAGCATTGTTTACCGAGGATTCGATCAAAAACAAGCGAAATACCGAAGCGGTTGAAATTGCCGCAAATACGCTGGTTGCTGCCCGTATCGTTGAATACAAGCCAGCTTCGCTGCAGCCTTTGGAAAGTCTCAAAGACAACATTGAAAACTTGCTCAAGCGCCAGGAAGCCCAGGCGCTGGCGCAAAAGAGGGCGAAGCTAAACTTGAAGCCTTGAAAAAGGTGAAGACAAGCTGACCTGGGGAGCCGCCAAGCCGGTTTCCCGCATGGATGCTCGTCTGATTCCGCCCGTCGCCGCACCCGCCGTGTTCAAAATGGATACTGCCAAACTGCCTTCTTATGCAGGTATCGAACTTCCCGGCACTGGTTATGCCTTGTTCAAATTGACCAAGGTCGATGCCGGCGAGAAACTGGACGACGCCCGCAAGCAGGCCATGTTGACGCAGTTGGGGAACCTGAGCGCGCAGGAAGAAATGCGACTTTATCTGGATTCGCTACGTGCCCGATACAAGGTTGAAATTAACCAAAGCGCATTGGAAACCAAAGAAAAGTAATTGAACGTCGACGCAGCGAAAACGGGCCTGATGGCCCGTTTTTTTCGGCCAGTTTTTGCCTGGCCTTCTCAATCAAGGCAAAAATGATTGAATTCCTTGATTGCACATTGGTCTGAAGAGCTTGAAGTAATTTCGTTAACGCATGAAAAGGGAGAAATAATGTCGAATACAGTTACGCTCGGCGGCAATCCGGTTGAAGTCGCAGGTCCATTCCCGGTGAAAGGCGATCAGGCCCCGGCCTTCTCGCTGGTCGGTAAGGATCTTTCCGATGTGACACTTGCCAGCTTGGTCGGCAAGCGCAAGATTCTCAATATCTTCCCGAGCATCGATACGCCAACCTGCGCCACTTCCGTGCGCAAGTTCAACCAGTCGGCCAACGATGTCGCCAACACTGCAGTATTGTGCATTTCGGCCGACTTGCCGTTTGCTCAAAGTCGTTTCTGCGGCGCTGAAGGTTTGGCCAATGATACACGCTGTCCACCATGCGTGGCGCTGACTTCCTCTCGGCTTGGTGGTGGTGCTGGACGAGAATGATCGTGTGCTGCACAGCGAATTGGTGGGTGAAATCAAGGACGAACCGGATTACGCCGCAGCGCTTGCTGCACTTGCCTGATCAGGTTTTTGTGACTGATCGTGTTTCTGGCGGGCTGCAATAACCCGCTTTTTGGGCCAATCAGTACTGATCAAGCGCTCAATAAAAACGCCGACTACTTTAAAAGTAGTCGGCGTTTTTTCATTTTTTTCCGGTTGACCGCGCCTCGTCCCGCCGGGGACTTGCTTTTGCGACGCAGGTGCCCGGTGCAGCACCCAGGGGGGTGCGGCAACCTGTTTAGGCGGGCAGCGGCTCGGCGTTACCCAAAGCAACGGTATTCATGCCGCCATCGACGTACATGATCTCGCCGGTGATGCCGCTCGCCAGATCGGAGAGCATGAAGGCGGCAGCATTGCCGACTTCATCAATCGTCACGTTACGACGCAGCGGTGCATTGTGCGAGTTGTAGGCGAGCAGCTTGCCGAAATTGCCGATGCCGGAAGCAGCCAGCGTCTTGATCGGACCGGCTGAAATGGCGTTGGCACGGATACCTTCAGGGCCAAGGCAGAAAGCCAGGTAGCGGGTCGCCGCTTCCAGGCTGGCCTTGGCCAGACCCATGGTGTTGTAGTTCGGCATGGTGCGCTCGGCGCCGAGGTAGGAGAGGGCGAGCGCAGCGCTCTTGCGGCCCTGCATCATCGGGCGAGCGGCCTTGACCAGCGCCGGGTAGCTGTACGACGAAATTTCGTGGGCGATGCGGAAGGAGTCGCGCGAAATGCCGTCGAGGAAGTCGCCTTCAATGGATTCGGTTGGAGCGTAGGCGATGGAGTGCACCAGGCCGTCCAGACCATCCCAATGCTTGCCGAGTTCAACGAATAAATCAGTGATCTGTTCGTCGTTGCCGACGTCAAGCGGGAAAACCAGCGTGCTGTCGAATTCTTTGGAAAATTTGTTGATGCGGTCGATGAAGCGCTCGTTCTGGTACGAGAAGGCGAGTTGTGCGCCTTCGCGATGGCAGGCCTTGGCGATGCCATAGGCAATGGAGTGCTTGGATAGCAGACCGGTGATCAGAATTTTTTTGTCGGCGAGAAAGCCCATTTGATGTTCTCCCTAAGGGGTTTAGCCGGCGAATTATAAAGCATCACATGTTGGGATAGGTTGGGCCTTCACCACCTTGCGGCACGACCCAGTTGATATTTTGCGTTGGGTCCTTGATGTCGCAGGTTTTGCAATGGACGCAATTCTGGGCATTGATCTGCAAACGCGGGTTGTTGCCGCTTTCGTCACGCAGAATTTCATAAACGCCAGCCGGGCAAAAGCGCTGTTCCGGGGCATCATATTTCGCCAGATTGATCGTGATCGGTGTCGCCGCATCCTTCAATTGCAGGTGGCAAGGCTGATCTTCCTCATGATTGGTGCTGGAGAGAAAGACCGAGGAAAGTCGGTCAAAACTCAACACGCCATCTGGTTTGGGATAGGCGATCAGCGGACATTCGCTGGCCAGCTTCAGTTTGGCGTGGTCTGGCGTAGTGTTGTGCAGGGTCCACGGGGCTTTGCCGCCAAAGATCAACTGATCGATCCCGAACATGATTGAGCCGTATTTCAAGCCCTTGCTCATCCACGGTTTGAAATTGCGTGCCTGGTGCAGTTCTTCGTAAAGCCAGCTTTGCTTGAAGGCTGCCGGGTAGGCCGTCAGTTCATCGCGCTGGCGTTCGCCAGCGAGGGCGTCGAAACACGCCTCTGCGGCCAGCATGCCGGACTTGATGGCGCAGTGCGAGCCCTTGATGCGCGCCGCATTGAGGAAGCCGGCATCGTCGCCGACCAGTACGCCACCGGGGAAAGTCAGCCTGGGCAGCGATTGCAGGCCGCCTGCGGTCAGTGCCCGGGCGCCGTAGGCAATGCGTTTGCCGCCTTCAAGGAATTTGCGGATTTCCGGATGCGTCTTGAAACGCTGGAATTCTTCAAACGGTGACAGATGCGGATTGCTGTAGCCGAGGCCGACGACGAAACCGACCGCGACCTGATTGTTTTCCAGATGGTAGAGAAAGCCGCCGCCATAGGTGTCCGAATCCATCGGCCAGCCGCCGCTGTGGACGACCAGACCGAGCTGGTGGTTTTCCGGGGTGATTTCCCAGAGCTCCTTGAGGCCGATGCCGTAGGTTTGCGGATCGACGCCGTCGCGCAAATTGAACTGCGCTTCGAGTTGCTTGCCGAGATGGCCGCGGCAGCCTTCGGCAAAGAAGGTGTATTTGCCGAGCAGTTCCATGCCGACCTGGAAATTCGGCCCTTCCGAGCCGTCGTGCAAGCGGCCCATATCGCCGGTGGCAACGCCTTTGACCGCGCCATTTTCATCAAACAGTATTTCAGCACCGGCAAAGCCGGGGTAGATTTCAACACCCAGCGCTTCGGCTTGTTCGCCCAGCCAGCGGCAGACATTGCCGAGCGAAATGACGTAGTTGCCCTCGTTATGAAAGCAACTGGGCAGTACGCTGTTCGGAATTTTGGTGGCGCCGGTTTCGGAAAAGATGAAGAAACGATCTTCAGAGACTGGCGCGTTAAGCGGTGCGCCGTCTTCCTTCCAGTTGGGTAGCAGTTCGGTCAAGGCGCGTGGGTCCATGACTGCACCCGAGAGAATATGGGCGCCGATTTCTGCCCCTTTCTCGATCAGGCAAACCGCAAGTTCTGTTCCTTTTTCTGCAGCAATTTGTTTCAGCCGGATGGCCGAGGCCAGCCCGGCCGGACCGCCGCCAATGATGACGACGTCGAATTCCATGGCTTCGCGTTCCATGTTGTCTCCTGGTTTTATTGTGACGTTATTTTCAATACGGTACAGTATGGAAATGCATTGATCAACCCCTCAGGAACATCACCGATATGGAACATAAAAAGAAGCTCATTCACGTCACCAGGATGCCTGTTCGCTGGGGCGATATGGACGCCTACGGGCACGTGAACAATACCGTGTACTTTCGCTATATGGAGCAGGCGCGGGTCGAATGGCTGGAGGAGCAGAAGATCGAGGTTCGTCCGGGCGGGCTGGGTCCGGTCATCATCAATGCCAGTTGCACCTTCCTGATTCCGTTAAATTATCCGGGGATGGTTGAGGTGAAGACATTCGCCGGTCAACCTGGGCGTTCCAGCGTGCAGACTTACGTCGAAATGCGAATTGAAGGTGACGAAACACTTTACGCCGAAGGTGCCGCCAAGGTGGTCTGGATGGATACGCAAACCGGCAAATCGGCGCCGATTCCCGATCACGTGCGGGCAAGCCTTGAGACGGCGTAAAAACAGCGTAAAGCTCGGGTAAACTGCGGCGCATGAGCCAAAGAAAAATCTGGGAAAAACTTCTTTCCGCCGAGCGTCCAGGAGCCGGCAAAGTGCCGGGTACGCCAGAGCGTACAGCTTTTCAGCAGGATTACGATCGCATTGTCTTTACCTCCGCGTTCCGGCGGATGAAGGACAAGACGCAGGTTTTTCCGCTATCGAAGAGTGACTACGTACGGACGCGTCTGACGCACAGCCTCGAAGCCAGTTGCGTCGGGCGTTCGCTGGGCGCCGTGGTTGGGCGCGAAATTATTGCCCGGCACGGTTTGCAGCATGTTGAATCCGGTGATTTCGGCGCCATTGTCGCCGCGGCCTGTCTGGCCCACGATATTGGGAATCCGCCCTTCGGTCATGCTGGTGAGGACGCTATCCGTGAGTGGTTCTGTACTTCCGGGGTGCTGGATCGCCATGCGTTTACGTCCGCCCAGCGAGCCGATTTTGAGCGTTACGAAGGCAATGCCCAAGGCTTTCGCATCGTTACCCGCCTGCAAAATCCGGCCAATCCCGGCTTGCAACTAACCAGCGCGGTGCTGGCAACTTTTACCAAATATCCACGGCCGTCGCAGTTGGATGCCGAGCTGGATGGCAAGAGCGGCAAGAAGTTCGGGTTTTTTCAGCAGGATGCCGAGGCGTTTCAGCAAGTGGCGCGGTCAACCGGCCTGGTCGAGCGAATTCCAGGTACCGCCTGGCGCCGTCATCCATTGGCCTTTCTGGTCGAGGTTGCCGACGATACCTGCTACCTGATCGTCGATCTCGAAGATGCAGCCAAGCTGGGTTTCGTACCCTATCGCGATGCCGAATGCCTGCTTGCCGATCTGGCTGGCAACACAGTGAGCGGTCGCCGACTGGAGCGTTTGCATGATCCGAAAGAGCGCCTTGAATATCTGCGCGCCAAGGCCATTGGCTGTCTGCTGGAAAGTGCTGCTGCCGTTTTTCTGGAAAACGAGGACGCCATTCTCAAGGGTGAGTTTGACGACGAATTGCTCAACCAGTCACCGATCGCGCACCCCTTGCAGGCGGTGCAGAAACTGGCCAAGGAAACTATTTACAACGCTCGCCCGGCGCTGGAAATTGAAACCGCGGGTTTTGAGGTGCTGGGGGCGTTGCTGGGTTTATTTACCAATGCCGTCGAGGCCAGTGCCGGGCATGCCCGGTTTACGACCCGAGAGCGCATGTTGCTCAAATTGCTGCCGGCTCAGTTTCAGGGGCATGGCGGCGAACCGAATCCCGACCCCTATATCCGATTGCTGCAAGTGGCCGATTTTGTCGCCGGAATGACTGATTCCTATGCGGTGGATATGTATCGCAAGCTGAAAGGTTTCGCGCTGCCGAGCTGATTGCGCTGCTTCGTCTGGAGCGCAGTCTTCAGACCGCCTTGCGAAAAGTCAGATTGAGACGACAGGCGCCGAGTAGCGGGTGATCGCCGGTCTTGAGCGCCAGTACGCCGTGATAGCGCAGGCGGTCGGCGCCGCCCCAGACAACGACATCGCCATGCGTCAAGGTAACGCGGCTTACCGGATCGCTGCGCTTCAAGCCACCAAACTGGAATTGCGCGGGTAAGCCGAGCGAGATGGAAACGATGGGCTGCGTCAGGTCACGCTCATCCTTGTCCTGATGCAGCGACATGCGGGCGCCGGGTTCGTAGCGATTGATCAGGCAGGCATCCGGCATAAAGTTCGCAAAGCCGGCCTGTGCGGCGGCCTCTGTGGCGAGTTGCCGAAACAGCGTCGGCAGGCTCGGCCAGGGGCGGGCGCTATCGGGATCGACCGCCTGATAGCGGTAACCGGCCTTGTCGGTCACCCAGCCCAACTCGCCACAATTACTCATGGCCACCGACATGCGAAAACCGCCGGGCGTTTCCATGTGGCGAAACGGGGCTTGGGCGATGATCTGCTGAATTTCTGCAACGATGTTTGCAGCCTGCGCTGTGGCAAAGCCACGCAGAACGATGGCGCCTGGGCCGAGACGCTCGCTCCAGGTTTCGCTCCCACCGGCGCCGCTCAGTAAATCGCTGATCAAGAAATATCCCTTTTAGTCGATGCAATCATTTATTTGACGTTTATTCCATTTTCGCGTTCTGCTTGTGGATAGCTGCGACCATCGAAGCAACGGCTGGCCCTGCGGTCAACCCGAAAAACAAGCGAATTTTGCGTCTCGGTGGCTCAAAAGAATATCTCCTTCCGGTTGATCAGTCGTTTTGGTCTTGCCTCAGCGTGGGGAATTGTGGCTTGATCAGCGCTTGCCAACTTGAAAGCACGGCTTGGCAGAGCCAAGTTTATCGGTAGTTTCCATTTTTGAACGGATGATTGAACATGCGATTGCAGGACTTTCCGATTGGCGCCCGTTTTGAATACGAGGGGGCGATTTACGTAAAAACCGGTCCGTTGACCGCATCTTCGGAACAGGGCAAGCAGCGTATTATCCCGCGCCATGCCATGCTGAGGTCGCCGGAAATGGTGGCTGCTGAAGGCAAGCGCACTGCCTCGTCCGACTCGGCGCAGGTGCTGGCGGCTTTTGATGTCTTTTATGCCAGCTGTCGCGGATGGGTCAATGAAGTGCATCACGATGCATTGGCGAAGGCGCGTGAACAATTCATCAAGGCGCTGGGATAAATATCCGGATCGGCAAGTGCGCTGGATGTATGCCCTGAGCCGTTAGCTGTCTCGGGGATACAGCGGCTGCTGTTTTTCACTGGCACATCTCGCGCAAACGTCGTGAAATTTCAGCGCTTTCTCAAACCCGCCAAAACCCGTAAAGACCAGCAAAAACCTCGCAATCAGCACTCAACATTCGGTTCGTCCCGTGTATATTCCGCCCTCGGTCGAACTGCGCAAACGGTTCCATTTTTCTCCTTTTCCCCGCCGATCTGGTTTCCTTGAGCCAAACACGGCCAACCCTCTTATGCCGCTACAGAACATCATCCCCGCCGAATACGCCACCCAACTGGCTGAAAAAGTTGCCCTATTCAAGCAAGCGTTTACGCCGCTGGGTATTCCCGAACCTGAAATCATCAGTTCGGAAGCTTTGCACTACCGTTTGCGTGCCGAGTTTCACATCGTGCATGAAGACAATCGCGTCGATTACGCCATGTTCGGGGCGGACAATCCGAAGTTGCCGGTGGTTATCGAGGCGTTTCCGGTCGCGGTTGAAGCCATTTACGCCATCATGCCGCGGTTACGCGAGCAGTTGCAGGCCAGCAATACGTTGAAGGATCGGCTGTTTCAAGTGGACTTTCTCGCTACGCTGAGCGGCGAACTAATGGTGACCCTGATTTACCGCCAGCCGATCGGCCCGCGTTGGGAGGCGGCGGCGCAGCGCCTGGCTACCGAGCTTAACGTGCAGCTCATCGGCCGTAGCCGGGGGCGGAAACTGGTAGTCGAGCGCGACTGGTTGCTGGAAGAGTTTGAGCTGAATGGCCGCACTTTGCGCTATCAACAGATCGAGGGCAGCTTTACTCAGCCCAACGGTGGAGTGAATCGGCAAATGCTGGCCTGGGCTTGCCGGCAAGCCAGCGGACTGGGCGGCGACTTACTCGAACTGTACTGCGGCAATGGCAATTTCACGGTGGCGCTGGCGCCGTATTTTGAGCGCGTGCTGGCTACTGAAGTCGCCAAGTCTTCCGTCAAGGCTGCAGAGTACAACCTGACGGCTAATGGTGCCGAGAATGTGGCCGTGGTCCGCTTGTCCAGCGAAGAGATCAGCGCGGCGATCGATAAGACCAAGAAGTTCACTCAGTTACTGGAAGTCGATCTCGATCAGTATCATTTTTCGACGCTGTTCGTCGATCCACCCCGCAGTGGGCTGGATGCCCAAACCCTGGAATTTGCCAGCCGCTTCGAGAACATCATCTACATCTCATGCAACCCGCAAACCCTGCTCGAAAATGTCGTTGCGCTGCAGGCAACGCATGAGATTGCGGCGACTGCGCTGTTCGACCAGTTTCCCTACACGCCGCATCTGGAAAGCGGCTTGTTGCTCAAGCGGCGGCAATGAACGCTGCCTGCTGAGGGCAGCAAAAAGGCATTCGCCCTCATCAATGAAGGCGAATACCGCGGCAGGCCCACCCATTACGGCTGAGTTTTTGCCCTCAAACCTGGCTGAGCAATTCCGCTTTTTTGGTCGTGAATTCGCGCTCGGTCAACACCCCTTTTTGGAAGAGATCGGCCAGACGCTCAATTTTGGCAAATACATCGCCATCAAAGGCGGCGGGCGGGGCGAAGGAAGGGACTTCGGCCAGCACTTCGGTAAATTGCGGCGGCTGGAATTGTGCGGCCGGCTTCTGCGGGGCGAAACCGTTGAGGCTAATGATCGGCAGGCTGCTGACGTTGACCACGCCATACTGACTGTTGAAGGTCATCGAATCATTGCCACCCTGTTGCTGCGACACGCCGCCGATTGAATGATCAAGCGTGTCGTAAATCGTCGTCTGGCCATTTAATTCGACGGCCAGCCGGCGCGTTGCGGGGAAGACTGCATAACGCACATTATTTTGTCCGCCTGACGAGGAGGGTGACCCGAGATCGCTCGGCCACCACTGGCCGGAGGCCGCTGCCGAGACGAACAGGCTGCCACTCGGTGCATTGTTCGACGATTGATACTGCGACTGACTGGCAACCGGCTGAAAACTGCCGGGCTGGTTCATCAGCTGGTTTGAAATCTCCACGCACAAACCGTCAACCTTGGATTTCAAGCCGTAATTGAACATGTCGCCGACCATGGTCATGCCGCCCATCATCCATTGGCCGGAACCACCGAGATCGGGATGGCTGAATTGCGCCATCGTGCCGTTGCCATTCATCACCGCATAAACCATGTTGACCACGGCATCGCTGCTGACGTGATAGCGCTGCGCCAAATCCTGAATGAACTGCTGACCTTGGGGTGTGAACTGCTGCATCATTTGCTCCCGACTGGTAGGCATGAAAAAGCGAAAAATCGCTGCGCCAGCTCGCCGCGACTTTCTCGTCAAGTGAAGCCGAAGGAGAATTGAAACACCTGCGGTCGACTTCATTTTTACCCGAATTTTCGGGAAATCAGCCTCATTATAGTGGGCGGAAAACCTTGTATTAACGGGCTTTTCAGCAATATTTCAGGATGCGCGGAAATGGTGCAGACGAAGGGCTGGAGGCGCGGGAATGGTGCAGAAATCTGCCCCAAAACCGGGCGAGAATGCGAGTTTTCAGCGCACCCCTTGCCTGCCAGTAATTAACTCCGGCCGCGACCCTTCCAGGAGGTCTGGCAGGTTTTCTGGATGTAGCGCAAGGCGCGTTCCATGTGGCTGTCGGGCATTTCCGGGTCGAGGTCGGCGAGATGGGTTTCGGCTTCCGGCCGCAAATCTTCCAGCCAGAGATCCTTCAGGTCATCGCGCATTTCATGGGGTGCCTGCGCTTCAATAAAGTCGATCACGGCCGATGACTTGAAACCGGATGTCCTGAATGACTGGATGATTTCCTTGGCTTCCCGTTGCAGCAAGCTGGCCTTGGGGGGAAAGCCGGTAGCCACCAGCAGAAAGACTGTGGCAACGACGTTGGAATCATCGCCATCGCCCTTGGTGACGCGGTGCCATTCCTTGGCAACGAGTTGGTCGTATTCCCCAATCGCCTCGCTGACGCTTTCATTGACGAAGTAATCGCCAGCCGCTTCGCCATGCAGCAGCGCATCGGCACTTTTGTCGTTGGCGCGAAGTGCCGGGATCACTTCGCTGACGAAGTGGGTCATCGCATTGCGTGTCGCCATCTGGAAGTCTTCCGGCCCATTGGCGAGGAAGGCATTCAAGCGGGCTTCATCGAGTTTTGCCGTTTTTTTCCGGGCGGCTTGCAAAAGCTTGGCCAGACCGGTTCGCCCCGGAATCTCCAGTGCCGCCTCCTTGACGAAAAGGACCAGCAAGGCGCTGCGAATCACGGTGTCGGCGACGACTGAATCCAGATCGTCCTTGGTCAACCCCAGTTTCTTGCCGAGCCAGCAGGCCAGCCCGATCTGGCGCTGGCAGGCAGCCCGCAGTGCCTGTTCATCGCGGTATTGTTTGATCGACAACGGCGAGGCGAAGGTTTTGTCGTTGAGGAAGTTCTTCTGATCTTCCGGCAGGGCGCTATAGCCGCCGATCAGCGTACTGTCCGGCATGGCGTGCAGCATTTTCAGCAGGTCCGAGCCACCTTTGGAGAGCGACAGGAACGACTTGTCGCGCAAGGCGAGGGCGGCCATTTGCAGGTCGCTGCCCGTACTCTCTTCGAGGTACAGGCTGACCAGATTGACCATGCGCTCACGCGCATTTTCGAGATCGGTGCGCAAATGCGCCGTGCCGAAATGGTTGGCGATCTGCACAATGCCCTTCGGGCCGTCAGCCAGAATGCTGTCGAGCCGGCTGGGCGAGAGAATGCTCTGCTTCACGCCGAAGCGGAGTGCCTTCTCAAAGAATGGACGGCCATCGACCGTGGCGATAGCGCTGGAAGCGTGAGCCATGAATTCCCTCGGTCAGATCGCGGATTCTTCAACTTCACCCGGTTCGCTGCTTTCAGCAACCGGATTCTGGATCGCTGCTGCAGCCTGTTCGGCAAAGCGTTGCATGCGGTCGCGCAGCAAAATGATCACTTGCTCGAAGATGTCCGGATGCTCGTGGCGCAAGACCCAGGCGGTTTCCATCCAGTCGCCGTCGGAGGCTTCGGCGCGGGTGATGCGCGGCTGCGTATCGGAGATGGAGTCACCCAGATTCAGCGCTTCGTCGATTTCTTCGACTTTTTCGGCCAGCCAGGTGATGGATTTGTTCTCCATCGAGGATTCCGGCATCTGTTCGCTGAATTCGCCGGTCATGCCAAAGTGCAGCACTTCCTCGAAACGCTCGGCGAAGTAATTGGCGAAGGTGTCGTAACCGCCATCGATTTCGCCAATCGCTTCCAGGTATTCACCCGCCATGTCGCCATTGGCGTGAACCACGGCATTGATCATGCCGCGCAGGGCTTCATGCGTGCGGTCGCGGTACTTCTGCTCAAGGATCACGGCGCGAGCGAATTGCTCGGGCGAAACCACCATGTTGATGACCGATTCCCGTGATGAATCGAACTCGCGCATCATCGCCAGCAGGTCTTTGGGGGGGATTTCATCAAGGATGGCAACCAGCGCGTCATCACCTTCTTCATCAGCAATGGCGACCAGCGCGTGTTCGGCACCCGCCACATCGCCAGCGAGAATGAGTTTGATCGTTTGTTGTACAACGGGGTGTGTCATGCGGCTTCCTTCTAATGCTTATGGATTCCCGCTTTGGCGGGAATGACCCAACAAATTAAATTGGCAGTTGATCAATGGTCGACAGAATCGAAACCCTGTTTTGACATCCAGTCGGCACCCGCTTCTGAAAGGTCGCGTTCGTCATCTTCTTCGTCGTCATCCGAGCCACGGTTTTTCGATTCCTCGTCATCATCCGAGCTGGCCGCCGGCAAGTCGCCGCCATCCTTGAGGCGCAGGAATTCAAGCCCGACGGTGGTGACCAGGAAGGCATCGCCGCCTTCTTCGCGCAGGGCGGCAGCGATCAGCGGCTTGGCCCACTCGGCAATGCCTAGCGATCCTTTGACGACATTCCAGGCCGGGAAACTTGGCTGGCCCGGTTCGTTGGTTACGGCGCGCAGCATGAGTGCCGAATCCTTGAACTGGAAGGCTTCGTAGAAGGCGACCGCAACCATTTCCGGGGCGAATTCGATCATCGGCAGGATGGCGTGGATGGCGTCGCGCTTTTCCTTGAGGCGGGATTGCAGGACGGTTTTGCCTTCGGAGTCGCTCAGCAGATCATCAATTTCGCTGGCGTAGGTGTGGGAGAGTTCGGCAAAAAAGCGGGATTTTTTCATTGGGTAATAACATCCGAGAGGTAAGTTTTCCAGATGTCCTGGGCAACAGTTTGTGGGTCATCAATCAGGCTGCGACGACGGTTGTCGTCATAAGCCTTGCGGCGGGTTTCGTCGGACAAAACCTCGTAGGCTTCCTGTATTTCACGGAAGCGGCTAGCGGCGTCAAGTGACGGGTTTTTGTCCGGGTGATACTGGTTCGCCTTTCTGCGGTAGGAGGTCTTGATGACCTCCGGTGTCGCACCGGGCGAGACGCCCAATATGGCGTAATGGTTTTGCACGCTTACTCCTTGATTCTCAATCTGTGCCTATAGGCCAATGAACGATCAATGACCAGCATTCAAGTCCGTCGCCGGCGCATTGCTACGGTCAACCGTCAAAATGCCCTTATTTTCCTCGTCGGCAATCACACTCGGTACTTTGATCTCGAAGGGCAGGCGGCGTTCGTCGGCGACGCGCAGCATTAGCAGGCGGATGGCGTCCGAGATCGACAAGCCCATGGCTGCCAGCGCTTCCGTGGCACGTTCCTTGGTATTCGTATCGATGCGCGCGCGGACGTAAGTGTCGGCAGTGCTCATGGTCAGCTCTCCTTGAAACCGAGGTGGGGGTCGGTATTGTAGTCACACTGCGACTACGCATCAAGGTGAACTTGGTGTTTTGGACTGAACTGAGCCGCGGATTGATTGTTGGCCAGGGTGGTTGAAATCCATCAGATGATCCTTATCTGCTTGGTATCAAAATATTCATCTCCGGAGATTGAACATGCGACTCGATAAATTCACCACCAAGTTCCAGGAAGCTTTATCCGATGCCCAAAGTCTGGCCATTGGCAGCGACCAGCAGTTCATCGAACCGCAGCATTTGCTGCTCGCCCTGATCAATCAGGATGAGGGTGGGACAAGTTCGCTGCTCGCCCGTGCCGGCGTCAATGTGCCGGGCCTGCGCAAGGATCTGGAGGCGGCCATCACGCGCCTGCCGCAAGTCTCCGGTCACGGTGGCGACGTGTCGGTGGGCCGTGATCTCGGCAACCTGTTCAATCTGACTGACAAGGAAGCCCAGAAGCGCGGCGATCAGTTCATAGCCAGCGAAATGTTCCTGCTCGCGTTGTGTGAAGACAAGAATGAAACCGCCCGTATCGCCAAGCAACACGGCCTGAGCCGCCGCTCTTTGGAGACTGCGATCATGGCAGTCCGTGGTGGGCAGGGCGTCGATTCGCAGGATGCCGAAGGCCAGCGCGAAGCCTTGAAGAAATACTGTATCGACCTGACCGAACGCGCCGCCCAGGGCAAGCTTGATCCGGTGATCGGCCGCGACGATGAAATCCGCCGCGCCATGCAGATTCTGCAGCGCCGCACCAAGAACAATCCGGTGCTGATCGGCGAGCCCGGCGTCGGCAAGACGGCAATTGTCGAAGGCTTGGCCCAGCGCATTGTCAATGATGAAGTGCCGGATACGCTCAAGGGCAAAAAGGTGCTGGTCCTCGATATGGCCGGGCTGCTGGCCGGTGCCAAATATCGCGGCGAGTTCGAGGAGCGCCTGAAAGCTGTGCTCAAGGAAGTCTCGCAGGAAGAGGGCAAGATCATTCTCTTCATCGACGAGCTGCACACCATGGTTGGTGCCGGCAAGGCGGAAGGTGCAATTGATGCCGGCAACATGCTGAAGCCGGCGCTGGCGCGGGGCGAATTGCATTGCATCGGCGCGACGACGCTCGACGAATACCGCAAATACATCGAGAAGGATGCCGCGCTGGAGCGCCGCTTCCAGAAGGTGCTGGTCGAGGAGCCGAGCGTTGAATCGACGATTGCCATCCTGCGCGGCTTGCGGGAGAAGTACGAGCTGCACCACGGCGTTGATATCACCGACCCGGCCCTCGTTGCTGCGGCCGAGTTGTCGCACCGCTATATCACCGACCGTTTTCTGCCGGACAAGGCGATTGACCTGATCGACGAGGCGGCGGCGCGGATCAAGATGGAAATCGACTCCAAGCCGGAAGTGATGGACAAGCTCGACCGCCGGATCATCCAGCTCAAGATCGAGCGCGAAGCCGTCAAAAAGGAAAAAGATGAAGCTTCGCGCAAGCGCTTCGGCTTGATCGAGGAAGAAATTGCCAAGCTGACCAAGGAATATTCCGATCTTGAAGAAGTCTGGAAATCGGAGAAGTCGGCTGTGCTTGGCTCGGCGCAAATCAAGGAAGAAATTGACCGGGTCAAGGCCGAGATCACCCGTCTGCAGCGTGAAGGCAAGCTGGAGCAAGTGGCTGAACTGCAATACGGCAAGTTGCCGCAACTTGATGAAAAGTTGAAGGCGGCTGAGAAAGCGGGCGAAGGGGCTGGCCAGAAGAACAAGTTGCTGCGTACGCATGTTGGCGCTGAAGAAATCGCCGAGGTGGTTTCCCGCGCCACCGGCATTCCTGTCAGCAAGATGATGCAGGGCGAGCGCGAGAAGTTGCTGAAGATGGAAGATCGTCTGCACAAGCGCGTGGTCGGGCAGGATGAAGCCTTGCGTCTGGTTGCCGATGCCATCCGCCGCTCGCGGGCCGGCTTGTCCGATCCGAACCGGCCGTATGGTTCCTTCCTGTTCCTTGGCCCGACCGGCGTCGGCAAGACCGAGCTGTGCAAGGCGCTGGCCGAGTTCATGTTCGATAGCGAGGATCACCTGATCCGCATCGACATGAGCGAGTTCATGGAGAAGCATTCGGTCGCCCGCCTGATTGGCGCGCCGCCGGGATACGTTGGTTATGAAGAGGGCGGTTATCTGACCGAGGCGGTGCGGCGCAAACCGTATAGCGTGATCCTGCTCGATGAAGTCGAGAAGGCGCACCCGGATGTTTTCAACGTGCTGCTGCAGGTGCTGGACGATGGCCGGATGACCGATGGTCAGGGGCGTACGGTCGACTTCAAAAATACGGTGATTGTGATGACCTCCAATCTCGGTAGCCAGATGATCCAGCAAATGGCCGGCGACGATTATGCCGTGATCAAGATGGCGGTGATGGCCGAGGTGAAAACCTACTTCAGGCCGGAGTTTGTTAACCGGATCGACGAGATGGTGGTTTTCCACAGCCTCGATGAAAAGAATATTGCTGGTATCGCCAAAATTCAGCTGGGTTATCTCGAAAAGCGTCTGGCTTTGCTGGAAATGGGGCTGGTGGTGGAAGACAGTGCGCTGAAGGAACTGGCGATGGCCGGCTTCGATCCGGCATTTGGGGCGCGTCCTTTGAAGCGTGCGATCCAGCAGCAAATCGAAAATCCGCTGGCCAAGGCCATTCTGGAAGGCAAGTTTGCCGCCAAGGACACGATCCGTGTCAGCTGCCCACCGGAAACCGGCGGGATCATGCGCTTTGCCAAATAAGGACTTCGCAGCCTGGCAGAAAGCCCGTCTAGACGAGCTTTCTGCCCCCGATAGCTGGCTCGGGCTGATTGGCCTGTTCTGGCTGGAACCGGGGGTGAACTCAGTGGGCAGCGCCACCGATGCTGCGGTGAATTTGCCGTCCGGCCCGGCGCATCTTGGCGATCTGCGCTGGGAAGGCGGCCGGATTTTCTGGCAGCCGGTCGGGGCGATGCGTGTCGAGCTTGAGACGGACCATCTCGGCAAGCCGACTACGGTCGACTGTGAAAATCTGTCATTTTTTGTGGTTGACCGTGACAATCGGCTGGCCGTGCGTGTGCGCGACCGTAACTGGGCGGCGAGCCAACCTTTTAAAGGGCTGGACTATTTTCCGTTTGAGCCGGCGTGGCAAATCGAGGCCGAATGGCAATCCATTTCGCCGCCGCTGCGCATGGAAGTGCCGAATGTGTCGGGCGACCTGAAAACGGTCGACGTCGCATACAAGGCTGTGTTTTCAGTGGCGGGTGAAACGGTTGCGCTGCTGCCGATGGCGGTGGGTGACAACGAGGTTTTCTTTGTTTTCCGTGACCGTAGCAGTGGCAAGGAAACCTATGGTGCCGGGCGTTTTCTCAAGGTGCCTGCTGCAACAACGGGTGCAACTGCGCAAGCCGGAGGCCACGGCAAAATCAGCCTTGATTTCAATCGCGCCTACAACCCGCCCTGCGCATTTACGTCCTTTGCCACTTGCCCGTTGCCGCCGCCGGAGAACTGGTTGCCGTTCCCGGTCCTTGCCGGTGAAAAAAAGTGGCAAGGCGGAAAATGAATGTTTCAACATGTATCTACCCTGTCTTGAGGCATCGGTTAGATTAAAATCCTGCCGATGTTTGTTGAGGAACCTCCCCGCACGCCACCATCGCTGATTGTCGCGATTGCACTTTCCCTGCTTTTGCATGGTTTGGTGCTCTTTGTTTCAAGGCAGCCACCGGAAAGTCAGGATCGACCGGCGCGGCGCATCGAAGCCTCCCTGGCGACACCCCAGGTTAAGCCCAAGCCAATCACGCCGCCGCTCACAACCCCCGCTCAGCAATCCCCGGCCAAGGCGCCCGTTCGCAAGAAAGTACTGGCCGTCGATAAATCGAAGGCCCACAAGACCAGCCCAAGCAAGCCCGAATGGTCCGTGGCGCAAAAACAGGAAATGAACAAGTTCCTGAAAGAGCTGGAGGATCCGCGCCAGCCGCCGCCGGATCTGGCGCAGCGCTCACTGGCGATGGCTCGGGAATACGGGCGCGAGCAGGCCCGGCATGATGAGTCGGGAGAGGCGACGCTTGAACGTTTGCCTAACAGCCCGCCGGTCGATCCGTTCAGTCTTGAAATGTATCTTGATGCGCTGGTCAAAAAACTCAACCGCAGCGCCGGCTTCGTCAGGAATGATCCGCGCAGCAAGGGGGTCAAGAGTGCATTGGTCCAGGTGAAGATCAACCCGGATGGCTCCTTGCGCAGTTTCAAGGTGCTGAATGCCGGTGATCAGCAGGCTGAAATTTCCTTCATTAAATCGGTCGTCGAGCAGGCTGTCCCGTTTGCTGCCTTCCCGGCAGACATGCGACGCTCAGCGCGTTCGCTGGGCATGATGATCTGCATCATGCCGCCGAGTTTAAGCGGCGGTTTCGGTTTTAGCCGTAGCCCGGACGGGGGAAAGTGTTGAGTCCACTTTCCCGAAGTTCAGTCCTGGCTATTTCAGTGGTGGGCGGCCATCACCGCATCTAGCGCCTTGGCAAAATTAGCCACGGTTCGCGCCGGGTTGTGCAGTTTATCCAGCCCGAACAAGCCTAAGCGGAAGGTACGGAAATCGGCCGGCTCGTCGCATTGCAGCGGCACGCCGGCAGCCGACTGCAGGCCGGCGGCGAGGAATTTCTTGCCGCTATGAATATCCGGGTCGGTGGTGTAGCTGACGACTACGCCGGGGGCCTGGAAGCCTTCGGCAGCGACGCTCTTGAAACCTTTGCCGACCAGTAGTTCACGGACCTGGCGACCCAGTTCGTGCTGCTCGGCGCAAACCTTTTCGAAGCCATAGGCTTCTGTTTCCAGCATGACATCGCGCACGCTGGCCAGCGCGTCGGTTGGCATGGTGGCGTGGTAAGCATGGCCGCCATTTTCAAAAGCTTCCATGATCTGCAGCCACTTTTTCAGGTCGCAGGCAAAGCTGCTGCTGGTCGTTGCATCAATGCGGGCCCGCGCCCGTTCGCCGAGTGCGACGAAGGCGCAGCACGGCGAACCACTCCAGCCTTTTTGCGGCGCGCTGATCAGAACATCGACGTTGTTGGCCGCCATATCGACCCAGACGGTGCCCGAGGCAATGCAATCAAGCACAAAAAGCCCGTCCACCGCATGCACGGCAGCGCCGACTGCCTTGAGGTAATCATCCGGCAGCATCATGCCGGCGGAGGTTTCAACGTGCGGCGCGAAGACAACATCCGGCTTGTGTTCCAGGATGGCGGCAACCACTTCGGCAATCGGCACGGGCGCAAACGGCGCCTGGGTGCCGCTACCCATCTGGCGCGCCTTGAGCACGATGCTTTCCGAGGGAATGTGTCCCATGTCGAAAATCTGCGTCCAGCGGAAGCTGAACCAGCCATTGCGGATAACCAGTACTTTTTTGTGGGTGGCGAATTGCCGCGCCACCGCTTCCATGCCGAATGTCCCGCTACCCGGCACAATCACGGCGGCCTTGGCGTTATAAACTTTCTTCAGAATGCGCGAGATGTCTTTCATCACGCCCTGAAAGCGTTGCGACATATGGTTCAGCGCACGGTCGGTATAAACCACCGAGTATTCCAGCAAGCCTTGTGGATCAGGTTGGGGTAGCAGGGCAGGCATATTG
Organism: Candidatus Dechloromonas phosphorivorans; assembly: GCA_016721185.1. Classification (GTDB taxonomy): domain Bacteria; phylum Pseudomonadota; class Gammaproteobacteria; order Burkholderiales; family Rhodocyclaceae; genus Azonexus; species Azonexus phosphorivorans. The sequence goes on from JADKIP010000014.1 coordinate 523,589, forward strand.
ATCTCCGTTATCTGTTGTTGAGTGCGCCGCAAAGGCAAAATCAAAAAGGGCAGCATACCGCCAAGACAGCAGGCTAGGCTAGTGACTCAGCCGCTCATCATCAATGAATATGGACTAATGGGGTCAGTCGATCGCTTGATGTTGGCCGTTAAATCCAGATTGCTGCGGTCGACGCATAAAAAGCCGGTATTTTCAGATACCGTCTCTCAACCGACGGGCATGCCGGGTTTGTTGGTGCGCCTTAATCTATCCGATTATAATATTAGCGGTTGTTGATGTTGTTTGGTCAGCATCAGCAGTCTCCAAAACCAAATCATGGAAAGAACAGCATGTATTCAACCATTGTCGATAACACCCCGCTCATTCAAGTTGCCGCAGGCAAGCACTCAGCCATCTATGCGTTGGATGGTTCGCAGATGAATCCACTCGAAGCTTTTTATGCGGTGCTGGCGGCCTGCGCTGCGGTCTACGCGAAAAAAGCCTGCAAGGAACTTGCGGTGCCTGCCGAGGGTATTGAAATTAACTGCAAACCTTTCGCGGGTAAGGCAGGGCCTTTGTCTCTCGCCAAGTTCAGGACGGAAGTCCGCTTTCCCGAGCGTTTCACGGCTGAGCAAAAAGTCAGGATTCTTGAGGCCATCGCACACTGCGCGGTCAAGGAGGTGGTGCAGGATGGTCCGAGCATCGAGTTTACCGTCGTCGAGATTTAAGCACTCACATCGGCCTCATCGTCTTTCCTCGCCGTGCTAGAATTTGGCCATTGTCTTGATTAGCTTGGGGAAAGTAACCAAATGGGTGACGTAAACACAAGTTTTGTATCTGATCATACAAAATGGATGAATGAACTGCTGGAAAAGAACCCGGATTGGGTTGAAGACCAAAAAGTCGGTCGTGCTTTGTGGTGGGATAAAAAGCAGGATGTGGATTGCACCCAGCGCAATGCGGACTCCAAGGTTCCCCAGAAGTCTTACCCGTACGACGTGAATTTCTTCGGCGAGTAATCCACTTCAACTCAATGCAGCAATAGAAAAGCCGGTCACTGACCGGCTTTTTGTTGTCTATTTTTTGTCTTGCTCACGCCAGGCGGCGCCGGCGTGAGCAAGAAGCTGATTAATTGGTCAGCGGTCTGACCACACGCTTCACGGCAGTATCTTCCGGATGCGGGTGAATGGTGAAGCCGAGGCTGGTCATCAGGCGGAACATCTTGCTGTTGGTCGAGAGTACGTCACCGACCACGGCGCGATAGCCCTTGACGCGGGCACAGTCGATCAGCGCCGTCATCAGCTTGCGGCCGACGCCACATTTCTGCCAGTCGTCACCGACAGCCAGCGCAAACTCAACTGATTCACCATCCGGATTGCCGACGTAGCGTGCAACGCCGATCTGCGTTTCCTTGCCATCTTCCGCCGTAGTCACAGCAACTAGCGCCATTTCGCGGTCGTAGTCGATCTGGGTGAAGCGGACCAGCATGGTCTGCGTCAATTCGCGCAGGGTGTCCATGAAGCGGTAGTAGCGTGACTCGTCGGACATGGCCTTGACGAACTCTTGCTCCAGATCGGCATCTTCCGGGCGAATCGGGCGGATCGTGACGATCTTGCCGTCATTCATCTGCCATTCCTGAATCAGGTGCACCGGGTACGGGTAGATCGCCATGTGGGCGTAGCGGTCACCGTTGGCGCTCGACGTATGGTCGATGACGATCCGGGCATCGGCAGCGATGGCGCCATTCTCGTCGACGATCAACGGGTTCAGGTCCATTTCCATGATCCACGGCAATTCGCAAACCATTTCCGAGATGCAGAGCAGCACTTCCTTCAGGGCTTCGCGGTCAGCCGGCGGCATGTTGCGGAATTGATCGAGAATCTTCGAGGCCTTGGTCGACTCGATCAGATCCTTGGCCAGAAACTTGTTCAGTGGCGGCAGGGCAACCGAACGGTCGCTGAAAATTTCAACGTCCAGACCGCCGGCACGAAAGGTGATGACCGGTCCGAAAATTGGGTCACGGAAGACGCCGATCATCAATTCACGGCCATTCGGACGGGACAGGAAGGGTTCGATGGAAACGCCATTGATCTTGGCATTCGGGTGACGCTTCTGCACCGTCTCGACAATGTCGTGATAGGCGTTACGAACAGCGGGGGCATTCTTGATGTTAAGGCGCACGCCACCGGCATCGGACTTGTGTGGCAGTTCCGGCGAATCGACCTTCATGGCAATCGGGAAACCGATCTGCTCGGCGAGCAGCAAGGCCTCCGTCGCGGTACGGGCGACCATCGTCTGGGCAACCGGCACACGGAAGGCGCGCAGAATGGCTTTCGATTCCATTTCCGACAACACCTTGCGGCGCTCGGCGAGCAGCGCCTCGATCAGCATCTTGGCGCCTTCGGCCTCCGGACGGCCGTGCTGGCGGGTCGGCTCCGGCGTTTGCAGCAGCAATTTCTGGTTACGGTAATACTTGGATATGTGGTGGAACAGTTCGATCGCTGTTTCCGGCATGCGGAAGGCCGGAATGCCCGCATCTTCGAGCAACCGGCGGGAGGCCGCAACCTGCTCCTCACCCATCCAGCAGCAGATGACGGAGTGCTTGAGTTGGTCCGAAATATCGATAATGGCTTGGGCGACACCCATCGGGTCGGTCATCGCCTGTGGCGAAAGCATGACCAGCGTGCTATCCACATTAGGGTCATTGGCGACGGCGAGGATGGCCTCGCGGTAGCGATCCGGCGTCGCATCGCCCGCAATATCAATCGGGTTACTGTGCGACCAGGCTGCTGGCATGGTCTTGTTGAGCGTGGCCATTGTTTCGTTGGTCAGTTGCGCCAGCGGAATGCCAAGATCGCCCGCCCGGTCGGCAGCCATTGCACCCGGGCCGCCGCCGTTGGTGATGATGGCGAGACGGTTACCCAGGGGGCGGAATTTGGAGGCAAGCGCCTTGGCAGCGTAGAAAAGCTGACCGACGTTTTGCACCCGAACAACGCCGGCACGACGCACGGCAGCGTCAAAAACTGTGTCGGAAACTGCCGCCATGCCGGAGTGGGTGGCGGCTGCGGCGGAACCAGCTTCGTGGCGGCCTGCCTTGAGCAGAATGATTGGCTTGATGCGGGCGGCTGAACGCAGCGCGCTCATGAAGCGGCGGGCGTTACGAATGCCCTCGACGTACATCAGGATGTAGTGAGTACGGTTGTCGTAAATCAGATAGTCGAGAATTTCACCGAAATCGACGTCGGCCGTCATTCCCAGGGAAATAACCGAAGAGAAGCCAACCTGATTCGCCTTTGCCCAGTCGAGCACGGCCGAGCACATGGCGCCCGACTGCGAGACCAACGCCAGATTGCCCGGGGCCGCAGTGATCTTGGTGAAGGTGGCGTTGAGGCCGAGGTCCGGACGAATAATGCCGAGGCAATTGGGGCCGAGGATGCGGACGTTGTACGAACGGGCGATCTCAAGCACCTTGCGCTCCAGCGCAGCGCCGATATGGCCGGATTCGGAGAATCCCGAGGCGATGATGATGACATTGCGAACGCCGCTGCGCCCGCATTGCTCGATGAGTTGAGGAACAGTTTGCGGGCGGGTGGCGATCACCGCCATTTCAACGCGGGCACCGATTTCCTCAATGGACTTGTAGGCTTGCTGGCCCTGAATCGTTTCGTGCTTGGGGTTGATGGCGTACAGGCGCCCTTTGTACCCGGAGCTCAGAATGTTCTTGAAAATGACGCTGCCAACGGAGTTTTCGCGCTCAGAGGCGCCGATCACAGCAACCGATTTTGGTTCAAAAAGTGCGGTTAAATAGTGCTGTTCCAACATAACGAGCCTCTTGTTTGGGTGTTATTGTGCAGTGCAAGATTTTGGCACAAAAGCAGGCTGAATGCCATTTAACTTATGGGGTTATAGCCGGCTCTGCAAGCGTCGTTTCGATCAGTAGCGACGGTGAAACAGCGCGGTGTACCGGGCATTTGTTGGCAATTTCAAGCAGGCGCTGGCGCTGTTCGCTGTTCATGTCCCCGGTCAGGGTGATGGTTCGCTGAATGCGGTCACGTTTGACCCCGTCGAGCTCTATTTTCTCGTGACTCAAGGCAACGCTGACCTGGGTCAGATTCAAGGCCTTGCGTTCGGCGTACATGCGCAGCGTTATCGATGTACAGGCGCCCAATCCTGCCATCAGTAAATCAAAAGGCGCTGGCCCGGCGTCGTTGCCGCCGAGACTTTCCGGTTCGTCGGCAATCAGTTGATGCTGGCCGACAGTGATCGCCTGCTGGTATCTTCCACTTCCATTTTCTGCAACGACAACGATCCCTGACATGACTGTCTCCTTGAACGAAAATCAGCAAACTATACCCCCTTCACCCTGGGTCGTTGGGCATCTGGCGCACATAACGCAATCCGGCCGGGTGCTTGATCTGGCCTGCGGTAGCGGGCGTCATGCACGCCTGCTGGCCAGCCGTGGTTATCAAGTGATGGCGGTGGATCGGAATGCCCAGGCACTGGCTGGCTTGTCCGGCCTGGCGGGGGTAAAAACGGCTGAACTTGATCTGGAAGGAGAGGAATGGCCGTTGGCCGGGCAGCATTTTGCCGGCATTGTCGTGACCAATTATCTTTGGCGGCCGCGCCTGCCTGATCTCATGGCCTTGCTGGCGCCGGGCGGCGTCTTGATTTACGAAACCTTCATGCTTGGCAACGAGGCATTCGGCAAGCCGTCAAACCCGGAATTTCTCTTGCGTCCAGGCGAATTGCGCGAGGTGGTGGCGGCGCTCGGCTGGCGCGAGCTGGCTTTTGCGGAGGGTTACGTCGCCAGCCCGAAACCGGCGATGTGTCAGTCGATTTGCGCTGTGCGCGATTGAACGATTTCTGCTGCCAAGCGGGCAATACCGGCGGTAGAAAGATCGTCGGTCGTGAAATTGGGTGAATCTTGCATGCCGATGAAATTACGGTTCTGCGACCCCCGGTAGAGTGGGTCGTAATGCAGTTCCAGCAGCTCGCGAACCAGCGCGGGCCATTCGCCAGCGTGGATAAACGCCTCCCAGCGACTGAGGATTTCACGACTTTGCAGGGTGCGCAGCGCTTCCAGTCGTTGAATGACGAAATCCGGCCGAGTCAGAAAATAGTCGTAATCCTTAAGCAGGAAATCAACGCGGGCATCGAGGCTGGCCTCGATGTTCAGGCATTCGCTGCTGCGCATGCGCTCGATGAGCGCCTGCGGTACGTGCAGATTGCCGATTTTCCGGCTTTCGGCTTCAACGTAGATCGGTCGGCTCGGGTCGAAAGTCTGCAAGGTTTTCAGCAGGTTGGTTTCAAACCATTTTTGCGAGGGCTGCGGCTGTTCCGGCAGCACCCCAAGGACCGAACCTTTATGGCTGGCCAGGCTTTCGAGATCGAGAATCTGCTCGCCCAGCGCGCCGATGCCCTGCAGGATGCAGGTCTTGGCGCTACCGGTGGCGCCGGCGATGATCTTGAACTCAAACTGTTGGGGGATGACCTGTAGCTGAGCCACGACATGACCCCGCCAGGCTTTGTAACCACCCTCAAGGTGGCCGGCTTGCCAGCCGATGGCACGAAAGATGGTGCTCATCGAGCCGCTGCGGTCGCCGCCGCGCCAGCAGTAAATCAGCGGTTTCCAGTTTTTCGGCCGGTCAAGAAAATGGGCCCGCAGATGGCGGGCAATATTTTCTGAAACCATCGCTGCGCCAATCTTTTTGGCCTCGAAGGCTGAGACCTGCTTGTACAGCGTGCCAACTTCGATGCGTTGCTCGTTGTCGAGCACCGGGCAATTGATTGCGCCGGGAATATGGTCTTCGGCAAATTCGGCGGGGGAACGGACGTCGATGATTTCATCGAAAGTGGCGAGATCGGCAATGGTCGGGCGGGGCGGCTTCATGCACTCATTTTAACAGGGGCGACAGCACCGGCCAGAGATGATCGAGGATGAGCGGTTGGGCTTCTGCGGTGGGATGCAGATTGTCGGCCTGAAAAAAATGAGCCTTGATGGCGACGGGTTCAAGTAAAAAGTCGAGCAGGGCAATTTTCTGCTGACGCGCAATGTCACCAAAGCTGCTATGAAACTCCGTCGCATACGGGCCGTAATTGGGCGGTAGACGAACCCCGGCGATCAGTACTTTTGCCCCGCTGCGCTGCGCGGCATCGACCATCGCATTCAGGTTGTCGCGCATCTGGCTGATCGGCAGGCCCCGCAGGCCATCGTTGGCACCCAGTGCAATCACGACGATGGCCGGTTTGTGCTGCAGGAGCGCTGGCTGTAGGCGGGATCGCCCGCCAGCCGAGGTCTCGCCGGAGATTGACAGATTGGCGACGCTATAATCCAGCTGCTTTTCGCTCAGACGCTTGGCTAGCAGGGAAGGCCAGGCTTGCTCCTGGCGAATGCCGTAGCCGGCGGAGAGCGAGTCGCCCATGACCAAGATGGTTTTGCTGGCCAAGGCTGGCGTGGCAGAGATGAGCAGGGTAAACAGGAAGAGAGCGAGCCGCATGGCAGATACACCGGTGGTTGAAGTCTTGGGGTTGGGCAAGTTTGTCGATAATGGCGGTGAGCCGCTGACCATTTTGCAGGATATTTCTTTTTCGGTGATGCCGGGCGAAACGGTCGCTATTGTCGGCGCCTCGGGTTCCGGAAAATCGACCTTGCTCGGACTGCTCGCCGGGCTAGATGTTCCCACAGCCGGCGAAATCCGCTTGGACGGCTTGTCGCTCGCCAGCCTGGATGAAGACAAGCGGGCGGTGCAACGCGGCAAATTGCTTGGTTTTGTTTTCCAGTCATTTCAGTTGCTGCCGTCGCTGACCGCGCTGGAAAACGTCATGCTGCCACTGGAATTAGCCGGTTTTAAGACGTCGACCGCAGCAGCACGTGGCTGGCTGGAACGGGTCGGTTTGGGGCATCGTTTGAAGCATTACCCGAAGCATTTGTCGGGCGGCGAGCAGCAGCGCGTTGCCCTGGCCCGAGCCTTCGCGCCATCGCCACGTCTTGTGCTGGCCGATGAACCGACCGGCAATCTGGATGCAGCCACTGGTCAGCAAATCATCGACCTGATGTTCGAACTGAACAGCAAACAAGGCACGACACTGATTCTGGTCACCCACGACGAGGCGATCGCGGCGCGCTGTGGGCGAGTGCTGCGGATTCAATCCGGGCGGCTGGCTGGCTGAGCCGGATTTTTCCGGTGCCTGGCTGTTGCCGTTCGCCCGCTTGTGCGTAAGCCTCTGCTCGGGCATGAAATTAGCGCCGGGCCAGAATCAGTGAACCTTTCTCCTGCGGATTCAGGTCAATACGCGAGACAGCGCTGAATCCGGCTGCCGTTAGCCAGCTTGAGTAATCAGCTTGGCGATGGATTTTTGTCCCGGTTTCAAAGAGCAGCGTCAGGCTGAATGCGGCGTGAAACGGCTTGAGCGGCATGTCTTCAATATATTCGTGAATCACCAGCAACCCGCCGGGGTTGAGCGATTCGCCGATGCGCTGGATGACTCGGCGATTGTCTTCCGCAGTGTGGTTGTGGGCGACCGAGAGGTAAAACACCACATCAAAGCCGCTGCCCCAGTCATGTTCGAGCAGATCGCCCGGGCTCAAGTGGATGCGCGCTGAAAGTTCGGCTTGCGCGATGGTCGCCCCCGTCTCCGTCAGGGCGCTGGGCAGATCGACAATCACCGCGCTGAGTTGCGGGTAGCGCTGGCAGAACCGGATCGAGTGCAGGCCGTGCGAGCCGCCTAGGTCGAGCAGGCGTTGATGCGTCGCTTCGATGGGAACGTGTTCGAGGAGATCCGGCCCCAGATCCGTCGCAAATGCGGCCATGTAGGCAGAGAAAAGCTGCCCGAGTTGGGGCTTTTCGACCATTGCATCCCAAAGGGTTTTTCCCGGTGTACCGCTCCGGACTGCCTCGGCAAGGGCGCCCATCATCGGCCAGGCTTCGTGCGTCCACAACAGGCCGGGGGTGTAATCCACTTGCCCCTCGCTGGTGAACCAGCGTTGCGTGCTGGCGGTGTTGGCAATGCATTCACCCTGTTTTTCCAGGTAGCCGATCACGACCAGAAAATCAGCCAGGGTCGCTGTCCCCTGAAGGCTGGACTGAATTTTTGCCGCCAGTTCGGCCAGCGGCAGCGGGCCTTTGGCGAGCGCCTCGAACAACCCAAGGCGCCCGGCCGAGATGATGGCCGCCGATTTCATCATCGGCATATAAACATCGAGCATGGCGAGCTCGGCTGAGCCGCTCGGCTGGCAAACATTGGGTTTGGGTACGAAGGTCATGGTTTTCGGGATGATTGGTTTCAGGGGGTTTTAACGCAAGGCCGCTTCAATGGCAGCAAGCAGTATCGGGTCATCCGGCAGCATGTCCGGCGCAAAGCGGTTCAGCACCTGGCCATCCTTGCCGACGAGAAATTTCTCGAAGTTCCACATGACATCGTCCGCGTGCTTGGGCAGCATCTTGTACTCAGCCAGTTTTTCCCGAAAATCACTGTTGCTGGGCGTGATGGCGTTGGGCTGCGCGGCGATCAACTGCGCATACAGCGGGTGCCGCGGTTCGCTGTTGATGTTCGTTTTTTCAAACATCGGGAACTGAACACTGAAGTTTGTCGTGCAAAAACTCTGAATTTCGTCGGCGCTGCCCGGTTCCTGGCCGGCAAAGTCGTTGCAGGGGAAGCCCAGAACCTGCAAGCCACGGTCGCGATAGTTTTCAAACAGCGTTTCAAGCGCGCTGTATTGCGGCGTGAGGCCGCATTTCGAGGCGACGTTAACGATCAGCAAAACCTGGCCTTTGAATTCGGCTAGCGTCAGGGCGCGGCCATCCAGACTTTTGAGCGGGATATCGTACAAGGGTGCGGACAAGGGTGCATTCATGGCAATCTCGTTTCTTCAAGTTGGGGGAAAGTCAGGCTTGGCAGAGTATTTTGCGCATAGAGGCGTGAATGCCTGACGCTGCGTATGAGTGCGGAAAACTAGGGATGGTTCGTTTTCGCTTCGGGTTTTGCTGTCCCGGCCAGCTTGCGTCAATTTCTCCGCCAGCGATCACGGCTGCTCACAGGATAATGCCATTCGGGCGGCGCGCCGGCCGCTGCGCACGGCACCTTCCAGCGTTGCCGGGTAATCGGCCCACGTGTAGTCACCGGCAAGAAAGAGGCGGGGGTTCGATGTTGCGCAGTCGGGCCGGTGCAGGGCCGGCCGGGCGGAGAAGGTGGCGCGTTTTTCGCGGACGACTCGATGCCAGTGCGCTTTTTCCGGGAATCCCAGTTCGTCTTCAAGGCTGGCCGTCAATGCCGCATCATCCAGCGCTTCCCAATCGCCATGGCCGCTCAGCACGCAGGCGAGCAGGCCATTGCTGCGGTCAACGACCCATTGGCCGTGTTTTCCCAGCAGATTGAGCAACGGGAAAGCGAGGCTGATTTTTGGCCCGAATTGCAGGTAGACCGTAGCAATCGGCTCGAAATCATCATTGATCGTTAATTCTGGCCACAGGATTGCAGCGTGCTGCGGGGCGGTAGCGAGGATGGCGCTGGCAAAAATTTCGCCATCAATCAATATGCCATTTTGGTCGGGCGCGATGTGGCTGATGCGCTTGCCGAATTGGAGCTTGGCGCCGTGGCTGCTCAGCCAGTTGGCCGCCGGTTCCGGCAGTAGTTGGCCGAATTCAGCGCGGGGTAGCAGCAGGTCGGTATCTTCCCGCCGGGCGCTGCCCAGGCTATCGCGCAGCACATTGGCAAACAGTTGCGCCGAGGCGCGTTCAGCCGGCAGGTTGAGTGCGGCGAGACAGAGCGGCTCCCAGAGGTGGCGGCGCAACTGGCCGGTCTGGCCATCGTTGTCCAGCCATTGGGCGACCGTAATATCGGCGGGCAATTGAAAGCGGCGGCGCTTGATGCCGTCCATCCAGATGGCAGTGCGGAGCTTTTCACCAAGGCCAACGCCGGCGGCGGTCAGCAAGCCCCAGGCAACATTGAGTGGGGCCGGGAGCATGGGCAGCGCCAGACGAAAGCCGCTGTTGTCGATGATTTGCAGGGGGCGGCGGTCGAACAAAGTCTCAGGGTCGGCACCCACCTGGCGCATCAGAGCCAGCGTTTCGCGGTAAGCGCCGAGCAGGATGTGCTGGCCGTTATCGAGCGTTCGGCCAGCGATATTGATTGAGCGGGCACGGCCACCCAGAACGCGGCCCGCTTCATACAGCGTGGTATCGGCGCCCGCCGCCGTCAGTTCAACGGCGGCAGCGATGCCCGCCCAGCCGCCGCCGATGACGGCAACTTTCATGCGGATTTCACGCGAATGCCCAGGTTTTCCAGGCGATCCAGATTTTGCGGACGGGTGTCAGGGCGATGCGTTGATGCAGCACCTGGAAGTTCTCGTGCTTGATTTCGTCCAGCAGCGTCCGGTAAATCGCCGCCATGATCAGGCCGGGGCGCTGACTCTTGCGGTCGACCGCTGGAAGCTGGGCAAAAGCCTGTTCGTAATACTGCTCGGCCCGTTCGGTCTGGAACTTCATCAGCGCGGTGAAATTGTCGGAATATTTGGCATTCAGGATGTCGGCAGCTGGGACGTTGAACTGCTTCAACTCGTCCATCGGAATGTAGATGCGGCCGCGCCGGGCATCTTCGCCGATATCGCGAATGATGTTGGTGAGCTGGAAGGCCATGCCGAGATCGTGGGCGTATTTCTGCGTCTGCCGATCCTTGAAGCCGAAAATCTCGGCGGCGAGCAGGCCGACGACGCTGGCGACGCGGTAGCAGTAGAGCGACAGCCCCTTGAAATCGAGATAGCGCGACTGCTGGAGATCCATCTCCATGCCGTCGATGATTTCCAGCAATTGTTCCTTGGGCAGGTTGAACTGCTCACTGACGCCTTTCAGCGCCAAGCCAACCGGGTGCGTCGGCTGGCCGCTGGCGACGCGTTCAATTTCCTGACGCCACCAGGTCAATTTGGTCGAGGCGATGGAAATGTCGTTGCATTCGTCGACCACGTCATCGACCTCGCGGCAGAAGGCGTAGAGCGCCATGATGGCGCGCCGGCGCTCAACGGGCAGGAAAAGGAAGCTGTAGTAGAAGGAGGAGCCGCTGGCGGCGCACTTCTCCTGGCAGTATTGGTCTGGATTCATGGGGTCACATTGTAAGGGAACGGCCGGCGAGAACCAGCCAGTCCCATTTGCCAAGTTTTGGACGGTGTTCGAAAATGTTGCCGCGCACCCGGCGCAGGCGTTCGAGAATACGTAGCCCACCTTGAACAGTCAGGCGGATTTCCCAGCCGAGCCGGCCGGGCAGGGCGTGGACGAGCGGGGCGCCTTGCAGCATCAGTGCGCGCGTCCGGTCGATTTCAAAATCCATCAGCGCCGCCCAGTTGGCCGACCAGCGGCCAGCGGCAATGTCCGCTTCGCTGATTTTGAAGCGTGGCAGATCGGTTTGCGGGATGTAAATTCGTTCTTTTTTCCAGTCGACCGCAGCATCCTGCCAAAAATTGATCAGTTGCAGCGCTGAGCAGATGCAGTCGGATTGTGCGAGATGTTCCGGCTCGGTGCGGCCGAACAGATGCAGCACCAGACGGCCAACTGGATTGGCGGAGCGGCGGCAATAATCGAGCAATTCGGGATAGTCGGCGTAGCGCGTCTTGACTACATCCTGCGCGAAAGCATCGAGCAAATCCCGGAAAAGCTGGATTGGCAAAGCATGTTTAGCAACGACCTCGGCCAGCGAAACAAACAAAGGCGTTTGCGGCGCGTAGCCCGCTTCGATCCGATCCAGCTCCCTCTGATAGGCGGCAAGATCGGCCAGGCGCTCGGCTGGCAAGGCATCACCCTCATCGGCGATGTCATCAGCGCTTCGGGCAAAATGGTAGATCACCTCGATCGGCCGGCGCAGTTTGGCGGGCACAAGGAGGGAGGCAACCGGGAAATTTTCGTAATGTTCGACGGGCATGGGGCGCAGAGTATACGGTGGAAGCAAAGACAGTGGTAGAATCCGCGCCGCTTGCCCAGGTGGCGAAATTGGTAGACGCACCAGATTTAGGTTCTGGCGCCGAAAGGTGTGGGGGTTCGAGTCCCTTCCTGGGCACCAAGTAGTTGTTTTAAGCAGTCCAAGCAAGTCCATTAAACCCGCCTAAGTGCGGGTTTTTTATTGGTTTTTTGTCCGGTTGGGGGTAACATCGTCCAACAACATCCGGGCTTGGATGGGGGTAACTCTGGGGGTAGGTGCTGCAGTCCTTGAGGTTGTTACCCCCAAAGGTGCGGATTTCACCCTGATGCGCGGACGGAGTTACCCCCATGCCCTTAACTGATACCGCTATCCGTACGGCAAAATCGAGCGAAAAGCCGTACAAATTGGCCGATGAAAAAGGCTTGTTCCTGCTGGTCAATCCGAACGGTTCCAAATGGTGGCGTCTCAAATTCCGAGTCGACGGCAAAGAAAAGCTGCTTTCCCTTGGCACCTATCCTGACGTTGGGCTGAAGGATGCAAGAGCCAAGCGCGACGAAGCCCGCAAGATGCTGGCTGATGGTGTTGATCCTGGCGAAAACCGCAAGGCACAGAAAGCGTCGAAATCCGAACGTGCGGCGAACAGCTTCGAGGTGATTTGTCGCGAATGGCTCGAACAGCGGAAAGATACTGTCGAGCCTGCGCAGACGGCAAAGACACTGTCCCGCATGGAGAACGACGTTTTCCCTTGGATTGGCGGTAAGGCGATTACAGATTTAACAGCGCCTGATGTTCTGAGCGTGATGCGGCGGATGGATGAGCGCGGCGCCCGCTACACAGCCCACCGGGTACGCAGCGAGATCAGCCGGGCTTTCCGCTACGCCATTGCAACCGGCCGGGCCGAGCGTGATCCATGCCCTGACCTTCGCGGTGCAATTCCGCCAGCCAAGGAAACGCACTTTGCAGCGATTACCGATCCCAAGGAAGTAGGCGGCCTACTTCGTGCAATTGATGGATTTCGCGGCACGTTCGTCGTCAAGTCGGCATTGCTGCTTGCACCGCTGCTGTTTGTCCGTCCTGGTGAGTTGCGGCAAGCGGAATGGGCGAGTTTCGATCTTGATAAGAGCGCCTGGCGCTATTTCATCAACAAGACGAAAACGGAACACCTTGTTCCTCTCTCATCGCAAGCGGTGGCTGTCCTGAAGGAGCTACACACGCTGACCGGGCATGGGCGGTTTGTTTTCCCAGGTGCGCGTGGTAACGCGCGGCCAATGAGTGAGGCGGCAGTGAATGCGGCTCTGCGCCGGATGGGGTTCGACACCAAGACCGAAATATCTGGGCATGGCTTCAGGGCAATGGCGCGGACGATTCTGCACGAAGAGTTGCACGTCAAGCCGGAAGTCATTGAGCATCAACTAGCGCACTCTGTTCCTGACGCACTGGGCACGGCGTACAACCGCACTAAGTTCCTGAAGGAACGCAAAGCCATGATGCAGCTTTGGGCGGATTATCTCGATAAGCTGAAGGCGGGGGCGGAAGTGATCCGGTTGCATCCGGCGGCGTGATCTGCTCAGTTCAAAAACAGGTATAGAATTACATCGTCCTTATTTGGACGCATATTAAAAAGGTGAATCAATGAGAATGCTATCAGCCCACGAAGCCCGCCGGTCCTTAATCGCTCATATAATCAACGTTTGCGACAGGAGTGGCCCTGTTGAGAAGAGGTTATCTCTTTGCTCAAAGCACGCACCCAGTCAGAAAAATTGCATTGTCAATGAAGCCAACCTGATTGGCGGCGAAAATGTGGGCGGCGCTTCTGCCGAAGGTGCGGCAACGGTTGCGGCGTCTGATGACGACGATGGCGATGGGGATTCAGACCCAGACCGACGAAAGCCACGAACACGCTCCAGTAAAACAAAACAACAAACTGCACCCCTAGCCTGCAATGGGCTACCGTCTGACGGCTATGTCAGACTTCCTCAAGTGCTCGCAGTATTCCCAGTATCAAAATCATCATGGTGGGCTGGCTGTAAATCAGGCCGCTACCCAATCCCCGTAAAGCTTGGCCCTAGAACCACCGCTTGGCGCGTGAGTGATATTCGCGCCTTGATCGAACACCCGGCGATTTAAGGGGCAGACCATGAGCAACAACAAAAAAGCCGCACAAGTGGCAGGCACCGGCACGGCTTCAAAAACTACATGCGATAGTCACAATTTTACCAAACCCGACCCGCTTCTAGGCTGGCATTCATTGGCCGCAAGCGCCAAGCCGAGCCGTCACGAGCGCCAGTCCAAGCGTGTATGGCTGAAAGGTGGGCGGAAATGAGCGCGCCCCAAGTAACCGGCCAATGCGCCGAAGTTTTTAGCCTGATTCGCCTTCATGGTCCGGTGCTGTCGTTGGTGCTGACGGCTGACTACGCCATTCCTGAAACGGCGGCGCGTGTCCATGACTTGCGTGCAATGGGCTTCAACATCAAGACCACGATCCAGCCAGAGGTCATTTTCCGAAATCGGTTGCGTAGAAATGTGGCGCTGTACTGGCTGGCATCACCGGAATGGCCTGCGCCTGACTTCCTGCCGGATGGCCAGGGGGGCAAGGCTGATGCTTAACTCGACCCAACAATTCAGCGATGCAATTAAATCGGCGGGCCTGATTCCACCGGATGCAATTGAAGCAGATGGCGCTATTCACCGTTTCGCCAGCAACGGGAAACGAGGCGATGACGCCGGATGGTATCAACTGCACAGCGACGGCATTCCAGCGGGTAGTTTTGGCTGTTGGCGAGATGGCTTAACCCAGACATGGCGGGCCGATGTAGGCCGCACCCTGACGCCTGCCGAAGAAGCCGAACACCGGGCCAAGGTGGAAGCCATGCGGACACAACGGGAGGCTGATGAAGCCCGGCGCAAGTCCGAAGCCAAAGCCAAGGCAAAATCAATCTGGCAGAAGGCAACGACCGCCCCCGAAGATCATCCGTACCTGACCCGAAAAGGCATCAAGGCCAATGGTGCGAAACTGCACAACGGCGCTTTGGTAATTCCTCTGTGTGCCGATGGCGAGATCCATTCACTGCAATTTATCGGACTGGATGGCGCAAAGCATTTCCTGACGGATGGTCGAGTAAAGGGCTGCTATTTCAGCATCGGCAACCCCAAGGGCGCGGCGGCGCTGGCAATTGCAGAAGGCTTCGCAACCGGCGCAACGATCCACGAAACGACGGGCTACCCCGTAGCTGTGGCCTTCAATGCCGGAAACGTGGGCACAGTTGCTAAGGCCATGCGGGATAAATTCCCCGACCTTCCCATGATCCTCTGCGCCGATGACGACTACCGCACCGAAGGCAATCCGGGCCTGACCAAAGCAACTGAAGCAGCGCGGGCCGTGGGCGGGCTGTTGGCTGTTCCTGACTTTGGTGGCAATCGCCCGGATGGTGCAACCGACTTTAACGACATGGCGCAACTTTGCGGCAAGGAAGCCATAGCCAGCGCCATAGCCAGCGCCGAGCAAGTCGCCGGAACAATCCATCAAGCCAGTGATACCAGCGCACCGGCGAATAATTCTGGCGGTTGGCCTGAACCGCAACCGATGACCGCCAAGACTGAACCCGAGCCCTACCCGGTAGAAGCATTGCCAGACACGGTACGCGCTGCCGTGGAAGAGGTCGTGAGCTTTGTCAAAGCGCCTGCGCCGATGGTGGCATCCTCAGCACTGGCGGCGCTGTCGTTGGCGATTCAAGCCCATGCGGATGCGAAGCGCGCAGAAAAACTGCATGGCCCTGTTGGTCTGTTCCTGTTGACCATCGCCGATAGTGGCGAACGCAAATCGACTTGTGACGGCTTCTTTACCCGCTCAATTCGTGACTATGAGGAAGCCGAGGCCGAAGCCGCCAAGCCCTTGCTGAAAAACTACCGGGCCGAACTGGAAGCATGGGAAGCCAAGCGCGGCGGCATCAAGGAACTGATCCGCCAAAACGCCAAGGGCGGCAAATCGACACAGAGCGCCGAATCTGACTTGCGCAACCTGGAGCATGACAAGCCGGAAGAACCGCGAGTGCCGAGGCTGATTTTGCCGATGCAACGCCAGAAGCCCTTGCCTATGGGCTGGCGAAGAAATGGCCTTCAGGTGGCGTAGTTTCTGCCGAGGCTGGCATTGTGTTTGGTTCGCATGGCATGGGCGGTGATTCAATCATGCGCAATCTGGCGACGTTGAACCAGCTATGGGACGGCAACAGCCTGACCATTGATCGTAAATCGTCGGAATCATTCACGGTACGCGGCGCACGCCTAACAGTGGCATTGCAAGTACAGGAACCGACCTTGCGGAGCTTCTTCGACAAGTCCGGCGCACTTGCCCGCGGTACAGGTTTTTTAGCTCGCTTCCTTGTCGCATGGCCTGAATCGACCCAAGGCTTTCGACCCTTTACCGAAGCCCCGGAAAACTGGCCTGCACTGGCGATATTCAACCAGCGCATTTCGGCAATATTGAATCAGCCGGTGCCGATGGATGATGATGGCGCATTGATTCCGCCCATGCTGCCATTGTCGCCAGAAGCCAAGGCGTTATGGATTGAGTATCACGACGCTATCGAGAGCGAACTAGCCAGCGGCGGCGAACTGCACGACGTTCGGGATGTAGCCAGCAAATCAGCCGACAACGCGGCAAGGTTGGCGGCGCTGTTCCAGGTGTTCGAGGGCGGGGGCGGGGCGATTGGTGCGGATGCATTTGAGCGTGCCAGTTGCATTACGGCATGGCATCTATCCGAGGCGCGGCGCTTCTTTGGCGAACTGGCCTTGCCGGTAGAAATGGCAAACGCCGTACGGCTGGATAAATGGCTGATTGAGCATTGCCAGCGGGAACGAACACAGGAAGTCGGTAAGCGGCATGTTCGCCAGCATGGGCCATTGCGTGACGGCGCATCGCTTGATGCGGCTATCCGTGAGCTTGCCGAGCATGACCGCCTGCGAGTCGAGAAGGACGGAAGACGGATAGCCATTCATCTCAATCCGGCGCTGATCGAGGTTGCACCATGACCCTTTCCGCACTGATCAGAAAACGCCAACCAACCCACTTTGCTACAGCTACTGCTGCTACTTTTGCTACGGTTCAAGCTAAACCGAAGCCATGTGTAGCAACTGTAGCAAGTGTAGCCGTAGCAAATGAAAAAACAGGCATAACGGATAGCAGCAAACCCTGTTCCCGCTGGCTGTTTCATTTCGCTGATCGTGACGCCTTGCCGGTAATGTTCGCGCCTGCGGTTGATCATGAAAAGGCGCTGTCGTATTACCCCAAGGCGCTCGCAGCCGAGCCAATACCCGACCGCCCACAACGCACTGCGACCAAAACGGAAGCCCTTGAAATCACGGCGCTGATTCGTGCCGTATTTCCTGACGATAACGAAGTCGACCGCAGCGAGGCATTAGCGGCGGGGCTGGCTGATCCCGTTGGCGCCTTGCTCTGCTATCGAACGATTGCCAAGGATCAAGGCATTGCCATTGCTGCGCCTGTATTGGGAACGGTGAGGGAGTGCCAGTGCTGCCAACACTTCGCCCACCCAGGCAAGTCAGACGGCTATTGCAGCGGACGCGATGACCTACCCCGTGCCTATGGCGAGAATCACCCCCTGCGACGGCTTCCGGCTGATCGAGGGGCATCTTGTGACCAATGGCAGGCCAGCAAATGAACCCGACAAAAGGACAAACCAGAATGACCAATTCACCAATATTCGATTATCTGTTTGCCAAGTACAAGGAACTACACGCCAACGGCCAAGGCGAGACAGACGAAGGATGCTTGTTATTCATGGAAATGATGCACTACGCACCGCCTGAATATTTGGCCGTGGCGAACCAAGTTGCGGAGGAAATGAATCTAATCCCTGAACCTGACAGCTACACCGATGACGGCACACCGCTAATTAGTCTGGAAGCACTGGCGAAACGTCACCGCCTGAGCATGAACGAGGCCGGGGATATGGTTGAACGCTTCATGGCTGATCGTGAATCTTTGGGCTTGTCGAACGCTGGCATTGTCAAAGATGCAACCAACATCCACCGCAAACAATGAGGGCGATCATGCAAACCATTGAAGCCGAAGCAATCAACGATTCAGGACTGATAACCCGCGACCAGGTTGCACCTGTGGCGACGGCGGGTAACTATGAGCCGGTGCGATTCAACGCCATGAAACACGGCATCCTTTCCCGGCTGGCGGTATTGGCCCATGAAGATCATGCCGAGTTTGCCGACCTGCTGGCAGCGCTGCTCGATGAGCACCGACCGGGCGGCATGACCGAGCGGCACCTGATCGAAGAGCTTGCCACGATCATTTGGCGCAAGCGAAGGGTCTTGCTGGCCGAAGGCGCGAAGATCAACGAGGGATTGAAAAGCGCGGTGAATAGCGCGGCATCGGTAATCAAGTCGGCGGCACCTTTCCAGCGTGGCATAGGCGGCGAGAATGCCGACCTGCGGGAATTCATGGACGGCACCCCCGAAGAGATAGCCGAACGCCAGCGGGACGCGGCGCTTGATCTGGCTGCCACCCAGAAGGCGGCGGCAATACTTCGCAAGGGCGGGCCAAATGCCTACACCAAAGCGCGGCGGGCGCTGATTCAGGAATCCCGCGACTGGTGGGATGAGCATGTCGCCGAAGAGGAACACCCGGCAACCGCCGAAGGGCTGGCCGAATTCATCCGCGATTCACTGGAACCGATCTGCTATCGCATGGTGAGGGAAGCCCAATTTACCCCGGCCATCAAGGCGCAAACCTTGGGCGAAGGGCTGCAGGCACACCGCTTGGAGAAGCTGAACCGCTACGAAACGCACCTGGACCGCAAATTTGAGCGGACTTTGGCCATGCTTTTGAAACTGAAACAGCTTCGCGGCGCATGAAACCGGACACCATCAAAACCGGCGCAATGCCAGGCGGGGCAAGGCTTGCGGCAAGAATCAGCGAAAACCATAGTGCAAACTTGCCAAATGATTTCGGCAAATCTCGGAGAGAAAATAATCATGGGTGGTTTTGGTAGCGGACGCGGACAACGCGGCAAAGGCACGACCGGCGACATGCGACCGCTGGATATTCGGCGGCTGCATCGGGCTGGCCTACTGACGCCGGGCCGGGCCTTCGGCTGGCAATGGAGTGTCTGCGGGAAAGAGGTGGCATCAATCCAGATACGAACAGAAGTCGACCGCGTGGTTCTCGATTACCGAAACCGAAGCAATGGCGGCGAGTGGCGACCGATGGAATACCCCGTCTGTCTGGAATGGACGGGCCTGAATCTTGGCGGGCGGCGGGCGTGGTTCCTCTGTCCGGCGCAAGGATGCGGGCGGCGCGTGGCGGTTCTGTTCGGCGGCTCAATCTTCGCCTGCCGGCACTGTCAGAAGCTGGCCTATGCGTGCCAGCGGGAAACCGCCGATGATCGAGCGATGCGACGGGCGGACACTATCCGGCGACGACTTGGATGGGGGGCGGGGATAGCGAACCCGGCAGGCAGCAAACCCAAGGGGATGCACTGGCGGACCTTTGAACGGCTGAGAGCCGGGCATGATGCTTTCGCCAATGCGTCATGGGCTGGCATGGCCGAACGGCTTGGGCTGGTGAATCGGCGGCTGGCAGGCATTGGGGGTAATCTGAACGGCGACGGCTGAATCTGTTTCGCAAAATTGGGCAGTAACACAAAAAGCATATCCGACCGGTTGGATTTTCATTTGAACCCATGCAAATTGACTAAATGGCGAGCGCAGTGCAGACTGCAACAACAGGAAAATTCTGGAGTTGTTCGTTACGAATGAGCGTGTAGGGGAGAAGGATTCATGCGAGGCTGGGTGTATGTGCTGACTAACAAATCATTTCAAGGTTTGGTCAAAATCGGATTTTCCACGAAAGACCCCGAGCTTCGAGCCGAAGAACTTACCGGGACAGGCCATCCCCATCCATTTTTTGTCGCCTATGAGGCATTGATAGAAAACCCAAGAGATGTAGAGCAAGCAGTACATGCTGAATTGAAATCAGACCGAGAGGCCAAGGAATTTTTCCAAGTAACCGTTGAATTAGCAGTCAGAACAATTCATAAGGTACTAGCGAATCAATGCAAATCGATATTTCTGGAGGGAGGCAGCTATCGCAGTAGTCACGAATCGCCCCCCAAGACAGATGGGAATATTCGAAAAGCGAAGGCGCTACGGCCCGCCCCACCAGCGACAAATGGCTTGTCCAGAACAGTACGTTTTGTTGGCAACTGTGGCTACTGCCTAAAGGAATTTGCGTTGACCCTGACGCGGCACGATAGCGGTGCGGTTTGCCCGTATTGCTTCAACAGAAACAACGTGTCGGATTTTTTGCAGCAGGCATTCCCAATCTGATCAGGTGTTATTCGATAAAAGTTGGCGCTGTCGGGACGATGCAGTAATGCCTTATAACTGGCGACTCTGGCAGCAAAGCGCCAGAGGAGAGAACCAACCCCCATTGCGCCATGCAATGCCTAGGCATTCTTCGCGCCGGGTATTTTTCTGACGCTAATCAGCAAAACAATCGGCTACCGCATCGGCGGTGCTATGGCTATACTGGCATTGCGCTCTTTGATGGTGTTCGCCTCGGGCAATTGGAGCCCGACTGCACGAAGCCATCTTGGAGTGCCCGCTTGCCCATATCCAGTTCGCGGAGTATTCTGGATTTGGCCTCAAGTGCCGCATCACTCACGGGAAGCAATCCGTACGTCAGTTGCTTGCGATACTGGGGCTGTTTCAATTTTTCATCTATACAAAATTCCTGCAACCATTCATCGACAGGGGCGCGTCGGCGGTGAGTGCGTAGCGTCTCGGAGAACCGTTCCCGCTCCGAAATCATCCTTAGCCGTTGGCATCGGTTGAGGCTCCTGTGTTGGCACGGTGACACGAAGGGCCATCACAGTAGAGGCGTTCGGTAGTATTTCGCACCAACGCTGGCACCAGGAAAGCTATACTGATTCTGTTGCATCACCCGCCCCGGATTCAGTCTGGTCAGCAAGAGGGATGCACCATGCATGATGCTATCGTGACTAGTCATTCATGCTCGAAAGGTCGGCAGTGTCTGTCCTAGTGCCGACAGCAGCCCCATTCATTTACTGAGGCTTGGCTATGAATGAAGATCACTTGAAGCAAATCGCCGCCGCGCTACAAAAAGCGAATGAGCAATCATTGCCGGAATTGGCACCTGCTACTGGTGATGCAACTATCTGGCGGATCGCTGACGACCGTGCACCTGGTAGTGATAGTGAGTTTGTCCGTATCTATCCGGCTAGGCGCAGCTAAGGCAGCCTTCAGTAGATGAACCATCGGCCACGGAGGTTTCTGTTCGGCTATACTCAAATTGGCTAGCCGCCGGACGTTTCGGACGTATGCACGACGCCATCTTCGGATGTCGCACGCGGCACGGCGGGGCCACGAATCCGGCGACATGATTTTTTACTTTGGGAAAGGGCGCGTACATCGGTAATCGATTTGAGAGCCCCGCTCCCATGTAGTCTCTGGCAATTGCCGGGCAGGCATGCGTATCTATTGGTATCTGCGTTCGTGTTGGCGGAACAATTAGCGTTAGGCTCTACGCCCAACGGCACCAAGGCATGGCAAACCGTTGGCAATTAAGTCTGCGCGCATTGCCTCACTGATCAATAAGGCTGGCACTTGCTCGGTTGTCGGCTTTTCGAGCGTAAGGCGGTACTCGTCTGCTTCGTGGATTGATGGAAAGCAATGCTCAATTTCCCGATTGGTTCCCTTTTCAACGATCAAGTAGCCATTTTGCCCTTTGGCTGTGCGAATAAAATACTTTCGAGTTTGAGTGGGTATGCTTACTTCAGTAATCGTCGCTCCCCATGACTTGCTCAACTTGCGGATCGCCTTAGGAAACAGTTCATCATAGAAGCCACTCAAACCGGCAGCGTTTGCCCACGGGAAGCGCTCGGCATGTATCCAGCCCGGCAGCCAGGCAATCGCCTCGAAGCCTCGATCTACTGCAAATAACAGCATCATGCGAAGCGCCGCATCTACCCAGTGATAGCGGAAAGGATTGTCTGGAGGCAGGTCTTCTGCATCGTCTGTGTTATCAAGGATTTCGCCATTCAATTCGACTTCGCGTAAAGCCTGGTTCCAGTCACTCTGGACTTCCTCCATCATGAGCAAGCGTGGTCCTTGCAGCGAAGGGCGTTCAGTAGTGCGTACGTGAGCAACGATATTGGGCTGGTCGAAATGCTCGCCCCAATACTGCACGGACAAGTTGGGTGCTGTCATCAACCACTCGGTATAGTTATCGCCACCGGGAAGCGAATAGCGCGTGAAATGATTGAGGCCCTTGGTTGGGCCGACAAAACCTTCCTGGGAGAGTCGTCTGGCCATGCGCCCAATGAGCGCGCGACCGTAGGCCAGAGCTTCATGACCGGAGGCAAAGTGCCGGCCGACCGAATGTGTGGCGAGCTTTTTCCGTCCGCGCGGAACGGACAGCGACCAGTAGCGATGACGACCAAACAGACCGGCGTCGACTTCCAGATGTAGCCAGATGCAGAGTCCAAACGTGCGCTCGCGGTAATGCAGAATCCGTACTTCGCGCCGTCCATTCAGGACAACAGGGGGCGGAAACTTGATCGGGCGTGGCAGCTTCTCGTAGCGAACCTGTGGTGCATACTCATTAGTAATATGGCGTTGAAGAACAATCTCGCATGCCGGCTTGTTTGCCAGAAAAGCAAGGAGTGCGGCCACATGCACAACAGATGGCGGCTGTTCGACGGGCTCGCGCGGCACCTTGCCATCGAGAGCAGCAGCAAGGGCGATCAGTTCATCAAAAACCTTATTAGCCTCGAAGTCCTCTCCCAACATCGGCAGGACGCCAGACCACTCCAACTCAACAGCACTGACACCCTTTTTCTGCAAGTTGCGGATTGTGCCTATCCATTGCTGCGGGCTGGCCTTGACCTGCCCGCAAGCGGCAAGCTGGCGCTGAAGCGGCGACCATAGCCTGAGGGTTGAAGTCTCATACTGTTCCTGCACGGGCATGGTTTTTCGAGGTTCTGCTTAATCCGCTTCGCGGATGACGAAATGAATGGAGTCCTTGGTTGGAGTTTCCTTGTTGGAGGGCGATTCATCCATTGCTGTTGCCGTCGGCGCGTTTCTCGCCCGGTTGGTATGACTCAGCCATTTTTAACAAATCTGACCGAAGCGATTAACGAAAATTGAGATGTCGTGGCCGTTGTTGAGTGAATGCTTCCTGGTTTTGCTGTCATAGGTAATCCGAATTGATAGCGTGTCTTGCCCTTTGATGATGCCAAGGGTTACGAAGTTGGCTATTTGGCTGTTCGGCATGATCACGAAATCACAACGAGATTCTTTGCGAAGTGCAAATACATAGAAGGTCTGGCTTGAGTGGTTGGCATCAAACGACTTACGCTTGATGCCGAACTGATATAGGCCATCTTTTGAATTGGCCGTCTTCACCTGGATATGAAAATATTTGTCTTTGTCGTTGGCGGCAACGATGTCCACACCCTTATCGACGGACATCAGCGAGACATTGAAGCCACGAAACAGCAATTCAGACATTACCGCGTACTCGCCACCGCGCCCGACAAAACCAGTGTCATCAACGGGGGGCGGCTCAGGAATAGTTGGCTCTGGCGTTGTATGTCGCGTTCTCTTCAGGCGGTATACGCCACGCTTGAATCCGCCAGTCTTGTTCTTGAGTTTTGCAAAGGGAGTTGAAGGACGACCAACGCTTTGAGAAAGGGCAGAAGAAAGCTTTTTCGAGAGGTCTTCTGGCAAAATACCTTGAATCAAACCCGAGGAGATAGCCCGCTGAGCTATTTCATCAACGTGAAGTTCTGAATTGGCAGACTCAAGGACTGACGTTGCAATTTCAAGATTGTTCATTTTCGTCCCTTGGCAATTCTTAGATAATGCTCTTTCGCTTTCCTGCTTTCAATACTGTCAAAAGTAATAGTGGCCGCGATTGAGAGGGAAAAGCTAAGGGCGCCACCAGAGTAGGTCTGGTTCCCAAACTCACCCCCTTGAATCTCTCTGCACCAGGTTGAGACGCATGAAAACCGCTCTTTTACCCTTGTATCAGTTACCGGGCTTTTTTGCGCGTGCTACGTTCCGTTGGGCTTATTGGCTTCTTCCCTGAAAAATAACCAGTAGGCACCACCGATAGTACCGAGCGGGAATAGCTCAAACAGGAATGGGTACTGCCAGACAATGCCACCCGAGGCGGCCAGCAGAATCAGATAGGCGATTGCTCTTAAGTCAGCAATCCCGTGTACTCAGGCCGTGCCTCCCTCAGGCGCATTTAGACAAATTGCTCATTGCTGAACATCCGGCCACAAAAAATATCGTTGTTGCAAACAGGGCAGCATTGTTCGGATGGGGGTAACTTTGGGGGTAACAGTTAATTGCGTTAAATGTAGATAATTGCAGCACAATGATCTCAGCCAGTTAGTCGAGTCCCTTCCTGGCACCAAGTAGTTGTTTTACGCAGTCCAAGCAAGTCCCTTAAACCCGCCTAAGTGCGGGTTTTTTATTGGGTTTTTGTTATCAGAGCCTGATGAATGCTGGCGTGCGCATTCCATCATTTGCCTGTTCCTTGTTCCTTGTTCCTTGTTCCTTGTTCCTTGTTCCTTTTTGCTGGCGCGGCGCCTGTTACCGCAAGCGCCAAGTCAAAAACTGGGCGAGACCTCATCAGATTTGCCAACTTGCCTGTGGCGGGGCGTGCTCACCGGGCACTAGCCGATGTCGAGATGGCTGCAAGTCTGCTCGTCTATCTCGAACTGGAGTTGTGTGGCCGCTTTAAAGTTAGCGATGTCTCGCATGAACTGCCGCGTAAAATGCAGATTGCACCCAAGGCAAAGTTGGCGCACTGCTTGGAACGTCATCAACAAATCCAGCCGTCCTGAAATGCAAGAAGCCCAGCGTTTTGAGCATGGGCTTCGTAAATCTTTGACCTTGGCACTCATGGCCTAGGTGTGCGGTTATTAACCGTTTTGGTATTACGCAGTAATCTCAAAAAACTGTGGCGGACTATCAACCATAAAACCTCCAGTCATCTTCAAAACCACCGCTCTAACCAAGATTAAAACTAGTCAGAACTCAAATTCAGACTACGCTTTTCAGAAACAAAGTCCAGCTTTTTTTGCGGTATTTTCCAACTATGACAGTCATGCAAAACCCTTTGCTATACACCTACCGCCGCTGTCCTTACGCCATGCGTGCCCGCATGGCACTCATCATTGCGGACATGGCTTTCGATGCGCATGAAGTTTCACTGCGTGATAAACCATCAGACATGTTGGCGTTGTCACCGAAGGGCTCGGTTCCTGTGATGTTGCTCCCTAGTGGTCAGGTTTTAGAGCAAAGCTGGGACATCATGCACTGGGCTTTGACGCAACAGGGTGCCAGTGACTGGTGGGTAGGCGCTCAAACTGATGAGAATCGGAAATGGCTGGCCAAGAATGATGGGGACTTCAAGCACCATCTTGATAGATACAAATATCCCGAGCGATACGAAAACTCTGACCGGAACATTTATCGAGTAGAGGCGCTTCAGACGTTTCTGCTTCCCTTGAATACTCGTCTGGAGAGACGCAGATTTCTTGGCGGCGAACAGCCCTGTGCAATGGATATTGCCATTTTTCCATTTGTACGGCAGTTCGCCGGCGTTGAGCCTGATTGGTTTGCCCAACAAACAATGCCATCTTTACAAAGATGGTTGGCGAACTGGTTAGCGAGTGATTTATTCGTTCATTGCATGCATAAACTGCCCAGCCAGATAACCGTTAAATTTCCACCGCTTGATACCCACCGGAGACTGACAATGCCTATCGGTAGCCCAATAAACTAGCACTATGAAAATTCAGATTGCCTCTGACCTTCACCTAGAACACCTTGAGTGGCGTTTCCAAAATTACCGAGGCGTCGAGCCCACTGACGCCGACGTACTGGTTCTAGCAGGTGACATCGCCAATGGCGCCCGTGCGCTTGAACTATTCCAGGATTGGCCCTGCCCGGTCATCTACGTCCCGGGCAATCACGAGTATTACGGCTCTTCCTTGGTCAAGGTCCAAGCGGAACTGACAGAGAAGGTTCAAACCTGTCCAAACATCACCGTCCTTGCTCCTGGCGTTACGGAGGTTGATGGCGTCCGTTTCATCGGGTGCACCCTGTGGACTGACTACTGCTTATTCGGAGAACAGTACCTCGAGTTGGCCATGACTGATTGCGCCAAATATCTCCCTGACCATTCGGTTATCAAGGTCGAAGGAGAAATCCCGTTCAGCCCGGTCATTGCTCGTGAGCTTCACCTACAGCAGAAGGAATGGCTACTTAGCAAACTTGAAGAGCCGTTTGCCGGAAAATCTGTTGTGGTCACCCACCACGCGCCAGCGCCTGGAAGCCTTCACCCGATGTTTGAAAAAGACCTCGTCAGCGCAGCCTTTGTTTCCGACCTGACCAGTATGCTCGGCGTAGCGGCCCTACACATTCACGGACATACTCACCATTCATTTGACTATGGTGTTCGCGGCACTCGGGTCATAGCCAACCCGATGGGATATTGCAAAGGGGTGAAGGTTGTCGCAATACCAGATCAACTTCGGCGAGAGAACCCCAATTTCAATCCGCGACTGGTGGTCAAAATCTAAGTGAGCTTTCATTGTTTTTTTACTTCAAAATCTGCTCAATTTGATTTCTCAGATGCGCCAGACTATTTGATGAAATATAAGGGAAGCCGGAGATGACCATGACCACTAAAGACAATTTGATCGCCGAAATAGCCAGGCGTCACCTGTTGATTGATACGCTGGAGACTAGAAACAGCGATAGTGAGGATTTCTACGAGGTTGCCGTTTGGTGTATCAAAGCAGCACTTCTAGAAGCCTATGAGGCTGGTCAAAACGCATCAGCTATCAACCTGGATTCTGAGTAAGAGTGATTTGATTGGATATCGAGTCATGATGAAAACGCCCACATTTCAGATGCACAATCAGCTTAAGGAATAGTCAATGGAACTCACGACTACCCCCTCCATGGAGGGCCGTAAAATCACGCGTTACTGCGGTATTGTTGCCGGTGAAGCGGTGCTTGGCGCGAATGTGTTCAAGGACATGTTTGCCAGTGTCCGTGACATTGTCGGTGGTCGTTCTGGTACCTACGAGAAAGAACTTCGCAAGGCTCGTCAAATTGCCCTCAACGAACTTTCAGAGCAAGCTCGTGAATTGGGCGCCAATGCCGTCGTAGGAATTGACCTCGACTATGAAGTGCTGGGTGAAAAGAACGGCATGCTCATGGTCTCAGCCAGTGGTACCGCCGTGGTTGTCGAATGAGCCGTCACTCTAGTTATTCAGACTATTGAGAGAATGAAGTACATGGAACGCTGCCCTTGGTCCGAAGGCTTCGATCTTTACCGCAAATACCATGATTCCGAATGGGGTGTTCCCCTTTTCGACGACCGCGCATTGTTTGAACTGCTCATCTTGGAAGGTGCTCAAGCGGGGCTGTCGTGGTCGACTGTCCTCAAAAAGCGGGAACACTACCGACTTGTATTCAATGGCTTTAATCCAGAGCTCATCGCTCTCTACAACGACCAGAAGGTCGCTGAATTATTGGCTGACCCTGGCATCATCCGGAATCGAGCCAAGGTGGCTGCCACCATTCAAAATGCCAAAGCATTCCTGACTATCAAAGGTAAGCCCCCGGCAAACTCAGGTTGCTTTCTGATTCAGGCTGAAATCTCGGGCAGCCAGCGATGTGGCAGCAATTCGCCAATCCGACTGTTAGGCTGAGTCGGCAAGCGAGACAGGATGTCCTTCAGATAGAGGAAGGGATCGTGCCCATTGAGTTTGGCGGACTGGATCAAGCTCATGATGGCGGCCGCCCGTTTGCCGGCACGCAGGCTGCCGGCGAATAGCCAGTTCTTCCGGCCCGTCGCAATGGGCCGGATGCGGTCTCGATCCAGTTGTTGTCGATCGGCACCTGAGCGTCACCGATGTAATGGGCGAGCGCCGTCCAGCGTTTGAGGCTGTAATCAATCGCTTGGCCGTCGAGGATCCATTTGGCACCTGCAATCGGTGCCGGGTCAGCCAGTCATGGAACTCGTCGAGAATCGGTTTGGCCTGTTCCTGGCGTATTCGTCGCCGTTCGTCCGGCTCCAGGTCGGCAACCTCCCGCTCAACCTGATAGATGTCTTGCGATGCTGGTGCCGCGGGAGCAAGCGGCAGTTGCACAAACTCGGGCTGCGTCGCCGACATCAACATGCGCCGCTTCGGCGCTTCGATACCGCGCTCACGCATCCACGGGGACTTGATTGGCGTTAACGCCATTTGCCATCGCAATGCCGGCGACCGAGGCGCCCGGCTCGCAACACCTCAATCACCGCCTGCTTGAATTCCTCCGGGTGATGCCGCTTGCGCCGACTTGGCTTCTGGATTTCCATCGAGAGTGTCCACCATGGTTTTTAAGGGGACACAATCTTCGCGGTCTAACGCGTGAATTTATAGATGGGTTTGCCGGGTGCTTACTATCAAAGCGAATGGTCAAACGTTCAGCGATTTTCTCTGGCGTTTTGTTGATGGCAAGCCAGTTCAAAACCACTGGGAATCCATGGCCGACGTTCCGTCCAAGACAGTCCAGTCGGATGCGATGAGCAAGGCGTTGGTTCGCGCAGGTTTCAAGTTTGTCGGTTCGACAATTTGCTATGCCTTTATGCAGGCTTCAGGAATGGTTAACGACCACCTAATATCTTGTCCACGACATGCAGAAACAAAGGAACTATCCCGCCAACTGTTCAGGCAGTAAGTCAGTTGTTGCTGAAGTCAGCCGTTCGATATTCATCCAGCACATCAGCAAGTTCTTCGCGGGTGAGATTGACTATGTTCAGGCAGGCGTCCCCCAGTTTGTCCCATTCGCAGGACTTGTTCATGCCGGTTTGCTCCTGAACGAGGTATTCGGCAATTTGCGCGATGGCGATGAGCTGCCGTGAAACCGGGGTTAATGCAGAGTCATCATTCTCGTCCAGGGCAGCGAGATTGTGATGATGACGAATCCCGAGATGGATATCAGCGGGGAGTAGCCAGCTTTCCGCCAAATCAGCGCCCAAAGACGCATGGTTGATGGATAGCAGTTGATCCTCTACGGCGGTGAAACTTTGCTTTTCATCGGTATTGGCTTGTTGCAGCACATTCGAGTATTCCGGGAATGGGATTAGCAGGACCGGAATGCCACAGTCGCGAAACAGCGCAAACGTGTAGGCATCTGTCGGCCTGACCGCGCAATTTTTGCGTAATCGCTGCGCCAGCCATCCGGAGGCTCTGGCCGTGCTTGCCGAGGTGTCCCAAAAGCGCTCCAGGCTGGGAACGTAGGGGAAAATCTTTTGTAGCGCCAAGCCCGCGATAGTGCGGGTAACCAGTTTCAAGCCAAGGACGAGCATTGCCTCATGAATCGTCCGAACTTTTTTGCTGAAGCCAAAAAACGGTGAGTTGGTTGTTTTGATCAAACCTGCAGCAAGTGCGACATCGGAACCGATGAGTTTGGCCAGGATGCCGAAGTCAGGAGCGTCCTTCTCCATCTCATGATCGATTTCATTGAGGATGGTCGGGCGAGGTGGAATACCAATATCCCGTATCTC
The DNA here is from genome assembly GCA_016721185.1 of Candidatus Dechloromonas phosphorivorans. Taxonomy (GTDB): domain Bacteria; phylum Pseudomonadota; class Gammaproteobacteria; order Burkholderiales; family Rhodocyclaceae; genus Azonexus; species Azonexus phosphorivorans. Next base: position 553,104 of record JADKIP010000014.1, read on the forward strand.
AATCCGCATGCGGGTATCAATCGTTTGTTGCTCTGCGGAAACTTCGTCGGGGTGTTGGATTTGTTTATCCATTGGGTGAGCGTCTTTCAAGACTTGCAAGGCTGTTCAGGGCAAAAATATCAAAGCAGAATGATGGGTGGAAGGATGAATCCGGCTTATTCCGGACGACTTTAACCGAGCTTATGCCGCGCCGCAACAATCCGCGAGACGCTTGCTATCGTGTGGGCGGAAAGTTCCTGATCAATGGTGCTGGCGCCATTCAGTGCGGGGGCGGCGAGCGCGTAGGGACGCCAGTAGAAATGATCAGCTCACCCTGGGCAGGGAAACAGGATGGGGCGCAGCAAAAGCCAGGTAATGGCGCGTTTGTCGTTACGGCTTGTCTTGCTTGCTGATTTCGGCCCCATTCATTGAATGGCCTTCTTCAGCTGAGGCATGGAGCAACCAGCACAGGTCGCTGCCTTGAACGGTGGTGGGCACCATCTGATTCCAGTTCCAGCGGAAGACTGGCCCAAATGGCACGTAGCGCGCCAGCACGTCGCCGTGGGGACTGACGCCAAAAAATGGCCAGTCCGAAGTGATTGCATGTTTGAGTTGAGCTTCGGTCATTTCCTGCCTCCAGATTGTGGGTGGCTTGCGCTATCAAGTCTGCGCTTCGGCGCGGGCATCATCAAGTGCGACAAAGACTTTTTGCGATTAAATTCTTGTCTTTCAGTGCTTCATTTTTTCAGCTTCAAAGGCCTAAGGGCGGGATTCAAAAGCCTTGGCAAGTTCGACGATTTGCCCGGTGATGCGCTGAGTTTCATCGGCATTGACGCCAGCCTTGGCAGCAAAATAGGGCCATTGGGCCCTCGCTGCTGAAACCTGCTTGATTAGTTTTGGTGCCGAGCCGATGCCAAAGCGGTCGGCGACGGCCAGGCAATCGCTCTCTGTGATCGCGCCGAATTTTCCGTTGACGCTCATCAGGTGCTGATAAGTCCATTCGCCTTTGGGGTTGTAAGCGTGGGTTACGTCGTAGGCAGGTGTCAGTTCCCATTGGCCTGATTGACGCAAGAGGAAAGAAAAATTTTTACTGTGGTCGTCGCAATTGGCCGCCAGGACGTTGAAGACCATGCGGCGGAATGCCTCTTCCAGTGCGCCATAGCCGAGTTTTAGCTGCGTGATGCTGAGGAAAAGCTGGTTGTAGTCGTGCGTCGCTTTTTGTTTGAAATCGAGGTGAGCCATCGCGCACAGGGTTTGCATGTGGTGCTTTTCGTTGCCATCGCGGTCGAAACGCTGCGTCATGAAGTGGGCGCGACCGTTTTCTTCCAGCAGGCGGCAGGGAAACATGTGGATGCCGGCATCTTTGGCCATCAGGTAATAGGCGTATTCAATTCTGCCGTAATCCTGGGATGAGCCGAGTTCACGGTCGTTCCCCATGCCGTCGAATTTCAGCAGCCAGTGTTCAAAGCCATCTTCGACATCAAACTGGCCGGCACGAATTTCGTCGGTGCCAGGATTCCAGGCGATGGTGGCCTTGGCTCGGGCGCCGCCGGCGGAGGTGCCCACCTGAATGATCTGGGCGAGGGCGGCCTTGGTGTGATGCTCGGTGTCGATTTCCCCATGCACCGCCTGGCGAGCGCTCTCCACCAGTTTTGCGAGCTTGATGGCGGTTTGGCTGGCGATGTTCGGGCCGCGGGTTGGGCGGAATTCCAGCGCGCCCATGCCGCGTTTTCCCATGTAGGCAAGACGATCAAGTGGCGTAATGGCCGATTTGGCGACACCTTTGCTGGCCATCCAGGTATCGATCAGACTATTGCCGAAATCATCCGGGAGCGCGTCGGCCAATAGCACTGGCAGCCGCTTATAAGTGAGTTCGGGCAAGTCGGTAAAAACGAAGGGTTCTTGCGCTTTGCTTAGCGGCATGGCGAGCGGTGCGAGGTCAATGCCGGTGGCGACGAAGCGGGGATCGTATTCGAAGGCGTAATAGCCGAGTCGCGGGTCAAGCGCGACAGCGCCGACCGTTTTGCCCCAGATGCGGACTTCTACCGCCGGAACGGGTTTGTGCATATCTATTCCTCGGTTGGCTTTCTTGGTCTGGAGGCGCGCTGGCGCTGCGGTTTTGCTTTCAGCATCTGCAAGGGGCTGATCGACACTGCCGGTGCCAAGGTTTCGAGCCATTGGGCCCGGCCAAGGGCGCGCAGGGTCTTGATCAAGGTTTTAACCGTGGCGCCCTTGCCTGATTCCAGATTTTTCAGTGCGCTTAAACCAACGCCGGCTCGTTCAGCCAGGGTTTGCTGGTCGAGATTTTGCCGCAGGCGAAGATTGCGCGCCTGTTCGCCTAATTCGGCTTCCCATTCTTCAGTTGTTTTTGAGATTTCCATTAATAGATGCTTTTAAAGCTTATGTTTAACAATTTATATACTATGGATTTAAATACGTCTATAAATATTTTATTGATTCAGGCAAATGGTGACTTTCATGATGCTTGCCAAAGTGCTGCGCTGACCCGCTCGTGCTTCTGTAAAATGCTGAAAATTCAGGATAATGTGCTTTAAGGGCGGCTTAAGTATGAATGCAAAAAACGATTTGGAAAGCACGCTCGACCGCCCGGAAATTTCCTGTGCCACCTGCAAAGCCTGTTGTTGCCAGCTGGAAGTGATTTTGATGGGCGACGACGATGTGCCGGCAAAATTTTCGACTGAGGATCAGTGGGGTGGTTCGGTGATGCGACGGCTGGATGATGGCTGGTGTGCGGCGCTGGATCGCGCAACCATGTTATGCACCATTTATCAACGTCGACCGGGCGTGTGCCGTGATTTTGAGGTAGGCGATTACGGTTGTTTGACTGAGCGCGAGCAACTCGTGCAATTCCTTCCCCGCCACTGATTGGCGCCCATGCGGCCGAAACCTCCACCGAACTTTCTCGCTGGTTATCCTGTGGCGTTGGTGACGCAAATTCATCAGTTGATTGAGCAGGACAAGCTGGGCGATGTGCTGCTCAGGAAATACCCGCAGGCCCACGCGGTGCGCTCCGACAAGGCGCTTTACGACTACGTGCAGGAAATCAAGGGCGATTATTTAGGGGGCGTCGGGCAACTGAGCAAGGTGGCCTTCGACAGCAAGATGCAGGTGATCAAACAGGCGCTGGGTACGCACACCACAATTTCGCGGGTGCAGGGGGCCAAGCTCAAGACCAAGCGCGAGATTCGGGTAGCGACGGTGTTCAAGGAAATGCCGCCGGAATTCCTGCGGATGATTGTCGTGCATGAATTGGCGCATATGAAGGAGCGCGATCACGACAAGGCGTTTTATCAGCTCTGCCAGCACATGGAGCCGGACTACTTTCAGCTGGAGTTTGACCTCAGGGCTTACCTCAGCCACCTGGAGGTGACTGGACGGGCCCTTTGGTCGGTTGCTAGCGTTGCTGCGGTCAACCCGGGAAAAAGCTGAAAAACTGGGTTGCCATTTTTACGCTTCTACGCTTCAAAGCGCCCGGACTTTGACCGTTTTGCCTTTGACCTTGCCGGCGGAAAGTTTGCGCACGGCATCGCGATAGATATTGCGGTCGACGGCAATAAACGTCGTTTGATCGGTCACCGTGATCTTGCCGACCTGCTTGCTGGTGAAACCCGCTTCGCCGGTCAGGGCGCCGAGCACGTCACCGGGACGGATCTTGTCCTTGCGTCCGCCGAGCATCAATAGCGTCACCATCGGCGGCACCAGCGGTGCTTCGTCGGCTTCCGGCAATTCGCTGAGTTTGTGCGTTTCCAGCGTCGTCCCCATCATCTGGGCGATGGTGGCCAGCCGGCGTTTGTCGGCCGGGCTGTAAAGGCTGAGCGCCCAGCCTTGCTGGTCGGCGCGGCCGGTGCGGCCGATGCGATGGATGTGGATTTCCGGATCGGGTGTCACATCGACATTGATCACGGCTTCCAGTTGGGCAATATCAAGACCACGCGCTGCAACGTCGGTTGCGACCAGCACCGAGCAACTGTTGTTGGCGAACTGGATCAACACCTGATCGCGTTCGCGTTGTTCCAGATCGCCATTCAGGGTGAGTGCCTGAATGCCGTTCTCGCGCAGCACATTGAGCAAATCGCGGCATTGCTGCTTGGTGTTACAAAACGCCAGCGTGCTCAGTGGGCGGTAATGCTTGAGCAAGGTGGCAACGGCAGTCAGCCGGTTTTCATTGGTCACTTCGTAGAAGCGCTGGCGAATCTTGTTTTCGGCGTGCTGTTCGAGCAGCTTCACTTCCTGCGGATTTTTCAGGAATTGCTTGGCGAGCTGGGCAATGCCTTCCGGGTAGGTGGCCGAGAAGAGCAGGGTCTGGCGTTTGGCCGGGCAGCGCTTGGCGATGAAGGCGATGTCGTCGTGGAAACCCATGTCCAGCATGCGGTCGGCTTCGTCGAGGACCAGCGTGTTCAGTTCGTCGAGCTTGAGGTTTTCGCGCTGCATGTGATCCATCAGGCGGCCCGGTGTGCCGACGACGATATGCGCGCCGTGCTCCAGACTGCTTGCCTGGTTGCGCAGCGTCGAGCCGCCAACCAGGGAAAGGATCTTGATGTTGTCTTCAAAGCGCGCCAGGCGGCGGATTTCCTGCGTCACCTGATCGGCCAGTTCGCGCGTCGGGCAGAGCACCATGGCCTGCACGGCAAAGCTGCGCGGATTGAGGTTGGTGAGCAGGGTCAGCGCAAAGGCCGCCGTCTTGCCGCTGCCGGTCTTGGCCTGGGCGATCAGGTCGTGTCCGGCCAGCGCGATCGGCAGGCTGGCGGCCTGAATCGGCGTCATCGTCAGGTATTCGAGCTGCGTCAGGTTGGCCAGCATGGCGGGCGACAGGGGCAGTTCGCTGAAGGATTGGCCGGTGGTGTCGGCGCTTGCTGGCGCTATAGGCTGCAAACTCGTTGGCAAATTAGCCTGCAACTCAGCCGGTAATTCACCCAGTAATTCAGCCTGCAATTCAGGCAGTGTCGTTTCTGTTATCGGCACGTTGCGCTTCAACCCTTGCGCCAGCGCGGCTGGGCCGGTTTGTTCTGACGAGCCGGGGCGGGGCGGCGCTGGCGTTGGCCAGGACGCTGAACTTCTTCGACCGGTTTGGGTTTGGGTACCAGCAGGTTTTTCGCCGTGCTTTCACTGGCTTTTTTGTGTGCGTCAACCGCGGCTTTGACTTGTTCCATCGTCAGCTCAATGGCGGGGTGGATTGCCTTGGCGTCGTATTCGGAGAGTTTGTCGCGAACGATGAACATGCGTTCGGCGGCATCGGCTTTCCGGGGCAGGCGGTTGACCAGTGTTTGCGCGTCCGGCGTCAGGGCAAAACCACCGTCAATCTCGACAATCAAGCCATTAATGGCGAGCCGGGAAAACGCTTCAATCATTTTTGCTTCAGCCGGAATGGCCTGCTGAAACAGATCAGCGGCTGCGACGATCTCGACCATTTGCGCCGGCCGTCTTTTGGAGGAGAGTGCCGTGGCGAGTAAAAGGAGAACGTCAAAATCATGGATCGGGTGCATCGAATTACCTTTGAATGCTTGCTGAATGAGTGCCAATCGACCTGGAGCGTGCTGTGCTCAGCGGTGTGGCGGTAGAAAAACGCAAGGCAGAGAGCTTTGTTGCCGCGTAAAGATGAGAGTTTAAGGCTTTGTGGCACAAAACCAAGCATTTAACGATGCTTCGGCATTCGATTCCGGTAAATGGATGCTGCGGTCAACGCCCGAAAATGGGCCAAATTGCGCGGCTGTCGGCTTGCGGGCTGGTTTGGCGCGCTAAGATGCTTGCACTGTTGCAGCGGTAAAATTTTGGGTGGGAGAAGGCATGGAAACATTCGTCTGGAGCGATCGTTATCTCACGGGTGAAGACTTGGTGGATACCGAGCATCAGGAGCTGGTGCGGATCATCAATCAGGTCGGCGCTCTGGAGGCTGGTGAAAGCAGCGACCCGGCCGCGATTCAAATCATTCTTGAGGAACTGGTGCTTTACGCGGTCAATCATTTCAGCCACGAAGAAGGGCTGATGATCGGCGCCGGTTGCGACGAGCGCCATGTCAGCATGCATCAGAAAATCCACCGCGAATTCGCCAGTCAGGTGACGGCGATGCGACAGGTCAGTACTGGTGCCGAGGATACAAAGTTTTTGCTGAAATTTCTCAGTAACTGGCTGGCCTATCACATTCTCGGGATTGATCAGGTAATGACCCGCCAGGTCCAGAATATTCGCCGGGGAATGACGCCAGCTGAAGCTTATGGGCTGGAGAGTGCCAACAAGGCGGACCCGGCGACGGCGAGCCTGCTTGAGGCGTTGAGTTCGCTCTACCGGGTGATCGCCTCACGCAATCAGGCGCTGGTCGATCTGAATCTCACCCTGGAGCAGCGGGTCAATGAGCGGACCCAGGCTTTGCAGGCCGCTAACGCGCAGTTGGTAATCGAGCAGGCCGAACTGAAAGCGGCGCTGGAAACCGTGAAGCTGACGCAAATGCGTCTGTTTGAATCGGAACGCAAGCGTTCGCTCGAAACCAAACGCAACATGGAGCAGTTTCTGGCGCAGATCGTTGATGGCGACCCGGTGCCGACGCTGGTGATCAACGCGCAACACAAGGTGACGCACTGGAATAAGGCCTGTGCGCTGGTTAGTGGTGTTCCGGCCGAAGAGATGATTGGGACCAATCGCCATTGGTCGGCGTTTTACCCCAACGAGCGGCCGCTGATGGCGGACCTGGTGATCAGTGCCGACATGGATGCGCTGGAAACGCTGTACAAGGGCATGTTCCGCCGTTCACCGGTGATTCCGGGGGCTTTCGAGGCGGAGAGTTTTTTCCCGCAATTTGGCGAAAATGGCCGCTGGCTCTACTTTACGGCAGCACCCTTGCGCGATCCGGCGGGCCAGATTGTCGGTGCGATCGAAACCTTGCAGGATGTGACCGAGCGCAAGACGGCTGAGGAAGGGCTTCGCCAATACCAGGCCGATCTGGAAAAGTTGGTCGCTGAACGTACGATGCAGCTTTCGGCAACGAAGGACCAATTGGTCCAGTCTGAAAAGCTGGCTTCCATCGGCCAACTGGCCGCCGGCGTGGCCCATGAAATCAATAATCCGATTGGCTTCGTTTTTTCCAATATCGGTACGCTGGAAGGCTACCTGAGCAGTCTGTTCACCATTCTTGATGCTTACGAAGCGGCCGAGTCGACCTTCGCCGATCCGGCCATGCTGGCCGGCATGAAGGCGCTACGCCAGAAGGTCGACCTCGCTTTTCTCAAGGAAGATATTCCCTTGCTGATGGGGGAATCGAAAGAGGGTATCTCGCGGGTCAAAAGGATTGTGCAGGATCTCAAGGACTTTTCACGGGTCGATAGCACGCAGGAATGGCAGTGGGCCAACCTGCATCAGGGGATTGATTCGACGGCCAATATCGTGGCCAACGAAATTCGCTACAAGGCGGATGTGGTCAAGGAATACGGCGATTTGCCTGAGGTTGAATGCCTGCCCTCGCAGCTCAATCAGGTATTCATGAACCTGCTGGTCAATTCGGCGCATGCGATGGGCGAGGCGCGTGGGCGGATTACGATTCGTACCGGCGTTGCGGGCGATACGGTCTGGCTGGAGTTTTCCGATACCGGGTCGGGTATCCCGGAAGAGATTCGACAGAAGGTGTTTGACCCTTTCTTTACGACCAAGCCAGTGGGTAAGGGGACCGGTTTGGGGTTGTCACTTTCCTACGGGATCGTCCAGAAGCACCACGGTCAGATTGAGGTGCGCAGCGAAGTCGGCAAAGGCAGCACATTTCGCATCACGCTGCCGATCAAGCATGTCGGGGCGGCTGTTTCGCAGTAACTGGCTGCGAGGTGCTGGTGCACTGACCGACACCGATGTGCAACTTGCCGGTTTTTACATGATCAAAGCAGAAGGTTACAAAGTGCTTTGCGGCTGGTCGTGTGGCAATTGATAAGGAGTGAGTCATGACACTAAATATCGAAAATCCCGCAGCGAAAACCGACGGCTCGCGCCAAACCCTGCTCATGGTCTCGACGCGCAAGGGGGCATGGTTTTATTACGGCGATAGCGCGCGCCAAACCTGGCGAACTGACGGGCCGCATTTTCTGGGTCACATCATCAATCATCTGCTGCTTGATCCGCGCGATGGCCGAACCTTGCTCGCGGCGGCAAAGACCGGCCATCTCGGACCGACCATCTTCCGCTCGACGGATTTCGGGCGAACCTGGCAGGAAGCCGCCAAGCCACCGGCCTTTGCTACGGTCGCCGACGGCAGCGGCGGACGGGCCGTCGATCACACCTTCTGGCTGACGCCGGGTCATGCCGACGAACCGGATGTCTGGTATGCCGGCACCTCACCGCAAGGGCTGTTCCGTTCCGAGGACGGGGGCGTCAGCTGGGCGCCGTTTTCCTGCATCAACGATGATCCGCAATACCGCCGCTGGATGGGCAGCGTGCAGGACGGCACGCCGGATGGACCGAAACTGCATTCGATCATTGTCGATCCGCGCGATGCCGCCCATCTCTATCTGGCAATGTCGGGCGGCGGTGTCCACGAGTCGGCCGATGGCGGCCGGACATTTGCGCCGCTGATCGAGGGTCTCGAAGTGGTCGAAGGTTTCGCGCCGGAAGATGCCATGTTTCACGACCCGCATTGCGTCCGCCTTAGCCCGAGCAACCCGGATCGCCTGTATCAGCAGAACCACTGCGGCATCTACCGGCTCGACCGGCCAGCTGACCAGTGGCGGCGCATCGGCCGGAGCATGCCGGCCGCGGTTGGCGACATCGGCTTCCCGATGGTGGTGCACCCGCGCGATGCCGACGTTGCCTGGGTCTTTCCGATGGATGGGACCAGTGTCTGGCCGCGTACCAGCCCGGACGGCAAGCCAGCGGTCTACGGCACACGCGATGGTGGCGAGACCTGGCAACGGCTCGATGCCGGCCTGCCCGGCAGCCAGGCGTGGTGGACCGTCAAGCGTCAGGCGATGACGGCGGACAGTCGGGATCCGGTCGGTCTGTATTTCGGCACGACGAGCGGTGAACTGTGGATGAGCCGCGACGAGGGCCGGCAATGGGAATGCATCGCGACGCACCTGCCGGAAATCTACGCCGTGGAAACCGCCGAACTGGCGTAGCTGCAACATCCCATGAAGGTGCTCATCCCCAGCGCGCTGCGCTCCTACACCGAGCGAAGTGAGGCCGAGGCCAGCGGCAGTACGCTGGCTGCGGTCCTCGCCGATCTCGACCGGCTGTATCCGGGAATCCGCTTCCGGATGATCGACGAACAGAACAGGATACGTCCGCACATCCGCTTTTTCGTCAATGGCGAGCAAGCCCGCGATCTCGGGCAAGCGCTCGAAGCGACCGACAAACTGATGATTGTCCAGGCACTGAGCGGCGGCTGAAAGCTGGCTCGGCCGACGATGCCGGTTTTAATTTGCCAACGTGAAACGACCCGGGGGCGTTTATGACTCCGGGTCGTAAATAAACGACGAAAACCTTCAGCCCTCACTCGCCAAGTGAGGGGCTTGGCTGAACCGCATGAGCGAGGTTTCGGCAGTCGTTATTGTATTGAGGCCTTGGGCAGCTTCTTCTCAGCGCTCTTAACCGCTGCGCTGGTAGCGGCAGCCATATTCGACTGAGCCGTTTCGACAAACTGTTTCGCAACGTTGTTCATGTTGTTGAATGCTGTGTTGGTCGCGTTGAACGTGCTGCGTAGCGCGGCAACTACAATTTCGGAACCGGCCGGTGCCGACTTGGTGGTGTTCTCGAACAGGCTGGAGGCGGACTTCTGAAAGTCGCCAAATTGAACTTCGAGCATCTGAGTTAATGCTTCCTGGTTCTGCGAGAAAATTTCATACAAGGAACTGAAGTAGGCCGTAGCTATCTCGTTACTTGGTTTGGCCAGCGACGCCTGAATGGCGATGGCTTCCTGCAGATCCTTGGCATCCATCAGGGCCTTGGCTTTGGAAACGGAGTTCTCAAAAACCGAGCGAGTCGTATCGATATTGAGATTGGTAAAACGCTCGGAGGAGCCCAGGGCAGTGTTGGCTGCCGAGAGGAGAAAATTGGAGGTCGCTTTATTGACGGAGGCGAGGGATTCGGTATTTATAGACATGCAATTCTCCAGAGGCTTTTCAACATAAGTGTTTGTGACGGTAACGGTGAACCCTAAAAATGCTGCGGTGCCGCATTTTTTTGCGGCAGGCAAGTCTGTCACATCTGCAAATGATGTTCTTTACCGCATATGGGGTAAAAAACCATGATTATCTGAGGAGGCTAGTGGATAAAACGACTTCCGGCGCCGGGCTAAAGCGGCGTATCGCTTGGCTGTCTAAAGTACATCCTGAATGAATCGAAGCTTGGCATCGTCTGCGCCAAAACAACGCATGGCGTGACTACCTCAATCTCGGCCAGAAACTAATTTGTCGCCTGGCATTGCGATAGCTCGCGATTTAACGAGTTGCTGCGGTCGACGAGGAAAAAGCCATAAAAACAAGTAATGCCGGCGTATCGGGTCGTCTATTCGCTGGCTGACGATTGCGTTTTCAGCATGCTTCGGCAGGATTCCGGCGCGGTCGTCCGATCGCTAATCCAGATCCCATAGTTGATGGGCGTCCAGCTTCAGGCGGTAGCTCAGTTCAAGCGCTTCCAGCTGGAGCAAACGGGCGGCAAGTTGGGCTTCGTTGGCGAGGCGGCGGGCATTTAGCAGGTCGGTCAGGTTGCCTTCGCCAAGCTGGTAGGCGCGGGCGGTCATGTCGGCGGCGCGGTTCAGGCGCTCGGCGGCATTGCGGCTGGCTTGCCAGGTGGGGCGTGCGGCGTTGGCGGATTGATAGAGCGTCGCGGCCTCGGCTTCGATTTTTTGCCGGGCGGCGGCTTCGCGGTAATTGGCGGCGCTGGCTCGGGCCAGTGAAGCATCCGAAGTGGCCCGGCGTCCATCGCCGGGTAGCGGGATGCTGATGTAGGCACCGACGACGTTTTCCTCGCCGCCGCGTTCGCGCGAAACATGCATGCCAATGGTTGGGTCGGGCAGTTGGTCGCGACTGCTCCGGTTGGCGGTGACCTGGGCAAATTGTGATTCGCCACGGGCGATGCCCAGTTCATGGCTTTCCTGAAGGATCGTGGCTAGCCATTCCGCTTCGCTGCCGACAATCGGCAACGGTTCCGCGATGCTGCTGGGCTCACTAAGCGGCAGGCCGGGGAAGCGGCGGCGCAAATCCTCGGCGGCGGTACGCTGGCGAATCTGCGCCTGCGTGCGCTGGGCTTCGGCCTGGGCCAGGGCCGCTTCACTCTGGATGGCTTCGAGCTTCGCCGCATCACCCAGTTGCTGCCGGCGCTGCACGCCTTGGGTCTGCTTTTCCAGCAGGGCGACTTGCGCGGTCCACTGCGCTGCAGCGGCATTTTCCTTGAGCCAGGTAAACCAGGCTTTGAGCAGGCTGCGGCTGGACTCGTGCAGCGCATCACCGTGCGCGGTTTCGGCGAGCGAGACGCCAGCGGCGCCAAGTTCGGCATCGAGCGAGGCTTTGCCGGGCAGGCGCACGGGGCGTTCGAGCGCGGCGTTCCATTCGTTGAAGCGTTCATCCCGCGCGTTGTTCGGGGTGGTTTTGCGTTGCTGGCCGCCGAGCCGAACATTCCATTCGTACTGCCCGGCTTCGAGGCGGCGGCGATTGGCTTCTTCGACCGTTATCTGGCTGGAGGCGGCATTGACCATGGGATTGGCGCGCAAAATGCGGGCAACGACTTCATCCGGCGGCAGATTCGGCTGGGGTTCAGCCGCCAGTGCCGCGTTGCCCAGACCGGCCAGTAAAAGGGCAATCAGCGTTTTCATAGTCGTCCCATTTCAATGACGGGTACCAGCCAGAAAAAGATGTTGGTGTTCGGCAACTCGGCCTTGATCATGGCCAGTACGGCGCGCATGTTTTCTTCCGTACCCACTGCGCGGATCTGGGTGCGTGGCGAATGGCCGCTGACCAGTTCGCTAGGGGCGACGAGCGGGACCACTGATCCGCGCCCCTCGGCGTGGCTGGCGGTGAAGCCGCGGACGAGATCGGGGCGCGAGAGCAGCAGGTCTTTGACATGCTCGGCAACGTCGTCGGGCATGGTCAGCGAGAGCAGGACATCAGCCATGGCGTTCCTCGGTAAAGGTGACAGTGCGGGTGACGCCGAAACGGCGGAACAGGATGGGGAGCAGGACGAGTGTCAGCGCGGTCGACGTCAGCAAGCCGCCGATGACGACAATGGCGAGTGGGCGTTGCACTTCCGATCCCGGGCCGGTGGCGAAGAGCATTGGCACCAGGCCGAAGGCGGCGATGCTGGCCGTCATCAAGACCGGCCGCAGCCGGCGTTTGGCCCCTTCGACGACGACTTCGGCCACCGGCATGCCGCGCGCCAGCAGTTGATTGAAGTAGGTGACCATCACCACGCCATTAAGCACGGCGATGCCGAGCAGGGCGATGAAGCCGACCGACGCCGGCACCGAGAGGTATTCACCAGCCAAGAGCAGGCCGAAGACGCCGCCGATCATCGCGAACGGAATATTGGAGAGAACGAGCAGCGCTTGTCGCACCGAGCCGAAGGTGGAGAAGAGCAGGAAGAAAATAAGCAGCAAGGCGACCGGGACGACGATCATCAGGCGAGCGGCAGCCCGTTGCTGGTTCTCGAACTGGCCACCCCAGGCGACGCGATAGCCTTCCGGCAGCTTGATGTCACGGGCGACGGCCGCCTTGGCGTCCTCGACAAAGCCGACCAGATCGCGGTCGCGAACGTTGGACTGAATGACGACGTAACGCTGGGCATTCTCGCGGTCAACCTTCACCGGGCCGCCAACTCGCTCCAGCTTGGCGACGCTGGCCAGCGGCACGCTGCCGCCATTCGGCAGCGTCAGGCGCAGGGCAGCGAAATCGGCCGGGGATGAACGCAGGCTTTCCGGGCCGCGCAGGACGACCGGGATGCGCCGGCCTTGCTCGATCACGGTGCCGACCGTGCGCCCTTCAAGCAGGGATTTCAGGTCGTTCTGGATATCGTCGACATTGAGGCCGAAACGGCCGGCGGCCAGACGGTCGACCGCAACTTTCATGTATTGCACGCCATCGTTCTTCAGCGTGAAGGTGTCCTCGGCGCCCGGTACTTTTTTCAGGGTGACGGTGACTTCTTCGGCCAGCCGATTCAGCGTGGCGAGGTCGGTGCCGTAAATCTTGATGGCGAGATCGCCGCGCACGCCGGTCAACATTTCGGAAACGCGCATGTCGATCGGCTGGGTGAAGGCAAAGCCGATGCCGGGGAAATCGACCATCACCGCCCGCAACTGGTCGGCCAGCCAGGCCGGGTCCGGGTTGCGCCAGGTGTCGCGGGGATGCAGCACCATAAAAGTGTCAGTCTGGTTGAGGCCCATCGGGTCGAGGCCAAGTTCGTCGGCGCCGGCACGGGCGACGATGGCCTTGATCTCCGGCACCTTGGCGAGGATCGCCCGCTGTACCTGGCTGTCGATGAGAATAGTTTGCTCGATGCCGATCGATGGCAGTTTTTCCAGTTGCATGATCAGGTCGCCTTCATCCATCGTCGGCATGAAGCTCTTGCCGAGCAACATAAAGGCGCCGGCCGCAGCGAGCAGGGCAATCACGGCGCCGATGATGAAGCGGCGGCTGTGGGCGAGGGCAGCACTCAGCACGCGGTCGTAGAGGGCCGCCAGCTTTCGTACCAGCCAGGGTTCGTGATGCACGCCGCGCTTGATCAGGTAAGAGGCGAGCACCGGTACCACGGTCAGCGAGAGCAGCAGCGAGGCGGAGAGCGCAAAAATGATGGTCAGCGCTACCGGCCCGAACATTTTGCCCTCCAGCCCCTGCAAGGTGAGTAGCGGCAGAAAGACGATGACGATGATGACGATGCCGGACGTGACCGGCGCGGCGACTTCGCGGGCGGCGCGGAAAATCAGGTGCAGCGTCGGCAGATTGTCCGGCGCCTCGGCGAGTTGGCTTTCGACGTTTTCAACGACCACCACTGCGGCATCGACCAGCATGCCGATGGCGATGGCCAGGCCGCCCAGACTCATCAGATTGGCCGAAAGGCCGGCGGTGCGCATCAGGATGAAGGTGGCGAGCGCGGAGAGCGGCAGCATCAGCGCGACGACCAGCGCCGAGCGCAGGTTGCCGAGGAAGGCGAGGAGCAGCAGGACAACCAGCACGATGGCTTCGAGCAGCGCTTTCGCCACCGTACCGACAGCGCGGTCGACCAGATTGCTGCGGTCGTAGAAGGCTTCGATGCTGACGCCCTTGGGCAAGGTAGGCGCGATTTCGGCCAGCCGGGCTTTGACGCCGGCGACCACGGTTTGCGCATTGGCGCCGCGCAGGCCGAGCACCAGGCCTTGCACCGCTTCGCCCTGGCCATTTTTGGTGACTGCGCCATAGCGGGTCAGGCCACCAAGGCGAACTTCGGCGACATCAGCAATGCGCACGACCTTGCCATCCTCGGCCTGCAAAACAATGGCTTTTACGTCGTCGACCGTACGAATGGCCCCTTCGGCCCGCACCAGCAGGGCTTCTTCGCCATCGGTCAGGCGGCCGGCGCCGTCATTGCGGTTATTGGCTTCCAGTACGGCTTGCAAATCCTTCAGCGCCAGACCACGAGCCGCCAGGCTTTGTGGATTGGGTACGACTTCAAAGGTGCGGACCTCGCCGCCCAGACTATTCACATCGGCGACGCCGGGAATGGTCCGCAGTTGCGGCCGGATCACCCAGTCGAGCAGGCCACGTTTTTCCGCCAGCGACAAATCGCCCTCGATGGTGAACATGAACATTTCGCCAAGTGGCGTGGTGATTGGTGCCATGCCGCCGGTAACGCCGGCTGGCAGGTTGCCCATCGCGGAAGCCAGGCGTTCGCCGACCTGCTGGCGGGCCCAGTAAATATCGGTACCATCCTCGAAATCGATGGTGATGTCAGTTAAGGCATATTTTGACGTTGACCGCAGCAAACGCTGGTGCGGGATGCCGAGCAGCTCCTGTTCGACCGGCACGGCAAGGCGGGTTTCGACTTCTTCCGGGGTCATGCCCGGCGCTTTCAGGATGATCTTGACCTGGGTTGTCGAGACATCCGGGAAGGCATCAATCGGCAAACCGAGGAAAGCCTGCACACCGGCAGCAATCAATATGGCGGTCAGCACCAGGATCAACAGGCGCTGGGTCAGCGAAAAGCGGATCAGGGCGGCGAGCATTATTCTTTCCCGACCCCGGTAAAGATGGCTTTCAGGCCGGAAATGCCTTTGCTGGCCACCCGTTCGCCGGCGTTGACGCCTTCGACCACAACGCTGTCGCCGCCCTGACTCAGTACCCGCACCGGCCGTGCTTCAAAGCGGATGCCTTGATCGCTGCTCGCGGTTTGCACGAAGGCGAGCGGCTTGTTTTCATGGCGGATCAGCGCCGAGGCTGGCAGGCGCTGGCCTTTGCTCGGGCTGCCGGCAATCTCGACTTCGACGACTTGTCCGGGGCGCAGGCTTTCCGCGCCATTGCTGACGGCTGCACGCAGCAGCACGGTCTGGCTGGTGGCATCGACGGCGCGACCAACGCTGATCAATTTGCCGCTGACATCGCTATTGGCCAGCTTGACGAGCATGCCTTCCGTCAGCGTTGCGGCGAAATCGACCGGTGCCTGAATTTCCAGCCAGAGCGGTGAGAGTTTGGCGATCCGGTAGATCAGTGTTGCCGCTTCAACGCGCTGGCCGAGCTGCACGCCCTGTTCCAGTACCACGCCATCGATGGCTGCGGTCAACGCCAAAAATCCGCCTAATTTGCCCGGCGCTACCCCGGCCAGCGCCAGTGTTTGCCGCCGTTCGCTGGCCATGGCGCCGGCCTGGCTGGCCGCAGCGCGACTGCCTTGCAGGCGCGATTCGGCAATCAGGCCTTCGGCGAAAAGCTGTTCATCACGTTTCAGGCTTTGTTGCAGCAGGGCCGACTGGCTAGCCGATTGCAAGGCATCGCGCTGTAGTTCCAGCGCCTGCGGGCTGGCCAGATGGGCAACGACTTGCCCCTTTTTGACCGACGAACCGGGCGCCACCGCCAGCATTTCAACCAAACCGGCAACCGGCGCGGCGACCACCCGCATCTGCTCATTCGGCACCAGGACACGTGCCGGCAGTGTGCCGGATCGCGTGGTGTCAGCCGCGCCGACCAGCATCGTTTCAATGCCGAGCGCCTTGGCTTGCGCGACTTGAAGAAAAATAGGTTCCGCCGCCCCGGTAACGCCGGAAAAGATCAACGGAACAAGCAGGGAAAGGCGCTGATAAATGGTCATGGCTTGGCTCGTGAAACATCAGATGCCAAGTCTAATGATGCCCGCTTAAGCCTTCCTTAAGAGGAGCTTGATCGATCCGGTTTGTCATGACCGCGATGCGGGAATCTCAGGCTTTACGCGGATGCCGTGGCCCTGGTGCAAGCCTTTACCGGAAGAAGCGCCAGTGAGAACCGCAATTTTTTTAGATGAGTTCATGGTTTTGTCCTTAAATTAACTGCCTTGCCTTGCCTTGCCTTGCCTTGCCTGGCTTGAAGTCGCTGCCAGGCAAGGCCTATTCATTACATCTTGATGATGACCTTGCCTTTGGCGCGTCCGGTTTCGACGTAATCCATCGCCTCCCGGGTCGATTCAAACGGGAAGACCTGGTCCACGACCGGGCGTATCGCACCGGAATCAATGAGTGCGCTGATCTCGCGCAACTGGCCGCCGTTGGCTCTCATGAAGAGGAACGAAAAGCTGACCTTGCGGCGTTTGGCTTTTCTCCTGATGCCAAAGCTCAGCAGGCGCATCACCGTTTTCATCAACCACGATGCCCCGATTTCTTCGCCAAAAGCCGGATCGGGCGGGCCGGAGATCGAGATGAGTTTGCCGCCAGGCTTGAGCACGCTCAGGGATTTGGCGAGCGTCGCGCTGTCCTGGCTATTCAGGACAACGTCGTAGTCGTGCAGGATGTTCTCGAAATCGGCTTTCTTGTAGTCGATAACGACATCGGCGCCGAGGTTCTTCACCCAATCCGCATTGCCCGTGCTCGTCGTCGTCGCGACGAACGCCCCGAGATGTTTCGCCAACTGGATGGCAAATGTCCCGACGCCACCGGAGCCGGCCTGGATGAAGACCTTTTGCCCCGGCTGGAGATTCGCCTTTTGGATCAACGCTTGCCACGCGGTCAGGCCGACCAACGGGATGGAAGCAGCCTCTTCCATGGTCAGTGCCTTGGGCTTGATCGCCAGGGACGTTTCCTTGATCGCAATGAATTCGGTGAAAGCACCGATGCGAAAATCATCGGGCCGGGCATAAACCTCGTCACCCGGCTTGAATTGCCGCACGCGCGGCCCGACCCGGACCACGACTCCGGCCACATCGTGGCCCAGGATGAGCGGCAAGCGGTAGGGTAGGACGAGCTTGAACTCGCCGCTCTTGATCTTGGCGTCCAGCACATTCACACCTGTCGAACGCGATCAGTGAGCGCGTGCCGCACGAGCGAACTGTGCCACCGTCTTTACCCCGGCGCTCATGATGAAGTAGCGCCGTTCGACGCTCACCTTGTCTTTCATCTCCTGCACGAATTCGATCATGCCGACGGCGGCAAGCTTCTGCCAGTGCTCGCGCATCGGCTTGTCCATCCATGACACGTCGCTCACCAAGGCCGCCCGGCGCGTTTCGATTCGGCCATGATTCTTCTCGACAGAAACGCTCTTTTGCACCACCACGTTGTGATAATCAAAGGCTTCTGCTGTGTCAAAGAACTCAACAACAGCCTGCGACAGGTTCTTCTGGTTGTCCTTCACCGCCAAGACGTAATCTCCACCCCGGTCGACAATTTTCTTGGCAATTGCTGTCTGGCACCCCAGCGCGTCGATGGTGACGATACAGCCCTTGAGTACCAAGCTCTCCAGTAGCGCCTTGATTGCTGCCAGTTCATTGCCCTTGCCCGCGACGCCTTCCTGTCCCAGCGATACGCCAGCTCGGTGGCGTAGGCGCAGACCATGTGCATCGCTGTATTCGCCCCGTACTTCGAGCCGATCAATGTCTTGCCATCGAGCGCGACAACGCCTTCAGCCACGCCGATGATGCTGGTCACCCAGCACCGAAAGCAGCGCTCGAAAACCGTGGCATCCAGCACACGAAACACATTGCCAAACGTGTCATGGGAAGGCGTGCCATTGGCCAGCACAAGAAATGTCTTCAGCCAGTCTTCTTCACCTTCACACCAGTCCGCGACATCGACCCAACTAACTGTCCGCACCACACAGCACGGCACAGATCGACATCACGATCATTTTATTCAGGTCGTGCTGCCGCGCCGGCCCCCTGCTGTGATCTTCAACCTCTGCAAACGCCTCTTGTAACGTCATTTGTGCCCCTCGACAAAATCGATAGTGGACGCCATTTCAAAAAAGCTTACAAGGCGTTGTCATACATCATTGATTGTTAACGACTTTTCTCGCGTGTTTACGATGTCTGCGTAAGCGATTGCCGTGGAATTGGGGCCCAGTTCCCGATAGGCGAAAGGTACGGCGTGAAGCACAGACGCTGGCGCTGATTCGAGCCATTGATGCCGAGGTCAGATGCGCCTACGGCAGTCCTCGGATGGCACGGGCGCTTGGGGCAAGAGGCTTCCCTGCTGGCCGGGAGCGCGTCGAACGACCGATGCGAGAGAATGGCATCCGTGCCCGCCACAAGCGGCGCTACACGGTCACGACAGATTTGATGCCGGGGCCGACAATCTATTTACCAGAAACTTCACGCCGACGGTGCCGAACCAGGTTTGGACGTCGGACATCAGTGTGCCGTAGCAAGCGGCGTAAGAGATGAGGGTATGGCCCCTTACAATCGGCTTGCAGGAGCGGGTTGCAAACCACCATAAGCTGCGCTGGTCAAAAACCTGTGTCGTGAGCGTTATGGAAAAGGTGCCACGAGGCATCAGGTATGGATTAAGGAAGACGAACATCGTTATGGATGCGCTGACCATGGCCTGGTTCCGCAAGCGCCTAGCGCCGGGACTGATGCATCACTCAGACAGGGGTAGCCAGTACGCCAGCCGTGCCTTTCAGGACAAGCTCAAGGCATTCGGCATGACCTGCTCGATAAGCCGAAAGGGGAACTGCTGGGAAACGCGCCGACGGAGAGTTGGTTCAACAGCTTCAAAACCGAGCGGGTGCATGGGATTCGCTATGCCACTCATGCCGACATGAAGGCCGCCAGCTTCGAGTACATCGAGGTCTTTTACAACCGGAAGCGGCAGCATTCGACCCTCGGTTACAGATCGCCGATTCAGTTCCTGGAGAACTGGATTAGCGAGCAGCATCAGCAAAAACGGGTAGCATGAAACTCACCCTTTGGCAGACGAAATACAGGGGGAACCTCAGGATGGACCACATAGCCGTTTTCTTTCACCAAGCAATTTTGATCTTTAATTTTCATTTAAGCCCATGATCATCCATGCATTTTTTTGACCGGTCGATTGGTTTTATATTCCGAATGGTTGTGCCGCGATGAGATTTCGCCAGTTTTTCAGTCAGCTTTGTCTTGCGATGACCGTGTTGTGCGGATCAGGCGTCAATGCTGAAACTTTCGGGCAGAATGATCTGATGCTGAGCTATGGTTTGTATCCCGCTTCCCAATTCTTGATCTCCGACGGTCGTTGTACCGATTGCAATGTGTTGCCGCAAGCACGCTGGTATTTTCGTGGCGAGACGATTGCCGTGCCGAAGCTTCATCCATCGAGTGCTGGTTTTGCTCGGGATCTATCGGTCTACGACGATCTTGCTGGCTGGGCGAATGCGACGCCGATTGGCGCTGCTGCGACTTATCCCGCGCTGATTTGGCTGGGCGCCCCTGAATTCGTTCGCGACGCGCAGCTTTCGGCTGATGGGCGGAAGATCCGTATCGGCGATGGTGAGCGCGCCTTGACGCTGGTCCCGAAGCTGCCCTTGAACGGCTCGTATTTTGATTCGAGCAGCGTCGCCTACTTCTACGGTCAACCGCTAAAAATACGTGGAAATCAACAAGAGGAGACTTTTGTTGCGCGGACTTTCTGGCCGCAGAATTTCCGCTTGCCAGCAATGCCGGCCAGTATTTCACTCGCAGCTGATCCGGCGGCATTGCGCCAGTGGATTCGCAGTCAGCCGAACGGCGGTGCGCAGGCTCCATTTTCTGTCGAGTCGGTCTGGCGGCGCCCTGGCGGTAATCCCCCGCGAGCCGGACAGCCGGTTGTTGGCCTGATGCTGAATGGCGCGCAAGGTGATGACGATGAGGCTCATGGTGGCCATTTCGCGCTGATGACCGGGCGGGTAGGGGCGCAGGGGGCAATCGATGACTGGCTGGTCAATAATTTCTACACGCTGGATTCTGAAAGCGAGAAGGGAATCATCGCCGCCGTCGTCCCGCTTGATAATTACCTCGGCGATTTGAACAGTGGTCAGGCTTGGTACCGGCCTTCATACATGCTGGTGGCAAGCTTGAAGGGCGGGCGGACGGCTGAGCATTTGCAATCTGCCTTGAATCGCGTCTACAACCAGTTTTACCGTCACCAGTTTGCCTACCAGCACGCCCGCGCCAACTGCGCCGGCACCAGTGTTTCCACTTCGCGCACGCTGGGCTGGCAGGTGCCGGCGCGTGGGCCGGAAAGCTGGTTGAAGGCCGTGTTTGGCTTGCCGCTGGTCGCCCTCAAAGAGCAAAGCCTGAGCAAGGGGAAGGGTATTTTCGATTACCTGACCGAAGACCAGACCCGGCTTTATCCCGCGGCGGCCTTCGAGGAAATGGGGGCTGACTTGCTGAAGTTGGCACGTGGGGAGACGGGCCGCAACTTGAGCGAATTTGAACGCCTGCTGGCCGAGGATGTTGAGGAAATTCTGTTGATCCGGGTGCCGCAATTGCCTTCCAGTCGGGCCTGGGGCGACTTTCCGGTAGAAAACAGCGTCGAATACACGGCTCGGGTGCCCAAGGATCCGGCGCAGCAGAAGATTATTCCAGTCCCGCCACGGCCATTTCCCGATGAATTGCGCGATCCGCAAACCCCGGCCGAGCCGCCGCTGCGTTCCGATTACGCCGCCGTAGCTTGGGGGCTGGCATTTCTTGCGTTGATTTTGTTCATCCTGCGCCGGCTCTTGGCATAATCCGCCTGTGCTCGCCTACATCGTTCGTCGCCTCCTTTACGCCATCCCGATTCTGATCGGGGTGAATCTGATCACCTTCGCCTTGTTCTTCGTCGTCAATACGCCGGATGACATGGCGCGCATGCAGTTGGGTGTGAAGCGGGTGACGCCGGAGGCAATCGAGAAATGGAAGGTCGAGCGCGGTTACGACAAGCCGCTGCTGATCAATGCCGAGGCGACCGGCATGGCGACGGTGACCGACACAGTTTTCTTCCAGAAATCGGCCCGGATGTTCGTGGGCGATTTCGGCCGGGCCGAAGATGGTCGCGATATTGCGCGGGAAATCAGTGCCCGCATGGGGCCGTCGCTGGCCATCGCGCTGCCGACCTTCATTCTCGGTTTGTTTGTCACGGTCACTTTCGCGCTTACCCTGGCTTTTTTCCGCGCCACCGCCTTTGATTTCTGGGGCGTGGTGCTATGCGTCGCGATGATGTCGATTTCCGGCTTGTTTTATATCATCGGCGGGCAATATCTGATCAGCAAGGTCTGGCGGCTGGTGCCGATTTCCGGGTTTGGCGACGGGCTGGATGCCTGGCGTTTCCTCATTCTGCCGGTGCTGATCGGTGTCGTTTCCGGCATTGGTTCTTCGGCGCGCTGGTATCGCACCATCTTTCTTGAAGAAGTCGGCAAGGATTACGTCCGCACCGCACGGGCCAAAGGCCTGCCGGAAACCGTGGTTTTCTTCCGTCACGTGCTGCGTAATGCGCTGATTCCCATCCTGACCGGCATTGTCGTGGTCATCCCGCTACTTTTCATGGGCTCGCTGCTGACCGAATCCTTTTTCGGCATTCCCGGCCTCGGCAGTTACACCATCGATGCGATCAACGCGCAGGATTTCGCCGTGGTGCGCTCGATGGTTTTCATTGGTTCGGTGCTTTATATCGTCGGCCTGATCCTGACTGATATTTCCTACACGCTGGTCGATCCACGGATCCGCTTCGAATGATGGGCTTTCAGATCATCGTGCTCTGGTCGGATGTGCTGATCTGGCTGTTGGTCGCGGCTGGTATGGGTGTTGGCGTGCTGATCGCCAAAAATCCGCCATTGTTGTCGGCCTGGCGCAGGGTTGGCGCGAGCCGGGTGGGCATGGCCTCGGCGGTTGTACTGATTGCCTTTGCGCTGATTGGCTTGGTCGATTCGCTGCATTACCGCAGCCAGCTTGAAAGCAAGCCCGGCCAGCCGGTGGTTTACTCAGTTGAAGTCCTCTCGCTGCTTGATGCACTGGTTACTCCGCTGCGCACACGCAACGAAAAAACCTATTCCGAACCCTTTGCGACGCGCCTGTATGCCAAGGAAACGATTGACGTACCGGGGAAGGGTACGGTGCGTGATTATCCGCGCTTGAAATACGGTGGTATTCACCTTGGCGAGCGCGAGGATGAGGTCGCTGCTGATGTTGCCATGACTGCCTTCCGTGCTGCCGTGCTGGCTTTTCTTGGCTGGCTGGCCGTGGCCGGTGTCGTCGCGCAGATCGTTGCGCGCGACGGGAGCGGCTGGCAAAAAATCTGGCGCGGCGAGACCGTTTTCGCCTGGAATGCATTGCTGATCATGCTCGGTCTGATCCTGCTGATTGCCGTGCCGCTCTTTGCGCTTTCGACGCAATACCACGTCTTCGGCACCGACAAGGTGGGCCAGGATGTGCTCTATCAAATACTGAAAAGTGTGCGTACCGGGTTGATCATCGGGCTGGTGACGACGCTGGTGATGTTGCCGATGGCCGTGCTGCTCGGCATCGTCGCCGGCTACTTCCGGGGCTGGGTCGATGACGTGATCCAGTACGTTTACACCGTGCTCAGCTCGATTCCCGGCGTCCTGCTGATTGCCGCTGCCGTGCTGATGATGCAGGTGGTCATCGACACCCATCCGCAATGGTTCTCGACCTCAGCCGAGCGCGCCGACCTGCGCTTGCTGGCGCTTTGCTTCATCCTCGGTATCACCAGCTGGACGGGGCTGTGCCGATTGCTGCGTGGCGAAACGCTGAAGCTGCGCGAACTGGAATACATTCAGGCGGCGCAGGCTTTCGGCGTCTCCAACTGGCGCATCATCGTTCGCCACATTCTGCCCAACCTGATGCACATCGTGATCATTGCGCTGGTGATGGATTTTTCCGGGCTGGTCCTGGCCGAAGCCGTGCTGTCCTATGTCGGCATCGGCGTCGATCCGAGCATGACCAGCTTCGGCACCATGATCAACAGCGCCCGCATGGAACTGGGCCGCGAGCCGGTCGTCTGGTGGTCGCTGGCGGCGGCGTTTACGGCGATGTTCATCCTCGTGCTGGCGGCCAACCTTTTTGCCGATGCCGTGCGCGACGCATTCGACCCGAGGGCTGCCTAAGTGTTAACGGTCAAAAACCTCCGCCTCGGTTTCACTGCCGGTCGCCAGACACTTGCTGCGGTCGACGGCATTTCCTTCGCAATTTCCAAAGGTGAGACCTTTGCGCTGCTCGGTGAATCCGGCTGCGGCAAGTCGGTGACCGCGCAGGGCATCATGCGCCTGCTGCCAGCCGCCGGCCGTGTTCTCACCGGCAGCGTTCAACTGGATGGCGAGGAACTGCTGGCCTTGCCGGAAGCCGATATGCGGCGCATCCGGGGCGGCCGGATGGCGATGATTTTCCAGGAGCCGGCAACCAGCCTGAATCCGGTGCTGACGGTAGGCCGGCAGATCGGCGAAGTGCTGGAGCGCCACCGTAACTTGCGGGGCGAAGCAGCGACCGAGCGCATGCTCGAACTGTTGCGCCAGGTCGGTATCGCCGACCCGGAGCGGCGCCTCGGCGAGTATCCCTTCCAGTTGTCCGGCGGCATGAAGCAGCGCGTGATGATCGCCATGGCGCTGGCCGGCAATCCGCAACTCTTGATCGCCGATGAACCGACGACGGCGCTCGACGTGACGATTCAGGCGCAGATTCTCGATCTGCTCGCGCGCCTGCAGGCCGAGCGCGGCATGGGCATGTTGCTGATCACGCATGATCTCGGCGTCGTCGCCCGCATGGCGCATCGGATCGGTGTCATGTACGCCGGCGAGCTGGTTGAAGTGGCCAGCCGCGAGGAATTTTTTACCCGGCCACGCCATCCTTATACGCAGGCCTTGTTTGCTGCCTTGCCGGAAGTCTCCCGACGCGGCCTGAAACTGACGACGATTCCCGGCCAGGTACCGTCCCTCTCGGCGATGCCGGCCGGCTGTCGCTTTGCCGACCGCTGCGCCCACGTGATGCCGCAATGTCGCACCGTTTCGCCGGACTGGCGCGAGGTCGGTACCGGGCATGTGGTGCGCTGCCACTGGACCGGTGAGGCCGCCGATGTCGAAACCATCGGCCACGCGATTACCGAACTGAATATTGAACCGGGGCGCCCTTTCCTCGAAATGAACCAGCTGAAAGTTCATTTCCCGATCCGCCGTGGCCTGTTCCAGCGCACTGTCGGCCACGTTCGTGCGGTCGACGGCGTTTCCATGGCAATTTCCGCCGGTCGCACGCTGGCGCTGGTCGGCGAATCCGGCTGCGGCAAGACAACGGTGGGCAAGGCGCTACTGCAACTGATCAAGCCGACTGACGGCAGCGTCAAGCTCGGTGGCGGTGAGTTGGTCGGCATGACGCCGAAACGTCTGCGCGCGGCGCGGCGTCACATGCAAATGGTTTTTCAGGACCCCTTCGCCTCGCTCAACCCACGCATGCGGGTCGGCGAAATCATCGCCGAGGGCATGACGGTACTTACCCTGAAAGTCGATGCAAACGCCCAACGCGAAGCGGTTGCCGCCCTGCTCAAACAGGTCGGTCTGCCCGACGAGG
Source organism: Candidatus Dechloromonas phosphorivorans (assembly GCA_016721185.1). Taxonomy (GTDB): domain Bacteria; phylum Pseudomonadota; class Gammaproteobacteria; order Burkholderiales; family Rhodocyclaceae; genus Azonexus; species Azonexus phosphorivorans. Next base: position 578,001 of record JADKIP010000014.1, read on the forward strand.
CGGCCGGGCGTTACCCGCATGAATTCTCCGGCGGCCAGCGTCAGCGCATCGCCATCGCTCGCGCCTTGGCCGTGCAGCCCGAACTGCTGATCTGCGATGAGCCGACCTCGGCGCTCGATGTCTCGGTGCAGGCGCAAATTCTCAATCTGCTGAAAAGCCTGCAGGAAGAATTAGGTGTCGCCTACTTGTTCATCACCCATAATTTCGCGGTGGTGGAATATCTGGCGCACGACGTAGCGGTCATGTACCTCGGCCGTATCGTCGAGCAGGGCAGGGCGGAAGAGGTTCTTCGTTCGCCGAAACATCCTTATACGCAAGCCTTGCTGTCGGCGGTGCCCGTGCCTCGGCTGGAGGCCCATACCTCAGTTATTCGACTGCCCGGCGAAACGCCATCGCCGGCCAATCCGCCGCAGGGTTGTCATTTCCATCCGCGTTGCCCGCAGGCGATGGCTGTCTGTCGGCAAAACTATCCGGAAACCAGCACCGTTTCACCGACCCATACGGTCAACTGCCATTTGATCGGTTAAATCAGCTTCGGCCGCCGTTGCCTGATTTGGCGACCTTGGTGGGTGTGGCTGGCTTGGCCACTGCAGTTTTCTGTTTGCTGTCGCCAGCCGCTTTGGCTGTTTTGACCGGAGCGGGTTTTCCGGCGCTTGCCTGTTTTTTCTCGGTCTTGCCTGGTGTGCTTTTGGCAGCTTGTTTGCTGCCCGATGCCGAGTCTTTGGCGCTCAGCTTCGTCTCAGCCTTACTGCTTTTCTTGTCACTTGCCTTCGCTGATTTTCCGCCCTTGCCCGCTTTTTCGTTAGCAGTCTGGCGACTTTGCGGTTTGCTCACGACCGGTTCCGGTTCGATGATCTGCGGCAAGGACGGCGCATTGTTCAGCTTGCTCAAATCATCTGCTCCATTACCGGCCGGCACCAGCAGGGTTGAGCCGGCACCGAGGCGAATCTTGCCGCTCAGGCTGTTGACGCGCAGTAATTCAGGCAGCGCGATGCCGAAACGGGGAGCGACCGTCTGAAGCTTTTCCCCATGTTTAAGCGTGTAGCTCTGCCATTCGGTCAGTGGCGCGGCATTTTTTTCCAGATTGCTGCGGAAGGTGTCGAGCTTGTCGGCAGGAATGACGACAGCGCTATCGGCCTGAATGACCGGGCGATTGTGCGATGGATTCAGCGCGACAAATTGATCCACCGGCATGTCCGCCAGGCGGGCTGCTGTTTTGACATCCATCGGGTGCACCGTATCGATGGTGGCGAAATAGGGGCGGTTGAGGATTTCGGGCAGCCCCAACTGGGCCATCAGCGCCGGGTTGGCGAAAATGTTTTTCAGTGCCTGAAGTTTGGGTACGTAATGACGTGTTTCGTTCGGCATGTTCAGGCTGGTGTAATCGGTCGGCAGGCCGCGTGCAGTATTTTTTTCAATGGCTCGCTTTACCGCACCTTCACCCCAATTGTAGGAAGCCAAGGCGAGGTGCCAGTCACCATGCATTTCATAGATGGTTTGCAGGTAATCGAGCGCGGCACCGGTGGAGGCAACGATGTCACGGCGTTCATCCTTCCACCAGTTTTGTTCCAGATTGAAGCGCTTGCCGGTGGCCGGAATGAATTGCCACAGTCCGGAGGCATGCGAGCGCGAGTAGGCCATTGGGTTGAAAGAGCTTTCAACCATCGGCAGCAGCGCCATTTCGGTCGGCATGCCGCGGCTCTCGATTTCCTGAACAATGTGATGCAGGTAGGGCCGGCTGCGTTCGACCATGCGACGCAGGGCGTCGGGACGATTCTGATACCACTGCTGGTAATGCAGCGTCAGATCGTCGTTTAGATTGGTCATCGCAAAACCGTTGCGCATGCGATCCCAAAGGTTGTCCGGGCTGGCGGTGAGATCAATGCTGCTTGGCGGCTGCAGGGCAGCATGGACTTCATGAATGGTCAGTGCATCTTCCGGGCTGCTGTTAACGTTCTGAGCGAGGGAAGGTGCGAGCAGGGAGATCAGCGGGAAACTGTCGGCATTTTCGGCGAGCGTTGGGGCAGCCACAGCGAGCGCAATAGCACTCAGCCCGGCGCCAGCAATACGGCGGATCAGCGACAGAACGTTGCGGTCTTGCATAGAGTGGGGCTCCTGGCGCGAACGGGGTCGACTAAACAATGAATTATACCCGAGGCTTGAGGGGTAATCCGGTGTCGCAGTCACTGAGCGGGATTGGCCGGGCGGCTGGCTTTGCTGGGATATAAGCGATTTTTACCGTTGACCGTAGCAGTCATGGATTCTTCGCTGGTGCAGCTAAACTTCGGCTATTGCTGAAATTACAGGCCTCAGGGAGGAGAGATGAAACCGTTGATAGGGGATAAAAGCCGTATTCCGACCGGTGTCTGGGTGCTCGGTTTCGTCAGCATGTTGATGGATATTTCTTCTGAAATGATTCATAGCCTGTTGCCGCTGTTCATGGTGACGACGCTGGGCGCGAGTGCGCTGGTTGTTGGTTTGATTGAAGGGTTGGCTGAGGCGACGGCGCTGATCGTCAAAGTATTTTCCGGGGCGCTCAGTGATTATCTCGGCAAGCGCAAGGGGCTGGCGCTCTTCGGTTATGCGCTGGGGGCGCTGACCAAGCCGCTCTTCGCGCTGGCCCCCAGCGTCGGTGTTGTGCTTGGCGCCCGCCTGCTCGACCGGATTGGCAAAGGAATCCGTGGGGCACCACGCGATGCGCTGGTCGCCGACATCACGCCGGAAGGTTTGCGCGGTGCCGCCTTTGGTCTGCGTCAGTCGCTCGATACGGTGGGGGCGTTTGTCGGGCCGCTGCTGGCGGTAGGGCTGATGTTGCTGTGGGCCAATGATTTTCGTGCCGTATTCTGGGTGGCGGTAATCCCCGGCGTGCTGGCCGTCGGCTTGCTGCTCTTCGGCGTGCAGGAACCGGAGCGTCATACTGGCGCCAAACGGAGCAATCCGATCAGCCGTGAAAATTTGCGTCGTCTGAGCCCGGCTTACTGGTGGGTGGTCGGTATCGGTGCGCTCTTTACGCTGGCGCGCTTCAGCGAGGCGTTTCTGGTTTTGCGGGCCGAGCAAGGCGGTATTTCACTCGCCTTCGTGCCGCTGTTTATGGTTGCCATGAATTTAATCTATGCGGCTTCGGCTTATCCCTTCGGCAAACTGGCGGACCGCATGAGCCATACGCAGTTGCTGACCTACGGACTGTTTGTGCTGCTCGTTGCTGATTTGGTCCTGGCCAGCAGCAATCACTGGAGCATTGTGCTGCTCGGTGTCGGCCTTTGGGGCGTGCATATGGGCATGACACAAGGTCTGCTGGCGACGATGGTTGCCGATGCAGCGCCGGCTGACCTGCGTGGCACAGCCTTCGGTTTCTTCAATCTGATGAGCGGTATCGCCATGCTGATCGCCAGCGTCACGGCGGGGTTGCTCTGGGATCAACTCGGGGCGGCATTTACTTTCTACGCCGGGGCGGCGTTTTGTCTGCTGACATTGATCGGGCTGGGCGTGCGTTGGCGCCGGGCTTGAAAATTACCGGGATTTGCAGGATTTTGCCGGTTGACCGCAGCAATCAGCTGATAAACGGCAACTGCAAGGTGTCGGTGCCGGTCGCCAAGCCGGAGGTTTCCCGACACAGCGCCAGAAAGGTCTGTGCTGCCGGGCTGACATGGCGCTGCCGATGGCGGGCAAAATAAAAGCGACGCCGCAAATCGAATTGCGGCGTCTTTACTTCGATCAGGCTGCCGCGCCGGAATGCTTCGCGCAGGGCCAGTCGCGATAGACAACCAACGCCCAGCCCGGACTCCACGGCGCGCTTGATGGCTTCCGTGTGTTCCAGTTCAAGCTGAACGTGAAGGTCAGGCAAAGCCCGGGCGATCACCCGGTCAAACAGGGCGCGGGTGCCGGAGCCACGTTCGCGCACGATCCATTTCTGTTCGGCCAGCAGGGCTGGCGTGATCTCGTCGAGTGTGGCCAACGCATGATGCGGAGCGCAGAAAACCACCAGCGCATCATCCAGCCAAGGTTCGAGCAACAAATCAGGGTCGTTGGCTTCGCCCTCGATGAGCCCGATATCCAGCTCATAGCGCGTCAATTGCTCAACGATGCTGTGCGTGTTGGCGACATGCAACTGGATTTTCGAGGCGGGATGGCGGCGCAAGTATTCGGCCACGACCAGCGTCGCCAGATAATTGCCGATGGTCAGCGTGGCGCCGACGGCTAAGGGCCCGAGCACGCCACCGGCGAGATAACCCTCAATATCTGCGGCCCGCGCCAGCATATCCTCGGCTTGCGCCAACAGGCCGCGCCCTGTGCTGTTCAGGCGCAGCGACTTGCCGACTCGGTCAAACAGCGGGCAGTCGAACTGCCGTTCCAGCTCAACCAGCGCGCTGCTCGCGGCTGACTGAGACATGGCCAAGGCTTGGGCCGCACGCGAAACATTCTCGGTTCGGGCAATCGCAGCAAATACTTCAATTTGGCGCAGGGTAATTCGCATATCGATTTAATCGCTAATGGATAGCGAAATTATCCGCTTATATATCTATGCTGGCCAGACTATGCTTCAAAGCGTAAACAATTACCGTTAAGAGTTACTGCCATGAGCGCCCTTGCTAGCGAAAAAATCCTTTCGGTTCATCACTGGAATGACACCCTGTTCTCATTTCGCACCACCCGTGATCCCGGCTTGCGTTTTATCAACGGGCAGTTCGTCATGATTGGTCTTGAGGTCAATGGTCGGCCATTAACGCGTGCCTACAGCATCGCCAGCGCCAACCACGAAGAGTATCTGGAATTTTTCAGCATCAAGGTTGCCAATGGCCCGTTGACCTCACGCCTGCAACACTTGCAGCCGGGTGATCCGATCATTGTCAGCAAGAAGCCGACAGGCACATTGGTTCTCCATGACCTGAAACCGGGCAAGCGTCTCTTCATGTTTGCCACCGGCACCGGCCTCGCACCTTTCATGAGCCTGATTCACGACCCGGAGGTCTATGAGAAGTTCGAGAAAGTCATTCTGATCCACGGTGTGCGTTGGACCAATGAATTGGCTTACCACGACTACATCGAGCACGAGTTAACAACCCATGAGTTTTTTGGCGATTCGGTGCGCGAAAAGCTTATTTACTACCCAACGGTGACGCGCGAGTCATTCCGTAATGAAGGCCGACTGACTGACCTGATTGAGTCCGGCAAACTATTTACCGACATCGGCTTGCCGCCGCTCGACCCGGCAACCGATCGCGCCATGATCTGCGGTAGCCCGGCCATGCTGACCGATACTGCCGCCATGCTCGATGCCCGAGGTTTCAAGGCTGGAAACCACCACACCGGGGTGCTTGGCGACTATGTCATCGAGCGGGCTTTCGTCGAGAAATAGCGATGAGGTGAGGGGGATCGGACAATCGCGGGACCCATTTTTTTGGCTAAAGCCAAAATAGAAAATGCCGTTGAATCTGAATGATTCAACGGCATTTTAAAAGTTGGCGGAGTGGACGGGACTCGAACCCGCGACCCCCGGCGTGACAGGCCGGTATTCTAACCAACTGAACTACCACTCCACATCTAAAACTGTACTGCCAAAAATCTTGGCGTCCCCACGGGGACACATTGTTATCCCCTGTATTTATGCAGTGACGTCAATGAGCTGCACATTATAGAGGTGAGTTCTCCGTTTGTCTAGGCTTTATCGGATTTTTCTGGAGCCTGTGCCAACTCCGGTGCTAGTGATTTAGCTGGAAAAAAACGAACATTCTTTGGAAGTAGTCTCGTTATTGAGTGCTTATGCCAAATTTAAAGGTCCTCTCAGCTTGCAGCCGAGGGGTAAGTGGAGGGTAAATATGTTTTGAAACTTCTCGGAAAGTTGCGGCATATTCAATAGATCATGCTACCTAAGCGGAAACTTTGGCAGCGGGTGTGTCGTATCTGTAAGGTATAAGGCAGAGTTCGGCCATTATGCACAGTGCCCAATTATGTGCAGTCGGTATTGTCTATGCGCGCTGCCGCCTTGTGGGAAGCGGCAGGCGTGCTTTGCTGGCTCTACATAATTACAGGGTCTTGAGGAATTCAAGCAGTGCATCAGATGCGTGGTAGCGGTTGTTTTTTGCTTCTGGCTCCTGCAATCTTGCCAACGCTCGTTCCTTCATTGCGAGATCAGCTTCGACGTAGTGGTGTGTTGTTGTCGGACTCTCATGCCCGAGCCATAGTGCGATTACGTCGACGCCAGCCCCCGATTGCAGAAGGTGCATAGCCGTCGTATGTCGAATCATGTGTGGTGAGATGTGACGGGTGGCCAAATCCGGATTGACCTTGATTGCCGAACGTAACGCCAGTGCCAGCCTCTGCGTCACGTTCGAACGCGTCATTGCGTTACCGTCGCGGTTGGGCAGTAATGCTGATGTAGCGGCAAGTTGCGGATTCAATTTCAACCAGGCCCGCAGCTCTTTTGCCGTTGTACGCCACAACGGTAGCGTACGCTGCTTGCGGCCCTTGCCATGCAGATGAATGCAGGCGGCGCCGTCCAGAACCACGTCCGCCACCTTTACTCCGATGATTTCGGACACGCGTGCGCCTGTGTTGTAAAGCAGGCGAAGCAGCACGTGGTCTCGCTCGCTGATCCAGCGACCATCCGAAGTACCGATCACCGCCATCATTTCCGCGTACGACAGGAACCCAAGCATTGGCCGCTCAAATCGCTTCATCGGTACCCCAAGCACTCTCTCGATGACGTGCAATGAAGACACATCGCGATGTCCTGCGAACTTCAGGAAGGCCCGCAATGCGGCTAGGCGTGCATTGCGGCTGCGAACCGTGTTGTGCCGTTCGTGTTCCAGATGGTCGAGGAAAGCCAGGACCAACTCCGGCGTAATGTCGGCCAGCTTTATCGCCACCGGCGACTTGCCCAAACGTGTTTGCGCGAAGTCGAGGAACAATACGAACGCGTCGCGGTAAGCCGCCACAGTGCAGGGACTCAGCGCCCGCTGTTGGGTCAGATGCTCGGCGAAGAAGGTTTGTACAAGGGCGGCGAACGACGGTGGCGTCGCGGGGCGAGTCTCTTTACTCATCACCATCTCCCGAGTCCTCGGCGAAGCGTTCGAACTTGCCGCCCGCCAGCGCCATTAACTCTGGAACCGCTGTCAGATACCAGTAGGTATTCGAGACCTTGGCGTGCCCCAGGTAGGTCGCTAGCGACAGCATCGCTTGATCGATATCGATGCCCTGCGCATGCCAGAGCATCAAGCGGTGCACCGCGAAACTATGCCTCAGGTCGTGAATGCGCGGCCTATCGTGCGCGCCACGATTGACCCAGCCGAGTTTGTCACGCAGTTCGTTGAAGACGCGATGGACCTGCCGGTCGCCCAGCGGTTGGCCGAGCAATTGGCCCCGTGTGCCGACGAAGAATGGCGTTTCATTTGTCGTCCGGGTCTGCCGAACTCGCAGACACCGGTATCGTTTCAGTGCCTCAACGGTACTCGGGTGCAGAGGCAACTGCCGCGACTTGGCGAACTTGGACTGTCGCACGGTCAGCATGGCGAACTTCAGATCGACATCGGCGTCCAGCAGATCAAGGGCCTCTGAAACCCGCAGGCCAGTCGACGCGATCAGGCCGAACAGCGTCTCGAAAGTAGCTGGGCGCAAACCGCCCTGGGGCTGGAGTGCACGTGCGGCCGTCAGCAGGTCAACGACTTCCTCTTCGCGGTAGATGTGCGGTGCCACGCGCCCTGGAACAGAACCGAAGACCGACTCGTCTGGCACCTCGGTGCGTGGGTCGAACTGACGCAGGTAGCGGACAAATGGCCGCAATAGTTTCAACCGGCGCGCCCAGGTCTGTGGATTATCCCGGTTCCATCTGTCGTGCCGAGCCCACTCGGCCATGAGATCGACGGTCAGCGCGCCTCGGTGATGCACACTGGCAACGTAGCGTGCAAAGTTCGCCAAGGCTAAGCCCATCGTCCTGAGTTCAAAGCCCAGACGGCGACGCTCGGCAAGGTAGTCGCTAACTCTCGCCTGCAAGCTGATATGCGCATTCATGACGCGCTCCCTGGCCATGGCAGTGCAACGGCGGCAAGTTTCGAGTTGTCGAGTTTGGCGTAAATCAGCGAGGTGTTCAGCGAACGGTGGCGCAGGACATCAGCCACTTCCTTGAGCGAACTGCCGTGTTGAAGAAGCCGGCAAGCCAGCGTATGGCGAAGTGCATGGGTGCGCGAATGGGGCAGCCCGATGCGCTGATAAGCATCTCGGATCACACGAGCGATGGCATCGGCACAGATCGGCTGATCATGAGGTGCGAGGCGCCGAACGAAGACCGCCGGGTTGCTCGTGGTCGGCCGCTCGTGGCGCAGATAGTCGGCCAGCGCCTGGCCCGTGCTCTCCGGCAGCGGCAAGATGTCCTGGCGTCGTGACTTGGTGCTCTTGAGCGTCACTGTACCGGCACGCCAGTCAATGTCGGCCAGCATTAGTTTGGCGATTTCACCTCGACGCAGCCCCATGTCGAGCGCGCAGCGGATGATCGCGTAGCCACGCTTCGGTGACGGCAGAGCCGAGGTGAATGACGCCAGCAGGCGATCAACATCCGTGTCGCTGAGCGCACGCGGCAGCGACGCCAGGTTCCAGTGCGCCGGCGACGTGATCACGCCCATCAGCGGCCCCACCGGATCGCTACAGGTAGCGCGGTAGCGGAAGTAATCACGTAGCGCCGAGGACAGTGAGGCGGCGTTGGATGATGTCTTTCGAAGATCCAGTTGATTAGCAATGAACTGGCGTAACTCCTCCGTGCGCAATTCGGCAATCACTACGGGCCTGTCGGCGAACTTGCTCAATAGCAAGCGCTGCACGATGCGAAGACGGCCGCACCGTGTCCCTGCACTGAGGCCATGAACGTTACGCATGTGTTCGTCGTAACGGCGTAACTCGTCCGCAATGGGGCCTGTCGGGGTTGTCGGCCCGGCGATGATGCCCTGCTCACGCAGCATGGACAGCAGATGATTGCACGCGGCCCGCAGGTCGTTGTGAACGCGGATAACCGGCTTGGGACAGTCGCAGCGCGGAAGGTGTTTGCCGAGAAATTGCTCGACAGCCTGCTCGTCCAACAACCGGACCGGAAGACCGCAATGGCTCATCCAGCGTGCCAGATGCGCGATGCCCCCGAGATACCTGTTGGCGGTGCTGTCGGAGTAGCGACCTCGTTCCAGTCGTGCGCTGAATTCCTCCGCGTAGGACGCGAAAACGGTGTTGTGCAACCACACCTTCGGCGTGGGGCGAAATGACTTGTTTGAGTTCATGATGGTCTCCTGAAGTGGAAATACCACTCCAGATGACCGCGAAACTTATGTCCAGAATATCGCGGCGCCAAATGGCACAAAGCCAATGCCCATGGGGCTTCTGTCGCTATCGCCGAGCATTACTGCACATAATTGGGCACTGTGCATAATGGCCGTTATGTATAGCTTTCCATAACGGCCATCAATAGCCGTTCGGTGGCGAGAACTATCGGGCAGCTCAAGACTGACAAGCGACGCTCAAGTTTCGGAGGTGTTTGACAGGTCGGTGCCCATATCCGCCTGATGACATGTGCAACTTAATTGACCGCATTGTTATTTCATTGCAGTCAATCTTCTTGATAATGTAATATTGGCCATACCGTAGTGCTCAGTTCTGTAATCCCAGCGTTGAATCGATTGATACCCATCAAGCAAGGGTAGGTAGTCACCACGCTTGGCATTGCCGCCCGATCTGTCATACAGAACAAACTCTGGCATACCTCCGGGATTGGCGCGCATAGCTCGTTCAAGTACCTCGGAGTAGGCTGAGAAATTACCTCCAAAAGCGGTTCCTGGACGAATATGGACGAGGCATCGGGGCGTAATTCCTCGTTTTCTGAATACCGAGTCAAAGGTCGTTATCGCTTCACAGCAAACGTAAGCCAGCTGAAACGAAGTTGGTCCGTGCTCTTCCGGAAAGTCAGAAAGTCGCTCGAATTTGGCGTGCAGGATGAAAGGATTCGTCCAGTCTGAATCAAGTTGACCGAAGACTGAACGGTAAGTGCTGGCCAATTCCTTCCACGAAGTCTGGAATACGGACTGGACGTCAAGCTCCTTGATTGAACAGACTCGATAGCCAAGAAAACCGTTAATCCTACAAGCCTTTTCGAAGGATTCTCGGGTCACTCCATAGTCGGCATATAAGTATCGCTGAAACCGATGGCCCAAGAACCTGACCGGTGTCCCACCAAGCCCTGAGCATGGATAGAACACGGCTTCTCGCAGATAATCTTCAAAGTCTTGCATGACCGCCCCCCGCGATTTCCTGTCGCCATTACCAATCCCATCGTAATATACGGCATCGATAGCTCAACGGATGAGCCACAATGGATCGGACTGAACGCTTCTACCGTATTGACCAGCTAATCAACAACCGAAAATTGGTTACAACTCAAGAGTTTATTGAGGAGCTCGGAGTATCCCTTGCCACCTTCAAGCGTGACCTTCTCTACATGCAAAATCATCTGCATGCGCCGATTGCCTATGACCGATCTTCCCGTGCTTATTGTTTCGACCAGAACAACGCCATCGGCCCGAAATATGAACTGCCGGGGCTATGGTTCAATGACACCGAGATCCATGCCTTGTTGGTTGCCAAGCATCTGCTGGAGGAAATTCAGCCCGGCATACTTGAGCCACACATTCAACCGCTCATTTGTCGGCTCGAAGGCCTGCTAGATAGTACTGACCACCTGCTAGAAGAAATCGAGAGCAGAATCGTCATCGAAAAACCGGCCTACCGCCCAGTTGGGAGCAAGGTATTCGCCATTTGCGCAACCGGACTGCTTCGCCGGAAAAGACTGGACATTTCTTATCGAAGCCGCCGAGACACAGAAGACTTACCTAATCGAACTCTATCTCCCCAGCGCCTGACCTACTACAAAAACACATGGTATCTGGATGCTTGGTGTCATCACAGGGATGCGCTGAGGCGATTTTCAGTCGATACCATCGAACATGTCGAATTGCGCGACGAGGCAGCAATCGAGGTTCCTGCCGAAGATTTGAAAGCGATCTTTAGCACCGGGTATGGAATTTTCTCTGGCCAAAATGTCTGTTGGGCAAAACTGCGCTTCACACCATATCAAGCCAAATGGATCGCCACTGAGAAATGGCATGTCGAGCAGCGTGGCTATTTTGAAGCCGATGGCAGTTACACGCTGGAGCTCCCATTTACTTCGAGTACCGAATTGGTGATGGACATTCTGCGGTACGGCCCAAACGTCGAAGTCATCTCTCCACCAGAGCTACGCAACACGGTAATTGAGAAATTAAGAAGGCTATGTAATCGCTGACTGTTGGTCTATAACAAAGCTATCTGAATCAATCGGATAGGTGTTGAGATGAAGCCTCATGATTTCCGGAAACTATCGAGTGCGCTGAAGGAACTGACCCCGCACCAGCGGCAATTACTGATGGATCGGCTGCAACCGGCGGCGCAGGCGTCGGCATCCTACCAATTGGTTGAAACCCGGATGGCCGAGAAGCCAGTCTGCCCGCATTGCGCGCACGAGCAGGTGATTCGCCAATGGCTTGCAACGGTATCGCTGCAACGCCTGCCGAGCGACCTTCAACGCCTTGACCGATACGCCCTTGGCGAGACTTCGGCACAAAGCAAAATGGATGGACTACGCGAAGCAGTTGGTTGAGGGGACGAGCATCCGCAAAAGTGCCGCGGCGCTCGGGATTCATCCCAACACGGCATTCCGCTGGCGCCACCGTTTCCTGACGTTGCCCAATGGCCAGCAGGCAATCCGCCTGGCGGGCATTGCCGAAGCCGATGAAACCTACTTCCTTGAATCGCTGTCATTGACCGGCATTATGGAGCCACCGATGATCGGCGTAATGGAGCCAGTTTGAAGAGGTAAAAACGGGCTAAATCGGGGCTTAAAGCGGGGTGGATTTTACCTGTTTTACGGGTGCTGATTTTGGGGCTGTCGGCGCCAGTTTTGGCGAGCGATAAGAATCGCCGTCGAGGGTCAAGCAGTAAGCGTTATGGCGCAGTCGATCCAGGGTGGCAGCGGCGAGCAATCGGTTGGCCGGGAAGGCCTGATCCCACTCGGTGAAATCGAGATTGCTGGTGACGATGGTCGCCGCCTGCTCGTAGCGTTCGGCGATCAGGTCATGGAAGTCTTCATCGGCCGGCGGGCGCATGGGTTTGAGTCCAAAGTCGTCAATGATCAACAAAGGAATCCGGGCCAGCGTGGCGATTTTGCGTTCGACCGTACCGACCGCCCGCGCCGTGGTCAGGCTGGCACACAACTGAGCCTGCGTCGTAAAAAAGCACATCGACGCCTTGGCGCACGGCGCAATGGCCGAGCGCCTGGGCCAGATGGCTTTTGCCGGTGCCGCAGGGGCCGACGATGAGCACGGGCGCCTTCTCCTGCAGATAGCGCCCGGTCGCCAGATCATGGATCAAGGATCGATTCAGATTCGGCAGGCGCGAGAAATCAAAGCCTTCAAGCGACTTGCCGGCGCGGAAAGCGGCGCGGCGCAGGCGTAATTCAAACTTCTTCTGATCGCGGCGGGCGACCTCATCGTGGATCAGCAGCGAAAGAAACTCGGTGTACGCCAGCTTCGCTTCAATGGCTTGGCGATTTCTGCTTTCCAGCGAATCGAGGATGCCGGAGAGGCGGAGCTGTTTCAGATTGGGGGCAAGCTCAGGGATGGGGTTCATGCTCTTCTTTCAGGATGAAATTGGCCGGTTGGCCGGGAGTTCCGAGGTCGGGGGTCAAGGTCGGGCAACGCCCGGCGCAGCGCAACCTTGACGCCCGGCAGCGGAGATACGCTCACCCATGGCTGAGCCGGCAGAAAGCCGGATTCAGCCATGGAGAACAAAGCGGCGGGCTCACTGGACGGTGTCAGGGGCGGCAAACAAGCTGGCGGCATTGCGGGCAAAACGGCCTGAATGCGGTATCGCCTCCGGGGTGGTAGCGGCCCAGTCGTCGCTCCGCAGATCATGACCGCCGGCCAGAATGGTCTTCACCGTGCGGTAATACGGTGACTCATGCGCCAGCGCCCGAGCGCAGGCCGCTTCCAGTCGGGAGGCGGCATAGGATTTCTGCAAGCGCAACACGCCTTGCGCAGCACGCAGCCGTTCGACGATGCGATCAGACAGCAGTCGCTCGATCAATTCGGCACAGGCTGGACCAATCCGTCCGGCTTGCTCAAGACACCAAGCCCGGTCATGGGCAAAGAAGGCCTGGGCGTCGGGCGGTAGATGGTCATTCACCGTGCGCCGATCACCGTATTTGCGGGTTCGTCCGTGGGCGGCGACCGGTTTGAAGTCGTGGTAAATCGTCACCATGCCGTCGGTGGCCTTGAACCAGAGCAGCTTGCCGACCAGACTGAAGGGGACGGAATAGTAGGCATGCTCGAACTGGATATGGCAGTCGGGATGGACATTGGCCTGCGACCAGACGCCGAGATCGGGCGCCACCGGGGGCAGCGGCAAGAGCACGGCGCGTTCGATTTCGAAACGGGTCAGCGGTGCTTCGCCGGTCGTGCCGTGGCGTCGGGTGCCCGCCTCTTCCATTGCCCAAGCCTTGGCCTGGCGGTTGAGGTCGGTGAGATCACGAAAGGCCTTCAGAGGCAGGAAGTTGCCCTTCAGGTATTTGACGCCCGATTCGACAATGCCTTTCTTCTGCGGATCGTGGGGTGGGCATGGGTCGATCTTGAAACCGTAGCCTTCGGCGCAATCGGCATAGGAGCGCTGCACTTCCGGATCACGAATGCAGGCTTTGACGATGGCGCATTTGGCGTTATCGATGATGACGCGGCCGGCACGGCGGCAAACCATTCGAAGGCCCGGCGGTGGCAGCCGAGCCAGGTGGCCACCGTTTGATCCCAGACAAACTCGACGTACTGGTGACGCGAGAAGCAGAGGGTCGCGACGAAGGCCCAAGTCCGGCGTTGCCCGCCAGCGGGATGTTCAGGCGTTGGTCCCGCCCCGAAATCCACCTGGGCGGCTTCGCCGGGCGCGAAGTTCAGGCGGACCGTGGTCTTCGGCGGGACGTCCTGTTTCAGGCGGTCCAGCATGCGACGAACGGCCGAGTAATGGCCGGTGAAGCCGTGTTCGCGCTTCAGGACCGTGTGAATGACGACGCCGGAAACGCCTTGCGCCAGCCAGGCGGCGATGCGTTCCCGATGCGGCTCCAGCGTGGACACGGTGGTGATGGCCCGTTTGCTCGGCGCCAGCGCCTCGGCAATCGTCGCATCGTCGGGTGCGGGCTGTTCGGTGGCGAGCCAGTCTCGTTCGCCGGCCAGCGTCCGCAAACTGGCTGCCGTCCGCCGGCCCATGAGGCCGCTCTTGGCAATGTCGCGGTCGGAATCGCCTTGCCGCATGCGCAGCAGGGCTTGTCGGTAGTGGTGCATTTCGATCTTCCTTCGACTCATCGCTTCCTCGGCAAAAAGCCGCCGAGGGTAGTGATGAAGAGGTGAAATCCGAAATGCCCGTTGCTTACTTCTTCAACGGCAGTGGAACCAATACGGCGATCCGAGGGTGGATCCTATATGCCGATCACAGACTGGCTCCATTACGCCGATCACGACCTGGATCCAATATGCCGATCATCAAGTGGATCCTATAGGCCGGTCACTGACAAATCGCAGAAGGGAAGAAGAGAAGGCTTAAGTCGGGCACCCCGCAAGCGGGGCTGCAAAGCCAGCAAACGTGGCCTCTCGGAAGAACAGACCGCGGTACTGATCTGCCGGGATCGCACCGGGAACACGGCAGACTTTATGCTGAAAAAGGCCGACAAGGCGCACATCGGGGCGGTGCTCAGCCGCTTCTGGCGGCCGATGTCATTCTGTGCACCGACAGCGAAAAGGCGCTGGCGGCTGTGGCCAAAGAGATGGGGATCACCCACCGCCCGGTCAATCTGGCCGCAGGTCAGCGTGTCGTCGCCGGTGTCTATCATGTCCAGAACGTCAATGCCTACGATAGCCGACTCAAGGAATGGATGCGCCGCTTCCATGGCGTGGCCACCCGTTACTTGGGCAACTATTTGGGCTGGCGACGCCTGATTGAACGGCACAGCCGGGAAATCTCCGCTACCGATTTCCTGCGTGCCGCTTTGGGAATCGATAGGGTTCAACATGCTATGGGTGCATAGCCATTAAGAAATGCTATCAGCCAATATGGCTAGCTCATCTACTGAGCTTCTGATTCCGTATTCTTGATGACATCAGCTTTCGAAGGTAAAAATCATGCTCCATCTACTGGGGATATTGCTTGGAATGCTTGTATGCGCGTGGATTCTGCCGTACGTGATCCCGTTCGTTGTTCTTTTTGTTGTTGTTCTTGGCGTGGCTGTGGCTGCGGCCTGTGTGATGCGACTAATTCAGATGATCATTCCCTTTGATTCAACGCCAGTTCTTCCTGGCGTCACATTTGGAATCAATGACGAAGCATCGGCGGCAGGGGGGCTGGCGCTTCAAAACTTGTTAACTGAAAACAAGAGGCCCTTTGAGCTTCGTCGATTGCAGACTGAGGGCGATTTGCAAGCAATGTTAGTTCTTGTGACAGATAGCATTTTAGTCGGGTACGAGGGGCCTTTGCTTAACAAGTATTTTTGGGTTGAAGTTTCAAGAACAAGTCGCTGGCGTGAAACTGATGAGGCCTTAATCTATATAAAAAAATATGGTTGCGTTTATCCGCCGCCGTTTCGGAAAGAAACATGTTGGCGTTTTCAGTATTTCAAGAACACTGACAGTTATATGGGAATTCAAATTAACGATGATGCGATACGGCATCCATTGTCAGGGATCACCGCAAAGTCTACGGATGTTCCACGCAAAGGAAAGGGCCGTGCCGGTGATCAAGCTGATAGTTCAGGGTTGCTTTCACTTGGAATGAAACCTGTGATGCAAGTGCCAACTGCGGGAGGCCCCAGATGATTCAGGAACTTGATAGAAAAAATGAGTTTGCATTGGTTTCATTGATAAGGGATGCAATTGACGGAGTTGGAAAAGCGATAGCTCCCAGCACTGCTGAAACATATCGTGTCTTGTTTAATCGACTTAACGCGACGGACAAACTTCCTGAGGACGCAAAATCCCGAAATACCTATTATCTGTGGCGGGCGGCATATGTCTATGGACTTGCTACCGAGGCAAGGCTTGTACTGACAGCGAGAGATAAAGCCGTATTTGGCTCAAATGCCTGGAGTGAGGCAATGGATAAATTGGAAAATTAAAATCCGGACTCGACAGATACCCACCAGATCAACAGCGGGTGCATCAAGCATCTGGTTCGTCCAGCTTTACTTGGACTGATGTTAAAAAACGCTGTGCCCCAGATGCTGTTAGTAGTGTTTCTGCCAAGTCTTCAAAAAGGGTTGGTTTGTCAGCACTAGTGAAGCGAGCTGGGTGGCGTGATTCATTATTTGCTGCGATCTCGCCAAATTATGCAGATGCTGCTGCGATTGTTTTGGTTGCGGGTGTGCGCCCAAAGGAAATTCAAAACGGTATTCAGATCAGCGTGATTGATGGCAATTTGTGTGTGACTGTAAAGGTGCAAAGTTGGCAAGTCTCGTGGGCAACCAGAGCGTGCCATACTTCTTGCTGTTGACTGTGCCGCTGCCAAGCATCTTGCCGAGTTGGCGGCAAACGGACCGATCACAGTAACGACAAAGCCAAAATCTTTATGTGAGGCGTTTTCGTCGTGCTGGCCGTCGTGCATTTCCACGAATGCGTCTATCTGTCAGTCCATATTCTGCTCGACATGCTTTAGCCAGCGATTTGAAAGCAGCTGGCGTCGATCCTGAAGGTATTGCACAAGTGCTGGGGCACTGTGCTACACGCAGTCAGCAAGCGTATGGACGTGGATCCATACGAGGACGAAGCGGTTTTTCTGTCCTTGGCGTTCGAGCATCCCTTCAGGCGCAGCACATTGATCAAAGTGTGATTACTCAGATGGCTTTTGATTTTACGTCGCCCGAATTTGTCTCACGTGTTACAAAGCTGACGCGTAAGAAAGCTGTGGCTTCAGGAGAGCTTGCAGAAATTAAAAACGTACAAAGCCAGATCGCCTCGCTGAACGTAAAAATCAATCGATTGATGGATTTGATTCCAGAGACTACGGCAGTGGAAGTTATGTTACGTACGGTTGAATCGCTAGAGGGTGAGCGCGAATCATTGTCCAAGGTTCTGAATGAATTGGACCGTGAAGCCGAAGCTGGCCAGTTACTTTCTAATATCACTGAAAAGCAAGTAGCAAAATTGCTTGCTGGGATTGCTATTGATTTTGAGAGTCAGGATCGTGAAAGTCTGAAAGACTTGATCAGTAATCTTGTCGATAAAATAGAAATGGACCCAGAGCAGCTTAACTGTTGGATCCATTACAAAATACCAACTACCACCCGAAGGTGGGATAGTGTGGCGTCCCCACGGGGATTCGAACCCCGGTCGCCGCCGTGAAAGGGCGGTGTCCTAGGCCTCTAGACGATGGGGACCCGGACGTTACATAAAAATACTACCAATTCGGCACCTGGTGGAGGTACGCGGGATCGAACCGCGGACCTCTTGCATGCCATGCAAGCGCTCTCCCAGCTGAGCTATACCCCCAATTTTACGAGGAAGCCGAACTGCTTTTAGCTTTTCAGCTCAGGCAGACAACCGAAGTTTTCACCCTGTCTTGCAAACCAGAATTAACCGGCTTTTAAATCGTTGGCGGAGTGGACGGGACTCGAACCCGCGACCCCCGGCGTGACAGGCCGGTATTCTAACCAACTGAACTACCACTCCAGTACTAAAACTGTACTGCCAAAAATCTTGGCGTCCCCACGGGGATTCGAACCCCGGTCGCCGCCGTGAAAGGGCGGTGTCCTAGGCCTCTAGACGATGGGGACCCGGACTATCTTCTTTCGCACTTTTGGTGGAGGTACGCGGGATCGAACCGCGGACCTCTTGCATGCCATGCAAGCGCTCTCCCAGCTGAGCTATACCCCCGCCGCGAAAGAAGGCCGCATTATAGGGAGCGCTCGAATCCTTGTAAATAGGTATTCCGCTATTTCTTAGATATTTTGTGCCAGAGCGGCGGAGACTCTGGCACGACCAATCAAAACGATCAACGCATCGACCGATGGGGTTTGAGTTTGGCCGGTCAAAATCACGCGCAATGGCATGGCTAGTTTCGGCATCTTCAAACCATGCTTGGCGACAGTTTCTTGATTAATGCGTTGATGGCTGGTGTTTCCCAGGTAACGCTGGCGATGCCCATCGTGAAATCAGCGAGTGCCAAGCGTGCCTCATCGGTCAGGTGCTGAGCCAATAGTTCAGGGTTAGGTGTGACTTGGGTATAGAAAATTTCGACCGCATCGGCAAGTACGTTGAGCGTATTACAGCGATCCACGTAGAGGGAGGTCGCTTGTTCGAGACTCGGTCCCGCATCAATGTTGATGCCACGAACGCTCAGGCGCGCTTTCACTTTGGCAGATAGTTCGGCGATCGGTGTTTGCTTCATGTAATGCTGGTTTAGCCAGAGCAATTTTTCGGTGTTGAACTGGGCGGCTGAAGCGGTAATGTGGTCGAGATCGAACCACTCGACGAATTGCTGACGGGAAAAGACCTCCTCGTCACCGTGCGACCAGCCGAGCCGGGCCAGGTAGTTGATGACTGCCTCAGGCAGGAAGCCATCCTCATCATATTGCATCACGGAAACGGCCCCGTGGCGCTTTGAGAGTTTGGCGCCGTCGTCACCAAGAATCATTGACAGGTGGGCGTATTGTGGAATTTCAGCGCCGAGTGCTTGGAGAATGTTGATCTGGCGCGGCGTGTTGTTGACATGGTCATCGCCACGAATGACGTGGGTGATACCCATATCCCAATCATCGACGCAAACGCAGAAGTTATAGGTGGGTGTGCCGTCGGCGCGTGCAATGATCAGGTCGTCCAACTCTGTATTGGCAAACTCGATACGTCCTTTGACTTGATCCTCCCAAGTAACCACACCATTTTTCGGGTTTTTAAAGCGGATAACGGATGGTGTTGCTGGCGGGGTCGGCAAAACCTTATCCTCTTCAGGGCGCCAGCGGCCATCGTAGCGAGGCTTTTCCTTGCGTGCTTCTTGCTCTGCTCGCAAAACATCCAGTTCTTCGCGGCTTGTGTAGCAGTGGTATGCGCTACCGTTGGCCAGCATCTGTTGGATAACTTCTTTGTAGCGATCCATTCGCTGCATTTGGTAGAACGGGCCTTCGTCGTGGGCCAGGCCAAGCCATTGCATGCCATCCAGAATGGCTTGAACAGCTTCCGGCGTGGAGCGCGCAACATCGGTGTCTTCAATGCGCAAAACAAAGGTGCCACCGTGATGGCGGGCAAATGCCCAGGAGAACAAGGCGGTGCGTGCGCCACCAATGTGGAGGTAGCCGGTGGGGCTGGGGGCAAAACGAGTGCGGACAGGCTTCATGGAAGAGCAATCTATACTGGAACGAAGCCACGTATTTTAGCCGACACGCGTTTGGGCAATGTGCTTGTGACTATCTGTAGTCAGGTTCTCTATCGAATATGTCTCATCCAGCAACCTGCAAGTCGCCGATTTATGCGGACAAAGAAGGCAAGTCGAATTCGAATTGAATGTTACGCAACGGTGTCTGGCTAGCCCAATTCAATTTGTATGCGATAACTGTAGTTTGCTTCAGGGATACATGACTTGATCGATTGATCAAACCAGTAATTGGCGCGTTTCCTTGAAATACTGAAAGATTCGTTGTTCAACTCGAGCATCGATCATCTGTTCAGGATGCCTTCCATTCGGGCAGGGAAGGTGGGGTGTTGTTCCAAACAAGCGGCAGATCAATGGGCGTTCGTCGTAGCTCTGGCAACCATTTTCCCCGAGGTGAGGGCAGCTTAGGTCCGCGAGTGCTTTGGCATGGATTTCGTCACTTATGACGGGGAGTTGAGCCATTTCGTGACTGGATGCAGTAACCGGCCCACAGCAGTCGTGGCAGCCAGGTGTGCACTCAAAAGATGGGATGTTTCGTCTGAAAAATCGAATTTTCTCGCTGTGGGTGTGCATCTCGTTTTGCGTGATTGGTTTTCAGGATTCGTACTTGCGGAGAGAGGCGACGCTGGCAATATGAATTTTCTTACCATCCACTTGAATCAGTCCGAGACTTGTCAGTTCATTCAGCGTGCGCGAAAAATGCTCTTGAGTGAGATTGAGGCGGGATGCGATAACGCCCTTGTTACTGGAAAGAGTCAAAACAATATTGGTGGCATTTTGGCTATTTTCCGGTAGTTCGCGCATCAGATAGCCAATGACGCGTTGCTTGCTGGATTGTAATGAGTACGACTCGACATCATTCATCAACTGGTGCAAACGCATGGCCATGCTAGCCAGCATCTTATGGGCCAGATCGTGATGATTTTCAAGTTCCTCGAAGATGACGGTTTTGGAAACATGCAAAAGCTTGGCGTTACTCAGCGCTTGCGCCGACACCACATAAGGTGTGTCGAGAAACATGATTGCTTCGCCGAAACTCTGACCCTCATTCACGATTTCGATGATCTTTTCGTTGCCTTGCGCTGAGGTCAACGTCAGTTTGATCTGGCCTTTAATCAATAAATGGATGCCCGTATATGCGTCCCCTTTATTAAACAAGGTTTCACCCTTGTTTATACGAACTTCCCGGGTGGCATTTGCGACACGGGAAACTTCAGTGGGCGACAGTCCACTGAATAGGGGAATGCGTTTCAGGAGCGCTTCAATGTTGATCGCTTGATTGGCCGGCATGATCTTTCCTGTTGAAAATACAAAGAGCCAGTAAGCGAATTTAGCTGCACCAGTATTGCTGCTCCCTTGCTTGTGGCTGAACTTTAGCAGCTTTGCCACAAGGTTTTTCTCATTGCTCGGTGAATCGTATAGTGGTCCCCGGTTTCAAGACAGCGGTTTAAGCTGTACGCTGTCATAAGGAACGAGCAGTAATGAGGTTCCCCCTGTATTTCGTCTGCCAATGGGTGGATTTTATGCTACCTGTTTTTCCTGCTGTTGCTCATTGAGCCAGTTCTCCATTAACTGCATCGGTGATCTGTAACCCAAGGTCGAATGCTGCCGTTTCCGGTTGTAGAACACCTCAATGTACTCAAAGCTGGTGGCCTTCATGTCGGCGTGGGTTACGTAGCGAATGCCATGGTAACGCTCGTTTTTGAAGCTATTGAACCAGCTTTCAGTGGGCGCATTGTCCCAGCAATTTCCTTTGCGGCTCATCGAGCAGACCATGCCGTATTCCTTGAGCTTGTCCTGAAAGGCATGGCTGGCGTACTGGCTGCCTCGGTCGGAGTGATGCATCAAGCCTTGTTTGGCAATCCAGGCGTACTTCACAGGACATCCCTTGCGAAGTACGCCGTCGCTTTTTTTAGCGATTTCATTCTCCCGCTTGAGCCGCAGGTTCTCGACGCGCAGTCTGGATAGCTCCATTTCTTCGGGCGTTACCTCTCTGCTTCCCGCGCCTTTGAGTTTGCCCTCTGCTGACGCTTTTACCCAGTTACGCAAGGTCTGATCGCCCAGTCCGAGCTCCTTGGTCACGGTGCTGATACTTTGCCCGTCCTTTACTCGCTTGACCGCCAGTTCCTTGAACTCGGTCGTGTATGCCTGCTTCGCTATCTTCATTTCGTGCCTTCCAAAAGTGACTCAATTTTAGGTCATCCTTGGCAGACTAATTTTCGGAGGAAGCTCACGTTGGTCTGGAACAACCCGAAACTGGGCACCGGTCGTTGCCGTGACGCTTAACCCTGAACGCTATTGCATCGTCAAAGCGCATTCGGAAATCAGCTTTATTCAGCCGTTGGCTGCATGAGTGAGGCGATAACGCCGGGCTGACCGTGCCGGTCACCGACCCGCTGACGGGCGAAATTCGCCAGGCTGCCATCTTCGTCGCCATTCTCGGCGCCTCGAATTACACCTACTGCGACGTCACCTGGAGTCAGACCCTGCCGGACTGGACGGCCAGCCATGTCCGAGCCCTGGAATTCTTCGGCGGCGTGCCGGCCATGCTGGTCCCAGACAATCTGAAGAGTGGCGTCAACAAAGCCTGCTATTACGACCCCGAACTCAATCCCAGCTATCGTGACCTGGCCGTTCATTACGCCACCGCCGTCGTGCCGGCCCGGCCGTATCGCCCGAAAGACAAGGCCAAGGCGGAGGCCGGCGTCCTGCTCGTCGAACGCTGGGTCCTGGCCCGACTACGCAACCAGCGCTTCTTCTGTCTCAGCGAGCTCAATCGGCACATTGCCGAACTGATGCTGGCCCTGAACCGCCGGCCATTCAAGAAGCTGCCGGGCTCCCGCGAGACTGCCTTTGCCGAGATGGACCGTCCGGCGTTACGCCCGTTGCCGGAAACCCGTTACGAATTTGCCGAATGGAAGGTGGCGACGGTCGGTATCGATTACCACGTTGAGTTCGACCACCATTACTACTCCGTGCCCTACCGCTTCGCCCGGCAGAAAGTGGATGCCCGCGCCACCAGCACGACCGTCGAACTGTTTCATCGCGGGAGTCGCATCGCCAGCCATGTGCGCAGCACCCTTCGTGGCCGACACACGACGGTGGATGCCCACATGACCCCGGCCCACCAAGCTGTTCAGGGCTGGAATGTACCTCGGCTGATGGAGTGGGCCGGGCGTATCGGGCCGCACGCCAAAGCCGTCATCGAACATGTCCTGCATCAACGCCGCCATCCACAGCAGGGCTACCGCAGTTGCCTGGGCAT
Source organism: Candidatus Dechloromonas phosphorivorans (assembly GCA_016721185.1). Taxonomy (GTDB): domain Bacteria; phylum Pseudomonadota; class Gammaproteobacteria; order Burkholderiales; family Rhodocyclaceae; genus Azonexus; species Azonexus phosphorivorans. Next base: position 600,724 of record JADKIP010000014.1, read on the forward strand.
TCTGCGTTTATCGAAGACTTACAGCGAGGACCGCCTGGAGGCGGCGTGCGAGCGGGCCATCGACATCAATGCACTCTCGTACGGCAGCCTGAAATCCATCTTGAAGCATGGCCTGGACATCAAGCGCCTGACGGTGCCAGCCCAGACCTCTTTGCCTCTGGAACACGCCAACGTGCGTGGTCCGCATTACTACCACTTGTCAGCAATAAGGAGCATGTATGCCAAGCAAGACGATCAAGAAGCAAGGGGCAGTGATGCTGCACAGTATTCCCAAAGAACTCATTGACCAGATGGTCAGCGGCCCGATGGATGCCGAGGCGGTCAATGCGGCCTCGATGGCGTTCAAGAAGGCGCTGATCGAACGCATACTGAGTGCGGAACTCAGTCATCACCTCGGCTACTTGCCCGGCGCCGACAAGCCTAGCGAAGCCAGCAATCACCGCAACGGCGCCAGTGGCAAGACCGTGCTGACTGAAGAGGGGCCGCTTCGGATCGACGTTCCGCGCGACCGTCAGGGTAGCTTCGAGCCCCTGCTCATCCCCAAGCACGAGCGTCGCTTCACCGGTTTCGACGACAAAATCGTCGCCATGTACGCCCGGGGCATGACGGTACGCGAGATTCAGGGATTTCTGGCCGAGCAATACGGCACCGAGGTTTCAATGGACTTCATCAGCTCGGTCACCGATACCGTGATGACCGAAGTCACCGCCTGGCAGTCACGCCCGCTGGAAGGAGTGTATCCGGTCGTCTTCTTCGACGCCCTGCGGGTCAAGATTCGCGAGGACGCAGTGGTTCGCAACAAGGCCATCTACCTCGCACTCGGCGTGTTGCCGGACGGTACGCGGGACATCTTCGGGCTGTGGATCGAAAACACCGAGGGCGCCAAGTTCTGGATGAAGGTCTTCAATGATCTCAAGACGCGCGGAGTGCAGGACATCCTGATCGCCGTCACCGACGGTTTGAAGGGCATGCCTGAAGCACTGGCCGCCGCCTTCCCGGCCACCACGCTGCAAACCTGCATCGTTCATCTGATTCGCAACAGCCTCGACTACGCCAGTTGGAAGGACCGCAAGGCGCTGGCGGCGGCGATCAAGCCGATTTAAACGGCACCCAGCGCCGAAGCGGCCCTGGCCGAACTGGAGGCCTTTGCACAGGGGCCGTGGGGCGAGAAATTCCCTACCGTGGCCGCTGCCTGGCGTCGAGTGATTCCGTTCTTTGCCTTCCCGCCCGCGATACGCCGGGTGATCTATACGACCAATGCCATTGAAAGCATCAACGCCCGACTGCGCAAGATCATCAAGACACGCGGGCATTTCCCGAGTGACGATGCTGCCAGCAAACTGATCTGGCTGGCCTTGCGCAATATCACCGCTGATTGGGGACGGGCGGCCAAGGATTGGAAGGACGCCATGAACCAATTTGCCATCCTCTATGCCGAACGCTTTGAAGCGGCCCGCGGCTAAAATGACCACCGACTTTCCCACCGCGCCGTCGGCCTACGGTCTAAACGGACCTTCGGCCGACGTCACCGTGGAAAAGTCTATTCACGCCTCACACACAGAAATTCTGACACCCCCGCGTCGGGCTGGATTGGTCTCGATCCATTGCCAATACGCAGACATTGTTGCTTAACTGAACGCATCCATTCCCGTCGGCCAGAACACCCTTACGCTTAGTCCCGGTGGCGGTTTTGCCTCGGCCAATTCAAGCCGGGCGCCGTGTAGTTCAGCAATACGGGCGACGATCGCCAGCCCCAGGCCGCTACCAGGTTGTTCATCCTGATTCAGACGATGAAAGCGGCGCAATACCGCTTCACGTTGATTGGCCGGAATGCCCGGACCACTGTCGCTGACGTAGATTTCCACACTTCCAGCGTTCTGCCTGATGGTTACACGAACCCGCCCATTTTCCGGGGTGTAGCGGATGGCGTTATCAACCAGATTCCTGATCAAAACCCGCAACCATTCGGCTTGGCCAAGCACGCGGCAGGGTTGGTCGGCATGCAGCTCGAAGTCGATATTTCTGGTCAGAATCTGTGGCCCCAGATCGGCACAAACGGACTCTGCGACCTTTGCCAGATCAACTACCTGCGGGTTGGGCGGGCCGGATTCAGGATCGAGGCGGGCCAGTTGCAACATTTGATCAATCAGATGTGAGGCGCGGCTCAGGCCGCTTTGCAACTGGCCGAGCGAACGGTCGCGCTCCTTGTCGTCGCGGGCGCGCAGGGCAACTTGAAGCTGGGTTTGCAGCGCGGCGAGCGGCGTTCTCAGTTCGTGGGCGGCATCGGCGGTGAATCGGCGTTCGGTTTCGAGGGCGGTATCGACGCGCTGAAAGAGGCCGTTCAGCGCCTCCAGCATGGTGCGGATTTCTTCGGGGGCGGTCGCCGGGATGACTGGTTGCAGTTGCTGCGGGGCGCGGCTGGCAATTTGTCGGGCGATACCGTCCAGCGAGGATAGGCCGTGGCGGGTGGCGAGCCAGACCCAGAAGCCGATCAGCGGCAGGCCGAAGAGGGCGGGCAGGAGCAGCCGCCAGGCAATGTGGCCGATCAGGTCGTCGCGGATATGGTGGTTTTCGCTGACCTGTACTTGTAGGTTGCGTTCTTCATTCCACTGACTGAAGTAGCGCCAGTGTTCGCCATCGCCGCTCGCTTCGGAAAAGCCGTTTGCTGCGGTCAACGGCGTTTCCGGGGCATTATTCGAGCGCATCAGCAGCTTGCCGTCGGCCCGCCAGATCTGGAAGCGCAGCCGGCGCTGGTATTTATGGGCGACATCGCCGAGATCTTCGATGTATTCGCCCTCGTCGTGGCTGGCCAGCGCGAGCAGGGTTTGGGCGGCCTGGGCGAGTTGGGCGTCGAACAGTTCATCGACTTCGTGATGGGCGTCGATGTAACTGAACACCATGGTCACCAGCCAGGCGGCAGCCACGCCGCCGAGCAGCAGGCCGAGCAGGCGGCGGCGCAGGGAAAACCAGGCGGTGGTCATTTGGCGATGGTGTAGCCGACGCCGCGCAGGGTGCGGATCAACTCGCTGCCCAGCTTTTTGCGCAGGTGGTGAATGTGCACTTCGAGGGCGTTGCTGTCCGGTTCGTCACGCCAGCCGTAAATGGATTGTTCCAGTTGGGTACGGGTCAGCACGCGGCCGGCATTTTCGAGCAGTTGCTGTAATAGAGAGAACTCGCGGCTCGAAAGCTCCACGAGCAGCCCGGCTTGGGTAACGGTATGCGCCGCCGGGTCGAGGGCGAGATCGCCGTGGATCAGCAGCGGCTCGGCCCGGCCGGCACTGCGCCGGGTGAGGGCACGAATGCGGGCGGTCAGTTCGTCGAGATCAATCGGCTTGACGAGGTAATCGTCGGCACCGGCATCAAGGCCGGCGACCTTCTCGCCGGTGGCATCACGCGCTGTCAGAATCAGGATCGGCATGTTTTGGCCACGGCGGCGGGCACGGCTCAAAACCTCCATGCCGGAAAGGCGCGGCAGGCCGAGATCAAGCACGACAAAATCGAAGGTTTCCGATTGCAGCGCCTGATCAGCGGAATTGCCGTCCTTTAGCCAGTCGACCGCAAACCCGGCTTGGCGCAGGCCGATGGTCAGGCCGTCGCCCAATTGAGGATCATCTTCGACAAGCAGTATGCGCATCGCCGGATTCTATCAGCTGGCTATCCACCAGCTGGCGGCGGCGACCCAGAGCAGCAGCAGGACAGCGGCGATTGGCCGAGCCGATGGAATGGCTTGTTCCGGCAACCCTTGCTTGCGCCCGGTCAGCATGGCCGGTACCAGGTTTTCACCATGCAGCAGGCTGCCGGAGAAGACGCCGATCAGATGAATGAAGACGACGGTCAACATCGCCGAGGCCAGGCCTTCGTGGAGTTCCTCGAACAAATGACCGCCGATGTCGTTGTAAATCGCCCAGCCGGAAAGGCCGCTCAGGATGCCGAGGCCGAGCAGCAGCATAATGGCCCAGCCACCGGCTGGATTGTGGCCGACGTGATGCGCTGGTTCCAGCTTGAGCAGGCTGTTGGCGTATTCCTTGACAGCAATTGGGCCGCGAACGAAATCAACAAAGCGGGCATAGCGGCTGCCGATGAAGCCCCAGGGCAGCCGGAAGGTGGCCACCGCGAGCACGACGCCGCCAGAAACTGCATGCACCAGACGGAAGGTTTCGCTTTCCGCAGTCAGCCAGGCCAGCACAAAACCGCCGACCATCAGCCAGTGGCCGATGCGTACCGGCCAGTCCCAGACAAGAATTTTTGGCATGGTTTATCTCCTCAGTTCAGGAATGCTGATGTCGTGTTCGCTGTAGTTGCCCTGGGCCGCGCCGCGATGGCAGGCTTCGCAATTGGCGGCCGATTTGATGCGCGGGTCTTTCCAGGTTTTCGCGGAAATCTCCCGATGTTTGCGGATGAAGCGGGCCGTCTGGGTAATGCGCGGGGGCTCGCCAGCGCTGCCCAGTTTGCCGGCGTCGCCGGCGTAGCGTTCAAGGAAAGCAGCGATTTCCTGCCCATTTTTGCCGTCGACCGCAGCATCTGTGCCGAAGTGATCTTTCAGGCCGCTGACCGTGCGTCGCCAGTCGTTCGCCGAAAGCAGGGCGGGGGGAAAAGCCAGGTGGCAACTGCCGCACTCAGCCTTGTAACTGGCCGGCGTGTTGGTCGGGAGCGGCATGCGATCGGCAAAGGCGGGCGGGGGTAGAACGACAGCCATGCCAAAAAGTACTGTTAAAGCAATGCGTTTCATTTCAGCGTACCTCGCTCATGTAGGTGACAAAATCGGCCTTCTCAGCCGGTGTGCAGGCGCGGCCGATTACCTCTTTGCAGTTGCGGCCAAACCACTTTTCCGCTTTCGCCTGATCGGTAAAGCGCTCGGCATTGGCCACCACCGCCAGCGGTTTTACTGATTTGCCGGTGATTGCATGCTGGCCGGCATTGAGCGGGCTGTCGGTATGGCAACTGGTGCAGGCCGGCATCTTGTCGTTATTGCTGAAACGCTGACGGAAAAGCGCCTCACCACGTTTGCCGGCAGGCGTAAAACCGGCTTGCAGGGCAGTCGCCTCGGCGGCGTAAATCTGGCGTATCTGTTGCGGCGTTTCGGCATGGCTGGCGAAACTGGCCAGCAGCAGGCACAGGGCGAGGGAGGGCTTGCATCGTTGTTCTCCTTTTTGTCATCATGGAAAGGAGTGTAGAGAGCGAGTCTTAACGGGGGATTAGGCCAAACTTAAGGCGGGGTTAACAACAAAGCGGCTTCAATAATGAAAGTTGCTGAATTGGTGCAGGGCAGTTATGCCCATATTTTTCAGCTTCCTGATAATCTGACGCTCCGCGCCCAGTTTCCGTCAGAGGTTATCTAGTCATTTTATGAATTCATGGGTATTCAATTGACGAAGCTCAGAAGTACTACCTGTATTACACAGGCAGTTTCCTGTTTTTCATTCTTGCCTTGGCCGTGCTTGAACAGCATGGCATGCCACCGCGCTGGATAGGCTACGCCTTTCTGTTTTTCACCATCTCGATGTATGCCGCCATCGGCATTGCCAGCCGCACGTCGGATGTTTCGGAATACTACGTTGCCGGTCGCCGCGTCCCGGCTTTCTTCAACGGCATGGCCACCGGGGCGGACTGGATGAGTGCCGCCTCTTTTATGGGGCTGGCCGGTACCTTGTATTTGTCGGGTTTCCAGGGGTTGGCCTACGTGATTGGCTGGACCGGCGGTTTTGTATTAGTGGCGCTGTTGCTTGCGCCATACCTCCGGCGTTTCGGTCAATACACCATTCCGGATTTCCTCGGGGCGCGTTATGGCGGTAACGCAATTCGCCTGGTCGCTGTCGGCGCGGCGATTCTGGCTTCGTTTGTTTATGTCGTCGCGCAGATTTACGGCGTCGGCGTGATCACCAGTCGCTTTGTCAGCCTGCAGTTCGAGATCGGCGTATTTGTCGGGCTGGCCGGGATTCTGGTTTGCTCATTCCTTGGCGGCATGCGCGCCGTGACCTGGACGCAGGTGGCGCAGTACGTCATTCTGATTGTTGCCTACGTAACGCCGGTCGCCATTCTCTCTTACAAAGTAACGGGCAATCCGGTGCCGCAGGCGGTCTATGGGCGGGTGATCCAGGAGATCAACCAGTTGGAAAACCGTCTGTTTGATGACCCGGTTGAACTTGAGGTTCGCCAACTGTATCGGGAGCGTGCCGATCTTTACGCCCAGAAGATCATGCAATTGCCGCATTCGCTGACTCATGAGCGCGAACAGCTATCGACCGACATCAACCAGCTCAAATCCAGCGATGCGCAAATGAAGGACATCGTCGTGCTTGAGCGCAAACGACGCGACTTGCCGCTGGATGCTGATCAGGCCCGAGTCCGTTGGGAAAATGCGATGTTTTTGGCGGTAGACCGCAGCAAACCTCCGATTCACCACACCGAGGCATTTCCGGCAACGAGGCGGAGCAGGAGTCACTTCGGATCAATTTCCTGGCGCTTATTTTCTGCCTGACCGTGGGTACTGCCGCCTTGCCCCACCTGCTGATTCGTTACTACACCACGCCTACTGTCAGCCAGGCCCGAGACTCCGGTTTTTTTGGTCGTTGCTGTTTATTTTGCTGCTTTACATCACCGCCCCAGCCTACGCCGTATTCGCTAAATATGAAGTCCTGACCCATCTCGCCGAAATGCCCATCGCCAAGCTGCCGAGCTGGGTTGCGGCATGGACAAAAATCGGGCTGATCAGTATCGAGGATATCAATCTCGACGGCATATTGCAGTTGGCCGAGCTATCGATGAACCCTGACGTGATCGTCCTCGCTACCCCGGAAATTGCCGGTATGCCTTATGTCGTCTCCGGGCTGGTCGCGGCAGGTGCGCTCGCCGCCGCATTGTCAACTGCAGACGGTCTTCTGTTGACGATTACCGGCACGCTCTCCCACGACGTTTATTACCGGATATTTCGCCCGGGTGCATCGACACAACTGCGCCTCGTTATTTCCAAATCGCTCTTGCTGGTCGTTGCGGTGCTTGCCGCAACCGTCGCTGCGCAAAGCCGGGAACCATTCTCTCGATGGTTGCCTGGGCATTCTCGATTGCTGGTTCAGCCTTCTTTCCGGCCCTCGTTCTCGGTATTTTCTGGCGCCGAGCAACGCGCACCGGCGCACTGGTTGGCATGCTGGTTGGCATGTTTCTCACCATTTACTACATTGTACGAGTCGAGTTCGGCAGCATTCCCTGGCTGGGTATCTCTGGATTGAGCATGGAGCCTTGGTTTCAGGTTCAATCGACATCCGCCGGCGTTTTCGGCATATCCGCCGGCTTCCTGACCACGATTGTGGTGAGTCTGGTCACAAAACCTTATCTGGCGGCAGAAAAGTTTCTCAACGCCATCCGCGGCGACAGGAGTGGGCTCAAGAGCGTCACTTATTGGCGCAAGACCCAATATCTGACAATCAGCCTGCTCGCTTTCTGGTTCGTAATTACCTTTGTGATGAACTGGCATGCCCGAAGCTTGAACGAGATCGTTATTTTCGGCTTTCCGCTGGCTTTTTTCATGGGCGCCCAAGGCATTCTCGTGATCTATCTGGCAATTATCTGGTTCTATAACCACCGAATGCGCAAACTGGATGCTCAGTTTGGTATTGAAAACGAGTAGTCGGCCGCATGCTGTTGTTTCTGATTGGCGCGCTGCGTGCCATTTGTTGAAATGCTCGGTCTCTGCTGCCTCGCCCAAGGTTTTCTCTATTTGCTGATCGGGCAGAAGCGAGCGAGCAATCCAATCTATCAGCTCTTCGCCCTCATCACCCAAGCCCCACGGCGCCTAGTTGCCTTCCTGCTCCCTACCGGCAGCAGCCCCATAAGCATCGGTGTGGCCTGCTTTGCCATTCTGTTTTTACTCTGGGCTGGACTGGCTGCAATGCGAAAGTTTGTTTGACCACTTCCGCGCTTCTGCTACAATGCGCGCCTCTTGGAGCGGTGGATGAGTGGTTTAAGTCGCACGCCTGGAAAGCGTGTGTGGGATAACATCCCACCGCGGGTTCGAATCCCGCCTGCTCCGCCAAGAACACTGTAAACAAGCGCCTTTCGGGGCGCTTTTTTATTGCACCCATCAATACACCCATCGATTCTAAGTGTGATAGTGGGTAATATCTCGTAACAGGCAGTAAACGAAAAACCCGGCATTAAGCCGGGTCCGTTGGTCTGCAATGTACAGCCATCAACCGACAATATGTTTGATGGCTGTACGGTTGGCCCTGATCACATTGATAATCGCCCGCTCACCTTCCTGGGTCGACAATCCCTCACTGATAACGCTTGCACTGTCGATCATGTTCATGATCTTCACATTACTTTGAACAGTCGGAGAGGCTGCAGGCATGTTCCCGCCCCCGTTCAAAATGTTTCGCGGGTCATCTGTTCGCAATACTTCCTCATTCTTCTGCAGAATAGCCGGGTACTCATTTGGAGATAGGCCAGCAATCCCGCCCGTGTGATATTTGGGGGCACCCATGAACATGAACGGTGATACTTGGCGAACAGGCCCACTCCCAGCACCGACTAAGCCTCCCTCATGTTTGACCAGGCCGCCAATCAGGCCCGATACCGAATCCCCCCAGCCGCTGTTGAGGTCAGTTGCAAATGGTAGAGTCCAACGGTTTAAGCGTCTATCTGTTTTTCATAATGCTGTTGCATAAACGCGGCAGGCGACAGATAGCCAAGGCGGGCCTGCTTGCGGATTCTGTTATAGAAAATTTCGATGTACTCGGTGATTTCAAGCTTGGCATCAGCACGGGTGGCGAAACGACGGTGGTGGACCAGTTCGTTTTTGAGTGACCCCCAGTAACTTTCCATCGGCGCGTTATCCCAGCAATTTCCTTTGCGACTCATAGAAACCTGCATGCCGAACTGGCGCAGTAATCGCTGGTAGGCATGCGAGCAATATTGGCTTCCACGGTCAGAATGGTGGACCAGCCCTTTTTCCGGGCGCCTGGCGGCAACGGCCCGAAAGAGCGCCTGCATCACAAGATTTTGCGTCATCCGCTCATCAAGGGCATAGCCGACCAGTTCCCCATTGAACAAGTCTTTGATGCCAGCCAGGAAAAGCCAGCCCTCGTCGGTTGCGATGTACGTTATGTCGGTCACCCAGGCACGGTTTGGCGCCGATACCGCAAATTGCCGGTCGAGTAGATTCGACGCGAGCGGCAGGTTGTGGCGGGAGTCTGTAGTCACCCTGAATTTCCGTTTCTGCCGACAACGCAGTCCCAATTCGCGGCGAATTCGTTTGATGCGGTCAACGCCGGCATGGATGCCGTGATCGGCCAATTCTGCTTGTAGCCGCTCCGGGCCATAGGTCTGCCTCGTCCGATCATGAGCCAGCTTGATTTCAATCGACAAGCGCGCATTCTCCTGGGTTCGTGGTGATGGCAGTCGGCGACGCCAAGCGTAATAACCAGCCTCGGAAACCTGAAGCAAACGGCACAGCATCCCCACAGAATACTCTGGTCGCAAATGATCAATTCGGTCGTATCTCACCGCGACTCCTTCGCGAAATACGCCGCAAATTTTTTTAACAGGTCGCGCTCCTGTTTCACCTCAGCCAGTTCCTTGCGTAGCTTGGCCAATTCGACTTCTTGCTCACATGGGAGCTTTTGACCTTTGCCAACCTCTGCCAATTGTCCTTTCTTGGCGGCTCGTACCCAGTTGCCAAGACTACTCTTCGGTATCGACAGTTGCTTCGCCGCTCGATCAACAGACAGGCTACTCTTCTCAACCAGCTTGACCGCTTCCGCACGAAATTCCGGTGAGTACAAACCCTTGGGTGTTCGTTCCATCTTCATCCTCCAGACCGTAAATTACACGATCCGTTGGACTCCACTATTTCCAGCCTACCTCACTGTAAACCTTTGCTGTTGATATTTTGACTCCTCAGTTTTAGCGACGGGCTAAAGCCCTCGCTACAAAGTCCTTTGGCACCTTCGTTTTCGGTACCGGTATATCAAACCAGGTTCGTACATTTGCATCAAGTCCAATGCCGTACATATAGTTGTACAGCGCCTTGTTCAGCCCCTGACCAAGTGCCTCATGGTCTACGCCGGTTGGATCGATAAACTCCACATCATTATTTGCAAAACCACCCAGTGGCAAGGGTTTGAGAGTGATGCCGTACTCTTCTGGATTTCTGCCAACTGGTGAATGAACGGTACAGGCGAACCGGTGGAAGTAACCAGATTGAATGCATCCCTCAAGGAAAAGTTGCCTTACATATTCCAGCGAATCGACTGTATCGGATAGGCCTTGCGTCGGGAAGCCGTACATCAGGTAGGCATGGACGAGAATGCCGGCATCGCTGAAGGCGCGGGTGACGCGGGCGACCTGGTCGACTGACACGCCTTTTTTCATCAGCTTGAGCAGACGATCCGAGGCGACTTCCAGACCGCCGGAAATGGCGATGCAGCCGCTATCAGCCAACTGGTTGCATAACTCCGGCGTGAATGATTTTTCGAAGCGGATGTTGCCCCACCACGAAATCGCCCGGTTGCGTTTTTGCAGTTCGTCGGCCAGCGATTTGAGCGCCTTCGGGGGCGCCGCTTCGTCGACGAAATGGAAGCCGGTCTGGCCGGTTTCGGCGATGATTTCCTCGATGCGGTCGACCAGCAATTCGGCCGGGGCGCCGTCATAGCGGCCTATGTAATCGAGGCTGACATCGCAGAAGCTGCACTTTTTCCAGTAGCAGCCGTGCGCCACGGTGAGCTTGTTCCAGCGCCCGTCCGACCACAGCCGGTGCATCGGATTCAGCATGTCGAGCAGCGACAGATACTGGTCGAGCGGCAGGCCGTCCCAGGTCGGCGTGCCGACTTCGGCGAACGGCACATCCGGCTCACGGTTGTTGAAATAACGGACAGCGCCATCGACGCGAGTGAATGTGCGGACCAGATTGAGCCGTGGCCGCTTGCCGTCGAGATGTTCGAGCAAGGCAAGAATGGGCTGCTCGCCGTCATCCAGCATGACGTAGTCGAAATAATCGAAAACCCGTGCTTCCTTAAGCTCGCGCAATTCGGTATTGACATAGCCGCCGCCCAGCGCGATGACGATGGACGGGTCGTAGGCCTTGATGGTCTGCGCGATGCGGAAGGCGGCATAGACGGAACCGGGGAAGGGCACCGAAATCAGGAGCAGGTTGGGCTTGCTGCGGTCGACGGCAATTTTGGTCAAATTTTGCAGCGTGCTATCGACCAACGTCGGCGCTGCGGCGAGCGCCCTCGCCATCGGCTCGAAACTGGCCTGACTTTGCGCCAGCGATTCGGCGTAGCGGACGAACTCGAAACGCGAATCGACTGCCTCGCGCAGCACATCGGAAACGTCATTCAGATAAAGCGTCGCCAGATGGCGCGCCCGGTCCTGCACACCGAGCGAGCCAAAGGCCCAGGCCAGCGGGTCGCCGCCTTCTTCGTCGATGAAGACATCGAGCGATTCAAAACGCGGCCCTTCAGGCAGAAAATTGCGGCCGCAGATGCGATGGCCGATCGACGGGTCGCGGCCCTGCAGGAAGGCGACGGCCGGGGTGATGGTGGCCAGATAACGCTCGAACTGCTCGTCAAAACAACGCAAGGTAGCCGAACGTTTTTTGGGCGGCATGACTTTCACCCGCTCGTGCATCTCGCGCAAGCCAGCCGGAGAAAACAGTTCCAGCACCAGCTTGAGCGCGATGTCGTCTTGTGTTGCTTCAATTCCCCGCGATCGCAGAAAGCCGGTCAGATAGGCCGTCGACGGATAGGGCGTGTTGAGTTGCGTCATCGGCGGGATGATGGAAAGAATGCGGAGCGGGCTGGTCGGCATGGTCAGTCGGTTCAAGGTTTTTCGAGCTTTTCTGCCAGTACGGCGGTAATTCGCAACAAGTCAGTCAGCAGTTGCTGGTCAATTTCGATAAAGCCTTCGTACTCTGCCAAGTTGCGGCGTTCATGGCAAAGCGCCAGAACACGCCATTCGGCGGCCGGTAAATCCAGAGTGTGGGCCAGGCTCTGGAAAACAAGATAACGGGAAAGCCCTTGCTACGCAGGGCTGCGAGGGCTAGCGCGTGGGCTGCGTTGTAGGCGAGGTCGAAACGGCTTTCCGGTGAAAGGCCGGTCATTTGAGCATCGGCCAGCCGGATTTTCCCGGAGCGCAGGAGGCCGGCGAATTCACGGCGATCGGCGGGTTCGGCTTTCAGGCTGCCGGTCTTCACCAAGTTAAGCAGATTCTGGTAAGTCATCCTGGCTACCCAAAACGAAGAGTTTTTCTTGAGACAGCACGCGGCTGGCGAAGGCGTTGCCCTCGGCCATTTTTTGCGTCAGTTCAGCCGATTTATAAACCGTTGGATTGACCGGGCGACCGAGTCGGGCTTCTGCCTCGGCCAGCACAGCATAGAGATCCGGGTAGGCCAGTTCATCGGAAATCAACATCAGGTCGATATCGCTGCTCGCGCTGTCTTCACGCCGGGCGATCGAGCCATAGATAAATGCGACCCGGATTCGTGCGGCGAGCGGCAAGAGCACTTCGCGCAGGACATCGACCAGCCCGAAAGTCTTCAGAACGATGCTGCGCAATTCTTCGAAGATCGGTGCTTCGCGGTTGGCCTGGAAATGCCGCTGATTGCCGACCCGGCTTTCCTTGAGCAGGCCGGCCGCAGTCAGCCGTTCCAGCTCGCGATGGATGGCGCCGGTCCCAGTTGCTGCCAGCCGGACAATTTCGTTGGCAAAAAAACTGCGTTCCGGCTGGGCAATAAGCAAGCCGAGAACGCGCTGCTGCGCCTTGAGGAACAAAACGTCCGAGAGTGAGTGCTTGGTAATTCCCATATCGGGAATGTTAATTCCTTATTTGGGAATTATCAACGGCATATTTAGCGGCCCAGTTTTTGATGAATCTGCGGCAGTGCAGCCAGCGCGGCGCGCTCACCTTCGAGCATCGCATCGTGGCGGGCGGTGAAATCCCAGGATTTGACGTAGGGTAGTTTTGGCCGGATGACGATATCGGCGCCGCGCAGTTCATTGGCGCCAATGGCACCGCCCATGATGGTCGTGGTTTGCCAGATGACGGCGGTCAGGCTGTCAATCGGCTGGCCTTCAGGGCGTGCCGAGATGTCGACGGCGATGACGAAATCCGCCCCCATGTCACGTGCCGCCTGCACCGGAATCGGGCTGCTCAAGCCGCCATCGACATAAGTTTTGCCGCGGAACTGGGTCGGCTGGAAAACGCCGGGGACAGCGGCCGAAGCGCGTACCGCCAGACCGCTGTCGCCGCTGCGGAAAACGACGCGTTCGCCGCTGTTCAGGTCGGTGGCGACGGCGGCGAAAGGCTTGTTCAGCTTTTCAATCGGCCGCTTGTTCAGGTGTTGGTTGATGAAGTCCTGCAAAGCTTCACCTTTGAGAAAGCCGCGTCCGCCCAGCGTCCAGTCGGCAAAAAGTTTTTCGTCGAGCTGCTGGGCAATTTTCTGCATGGCGAAAGCGTCGTGGCCGGCGGCGTAGAGCGAACCGACGACTGCGCCGGCGCTGGTGCCGACCACGTAATCCGCCACGATGCCTTGGGATTCGAGCATCTTGATGACGCCGATATGGGCAAAGCCGCGCGCCGCACCGCCGCCGAGGGCAAGGCCGATTTTCGGCTTGTGGAGCGCAAGCTGCGCCGGTTTGGGCTTTTCCGCTGGCAGGCTTGAGCAACCCGCGAGTGTGAACAGTGTCGCGCCCAGCAGTCGGCGGCGGGTTGCTGATGGCTTGGTCTGAACGGATTCAGCGCAGCCGGAAAGCATGCGGATGGCGGTATTGAGTTTTGATGAGGTCATTCGGATCGACGAAACTGGCGGGTTACACTCATCGGCACGGGCGGTTGGCTAATGTCGTGTGGTGAGGAATTTTAGTAGAAACCATACGCTGGAAAGAATCAGCATGATGCTGAACAGGCCGGCTAATGCCCATTTGATGGCCGAGCAGCTGCCTGAAAAGGGAATGATCCAGGTGCCTGCTGAGTGTTCCTGGGCCAGCAGATAGAGATGGCAGCTGTTTTCGATGAGATCGAAGCCGCCAGCCACGGGCAGCATGAGGCAGAAAAAGCGGCGGGCTTTGGGCGAGAAAGGTGCGAACAACGGGGTGCGATTGACTGTGAGGACGCCAAGCGTGCCGTAAATGAAGGGGTGCAGCATGTCGAAGGGCATGTGCGCCCGATACAGCGCAACACCGCTTGGCCCCCAAGCGTCGATGATGGACCAGAAGGATGTGGAGCTGAAGGTGAGTTGAAAGGCAAGCACGTCCGGTTTGAGCGGCAGCGTCATCAGTGCGATATTTGCCTGCGAAACCACATAAAGCAGGCTGCAAAAGAGCACGATCCAGTGGTCGCGCCTGCTCATGGGCTGGCTTGGTCAAACATCGGCCTCAACCAGTCCGCCGTCCTTCTCCATCCAGGCCCGCCGTCCAGCTGCTTCGCCCTTGCCCATCAGCAGCGTGAAGGTGGTGGCCATTTCGACAATCATTTCACGGGATGCGGTAAAGGGCACCAGCCGACGGGTGTCGGGGCATAGCGTGGTTTCCCAGAGCTGGTCCGGGTTCATTTCGCCGAGGCCCTTGAAGCGCGAGACGGTGATTTTGTTTTCCGAAACACCTTCGTCGGCCAGCTTGGTCAGTGTTTGCTGCTTTTCGGCTTCGTCGAGGCAATAGATCTTGCGGGTGTGGCCACGGGCTTCGACATCGACGCGGAACAGTGGCGGCTGGGCGACGTGGATGTGGCCGCGCTGGATCAGCGCCGGGAAGTGCTTGAGAAACAGCGTGAATAGCAGCACCTGAATGTGGCTGCCGTCCACGTCGGCGTCGGACATGACGATGATGCGGCCGTAGCGCAGGCCGCTGACGTCGACCGTGTCGATCTGCTCGATACCATGCGGATCGACGCCGACGGCCACCGAAATGTCGTGCACTTCGTTGTTCTTGAAGAGCTGGTCGCGGTCGACTTCCCATGTGTTCAAAACTTTGCCGCGCAAAGGCAGCACGGCCTGGGTTTCCTTGTCACGGCCCTGCTTGGCGGAACCGCCGGCGGAGTCGCCCTCAACGAGAAAAATCTCGTTGCGGCTGAGGTCTTCCGATTCACAGTCGGTCAGTTTGCCGGGCAGGGTGGCGATACCGGAGGATTTTTTCTTTTCTACTTTCTGGGTGGATTTCATCCGGTTCTGCGCTGCCTTGACGGCCAGTTCGGCAATCTTCTTGCCATACTCGGCATGGCTGTTCAGCCACAGCTCGAACGGGTCGCGGACCATTTGCGAGACTAGTTTGTAAGTGTCGCGGCTGGTCAGTTTTTCCTTGGTCTGGCCCTGGAACTGCGGGTCGAGCACCTTGGCCGAGAGCAGGTAAGTCATCCGGCCGCAAACGTCTTCCTGCGCCAGTTTGACCTTGGCGGGCAGGATGGCGTGGTGGTCGGCAAAGGTTTTGATCGCTTCGAAGACGCCGGCTTTCAGTCCGGCCTCGTGCGTGCCGCCGTCCAGCGTCGGGATCAGATTGACGTAGGATTCCGGCTTGCCGCCGCCTTCCTCGAACCAGGCCAGCGCCCAGGTGGCGCCTTCGCCGACGGCGAAACCGTTGGCCGTTTCGACAAATTTTTCGCTGACGAAAATCGGCACGATCGGCTCGCCGACCATCATTTCGGCCAGATAATCGGCCATGCCGTTCTGGTAGCACCAGGTCTTCTTCGGAAATCCTTCAATTTCGAGGTCGACCGTAACATTCGGCATCAGCACGGCTTTCGAGCGCAGAAGATGCTCCAGTTGCGCCAGATTGACCTTCGGCGAGTCGAAATACTTGGGGTTGGGCTGGATGCGGACGGTGGTGCCGGTATTGCGCTGGCCGCAGTCGCCGATCCGGGTCAGCGGCTCGGTGACAAAACCATCGCCAAAGGCAATCCGGTAAATGCCGCCGCCGCGCTTGATTTCGACTTCCAGCCGCGTCGACAGCGCATTGGTCACCGAAACGCCGACGCCGTGCAAACCGCCGGAAAAACGGTAGGCGTTGCCGGCGTCCTTCTTGTTGAACTTGCCGCCAGCGTGCAGCTTGCAGAAGACCAGTTCGACCGCTGGCCGGCCTTCTTCCGGGTGCATTTCGACCGGAATGCCGCGGCCGTTGTCGGTCACTTCAATAACCCCGTCAGCCCGCACCAGTACCGCGATTTTCTTCGTGTAGCCGGCCAGCGCCTCGTCGGCGGCGTTGTCGATGACTTCCTGGACAATGTGGGTCGGGCAGGTCGTCCGGGTGTACATGCCCGGGCGTTCCTTGACGGGTTCAAGGTCTTTCAGGACGCGGATGGAGGAGGCGGAGTAGTCAGTCATGCGCTTTGAATTTGGGGAAAATTTGAGGTTGACCGTGGCATTCGGCAACGGCGGATTCTAACGGTTTCCGGGCGATACGTAGTGCAAAGGCTTATGGCATACTGATCAATCGGCTTATCGACCAAAGAGGAAATCGTCATGACTCAGGATGAATCGCAGGCGCATTCAGCCCTGTCTTCGGCGTCTTCCCGTGGTGCTGATCGCCGGTTTTGTACTCAGCTTGCACCCCCCCCCTACAGCACTGCCAACGGCACCGTGCTAAATGATCGCCGGGTTTACCTTGATCGACGCGCTTCATGGGTCAATGATTTCTTCATGGATATTAGCGAGCGCGAACAGCGCTGATCCATCAATGGCAGCCTTCGCCGCTTAGGGAAACACTGATCAATGCAAGCTGAAGCATTGATCGGTGGAGATTTTGGCGAAAAATTGTCGATTTTCATCTGAAACGGTCGAAACTGGCCTATTTACAGGCTATTTCTCACCGTTAAGACGCAATTTGGCTGTCAGCACCCAATAACAAGCGGCGGGCCAGCACCAGATTGGTCAGGGCAAATAGCGAAAAGAGCTGAGCCGTGTTTTTGGCCAGGCCTTTGTAACGGGTCTTGCGGTACTTGAATATGTCTTTCACGACATGAAAAGGGTGTTCGACTTTGGCTCGAATACGGGCCTTGGCGTATTCGAGTTGTGCGACCAGTCGGCCCAGTTCGGTGCCGTCCAGCAGTTTACGTTTGCTGGGCTTCATGGCGACGTGCCATACCACCGTCGCCTCCTGACTTTCTTCCCGTTTTTCAATGCCTTGATAGCCGGCATCGCCAAATGCCGCTTCCTCTGCACCGTGCAGTAGCGCTTGGGCCTGCGTCACATCGCTGATATTACCTGCGGTGCCGATGACGGTGTGCACCAGTCCAGAGTGAGTATCCACGCCAATGTGCGCTTTCATGCCGAAGTGCCACTGCTTGCCTTTCTTGCTTTGGTGCATTTCCGGGTCGCGCTTGCCGGACAGGTTCTTGGTCGATGGTGGGGCGGCGATTAGGGTCGCATCGACAATGGTGCCCTCACGAAGCAACAAGCCTTGCTCGGCCAGGTGGTGATTGATGGCGTTGAAGATGGATTCAGTGAGTTGGTGATGCTCGAGCAGGTGCCGAAAATTAAGCAGCGTGGTGGCGTCAGGGGCTGACTCACGCCCCAGATCAATCCCGACAAAGCGTCGGATGGCTTGGCTATCATAGAGGGCGTCTTCGATGCCTTCGTCCGAGAGACCGAAGCATTGCTGGGCGATATACATCCGAAGCATTCGCATCAGACCAATCGGCTGACGGCCACGACCCCCACTGCTTGGGTAAAACGGGCGTACCGTTTTCTCGAGTATCGCCCACGGCGTGACTGCTTCGATCTCGGCTAAAAACCGATCTCGTCGTGTCTGCTTTTTCTTCCGGCTGTATTCCAGTTCAGAAAAACTCGTTTGCATTACCGCCTCTGCTTATTGACCTGACTAAGCGTATTTTCTCAAATCCCCTGGCTTCCGCCAGGTTGCCGGGAATAAATCAGTGCTTCCTTAGGCGGGTTGGAATAGGACTGATCGGCGCCTTCTTCGTTAGAATCAAAGCCGTTCAAATAATTGGAATTCCCCGATGGCCGGAGCCAGCCTGCTTGTCCTGATTGACGACATCGCGTCAGTCCTCGATGACGTTGCCTTGATGACCAAGGTGGCAGCCAAAAAAACCGCGGGTGTGCTGGGTGACGATCTCGCCTTGAATGCCGAGCAGGTTTCCGGGGTGCGGGCCGAGCGCGAACTGCCGGTGGTCTGGGCGGTGGCTGTGGGCTCGCTGAAGAACAAGCTGATTCTTGTCCCCACGGCGCTGCTGATCAGCGCTTTCATTCCTTGGGCGGTGACGCCATTGTTGATGATTGGCGGCTTTTACCTTTGTCTGGAAGGCGTCGAAAAACTGGCGCACAAGTGGTTGCATGCGCCGGAAGAAGACGCTGCGCATCATGCTGAAGCGTTGGCGGCGCTGGCTGATGAAAATGTCGATATGGCGCTGTTCGAGGCCGACAAGATCAAGGGGGCCATTCGTACCGATTTCGTGTTGTCCGCAGAAATCATTGTGATTGCGCTGGGGACGGTGGCTGACCAGGCGTTCAGCTCGCAGGTCGCGGTGCTCGCCAGCATTGGTTTGATCATGACGGTGGGCGTCTATGGCATCGTCGCCGGTATCGTCAAGATGGACGATATTGGTTTCTACCTGCTGAAAAAAGCCAATGCCACGGCACGCTTTATCGGCAAGGGTCTGGTGCTGGCGGCACCGAAATTGATGAAGGCTCTGACGGTGATTGGCACGGTGGCGATGTTCATGGTCGGCGGCGGTATTTTGAGTCACGGTGTGCCGCTGCTGCATCACGGTATCGAGCAGATTGCTGAAATGGCCGGCATGCTGAGCGTTGTTGTCTCGCTTGGGCTGGACATTGTGGTTGGCCTGATCGGCGGCACGCTGGCGCTGCTGGTCGTGACGGGCACTGGCAAGCTGATCAAGCGGGTAAAAGGGGAAAAAGCATGAGCAAAGCGCTGCGTCTTTCCGAAAAATGGTTCCGTTTTGGTCTCTGGATCGTCGCGTTTATCTTCGCCAGTTTCCTGATCGGCTTGGGCGGTACGGTTGTCCAGAACCTGCCCAAGGTGGAGCAACGCTATACCCTGGAAGACTTCATCGACAAGCCAGCGGCGACGCTGACGCGCAGCGAGATCAAACTGACGCAGCAGACCCGGCAGACGGCGCAGGAAAGTCTGGATCAGGCCCGCTTGAAACACAATGCAGCGCGAGCCAATTCGGCGACGGCACGCGAAACCTTCAATAACTGGCTGGCGACCCGGCACGCTACCCAACGCAGTGATCAAGATCCAGAACTGATTTCCCGCACACAGGAGCTGGATGAGCTGAAAATTACCGAGCGTCAGGCGCTGACCGGCGTTGAAGCCCAACAGCAAATCCTGCTCGATGCTCAACAGGCCGAAAGCCATGCCCAAAGCCGCTTGCGCGAGTTGGAGCAAGCCGCGTCAACCGAGCTGGTCAAAGCGCTGCGCAGCCAGGAGTTACGTGTTTTTGGCTATCGCCTGGCGCTGACCTTGCCGCTGCTTGGCGTCGCCGGCTGGCTTTTCGCCAAAAAACGTCAGAGCACTTACTGGCCGTTTGTCTGGGGCTTTATCTACTTCGCGCTGTTCGCCTTCTTTGTCGAACTGGTGCCGTATTTGCCAAGCTATGGCGGCTATGTGCGCTACGTCGTCGGTATCGTCATCACCGTGCTGATTGGGCGGCAGGCGATTGTCGGGCTGAATCGTTATCTGGAAAAACAGAAACTGGTCGAAGCCATGCCGGATGTCGAGCGGCGGAAGGAACTGAGTTACGACACGGCGCTGGCACGTCTGGCCAAGAAGGTTTGCCCCGGTTGCGAACGACCGGTGGATCTAACCAATACCGCGATCGATTATTGTCCACATTGCGGCATTTGCCTTTTTGATCGTTGCGGCCAGTGCAAGGAGCGGAAGAGCGCGTTTGCCCGTTTTTGCCATGCCTGTGGTTTGGTAGCGCGGGACAGTATTGCGGGTTGATTTTGCCGCCAGGCAGGGTTTGACGTACCGCCGCTCAGTGAGGCGGTTGATCCTTTGTTGCAGTGATTGCCAGTGCCTCAAGCTCAGCCTTCTCCAACGCCCGCTTTTTGGTGATGAAGCGAGTCAGTCGCCGAAACCATTCGGCTTCTGAGACGACATTTTCATGTACGACAGGTAATCGCCGTTCCACAGATTGCCGGCGCTCGCGCCAGCCGTTGGGCGGCCCAAGTTCTTCGCCGCGCCGTTCGCGATGTTTTCGACGATTCGAGTGCTGATGTTCCGTGTGTTTTTTCATTACAGTAAAAGCCCCGTCTTCATAAACACGACGTGCCGGTCAAATGGCGACCTTATTAGCGTACTTCGGGTGCATTCCGGATCAATACCAAAGATTGAGTATCACGCGGTTTACGCCCCGAGCAGGGTCACGACAATTTCCCGTTGATGGCCGTGCGTGCGGTGTTCGAACAGGTAAATGCCTTGCCAGGTGCCGAGCAGCAGCCGGCCATCGGCGAAGGGCACGGTTACCGAAGTGCCGGTGAGCAGCGAACGGGCGTGGGCTGCCATGTCGTCGTCACCCTCCTGATCATGCTGGTAAGCCGCGTCGGCATCCGGCGCCCAGCGTTGCAACAGGGTTTCGAGATCGCGCCGCACTGACGGGTCGGCGTTCTCGGTAATCGCCAGGCCGCAACTGGTGTGACGAATGAAAATATGGGCAATTCCGGCGTTGACCCTGGGGCCAGCTGTTGTTTCTATGGTCGCAGCATTCTTGACGATGCTCGAAATCCTGTCGCTGATCTCGACCGAACCCCGGCCGCGGGTGGCGATAGTCAGGCGATGTTGTTCGCTCACGGCGCGGCGCTCAGGGTTTCTTGAGCA
Source organism: Candidatus Dechloromonas phosphorivorans (assembly GCA_016721185.1). Taxonomy (GTDB): domain Bacteria; phylum Pseudomonadota; class Gammaproteobacteria; order Burkholderiales; family Rhodocyclaceae; genus Azonexus; species Azonexus phosphorivorans. The sequence continues at coordinate 621,510 of JADKIP010000014.1, forward strand.
AGCCTTGCAGCGCGGCGAACGGATTGTGCGTCGCACTGCCGCGGGCTGAACTGCTATCGGTATAACCGCGGTCGGCTTCGATCTGTTTCTGGTGTTCGTTGTCGTGGCAGTAAATACAGAGCAGTTCCCAGTTGCTGCCATCGTTCGGGTTGTTGTCGTGGTTGTGGTCACGGTGGTGTACCGTCAGTTCGCGTAGATTCACTTGGGAGAATTCACGCGTGCAACGGCCGCAGATCCACGGGTAAAGCTTCAGCGCCCGTTCGCGATAGCCTTCGGCGCGGGTGTCAGCGGCTTTGCGGGCATCGCTGACGACTTTATCCAGGCGGTTATGGTTGATGACTTTCATGGTCGGCTCCTCGGTTTTTTCCGGATTTTACGCTGTAGCCCATAAAATTCGCTTTCCCCCATTTTGAATTTTTCCTCATGCCGCGTATCAAGATCGACCTGCCCGAACGCTTCAGTTTTTCAACTGAAATTCCCATCTACATCAATCACATCAACTACGGCAATCACCTCGACAATTCGGCGCTGATCTCGCTGGTTTCCGAGGCCCGCGTCCGTTTCTTCAAGGCTTTGGGCTATACCGAGCTCGACGTTGAAGGTTGCGGCATCGTCGTCGCCGATGTCGCCGCGCAGTACAAATCGGAAGCTTTCCACGGTGAAGTGCTGGTCTTTGAAATGGCGGCCGATGACTTCAATAAATACGGCTGCGATCTCGTCTGGCGGATCACCGACAAGGCCAGTGGCCGCGAAGTGGCGCGCGGTAAAACCGGCGTCATGTTCTTTGATTACATTGCCCGCAAAGCAGCACTGGTACCGCCGGCTTTTGCCGCTAAAGCCGGCGCACCGGCAAGTGCGTAGCCCCAATCGTTTTGGCGGGCTGCATCGCTGTCCCGATCAATGACAAGCTAATTATCGAGCCGTATTTTTCCATCGTTGAATCGTGCAGAATGCCGAGCTAACGATCACTATTTGCGCTGCATTGGCGCCTGAAATTTGGAGAAGAAAATGATTTTGGTTACCGGCGGGGCGGGCTATATCGGTTCGCACACAGTGGTTGAACTGATGGCAGCTGGGCACGAATTGCTGATTCTCGACAACTTTTCCAATAGCTCACCCAGGGTGCTGGAGCGCATTGAGCAAATTTCCGGCAAGCGACCGGCGGTTATTGACGGCGACATCCGCGATGCGGCCTTGCTGGAAAAATTGTTTGCAAGCTATCCGATTAAATCGGTGATCCACTTTGCCGGTCTCAAGGCCGTTGGCGAATCGGTCGAGCAGCCGATGCGTTACTACGACAATAACGTTTCTGGTTCTCTGTGTTTGTTTGAGGCAATGGCCAAGGCAGGGGTTTATCGCCTAGTGTTCAGCTCTTCAGCCACCGTTTATGGCGATCCGCATACGGTGCCGATTGATGAAGGTTTTCCGCTCCAGGCGACCAATCCCTATGGCCGCAGTAAACTGATCATTGAAGATATGTTGCGCGATATCGGGCTGGCTGATTCGCAGTGGCGGGTTGCCCTGCTGCGCTATTTCAACCCGGTGGGGGCGCATGTCAGTGGCCTTATTGGCGAAGATCCGCAAGGCATCCCCAATAACCTGATGCCCTATGTGGCGCAGGTGGCGGTCGGTCGACGGGCGGAACTCAGCGTTTTTGGCAGCGATTATGCGACGCCCGACGGAACCGGCGTACGCGACTATATCCATGTGGTTGATCTGGCCCGAGGCCATCTCGCCGCGCTCAATGCGCTGGAAAAACAGACAGGCGTGGTGCCGATCAATCTGGGCACTGGTCAGGGCTACAGCGTGCTGGATGTGGTCGCCGCTTTTGAAAAAGCCAGTGGTAAAAAAGTGCCTTATCGCCTCGTTGACCGCAGACCGGGCGACGTTGCCGCCTGCTATGCCGACCCTACCCGGGCCAGCGAACTGCTTGGCTGGTCAGCCGCGATGAATATCGAAACCATGTGCACCGATGCCTGGCGCTGGCAATCGGCGAATCCGCAGGGATTTAACGGCTGAGTTGCCGGGGCGCCGCGCTTGCCATGACCAAGACTGGCCAGCGCGGTACCCCTCAAAAAAGACCGCCTTTCTGGATTTGATGCGGCAAAATCGAACTACTGTACATTTATACAGTTATCGGATAATCTTCTTTCAAGCGGGCGAAAAATCGCGTCGGTGAAGTTTGATTAACCGTGTTCTGTCTGAGGTATTCGATATGAAACGTATCCAGAAGTGGTTTGAAGTGATTGCCGGTATTTCGCAGGACGAGCTTGAGCGTCTTGCCCGTTCCCGGGAAATTTTCGGTACGGCCGGCATGGATGTGTCTGCGCTGAAAAAGCCGGCTTGCTGGCGCCGCCGTTCGCGGGTTCAAACGCATAGCGTCTAGCCGTTTTGGATTGGCGCCGGCGGCAAATTACGCCGTGTCGTGTGCCTGGCCTTTCGGTACCGCCAGTTTTTGCACGATCAGGCTGCCCACCATGTCGCCTTCCACGTTAACCGTTGTTCGCACGGTATCGAGAATGCGGTCGATCGGTAGCAAGATGGCGATGGCTTCGGTGGGTAGTCCAACCGATTGCAGCACCAGCACCATACTGAGCATGCCGACACTGGGAATTCCCGGCGCACCGATGGCGCCGAGCATGGCGATGAAGAAAATGATCAGCTGGTGCGCCAGATCAAGTTCTATGCCGGCCAGACGGGCGATGAAAAGTGCGGCAGCCGCTTCGTAAAGGGCGGTGCCATCCATGTTCACCGTTGCCCCCAGTGGCACGACGAAGTTGGCGATGTCTTTCTTGACATGCAGATGTTGTTCGACACAGCGCAGGGTTATCGGCAGGGTCGCGGCGCTGGAACTGGTGGCAAAGGCTGTTACCAGCGCTTCGCGGGCGCCACGCCAGAAGTGGAGCGGTGACATGCGGGTCACGATATAGAGCATCAAAGGCAGCACGACGATGCCGTGGAACAAGGTGCTACCGATCACCACCGCGATGAAGTGCGCCAGACTGTAAAGTAAAGCATTGTTCTGGCTGGCCACCAGTTGCAACAACAGGGCCGCGATACCGAGTGGGGCGAGGCGCATGATCCAGCCGACGATGAGCAGACAGAGTTCCTGCAATTCCTGAATCAGGATGCGCAGGTTGCGATAACGCTCTCCGCCAATGACCAGCGCAATCCCCAGAAAGAGGGCAATGATCACCACGGCCAGGATATCGCCTTGGGCCAATGCCTTGAACGGGTTCTGGAACAGGCCATGGAGAAACTGGGCAATGTATTCCGGCAGCGGCATCTGGCGCGCCTGAAAATTTTGAGTTGCTTCGGCAAACATGGCGAGTTGCAGGCCATCGCCGGGTTTGAATATGTGCGCGGCGCCCAGGCCGATCACCACCGCAATCGCCATCGACAAAGCAAAAAAACTCAAGGTGGTGATCCACACCCGATGCATTTTTTGATTGGCGCGCAGATTGGCGACGCCAATGACAATCGACGAGAAAACCAGAGGGATCAGCACCATGCGCAACAGGTCAAGAAAGAGCGTGCCGACCAGCTTGGCGCCATAAAGCGTGTTCGCCACCATCGGCGTCGATCCCGCGCCGCTCAGCCACCAGCCACCGGCGATGCCGATCAGGCAGCCGATCAGAATCTGGCTATTTAGCGAAATTTTGCGCATCGGTTATCTCGTGGGAAACAAGTCCGCATATTTTATCCGGGCTGGCGCGCGTTGCTGTCCGGGGTGCCGGCTGGCATCATGGCTGGCTTGAATCAGCGGGGGTTGAAATTGGGCGATTTTGAAGCGTTGACCGCAGCAGTGCGGGAATTCCGTGATGCGCGTGACTGGCGGCAGTTCCATTCGCTGCGCAACCTGATCACCTCGCTCAATCTGGAGGCGGCAGAACTGCTCGAGCTGACGCAATGGCAGAGCGATGCCGAGGTGGAGGCCTTGCCAGCAGAGCCCAAGGCCGCCGAAGCCTTGCGCGATGAGTGTGCCGACATCCTGCTTTATTTGTTACTGATTGCCGATAAAGCGGGCATCAACCTCGCTGATGCGGCCCGCGCCAAGCTCATCAAAAATGCCGAAAAGTATCCGGTGGACAAGGCTTTTGGTTCGCGGGCCAAGTATTCGGCGCTAGGTTGATTCGCTTTCCAGCCGGAATTGGGCACCTTCGCCCTGAGCGAGGATCTCGGTCAGTTTGGGCAGGGTTTCACGCAGCGTTTTTTCCAGCGACCAAGGTGGGTTGATGATGAACAGGCCGCTGCCGTTCATGCCGTAGCCGTCTTTGGGCGGAGCACTGACCTCCAGCGTGACATTAAGCCAGTTCGTTGCGCCCAGGCGTTTCAGTTTGTCCGGCAATTTGCGCGACTCGATTTTTGCCAGCATCGGATACCACAGGACATAGGTGCCGGTCGCAAATCGTTTCAGCGCTTCTTGCAATCCCTTGACCACATTCACGTAGTCATCGCGCGTCTCGTAGGAGGGGTCGATCAGCACCAGGGCGCGTCTGGGCGGCGGCGGGAGGATGGCCTTCAGGCCGACAAAACCGTCGCCAGCGGTCACGGTGATTTGCCGTCCACCGTCCTTGAAATTGTTTTTCAGCAATTCGACATCAGTGCTGTGCAGTTCATACAAACGCAACCGGTCGCTTTCACGCAAGGACTGGCTGGCCAGCCAGGGCGAGCCTGGGTAGTGGCGCAGTTGGCCGTCCGGGTTAAGCATTTTGACGAATTCGAGATAGTTGACCGCAGCCGTTGGCAATCCTTTTTTATCCCACAGGCGGCCAATACCGTCGCGGTATTCGCCCAGTTTGTTGGCGTGGGAGGACTCCAGCGCATAGCAACCGGCGCCGGCATGGGTGTCGATGATCCAGAAGGGCGCCGGCTTTTCAGCCATGTATTCAGCGATCTGGAGCAGGACAAGGTGTTTCAGCACGTCGGCGTGGTTGCCGGCGTGGTAGGCGTGACGATAGCTGAGCATGGGGGAAATTAGTCCGGAAGCAGGTCTAGGGCGACGAATTCTAGCCCCTCATTGACTTCGATGCATTTTCCGATTTGCCGATGCAGGTTTTGACCCAGCGTATTGAAGGTGATTTTCTGGCCGGCAGTCAGTTTTCCCGGCGGAATAATCAGGCCGGCGTGTTTGCCGTAGGCCGGCAAACTGTGCAGAAAGAGGCCGCGGGTTGCTGAGTGATGATCGCTCTTTACATCGACCACGCTGACCTGTGGCGAGAGTAGTTGCAAGCCAAGCTCCAGGCGGCCTGAAATCGATGCGATGCGGCGAACCAGACAAATATGAATCTTGCTCGACTCGCGCGGCTGCAAGGCGACCAGGTCGCCGACCCCGATTTTGGATTTTTCGCCCTTGATGAAACGAACCAGAAACCCGTCCGGGCCTTCATCGATCAAGGACCATTCGCTGGCGACAAAAGTGCGGGAGTCATGGCGGCCAATACCGTCGTGGGCGCGTCGTGAAAAGACATTGCCATTGAGGAAGTTGATCACTGCGTCGAGGCCACCGATCAAGTCGGCATGAGGTTTGAATTTGGTTCGGTTGAACCGACGCATACTTTTGCCGGTAAGCATGGTGCGCTGGCTTTGCAGCAAACTCGGTGGGGCATCGAGCACTGGTTGAACTGCTTTACCCTTTGAACGGCTCAGGTTGCGATCAAGGGCGGCAACAACCTGGCTGCAGTCGATGATCAATCCTTCAGCCAGCGAGATTCCGGCCGGTAGTCGCGTCAGCGGGTAGCCCGGGCTGCCTTCGCCGGGGGGAATCAGAAAAGAGGCGTCCGGGGCTTTGGCCAGAAGCGCGGGCGACGACTGGCCGACTGCAGCGTAAGCGGCCAGTTGATGCGTGCAGGTTTGGGTTGCGGCGAGCTCGGTGCGGGGCAGATTGCCCGGTTCCATAAAGGCAAAGAGCAGGGCGCCGAGATATTCATGCTCAATCGGCGCCGTTTCACTATTCAGGGCTTTGGCTTCAGGGGCGCAGGCCATCAAATAAAGCTTGTGCAGCAATTGCCAGGAAGCCTCGGAAGGCATGGCGTAGGCCCGGTAGGCAAGAAACTGACGACGAGCCAGCAGGGTTATCGCGCACCGGATACTCCAATGGTAAAGATGGCTTGCCTCGGTGTTCGGCGCTGGAGAGCTAGTCTCAGTGGCAAGGTCAGCGTAGCTTGCGGCCAGTGATTTGAGCAGGTTGTCGGCGTGAATGGCGGCGTTTTTGGCCTGATAGGGCATCGGCAACACCGCTTGCATGACCTGGTTTTCCAGTGTCGGCAGAATGCGTTCTGCAGTTTGCCGGATATCTTCAAGAAGGTTGAAGCGTTTTTGCGGGCTGGATTCCTCGGTAATTGAGGGAATGGCGCGTGATGTCAGCAGCGCTGCGGCATCAAGCGACGGCAGGCTATCGATTGTTTCCAGCAAACTCCGAGTTGCCGCAGCGTTTTTTTGCCCGATAACCTGGTGAATGAAGGGAAATAAATCGCGAAGCATGGCGAGCAAGGAATCCGGTGTGGGTTGTAAATTATTGACGCTCGCATTATCCGATAATTTTTCATCAATTTCTGTGGTGTATTTCCTGCCTTACGTATACTCGCGCCATGGACTTGTACGAACTTCTGGCCCTCGCCCTCATGGTGGGCGGCATCTGGCTCTGGCTTGACAGCCTCAAAGCACGCGAAATCGGCATACAGGCTGCGCAGCGGGCGTGCGCCGAAGAAGGCTTGCAATTTCTCGATGAAACGGTCGTCGGCAGTTTTTTTCGCCTGGCGCGTAACGACGAGGGCCACCTTCAACTGCGCCGGGTCTATGCCTTTGAATATAGCGATACCGGCGACAACCGTTGCACCGGCAGCGTGACGCTGCTGGGTCATACGGTCGAGTTGCTGCACGTCCGCCCCCAACTTTATGTGGTGCCCAAGGCACCGGAGACTCATGAAACCTTCCATTGAAACAATCGATTTCCACGGTATTGAAGCGCTGCGTCTGAATGGCCCGAAAGGGTCGAGTGCAGTTATCAGCAAGTTGGGCGGGCAGGTGCTCTCCTGGATAACGCCGGATGGCCGCGAGCACCTTTATCTTTCGGAAAAAGCTGTTTTTGATGGCAGCGTGGCGATTCGTGGTGGTGTTCCCGTCTGCTTCCCGCAGTTTTCCGGGCTGGGTGAGTTGCCCAAGCACGGCTTGGTCCGCACCCGGCTATGGTCGCTTGATACCGAGCGCTGTGCGGATGATTACGCGCTGGTGACGCTGGTGGTTAGCGATGACGCAGCGAGCCGCGCCATTTGGCCGCACGCTTTTACCGCTGAAATTACGCTGATGCTGGAGGTTGACCGCATCGATATCGAGTTTTGCGTCACCAATACCGGCGGGGTGCCGTTTGAATTTACCGGCGCGCTGCACTCCTACCTGCGGGTGACTCAGGTTGAGGATGTTTCGCTTGAAGGTCTGTACGGTCATAACTACCGTGATGCCGCCAACAGTGACCAGATCGTGCGTGACAGCGGCATCGAATTGACCATCGACAACGAAGTGGATCGGGTTTATTACGATATCCAGCGACCGCAGCAGCTGAATGCCGGCAATCTCAGCCTGACCATCGAGAGCCAGGGCTTCCCCGATGTGGTGGTCTGGAACCCGTGGGTCGAACTATGTGCCGAGTTGAAAGATATGCCGGCCGATGGCTGGCGGCAGATGCTCTGCGTTGAGGCTGCCATCGCGCAGAATCCAATCAGCTTGCCGGCGGGTGAAGAGTGGTACGGGCGGCAGACGTTGGTTGCGATTTGAGGCTGCAATTCGATGCGACTGCTTGAATCCACTATTTGAACCTTTGATCCCGCCGGGTTTCGAATAACAGAATCCTCGGCTATTATAAAAATCATGCAAGCGCTGCTCCGGAAAATCTCCCGCATTGTGTTGTTGGTCCTGTTGGCCACCGTCTTCTCGCCGAGCTTCGGTTGGGAAGCGGCGGAAAGCATGGCCGCGCACGAGCACGCTTCCCCGGCGGCGCATCAATCGCATGGCGATGACCATCACGCCCCGGCGGCTGATTGCGAGGGGTGCCCGCAGCACGAGGCGGATGGTTGTGCCTCGACGCAGCACCATTGCTGTCCCGGTCATCAACTCGGGCATTTGCAGGGCGGTATTGTTGATGCGCTGCGCCTGCCCATGCCGGCACAGACGGCCGATCTCTCCGGCAATATTGTCAGTCGCTTCACCTCCCGCGTGCCGGAAGGACTTGAACGACCACCCAGAGTATCCGCCGTCTGAACGTCGGCGGAGTGCCAGCCTTATCTTTGTGTTTCCCCCTGATTTTTTGACAGCCCAGCCGGGCTGATCTGGCCTGCCGCCGGTTGTCTATTTGACTCAGCCGGAGGAATTCCATGCGACGCTTTTTATGGATCGCACTATTGCTGCTTGCCGCCCAACCGGTGCGCAGCGAACCGATACAAACCCTTGCCCAAGCCTATGCGGCTGCCTGGCAGCGCCAGCCTGTCGCTCAAGCGGTAGCCGAGCGTGAAAACGCCTTGCGCTCCCGCCGCTTGGCAGCCGATGCTTTGACGCCTGAGCCGCCCAGTATTGAACTGAAAGGGCGCACCGACCGCTTTAACCAGCAGCGCGGGGCGACTGAGCAGGAGATTGGTCTGGTGCTGCCGCTCTGGTTGCCCGGTGAGCGGAGCGCCAGCCAGGCCCTGGCCGAGGCCGAAATAGGGGCGCTTGGCGGTCGCATGGCGGCGCTGCGTCTGCAACTAGCCGGCGAGGTGCGCGATGCCTGGTGGGGCTGGCAACTGGCCGGCAACGAACAGACGCTCGCCGCTGAACGCGTCGCGGCGGCACGCCGTTTGCAGAACGATGTGGCGCGCCGGGTTGCCGCGGGCGATCTTTCGCGGGCCGATCAGCATCAGGCGGCTGGCGCGCTGGCCGCTGCCGAGGCCCAGCAGGCCGAAGCCAGTGTGGTGCTTGAATCTGCCCGCTTTCGCCTGCAGTCGTTAACCGGTCAGTTGCCCAGCGCCGCCGGGCCGGTGCCGGAACCGCTGGTTGGCGAGCTGCCCGGCGTTGAATTAAGCGATGAACACCCCTTGCTGCGTGAATTGCAGGCGAAGGGCGATGTCTCGCGGCGCAGTCTTGAACTGACGCGGGCACGCAGCCGAAATAATCCTGAAATTGCGCTCGGTACCCGCCGGGAGAGGGCGATGACGGGCGATTCGATGGAGCAGACCTGGGCGCTCGCCTTGCGCATTCCGTTTTCGTCCGGTGCCCGCAACGACGCGCGGCTGGCTGAGGCCAATGCCGATCTGATCGAGAGCCGCCTGCAGTTCGACCGTCAGGGCGAGCGGCTGGGCAATGAACGTGCTGCCGCTCAGGCCCAGCTTTTGGCCGCGCGCCAGCTGTTGGCGGCGGCCGAACTGCGGGCGCAACTGGCTGCCGAGAATCGGGGCTTTTTTGACAAATCATTCCGCCTTGGGGAAACCGATTTGCCTACCCGCTTGCGTATTGAGCTGGAAGCCTTCGAGGCTGAGCGACAAGCGAGCCGGGCGCGGATCAATCTGGCGCAACGAATTTCGGCCCAACGGCAGGCGCTCGGCCTGCTACCCGAATGAACAAGGATCACATCATGAAAATTCGACTGTTTTTCCGGTTGACCGCAGCATTAGCTGCTGGTCGCAGCATTGCTGCTGACGCTGCCATTTTCTGTCCAAGCCGCTGAATTGCCGCTCCCGATACCCGTTGTCGTGGCCGAAAGTGAAAGCTTTGAGGTCGTCGGCCGGCTGGACACCGAAGGATTCACGTTTTTCGTTGATCGGGCAGCGAGCAATGCGCCGGTGCTGAACGCGGCGCTGGAAGTGGAGCAGGGCGGCCGCAAGGCAAAGGCGCGTTTCCGCAACGAAAGCGGCGATTACCTGATCGACGATGCAGCATGGCTGCAGCCGCTGCGCCAGCCTGGTGAATACGCACTGGCCTTTACCCTGGTGGCGGGAGACGAGGCTGATTTGCTCTCGGCCGATTTTGTCGTTGCCGGGGCGTCGACCGCAGCAACGGCCTTGCCAATGGCCGGCGGCTGGGCGGCAGGCGTTTCCGGGCTCGCCTTGCTGCTTTTGCTGGGTGGGGCTTGGTGGCGCCGCCGTGCGCGTGGAAAGGCGGTGGTCGCATGAGTCACCTATTGAAGCTCTCGACATTAAGCGCCTTGTTGTTGGCGGTGAGCCTGCCGCTGGCTGCCCACGAAGGGCATGACCATGCCGATGAAAAGAAGGCGATGGTCAATCTGGGCAACGCGCCGCAGCGTTTGCCGGACGGCGCGGTGTTTCTGCCCAAATCGGCGCAGCGCAGCATGGGCGTTTTGACGCAGCCGGTGGTTGACGAGGAAATTCCGCGCATCGTCGAACTGGCCGGTCGGGTGATCATGGATCCGCACCTCGGCGGCCGCGTCCAGGCGATGATTCCCGGACGTATCGAAGCGGCAGGTGCGCACGGGTTGCCGTCCGCCGGCAGCAAGGTGCGCAAGGGGGATATTCTGGCCTGGGTGGTGCCGTCCACCGGGCAGATCGAGCGTTCCAACCAGTCTGCCTTGCTGGCCGAATTGAAGGCCAGCCTGGCGTTGGCCGAGAAGCGCGTCCATCGTTTGAACGAGCTCGCTGACACCATTCCACGCAAGGAAATCGAGATTGCCGAGAGCGATGTCGCGAGTTTGCGTGGGCGCATTGCCGCCGTCGGGGGCGGTTTGTCCAGCCGCGAGGCGTTGCTGGCGCCCGTTTCCGGCGTGATCGCGGCGAGCAATGCGGTAGTCGGCCAGGTGGTTGAACCGCGCGAGCTGATTTTCGAGATTATTGACCCGGATGGCCTGCACGTTGAAGCCAGCGCCTATGAAACCCTGGCGCTTGAGGATGTCGCTGCCGCCACCGTGGCGGTCGGTGAGCGTTCGGTGCCGCTCAATTTTATCGGCGCCAGCCGCCGCCTGCGGGAGCAGGCCTTGCCGCTTATGTTCGAGAATCATGCCGTCGGTGCCGGGTTGGCTTTACCGCTGGGCCAGCCGGTGAAAGTGCAGGTGCGCATGAAGTCGGTTGTGCGCGGCTTGCCGGTGCCGATGGCGGCGCTCAGTCGCAATACGGCGAATGAGGTGATCGTCTGGGTCAAGGATGCGCCTGAACGTTTCACGGCACGCCCGGTCCAGATCACGCCACTCGACGGCGTCCGCGTGGTTATTTCGCGCGGTTTGAAATCCGGTGAGCGCGTCGTGGTGCAGGGCGCCTCATTGATCAGCCAGATTCGCTAGGAGCCCCGATATGTTCCAGTGGCTCGTCGAAAAAAGTCTCGCCAACCGGCTTTTTGTGCTGGCGGTCAGTGTTGTGCTGATGGCTTATGGGGCGTTTCAGGCCGGGCGTTTGCCGGTCGATGTCTTCCCCGATCTCAACAAACCGACCATCACGCTGATGACAGAAGCCGGTGGCATGGCCCCGGAAGAGGTCGAGCAGTTAATCAGCTTTCCGCTCGAAACGGCGATGAGCGGCCTGCCCGGCGTCGCCGGCATCCGTTCGGTGTCGAGCGCCGGCTTGTCCTTCCTTTATGTTTCCTTTGACTGGGGCGTCGATATCTACCGGGCGCGGCAGATGGTCAGCGAGCGGCTGGCCGGTCTGGAGGCGGCCTTGCCGGTCGGCGTTTTGCCGCGCATGGGGCCGGTGTCATCGATCATGGGCGAGATCATGCTGATAGCGATGCCGGTTGCCGTGCCGGATGGTGACCCGAAACAGGTGCGCGAATACGCCGACTGGGTGCTGCGCCCGCGCCTGCTGGCAATCTCGGGGGTCTCGCAGGTCATCCCGATTGGTGGCGAGGTGCGGCAGTTCCAGGTGCAGCCCGATACCCGGCGCATGGCCGATCTCGGCATTTCGCTCGAACAACTGGAAAGCGCCTTGAAGGGCTTTGCCGCCAATACTTCGGGCGGCTTTCTCGAACTCAATGGCCGCGAATACCTGATTCGTCACCTCGGGCGCAGTGCCCGGCTCGATGACCTGAAAAATCTGGCGCTGACCGCCCGGGCCGGCCAGGCGATCCTGCTTCGGCAGGTTGCCGAGGTCGGTTTCGCGGCGGCGATCAAACGGGGCGATGGTGGTTTCAATGGCGCTTCGGCGGTCATTCTCAGTATTCAGAAGCAACCGACGGCGGATACGGTCGACCTGACAAAACGCATCGAAAGCGCGATTGCCGATCTCAAGCCCAGCCTGCCCAAGGGCATTACCGCGCCGCAAGTCATTTTCCGCCAGGCCGATTTCATCGAGGCTTCCATCGGCAATCTGGAGGCGAAACTGCTGCTCGCTTTCTGTCTGGTCGCCGCCATCCTGTTCTTTTTTCTCGGCAACTTCCGGACGATGCTGATCTCGCTGACCGCCATTCCGTTATCGATCCTGATCGCCATCCTGGTCTTCAAGTGGCTCGGTCTGTCGATCAACACCATGACGCTGGGCGGGCTGGCGATTGCCATTGGTGAGCTGGTCGATGATGCGGTGGTCGATGTCGAAAACATCCTGCGCCGGCTGCGCGAAAAGGCCGCCCGGGGCGAGCCGTATTCGATCCACGCGACGGTGGTTGCCGCCTCGCTGGAAGTGCGCACCGCCATCGTCTATGCAACGCTGATCATCGCGCTCGTCTTCGTGCCGCTCTTTGCGCTGCCCGGCATTGAAGGCCGGCTGTTCGTGCCGCTCGGCATCGCCTACATCGTTTCCATCCTCGCTTCGCTGGCGGTTTCCGTGTTGCTGACACCCGTGCTTTGCGCCTATCTGCTGCCCGGTCTGGTTTCCCAAAAGCATCGCGAAACCCGGCTGGTCTCTTGGCTGAAAGGGCATTACGCCGGGGCGTTGCAGCGGGTGCTCGCCGCCCCGCGCCTGCCCGTGGTGCTGGCCGGCTGTGCCGTGGTGCTGGCGATGGCGACCATCCCGTTCTTCCCGACCAGCTTCCTGCCGCCGTTCAACGAAGGCTCGATCACGCTCGGCATGCGCCTCAATCCGGGGGCGACGCTGGCCGAATCGATTCGCATCTCCAGCATGGCCGAAAGCGCCCTGCGCGGCGTCCCGGAAATCGGGAATATCGGCCGTCGCACCGGGCGTGCCGAACTGGATGAACATGCCGAAGGCGTCCATGTGTCGGAGCTGGAAATCAGTCTCAAGCCCGAGGGGCGCAGCAAGGAAGCAATCTATGCCGACATTCGCCAGCGCCTGAAGGATCTGCCGGCGACGATCAACCTCGGGCAACCGATCTCGCATCGCATCGACCACATGCTGTCCGGCGTGCGGGCGCAAGTCGCCATCAAGATCTTTGGCGAGGATCTCGACACCCTGCGCGCCCAAGCTGGTTTGCTGCGCGAACGGCTGGCGAAAGTGCCCGGGCTGGCCGACCTCGAAATCGAAAAACAGGTACTGGCGCCACAGATCAAGGTGCGCGTCGATTTCGACGCCGCCGCCCGCTACGGTATTTCAACGGCGCAACTGACGCGGACGCTGCAAACCCTGGTCGATGGCGAGAAAGTGACGCAGATTGTCGAAGGCAACCGGCGTTTCGATCTGGTCGTTCGTCTGCCGGAAAGTGCCCGTTCGCTGGAGGGCCTGAAAGGCCTGCTGATCGAAACGCCGGGTGGGCGCGTGCCGCTTTCAATGCTGGCCAGTATCGAGGACGCCGATGGCCCGAACCAGATCACCCGCGACGACGGCCGGCGGCGCATCGTCATCGCCGCCAACGCCCACGGCCGGGCGCTTTCCGATGTGGTGGCCGATCTGCGCGCAGCCATCGCCGAATTCCCCCTGCCGGAAGGCTATTTCATCACCCTCGGCGGCCAGTTCCAGGCGCAGGAAGAAGCGGCCAAGCTCATTTCACTGCTCGCCATCGGCTCGGCAGCACTGATTTTCATGGTGCTGTTCAGCCGCTATCAGTCGGCAGTGCTGGCTTCCCTGATCATGGCCAACGTGCCATTGGCACTGGTCGGCAGTGTCGTCGGCCTGTGGCTATCAGGCCAGCCGCTCTCGATCGCGGCACTGATCGGCTTCATTACGCTGGCCGGTATTTCGACGCGCAACGGCATCCTGAAAATCAGTCATTACCTCAACCTGATGCGTTTTGAAGGTGAAACCTTCACGCCGGCAATGATCGTCCGCGGCTCGCTGGAACGCCTGACACCCGTGCTGATGACTGCGCTAGTCGCGGCATTCGCACTATCCCCACTGCTTTTTGAAGCCGAACAGCCGGGCACCGAAATCCTGCACCCGGTCGCCGTCGTCATTTTTTCCGGCCTGATCAGCTCGACGCTGCTCGACACCTTTATTACCCCCGCCTTGTTCTGGCTGTTCGGCCGCGAAGCCGCCGAACGTCTGGCCAGACAAGACCTCAACGAAGCCCTTTGATTCACTTTCACCCAGGAGAAACCCATTATGACCAAAACCCTCAAGACCTTGCTCCTCGCCCTAGCTCTCAGCACCTACGGCAACGCCGCGCTGGCCCACGCCGAACACGGCCAGCCGCAGTACGGCGGCGTCGTCGCCGAAGCCGGTGAAATGCAATTCGAAGTCGTCAGCAGGGATGGCCAACTGACCGTTTACCTCAGTAACCACGGCAATCCAGTGCTCGCTACCGGCGCAACCGGCAAGCTCACCGCATTGGTCGGCACCGCCAAAAGCGAGTTCGACCTGAAAGCGGTGGGCGATAGCCACCTGCAAGGATCGGGAAGCATTCCGGCCGGGGCGAAGCTGCTGATTACGGTCCAATGGCCGGGCAAGAAGCCCTTGCAGGCGAGGGTGGTGATGCGTTGAAGGCTGAATTTGCTTGATAAATAGTAATCGAACGATTACGATTTATCCATGTATTCAATCTAACCTCTACCTGAATTTACGGCATGGCTCAGTGGTCTGAAGGTCAAACCGACGCTAATTCGGTTAGCCCGTCGACTGGACAAAGTTCAGCGCGGCATCCTCGGTGACGTGAAGGCTGTCGGCAATGGCGTATTCGAGATGCGGGAACATTTTGGTCCGGGTTGGCGCATGTATTACGTGCAGTGGGGAGCGGTTCTGATCGTGATGCTTGGTGGCGGCGATAAGTCGACGCAGGCCGCCGATATCGCCCAAGCCGTGAAGTTGGCGGCGACAATCAAGGAGTAATTGCGATGACAAAGAAAATCGATCCGGCAAACCTGCCCGAATTTGACCTGGCCGAATATCTGGATAGCGAAATCGCTATTTCGGAGTACCTGAACCAGACCATTGCCGATGGTGACATGGCAGAACTGGCACATGCGCTGGGCGTGGCTGCCCGAGCCCGAGGCATGACAGAAGTAGCCAAGGCCTCCGGTATCACACGCGAAGCCTTGTACAAGGCGCTACGCCCGAACGCCAGCCCGCGCTTTGAAACCGTGAGTAAAGTGTGTGCTGCCCTCGGTGTGCGGCTCGTGGCTCAGCCGATTCACTGAAGGGGAAATCGGCAACGAAAGGGCGATTCTGGTGTGCTGCGGTCAACCGGAAAACTAGCCAAAACTTCAGGTTGACCGTAACAAGCTGAAATAGGTTTTTTTTTTTTTTTTTTTTTTTTTTCTTTTTTTCTTTTTTTTTTTTTTTTTTTTCCCCCCCCCCTTTTCCCCCTTCTTTCTTATGACCTTTGCACTCGAACAACATAACTGAGGTTGATGTGTCATTGAAGTTTGCGCGCCACGGATAGCAGGCTGGTGTCAACTTTGAAGTCTAACAACGCCAGGCGCATTTTGTTAGTGCCCTGCCAAGGCGCGGACGACGCCGCGGAACAGGTAATCCTTGACCTTCTGCTCCAGCGGCAATGCGTCGAAGGGCACCAGGCAGGGATGCTCCCTGGCATCCGGGTTCTTGACCGGGCCGAGTTTCCAGCCTTCGGCCAGCTTCTGCGCCATCCACGCCTGATGGCTGGCCTGCGGGCCGGCCTCCGGATCGGCTAGGTGCATCTCGACGACATGCAGCGCGCTCTCCCGCTGCCACTGCGGCGCCTCTTCCCAAGGTAGCTGGCTGTCATCGCCGAGCGCCTCGCAATAGGCGCGATTCACTTCATGCGCGACGCGGGCGATTTCTTCTTTGGTCATTGGGCGTCCCTGCCGGAGGAATGTCGATGGGAGTGCTCATTTTGCCAGCATCCGGCCGGTGGCGCACTGGCAGCACCGGGGCTATGATGGGCGAATCTGCGCCAGACCGGCGTGCAACGATGCGAAAGAGATCGCCGATGGCCCTTCCCCTCAACAAGCGCGACCACGACATCTTCCTCAGCTACGCCCACAGCGACCGCCCCTTCGTCGAGAAGCTCTATCGCTGGCTGCAGGAATCGGCCGGGCTGCAGGCTTGGTGGGACGACCGCGACCTCTCGGCCGGCGCGATGCTGGCCACTGAACTGCAACGGGCCATCGAGCGCTGCCGTGCCGTGCTGCTCGTCGCCTCCGACGAATCGCTGGCGCGCGGCTGGGTGCTCAACGAATACAACGCGGCGATGGACCAGCGCGCCAATTTCCGAGGTTTTCGCATGGTCGCGCTGCGCATGGGCGACGCTCAGGTCGACGAGCTGATGAAGGGCATTTCGTGGATCGACGTCCCCAACGGCGAGTTCACCGCCGAGATCGCGCTGGCCATCCTGCGCGCCCTGCACCCGAGCGAAAACCAGCCTAACCCGGCAAGCTCGCGCGATGTATACGTCAGCGCCTCGTGGCAGTCCCTGGATAACGCCAGCGCCAATGCCGTCTGCCGCCACCTGGTTCGCCAGGGACTGCGCCTGATCGGCGATTCGCCTGACCAGAAGGGTTTTGGCGCCGGCAGCCGGGTCGAGCGCATCATGCCCAGTTGCGGCGCCTTTGTCGGGATCATCCCCTTTCGCGGCGAGGCAGTCGCCACCCCCGGCCAGGGGCCTTACAAGTATTTCCTGCAGGAGATTGACTTCGCGAGCAGCCTCGGCCTGCCCAGCGTCGTCATCGCCGATCCGCGGGTCAGTCTGGCCGACGGCAGCGACCGGCACTGGCTGCGCATGGACACCGCAAGTGAAGCGGTGCCCGCCGCCTTGCAAGGCACCCTGAATGATCTTTGGGATCTCTGGCAGAAGCCGAGCCGGCCGCATTACGTCTTCTGCGCGATGGACCTGGCTTCCGAGGACACCCGCCTGACCGGGCCAGTTCGCCAGTTGATCCAGCTGATCACCTCGATGTCCACCGTCGTCGGTGACGAGGTGCATAAAGGCAATCCGGAAAACGTCAACGCCGCCGTCCGCCGCGCCGTCTGCGATGCCCTGCTGGTCATTGCCGATCTGACCGACGACAACCTGAACACCTGTATCGAGGCCGGCATGGCGCTGGCCACCGGCACCAACCTCGAACTGCTTGCTGCCGGCACCCCGCGGCGCCCGCCCTTCATGCTGCGTGAACGCAACATGCCGACCTACCGCGACCGGATCGAACAGATCGGCCTGATCCACAAGCTCAGCCGGCCGTATCGGCGGCGGGTCATCAACGCCGAGCTGTAGCCTAGCCTGCCGCGCTCAACCAGCCGCTTCACGCACTTCTGGTGGGCGGTGCTTGATGACGTCGTATCTCGCAGCTATTACAGCATGGCTAAGACTACTTCGAGATAAGGCAGTTCCTGGCTTACAGGCTCGGCCATGAAGTCATCATTCAGTGGCATGGCACCAATAAAAACTTTCCAAAACCTGATTGGTCAGCGCGTCAAAAGCGGGTCTTATGCTTTCAGAATCATGATTTAAACCGGTTTTTTCCGCTTCTGTTTCCGTCTCAATCTTTGGATAAAACCAGCAACTCGGTATCTGCCGAATAATGGACAGTACCAAAATCGTCATACTGGACTGTCACACTCGCTTTGCCGTCCTTTGTTTCCAGGGCCACATGCTTGACCAGTCCATAAACATCATCGGCATATTCATGATCCCGGAGAAATGGGCATGATTTCAAATCGACCAGCTCGCCGATTTGAAGGTTTTTGGCCAGGACGTTGATCAAAACCTGGTCAAGCTCCGGCTCCGTGCTGGTTTCTTTATTGCTGGCGAGTAGCCTGATTTGTTCGGTGAGTTCCGAAGCGGTGGCGTTGCCGCCATCGTCCATGAGTTCGATCATGCTGCGCAAAATAAGCTCGACGCGCTGGATGGCCTCGACTTCAACCGTGCTGAGTGTCATGGCACCATCCTGGGCTCGCTGCGCCAGGCTGGTTAACGTCGTGCATATCTGCTGAGTTGATGGATCATTTTCGTCAGCCAGTACAAAGGGAATCGAATCCTGTTTGCTGATCAGATCAATCACTTCTTGAGGAATTTTGTCGAAGGGCTGCATTTGCTCAAGCGGCTTAATGGTGGGTTCATCTAACAGGTTTAGATTATCTCTTTGTAGCAAACGCCACCCAAGGTTTTTTTCCGCAAGATTGAGCTGTTTGTAGCGACGGTCTCTCGGAAGAATTCATCCCGCGGCGTTACTATTCTTCTTTTTGTGCGGGTGTTGTGCGCTTTGCTTTTGCCGCACGAACACGCTGGCGCCCGATTTTTGTACCAGCCATGTATGTGAAACTGTCATCAATGGAACGACTCAATGAAATCCCTATCCTTACTTATCGCCGCATTACTAGCAGTCCCGGTTCATGCATTTGCGGCGGATGCCGTTAAGGTCGACGTCTATCTGGCCGGCCAATTGCAAAACTCGATCTCGCTGGTCGGGCCAAACGCCAGCGTCAAATTTTCACCCACAGGCATGCCAGGCTCGACCCTTGAATTGCGGCTGATTGCGCCCGAACCGGTCATTATTGAGATGAAAGAAACGCTGGCCGACGGCAAGGGCGCCGAGGTAATTGGCCGCATCAAAATGCCGACGCCAGGAAGTTCATTCGCTGTTGCGGAGATGAAGGGTGCCAAATTTCACAGCCCCTATGTTCTGGTAAGACCGAACTAACGACTTTCACAAAATGGCTAATTTGGCGTGATTTTGCGTCGCCCCAAGGTCAATTTCCATTTATTTGATCTGGATTGGAGTATCGCTGGCAGGCGTTCGCTAGGCTGGGCAGCTTCTGCCCAACGTCTTCAGGCCTGCCATGATCATCCAGCCTTTTAGCTTCGCCTCTCTGAAACAAGCGCTTGCCGAAGGCTGGCGAATTGCCAATGCGACGCGTCTCGTCAGCATCGCTTACTCGCTGATTTTCGTGCTGGGCGGGGTGCTGATTATTGGCGGTTTGCTCGCACAGGGGATGACGCCGTTCGTGATTGCTGCAGCGGGGGCGTTCATGCTGGTGGGGCCGGTGATTCTGGCCGGATTTTTCGGCATTGCCCAGGCTTTTGAGAGCGGTCAGCGGGTGACGCCCGGCGCCATCCTGGCCGGTTTTCGCAATGCGGCGGGGGCGTTGTGGGCGTTGTCTCTGGTTTGCGGCCTGCTCTTCATGATCTTCGTGACCGACGCGGCGATTCTCTACGCTTACATGATTGGCGGGGCGCCGGTCTGGTTGGCTGATCTGATGCCAGCGGCGATGAATGTGGTCAAGTTCGTCAAATGGGCCGGGGTTTCCGGTTTTGTCGTTGCCTTCCTGCTGTTCGGGATTTCGGCCTTTTCGGTGCCTTTGCTGTGCGAGCGGCGAATCGGGCTGGTGGGCGCGGTGGTGACTAGCGTGCGGGTTGTCTTCGGCAATTTTACGGTAGCGATTTTTTGGGCTTTTTTCCTGTCGACCGCAACCATTGCCAGCGTGCTGCTTTTGCCGCTGCTGCCCTTGACTTTGCCCTGGCTGGCCTACGCCAGTCGGGCGCTTTACCGGCAGGTATTGCCCACGGCTTAAGGCAACGGTGTTGCACTGCGGCAAAGGTATAATCGCGACCTTTCCGCTTTCCTGACCGCCGCCGTGACTGCCCTCGACACTGAAATTGCCCGCCGCCGTACATTCGCCATTATTTCCCACCCCGACGCGGGTAAAACCACGCTGACTGAAAAGCTGCTGTGGTTCGGCGGCGCCATTCAGGTGGCCGGCGAAGTTCGGGCCCGCAAGGCCTCGCGCCATGCGACTTCCGACTGGATGGAAATGGAGAAGCAGCGCGGCATTTCGGTGACCTCGTCGGTGATGCAGTTCCCGTACCGCGAATGCATGATCAACCTGCTCGACACCCCCGGTCACGAGGATTTCTCGGAAGACACCTATCGCACGCTGACCGCCGTCGACTCGGCGGTGATGGTGATCGACTCGGTGAATGGTGTCGAAGCGCAGACCATCAAGCTGCTCAACGTCTGCCGCATGCGCGACACGCCGATCCTGACCTTCATCAACAAGCTCGACCGCGAAGGCAAGGAGCCGATTGATCTGCTCGATGAAATCGAGTCCGTCCTCGGTATCCAGTGTGCGCCGATTACCTGGCCCATCGGCATGGGCAAGCGCTTCCGTGGCGTTTATCACCTCTACGACGACGCTATCGCCTTCTTCGATCCACAGGCTGAAAAGGGCACCTCGGAAATTATTCAGGGCCTCGACAATCCACGGCTGGATGAACTGATCGGCAGCCAGGCCGACGAGTTGCGTACTGACATCGAACTGGTGCGCGGCGCTTCGCATGCGTTTGATGCCGCCGACTATCTGGCCGGCAAGCAGTCGCCGGTTTTCTTCGGTTCTGCGGTCAACAACTTCGGCGTCCAAAGTTTGCTCGACGCGGTCGTTGAACTGTCGCCGGCCCCGTTGCCACGCCCGGCTGCCAGCCGCACGGTGGAGCCCTCCGAGCCGAAATTCTCCGGCTTCGTGTTCAAGATTCAGGCCAACATGGACCCGAAACACCGCGACCGCATCGCCTTTGTGCGTGTCTGTTCCGGTCGTTTCGAGCGTGGCATGAAAGTGAAGCAGGGCACTGCGCCCAAGCTGATTTCGGTCAATAACGCCATCACCTTCATGGCGCGCGACCGCAGTACGACGGACGAAGCTTATCCGGGCGACATCATCGGTATTCCCAATCACGGCACCATTCGTCTCGGCGAAACCTTTACCGAAGGCGAAGAACTGCGTTTTACCGGCATTCCGTCCTTCGCGCCGGAACACTTCCGTCTGGCCCGCATCGCCAATCCGCTGAAGATCAAGCAACTGCAAAAAGGCTTGCATCAACTGGCGGAAGAGGGTGCCACCCAGTTGTTCCGGCCGCTGGCCGGCAATGACCTGATTCTCGGCGCGGTCGGTATTCTGCAGTTCGACGTGGTGTCCAGCCGTCTGGAAAACGAATACGGCGTGAAGGTTATTTTTGAGACTTACAACTGCTCGACGGCACGCTGGATTCATGGCGACGCCAATGAGTTGCGCCAGATTTCGGATCGTTATAGCGCCAACGTCGCGCTGGATGGCGCCGATGACCCGGTTTATCTGGCACCGAACAATGTGTACCTGAACATGGTCAAAGAGAAGTATCCCAATCTGACTTTCCTGGAAGCGCGTGAGGTGATCTGAGCATGAACGTTCGGGTGCAAGAAGCTGATTTTGACCTTGGCGTCGAGTTGACCGCAGTCAGAGCTGGCGACCCGCGTGTCGGTGCGCTGGCCAGCTTTGTCGGATTGGTACGTGACATGAATGATGGCGCCGGTGTTTCTGAAATGACGCTGGAACACTATCCGGGCATGACGGAAAAGGCGCTGGAGGCCATCGTCGCCGAAGCCAAGGGCCGCTGGGATATTTACAACGCGCTGGTGATCCATCGCGTTGGCCCGCTCAAGCCCTGCGACCAGATCGTCCTCGTTGCCGTGACCAGCGCCCATCGCGGCGAAGCCTTTGCCGCCTGCGAGTTCATCATGGATTACCTGAAAACCCGCGCCCCGTTCTGGAAGCGCGAAGCGACAGCGGACGGCGCGCGCTGGGTTGATGCCCGCGATGCCGACGATTCAGCGGCCTTGCGCTGGAATGTTCCGGCGTAAATAAAAAGGGAGGCCGTGGCCTCCCTTTTTATTTGCTGAGCGTGGCGCCTGATTCAGGCGCTCGGCCGCGGAGTTTGGCGAAACCTGCTTCAGGCGGGCAGGGGGGCCGGTAGCATGGGCGAGCGGCCTGTCGTCAGGTAGGTTTCGCAACGTTCGATGTATTCCCGGGTGCTTTTCGGCATGGGGGTGCGGGCGCGGCAGATGTAGAACACCAGGTCGCGGCCATTGCGGATCAGTTGCAGGCCATCGGAAAGGCTGTGGTGCAGCTCGGCGCTATGGCCGACCATGACCGGATGCGGGTGCGGCGTAAAGTTGGCGAGTCGTTCGGCGGCGGTGACGAGCATGGCCCAGAGATCGAAAATGTCGGGATCGGTACGCAGCGTTTCGGTCTTGATCTTGGCGGCGTTGGTGAAATCGATAATCGGCGCTGCAATATTTGCGAAGGCCGGAATCTGGGTGAAATTGCCGATCATCGCCTTCGAGATTTTGTCGATGTCACGCATGCTCTGGCCAATCTTGATGTAGCGGCTTTCGTAAAAATCCTCAACCGGAATCGAGAAGGCGCGGAAGGGTTCGCCCCAGAGTTCGTCGATGCCTTCTTCGCCACTGCGATGCAGTACGAAGCGGCCGAGTTCCATGGCTTCAAGCAGGCAATTGCCGCATTCACGCATCAAGGCATCGTCGCTGCGGATTTCGATGCCATCGCTCTGCAATTCAACCAGTTTACGGAAGATGTCGGTCGCCCGGTTGAAGAGCGCCCCGGCCAGCATGGCGGCCTTGACGCGACGGCGGCCGCTGTCGGTTTCTTCACTGTAGGTTTGGCGGGCTTCGGCCAGACGGGTGCCGGGAATATTGAGACCGTGTTCGGTGTGATTGAACAGTCTTCGGGTCAGGGCTTCGATCAGCCGCTTTTTGGCGTCGAGAGAGTCTGCCGGGACGGGGTAGGTTTTGATCCAGAAGCCATCATAGAAAACGCGTTCCTCACCCGCGATCATTCGGCGCGTGCCTTCTGGTGGCGGATCTTCGGGATGGGCGGGGATTTCCAAGCGGTGTACGGTATCCATGGCCTGCGGCATTTGAGTTCAGCTAACGTTAAGACTTAAGCAAAAGTCGTGCTGTGCAATTAAAGGCTTCCGACTGCACCTGGCTTTTTCCCAAGGTATTGATTTTTCGAAAATAATCGTCGTCAGCGATCTGCTTGGCAAGGCGTTTTTGTCGTTCCGTTTTGGTGCATGAAGCACACTTTTGGCGTCACTTCATGGCCCGTAAAAAAGCTGCCCTAAATAAGGGCGGCTAATTATAACGCCTGTCTGCAGGCGTCTATTCGCGATCCGGATTAGCCGCGAAACTGCGCCGTTATCGTGGCGACGCGCTGGCCGAACAGCTTGGCGGTTTCCAGATCACCCGGCAGCATTTCAGCCGGGCTGCTATCGGACGGCGACTGGGCCATGGCGCCGCTGAAAGAGCCGACGTAATTGACGTCGTTGCGCTGGGCCGCCTTGGTGTTGGAAGGCAGCATGCCGGTGCCGACCCAGATGCCGCTGTGCTGCATGGCCAGCGTGAACAAATAGTGCAGCGTCGATAGCTTGTCGCCGTTCATCGTCGCGCTGTTGGTGAAGCCGGCGAAAACCTTGTCTTTCCAGGCCTGGCCGAACCACTGCTTGCTTGAGGCATCGGCAAATTTCTTGAATTGCCAGCTGACGCTGCCCATGTAAGTCGGGCTGCCCATGATGATGGCGTCGGCGGCGTTTAGTGTTTCCCAGCCACCTTCGGGCAGATTGCCTTCGGCGTCGACCGCGACGAGTTCGGCGCCAGCACCTTCGGCGACGGCTTGCGCCATGCGCAGGGTGTGGCCGTAGCCGGAATGGAATACAACAGCAATTTTGGTCATGTGAATCTCCTGGGAGGTAAGGTGAAAATCAGGGGGCGAGATCGAAAAACAGGACTTCGGCATCCTGCGCGTTGCTCAGCGTCAGGCTGCTTTCATTGGCGAGCAGAGCGGCATCGCCTTTTTGCAAATTTTGGCCGTTGACCGCAACCATGCCTTTGGCGACGTGGAGATAGGCCTTGCGGGCCGGATTCAAGGGCAGGGTTGCAGTTTCGTCGGCATCAAACAGGCCGGCATAGATTGAGGCGTCGGCGTGGATCGTGACCGACCCATCGGCGCCATCGGGTGAGGCGATCAGGCGCAGGCGACCGCGCTTTTCGGCCTCGGCAAACGTCTTCTGTTCATAGCCCGGCGCAATGCCTTTCTCACGCGGCTCGATCCAGATCTGGAAAAGATGCGTTGCGGCATCCGGCGCATGGTTGAACTCGCTGTGCATCACACCACGCCCGGCACTCATCCGCTGCACGTCGCCCGGCGGAATGGTGGTGCCGTTGCCCATGCTGTCCTGGTGCGCCAGCGCACCGGTGGTGACATAGGTGACGATTTCCATGTCGCGATGACCATGCTTGCCAAAGCCGCCACCGGCTGCAATCAGGTCATCGTTGATCACCCGCAGATTGCCCCAGCCCATGTGCGCCGGATCGTAATAATCGGCGAACGAAAACGAGTGATAGCTTTTCAGCCAGCCGTGGTCGGCGTAGCCGCGATCTTCGGATTTACGAATGGTCAGCATGGGTGGAGCTCCTTGGATGAAGGTTGCGTTTACTGCTTGATGGCTTCGATGGCGATGTCGATGCGGACTTCGTCGCCGACGTTGGGGGCGTATTTGCCGGCGTTGAATTCAGAACGCTTGACCACGGTCCAGGCATTGGCGCCGATGGCATCCTTTTTCATCATCGGATGCGGCATGGCCTTGTAGGAAGAAACGGTCAGGGTCACCGGCTTGGTCACGCCCTTCAGGGTCAGCAGGCCTTCGATGGCAACCGGCTTGTCGCCCTCGAACACCACTTTGCTGGATTTGAAGGTGGCGGTCGGGTACTTGGCGGTGTCGAGGAAATCTTCACCCTGAATGTGCTCGTTGAAGGTGGCGTAGCCGGTATCGACCGATTTCGTGTCAATTTCGATGTCGACCGTAGCAGTCTTGGCGGCCTTGTCGAGTACGACCTTGCCGGTCGTTTTGTTGAAATGGCTGAGCTGGGTCGAGAAGCCGAAGTGGCTGTACGAGAAGCGCGGGAAGGTGTGGGTGCCATCGACCACGAAGGTTTCCGGCGCGGCCAGCGCCGGGGCGGCAACAGCAGAGGCGAGGATGAGGGCGGCGGTGAGTTGGGTCAGTTTTTGCATGGTGATTCTCCGTTTTTGGGGGTTGGGGTAAGGCTTACTTGCTTGCTGCGGTGATGCGGAATTTGATCAGGACATCATTGGCGACGATGTCGAACTTGGCCCAGCTGCCTTCGCCAATCGAAAAATCGGCGCGGCGGATGGTGAAGCTGCCGTCGAAGACGCCGCTCTTGCCCTGCGCCGTGAAGGTGGCGGGGACGACGACATCCTGCGTTTTGCCCTTGATGCTCAACTGGCCGGCAACCTCATAGCGATTGCCGCCGAGCGCCTTGACGCTGCCGGAAACAAAACGGGCGGTCGGGAAAACCTTGGTGTTGAACCAGGGCTTGCCGGCAACTTCTTCATCGCCTTCCGACGCGCCGGTATCGACGCTGGCCAGTTCGACATCGAAACTTGCCTTGGCGGCGGTCGGCTTGGCCGGGTCGAAATTCAGCTGGCTGGAAAATCGGCTGAATTTGCCGTCGACCGCAACACCCATCTGCTTGTAGGTGAAGTTGATGGCGCTTTTGTCGGTTTGAACCTGGTTGTATTCGACGGCGTGAGCCGCGAACGGCAAGGCGAGCGAGCTTGAAATTGCGAGGGCGATGGCTAAACGTTTCATGTTCATTTCTCCGTATTGTGGGCAGGCAACATGCGTTTCAGAATGTCGTCCTGGTCGATGAAGTGATGTTTCAGGGCGGCGCCGATGTGGCCGGCGATGACGGCGACGAACAGCAGGTTGAGGTCCATATGGACGGTTTGCAGCAGATTGCCAACTTCCTTGTTCTTCTCCAGCAGATCGGGGATCGGCAGCACACCGAACCAGACTGTCTGGAAACCCTTGGCCGAACTCATCAGCCAGCCGGATAGCGGAATGACGATCATCAGCCCATAAAGCATCAGGTGGCCGGCGTGGGCGGCCAGTTGCAGCAGCTTCGGCATACTGGTCGGCAAGGCCGGCGGGCGGTGCGTTACCCGCCAGAACAGGCGCAGCCAGACGAGTAGAAAGGCGCTGACGCCAGCCCATTTGTGCCAGGAGTACAGCTGCAATTTCTCGGGCGATAGCGGCAGGTCATGCATATAGAAACCGAGGGCCAGCAGGCCGAAGAAAAGAACAGCCATCAGCCAGTGCAGGGCCTTGGCGGTGGCGGTGTAGCTGACTGTCACGGTCGACCTCCATTTTTTGGCAAAAATGCATAGGCATCCATCGCGATGACGTAATCATCGATCCCGGCATGAAAGCGTTGAACCTCGGCTTGCTCACCACCCGCACCCAGTGCCACAAACAGCGGGAGC
This sequence comes from Candidatus Dechloromonas phosphorivorans, assembly GCA_016721185.1. Classification (GTDB taxonomy): domain Bacteria; phylum Pseudomonadota; class Gammaproteobacteria; order Burkholderiales; family Rhodocyclaceae; genus Azonexus; species Azonexus phosphorivorans. The sequence goes on from JADKIP010000014.1 coordinate 647,891, forward strand.
AAATGTTCATCGCTCGGGTGGGCCTGCACGGCGCCCGGGGCCTGGGCGCGATAGTCGAGCAGGGCGGATATGTCGCGAGCTTGCAGGCGATTCGCCATCCAGTCGGTGAATTGGCGCACATAACATGCGGTGGCGTCTGCCCGCCGTTGCGCGCCGCTAGCTGGTAATCCCGCAGGTTGTGCGTGAGGTTGCCGGAGGCGATCACCAGAATGCCTTTTGCCGCCAGCGGAGCAAGGGCACGACCCAGCAGGTAAGCCTGCTCCGGCCCGGCGTGGCTTTGAATTGAAAGCGGAATCACCGGCACATCGGCTTCCGGGAACATCAGGCGCAGCGGTACCCAGGCGCCGTGGTCGAGGCCGCGTTCGTTGTCCGTCGCCACCGGCAGGCCGGCAGCGCGGATGGCGGCAACAACCAGCTCGGCGGCCTCGCGGCAACCGCTGGCCGGGTAGCGCAGGCTGTAGAGTTCGTCCGGGAAGCCGGAGAAGTCGTGGATGGTTTCCAGGCGGTCAGCAAAACCAACGGTGGGCACGGCGGTGTCCCAGTGCGCGCTGACGATAATGATGGCGCGCGGCGTGGGCAAAGCGTGGGCCTTGGCGGAAATCGCCGCCCCGGCCGCACCCGGGCGCAGCGCAAAAGTCGGCGCGCCGTGGGGAACGAAAAGTGCGGGTTGGATCGGGTTCATGCCAATAACTCCTGATGCGATGGACGTACTTTAGTCTTCCTCGCTGCAGCGAAATAGCCGACAATCTGCAAATGTTTATTGCTTGATTGGCAACAATGGACCGACTCGATGCCATGCATCTCTTCCTGCGGGTCGCCGAACTGGGCAGCTTTTCAGCGGTGGCGCAGCAACTGGGGCTGGCACGCTCCGTCGTGACGCGACAGATCGCCGCGCTTGAAAGCCACCTTGGCGTCAAATTGATGGTGCGCAGCACACGCCGGCTGGCGCTGACCTCGGCCGGCACCGCCTATCTGGAAAAATGCCGGGTCATCCTGAATCTGGTCGAGGCAGCGGAAACCGATGTCGCGGAAGAGCGCCTGATCCCGCGCGGCAATATCCGGATCAGCCTGCCGCTCAGTTTCGGCATCAAGCGTCTGGCCCCGCTGCTGCTCGATTTTTCGCAGCGTTACCCGGAAGTCAGCCTGGACATGGATTACACCGACCGCCGGGTGAAACTGATCGAGGAGGGCATTGATCTCTCCATCCGCATCACGCGCCGAATGGACCCCGGCGATGTGGTGCGCAAGATCGGCACCAGCACCATGCGGGTGATTGCCTCGCCGGATTACCTCGCTCGTCACGGTCGACCGCAAAATCCGGCTGAATTGGCGCATCACGAATGCCTGGGTTACACCGCCAGCGGGGCCATTTCTCAATGGCAATTCATGGTCAATGGCCAACTGGAAACTTTCCAGCTACGCAGCCGTATCAACGCCAATAACGGCGAGGTGCTGACCGAAGCGGCAGCGCAGGGGCTGGGCATCACGGTGCAGCCGGATTTCATCGCCGACAGCGTGATTGCCAGTGGCCGTGTCGAGCAGATTCTGCTTGATTTTCCGCAGCCCGAACTCGGCATTTATGCCATGCTGCCAAGTAACCGCCATGTGCCGCACCGGGTTCGCATGCTGATGGATTTTCTCGCCGAGCAGCTGATCGCTATCTGCAAATCCAGGTGAGCCCTAATTTTTTTCTGGAGCCTAAAAATGAAGAAAACGCTGATTGCCCTGCTCACCAGTGCCACGTTTGCCGTGCCGCTGGCCCAGGCTGGCGCCACGATCGAACTGGCTGCCGAGGCCAGTCGTCCGGCGGCCAACGACATGGTGCGCGCCAGTATTTACAGTGAATCGGCCGGCAATAATCCGGCCGATCTGGCGCGTAAGGTCAATCAGGAAATTGCCGAGGCGCTCAAGGTGATTCGCGAAAAACCGGCTGTTTCGGTCAAGACCGGCCAGCAATCCACCTATCCTGTTTATGGCAAGGATCAGAAAATCGAAAGCTGGCGTATGCGCAGCGAGTTGATTCTGGAATCGAAGGAACTGGCGACGGTTTCCGAACTGATCGGCAAGCTCCAGCAAATGCGTCTTGCGCTGGGCTCGGTCAGCCAGATGCCAGCGCCCGAAACACGCCGGAAGGTCGAAGACGAAACGACGCGTGATGCGATCCGCGCCTTCCAGAGCCGGGCGGCGGTAGCGGCTGATCAACTGGGCAAAGCCTGGAAGATCAAACAGCTCAATATTCAGCAAGGCGGCAGCATGCCAATGCCGGTCATGCGCGCCGGTCGGGGCGCCATGATGGCCGAAGCCGCCCCGGCGCCGCTGGAAGCCGGCGAAAGCCAAGTCACGACGACGATCAGCGGACAGATTGAACTGGCGGATTAGATCGGTGCTAATTCGCCGCCACGGTGAGCTGATGGCAGCGGATGACAGTTACCGCTGAATGCTGCTTTGAATCACCTGCAGACTGGTTTTTGACTGACAAGGGTAAAAATTTTCCGCTTTAACGGAGCTTGATTTAGATGCGAATAGTGATCGTTGAGGACAATGCCTCAATGCGCAAGGTGTTGGTTTCCGTCTTCGCTCGTGCCGGGCATGAGGTAGTTGGCATCTTTGAAGACGGTGATGGCCTCGAAGAAAAAATTGGCCAGGTTGCGCCTGAAGTCGTTTGTCTCGATTACATCTTGCCGGGGCGTGATGGTCTGGCCCTGCTGAAATCGATTCAGTCGTTTGCACCACAGATTGACGTTCTTTTCATGACCGGTTCCGAGGAGGCCGGCCTTGAAGAAAAGGCGGCGGATGCGGGGGCGTCCGGCTTTATTCGCAAGCCATTCAGTCAAAACCAGATTGTTGAAGAATTGCAGGTGGTTGAAGAAACGCGTCGCTTGGCGAATCAGTCAAATGCCGCGAGTGAGCCTGTACCCAAGCGTGCCGATGCTGGCACTGTTCTGCGCGGCTCGGCAGTGATTGCCGATGACAACGGCTCTGTCCGTTTGGTACTCAAGGCTTTGATTCAAGAATCCGGCTTGAAAGTTGTGCAATCGGTAACCAACGGTGCGGAAGCCGTGCAAGCGGCGAAAAATCACCAGCCCTCCGTAATCTTTCTCGACATCAACATGCCGGTCATGGGGGGCATGGAAGCTTTGCCGCTGATCAAGGTGGCCAGCCCGCAAAGTGCAGTGGTCATGGTCACCGGCTGTGTCGATAAGGCGCAGGTGACGCAAGCGGCGGGCCTTGGCGCGGTGGGCTACATCATCAAGCCTTTGCGGCCGGCTTACGTCGAAAACTTCATCCGCAAACTGCTGGGTGGCTAAGCCTTGGTAGCGCAGCGCTATCGATCGGCTGAAATTGGCCGGAGCGTGTTGGTCGGGGATGACTTGATATCAACGCGGCTTTCCCGATCGGGAGGTGATGCAATCACCTGAAGCTGCGATGTTGGGGTAGTGCCCGAGGGGCTTGCTGATTGGGCAGGGTACTTATCTGGAATGGTGCCCATGGGCAGGATCGAACTGCCGACCTCTCCCTTACCAAGGGAGTGCTCTACCACTGAGCCACATGGGCAACAAGTACGATTGCCTGAAAAACTTGGTGCGTCCTGACGGGCTCGAACCGCCGACATCCTGCGTGTAAGGCAAGCGCTCTACCAACTGAGCTAAGGACGCTGAGGGCGCGCATTATAACCAGAAAATTGAGCTGCGCCAGTAAATTTTATGATCGTCGATGCAGCAAAAAGCTGTTGTAAGATTATTGCCATTATTTAACTCAAGTTTCTGGCAAATGAGCCTGCTACGCTACCTCTCTGTTTCGGGTATTTGTTTGCTGATGCTTGCCGCGCCCGATTTTGCCAAGGCAGAGCCGGCAACGCTCAGGGTTGCCGTGCTTGATGATGCGCCGCCGATGTCTTATCGCGATGAAGCGGGCAATTTGACCGGTTTCAGCTACGCGATTGCCAAGGCACTCTGCAACGACATGAAACTGAAGTGCGAGTTTCAGGTGAGTAAACTGGATTTCATGATTGATGACCTGGCCGCCGGTCATTTCGACATCGCGGCGATTGGCCTGCTCAATACGCCGGCACGGCGCCAGAAAATTCTCTTCAGCCAGCCATTTTATCGCTCCATTTCAGTGTGGTTTGCCAAGTCGGGATTCCAGCCGGGTAGCCCTGGTGTCAGGGTTTCCACCTTTCGTGGTTCGGTTCAGGAAAATTACGTCAAGGCCCAAGGTTGGGAGAGCATCAGCGCCGAAACTGATGCCGAGATGATTGAACAACTTTCAGCGGGGGTTGCACAGGCGATTATTGCGCCCTTGATGACCAGCTTCAATCTGCAGAGGAATCCGCGATTTCTCCAGCTTGGCTTGATGCCTTTTGTTTTGAAGGCACCTGAACTGGAAGGTGATGCCTCTTTCGGCATCAGTCCCAAGCGTGCAGAGATCAAGGAGCCGCTGGACAAAGCGTTGGAAAACATTCGGCGCAATGGCACGTTTGATCGAATCAACACACAATTTTTGCCGTTCCGCGTTCATTGAGTTTTTTTGTTTTCCCGTTGTATTTACTGAAACAGCGGCAGCCTCGCAGCGTCGAGCTGCTTTTACAGAATCCACGTTATTCTGTTCGCCATGAATGACATCACGCCGTTACCTGTCTCGCTGTCAGTGGCAGCGGATCTCAAGCTCTCCGAGCTGATCTCGGCGCTCAGTCACGCGCTGGATATTACCGAAGGGCAGCCGGAGGGGCATTGTGTCCGTTGCTGCTGGATCGGCATGCATATCGGGCGATCGATCGGGATGTCTGACGACGAACTGTGGGGCCTTTATTACACGCTGCTGCTCAAGGATCTGGGTTGCAGCAGCAACGCCGCGCGGATTTGCGAGTTGTACCTGACGGATGATCTCGCTTTTAAACGCGACTTCAAGGCGATCGGCGACAGTCTGCCGCGAGTGTTGCATTTTGTGCTTAAACACACCGGGCTCAAGGCTGGTTTGGCGGAACGATTCCGTAGCGTGATGACGATCATGCGTAACGGCGAGGAGATTGCCCATGAGCTGATCGCCACGCGCTGTCAGCGTGGCGCCGAAATTGCCCGCTTGCTGCGTTTTCCGGAGACTGTCTCGCAGGGGATTTACAGCCTTGACGAACATTTTAACGGGCAGGGCCGGCCGGCGGGTTTGGCCGGTGAGTCGATTCCGCTCTATGCACGAATTGCGCTGCTGGCGCAGGTGATCGACGTTTTTCACACCGCTGGCGGGGCGCAGGCGGCGCTTGATGAAATTCAGTTACGCGCTGGCCGCTGGTTTGATCCGCAACTGGTGAAAGCCTTTGGCAAGGTTGCTGATTCGGCGGATTTTTGGGCCACGTTGGGCGATCCCGGGATTATCGATGCCGTCCTGGTTCTGGAACCGGCCGCGAACGTGGTGGCGCTGGACGACGATTATCTTGACGATATTTCTGCTGCATTCGGTCAGGTGGTCGACTCGAAAAGCCCCTACACCAGTGGTCATAGCGCGCGGGTTGCGCTCTATACCGACATGATCGCCGAGGTCCTGGGCTTGTCACATGAGCGCCGGCGCTGGCTCAAACGCGGCGCCCTGCTGCACGATGTCGGCAAACTTGGCGTCAGCAACAGCGTGCTCGACAAGCCAGGCAAGCTTGATGATGAAGAGTGGGCAGCCGTCAAGGCGCATGCGATGTACACCGAAACCATCCTCTCGCGGATCAATGCTTTTTCTGAGTTGGCGAGAGTGTCGGCGGCGCATCATGAACGGCTTGACGGCAAGGGCTACCCACGCGGTTTGATGGCCGATGAAATTTGTCTCGAAACGCGCATCATCACCACAGCCGATATTTTTGACGCGATTACCGCTGAACGCCCCTATCGCGGGGCGATTCCGATTCCGCGCACCCTTGAAATGATGGCCGAAAATGTCGGTACAGCGATTGACGAGCGCTGTTTTGAGGCGCTGAAACAGGCGCTGGACCGCCTGCCGAGTTGATTCTCGCCGTAAAATACCGCTTTTAGAACGCCGGCGCTTTCGGTTAGGGAAGCGCTGCTTCAATCCATTTTGTCGTTCTCGCGCAGGCGAGAACCCATGAGTATCAAGGTGCTCGATCCCCGCCTGCGCGGGGATGACAAATTAATCAGTACATCACTAGGGTTTTTACTGCATGAATATCATCGAAAAAGTGCCGACTGTCGGTTTTGTCAGTCTGGGTTGCCCAAAGGCCAGCTCCGACGCCGAGCGTATCCTGACCAAGCTGCGGACCGAAGGCTACGAGATTTCGCCGAGCTACGAAAATGCCGATCTGGTCATCGTCAACACCTGCGGCTTCATTGATGCAGCGGTGGAAGAATCGCTCGACGCCATTGGCGAAGCACTCAACGAAAACGGCAAGGTCATCGTCACCGGCTGCCTCGGCGCCAAGGGCGACATCGTTATAAAAACGCATCCGTCGGTGCTCGCCGTCACCGGGCCGCATGCCGCCGATGAAGTGATGGGCATCGTCCATCAGCACCTGCCACAGCGCCACGACCCGTTCACCTCGCTGGTCCCGGAGCAGGGCATTCGCCTGACGCCGGACCACTTTGCCTATTTGAAAATTTCCGAAGGCTGCAACCATAGCTGCACCTTCTGCATCATTCCGTCGCTGCGCGGGCCGCTCGTTTCGCGCCCGGTCGGCGATGTGCTGGCCGAAGCCGAAAGTCTGGCCCGGGCCGGCGTCAAGGAAATCCTGGTTATTTCGCAGGACACCAGCGCTTACGGCGTCGATCTCAAATACCGCACCGCCTTCTGGGGCGGCAAGCCGGTCAAGTCGCGGCTCAAGGAACTCTGCGAGGCGCTGGCCAGCTTCGGCATCTGGGTTCGCCTGCATTACGTCTATCCGTATCCGTCAGTCGATGATGTGATTCCGCTGATGGCCGAAGGCAAAATCCTGCCTTACCTCGACGTGCCTTTCCAGCACGCCAGCCCGAGGATACTGAAGGCCATGAAGCGTCCGGCCTCGGCGGAAAATACGCTGGAACGTATTCGCAAGTGGCGTGAAATCTGCCCGGAAATCGTTATCCGTTCAACCTTCATCACCGGCTTCCCCGGAGAAACCGAGGAGGATTTCGATCAGCTGATCCAGTTCCTCGAAGATGCCCAGCTCGACCGGGTTGGCGCTTTCGCTTACTCGCCGGTCGACGGCGCCAAGGCCAACGAAATCGCCGGCCTGCCGCCGGAAGATGTCCGCGAAGACCGTCGCCGCTGGCTGATGCAGGTCCAGGAAGACATCAGCGCCGACAAGCTGGCCGCCAAGATCGACAGCGTGATCGAAGTGCTGGTCGATGAAGTTGATGAAGAAGGCACGATTGCCCGCTCCAAGGCCGATGCGCCGGAAATCGACGGTCTGGTCTATCTCGACGGCCACTTTGACGCCCAACCAGGTGACTTTTTGCAGGTGCGTGTCATCGATGCCGACCACCATGACCTTTACGCCAAGCCTGTCTGAACAACTCCAAGGGATCGTCGGGGCGGCTTACGTCCTGACTGACCCGGCCGAGATTCAACCCTTCGTGACCGACTGGCGCGGCCGTTTTGTCGGCAGCGCGCAATGCGTGGTGCGGCCGGCCAACACGGCCGAGGTGGCTGCGGTGGTCAAGGCCTGCTTCGACGCCGGGGCGCCGATCGTGCCGCAGGGCGGCAATACCAGCCTGTGCGGGGCGGCGACGCCGGATGCGGCGGGGCAGGCGGTGGTGGTGAGTTTGAGCCGCTTGAGCCGGATTGCTGCGGTCGACGCGAAAAACAACACAATTTCAGTCGGTGCCGGTTGCACGTTGGCGGCGGTGCAGGCGGCGGCGCGGGAAGTTGATCGGCTATTCCCGTTGGCGCTGGCCTCCGAAGGGACTTGCCAGATCGGCGGCAACCTTTCGACCAATGCGGGCGGCGTGCAGGTCTTGCGCTACGGCAATACCCGCGAACTGACGCTGGGGCTGGAGGTCGTCTTGCCCAGCGGTGAAGTCTGGGAAGGATTGCGCGGCTTGCGCAAGGACAACACTGGCTACGATCTGAAGCAACTGTTCATCGGCGCCGAAGGCACGCTCGGCATCATCACCGGCGCTGTGCTCAAGCTCTTTCCGTTGCCGAAATCGCAAACCACCTGCTGGCTGAACCTGGCTTCGCCGGCTGCTGCGGTCGACCTGCTGAATCAGGCAAAAATCGCTTTTGACGGGCAACTGACAGCGTTTGAGCTGGTTTCGGAAACGGCGCTTGGCTTGGTACTGAAAAATATCCCCGATAGCTTGCGCCCGGCTTCTGTCGCGCCTTGGTATGTACTGGCCGAGCTTTCGGATACCAGCAGTTACGCCGTTGAATACTGGTTACATGCCCGGCTTGAGGCCGACGAAGTGCTGGACGCTGTGATCGCCCAATCGGAAACACATGCCGGAAACCTTTGGGCTTTGCGCGAAAATATCTCCGAAGCGCAGAAGATCGAAGGCATCAGCATCAAACACGATATTGCGGTGCCGGTATCGGCGATTCCGGCTTTTCTGGCGCAGGCCGATGCGGCGCTGGCTGCCGCTTTTCCCGGTATCCGGGTGGTTGCTTTCGGCCACGTCGGCGACGGTAATTTGCACTACAACCTGTCGAAGCCGGATGCTCAGGAAAACACCCATTTCATCGCCAGCCAGCCTGAGGTTAACCGGATTGTCCATGACACGGTTGCCGCGCTGAACGGCTCAATTTCCGCCGAGCATGGCATCGGCCAGCTCAAGCGCGAGGAAATCCTGCGCTACAAGAGCCCGGTCGAAATGGCCCTGATGCGCAGCATCAAGCAGGCGCTTGATCCGCGCGGGCTGATGAACCCCGGCAAGGTGCTTTAGCCCGCCATCAAAATTGGCCCGAAAAGCCGGTTGACCGCGCAAGGCAGAAAGTACCCTTGGGGTGCAGCATTCCGTTTTTCCGGCATACCGTGCCGAGTCCGACCAATGGGTTCACCGCTTGTGAGGCTGGGCGTTAGCCAGCCCGACGCTTTTCCAGAACTGCTCCAGCGTGGCGAGCAGTGCCGGGCTGCCGGCTTTCGGGTAGGTGGCGTAGAGCGCAATGACCAGGCGCTGGTCGAAATCGATATACAGACTCGTGCCGTGAGCGCCGATCAGGGCGACCCGATTCTTGGCGCCACCGAGATGGATAAAGCCGTAACGTTGCTCGCTGCCTTTCGGCAAGCCCTTGATTTCCGGGCTGCGCATGCCGGCCGAGGCGGCCAGTGTTTCGATGAACCAGGTGGGGATTTTGCTGCGGTTGCGGTTGGTGCGCGTCTCAAGCAGCAGTTGGCCAATGCGCCCGAAGTCGCGCAGCGAGAGGGCCAGACCGTCACCGAGTTCGATCCCTTGCGGGTCGGTTAGCCAGAGCACTGGGTGTTCCGGGCGGCTGCGGGCCAGTAATTGTTCGCAGAAGAGTTGGGCGAGCGGCGTCGCGTTGCTTTCGCTGAGCGTCCAGGCGAGCAGGTCGTCGCTCGGTCTGGCGGACAGGACCGGGGCTTCAGCCTCGACCAGGGGCTTGTCCCAGAGTCCCTTCTGGCTGAGCCAGGGGCGAATGCCGGCGGCGCTGGGGGCGCTGGTCCAGCCACCGGCTTGCCGCCAGCTTTCCAGTTCTTCAGGGGTCCAGTTGTACCGTTCTTCGCCTTCCAGCAGGCGCTGGATGGAGAGCTTGCGGGTGCCGGTTTGAGCGTTCAGGGCCGGGATGTAGCGGTTGACCGATTTGTCGGCCGCCAGTTTTCCTTGGGCGAGACTGATGGCGCCCAGCACGTTGAGCAGTGGGCGGGTGGCCTGAAGCAGCAAACGGGGCTGCTCGGCACGGAGGCCATTGCGATAACGTTCGGCGAGGATGCGGCCGTTGTGCAGGATCAGCACGCCGTCGGCCTCAAGGCGGCTGTCGAGCAGAAAAGCGAGATCGCGTGGGCCGCCATTGAGCGGGTCAGTGCTGCCGATGCTGTCGATCACCAGTGGGCGGGGGGCTGGGCGCAGGGGTTCGCTGGCGGGAATCGGGGCAAGGCGCAAGACGGGCATGAAGACTTCGCCGGCCGACAGGCTGAGACGCTGGTTTTCCACGGCCAGCCAGTTGCCTTTGTCGATCCATGGGCCGATGCCTCCGCTGCCTGCGGCCAGCTTTTCAAACTGGCAATTTGGCGCGGCGTGGGCGCCAGACAACAAGGTGGCAAAGGCGATCGACAGTAGCGTCAGCCGGCGTTTCATCAGGAATGCTCCCAGGATTTGTTGGAGGTTGGCGCCATCAGGCGCTCGGTTGTTTCGCGAACAACGTCGTTCAGATTGTGATGCAGGTTATGTCGGGCGCGCAGCCAGCTAGCATCGCCGGCATCTGCGTTAACGATGGGTAAAAGCGCCTTCAGCCAATGTCCGCAGCCGAGTTCGCGGGCGTCTTCGCTCAGGGTTTCGAGCAGCTCAAGCAGGCTTTCGCGCAGCGGCCGCTGGCAAAGTGCGACCGGGTCGGAAATCATCGCCGCCATGCCGTAACGGCAGGCCTGGAATTTGTTGTAACGGGCGACGTGGGCCTGCAAACCGGTATGCAGTTCGGGTCGGGTGCGCAGCAGCCAGCGGCTGAGCGATTGCGCCAGCGCGGCTAACGAGCTGGCTTGTTCAATTGTCAGCGGGGTATCGCAGACGCGGATTTCAACGGTGCCGAATTCGGGTTTCGGCCGGACATCCCAGTAAAGGTCCTTGATGCCGCTGGCAATGCCGCAGGACTGCAAAAAGCTGAAATGCCTGACAAATTCGGCCCAGTTGGCCAGTGGCGGACACTGGCCGCTGAGCGGAAAGGCCGAGACGGCGTTGAGCCGGGCTGACTGAAAGAAGGTGTCGACACCATCGACAAACGGCGAAGCGGCGGAGAGCGCAATGAAGGCCGGGACATAAACGCCGAGCGCCTGGGTCAGCCAGATGGCATCGTCGGCCGAGGTGCAGCCGACATGAACGTGCTGGCCGAAAACGGTGAATTGTTTGGCCAGATAGCCGTAGCGCTGGTAGAGATTGTCGAAGCGTTCACCGGGGCAGATGCGGCGTTCCGGCCAGCGATGGAAGGGGTGGGTGCCGCCGCCGCAGACGGCGATGTTGTGACGGGCGCAGTGGGTGCGCAGCGTTTCACGCAGGCCGGCTAGATCACTGGCAATGCCGTCTACGGTCGACTGGGGCAGGGTGCTGATTTCGATCATGCTTTCGGTGATCTCAAGCTTGATTTCACCGTAACGTTCGTCGTATTTCAGGCTGTCGATCAGATCGGTGGCGGCCCGCGTCAGATCGAAATCACGCTTCGACACCAGTTGCAGTTCGAGTTCGACGCCCAGCGTCAGGGCCTCGCTATGTTTGAATTCGCCGAGGGGCTGGCTCATGCAATACCTCCCTGGGTTGCCGCCGCAGTTTCCGTTTCACCCGATTTGCGCAGGGCTAGCCGGCACAGCGCCGGGCCGGCGAGTTCCATGATGGCGGCTGCAAAGAGCGGCAGGGCAAGGGCCGAGCGGCCGATTTCCGGGTAGAGGCTGGCGATTTCGTAGGCCATGAAAACGGCGGTGGCGGACAGTGGCTGAATGCCGACCCCGACCAGAATCCGCTTCGGCAAGGGCAGGCTGCCGCCGGACCAGGCGAGCGCGCCGATTTTGGCAATCGCCCGCACCACCAGCAAACCGAGCGCCTGCAGACCAGTCAGCCAAGTGAAATCCTGCCAGGGCAGCGAGGCACCAACGATCACGAAAAGGATGATGGCGAGCAGCCAGTGGCCTTCCGGCAGTTGCGTGTAGCGCAAGGTTTGGTGCTTGTCGCGAACGGCCAGGAGAATACCCATCAGGAACAAGGTGAGGAAAACCGGCACCGCCAGCATCCGGGCGATGCCGACGGCGAGTAGCGCGCTGGCGACCAGAACAAAGACCTGTGCCAGCGAGCGCTTGGGGAGCAGGCGGGCAATCAGGAGTGCCAGTTGGGCCGCGCCCCAGGCGATGAGCAGGGCGCCGATGGCGACCCAGAGCGGGTGGGCAAGTGCGTTCAACCAGTCTTCACTGTGTTCGGCATGGATGATGCCGAGGACGATGGCAAAGGCGATAAAGGAGGCAGCCGAGCCCAACGCGGTGTGAAGGATAATGCGTTCGGTCACCTGGCCCTGGGCCTTAGATTCTTCAATAGTCAGCAGGACGACGGCCGGTGCCGAGGCCATCGTTACCGCGGCGGTGGCGGCCGCCCAGGCCGGGCTGAGGCCAACCAGCAGCAGGGCAAAGGAGAAGATCAGCGCGAAGGAAAGGACGATGTCGCTCAAGGTGCTGCGCAGCAATTCCGGGTTGCGGACCAGCCAGGAGAGATCAAGTCGCCGGCCGACTTCCATCATCAGCAGGCCGAGCGCGGCGTCGGCCATCGGCCGTGCCTGGGCCAGGGCTTCTATGCTGATCCAGCCTAACAGTGCCGGGCCAAAGACGGTGCCGGCCAGCACGTAGCCGATGACCTTCGGCCAGCCGGCGTGGGCGTGCAACCATTCGCCGATGAGCAGGCCGACGACGAGCAAGAGGCTGAAGAGCGCCAGGGTATCGATGCTTTCAGGGAAGGGGGGCAGGAAAATCAGGCGCTCAAGCAGGGATTCCCAGGCGCTGCGCAGCGGGGATAGCAGGCGGTCAATCATTTTTGGCCCGGTTTTTGGTCCCGTTTATGGTCAATTCCTGCGGTCGACCGTAGCAAAAGGCCAAAATTACCATCGGCGACCTCGGGCTGCACTCAGGAACTCATCCAGAATCGGCGTGCAGTCGAGTAATTGCGTACTGCCCGGTGGGTGAAATTCCGGGTGCCATTGCAGGCCTAGCACGTAGGGTTTGCCCTCCAGCCTGACCGCTTCGATCAGGCCGTCGCCAGTGCTGCGGGCCTCGACCCGCAATCCCCGGCCGATTGCCTTGATCGCCTGGTGGTGAATGGAGACGACGCCGCCGCTGGTGGTGTCCGGGTAGAGCTTGCTCAGCCCCGAGTTGGCATCCCATTCGATACCGTGAATATGCTTGTCGTAGTCGGTGTGCAAGTGAACGGCCGGGTTGTCGTATTGCGTCGCAATGTCCTGATACAGGGTGCCGCCCATCGCGACATTGATCAGTTGCGCGCCGCGGCAGATGCCGAGCACCGGCTTGCCGGCCTCCATGAATTCATGCAGCAATTCCATTTCGTAGGCGTCGCGCAAGCGGTCGCCAGCCCAGTCCGGGTGCTGGGGTTCCTCGCCGTAGGATTGCGGGCTGATATCGGCGCCACCCTGCAAGACCAGACCGTCGAGATATTGCGGATAGTCCGAAAGGCGAATCCTGCTGCGGTGGACTACGCCATCGCCGCTGACCGAGGGGATCATGAAAACCATCACCTCGCGCGACATCACCCAGTGGGCGACCGACTGTTCAAGGTATTGCAGCGATTTCGACTGCAGACCGATGGCGCCGGGCTGCGGGTGGTAAATGCGGGCGGACAGGCCGATGCGTAAGGGGCGTTTGGTCATGAAGAAATTCCTCCTGAGGATTCTGGCGTGGCGCTTGCCGAGGGCTTCGGGCGCCGGTCGATCAGGCGACTTGCCTCGCCGAAGCCCTTGATGGCTGTTTGTGTAGCCAGTGGGCCGAACAGTTGCATGAGCAGGATGGTCGCCAGCAGAATGCCGACCAGTTTGGGGTCGATGCCGCTATAAAGCGCTTGCGTGTTGACCAACAGGACCAGCGTAACGCTCGACATCGGTTGCAGGCCGATGCTGAGCATTAGGCTTTCGCGGCTTGAAAGGCCGAGGCGCCGACGCGCGGCCAGCGCTGCCAGCAGTTGGCCACCCAGCCTGACCAAGGCAATAGTCAGCGCCTCCGGCCAGTATTCGGCAAGATGAGCGATGTCGAGTGCGGCGCCGGCGAGGACAAAGGTGATGACCAGAAAGACTCGGGCATCGCTCGCAATACGGATGGCGATGACCTTTCGCTCACCGTCGATGGTGCGGACCAGAAAGCCGAAAATCAGCATGGGTAGCAGCACTGAAACCTCAAGATAGAGTGCCGTACCGACACCGAGCACGATACTGCCGAGAATCAGCAGATGCTGGTGTTCAGGCTGCCTTTCCAGCTTTTCGGCACCGAGCAGGACGAGGCCGGCGCAAGCGCCGCCAAGAATGACGCAACCCAAAATGCTGCCCAATGAACCGCCCAGATTGACCAGCAGGCTGGTGCTCCCGGCATCGTCGAAGAAAGGTTGCAGCAGAATGACGGCCAAAAAGGCAACGCAGCCGTTGATCGCTACCATCGTGTAGAGCAGACCGGTGCGTTCCCCTTTGGCGCCGACATCACTGCAGGTGGCGATCGTGATGGCGGCGGAAGTGGCCAGGCAAAGCGCGGCGGCGAAGAGGGCGGCCAGCGGCGTAAAACCCCAGTAAATAAACAGGGCAAGCATCAGCAAGCCGGAAGTCAGGGATATGCCCAGGCCGGCCAGCAGGCGATCGAGCCCTTCGCGGATGCTGGTGCGGGGTACCAGGTAACCCAGCTCGAAGAGAATCAGGCCGAGCGCCAGATCGATAAACAGCTGGGCCGATTCGATATGCAAAGGGGTTATCCAGCTCAGGCCGCTTTGCCCGACCAGTAGCCCGAAAAGCACGTAGCCGGTGGTTCTGGGCAGGGCCAGGGTCCGCCGCGACAGTTCGCCAGCGGCAAGACCGCCGAGTAACACAAAGCCGAAGAGTTGGACCGAGTTGAACATGAAAAAAATGGAGGCATGGGCCTCCGAACTCCTTTTGGCAGCAGGTGCGTCTAAAAACAACTCACAAATACATTGCTAACCAATATAATTGACGGCTTGGATTGACGCAATCAGATTGTCAGGCTACCTCTTGAAGACCTCTTCACTCCCCCCCGCGAACTCCACCGCCCACTTGCTGCCGATGGATGTGTTGCAACAGTTTCGGCTGATTTTCGGCTCCATGCGCCAGTATTTTCGTTTGGTCGAGGAGCGCTGCGGGATGTCCGGGTCGCAGATGTGGGTGCTGCAGGAAGTTCAACGTACGCCTGAAATTGGCATTGGCGAGTTGGCAACCCGCCTGGGCGTGCATCAATCGACCTGTAGCCTGTTGGTCGATAAACTGGTGGCCTCGGGTTGTTTGATCAAAAAACGGCAGAGTGCTGATCAGCGCCGGGTTGGGCTGTGTCTGGATGCAAGCGGCTTGACTGCTCTGGCCGCCTTGCCCGGGCCGGCCGAGGGGATTCTCCCGGAAGCCTTGTCGAAATTGCCTGTTGTCTCTCTAAAAACATTGCATATCAATCTAGAAGAATTGATTCTGCATTTGCCCGGCAAGGATGAATCCTGTGCCGGGACACCGCTATCCGAGTTGGTTGCTGCGCCGGATGCCACGGGGAAATCGACATGATGCCCATTCATCGACTGGGCGGACTGCTCTTGACCGTGATGATTGCAGGCTGTGCCGTGGCGCCGCCGACACCGGCGCCGGTAAGTCCGGCCGTAGAGGAACGCCAACGCCCCGTGGCCGCCGCTGCAGAGCCCGTGCACTCGCCGAGTGAAGTGCAGGTGATGGCTGCGGTCGACAACGAAAACAACGTGTTTTTCGTTTTGGGTTCATCCGGCGTCGATGCTGTCGGGCGCAAGAAAGTGCAAGACCATGCCAGGCGACTGAAGGCTGATCCCAAGCTGGAGGTGACGCTGGTCGGTTACACCGATGATCTGGGTAGCTTGTCTTACAACCTGGCTATTGCCGAACAACGGGTCAACGCCATTCACAAAGAGTTGCGCAGCAACGGGGTTCGTTCAAACCAGATTCGCCGCCATGTGGCAGGGCCGGAGCAGTTGTCGCCCGCTTGTCGGTCGACTGAATGCCGCAAAAAAATGCGGCGAGTCCAGTTCGTTTATGCCGATTAAGCGCCGGGTTAATTAGAGGTTAGCGTCGGGCAAAGCGAAGGGCAGCGTGAAGCTGATACGACTGCCGACCCCCATTTCGCTTTCCAGTTTGATCTCGCCACCCATCAATTCGACCAACTTGCGGGCGATCGGCAGGCCAATGCCGATGCCACCGTGGCGGCGAATACTGGAGCCGTCGCCTTGCATGAACAAGCCGGTGAGTTGAGGTAGCACTTCGGGTGGAATGCCGGGCCCGGTGTCGGCCACGGTAAATTCAAGATTGACCCCCGTAGGCAGGGTTTCGGCAACGCGAACAGAAATACTGACCGCGCCGTGCTCGGTAAATTTAATGGCATTGTCAAGCAAGTGCTTGAAGACCTGGCGCAGGCGATCGATGTCACCGACGAGAAGGCCGGGCAGCGCCGGGTCTTCCTCTTCGATCATGGCTAGGCCTTTGGCGGCAGCGGCCTTGCGCTGACTCGAGACGAGTGTCTGCAGCAGTTCGCTGACGGCGAAAGGCGAGGGGGCCAGTTTGATCTGTCCCGCTTCCAGGGCGGAGAGCTCGATCAGATGATTGATCAGGCGCAGTAGCGTTTCCGATGATTCGCGCATGGGGGTTAGCAGGTTGCGCTGGTCTTCGCTGAGGTCTTCCAGATCCAGCAACTCGCTCAGGCCGATGATGCCATTCATGGGCGTGCGCAGCTCGTGGCTCATGTTGGCCAGAAATGCACTTTTGGCCCGGTTTGATTGTTCAGCAACTTCGCGGGCATGTTCCAGGTGCTCAACCAGTTGTTTCTTTCCTCTTCGAGCCGGAAGGTGTCCTGCAAGGTGTCGTGAAAATAGTCGGCACTGCGTGTGGCAATCAGCACAAAAGAAGTGACATGGTGCTGAAAGCAATGTGCAACGGATCGTTGCCGAGGGCGCCGATCACCACGGCCAGCACGATTGGCCAGGCATAACAGCGGAAAACCAGCCGGTCAGCGGCCAGTACCGGCACTGCACCGGCCACCATGCCGGCCATGACGAAGGCGGTAAATAATTTGAGGATGGTGTCGCCCGAGGTCATCAGCAACAGCGCTCCGCCGGCCCAGATAAGACCACTGGCGGCCGCACCTAAGAGTGCCCGCTGGCGCCAGAAAACACTTGAAGACAAGCGTTCGGCTTCACTTTGCCCGTAGTAGCGAGCCGCCAAAGCCATCCGCAAACCCGCCACGACGGTTGCCAAAAGCCACCAGATGCCGAGGCTGACTGGGGCGACCAGCGAACTGGCAACCCAGAGCAAAAAGTGGCGTTGAGGATCGACATGATCAGCCCCAGCCGCAGATTGCGGTAGAGCAGTTCGACCTGCCGGCCGAGGATGAATGGGCTGGCTACTGGTTTCAATGTAGTTTCTGGCTAGCGGTTTGCTCGAACAGCGCGGCGACTTCGGCAGGGCTGAAACGGTAAACATGGTTGCAGATATCGTCGCGGATCAGAATTTCACCGTGTTCGGCCAGCATGGTTTCGGCATCGGCCCGACCCAGGCTGCGAATCATGTCGCTGACCTTTTCCCGGTCTTGCGGGCAGTGATAAACCACCGTAGTCGGGTCATAAAGTCGCACGCCATGACTGGCCATTTCGTCATGAAAGAGGCGGGTGAGCAGCGTAACGGCGTCAAGCTCCAGTAGTTCGGCCGGTTTGACGGTGGAAGCCAAGTGGCTGATCCGGTTCCAGGTATCCGGGTCGCGCAGATCGGCATCCGGCATTTTCTGCAGGAAGAGGCAGACGGCGGCTTGCGAATTGGCCGTGGCAAACAGGCGCGATGCCTGCTGTTCCGATTGCTCCAGGTAATGCTCAAAAATGGCGGCGATGCTGTCGCCGACCATTGGCACGAAGCTTTGGTAAGGCTGCCGGGCATCGGGCATGTCGAGGCTCATCATCAATTGGCCGCCTTGATGGGCACCGAGCAAATCGCCGACCGGGGCGGGGAGCACCACAGGGTTACTGCGCGCCATGCCGCGCATTTGCAACTGCTCGTTGCAATCCATCACCAGTAGCTGAATCGGGCCGTTGCCGCGCAATTGCAGGGTCAGGCGACCGGGCTGCTTGAGCTGGCCGGCAATCAGCGCGGTGACGGCCGCCGTTTCGCCGAGCAACTGGGCGACGGTCGGTTGATAGTTGCGGTCAACCTGCATTTGTTGCCAAACATCGCCGAGATGAACCAGGGCGCCGCGAATATTCAGGTTTTCAAACAGGAAGCGGCGAATCGTGCTTTCGCTCATTTAAGTTGTTCCGCGTAATTTTCCGGGGTAAAGCCGATGATGAGCTGGCGGCCGGTGTCGAGCACGGGCCGCTTGATCAGGCTGGGATACTGCGCCATTAGTTCAATGGCTTTGGCTTCATTGACGTCAGTACGTTCCGCGTCCGTCAGTTTTTTCCAGGTCAGGCCGCGCTTGTTGAGCAGTGTTTCCCAGCCGGCCCGCTGGCTCCAGTCGGCCAGATGCGCCGCGGCGACACCGGCCTTCTTGTAATCCGTGAATTCATAGTCGACACCGTTTTCGCTCAGCCAGTTGAAGGCTTTTTTCATGGTGTCGCAATTTTTATGCCGAAGACAAATAAGGTATCTTTGTCCTTCTGAGGCGATGGTTTTTGCATATAATGACATCCGATTTGGTGCGGCAGAACAAGCTAAAGGTAATAGTTTAAGGTGTCAGATTGGACTGCGCGAGAAATATCTGGTTGGACAAAATATCCAACTCGATGAATTCCTCACTAGCTCTGCCAGCGATAACGGAAGCAAGTGATTGAATGATTGGAGGTAGGAAATTTGCATTATGATGGCATAATCCAGAAGGATTAAAATTCTGGAAGGTTTGGTTTTGTATCTACACTTGCCTGAATTAGCGCATTTGAAGAATCAATTTCAATAGTCGCACTGCACGAATTCGCTATGGGTGCCATTTGGCATGTTAAACCGACAACTCCATGACACAACGTGACTCAAGACAATCGCCCATTAATCGTCGATCTAGACGGTACGCTCTTGCGCTCGGATATGCTAATCGAATCCGCGTTTGCTTTTATTCGACACACGCCATTACGAAGCTTGGCACTGGTGTTATGGCTGTTAAAAGGTAAGGCTAACCTTAAAGCCAGATTAGCCGCCGAAGTGTCGATTGATGTCACTTCGCTTCCGTATGATGAACAAGTCATTGCTTTTCTCGAACAACAAAAAGCGATTGGTTGTACTTTGGTTCTGGCGACTGCCAGCCATCAAGACTATGCGGATGCCATCGCAATCCACCTTGGCCTGTTTGATCGCGTACTCGCTACCACCGGCGACACGAATCTTTCTGCCAGAACCAAGCGCGATGTTTTGGTGCGCGAATACGGTGACAAGGGCTTCGACTACATAGGCAATTCAAAAGATGACTTGAAAGTCTGGGCTGCGGCGCACAGGGCTTATCTAGCCAATCCGGAAATTGGTGTCGAGGCAGCTGCTGGAAAACTTGGTAACGTAGAGCAAGTGTTCCGCACGCCAATCAATCCGTGGCTGGCCTGGATAAAACAGATGCGCTTACATCAATGGGCCAAAAATGCATTGCTTTTTGTGCCTTTGCTGGCCTCCCATCAAATCGGCAATGTCGAGCTTGTTTTTAGTGGTCTGCTGGCATTTTTGGTCTTCGGCCTCTGCGCCTCAAGCGTCTATCTGCTTAATGATTTGTTGGACCTAAAGGACGACCGCCAACATCCCAGCAAATGTTCCCGCCCACTGGCATGCGGAGCAGTATCAATCAAGGCGGCTTTACTGGCGGTCCCGGCGCTGTTGTTGGTCGCGTTTGCAATGGCAGCGTTGCTATTGCCGTGGAAATTTGTGCTGACACTGGCTGCCTACTACGCTTTGACATTGGCTTATTCGCTGGTGCTAAAACGTATCATGACTGTGGATGTCATCACCCTGGCAATGCTCTACACCGTCCGCATCATCGCCGGAACCATGGCGTTCAATGTGCAACTGACATTCTGGATGCTGGCGTTTTCGATGTTCCTGTTTCTCAGCTTGGCTCTAGTCAAACGCTATGCAGAATTGCAGGAATCCCGCAAGAAAGGCAAGTCAGAACAGCCTCATGGGCGCGGCTACTTTCCCGATGACCTGGAAGTGATCTCCTCACTTGGTGCAGCCTCGGGCTATCTCGCCGTGATGGTGCTGGCACTCTATATTCAGGACCAGAACACCCTAGCGCTTTACCGTTATCCGCAGGTTATCTGGCTGGCCTGCCCATTGTTGCTTTACTGGATTACCCGAACATGGATGATCGCTCATCGCGGTTGGATGCATGAAGACCCTGTGGTCTTCGCCATGAAAGATCGCAATAGTTTGATCCTTGAGTACTGTTTGCCGCAGTTTTCTGGTTTGCCACACGGGCGACAAACTCTACTCATGGGGCCGCTATCCCGCCCACCCGCAAACAGCCAAACCCTGCCATTGGCGCGCGGATATTCAGCAAAACCTGGCCGACTTGGCCTCGCGATACGGCACCCTGCTACCCTTTGGGAACGGTCGTTCCTATGGCGATAGTTGCCTGGCGGCGAGTGATCAGGTGTTGTGCATGCGGTCGCTCGACCGATTTATCGAAGCTGATTGGCGAACCGGCCTAATCCGCGCCGAGGCTGGCGTCACGCTGCAGGAGGTCCTGAAACTCGCCATCCCCAAAGGCTGGTTCCTGCCAGTTACACCCGGTACCCAATTCGTCACTCTGGGTGGTGCGCTTGCTAACGATGTTCACGGCAAAAACCATCATGTGCGAGGAACCTTCGGCTGCCACGTCCCGCGTTTCGGCTTGATTAGAAGCGATCAGCCGCCGCTGAACTGTTCAAGCCAGGAAAATGCCGAATTGTATGCAGCGACTATCGGTGGATTGGGCCTGACCGGCATCATCGACTGGGTGGAACTGCAACTGACCCCCATCCGTTCCAGCCTGATCGACGCCACCCATATCCGCTTTGGCAACCTCAATGAATTCTTTGCGCTCTCGGCCGAACTGGATAGTAAATTTGAATTCACCGTATCGTGGATCGACTGCCTGGCCAGAGGAAAATCAGTCGGGCGAGGCATCTATATGGCTGGCAATCATGCCGAAGAAGGGCCATTGGAATTCGCCAAGCCATCAAAACTGAATGTCCGCGTCACGCCACCGATCTCCGCGATCAATCGATTGTCGTTGCAGTTATTCAATAGCGCCTACTACCAGGGTCACCGCGCTGGCCGCCACGACAGCCGGATTGATTACGAACCATTTTTCTATCCGCTCGACCGAATCCTGAACTGGAACCGCATTTACGGCCCAAAAGGTTTCCAACAATATCAGTGCGCGATCCCGGATGCCAATGCAGCAGTGGCAACACGCGAACTGCTTGATGCCATCGCCGCCGCGCATAGTGGCTCATTCCTGGCAGTGTTGAAGCGTTTTGGAAATATAACCTCGCCTGGTTTGCTCTCGTTTCCGCTACCGGGGGCAACCTTGGCGCTAGATTTCCCGCAACAGGGAGAATTGACCGCCCGATTGTTTGCGCGACTGGACGCCATCGTGCGAGAGGCAGGGGGACGTATCTATCCGGCCAAAGATGCGCATATGAATGGGGAGGATTTTAAAAATGCTTATCCGGTATTTGAGAAAATCAGGTCATTGTCTGACCCGGTAATTTCTTCACGTTTTTGGCAAAGAGTAGCCACATAAATATATAATTTATAATTAATAACAATCAATGACATCACTATTAAAAATAATTAATTGTAGTTTTTTTGTCCGAATAATATATCTTCCCGTTTTGTTTATTATGTTGGTGTGTTTGTTTCTGCCACAAAGCCTGACTGGCATAAATGTTTTTGATGAAGGGTTTATTGTAAGCGGTGCAATGCTGGTAAAGGGGGGAATGCTGCCATACAGAGACTTCTTGTCGATGTATGGTCCTGGACAGTATTACGTCACAGCAGCAATTTTTTCTGTGTTAGGAGAAGACCTCCGGCATGTACGTTACCTGCACGCCATATTGCTTGCCGCACTGGGGATAACAATCTATTTCCTTGCAGATAAATCCAAGGAAACTAAAGCCAAGTCTTTTTTAACACTACTTACCTATGTGGGAGTCGTGCTCTTCGCACAACCTAATGTTGGTTATCCCGCCATAACTGCAACTTTGTTTTTGCTATTCAGCGCATACGCATTAGTCAAGTGGGCCGATACATTACGTGCCGATAATCTTGTACTGGCTTCATGCATGATTGGTATGGCTGGCCTGTTCCGTTGGGACTTCGGGGTATTTGGCTTATTGGCACTTACGTTTACATTGGTGTTTGCAGCGCTGCTGGAAAAGAAAAATTCAAACAGGAGCATCAATTTCGTTAGTTTATGTTTTATTGCAATTATTCCCGCAGGGTTTATTCTGGTTGGAGTCTACATTCCTCTATTGGTGATGTTTTCAGACCCAGTTCGCTGGTATCAGGAGGTGCCATTATTTTCGCTTACAGAGTTTTCAAAGTGGCGAAATATTGAGTTTTTGCGGCCAACATACTGGGCTTTATCAGGTGCAACTAATGCAATAAATTTTAATAATGCAGTCCTTCATTTTGCCTACTTGGGTGTTCCGATTGTTTTGGTCATGGGGGCTTTCGGTTCAACGGCGTACATGCTCGTCCGCGGTGCAGTAAAATCGATAGAAAAGAATAGATATATTTTGATTGTTTATCTAGCCTTGCTTTGCCTATTCTTGCTCAATCAAATGAGAGTCAGGCCAGGTCTTTGGCAGGGTTTCCCTGCACTTGTTGTCTCATTGCCACTACTTGTCCTGCTTATGGATTCTTGCGATAAAATAATTTCACGTAGCAAGCCGATCACCATGGCTATCAATATAACTGCCTTCATTATTGGCGCCATGTTGTTTAATGCAGGACTCAACCGGTTGGTTGAATCTTCCAGCAAACACTTCATAGAACTTAATACTTCTCGTTCTTCAGGCATACGTGTCAAGCCAGAATTGACGCCATACATCGAGCTAGTGAAATACGTTCAGACCCAAACGAAACCTAACGAAAGCATTTACTCTGGAGTTCAGGATCATTCACGCCTGTTTATTAATGACGTCATGTTGTATTTCTTGACTAATCGGCCTCCAGCAGATCGCTATATGGAGCTCGAACCGGGTATTTCGAATACCGCACAGGGGCAGCAAGAAATAATATATTCCCTGGCTCAAAAAAATACCCGAATTCTGGTATTAAGCGAATTCAATTCAACTGAGCCAAACAACACATCTCAATCGAATGGTGTAACTATCTTGGACGAATATATACGTGCCAATTATCGATTCGACAGAAGTTTTGGAAGCCAAATGATCTTTATCAAAAATTGAACTCATGAATTTACAATGAAAAAAATTCTCGTTATCGGCGCAACTTCCGCCATCGCCACCTCCTGCGCACGTCTCTGGGCAGAACGAGGCGCGATCCTCTTTCTTGTAGGTAGAACCCCGACAAAATCAGCCAGGTAGCAGCCGACCTGACTGCTCGTGGTGCAACTGTCCATACCCACGTGCTCGACCTCAACCACTTCGATCAGCACAAAGCCATGTTGGACGCTTGCTATGCCGCACTCCGGGCAAGTTGACGTCGCCCTTATTGCTCACGGCACCCTCCCAAACCAGAAAGCCTGCGAACAGGATGCACAATTGGCGATCCGGGAATTCACTAATAACGGCCTGAGCGTGATCGCTCTGCTCACCGATCTGGCCAGCCGCATGGAAGCACAGAAATCCGGCTGCATCGCGGTGATTTCCTCGGTGGCGGGTGATCGCGGACGGCCCTCCAATTACCTCTACGGTGCGGCCAAAGGCGCAGTCACCGATTTTTGCAGTGGCTTACGAGGCAGACTGTTCAAGTCCGGCATACAGGTTCTCACCATCAAACCTGGTTTCGTCGATACCCCCATGACGCAGGACTTGGCGTTACCCAAGCTGCTGCTGGTAACCCCAGACAGAGTGGCGCAGGACATCGTGAAAGCGGTGGAGAAGCGCCGCGACACCCTTTACACCCCATGGTTCTGGCGCTTTATCATGTTGATCATCATTCATATTCCCGGCTCGCTCTTCAAACGCCTCGGTTTGTAAGCATTTCACAAGATTCGCTGAAAGGAAAAAATGAAATCAGCACGTATTGTTTTGCCCGGAGGGGCTGGTTTGGTGGGCCAGAATCTTGTCGCGCAATTGAAGAAACAGTGCTACTCAAACCTTGTTGTGCTCGACAAACACCGCAGCAACCTTGAGATTCTGCGCAAGATGCATCCTGACATCGTGGTCGAATACGCAGACCTTGCCGACAATGGCGACTGGGAGAACCATCTCGCGGGTGCGGATGCGGTGGTGATGCTGCAAGCGCAGATTGGCGGTAACGACTACACCCAATTCCAACGTAACAACATCGACTCGACCAGGCATGTCCTCAATGCGATGAAAGCGAATGGCGTACCCTATCTAGTGCATATCAGTTCCTCCGTAGTTGAGTCGGTTGCCAATGATTGGTACACAAACACCAAAAAAGAACAGGAGCGCATGGCGGTGGAAAGTGGGATACCCAATGTGGTCCTGCGCCCAACGCTGATGTTCGGTTGGTTTGACCGCAAGCACCTAGGCTGGCTATCGCGCTTCATGAATAAAGTCCCGGTATTTCCCATCCCCGGTCATGGCCGCTACATGCGCCAGCCGCTTTATGCCGGCGACTTCAGCAGCATCATTGTCAGTTGCATCGAAAAACGTATCTCCGGAAATTTCAATATTTCCGGGCGTGAGCAAGTCGATTACATCGACATCATTCGCGAGATCAAACGCGCCATTCGGTCACGCACGCTGATTCTCAATATTCCCTACTGGCTGTTTTATACACTGCTGAGCATCTGGGCCATATTTGACCGAGACCCGCCATTTACTACTCAACAATTATCTGCACTGGTAGCGGACGACGAGTTTGAAGTGATCGACTGGCCTCGAATATTTGGCGTAACACCGACAACATTTTCCAAGGCCATAGACATCACGTACAACGATCAAGCCTATAGCCAGATTGTCCTGGACTTTTAAATATGCAAAGTGAACGTATCGCCGTGCTCGGGGCTGCGCCCAGGGGCCTGGCAGTTGCCTATCAACTAGCGCGCGATGGCCATCATCCCGTTTTATTTGAGGCTGATGACCGAGTAGGTGGCATGACCGCTATATTCGATTTCAATGGCCTTGATATCGAGCGCTATTACCACTTCCACTGTATTTCAGATCATGCCTTTCTGCAGGTGCTCGACGAACTGGGCATCGCCGACAAAATGCACTGGGTGGAAACCAAGATGGGGTACTTCTATCAGGGTGCGCTGCATCCCTGGGGAAACACCGTGGCTTTATTGAAGTTCCCCGGGCTGAGTCTGATCGCCAAATTCCGCTATGGTCTGCACGCTTTTCTATCCACCAAACGAAAAAACTGGCGGCCACTGGATACGCTGGAAGCCACTTCATGGATCAAGTGCTGGGTTGGAGCGGAAGCCTACGAAGTGCTCTGGCGCAGGCTGTTCGATTACAAGTTCTACGACTATTCGCATGGGCTTTCGGCGGCGTGGATCTGGAGCCGAATTCGTCGTATCGGGCGTTCACGCTATGACCTGTTTCGAGAAAAGCTGGGCTATCTGGAAGGTGGCTCGAATACCTTGTTGCAGGCTTTGAAAGCGGATATCGAGCAGCATGGCGGTGAAGTTCGCTTGTCTTCGCCGGTATCACGTGTGGTGATCGAGGGGGGCGCGGTCAGAGGCGTGCAGCAGGGCGAGCAGTTCCTGCCCTTAGACAAGGTCATCAGTACCGTTCCCCTTCCTTATGTGTCGCGGTTGATACCGGATTTGCCGCAAGCCATCCTGGACGCATTCCAGGGTATGAAGAACATTGCCGTGGTCTGCGTAATCGTCAAATTGAAGAAGGCGGTAACAGAGAATTTCTGGCTGAACACGAATGATCCGGAAATGGACATTCCCGGCTTGGTTGAATACACCAATCTAAGGCCACTGGATCAGCACATCGTCTATGTGCCGTTCTACATGCCGGGCAAGAACCCGAAGTTTTCGGAGCCGGATAGCGTTTTTATTGATAAGGTGCGCCGCTATTTGCGCAAGATCAATCCAGCATTGCTGGATGAAGACTTCATCGAACTGCGTGCTAGCCGCTACCGCTATGCCCAACCCATCTGCGAGCCGAGTTACCTGGAGCGGCTGCCGCCCGTGGCCTTGCCGGTGCAAGGCCTCTGGGTGGCGGATACGTCCTACTATTACCCGGAAGATCGCGGCATTTCCGAGAGCATCGGCTTTGGTCGGGAGATGGCGCGGATGGCGATTGCGTGATCCGTTCGTTCGCTTCGCGGCAATTCATGCTGTTCCTGCTGACAGGCGGGACAGCGGCGGCGATCAACTTCGCCAGCCGCATCCTCTACAACCACTGGCTGGACTATTCCAACTCAATCATCGTTGCTTACCTGACCGGCATGGTGACCGCTTTTGTGCTGGCGCGCCTGTTCGTGTTCACAGAAACTAGCCAGAACTGGCATCGTTCCGCGCTGATTTTCACCTTGGTCAACATGGTTGCGGTGGCGCAGACGTGGGCAATCAGCATGGGGTTGGCCTACTACGTCCTGCCAAGCGCTGGTGTCACCCGTTTCGCCCCGGAAATCGCCCATGCGGCAGGTGTCGCGTTCCCGGTGTTCACCAGTTACCTCGGCCACAAGCACTGGTCTTTCCGTTGATGCATGGCCTGAAAGTCGGACGCAGTGCTCGTCTTCTGCTTGATGACGCTAGCTTATGTCGGCTTGTTGCTGTGGGTGGATCGGGACCGGGGGCTGTTGGCCGGGTTCGACCGCTTGCATGCGCTGCTCCCGACGTTACTGGTCTTCTCCCTAGCGTCGTATCTGGCTCGCTATGCGCGCTGGTGTTGGCTACTGGCTCGGGCGGGAACGGCGATTCGGCCGGTGCGCGGATTGGTAGCCTACCTGTCTGGGTTTGCCTTTACCGCCACACCGGGCAAGGTTGGGGAATTGCTGCGTATCCGCTATTTCCAGCCGATGGGTGTTTCCCCTGCGCTGGTGGTGTCCGCATTCGTGTACGAACGACTGTTCGATCTTCTCGTGGTGCTTTGTCTCGCCGGTATTGCCGCTGCAGGCTTCGGAGTATTCCCGGTTGTGGTGGTATTTGTGGTCCTCGTTTTGTCCACAGCGTTTCTGCTGGTGAAGTATCCCAACTGTTTGCTGCACACGGCCGGTTATCTCGAACGGCACCACCTGCGACGTCTGGCGCGCCTCGCGGAAGTGTTCGCTCGTGGATTTGCAAATACCGCTGTCTGGCTTACACCGCTTGATTTACTTGTCTCTTTTGTGACCGGCCTAATTGCCTGGGGACTGACGGCGTATTCGTTTGTTCTGCTGCTAGATCAGTTCGGACTTGGCGTGCCCTCGTTGCTGGCGTTTTCTCTATATCCGACAGCCATGCTTGCAGGTGCCGCCTCCATGCTGCCGGGCGGTATTGGCTCCACCGAGGGAGTCTTGATCGCACTGCTTGCCGGACTCGGGGTCAGCTTGGCAAATGGAACGATAGCGGCAATTGGCATTCGCATCTCGACCCTCTGGTTTGCAACCTTGCTGGGATTGGTTTCGATACTGGTGCTTGAACTTTTCGTAAAGTTAGATGCTAAACAAAATTACCTTGGACATGCTTGATTGGGTATCCGTATGCTGGGTTGTCATCTTTTTGCGATCAAAACTGCGGATCAGTCTCCTCAAGCTGAAGCGCTTGATGATTGCAGTCATTTCGCCGTCAAGGAACAAATAATAACAGCGCCGGCGACTTCGACTGCAGGTGCTCAGTCGAAGTCGCTGGTTTAACGGAACTCGAAGGCTTCCCGATGGAAGGCGGTCTCGGCAGGCCGTGGGCAATCAGGCTTTTGCCCAGCGCCGTACCCCAGGCTGCCGGGCCGCAGAACCAGACGCTGCTCGTGGGTTGCAGGCAGGCTTTTACTTCCTGGGCGCTGAGCGGGCCGTCCTGGTCGGTCTGGCGGCAGTGGAGCTTGATGCCGGCGGCCTGACAGAGTGGCTCAAGCTGGCTCGGAAAATCACCGGGATTACGACTCGGTGTGTAGAAAAGATCGCCGTTCGTTTGTTGTGCCTTGTTTGTCCGGGCCAGTTCGCCGAGGCGGGCGAGGAAGGGGGTGATGCCGATGCCGCCAGCGACCCAGATCTGGTGTTCGCTGCCATTGCTGCGGTCAACGCTGTTTTCCGGCAAAAAATCAAAGGAGCCGTAAGGGCCTTCGAGGGTGAGTCGCTGGCCGGTTTCAAGCTGGGACGAGCTGGTTGGTGAAATCGCCCAGCGCCTTGATGGCGAGCGTCAGGGTGCCATCCTTTGCGTTCCAGTCCGAGGCAATAGTGAACGGATGGGCGCCTTCGCCTGTTCGGCCGAAATCGGCAAACAGGAATTGGCCTGCCCGGTGGCCGGGCCAGCCGGGCTGTGGCCGACAGACGATCTCCATCACCTGACCTGGATGTTGGCGGATGGCTTCGATACTTGCCGGATGCTGGCGCTTGCGGCCAATCCGGGCCGCGTGGGCGAGCCGGAATCCAGCCCATTTTGGCCAGGTTTTTGGGTAGCCATTCCATCATCCAGTGAGTCAGTACCAGCGTGCCGCTACCAATGCCGATGTATTTGTGCAGGCGGTAGATTTTGTCGAGTCCGCCGAAGCGCTTCTCCAGCCAGGCCGGACGGGCGGCGAGTACCATGCCGGCGCTCATCCACCACAAGGCGAGGATGCCCGAGAGAATGATCAGGGAGCGACGCATGTCCCAGAAACCGGGGTTGGCGGCGAGAATTTCGGGAAGGGCAAAGGTGCCCCAGAGTCCGAGTGGAATCAGGGCGAGAAAAAAGAGCGGCCGTTTCATGGTGATTTACTGTTCAGCGATTGATTAGCTGAAGTCTACGCTTGGCAGCGTCATAAATCAGTAGGCGGGCTGTTGCCAGATGTAAGCAAATGAAACCCGCCCGGCAATGAAGCGGGGCGGGTTTCGGGCTTGGGGAGGTGATTTCATTGGTCATTCCCGCCTTCGTGGAATGACCCAATGGATCAAATCAGCAATGCCTCAGCGCTTCAGTTTGGCAAAGGCATTTGCCATGCTGCCGCCTGCCGGGCCGGCCCGCAGAGCGTTGTTGCGGCCGGCTCTGGTTCTGGCTACCGCGATTGGCCGGGGCGTTATCCGGGCGCTTGCCTTGCGTCGGTTCGTCGCCCATGCGCATGGTCAGCGCGATGCGCTGGCGCTGCAGGTCGACTTCCAGCACCTTGACCTTGACGATCTGGCCGGCCTTGACGACCGTGTGCGGATCCTTGACGAAGGTGGTGGAGAGCGCCGAAACGTGCACCAA
This sequence comes from Candidatus Dechloromonas phosphorivorans, assembly GCA_016721185.1. Classification (GTDB taxonomy): domain Bacteria; phylum Pseudomonadota; class Gammaproteobacteria; order Burkholderiales; family Rhodocyclaceae; genus Azonexus; species Azonexus phosphorivorans. The sequence continues at coordinate 677,214 of JADKIP010000014.1, forward strand.
GCCATCCTGATGAACGCCGATATCGACAAAGGCACCAAAGGCGGCGACGTTGGTGACGACGCCTTCGAGGATCATGCCGGGGCGCAGGTCGCCGACTTTTTCGACGCCATCGGTGAAGGTCGCTGTCTTGAACTCGGGGCGCGGGTCGCGGCCGGGCTTTTCCAGTTCCTTGAAAATGTCCTGCACGGTGGGCAGGCCGAAGCGTTCGTCGGTGTATTGCGCCGGATTCAGGCTTTTCACCAGGCGGCTGTCGGCGAGCAGTTCCTTGATCGGCTTCTTCAGGTCGACAATGATTTTTTCAACGACCGGATAGGCTTCCGGGTGCACCGAGGAATTGTCGAGCGGGTTGTCGCCATTCGGCACGCGCAGGAAGCCGGCGGCTTGCTCGAAAGTCTTGGCGCCCAGACGCGGCACTTTTTTCAGCGCATCGCGCGAGCGGAAAGCGCCGTTCGCATCGCGGTAGGTGACGATATTCGTCGCCAGCCCGGTATTCAGGCCGGAGATGCGGGTGAGCAGCGGAATCGAGGCGGTATTGACATCGACGCCGACGGCATTGACGCAATCCTCGACGACGGCATCGAGACTGCGCGCCAGCTTGGTTTGCGAAACGTCGTGCTGGTATTGGCCGACGCCAATGGATTTCGGGTCGATCTTGACCAGTTCGGCCAGCGGGTCTTGCAGGCGGCGGGCAATCGAAACGGCGCCGCGAATCGAGACGTCGAGATCGGGGAATTCCTTGGCGGCGAATTCGGAGGCGGAATAAACCGAGGCGCCGGCTTCGGAAACGACGATCTTGGTCAGCCGCGCTTCCGGGTAACGCTTCATGACGTCCTGCACCAGCTTGTCGGTTTCGCGGCTGGCCGTGCCGTTGCCGATGGCCACCAGGCTGACCTGATGTTTTGCGGCGAGGCGGGCGATGGTGGACATCGAGCCATCCCAGTCACAGCGCGGTTCATGCGGGTAAATGGTGGCGTGGTCGAGCATTTTTCCCGTCGCATCGACGATGGCCAGCTTGCAACCGGTGCGGATGCCGGGGTCGATGCCCATCGTGACGTGCTGGCCGGCCGGGGCGGCGAGCAGCAGGTCTTTCAGGTTACGGCCGAAGACACGGATGGCTTCTTCCTCGGCGCGCTCGCGCAGTTCGTTCATCAACTCCAGTTCAAGGTGGGTGTAGATCTTCACCTTCCAGGTCCAGCGCACGGTGTCGGCCAGCCATTTGTCGGCCGGCCGGTTCTGGGGCTTGATGCCGAAACGGACGGCGATGCGCTGTTCGCAGGGGTTGGCGCCGGGCTTGACGGTTTCCTCGTCCAGTTCGGAATCGAGTACCAGCGAGACGTTGAGCATGCCTTCATTGCGGCCGCGCAGCAGGGCCAGGGCGCGGTGCGAGGGCATGCTGGTGACGGCTTCGGCGAAGTCGAACCAGTCGCGGAACTTGGCGCCTTCGGTTTCTTTGCCCTCAATGACGGTTGACCGCAGCATGCCGTGTTCACGCAGGAATTCGCGGAGTTGGCCAAGCAGTTCGGCATCCTCGGCGAATTTTTCCATCAGGATCTGGCGGGCGCCGTCGAGGACGGCCTTGGCGTCGGCAAAGCCGGCATCCACGTTGAGGAATTTTTCGGCTTCGGCTTCCGGCGTCAGATTCGGGTCTTCGAGCAGGGCCAGCGCCAGCGGTTCGATACCGGCTTCGCGGGCGATCTGCGCCTTGGTCCGGCGTTTCTGCTTGTACGGCAGGTAGAGATCTTCGAGGCGCTGCTTCGTTTCGGCGTTCATCACTTCGGCACGTAGCTCTGGCGTCAGCTTGCCCTGTTCATCAATGCTGGCGACGATGGCGACGCGCCGGTCTTCCAGGTCGCGCAGGTAGGTCAGGCGTTCTTCAAGATTGCGTAACTGGGTGTCATCCAGCCCGCCGGTGGCTTCCTTGCGGTAACGCGAGATGAAGGGCACGGTGGCGCCTTCGTCGAGCAGGGTGATGGCGGCAATAACCTGAGCCGGGCGGGCGCCGAGTTCGAGGGCAATACGATGTTCAATAGGAGCGAGCATGGATGCGGCAGTGCAGCAAAAAAGGGAGTGAACTATGCGCAATCCGCCACGAAAATACAACCGCGTTTAACTGGTGTAGCATGCGTTGAGAATTATTCAACTCAGAGGAGGATGCTATGAAAGTCGAAACATATCTGTTTGGTGCCGTTGAAGTCAGTCCGGAAAAAGTGATTACTTTCCCGAACGGCCTGGTTGCCTTCGAGGATAACAAGCGTTTCATGCTGGCTCACGAAAGCGACAAAGGCCAGCCCGCGAGCTACACCCTGCAGTCACTGGACGATGCCGGCCTGGCTTTCCAGATCGTCGATCCGACGACCCTTGGTTTTAATTACGAGCTGGCGCTGACTGACGCTGAAAATGCCCTGCTGCAAACCCCGGCCCCGGAAGATGTGGCGGTGATGCAGGTGCTGTTCAAGAAAGAAGGCGAAGGCAAGGCCGAGGTCAGCCCGAATCTGCGGGCACCGCTGATCATCAATACCAAGGCGCGTATCGGGCTGCAAAAGTGATGGAGACGATGCGCTCAAATATCACGCTCTCCAATTTGTCGAGCGCGGTTTAAGCCGTTTCGATCCAGTTAAAGCGCGGGGCTGCGGCCCCGCGTTGTCGTTTACAGCGGCGAAAGCGTGTCGCGATAGCGGCGGGCGTTATCAACATAATGCTCGGCCGATTTCTGCAGATTGGCAACATCTTCATCGCTCAATTCCCGCACCACCTTGCCGGGTGAGCCGACGATCAGCACCCGATCGGGAAACACCTTGCCCTCGGGAATCAGCGTATTGGCCCCGACAATGCAGCCCTTGCCGATCACCGCCCGGTTGAGAATCACCGAGCCGATGCCAATCAGGCTGCCATCGCCGACGGTGCAGCCATGCAGCATGACCAGATGGCCGACGGTGACGTTGTTGCCGATGTGCATCGGGACGCCTTCATCGGTATGCAGCACCGAGCCGTCCTGAATGTTGGTGTTGTCGCCGATGAATCGGATCGTTGTCGCCGCGCAAGGTGGCGTTCCACCAGATCGAGGCGTTGGCGCCCAGGCGAATGTCGCCGATTAGCGTGGCGTTGGGGCAACCCAGGCGTTGTCGCCGAGTTGGGGCTGTTTGTCACCGAGGCGGAAGAGGGGCATTTTGTCTCCTTGGATTGTTCTGGAATTTGGTCGGTTTTTGGTGTTGACCGTAACGGTGTTTTACCGCGACTTCTCCGACCACGGATGGGTTTCAACACTGAATAATTTCTCTGCCTCGGTATCGATGACAACCTGCGCCCAGCCCATCGTCGGGTAGCCGAAGGTTTCGACCCGGTGAACCGTTTCAGTTTTTTCCCCTTGCTATCGCGTAGCGGATGGTCAATACGGCTGTTGTGGGAGTCGCCATGGACGACCATCACCTCGCCATCGAAGCTGCTGGTTTCCTTGTCGAGCGCCTCAAGAAACTCCCGGTAGCCGCGATGACCGAAGCCTTGCGCATAGTGTTTGAATCCCGGGTTGGCCTGAAAAAGCAGCACGATGCCGGCCAGTTTTTCACGGCGGGCGAGGGCGAAGTTTTCTTTTACCCATGCCAGCACCACCGGGTTGCGGGCGAGGAATTCCGGGTTAGCTACCTCGGTTATGCCGAAATTATTGTTGCCGCCGGGCAGGTTGAGCGTCACGAACAGTACCGGGCCAAGGCGGAAGCGGCTGTGTTCGGTGTAGCTGCCGGGCTGACGTTCGAGCGCCAGTTTCTTCTGGCCGAGCGAGAAGTGGTCTTTCCAGAACAGGCTGCGCAGCTTGTTCAGGCGTTCCAGCGGCTGATAGCCACCGTTTGACAGGCGGTCACAGTCCGTCCATTCGTTGTCGCCGGGAACGAAGATGAAAGGCACGCGGCTGGCGTTGAACACCTGGTAGCGATCGGCGAAAAGGCTGTCATCGCAGCGATCCTTGCCATGCTTGAGATCACCGATATGGGCGATGAAATCAACCTTGCGCTCGGCGATGGTGTTCAACATACGCGGCAATTCTCGGCGCTCGTCGTCGGTGTATGGCACGTCGCCGATCAGCCCGAAACGCCAGACCTCAGCCTGGGCCAGCGTCGTGCAGGCGAAGAGCAAAGCGACGAACCAGACTTTCATTTGAGCAGGCCTTTCAGCGCGTAAAGCGCATCCAGCGCCTGGCGCGGGGTCAGGCTGTCGGGGTCGATCAGGGCCAGTTGTTCGAGCGCCGGGTTCGCCTCGGGCTCGACGGGCTCCGGGTCGTTGCGGGTGAACAGGTCAGGTTGCAGCGGATCGACCGTCGCGCGCTGTTCGAATTCACGAAGCTGCTTGCGGGCAGCGCGGACGACGGCCGTGGGAATGCCGGCCAGCGCAGCAACCTGAATCCCGTAGCTCTGGTTGGCCGGACCTTCCTCGACCGAGTGCATGAAGACGATGCGGTCATTGTGTTCGACGGCGTCGAGATGGACGTTGGCCAGTTCGCTGTATTCGTGCGACAGCCGGGTCATTTCGAAGTAGTGCGTCGCAAACAGCGTCAGGCAGCGGTTCTTGTCGATCAGGTGACGCAGGATGGCGAAGGCCAGCGCCATGCCGTCGAAGGTCGAGGTGCCGCGGCCGATCTCGTCCATCAGCACCAGCGAGCGGCGGGTGGCGTTGTGCAGGATGGCGGCGGTCTCGGTCATCTCCACCATGAAGGTGGAGCGCCCGGAGGCGAGATCGTCGGAGGCGCCAATACGGGTAAAAATGCGATCAAGCGGACCGAGGACGCAGCGGTCAGCCGGCACATAACTGCCGATGTGGGCGAGCAGGGCGATCAGCGCAGTTTGCCGCATGTAAGTTGATTTACCGCCCATGTTCGGGCCGGTAATCAGCAGCAGTCGGCGGTTTTCAGCAAGCAAACAGTCGTTGGCGATGAAGGTTTCGGCGCCATTGGCCATTTCGGCCTCAACGACCGGGTGGCGACCGCCAGCTACGGTCAACCCGATTTCCGGGGCAAATTCGGGTTTGCTCCAGTTGCGCTTCAGGGCGGTGTCGGCAAAGCCGGCCAGCAGGTCAAGCTGGGCGACGGCGCGGGCGATGATTTGCAGCGCCGGCACGGCGGGTAGCAGTTCATTGAGGATGATTTCGTAGAGCAGTTTTTCGCGGGCCAGCGCCCGTTCCTGTGCCGACAGCGCCTTGTCCTCGAAAGCCTTGAGCTCGGGCGTGATGTAACGCTCGGCATTCTTCAAGGTTTGGCGGCGGCGGTAATCGTCGGGAATCTTGTCGGTATTGGCGTGGGTGACTTCAATATAGAAGCCATGAACCTTGTTGTATTCGACCTTGAGGCTGTTGATGCCGCTGCGCTCGCGCTCGCGGGTTTCCATGTCGATCAGGTAGGCGCCGCAGTTGTCGTTCAGCGAGCGTAATTCGTCGAGGTCGGCATCGAAACCGGGGGCAATTGCCCCGCCGTCGCGGATCTGGGCCGAGGGTTCGGCGGCAATAGAACGGATCAGCAGATCTAGCGTCGCTTGCGGGGTTGCCAGATCGACATGTAACTGGCCGAGCAGGGCGGAAACCGATTCGCCGAGCGGCGCCCGCAAGGCAGCAAGCCCGGCCAGCGATTCACGCAGGCTGGCCAGATCGCGCGGCCGGGCGTTGCGCAGAGCGATGCGACCGGCGATGCGCTCGATATCTGCAATCCCCTTGAGGTTGCCGCGCACCTCGCCGGCCATCCGGCCATAGTCTTCAAGCAGTGATTCAACCGCGCCATGACGGGAGGCCGGAATATCGCGCTCGCGCAGCGGATGGTGCAAGGTGTGACGCAACAAGCGCGAACCCATGCTGGTGACGCAGTTGTCGAGCAGCGAAAAAAGCGTCGGCGAAGGCTGGCCGCGCAGGGTTTCGGTCAGTTCCAGATTGCGCCGGGTGGCCAGATCGAGGCCGAGGTAGGCGCCTTCAACTTCCACGGTCAACGCCACTAAATGCGGCAAATTGCCGGTTTGCGTGGCCTGGGCATATTGCAGCAAGGCGCCGGCCGCGCCGATGGCCGGACGCAATCCTTCGGCCCCGAAGCCGGAAAGCGAAGCGACCTTGAATTGCTCGCAAAGCAGGCGCTTGGCCGAGTCGAATTCAAAATACCAGTCCGGCTGGCGGGTGCGCGCGGCCTCCAGCGTGAAATTCGGCTGCCAGGATTCCGGATAAAGAATTTCCGCCGGGCGAATGCGTTCCAGCGTCGCGGCAATCTGGTCAACGGGGATTTCGGTCAGGATGAATTCGCCGCTGGCCAGATTCAGGCGGGCGATGCCGGCAGTGTTGCGCGTCGTGGTCAGCGCCAACAGCCAGATGTCACGTTTGTCGTCGATCAAGGCTGCATCGGTCAGCGTGCCCGGCGTGACGATGCGGCTGACCGCACGTTCGACCGGCCCCTTGCTGGTCGCCGGGTCGCCAATCTGTTCGCAAATCACCACCGATTCGCCCATTTTCACCAAGCGGGCGAGATAAGGCTCGATCGAATGAAAGGGAATCCCGCACATCTTGATCGGCACATCCGCCGTCTTGCCGCGCGTCGTCAGCGTAATGTCGAGCAGCCGCGCTGCCTTCTCCGCATCCTCGAAAAACAGCTCGTAGAAATCGCCCATCCGGTAAAACAGCAAATTGTTCGGATGAGCGGCTTTCAGGCCAAGGTACTGTTTCATCATCGGCGTGTGCTTTGCCAAGTCGAGGGGCACTGCGCTCTGCGGATCATCTTTTTTCATGCAAATCGTTTCTTTGTTTAACAATGCTATTGGTTCTGCAATTCGAAAATTACACGCATGGGCTGGCTACCGAGATGGCTGCGGTAGTGAATCTTCCCAAAGTAGGTGAAGGGCGCTGCTTTGCCGCCTGAGAGTTTGTTTTCTCAAAGCAATAAATGGATGGCGTGCCGTTCTTCAGATGCGCATTTTGCTTATTCAGCGCGATGTGTCCACTGTGCTCGGTGCCCGGGCTGAGTTTCTCGCCAAACTTCCTCGCCAAATAAAGCGACGGCTTATACGAATGCAGATCAATCAAAGCGCCCGAGCCGGTGGATTTGCCGCAGGTTTTGGCGCTGTGGCGTCCTTGACTCGACGCAGGCTGATCAAGCTGACTCCGGCCTTGTCCGCCCCCGGCCCGTCTACGATGTAACCGCTGGCGACCTTGCCCGAGTAGCTGCCATCGGGGTCTTTCTTCAAGGCGGCGGTGTAGTAGACCGTTTTGCCGGAACTGAGGGCGAGGTACATGTAGTTGCCATTGATCGAGCCGTCGACGTAGTAACTGCCCAGTTGGCCGTAAAAGCGTGCGCCGTCCTGAATGAAATTGGCGCTGCCCCAGTTTTCGGTCCATGAACCGCCGGAATCCCATTTCCCGGAAATGTCGTAATCGGCAGCGCCGGCGCGTAGATCCAGCCAGGTATTCGATTCTGCCTTGTTCAGGGAAGTTGTCGCGCAGGCGGCGACGAGTAGCGCCAGCAGGCAGGTGGCGATGAGGCGGCGGAGGTTCATGGCGATTTCCGATCAAACGAAGGTCACTGAATTATGACTTATTCGTTCGATCGGAAAGATCGCCGGCAAAGCTGTTTTATGCGTCTTTTTCCAGCTTGAGTGAGGCCGAGTTGATGCAGTAGCGCAGGCCGGTCGGGGCCGGGCCGTCCGGAAATACGTGGCCGAGGTGGGCGCCGCATTCGTGGCAGGTGACTTCGGTACGGCTCATGCCAAAGCTGCGGTCAACGTGCTCGTCGATCAGTTTTTCATCATTTGGCGTATGAAAGCTCGGCCAGCCGCAGCCGGAGTCGAACTTCGCTTCAGAGCGGAAAAGCGGGGCAGAGCAGCACAGGCAGCGGTAGGTGCCGGCATCGTGGGCGTCCCAGTACACGCCGGTGAACGCCGGCTCGGTGCCTTTTTGGCGGGTAACACGGTATTCGGTCGGGGACAGTTCAGCGCGCCATTCGGCGTCGGTTTTTTCGATTTTTGGCATGCTGGTTTGGACTCATGGTTGGCGGTGTCGAGTCGGACACCTATACTTGGCAATAATTCAAGCAGTATGACAAGGATAAAGCGACATGAACCCGACCCCCCTCAGTGATAGCGATCTCGACCGACTTGAGCTACTTCTCGAAGCCGATGCTTTTCAGGGCGATGCCATGCGCCTCGACGAAATTCAGGCCATGCTTTGTGCCGTTGTCAGCAGCCCGGTGCCGATCGCGCCTGCTGTCTGGCTACCGGAAGCGCTTGGCAAGGGCCTCGCCAACATCAGCGACCCGGAGGTTTCCGAAACGATCGAGTTGCTGATGCGCCTGAACAATGATCTCGCCACTGCGCTGCTCGAAGATGAAACTATCGCCCCGATCATTTATCCGCTCGATGAAAGCTGCGAGGAGTACGACTATGCCGCCTGGGCCGACACCTACGTTTTCGGCGCAGGGCTGGGCGATGACTGGTTCGAGCAGGCGGGCAAGCACGCCGATGAGCTTTCCGAATTGCTGGAGCCGATGTTTCTGCTCAACGGTATGCTCAAGGAAGATGTTGAAAAAAGTGGCGAACGCTGGTTCCTGCCGGCTGAAGAAGCCCGTCTGGTCGCCGAAATTCACGAAAATCTGCCGGTCATTGTCCAGGCGCTTTACAACTTCTGGCGCAACAAGCGGGCGGGTGGCACCGTTCAACGCGCCGAAGAAAAATCCGGCCGCAATGACCCGTGCCCCTGCGGCAGCGGGCGCAAATTCAAGCAATGCTGCGGTCGACCGGAAAAATTGAATTAATTTCAGGCGGCGACAGATGAAGCTTTATCTGGCCGGCCCGGATGTGTTTCGTCCGGATGCAATGGCTTGGGCGGCAGAGGGGCGGCAACTTTGCGCAGCCCTGGGTTACACCGCACTGATTCCGCTGGATGGCATTGAAACGACGGCGCCGGGCATCTATCAGGCCAATATCGCGCTGATTCAGTCGGCCGATGCGGTGCTCGCCAACCTCAACCCTTTCCGCGGTTGCGAGCCCGACTCCGGCACTTGTGTCGAAGTCGGCTTTGCGCTGGCGCTGGGCAAGCCGGTAATCGGTTACCTGGCCAGCAATGAAACAACGACCCAGCGGGTTGCCAGAATGTTTGGGGTCACGCTTGAAATACGTGACGGCAGGCCCCTTGATCCCGACGGCTTGTTTGTTGAGGATTTCGGCTTGCCGCTTAATCTGATGCTGGGTGTGCCGCTACAAATGGTGATTGGCGGTTTGCCGGAAGCGTTGAGCGTACTCGCCAGCAAATCTCGCCGGTAGGTTGCCTGAACGCTGCCAGCAGGCGGCCTGAACACTATTCGGCCGGCAGCAACTCCGTATCGTTGTGCGAATACGCCGGGGCGCAACAACACAAAATATGCAGTGCTACGTTGCCGGTGTTTTCAATGCAATGCGGCGTGCCGGGCGGGATGGCGATGCTGTCGCCCACGGTGACGGCGAATTTCTCGTCGCCCAGCGTCATTACGCCAGCACCTTGGGTGACGTGATAAATCTCTTCGGTGATCACATGGCGATGGCGCAGCGTGGCGACGCCGGCGGGAATGACGGCTTCGGCCAGGCTTTGCTGGCGCACCGCGTGCTGGCTGGGGTGCAGTAATTCGCGGATTTCCGAGCCGTCCTTGGTGATGTAGGGCTCGACCTCCCCAAGCGTCGTTTTCAGGCTCACTTGCCACCCCAGGGCTGAATCGGCACGGTTGAAATAGAGTTGGCCGGGGCGCCTTCGATGATCTTGCGGCTAATCGCCATATAAACCAGCACGTTGCGTTTTTTGTCGAGGAAGCGATGGATCTTGGTTTCCTTGAAGATCAGCGAGGTGCCTTCACTGAAAACCACTTCGTCGTCGGAAAGCTTGGCGGGCAGCGTGATTGGGCCGACCTGGCGGCAGGCCAGCGAGAATTGCGAAGGGTCTTCGGCCAGCCCCAGGCTGCCTTTGACCCCGCCGGTGCGCGCCTGGCTGACGTGGCAGGTGACGCCGGAAACTTTCGGGTCATCGTAGGCATAAACGCAAACGCGATGGTTAGCGCCAATCAACTGCCAAGTGGTGGTGGCGCAACCGATTTCGTCGGCTGAGGCGTGGACTGAAGCGAAATAAATCGCCGGCACAATCAGTGCGGTGATCAAAATTTTGGGCAGAAGGCGCATGGCTTGGTTCCGAAAGAGAAGTGATGATGAAGCTGGAGCTGGAGTTTGAGCTCAGGTTTGGCTGAAGCGCCGAAGGTGTGCGGCCCCGACGCTGCGCCCTTCGGCAAGTAATTCAGCGATGAATGCCGGGCTGCGATCCAGCTTTGACGGATAGTCGAGCTCAAGGGTCAGGGGAATGTGGCGGACTTCAATATGTTTGAAATGATCAGCGGCCAGCCAGCCTTTGTCGAGCCATTCATTGGCCTGGTTAACAAAGAAAAGTTCCTGATTGAGCGAGAGATTGCCGGCCAGTTCATTGCGCCGGTCGGTGATGTCGCTGCCCAGCTTTGGTTCGACGTTGCGTCTTTCCGGATTGATCTGGATGACCCAGATTTCATCCGGCTTGGCCTCGGCGCTTTGCTGGCCAGCGAGAAAACTGCGGACTGGCGGGTTTTCGGAAAACAGGCCATCCCAATAAACACCTGGACCGATTTTAACCGCCCGGAAGAGTTCGGGAATGGCTGCCGAGGCGAGCAGGGCGTTGGGGGTGATACGCTTTTCTGCTTCCTCGTGGTGCGAATTGAACACCGTAAATTGGCCCGAGAGCACTTCGACGGCGCCAACCAGCAGGCGAGGAGAATCCGGCTTGACTAGCACCGGCAACTGCGCGAAATCGATGTGCTGCTTGATGATATCGGCGAGGTAATCCTGCCCGGTATTGGGCAACTGGTAGGGGCTGATGGCGGGGAGCGCGAAGACGCTGGCGCTGCGTTGCAGCCAGACCAGAAAGTGGTTGGAAAGCGCGTCGGGCAGATTGCGGGAGGACATTTCATCCCAGAACGATTCGAGCAATTGGGCGCCGCGTTCGGGGTTGTTTTGAATCAGGCCGTACCAGGCAATGGCCGAACACAGCGCGCCGCCAGAGGTGCCGGAAATGCCGGTGATGCGATGCCGGGCCGGATCGATGTTGCGCAACAGCGCCTGCAAAACGCCGCCGGTAAAGGCCGTGTGGCTGCCGCCGCCCTGGCAGGCAATGGCGATGGTTTTGGGCGTCTGGGTCGGTGCAGTCGCGTTTTTTTTGGGGCTTGAGTTCATTTCGGGCGTTCCGCAAAAGGTTGGCAATTAGTTTGCCATATTATTTACCGTCTGAATGACGTCGTCACATGCCGTCACATGTCTGGATGTAGTGCGCGCTTGAGCGCAACGCCCATGCGTGTTCGCGCTTGTAAGATTTACCGGGGGGCCGGCGACTAATCCTTAACCACCCTTCAGGAGCCACCCATGTCCACACCCGCCACCGCTTTGTTGTTCGCCTGTCTGGCGCTGCCGCTGGCCGCCGAAGCCGCCGTTTGCAGTCGCCAGAGCCCGCCGCATACCGTGGCGCTGCTTGAGCTTTATACCTCGGAAGGTTGCAGCAGTTGCCCGCCGGCGGATCGCTGGTTGCAGGAATTGCCGCAAAAATTTGGCCCTGATCAGTTGCTGGCGCTCTCGCTGCATGTGGATTACTGGGATTACATCGGCTGGAAGGATCGTTTTGCCCAGCCGCAGTTCACCGAGCGGCAGCGCCAGCTCAGTCGACTGGCCGGTGGCAGCACGATCTATACCCCCGAGGTTTTTACCGCCATGAAGGAGTTGCGCGGCTGGCGATCGCCGACGGAACTGGCGCAGCGCGTCAAGCGTATTAACGAGCAACCGGCGGCAGCGCAGATCACGTTGCTGATGCAACCGGCCGCCGGGGGGGCGGTCGAGGTGCAGGCGAGTTTTGCCCTGGTGCCGGGAGTGCAGCCCCGGCAACAGATCGAGGGCGTGGTCGTGCTTTACGAAAACAAGTTGAGCAGCCAAATACGAGCGGGCGAGAACCACGGGGCGACGCTGCAACATGATCGTGTGGTGCGTTTCTGGTCGGCGCCGATTGCGCTCGATGCCCAGACCGGCCGCGCCAGTTGGCGGCAGACGATTGCCTTGCCTGCCGACTGGAAGCGGGCTGATTTGGGCGTTGCCGCGCTGGTTCAGGATGCCCGGGCCGGGCAGGTGTTGCAGGTGGTTTCGATGGCGGCCTGCGCTGACTGATTGTTAGCGATCAGTCAGCGGCAAGAGGTCATGCTGATGGCAGTGGCAGCAGCTTGCCAACGTACTTGGTCAAAATCTTGTAGGTGTCACGGTCAAATTGCGGCCGGCCGGTGTCGAGCAGGGCGAAAATTTCTTCATCGCTTTTGGCCGTGCCGAGGTAGCGCCAGGCATCAATCAAATGCGCTTCGTCACCCTCGCGAATCAGCGCCGGGCCGTTGAGGGGCCAGGAAACCAGTTTGAGTCGGGTGAGGGCGCCGACCAGACGCATGGTGTGTTTGGCGTAAGCCTCGTTGCCGATGCAGGCGCCTTTGCAGCGCTTGATCTGGTGGCCGAAGCAGGGCTTGCCGGGTGTAGCTTTTTCCAGGCCGAGCAGGCTGTCGCAAAGTGCGTATTCAGTCGCCAGCGCACGCAGCACATCGGTGGCTTCCTTGCTGCTCTTGAACAGGCCGTAGCAGGAAGTACGAATGCCCATGTCTAGATCGCGGGCCGAAAGCAGTTCCGGCCGCAGCCAGCCGTCGCCTTCGTCGACCAATGTCCAGGTGCAGACGTTATCGTTCTTGCGCAGTTGGCGGTTGTTGCTGGGGAGCAATTTTTTGACCAGCGCCGCCTCCTTGAGCAGGGCGCCGATCTCGCCGGCAGTTTCGATCCAGTCGATGCGCTTGATCTGTTGCGAGAGCGCCATTTCCTTGGCTGAACTGTGGTCGGCCGAGAAATGCGAGAGGACGCGTTTGCGGAGATCCTTGGCCTTGCCGACATAGAGCGGCAGCTCGTTTTCACCATAGAAAAGGTAGACGCCGGGCGTGTCGGGCAATTCATCGACAATGCCGGGATCAAGATGCGGCGGTAGGCTGGGGTGAGCGTTCTGCGCCCTGAGCGCGGCTTCGATATCGTCAATGCTGCGGTCAACGTGAATTTTTTGCCAAAATTGATGGATCAACTGAGCGTCGGCCAGTGCCCTGTGCCGGGCATTGGCTTGCAGGTTATGGCGCTCGATCAGGCTGTCCAGGCTGTGCCGCTTGTGTTCGGGAAAGAGGGCGCGCGAGAGTTTGACCGTGCACATGACCAGCGGCCGAAAAGTGATGCCGAGGCGCTTGAATTCGTTTTTGAGGAAACTGTAATCAAAACGCGCGTTGTGGGCGATGAAAAGGCGCCCTTCCATCCGCCGCAAGGCTTCAGCCGCCACCGTTTCAAAAGGCGGCGCGTCGGCCACCATGGCGTTACTGATGCCGGTCAGTTGCTCGATAAACGGGGGAATGCGGACGCCCGGATTGACCAGTTGCTGCCATTCGCGCACGGTGCCGTCGGCATCGACTTCAACGATGCCGATTTCGGTGATGCGATCAATGGTGGCGGTGGCGCCGGTGGTTTCGAGATCGACAAAGACTAATGGACGCATGTTGGCGGTGGTGATTTTGGGCTGGGCGATGATAGTCGTTTTCGTGCTTTCATTTTCAGCGAGGGCAATTTGTCGCCACCAGCGTTTGTCCTGCGGCTTGCCCGTCGTTGTCGGCGAAATCGATGTTGGGCGGTGTCATGACGCAGAAGCGGCGGCCATCTGCCAGCGTGTATTGGTGGGTACGCTCAGTCAATTTCCGCTCACCGATAACGGGGGCAGCTGTGGCGCGGGCCAATGGATGGAGCGCTGGCGCCTCGGCGGCTGGCCGGGCAAACATCGGGTCGAACATGCGCTGGCGTGCTTCCTGATCAAGTTGCGATTTGCCTTGCGCAATCATTGCCTGCACATCGGTGCCGGTAGATTTTGCGGGGGCCGCGCTGATTGTGGCGATGACCGCCGCGGGGGTAACCGGGGCCGGCGGGCGGACAGTCTTCGTTGTCCGGGTTGCCGTTATCTGAGCTGCGGGTTTTGGATGCGGCGGGTTGTTTGTCGAGGGCGGTGCCGGGCTGACGCGTTCGCTCAGCCGAATATCAAGGCGCGGCGGCTTTTCGGCCGCTGCTGGCCAAGGCCGGCTGGCGCGCCCGGTCAGCAGGAGCGGTAGGTGCAGCAGCAGGGAGAGGGCGATAAATTGCCACGGCAAACGTCGAGGAAAAAACTGGGGCAAACGCGGGAGCAAATGTTGGGGAAAGGGCTGGAGAAGGTGCTGGCGGAGGCGCTTCAGGTTGCCAGGCCGGTTTGCAGCGGGGCAGGTTTTTGGTCGCTGGCCGCGACATCGATTGGCAGCAGGCGTTGCAGCGTTTTAACGTAATTGGCGAGCGCGGCGAGGCCGTTGGGGGTGAGCACGAAAAAGGATTGCGGCCGACCATTGCCGCTTTCCTTGCGGGTCGCCACGTAATCGGCGGCGAGTAGCTTTTTCAGGTGGGCATCCAGATTGCCGTCGGAAACCCCAAGCTGGCGCTTGAGGTCGCTGAAGGTTTGTTCGCCGGCACCGGCGAGAAAGGCACCAGTTGGGTGCGCAAGGGCTGGTGGAGCAGCGAGTCGAGTTCTTCCATGAGTCTATTTTCCCGGATTAGTGGCTGGCTTGGGCGAGATCGATGATGGCCTGAATGGCGCTCCTCGCCTGCGGGCTGTTGTGCCAGCAGGTGGAGTTCATCGATTGGGCGACTTGCAGCGTAATGGCGCCAGCTTCCATGCCTTGCAGTTGGGCAAGGCTGGAAAAGCCGATTTGTTCGAGGCGGTTGATTACGGTATTGCCAACGCCTTTCAGCGCCAGCATTCGCGTGCGTTCTTCGGTCGTGAAGGGCATGTTGTTTAGCGCAGCTTGAATTCGGCGGCCAGTTCGCCCGGGCTTTGCGCGTCGGGCTTGCCGGCTTTTTCGCCGGGCAGGGTGAACCCGAAATTCCCACCCACTTTGTCGGTGCCCGCGGCCCAGGTTTTGCCGTCGAAACTGACTTGATTGCGATAGCGGTAAATGTCTTGCTTCAGGCGAACCTTCAGGGTGGCTTCGTCGGTTTTGGCGAAGAGGTCGCCCGTGATTTTGGCGATGACCGGCAGATCGGCACCGGCCGGGTAGTGCAGTACGAATTCGGTATCGGCGGGGGCGGGCTGGCCATAGATGACGACCGGCAAGCGGGCGATTTCTGCCGGGCTGGCGCCGCCAAGGCCGGCGCAGGCGGAAAGAAGCAGGGTGGGCAGGGTGGCGAGCAGGATGCGTTTCATGGTGAGTCTCCGAGGGTAAAGACAGTGAGTTATTGGTCGTGCAGTTGAACGATCAGGCTGCCGGTGACGAGCGGGCCGCGTTGCGGGCTGAGCTCGGCCTTCAGCCAGGGGATACTGATCCAGCGGACTTGCCGCGATTGCTGCCAGGTTTCGCCGGGGAAGCGGGCGTCGCCGGTCAGTTCGCCATCGCGCAGCAGCAGTTCGAGCGGGCGGGCGAGCTTGAGCGGCAGCACGGGGCTTTCGCTGTCGCTGACGAAGAGACCGCCGCTCATCGCGAGTTCGACGGGAATTACGGTGCCGGCCGGCAAGAGCACGATGGTGTCGCCAGTGCTCGGCGGGTGTTGCAGGTATTCGGCCAGCGGCACGGAGGGCGTTTCGGGCAGGGTATGGTTGTGGGCGCTGTTTTCGACCCAGATCGGCAGGATGAGGACGACTGCCATCCAGCCGAGCATTTGCAACAGGCGGACGACTGCCGGGCGGTGGCGGCCGCCGTCGAGCATCAGTGCCAGCAGCGGCAAGCCGAGGCCGAACACAGCCGCAGCCAGCCAGCGCATGGTTTCGTAAGGCAGCTTGGCGATCAGGCTGGCGATGCCGATGAGGATGGTCAGGATGCCGATCCATTCCAGCAGTTCTTCGGAAAACAGGCCATGCACGTAGAGGCTGATGCCGAGGCAGACCAGCCAGACGGTACACACCATGTAGCCGCCGCCGTAGAAGAACATGGCAAAGGTGGCGAGGGCGGCGAGGCCCATCATCAGCCACCAGATTTTGATCACCTGACGATGGATGAAGGACCACGCTTCATCCCGCGTCGCCTTGATTTTTCGCGTGAAATGCCAGTCGACCGCAGCAATGGTAATCAGCACGACAGCGAGCAGCCCGAGCCAGGCCAGCGCCCGCTCACGGAGATCCGGCAACTGGGCGGGGGTCAAAATACTTTCGGAGAGCACCCACAAAAGCCCGGCCGGGATGCCCCAAAGCAAGAGGCTGTGCCGCTCAATGCGCAAATTGCGGTGGCCGGCAGCGAGCATGGCGTGGATGGCATCGAGTTGGCGGGCGGGGGCGGTCATGGAATTCCGTTTGGGTAGCTCTGGTTTGCAGAGTTTATTACTCTGAAATGCAGAGTGTCAATGGAATCATGACCATGTGCTTTTTTCGGCTTCCGCGGTGAACCGGAAAAATCGGCTGAAAACCCTCATTGCGGCCAATTTTTCCGGGCCGGCGCCTTGTCCTGAACTCCTCTGTCGGGCGCGGTCTAAGCACGTATGACCCGCCACGGTTACAGCGCATTGAGGCGTTGCGGCGTCGTGAGCGGTGGAGAGGAGACTGATCATGTTAATGACACATTTTCCCGGAATGCTTGTTTCCGAAAAGACCGGCTGGGAAGAAATCGATCATTCACATTATTCAGCGCGCTGGTTCTTCAAGAGCTTGGTGATGCCGATGTCGCTGTTGCCCCCGGCGCTTTATAGCTATGCCGAACTGGTTCACCCAGGTGCCATTTTCCCGTTGTCCGTGCCAGCGTTGAGCGCGATGCAATTGCTGGTGACCGGCGTTGTTTTCTACGGCATGCAATTGCTGATGGTGGGCTACATGGCGATGCTGATTCAGCGGATGTCGATGGGCCGTGACCATGACCCCGGCTACGACAGTGCCTACGCGCTGGCCGCCATTGCCCCGGTGCCGCTGTGGCTGGCGTCACTGGCCCTGCTGGTGCCAAGCCTTGGGTTCACGCTGGCCGTCGGCGCCTTGGCATGGGTCGCATCGCTGGCCTTGATTCGCCACGGGGTTCGTCCGCTGCTGCATATCAACGACGAAAAGACTGCCCACTACGTGGCCAATATGGTGACGCTGAGTGGTATCGCCGCATGGATCGCTTTGCTTGTGGTATCGGCTGTGATTCTGAGTATGTTGATCGGCAGTTGGTGAGCGCAACAAGCTTGAAATTGGCCGAAAATCGGCGTTGACCGCAGCAAGTCATCAACCCGCCAGCGTGAGCAATTTTCCTCGTCGGCTGCTTATTCAGAATAAGCTTTTCAAGCGCCCGGCAGCCTGCCGGGCGCGAGGGAATATCCTCACAGGTTAGACGGTCAGCCGCGAAGGGCCGGACTCTGCCGGTGCCTTGAGTAAGCCTCCTTGGTGGCTCAAGCAGCGGTGCCGGCGGCCGTCATCTGCTCCCCGGAAAAATAGCGGCGTGGCTCGCTGCCCAGCGTGCGCCGGAACATCGCGGTAAAGGCGCTGGCGCTGCGGTAGCCGAGTTTTTCGGCCACCAGCGCCACCGGCATGTTGTTGGCCAGGTGGCCCAGGGCGTCGACCAGCCGCGCCTGTTGCCGCCATTGGCGAAAGCTCATGCCGGTTTCGCGCTGGAACTGGCGGGCCAGCGTGCGGCTGCTGGTGGCCTGCTGTTCGGCCAGCGTTTCCAGCGTCTGGCGGCTTTCCGGATTGGCGATCAGTTCCTGGCACAGCCGCTGCAGGCGCCGTTCGCTTGGCATGGGCAGGTGCAGAGCCGGGATTTTCAGAAAGCGTAGTTCTGCCAGCGCCAGCGCCGCAATCTGGCCGCCCCGGCCGTCCCGGTCGTAGGCCAGCGGCTCTTCGAGCAGGGCCAGGATCAGCGCGCGCAGCAGCGGGCTGACTTCGAGCAGGCAGCAGATGTCAGGCAGGCCGGGGGCGGCATCCGGGCGGATGTACAGCGTGCGGATTTCGACGCTGCCGAGCATGATCACCCGGTGCGCCGTGTTGGCCGGAATCCACACGCCGCGCACCGGCGGCACCACCCAGCAGCCGGTTTCAGTTTCGACACGCACGACGCCGCTGCCGGCGTAGATCAGTTGGGCGCGCAGGTGGCTGTGCACCGGCGTTTCGCCGCCACGGTAACTGCGCGCCTTGGCGGTGACCGGGTGGGGCAGGGTCTGGTGTTCGTCGTCATGGCCGCAACTCATGGTCGGGCCGGCGATTGTCCAATTCACGATATTTTCTGTCCGGACATGCTGGGATCAGTCATTCTAGACTGGCGTCCCCGGAAATCTGAAAGTGCCCCATGGAAAAAACGCTCACCGCCGACGCCCATCTCGCCGCGCCGCCCGCGCCCGATGCCCTGAACGCCACCACCTACCCGGTGATCGCCGCGATCAGCTTCGCGCACCTGTTGAACGACATGATGCAATCGGTGCTGCTCGCCATCTACCCGATGCTGAAACTCGGCCTCCACCTGTCGTTCGCGCAGATCGGCCTGATCACGCTGACCTACCAGCTCACCGCCTCGCTGTTGCAACCACTGATCGGCCTCTATACCGACCGCCGGCCGATGCCTTACTCGCTACCGCTCGGCATGGGCTTCACGCTCGTCGGGCTACTCACCTTGGCGCAGGCCGGCAGCTTCGGCGCGGTGCTGCTGTCGGCGATGCTGATCGGCATGGGTTCGTCGGTCTTCCACCCCGAATCCTCGCGGGTCGCCCGCATGGCGGCCGGCAGCCAGCCCGGCCTGGCGCAATCGCTGTTCCAGATCGGCGGCAACCTCGGTTCGGCCATCGGCCCGCTGCTCGCCGCACTGATCATCGTGCCGCAGGGGCAGGGCAGCGTCGCCTGGTTCTCGCTGTTCGCGCTGCTCGGCGTCGTCGTGCTCAGCTTTGTCGGGCGCTGGTCCAGCCATCACGTCGCCAACTTCCGCAAGCGGATGCAGGCGCATGCCGGCAACGGCCTGAGCCGCCGCCAGATCGGCTGGTCGCTGGCCATCCTCGGCCTGCTGATGTTCTCCAAGTTCTTCTACATGACCAGCCTGAGCAGCTATTACACCTTCTACCTGATGCATAAATTCGACCTACCGCTGGCCAGCGCGCAGTTCTATCTGTTCGCCTTCCTCTTTGCCGTCGCGGCCGGCACCGTGCTCGGCGGGCCAGTCGGCGACCGGGTCGGCCGCAAGCGGGTGATCTGGGGATCGATCCTCGGCGTCGCGCCGTTTACGCTGCTGCTGCCGCATGTCGGCCTGTTCTGGACCGGGGTGCTCTCGGTGATCATCGGCCTGATCCTCGCCTCCGCCTTCTCGGCCATCCTGGTCTACGCCCAGGAACTCGTCCCCGGCAAAGTTGGCACCATCTCCGGCCTGTTCTTCGGCTTCGCCTTCGGCATGGGCGGCATCGGCGCCGCACTGCTCGGCCAGCTGGCCGACGCGACGAGCATCGAAACGGTGTACCGGGTCTGCGCCTACCTGCCGCTGATTGGGCTGTTGACGTTGTTTTTGCCGACGATCAGGAAGGGGTAGAGCCAAGGCCTGGATTGCATTGGCGTCCTGAGGGGACTATATTTGGACTCTATTCAGTCTCATGAGGTGTGCCATGCGTTATTCATTACAAGTCAAACCGATCAGCTACCTCAAGGCAAATGCCGCCGAAGTCCTGCTGCGCTTGGCGGAAGAACGCCAACCGCTGGTGATTACCCAGAACGGCGAGGCCAAGGCCGTTATCCAGGATGTGGCCTCGTATGAAGAAACCCAGGAAACGCTGGCGCTGCTGAAAGTCCTGGCGCTTGGTAATCAGGAAATCGAGGCTGGCAAGGTCAAACCAGTGGCCGATGTCGTCGCCCGCCTCCGTGCCAAGGCCGGTAAATGACCGGACAGGTCTTCGAGGTTTTGCTTACCGAAGGCGCCGAGCGGGATCTTGAAAACCTGTTCGATTACATCGCCGAGCACGATAGCCGGCGCAATGCGGAATATGTACTCGACGAATTAATGGCAGTGGCCGACAGCCTGCGCACCCATCCCGAGCGCGGCACCTATCCGCGTGAGTTGCAGGCGCTGGGTATGAGGGAATACCGCCAGCTGTATTTCAAGCCTTACCGGGTGATTTACCGGGTCGTCGAGGTGCGGGTTTATATCTACCTGATTGCCGACGGACGGCGTGACATGGCGGCGCTGTTGGCTAGGCGGTTGCTTGGGGGATTTGATCTAACAGGGTAAATGAGGGGGGGTGAATCTAAAAATTTTTTGGTCTGGACCACCTAACATTGTTATGTGCCAACTCGTTTTATCTCATTCAAGGTTTTACCATCTGCGGACTTCCAGTCAGTCCAGCCGTTAGATGGTGCGCCAAGGACCACAGCGGAAGCTCCACTTGGCGATGAGAAGAGCACATCCTCTTTAAACATCAGCCAGCCGTTTTGGAACTGTGCTTTGCCTTGGGTGATGAGTTGTGCCCGCCGCTTGGCAAAAGATTCATTCTGATAAGAGTTGCCAACCTCTGGGCTCCCCAATGAGCCAGAAAGTACGACAAAACCTTCCGTGGTGTACTCCCCAACAGCCGAACAGCCTGAGCGCTTACAGTAGAACAACTCTTGGGGCGTGGTATTACTAATGGGCTTGGCAACTGGCTCAAACACGGGATAGCCCAATGTGGCCAGAAGCGTTCGGCAGGTTTCAAAGATTTCCATGCAATCAGCTTCAAGAGGTGCTGGCGTATGCGGCTTGCTGCCTCCATTGCCGTTTTCTAACTCAAATCGCCCTGCCTCGGTCGCACGCTTGAGGCTATGCCATTCAAGAAAAAGGGCATGTGTTTGGGTAAGGCTATTTGTAAGAGAGAGAGCCACAATTGCACGGCTCCAAAAATCTTTCTTCTCGTTGTGTTCGCTGAGGCGCTTTCCGATATTGCCGCTCTGGCCGATATATAACTTCGGTTCTGCTGTTTTCTCGTCTTCGCCAACCAAAAAATAGATGCCGACCTGGTTGGATTCTGGCATTTGTTGAAACTCTGAGAGCAAAGACCTTGGAACTTCAATTACACGGACTATCCGGGTGGTGATTTCGGCCACTCGGATAGCTTGTGGGTCTCCTAAGGGCAGGAAAATCTGAATAGTTTTGGGCGTACTGATCATCTTGGGGCATCTATGTCGCAAACCGTTATCATAACTTCTGGTGAATCAAAAATCGTGAAACCCGTGGCCTACTGCATATCTCGTAGCCATCTTGTCGCCAAAATTGATTGGTGGGCTAACTGGTTGGCCCGCTGCAAAATCCTGCGGTCGACAGGGAAAAACGCCCAATTTTCCATGTCGACCGCAGCAATCGTTGCCTAAATACTCAACCGCGAATACCCAACCCCGCCGCCCTTTTCAACGCGAATCTGCGCCGGGATGCGTTCCTTCATGCCTTCGACGTGGCTGATCACGCCAATCATCTTGCCGCTGGCGTTCAGCGTGTCGAGGGCGTTGAGGGCGATGTCCAGCGTGTCGGCGTCGAGGGTGCCGAAGCCTTCGTCGAGGAACAGCGAGTCGATCGAGGTCTTGTGGCTGACCAGATCGGAGAGGGCCAGCGCCAGCGCCAGGCTGACCAGGAAGCTTTCGCCGCCGGAGAGCGTGCGCGTGTCGCGGGCGGCATCGCCTTGCCAGCTGTCGACGATGTCGAGTTCCAGTTCGCCGGTGCTCTTGCGGCGCAGCAGGTAGCGGCCGTGCAGGCGGGCGAGGTGGCCGTTGGCGAGGTGGAGCAGATGGTCGAGCGTCAGGCCCTGGGCGAATTTGCGGAACTTGTCGCCTTTCGCCGAGCCGATAAGGCTGTCGAGGCGTTGCCAGATGTCGCTCTCAGTCGTTTGTTCGGCGATTTCCTTGAACAGCGCCTGCTGGCTCTGCCGCGCCTGTTCGTCGCGGGCGAGCAAGGCACGCTGGGCGCCGAGCTGTTCGCTGAGGGTGCGGCGTTGAGTGTCGAGTTGGGCGAGGGCGTCGTCGAGTTCGGCCAGCGGCGGGACGGGCGTTTCGCCTGAAGCGGCTTGCAGGCGGGCCAGCTTTTCCCGGGCGCTCTTGAGTACGGCGTCGGCCTGCTGTTTCGCCAGTTGCCGGGTTTCCTGCAGTTGCCGCAGGCGCTGGCGTTCGTCGGCCGGTAGCAGCGCCGCAATAAAGGCGGCGAGGTCGGCGAAGGGGCTGGCGGCGAGCGCTGTCTGCCAAACGCTAACGGCTTCGGCCAGTGTCTTTTGTTGCTGGGCGAGGTTGCTGGCCAATTGCGTCTGCCGGCCTTGCTGCGCGGCGAGGGCTTGGCTGATGCGGGCGACTTCTTCGGCGCAGCGGGTAAGGGCGTTGGTTAAGTCGATTTCCCCGGAAACGCTTGTTCCCATTTCAACGGGAATCAGGCCAGCGTCCGAGTTCTGGATTCCCGCCTGCGCGGGAATGACGGTGTTGGTCGCAGCATCAAGCGCAAGCGGATTTTCGTCATTTTTTCCGGTTGACCGCAGCCCGTCCCCCCAGGGAGGTTGCTTTGCGGCGCAGCAAGTGCCCTTGGGTTGCAGCAACTGCCAGCGCTCTTCCCAAGTTGCGGCCTGCGTTTGCGCCACTTCGCACAGACCTTGCTGTCGGGTCAGTGCTTCCGTCAACTCCTGCCGGCGGCGCTGGATTTTCTGCCAGTGCTGCCATTCGCCGTTGCGCTCCTGCAGCCAGGGGGCGGGTTCGGCTGGGAGTTCAAAACCGGCCTCGGCCAGCGTTGTTCCCAGTCGGCTTTCGAGCTCGGCAAGCTCTTGCTGGCGTGTCAGCCCCAGTTGCTTCACTTCGGCCTGCCGAGTTTGCGCGGTTTGAATCGCCTGTTGCAGCAGGGCCAACTGGGTGTTGCTGGTTTGCAGGGCCTGGGTGCAGTCGTTGGCAGTTTTGCGGGCGTTGGTCAGCGCGACTTCGCCCTGCTCGGCGGCTTGCAGGCGCTGGGCCAGTCGGGTGAGGGCTTGTTCAGCAGCGGCGCTGCCGGCTTGCAGGGTTTCCGCGTTCTGCCAGTCGTCGGCGGCGAGCGTGCTGGGCGGGCGGATTTGCCCGATCAGTTCGGCCCATTCAGTCTGGCAACGGGCGATTTCCCGTGTCGTTTTTTCCTGCTGCGTTTGCCATTCGGTTTGCTTGGCACGGCTGGCGGCCAGTTCGGCGGCGGCTTTCTGGCCGTTGGTGACCAGCGTTTCCAGCGCCGCCTGTTTTTCCTTCAGGGCAGCTTCGGTGGCGGAAACATCCAGCGCCTGATAGGCGGCAATCGCCGGGTGTTCAGCCGAGCCGCAAAGCGGGCAGGCGTCACCGGCTTGCAGTTGCTGACGATGGGTTTCCAGGCTCTGGATGCGGCGTTCCTGTTCAAGCAGTTTCTGCTTGTCGGCGACCTGCGCGTTCAGTTCCTTGTGCTGGCCGCGCAGGGCGATCAGTGCCTTGTCCTGCGCTTCGATCCGGGTCTGGCCCTGCTGCAACTGGGTGGTCTGCGCTGTCTGCAGGGTTGCCAGTTCGCGGCGCTGTCGGGCGAGGTTTTCGATTTGCTGCCAGCGGTTGAGGCCGGCCTGCTCGCTCTGCCAGTGCTGACGGAGTTCAGCCAGCGTTTGCCCGGCGAGGCGCTGGTTTTGTTCGGCCAGCGCGGTTTGCAGCGCGCTATCGGCTTTCGTTTTTGCCTGATTTTCCGCGTTGACCGCAGCTGTGTGTTTGACCAGGGCCTGGGCGCTTTCCTGCTGCTGCTTTTCCAGTTGCTGTGCCGTTTTTTGCTGGCTGACGATGTCCTGTTGCAGCTTGTCGCGCTGCTCAAACTGCTGGCGCCAGACGCCGAGCCGTTCGCCCAGTTGCGCCCGTTGCGGCTGGGCAGTGCAGAAGTCATCAATTTCCCGGCGCTCACCTTGAATCTGTTGCAACTGGCGTTGCGCCTGTTCGGCGATGCGTGCAGAAAGGGTGAGGGCGATGTGGTGTTGCTGGTGGTGTTCGTCTTGCAGCGCTTCCCGCTGAATGTGCAGGGCTTTCAATTCACCATCGATTTGCCGGGTGGCGGCGTCGGCCTGCTGCCAGTTCAGGTGCAAGGGCTTCAGGGCTTCGGCTGGTTCGCTGGCGGCCAGTCGGCGCAAATCGGGGGCGGCGGTTTCGAGTGCCGTGTTGGCTTCGGTCAGCTTGCCTTCGGCGGTCTTGGCTTCCTGTTCGCTTTGGGCGAGATCGAGTCGCCACTGGCGTTGGGTCTGGGTGTTCTGGTGCTGGCGCTGAACTTCGGTCAGTTGTGTGTCTAGCCGGCCAACGTCCAGTTGCATCGCTTCACGCTGTTCGGCGGTCAGCAATTCCATGCCGTCGGCGCGGGCCTTGAGCTGGTCGAGTTGGCCCTTGGCATCGCGCGCCTGTTCGAAAACCCGGCGCGAAATGTCGCCGTAGATTTCGCTGCCGGTCAGTTCTTCCAGCAGCTCCGCCCGCTCGTTGGCGCTGGCATTGAGGAATGCCGCAAAGCCGCCCTGAGCGAGCAGCATCGACTTGGTGAAGCGCGGAAAGTCGAGGCCGGTGATGTCGGCGATGCGCTTCAGCTTGTCGTTGCTCTGCGTGCTGAGAATGGTCCCGTTGCCAAGGGTGTCAACGGCAGCGAGTTCGACCTTGGGCGATTGCAGCGCACCATCCGCCTTGTCGCGGGCGCGGCGCTGGCTCCAGAAGGCGCGGTAGACGGCGCCTTTGACCTCGAATTCGACCTCGGCCAGACAGTCGGCGGTGTGGCGGGTCATGATGTCGTTGTCGGCGGCTGAAATGGTCTTCAGGCGCGGCGTCTGGTGATAGAGCGCCAGGCAGATGGCGTCGAGCAGCGTCGATTTGCCGGCGCCGGTCGGGCCGGTGATGGCGAACAGGCAGTTGTCGGCAAAGGGCGGCTGCGTGAAGTCGATGCGCCATTCGCCCTTCAGCGAATTGAGGTTCTTCAGGCGCAAGCTGAGGATCTTCATTTGGCTTCCTCCTGCAGTGCGCTGACGATCCCGCGAAAGCGCTCGTTCAGCGCCTGCTGCAAATCGTCGGCCAGTTCTTCCTGGGCCAGACGGCGGGCGAAAACCTCGTGCGGGCTGAGTTCATCCAGCCTTTCGCTGGCTTCGGCGGCCAGCCGGGCGGTGGCGTTGCCGCGCTGGCGACGGATGCGCAGCACCTCGACCGGCAGCCCTTCGGCGATGGCCTGAATGCGTTCCGGCAGGTCGGCCAGATAATCGTCTTCGAGCACCGTCACCTCCAGCCAGGCTGGAAATTCGCGGGTGCCCTGGGCGGCGGCTGTGCCGATGGCGGCGGGCAGCCCGACGAGGTTGCCGCTGATCGCCACCAGCCCCTGAAAGCGCGGCACCGGCAGTACCGTGACTGCCTTAAGACCATTGGCGTCGAGGTCGACCAGCAACACTTCCTTCTGCTGTTTGGCTTCGTCAAAACTGAGCGGTATCGGCGAGCCGCAGTAGCGGATATGTTCCAGTCCGCCGACTAGCTGCGGCCGGTGAATGTGGCCGAGCGCGATGTAATCGACCGGCGGAAAGGCGTTGGTCGGGAAGGCTTCGAGCGCACCGACGTAAATTTCGCGCACTGACTCGCTGCTGCTGGCGCCGACCGTGGTCAGGTGGCCGGTGGCGATCAGCGGCAGTTTTCGGCCGAGTTCGGTTTCCAGTTCATTACGGCGAATACACGCTGCCGCATGCACGGCACCGTAATGCCCCTGAATCGCCGCCTGCAGGGATTGCTGCTTGTCCTCGGCGCTTTGCCCGGCCTGGCTTTGCAGCACGTCGCGCGGACGGATG
Source organism: Candidatus Dechloromonas phosphorivorans (assembly GCA_016721185.1). GTDB lineage: Bacteria > Pseudomonadota > Gammaproteobacteria > Burkholderiales > Rhodocyclaceae > Azonexus > Azonexus phosphorivorans. Next base: position 703,016 of record JADKIP010000014.1, read on the forward strand.
AAAGGAATGGCACAGACGATGCAGCCCGGCTGACCGCCGCGCCTGGGCAGGACCAACACCTGGGCGGGCGCATCATCCGAGGCTGCGCCGATCACCGTCGCGCTCAGGCAGGCGAGCAGTTCGCGGCTTTCGCCCAGCGTCGCCACCGAATCATGATTGCCACCCAGCAGCAGCAGGCTCACCCCCGCCGTATGCAGCCGTACCACCAGCTGGCTGTAGAGCTCGCGGGCGTAGCTGGGCGGCGTGCCGGTATCGAAAATATCACCGGCGATCAGCACGGCATCCACCGCGTGTTCATCCACCTGTGCCAGCAGCCAGTCGATCAGCGCCTGATGCTCGGCCTGCCGGCTCTTGCCCATGAAATGCTGGCCGAGATGCCAGTCGGAGGTGTGAAGGATGCGCATAGGGAAGAGGGCTGAAAATGGATGAAAATCAGCCGTCGACCGTAGCAGGGTTCAGTCGGAATTGGAACGAGTGCGGGAACGAGTGCGGCAAGGCATCGGTGATATCGATAAAAAAGGCTCCGCAAACTGCACCGTCGGCCGGCGTAGCTGGCGAAGCCTTTTAGGGCTGCTCGCGTTATCTCAGCAAACAGGTACCGGCCGGCTGCACTTTTCCAGCAGATAGGCGATTGACTGGTAGGTCAGCCCGGTTTCTGCCGTCAGCCCGATTTCGCAGGTGCGGTTGGTCGAAACGCCGCAGGCACAGTTGGCGGGGAGTTCCTTGTGAATCTTGCGCAGGGCGTGCTGATTGAGTTCCGGTACCACGAAGCCCCGGTCGCCGGCAAAGCCGCAGCAGGTCACGCCAGCCGGTTCGATGACGTTTTCGGCGCAGGCGGCGAGCAGCTTTTTCAATTTGCCATCCGAGCCGGTTCTGCGCACGCTGCAATTGACGTGCAGCGCAATCGGGCCGACTTCCTTGCTGATCATCAGGCGCGGCAGCAGCGCGTCGTGGGCGAACTCGTGGAAATCATAAAGTTTCAGCCGCCCGGCGAGGTGTTGCTGCATGCGGGTTGTGCAGGCGCTGGCATCCATGATGACTGGGTAGCGGCCATTCTCAGAGGCTTCCATCAGCGCCGCTTCCAGCGTCGCTGACATGCCGTCGGCTTCTTCAGCCATGCCTTTGCTGGCCAGCATCTGGCCGCAGCAAAGTTTGTCGAAACCTTTGGGCAGGCGCGGGGCGTAACCGGCGCGGCTGAGCAGGGTCATGATGACGTCGCCCAGTTGTTGTTCGCCGGCATCGCTCGGCCCGAAAATGCGGCCGCCGCAAGTCGGGAAGTAAACAACCGGGTCGCCGCTGCCTGATTGAGCCAGCGGAGACTTGCCGGCACGCGGCATGTTTTTCTTCCACGCCCCGCCGGAAACACGGCTCAGCAGCTTGTCGCCGACGATGCCGGAAACGGCATGGCCGACGGTCAGGCCGAGGCGCGAGGCATTGGCCAGCGTGCCGAAATTATTCGCAGTCCACTCATTGACCTGCTTGCTGACGCCCCCCATGGTGCGGCCGCGCAGGCGGCGGGTCAGGTCGCCGGTGTTGATGCCGACCGGGCAGGCGGTGGAGCACAAACCGCAACCGGCGCAGGTGTCCAGCCCCTGATAAACGTAGTCTTCACCGACGCTGCCGGCTTGTTCGCCATTGGCGGCGCGGCGCGACAATTCGCGCCAGCTGATGATGCGCTGGCGCGGTGATAGCGTCAGCCCGTGCGACGGGCAGAGCGGTTCGCAGAAGCCGCATTCGATGCAGCGGTCGACGATATCTTCGGCGGCCGGCATCGGTTTCAGGTTTTCGAGGTGGGCGTGCGGGTTGTCGTTGAGGATGACGCCGGGGTTGAGCAGATTTTTCGGGTCGAACAGCTTCTTGATGTGGCGCATCAGGTCGGCGGCTTCCTTGCCCCATTCCATCTCGACAAACGGCGCCATGTTGCGGCCAGTGCCGTGTTCGGCCTTCAGCGAGCCATCGTATTTTTTGACAACCAGATCGGCGATGTCGTCCATGAAGCGGGCGTAGCGGTCGACCTCGGCCGGATCGCCGAAATCCTGGGTGAAGACGAAGTGAACGTTGCCTTCCAGCGCGTGGCCGAAAATGATCGCCTCGTGGTAGCCGTGATGACGGAGCAGGGCTTGCAGGTCAAGCACGGCGTCGGCCAGTGAAGTGATCGGGAAAGCCACGTCCTCGATGATGACCGTGGTGCCGGTGCGGCGCATGGCGCCGACCGAGGGGAAGGTGCCCTTGCGGACTTTCCAGTACATGTCGCAGGTCGCCGGGTCGGTCGAAAACTGCATCGGCTCGACCGTGGCGATGCCGGCCATCGCGGCATGGACGGCGGAAATTCGCTCATTTATCCCGTCGACCGTAGCCGCACGGACTTCGATCAGCAGCGCGGCGGCATCCTCGCCCAACTCGCGAATGATCGATGGCAGGCCGGGCTTGTTTTCCACCGAGTGCATGGCCGGACGGTCGAGCAGTTCGACTGCCGAGACTGGCTGCGGCTTGAGGCGAATAACGGCTTCGCAGGCAGTGCGGATGTCCGGGAAGAAAACCAGGGCACTGGCCTTGAACGGATCTTCGACCACCGTCTGGTAAGTGATGCGCGAGATGAAGCCGAGCGTACCTTCGGAACCGATCATCAGATGGGAAAGGATGTCGATCGGGTCTTCGTAATCGACCAGCGCATTCAGGCTGTAGCCGGTAGTGTTCTTGATCTTGAATTTGTGGCGGATGCGCTCGGCCAGCTTGGCGTTATTGCGCGTATCGCGGCCCAGGCGCTCCAGTTCGCCGAGCAGGACGGCGTGGCTTTTCGAGAAGGCATCGACGCTCATTGGATCTTCGCTATCGAGCACCGTGCCGTCAGCGAGCATGACGCGCATGCCGGCCAGTGTGCGATAGCTGTTCTGCGCCGTGCCGCAGCACATGCCGGAGGCGTTGTTGGCCGCGATGCCGCCGATTTTGCAGGCGTTGATCGAGGCCGGGTCCGGGCCGATTTTCTTGCCGAAGGGGGCGAGGCGGCGATTGACTTCGCCGCCGATGATACCTGGGCCGACCTTCACTTTGCTCGCATCGGCGTTGAGTTCGTAAGTGGCGAAGCCTTCGCCGATCAGGGCGAGCACGCCATCGGTGATCGCCTGGCCGGAGAGGCTGGTGCCGGCAGCGCGGAAGGTGACCGGGCGGTTATTTTGCCGGGCTGCGGTCAACACCGATTTCAGCTCGTTTTCCGATTCGACGATGGCGATGACTTCGGGCGTCAGGCGGTAAAAGCTGGCATCGGAGCCATAGGCGAGCAGGCGCAGTTCATCGGTGATGACCTGGGATTTCGGGAGGTGTTGCTGGAGGGCTTGGATTAGCGGGCTCATGGATTGTCTCGGGTGGTTTTTATTGTTATTGGTGGTGTGAATGTTGGGTGTTTAATGGTTTGGGGTTTGCCCTTGGGTCCTGGGGGGGGGGGGGGTGGGGATGGGTTTTTGGTCGCTTCGTTTAGCCGTGTTTTCCGCGCTTGAGGCGCGGGCGTACTTTCTTTTGCTTCGCCAAAAGAAAGTAGCCAAAGAAAAGGCGACCCCTGGGTCGGTGCCGGCTACGCCGGTTCCTTGCGCTACTCGAAACGCCGGGCGGTTGGCGAAACTCGCCTGCGGCTCAGACAACGCCAACTTTTTTGCCCTTTTTCCCGGTTGACCGCAGGAATGTGTCTTTTGGGGCACCTCGGTTGAACATGGACGCCTTTCGGGTCCCCTTGAGAGGCGCTGAGCAACGCAGGCGGACCGGGGGCCGTCGGCTTGCCTTGTCTGAGCCGCAGGCGAGTTCAGGCAAGCCGCCCGGTGCGCCGAGTAGCGCAAGGAACCCCGAAGGGGCGCCGACCTTGGGGTCGCCTTTTCTTTGGCTTCTTTCTTTTGGCGAAGCAAAAGAAAGAACGCCCGCCAGCAAGGCGGAACCCCAAGCCCATTCAACGGAACCCCAAGAGTCGGAACGAAAAACATCACCCACGCTCCTTCAACATATCCCGCAACCGCTTCGGCGCCGGCTTCAAAGGCACCCGAACCGTTGTCCAGGGCCCTTGTTTGGAAGGCATCAACCACCCAAACCGACTCCCCAGCCAGGTCACCGTCCGATACCAGAAAGGCGAGCGATAAACAAAAGCCCAGCCCCGCCAAATCCCGGTCACCAAAGCGCTGTACCCAGCCCCCTGACCCCGCATCGCCGGATTCGCATGCGGCGCCGTAAACGACTCTTCCCGCAGCCGCATCAGCAAATCCGGAATTGGAATTTTCACCGGACAAACTTCACCACAAGCGCCGCACAACGACGAAGCCGTTGCCATCGTCGCGGTTGCTTCCAGCCCCAGCATGTGCGGCGAGATGATCTTGCCGATCGGCCCCGGATAGGTCGTGCCGTAAGCATGGCCACCAATCCGCGTATAGACCGGGCAGTGGTTCATGCAGGCGCCGCAGCGGATGCATTGCAGCGTCTTGCGCAATTGCTCGTCGGCATAGGCCTGGCTGCGGCCGTTGTCGAGCAGCACCAGATGCACTTCGGTCGGGCCATCTTTCTCGTGCGATTTTCTCGGGCCGGAAATCATGTTGAAGTAGGTCGAGATATTTTGCCCGGTCGCCGAGCGGGTCAATAACGACAACAGCGGCGGGACGTGCTCCAGCTTTTCAACAATTTTCTCGATGCCGGTGATGGCGATATGGACCGGCGGCACGGTCGTACTCATCCGGCCATTGCCTTCGTTTTCGACCAGGCACAGCGTGCCGGTTTCGGCGACGGCAAAATTGACGCCGGATAGACCAATATCGGCGACGAGGAATTTTTCGCGCAGCACATTGCGGCCGATCTGGATCAGCGCATCGACGTTGTCGGTGTAATCAATACCCGGCACTTTTTCATAAAACAGCTTGGCGATTTCTTCCTTGGTCTTGTGGATGGCCGGCATGATGATGTGCGACGGCTTTTCACCGGCCAACTGGACGATGTACTCGCCCATATCCGACTCCATCGCGTCGATGCCCGCCGCTTCAGCCGCGTGGTTCAGCTCGATTTCCTCGCTGACCATCGACTTGCCCTTGATCATCAGCTTGGCCGAGTGTTTCTGGCAGATGCCGAGAATGATCGCGTTGGCTTCGTCCGGCGTTTCGGCCCAATGGACATGGACACCGTTCTCGGTAAGCCGGGTTTCCAGTTGCTCCAGTATGTCCGGCAACTTGCCCAGGTTGTACTGGCGGATGTGTTCGCCCAGCGTGCGCAGGCTTTCCAGTTCTTCCTTGTCCGGAAACTGGGTGATGCGTTTGTCGATCAGGAAGTCCATCGCGCCGCGGAAGCTTTTGCGCAGGAAAGGGTTTTCAACCACTTCCTTGGAACGGGCGCGGAAGCCTGCCGAGGGCATGAATTGCAGGGCGTGTTCGGGTAATGGCGCGTTCATGCTTCTTCTCCCAGTAGCAGGACAATGAGTTCTTTCGGGCCATGTGCACCGTAGGCCAGCGTCACCTGAATGTCGGCCGTTTTCGAGGGGCCGGAAATGAGCAGTGCGTTGGTCGGCAGGCTATCTTTCCAGCCTTCCTGCTGCATGGCTTCATAAAACGTGTTGTAGATTTTGGACGCATCGAGCAGCACGATATGGACCGGCGGCACCAGCGACATCAGGCGCGGTTCATCCGCATCCGGCCACAAAACCAGCGTGCCGGTTTCGGCAATGGCGGCACGGGCAGTGGTCAGGCTGGCCGGGGTTTGATGAAACATCTCATCTTTCCATTGCTCGATGGCTTGGTCGTAGCCGCGGCACTCAATATCGTTATCAGCCAAACCACTCATGGCGCGCTGGCCGTGTTCCGTGCCGGGAGAAACCAGCAGGCGGGTGATTTCCTTCGCAGCCAGCACTTCCCACAGTTTTTGCAGCCAGCTACCGCGATTGACGTTGTAGACCTCGGCATGCGCCAGCTCGATACAGTGGCGGAAACGGGCTGCTTTTTCAGCGCCGCTTTCAACCCGACGATGGCCGGCAAACCAGCTGGCGACATCGGGCTCGACGCGTTCGCCGAATTTTTCAGAGGCTCGCAGTTTGGCGAGAATGCGTTCACGGGCGCTCATTTGCTGCTCCTTTCTTCCGTCCGGCGGAGCAGGAAGGAGGCGATGTGTTCGCCGGGCAGTGAGGGTGTGCTGCGTCCTTCCTGTTTGTCCTTCCAGGCGGCGTGGCCGAGGATGTTCATCAGGCAGCCGCAGTCGGCGCTGACAACGCGCTCGGCGCCGGTGGCCTTCAATGATTTCACTTTGTCTTCAACCATCGCCCCGGAAATTTCCGGTTGCTTGATTGAGAAGGTGCCGCCAAAACCGCAGCATTCGGATTCGTGATCCTGCAGGGCGACTTTAACGTGGCTGAGATTGCCGAGCAGTTGCCGCCCGGTGAGGTGGACATCCATCTCCCGGCGGGCAGCGCAGGAGGTGTGCAGGACGATGGTGCAATCGCTGCCTTTGTCTTCCGGCTGGTAGCCGAGCACATTGACCAGGAAGTCGGTGAATTCATAAACACGGCTGGACAAGGCTTCGGCTTGCGCCTGGCGCGCCGGGTCGTTGGCGAAGAGTTTCGGGTAGTGATGTTTCATCATGCCGCCGCACGAACCGGAGGGCACGACAACCGGCCAGTTTTCCGGGAACAGCGTTAATTGATGTGCCGCGACCTTGCGCGCCTCATCAGGAAAACCACTCGTATATGCCGGTTGACCGCAGCAGGTCTGTTCTTCCGGAAAATGGACACGGATGCCTTCACGTTCAAGCAAAGTAATGGCGTCGAGACCGGCGCCCGGGTAGAACTGATCGACAACGCAGGTGGCGAAAAAATAGATGTCCGTTGGGCGCTGGCTGTTTTTTGCTTGTTCGCTCATTTTGTCTCCGTTGGTAAATTGGTCAAACCAATATGTTGCGGTGGAAGAAATGTACGATAGAACCGTGACTTAGTCAATTAACCAAGGGAATATCCTATGCTTGCACTTTGCTGATTCGCTGATTAGAATGCAATGGTCTTACCAATCAATTGACCCCAATTGCCCATGTTGCAAAACAAGCTGCAGGTTCCGCGTATTTCCGATGCCGTTGCTGCCTCGCTGGAGCGGCGCATTCTGGAAGGCTCTTTGAAGCCCGGTGACCGTCTGCCGCCTGAGCGTGAGCTGGCGGTAGAGTTGGGGGTGTCGCGTCCTTCGTTACGTGAGGCCATTCAAAAGCTCGCTTCCAAAGGCATGGTACAGAGTCGGCAGGGCGGTGGCACCTATGTGACAGATCGCCTCGAATCTAGTTTCTTCGATCCGTGGCAAGAAATGATGGGGGCTCACCCCAATCTGCGCGAAGACATGCTTGAGTTTCGCCGCATGCTGGAAGGGCAGGCTGCTGAGTGGGCCGCCGAGCGCGCCACCGATGCCGATATGACGCGAATTGACCAGACGTTTTTGGCGCTGAATGAAGCCTTTGTCAGCGATGATCTTGATAACCGCTCGAAAGCCGACATCGCTTTTCATCAGGCAGTGGGTGAAGCCTCGCACAACGCCTTGCTCGGTCACCTGACCGCCGCGTTGCTGCGCCTGATGCACGACAATATTCGTCTTAACCTGGGTGAGTTGAAAACCCTGCCGGCCGCCGGTGTTTTGCTCAAGAACCAGCACGCCGCCATTCATGCCGCCATCCGCGACCGCAAGCCGCAAGCTGCCCGCGCTGCCGCCGAAACGCACATCGATTTCGTCCGCGAAACCCTGGCCCAGTCGCTGCGCTCCGCCGCCCGCCGCGAAACCGCCGCGCGCCGCCTGAATACCGAATTTTCACCTTCCGATTCACATACTTCTTAAATTCACTTGAAAGGACTCCGCATGGAGCCCCTCGTTATCCCGTTTGAAAAGCTGCGCATGACCGACGTTGAACAAGTCGGCGGCAAGAATTCGTCGCTCGGCGAAATGATCAGCCAACTGGCCGGTACCGGTGTTCGTGTGCCGGGCGGCTTTGCCACCACGGCCGATGCCTACCGTGATTTCCTGGCGCAAAGCGGCCTCGACGACAAGATCAACGCCGCGCTGGATGCGCTGGACGTTGAAGATGTGAACGCGCTGGCCGTCTGCGGCGCCGAGATTCGTCAATGGATCATGGAAACCCCGTTCCCGATGGATCTGACCGTTGCCATCGCCGAGCAGTACCAGTCCCTGGTGGCCGATTCCACCGCCGACATGTCCTTCGCCGTGCGCTCCTCCGCCACCGCCGAAGACTTGCCGGATGCTTCCTTTGCCGGTCAACAGGAAACCTTCCTGAACATCGTCGGCCTGGAAAACATCATGCACGCCATCAAGGAAGTGTTTGCTTCCCTGTACAACGACCGCGCCATTTCCTACCGCGTGCACAAGGGCTTCATCCACGCCGACGTCGCACTGTCGGCCGGTATTCAGCGCATGGTGCGTTCCGACAAGGGCGCCGCCGGCGTGATGTTCACGCTCGATACCGAATCCGGTTTCCGCGATGCCGTCTTCGTCACTTCTTCCTACGGCCTCGGCGAAACCGTCGTCCAGGGCGCGGTGAATCCGGACGAGTTCTACGTGCACAAGCCCATGCTGGCTGCCGGCAAGAAGGCAGTCGTGCGTCGCAACATCGGCTCGAAGATGATCAAGATGACTTTCTCGACCGAAATGCGCGCCGGCCGCTCGGTGATTACCGAGGAAGTTGAAGAGTCCCTGCGTCACCAGTTCTCGATCAACGACGAAGAAGTCATGGAACTGGCCCGCTACGCGATGATCATCGAAGACCACTACGGTCGTCCGATGGACATCGAATGGGGCAAGGACGGTATTGACGGCAAGCTCTACATTCTGCAAGCCCGTCCGGAAACCGTGCAGTCGCAAGCCAGCGCCGGCAAAGTCGAAAAATTCAAGCTCAAGCAATTCTCCAAGGTGATCGCTTCCGGACGCGCCATCGGCCAGAAGATCGGTATCGGCCCGGTCCGCATCGTCAAGGACCCGAAGCAAATGGATCAGGTCAAGCCGGGTGACGTGCTCGTTGCCGACATGACCGACCCGAACTGGGAGCCGGTGATGAAGCGCGCTTCCGCCATCGTCACCAACCGCGGCGGCCGTACCTGCCACGCGGCGATCATTGCCCGCGAACTGGGTATTCCGGCCATCGTCGGTTGCGGCGACGCCACCGAAACGCTGACCGAAGGCGAAGAAGTGACGGTGAGCTGTACCGAAGGCGATACCGGCCACGTTTATCGCGGTCGACTCGATTTCGAGATCACTTCCCGCGACATCACCGCCATGCCGGATATTCCGCTCAAGGTCATGATGAACGTCGGCAACCCGGAACTGGCCTTCGATTTCGCCCAGCTGCCGAACGCTGGTGTCGGTCTGGCCCGCGTCGAGTTCATCATCAACAACGTGATCGGCATTCACCCGAAAGCCATTCTTGATGTGGATCGCCTGCCGGCTTCCAAGCGCGAAGAAATCAAGCGCCGCGCCCGTGGCTACGCTTCGCCGAAGGAATTCTTCGTCGAAAAGCTGGTTGAAGGTGTCTCCACCATCGCCGCCGCTTTCTGGCCGAACCCGGTCATCGTCCGCCTCTCCGACTTCAAGTCCAACGAATACCGCAAGCTGCTCGGCGGCGAACTGTACGAGCCGGAAGAAGAAAACCCGATGCTCGGCTTCCGTGGCGCTTCGCGTTACGTCGCCCAATCCTTCCGCGACTGTTTCGAGATGGAATGCCGCGCCATGAAGAAGGTCCGCGAAGAAATGGGCCTGACCAACGTCCAACTGATGGTGCCGTTCGTCCGCACCGTCGGCGAAGGCCAGGCCGTGGTCGACCTGCTGGCCGAACACGGTCTGGTCCGTGGCGAGAACGAACTGAAGCTGATCATGATGTGCGAAATCCCCTCCAACGCACTGCTGGCCGAACAGTTCCTCGAACACTTCGATGGCTTCTCAATCGGCTCCAACGACCTGACTCAACTCACGCTCGGTCTGGACCGCGACTCCGGTCTGGTTGCCAACCTGTTCGACGAACGCGATCCGGCCGTCAAGATGTTGCTGGCGATGGCCATTGCCGCCGCCAACAAGATGGGTAAATACATCGGCATCTGCGGCCAGGGCCCGTCCGACCACCCGGATCTGGCTGAATGGCTGATGGATCAAGGGATTTCTTCTATCTCCCTGAATCCGGATACGGTGGTCGATACGTGGACGCAGTTGGGTAGCCACAAAAAGGGCTGATTTTTCGGGTTGACCGCAGCAAATGACCAAGGCCGGGGAAACCCGGCCTTGGTCATTTCAAGGCCTCTTTTCGGCACTATTTACCAAGTTGTTAGTCATGTATATACTTTGTCTAAACAAATGGAGAAAACAAATGGCTGAAGCGATCCTTGATATCAAGCACTGGGGGAATAACCTGGGCGTCCGCTTGCCGGCCGCAGTGGCACGGGAGGCGCATTTGCATGCCGACCAGCGCGTTCGCGTAACCGTTGATGAGGCGGGCCGGGTTGTCATCGAACCGATCAGGGATGAGTCCTTGACGCTGGCGCAACGACTGGCACGCTTTGACCCGGCGCTACATAGCGGAGAGGCTATGGTGACTGACGCCATTGGAGCCGAGCAGTGGTAGCTAAAAAGAAGGCCGATTGGGTGCCAGAACGGCAGGAAATTATCTGGATCGATTGCAATCCGCAGGCTGGCCAGGAAATGCGCGACCGGCACCCTTTTCTGGTGTTGTCTCCCCGTGCTTTCAATGAGCGAACCTCCTCGTCATTGGCTTGCCGATGACAACTGCCGCCTACAACGCCACCAATCCTTTCGCCGTCGTGGCAGGCGTTGCCGGTGGCGTCAAGTCAGGTAAAACCAGCTACGTGCTTTGCCATCAGCCAAAATCATTCGACTGGCGCGTTCGCGAAGCCGCCCCTCATCCGATGGGCAACTTGACCGATGCACGTTTTGCGGAAGTCTGTGGTGTTCTGAATCAGATTGTGCAGTTGGGATGACAGGCGGCGGAATGCACACTTGGGTTCTGCGGTCGACCGAGAAAACAGCCATAAAATGAAGATGGCCGGGTTGCACCGGCCATTTTTCATTCTGAAGAGGGGGCTTGGTTCTTTCTTCTTGTGGCCAATCCAGCCAAGCCTCAAGTGAACCTGCGGCGCTCTGGTTTTCAGTCCGGTAGCGCGGCCTCATTCGGCACGACGACGGCGAAGAGGTCGGCGATGGCGGCGAGATTGCTCGCATGCACTTGATCTGCCGGCTGGTCGGCACCTTCACCCAGCGGCAGCGGACGGCTGGCGGTGGCAGCGGCCACCACGGTATTGTTGGCGTAACCCAGGTCGAACGCGGCGCGGGCGGTGGATGAGATGCACATATGGGTCATGAAGCCGACGATGACCAGATTTTTTGCGTCAACCGCTTTCAGGCGTTCATGCAGATCCGTGTTGAGAAATGAGTTGGGGTAGTTCTTGACGATCACTGGCTCGCCGTTGGCCGGCTGAACCATGTCCGCAATCTGGCCGATAGGGTTGGTGATGTCATAAGGCGTGCCGACGCCCGCATCGTGCTGAATATGAAAAACCGGGATGCCCAGTTTTCTGGCGCGGGCGAGCAGGGTGGCGCACTGCTCCAGCGCCGGCTCGACGCCGACCAGTTGCATCAGGCCTTCGCGGTAGGTGTTCTGACAATCGACCATAATCAGCGCCGATTCGGATAGGCGAGCGGGTGCGGCTGAAAGGCCGAGAAGTTTACGCAGTGTGATTGAATCCGACATGATGTTTTCCTGATGCAAAATTGGGCTTTCATTTTAGGCGGCAAGCCTGCCCCGGTGACAGATGGATTGATGCAGCGTCGCGCTGCAAAATTGCAAGGGAGCGAGATGAACTGGGATGACATTCGATACGTTGTGGCGCTCTACCGGGAGGGTTCAATCTCAGCCGTCGCGCGCCAGTTTCGTGTCGACAAAACCACCGTAACGCGTCGCCTCAAGGCGATGGAAGGACAACTCGGCACGACTTTATTCGAGCGCCAACAGGGCCGCTGGACAGCAACCACTTCGGGCCAGGCTGTTCTGGCAAAAGCGCTGGAAATCGAGGAGCAGATTGCTTCGCTGGTGCGAATTTCCGAAACAGCCGGCGAGGATGTTTCGGGCGTGGTCCGTGTCACAGCGCTTGATTTTGTCGCCAAGGACTTCCTGCTGCCCGGCCTGACGCAGCTGCTGGATCGCTATCCGGCACTGCGTATCGAGCTGGTGACGAGTGACCAAAGCCTCAGTCTGGCGCGTCGGGAAGCCGATATCGCGCTACGCTTTTCCCGGCCGCAGGATGGCAACCTGATTATTCGCCGGGTTGCCAACATCCCGTTCAGCATCTACGTCAGCGCTGATCACTTGCCTGACGAACGATGCTGGCTCGCCTACGACCATAACCTCGCCGACCTTCCCGAATCCCGCTGGCTGTCCGAGCATCAGCCGGATGCAACGATTCGGTTCCGCAACAACTCGTTGACCTGCTTGCTCGATGCGGTGCGTCTCGGCTTGGGCAAGGCCATTCTGCCGGTTCATATGGCAGCGCAGCACAAGGATTTGCAGCGTTGGCAAGAAACGAGCGTGGTCGTCGAACGAGATCTCTGGCTGGTGATTCACCCCGAATCTCGCAACGCCCCGAAAATCAAGGTGGTGAGCGACTGGATCGTGGAAATGTTTAAAACAGGATCGGTATTGCCGGGGTAGTGAACGAGGCTTGGCTCGGAGGCCGGGTTGGGGCGGCTGCTCAAACGCGTTGTCTTTAACTAATTTTTGTTTTATGCGGCTAGAAAGAGCTTTCGTCACTTTGGCAAGGTAAAGCGTGAGTAATAACCGGCTATCATCTACCCAACATCCACCGATATCACCGGGAGCAAACTTGAAGACGCTAATGATTTTCTTATTGGCAAGCATGGCTACATATGCATATGGTGAACAGCAATCAAATAACGTTGTTTGTTCCTATGCTCCAAGCCAAAGCAATTTGGTGGCAGGCATATCAGGCGCCGCAGGTGGAGCAAGCTTAACGACGAGTGCAGTTGGCTCAACACTTGGACTCAGCGCAGTAACACACAGCAGCGGCGTAATACTTTCTGGTTCATCTGGCTACATTGCTGGAACAATAGGAGCAGCTAGTGTTCTACCAGTCGTTCTGGCTGTTGGATTAATTGTAGGAGGCACCGCGGTGACCGTTGAAGTTATATGCGCTAAGCAAAATCACCCTGAACAAATCTCCAAGATAAATGCTGCATCTGAAGAATTTTCACGGAGATTTTCTGATGCTTGGAAGAGAACCAAAGTCGCCGCCGGAGAAAGCAAGAAATCGCTAGCCCAGCAACCGAAAAGGCCAGCATCAGGTAAAACAAGTTGCAACAGATGCTTGGGAATACGCTTACCGACAAAGCTCCGATTTGGGTAGCCGTTTTACCAATTAGCTCGACACATTCACCGAGCAGCGATAAACGCTGCCAACTGAAAATTATGACATCCGGGATTATTTTAATGCGCTGCCCAGGTTGCGGCGCCAATATTTCCATTCCTAACGGCGTCGATTTCTGCAATTGTTCTTATTGTGGTAGCCAGCTAAGGCTGGTCTCAGAAGGCGGCATCACGCTACTCCGCGAAATTTCAAAGTCAGTAGATGATGTTCATGAAACAGTCCAAAGAACAGAAAAAACGCTAAACAAACTAACCCAGAAATTTGAAGAGCACTTCAATCCTGCGCCTCAAACAAACAATTATGTACCAGTCCAAAGTAAAGAAGGGTTTGATTGGGCTAATCTTGGCTCGATACTTTTCATGTGGTTTACTGTTGCCTTTATAGGGGGAATTTCTGGAGCCAGTTGGGCGATATTTTGGACACCATTTCTTTTCTTGGGTCGCTACTGGCGACACGAGGGGCTAGAACATCTCCCGTATCAGTTTTGGGAATTCAAACAAAAGGCTACGTGCGTTGTTTACACGCTACTGATTGCCGCCGCGTTTCTTTACAAATTTGGATAGCTATGCAGCAGCTAAACGTGAATTCATGCTCCATCAGGTTGTGAGGCGTGTGGAAAATTAAGCCGACCTGTTGGGGGTAGGAGTAATGTCGGATGAGTGCCATGAAAGATTTTCTTTAGAACCGGCTTCGGCCAAGTACCGCCTGATACCACAATCAGTTCATGTTGATGGCGGATTTCAACTGAGGATAACAACTCAGCCAATGCCGCATTTCTGAAATGCCCAAACCATTCGCAACTTGCTAGCTCTCCCGGCTTGGTGATGCCTCTATTGCGACAATCCGCCAGGCGTACATCAGGCTCGTTTCGTTAAATTCCTGGCCGCTCTCCTCATCGCGCCACCAGATCATTGATCGGCTATCCGGCCCGAGGTAGCGCCAGTGGCGTTGTTCGCCGCTGCACAGTTCAATCAGGTAGATCGAATCGGGAATTGGCTTGATCACCACGCCCCCCGCTTGCTTTCGGTGGCGCCCCGGTAATCGGCGAAGCGCTCGGTGAGAAAGTCGAGAAATACCCGAACCGTGGCGGACAGATGGTGGCGTTGCGGGTAGACGGCGTGGATGTCGGCCGAACTGCCCAGCCAGGGTTCGAGCAGGCGGACCAGCTCACCGCTGCGCAGGTAGCCGGCGACATCCCATTCCGAACGCAGCACGATGCCGTGGCCGGCCAGCGCCCAGTCGACGGCGATTTCGCCGTGGTTGGCGCTGAGCGGGCCGCGGACCTTGACCATGGTTTGTTGCTTGCCGTCCGAGAGTTGCCAGTTGTTGAAGGCAGCGTTGTTTTCGCGGATGACGATGCAGGCATGTGACTGCAGATCGCGCGGCGTGGCGGGGCTGCCGTTTGCCGCCAGGTAAGCGGGGGCGGCGCAAAGCAGGCGGCGGTTGACGGCGATTTTGCGGGCGAGTATGCGGGCATCGGGCGGGGCGCCGAAGCGGATGCCGATGTCCATGGCGTGTTCGGTCAGGTCAAGCGGGCGGTCGGTGAGCTGGAGGACGATTTCAACCTCGGGCCAGGTCTTGGCAAATTCGGAAATCAGCGGTGCCAGATGCCGGCGGCCAAAGCCGAAGGTGGCATTGATACGGAGCAGGCCGCGTGGCGTTTCGCGGCTGGCCGAGAGCGAGTGTTCGAGGCTTTCGATGTCGCGCAGAATCTGCTCGCCATCTTCGAGATAGCGTTCGCCTTCCGGCGTCAGGCTCAGGCGGCGCGTGGTGCGGTTGAGCAAACGAACGCCGAGGCGTGCTTCCAGCGCGGCCAGGCGACGGCTGACGGCGGGTGGGGTGACGCCCAGCGCTTGGGCAGCGGCAGCGAGGCTGGGCTGGCGGGCCAGCAGACTGAAAAATCCGAGATCGGTGGTGTCGGCCATTGTTGTGTTCAGGTTAATAATGAATTGATTGCTCAGCTATTGCAGCTTTCGGTGGATTGAATATCATGAGTTTTTCCCGGTTGACCGTAGCACTATGCATTTTCTCCCTCTCAACGAACTTCTGATGACTTTGGCGCTTGGCGCCGGCCTCGGTTTCTTCGGCGGCTTGTTCGGTATCGGTGGCGGCATTATTGCCATTCCTTTGCTGGTGCTCGGCTTCGGTATGGAGCAGCCTTTGGCGCAGGGCACCGCCCTCGTTTTGATGGTGCCGAATCTGCTGATTGGCTGGTGGCGTTACAGCCAGCGGCATCCGCTGCCGCTGCGCAATGCCTTGCTGATTGGGGTTTCTGGCACGCTGATGACCTGGGTGGTGGCGCACTTTGCGACCCGGCTCGATCCTCAGATTTTGCGCTGGCTGTTCAGTGTCTCGATCGCCATGGTCGCCTTGCGCTTGTTGATTCGCCGTCGTGGCCACGCTGAGGCGGGCGAGCAGCCCTTGAATACGCGAGCTTTGCCGCTGGTCGGCATGGCAGGAGGCAGCAGCATGGGGCTGCTCGGTATCGGTGGCGGTTTGGTGGCAACGCCGTTATTGACCGGCTGGCTGGGTCAGCGGCAGACCGTGGCGCAGAGCCTTTCTCTGGCGCTGGTGGCGCCGAGTTCGGTGGTGGCCTTGCTGACTTACGCGGCTGCCGAGCGGGTGGATTGGTCGATGGGTTTGCCGATGGCGGTCGGTGGTTTATTCACCGTTTCGGCCGGTGTTGCATTGGCTCATCGGCTGCCGGAAAAACGCATGCGCGCCGCGTTTGCCTGGATGCTGCTGGTGACGGCGCTCTGGTTGTTCATCGCGCCGCTGGTGATGCCCTCGCATTAAGCCGAGGGTTCAAAGCGACCTGCGGGATTGCATCGAAGGGTAAAGAATAGTCATCCCCGCGAAGGCGCACTACTGTCCGGAATAAATTCATGCGAACATCCGGGCTGTCGTTGAGAAAGCGAGGCGTTGTTCTCGTCGTCTCTGGTCGCGTGCAACTTCGAGAGGGCGTTGGAACAGTGAAGCGCGCTGTTGCAGGAGCATCCACAACTGCCGGTGAAGGCGTGCGCCTTCTTGTAGAGGGCCAGCAGGAGGTAGCTGATGAGTGCAGATCTGGATGCGCGGCGTTCTCGCTGCGTCCGAGGAAACGTTTGATCTTCAGGTGCTGCTTGATCCATTTGAAGAACAACTCGATCTGCCAGGATCCTTGTAGTGCTGGGCGATGACCAGCCGGGTGTCAGGTCTTGGTCGCGAGGATCAAGGGCGCCCTTGTCAGGCCGAGCGACGACGATGCGCCGGAGTGGCTTCTCGTAGCGATTGCGCCTGCCACCGCCCTGATGTCGTAGGCGAAGCGCACGATCTGATCTTCCAGAATCGTGTCGCGATCTGCCGCAGCGATGGGCCTGAGGTGTCAACGCGCAGGGCAGCGTTGTATTTGAAGCGGGTGACGAAGCGAGCATGCTGGGCATCAATGTTGGCCCACCAGTTGTAGTCGCAGTAACCCTTGTCAAAGACGGAAGTGGCACCACGCTCAATCGGTAGCTTGATACCTTCCGAAACGTCATTGACGTGGCGGCAGTGAAGCTGTGCTGCGGGGATTTGTTCATGGGCGGCATACAGCAGATGCAACTTGATGCCTGGGTATTGCGCGTGCTGTTGCCCGCGTCCAGGCATCGAACCCCGGCCCCTTCAGGGTGATCGATGTGGAATCGAGCAGATACAGCAGCTCCTGGCTTCCCGGGCAACTGGCGGCTGGCCTGCCCCATCAGCAGGCGGGCCGCCTGCTCAAAGACCACTGCCCCGCGGCGGCCATTGGCTTCGGCTAGCGTCGAACGGCGGACGGGGCCGGTACCCAGATGATAGTGATGGTTGCTTTGGCTGTGAAGCCCGCTTCGAGCTGACGAAGACTCTCGGCGCCACTGAGATGGCCGTAGAGCATTGCCACCAGTTGGTCCCAGCAGCCAAAGCCTTTGCTGTGTTTGTCGGCCTGGTGTTCGATACCAGACGATCAAACGCACCTCGGGCAGTCCCTTCAATATTTCCTGCATTCGGCTTATCCTGAACATGTTGCGGCATCCGGTTGTTGAGTTGGCGCTCAGGGTTTACCCCTTTCAACCAGATGCCGCACGCCTTCAGGCTTCATCTGAAAATATCCCGGACAGTAGGGGGGGGGGGGGTGGCCGTCCCGCCTGCGCGGGAATGACCGATCAAAACTATTTCCAGAAATGCCGAGTCAGTTCAGCGCCGCCGAAAGCTTGCGGCGGAATTCGCGGATCAGGTCGTCGTATTGATCGCTGCCAGCGAGTGCTTCAAACAGCTTGAGCAGTGTGGTGCGGCCTTTACCTTCGTCGAAGGTGCGGTCGCGAACGACAACTTCCAACGCGGCTTCCATGGCTTCACGGAAGCGGCTTTGTGCCGCGTAGGCGTGGGAAAGTGCGATGCGGGCGGCATGGTCGGCCGGGTTGGCGGCCAGCCGGGCTTCGATTTCACCGGTGTCGGCAGCGCCGGCGGCCAGCGCCAGACGGGCACGCAGGGCGTTGGCGCGGTCGGCTTCCTGAAGGTATTCACCGCTAAGTAGTTGTTGTGCTTCGTCGTTACGGCCGAGTTGCATCAGGACGTCGACGGCATCGAGTTGGACGGCTTGATCTTCCGGCTTGGCGCGGCTGGCTTCAACCAGCTTGGCCAGCGCTTCTTCAAGCTGACCGGCGGCGAGCAGTGCAGCGGCCTCTTCGCGCAGGTTGCCGCCGACGGCAGGCGGCAGCGCAAAGCGGTCGAGGAAGGCGCGGATTTCACTTTCCGGCAGGGCGCCGGTGAATTCATCAACCAGCTGGCCCTGGAAAAGCACCTTGACCGACGGAATGCTGCGGACGCCGAAGTGCTGGGAGATTTCCGGATTTTCGTCGGCGTTGACCATGGCGAGCAGGAAACGGCCGGCGTATTCCTCAGCCAGCTTTTCCAGCAACGGCTTCAAGACCTTGCATGGCTCGCACCACGGCGCCCAGAAGTCGACCACGATTGGCACATCTTGCGAGGGCACGATGACCTTGGCTTCAAACTCTTCAAGGGAAACATCAAAGGAAAATTGGGACATGGTGAGGGCCTGTAATAGTTAGATTTGGGCGAATTCTACTGCCAGCCGTGGCGTGGCGGACGATTGCAGATGCAGCAGCCGGCTGGAGGGTTGCGTCAGCCAGTGGGCGAGCGCGGCGGGAAAGTCCGGGGTGTCGGGCAGCGCAGCCGAATAATTCATCGTTCTTATGTGGAGGTTGGCCGGCGCATTTTCAAGGGCTGTGCTGCCGAGGGCGAGCCAGTGAGCACTCGTTGATTCGGCCCAGCTGTCGAGATGGGCGCAGAGCACCTGGGCGTAACGGCCTTCATTCAGCCAGTTGCTGGCCAGCGTCAGGAGCAGTGACCAGTTCGCCTCGTTTTCGGTATCGAGCGGGAAATGGGTGGCCGATTGCAGGCCGGGTAAAAACGGCTGAATCTGCGCGGCGGCGATGGCGGGCTGGCTGGCGAGAAAGTCGTAGGGCATGGGCTCGGCCGAACCGTGGCAGACTTCTTCGAGCAGGGTCAGGGTTTCCAGGCGCGGGCCGCTGGTTGATTGCCAGAGCAGGGCCGTGGGCAGGTGGCGGCGTTCTTTGGGCAAACAGGCGAGCGCGCCGACTAGTGCCAGTTGCGTCAGCGTGGCAGCACGGCGCAGGGGTTTGCCGAGAGCGGCGCGAACGGCGGCCGGCAGTTTTTCCGGGGCGTGCTGCTGGCTGAGAACGGCGTTGAGAAAAATCATGTGCGGCGCTCAATGATCATGCTGGCGAGGCCGCCGCCGAAACCGATCAGATTGAGTAGCGCCCGCTGAATGTGGGCATTGCTGCGGTCGACCATCGGAAATAGCGCAATTTCGGGATCGACTTTTTTGAATCCTGCCGTGGTGGGAATCTGGTCCAACGTCAGGCAGGCGAGCAGCGTGACCAGTTCGGCGATGCCGCTGGCGCCCAGCGTGTGGCCGAGGTAGGGTTTCAGCGAGAGCAGCGGCGGCAGGGTGTTGCCGAAAATCTGGCGCAGCGCGTTGGCTTCGGCGAGATCGGTGCCGGGCGAGCCGGCGGCTTGCAGTTTGACCAGTTCGATATCGGCCGGATTGATTTTTGCCTCTTTTAGGCAGTCGACCGCAACTTTCGCAATGGGGCCGCCTTGCGGATCGGGTCCGGTGGTGGAATAGGCATCAAGGCCGGTGCACAGGCCGGTGATGCGCCAGGTGGCAGGTTTGGCCGAGAGGCGCACGGCGGCGACCGCTTCGCCGAGGACCAGGCCATCCCGTTTGGCATCGAAGGGCTGGCAGTGGGTGCGCGAGAGCAGTTCCATGGCCGCGAAACCGGCCAGTGTGCTGCGGTTGGCGAGTTCGATACCGACGACGATGGCTTCGTCGAGCTGGCCGGCGGCGATCAGGCTGCGGGCGGCGTCGATGGCGGAAAAGCCGGAAGTGCAGGCGTTGGAAAAGCTGTAACGCGGGCCGCTTAGATGCATCCATTCGGCGATGCGCCGGCTGAACGACGCGGTGGCGATGGGGAGTTCAAACGGCGCGCCTTGTTCCTCAAAATGCCCGATCTGGAAGGAGGATGAGGCGAGGAACAATGGTGTCTCGGCATCCCGCGGGCCGAGCTGGGCGGCCACGTGGGTTACGGCCTGTTCGGCGCGGGTCAGCCAGTCGGCTTCGCTCAGCGGCAGGCTGAAATAGGGAAACTCCCGCTCGCCAAGCTGGCGTTTGCCGCTGGTGCATTCGCCGGCCCACAGCGCCTGGCTGACCTTGGCCGGCGAGTCGCCGCGGGCGCAAATCAGGCCGCTGCTGGCAATGTATACGGGCCGCGTCATGCCTGCTGGGCGAGCCAGGCCGCTAGGTGTTCGCTCATGTTGGCCACACTCGAAAGCACGCGACGAGTTTCCTTGCTGTCCGGCAGGCGCAGGCCGTATTTTTTCTTGATCGCCATCGAGACTTGCAGGGCGTCGAGCGAGTCGAGTTGCAGCGGCGCTTCCGGGCCGAACAGCAGTTCGTCGTCGCCGATGCTCGCCGGTTCGCAATCCTTGTCGCAGGCTTCGATAATCAAGGTTTTCAGTTCGAGGCGGAGGTCAGCGTTCATGAGCGGGCAGTGAGGGCGCGGTGATTGAGCCAGATGGCCAGGGTGAGCGAAATGGCGGCAAAAGTCAGCAGTTGCAGCAGGCTGGGCAGAATGTCGGCAAAACTGCCATGGCGCAGCATCACGCTATGAAAGCCTTCCAGCCCCCAGGCCATCGGCGAGAGGGCGGCGAGTTTTTGCATGACCGCCGGCATGACGAATTTGGGGACCATGATGCCGCCGATGGCGCCCATCAGGACGTTGCCGACCCCGCCGAGGATGGTCGCCTGTTCCGAGGTCTTGGCAAGGCTGGCGATGAGCAGCGCCCAGGCCACGGCAGCCAGACTGACGGCGGCGGCAACGGCCCACCAGTTGAAAAGCAGCGGCAGGCTGGCCGGCATTTCCAGCGCTTCGCCACCGAAGAGCGGGACGACAAACATGCCGACCAGCACCATGCCGACGGCCTGAATTTGATTGAGGACGAAGAAGGGCAGAAGCTTGCCGGCGAGGATCAGCCGGAACGGCACGCCCATGGCGCGCAGGCGTTGCAGGGTGCCTTGCTGGCGCTCGATGATGAAAATCGACGAAACCGGAATGACCACGAAGAACATCGCGAAGATCAGCCAGGCCGGGACGTTTTGCTGCACCGAGGAGGGCAGTTTGGCGCTGCGCTCATCGCTGTCCTTGCGGACAGCGATGCTGCGGATTTCGTCGGGCCATTCCTTTTCCGTAATGCCGGGGGCGGTGGGCAGGCCGAACAGTTTGCCGGCGCGTTGCGTCAGTTCGTCGGCCCGCAGTGCACCGAGCGCCGCCATGACTTGATTGCGGAAGGCGAGTTGCAGGGCTGGGCTGAGGGTTGGATCGACCAGTAGTTGCAGCGGCGCGGTCGGCTGGCCATCGGCCCCGGCGGGGGTGAGCAGGCGTTCGCCGAAGCCTTTTGGCAGGATCAGCGCCAGGGCGTGCTGGCCGCTGAGAATGCCTTGGCGGGCGGCTTCGGGATCGTTGTTGAATTGATGGCGATGGAAGGCGGCTGCCTTGTCCAGGCGCTTGATCAGACTTTGGGAATGGGCGCTTTGATCAAGGTCGACCACGACATAAGCGGCATCGATGCTGGCGCCCGGCGTGAAGGCATCGCGCAGCGCCATGGTCATGATCAGGATGAACAGCGTCGGCATGATGAACAACGCGAGCAGGCCGTGCCGGTCGCGCAGCAGAGCGATGGTTTCCTTGAGCCAGAGGGCGAGCAGGCGGGGTGACATGGTTCAGTCCCGCAGCGAGCGTTTGGTCAGTTGCATGAAAACCTGTTCCAGATTGTGCTGGCCGAGGCTCAGGTCGCGCACGCTGCAACCGGCCGCAGCCAATTCGTCGAGCAGGCGGGGCAGTGCTGCGGTCGACGGCAATTTCAGGCGATATTTGCATTCGCCTTCGGTGCTTGCGGCGTAAAGCGTCGCGATGGAGTCCGGCAGTGCTTGAGCAAGATGCAGTTCGAGCGAAGATTCCTGACTGTGCAGGATATTGTCCAGCGTGCCTTCGGTGAGCACCTGTCCCTGATCGATGATGGCGATCTTCTGGCAGATCGCCTCGACTTCTTCCATGTAATGACTGGTGTAGATCACCGTGGTGCCGGCGGCGGGCAGGGCGGCGATGGCGTCGAGCAGGAAGTGGCGCGATTGCGGGTCGACGCCGACGGTCGGTTCATCCAGCAGCAACAGTTGCGGCTGGCCGAGCAGGCCGATGGCCAGATTCAGGCGCCGGCGCAGGCCGCCGGACAATTGTTCGGCCCGCTTGCCGACAACCTGTTCGAGGCGGGCGAAGGCAGTCGCGGCTTCAATCTGCGTTTTGAGTTCAGCCCCTTGCAGACCGAGCACACCGCCAAAAAAACGCAGGTTTTCGCTGACGCTGAGCATCGGGTAAAAAGCGTAATCCTGCGGCACCAAGGCAATGGCGCGCGGGTTGGCGGCGCGGATGGCGGCCAACGGCTGGCCATTCAACGAAATCCGCCCGATGGCTGCGGTCAACAGCCCGGCGAGCAGAGAAATCAAAGTCGTCTTGCCGGCGCCGTTCGGGCCGAGCAGGCCGTAAACGCCATTGGCCGGAATGTTCAGTGAAACGTCTTGCAGCGCCGGGCTGCTGGCGGCCCGATAGCGGTACGAAACGCCATCGATTTGCAGCATCAGGCGGCGCGGCGCAGGTCGCGGAAAAACGCCTGCTCGCGGTCGGCGATCAGGCGCAGTTTGTCAGCCAGCTTGGGCGTGGCGAGTGCTTCGCGGTCGCGGATCATGCGGGCAGCCGAGAGGGCAAATTCGCGCCATTCGTCACCGATGTCGACCAGCGTTTCGGCCAGTTCATTCAGGCTTGGCCGGGCAAGCAGTTCCGCCGCTTCCTGCAAAAAAGAGGCGTAAATGAAACGGAAACCGCCGCCACCAGTGCCGATTTCTTCCTGCATCCGGACGACCTGGCCGATGAACATCTTGGCCTGCGCCGGATCTTTTTTCGTCGCCAGACCTTCAACCGCATTGGCCAACCGGCGGATGCCGCGCACGCCGATGATCGGCAGCGGCGCGTCGAGCATGATGCGCGTGGTTTTCTTCAGCGCCTTCGGAATGACCGCCGCCCAATCCGGCGTCGACGGTTTGCCGGTAGCGTAATAAAGCAGCCCTTTCGGAGCCAGCACACCCTTGGCAAAACGTGCCTTCTGCAAGGCTTCCGGCGCGCAACTGACCGGCGTTTCAAACACCGGGTCGGAGAGCTGGTATTCGCCGCTGCTCGTATCCCGACCAAAGGCCAGCACGTTGTGGGCATTGAAGTGAAAGCGCAGGTCTGCCGGCATGTAGGGCAGCCAGAACACTGAGGTTTGCATGCCGACCACTTCGCCCGCAGCCAGTAGTTCGTCAAGCCGCCGGGTACCGGCATCCGGGTTGCGGAAGGTTTCGAAGCGCATCTTCAAACCAAGCGGCTTTTGCAGGCCCTTGATGATGGCTTTGGGCGGCATGCGGTAAGCCACCAGCGGCAATCCGTTGATTTTGACGATGGGGATGTAGGCGAAGGACATCGCCGACGACAGCCCGAAAGCCATCGGCTCCGAAATCGGCAAGCCGTGATGGCGCAGGATGGCGGACATGACGCCGCTTTCGCAATGAGAAGCATGGCTGTGCTGGAATGCCATCATTCGGCCTTGTTGAGCTGGTCGACCGTCAGGCCCATGGCGTCGGCGTAGCGTCGGCGCAGGGCGGTCGATAGTGAGGCGAAAACGGCGGGGCGGAAATGGCGACGGATGCGCCATTGCCAGAGGCCGGTGGTTTGGGCCAGCAAAGGCACATCCATCCGCGCCTTGTGCATGTGGTATTCAAGCGCCGAAGTCAGCCCGGAATTGACCCGCAGGCGAGCCTCTTCGGCCAGCCGATTGAGATCATCGACCGCCTGGCGGGTGACGATTTCCTCAACTTCCCAGCCGGCGGACTGAACGATCTGCAGCTTGCCATCGGCGCCGCGCGCATAAAGCGCCTTGCGGTGGCCGCCGAGGGTGGTGTTGCCTTCCTGCGGAACGTCACTCGCCAGCATGGTCGACCGCCGTCAGGTGCATCAGCGAGCCGGTGAAGCGGCCGCTTTCCGGGATGAAGCAGAGCAGGCGGTCGCCGGACTTGAGGCGACCACTCTTCAGCAATTCGTCAATCATGATGTAGATCGACGCCGAGCCGGTGTTGCCTTTGGAGTGCAGATTGGTGAACCATTTTTCCTGCGCCACCGGGAAGCCGACCGATGCCATGCAATCCGCCGTGGGCACCCGGAAGTATTCGGAGGACATGTGCGGCAGAAACCAGTCCACCGCGTCCGGCCTCAAACCGCGCGTCGCCATCGCCTTTATCAGCGATTTGCCGACCGTTTGATAAGCGACGTTTTCGTTGAGTAAACGGACGTCCTGCTTGATGGCAAAGACTGAGCGGCTGGCCCATTCCGAGGGCGGGAAAGCCTGCCAGCCTTTCAACGAACCATCCGCCTGCTTTTCGCCGCCGGCGAGCATGCAGACTTCCATGCTGTCGGCCTGCGAGAGAATATCGATCCAGTCGATACGTAACGACAAGCCTGCACGGCGCGGCGCATCCTGCAGAAGAAAGGCGCCGGCACCGTCGGAGAGCATCCAGCGCAGAAAGTCCTTTTCGAAGGCAATTTCCGGATTGGCTTCCAGTTCGGCTACACGATGTTCGGATTCGGCCGCGAAATTGCGCGCCTGCAGCAGCGGCGAGACGAGTTCCGAACCCGTCGCGACGGCAGTTTTCGCCGAGCCGCAGCACACTGCCATGTAGGCATATTTGAGGGCGGTCACCCCGGCGACGCAGATGCCTGCGGTCGACACGACTTCGCAGGCCGGAATGCCCAGTTCGCCATGGACCATGACGCCGTGATTGGGCATCAGTTGATCCGGCGTGGAAGTGCCGGTCACCAGACAGTCGATATCTTGATTCTCACCCAGGCCGCGAATGGCTTCGGCGGTCAGTTGGGCATTGGTGTGGGTGGTTTGGCCGGTTGCTGGATCAAGCGCGTAGTAACGCTCGCGAATGCCGTTATTGCGCAGCACGACGCGACGGGCGCGCGAAGGCTTGCCGGCGATCATGCCGAGGACGTTTTCGATGGCTTCGTTGTCCACCGGCGCATTGGGCAGAAACGCCGAAGTCCCGGTGATGTATGCCTTGCCGCTACTGGTCATATTTTTGTAAGTTGAATTCCTGCGAGCCGGAAGGCTGTTCAAGCTCGGCGCGTAACCGGTCGAGTCGCGGTTTGAGCAGGGGAGCAAATAACCATTGTACCAACAGGCTTAACGGAACGACCGTCACGATCAGCGTAATCAGATATATGACAAAAACCAGCAGGATCGGCCGCCGCCGCCATTGACCACGTTTGCCAAAGGCGCGGATGAGCTTCGACCAGACGCGAAAAGCCCGATGCCCGGCCCGTTCGCTCAGCGCGAGACGAGGATTGACCGTGGCGGCGCGCAGTCCGGCCAGCATCGGTTCGCCGGATTTTTCGTGGTCTCGATCAAGCGCGTCGGCCAGCGCCCGGCCAAAACGGCTGGCCTGGCGAATTTCCTCAGGTGCGACCCCAGCCGGTGGCAGACCGAGAAAACGGTCGCGTCGCCCGGTCAGCACCCAGCGCGGCGTGGTGATGAAGGTAGCCAGCGCGTGCCCCTGATCGGTAAAGGCCAGATGGTCGCGCAATTGGCCGCCGGCTTCGGCGATCAGCCGCCGCATTGTCTCCTGCGCCGAAAGCCACATGTTGCGGCAGGCGACCAGCGTGACGACCGGTTTGTCCTTGAGCAGCTGCCGACCAGCTGGACTTTTGAGAAAGGCCGTCATCGGTAGAGCCGGGGCCAGATACCAGACCTGATAAGTCAGAATGACCAGGTCGAACTGGCGGTCAGCAGGGATGCTCAACGGCTTTAGCGGCGGCGGATCGAGTTGCACGCATTCGGGAAAGGCGTCGATAAAATCGACCATCGGCCACGGCCAGGGAAAGGGCGTTTCCGGCACCAGCGTTTCCAGATGTACCTGATGTCCCGCTGCACGCAGGGGTGAAATCACCTGTTCAGTGATCTCGGCCAACTGCCCTGTTTGCGAATAATTGATGACGAGAACGGTTTTCAAGCGAGTTTCTGCGGGCTGGTTAGTCCCGAATTTTAGCAAATCCCGCATGGCAGAGGATATTCAGATAAAACGCGTTTGGAATGTTCATGTTTGTCGGAAAACTTGGGTATTTTGCCCCTTTCGGCTATGATTCGGCTTTCCCGCAGCCTGTCTTTCCATGACCAAATTCGTTTTCGTTACAGGCGGTGTCGTGTCCTCATTGGGCAAAGGCATCGCAGCCGCGTCGCTCGGGGCCATTCTGGAATCCCGCGGCATTAAAGTCACCCACCTCAAGCTCGACCCCTACATCAACGTCGACCCCGGCACGATGAGTCCTTTCCAGCACGGCGAAGTTTTCGTCACTGAGGACGGTGCCGAGACCGATCTGGATCTCGGTCACTATGAGCGCTTCACCAGCGCCAAAATGGCCAGGCGCAACAACTTCACGACCGGCCAGGTTTACGACACCGTGCTCAAAAAAGAGCGCCGTGGCGAGTACCTCGGCAAGACCGTGCAGGTCATTCCGCACATCACCGACGAAATCAAGGACAAGATCAAGGCCGGCGCTGAAGGCGCCGACGTGGCGATTGTCGAAGTCGGTGGCACGGTTGGCGACATCGAGTCGCTACCATTCCTCGAAGCCATTCGCCAGATGGGCCTTCAGGAAGGCCGAAACAGCGTCTGCTATATGCACCTGACGTTGTTGCCCTACATTCCCACCGCCGGCGAACTGAAAACCAAACCGACCCAGCACTCCGTCAAGGAACTGCGTCAAATCGGTATTCAGCCGGATATTCTGCTCTGCCGTGCTGATCGTTCTATCCCTGTTGAAGAGCGCCGCAAGATTGCGCTGTTCTGTAATGTGATGCCGGAAGCGGTCATCGAATGTCTGGATGCCGATTCCATCTACAAGATTCCCGGCATGCTGCACGAGCAGATGCTCGACGAAATCGTCTGTCACAAATTGGGTATCCTGGCCAAGGCGGCAGATCTGTCGATCTGGAAAAAACTGATTGATGCGCTCGAGCACCCACTGCATCGGGTCAGAGTTGCCTTTGTCGGCAAGTATGTTGATCTGACTGAGTCCTACAAATCCCTGATCGAAGCGATCAAGCACGCCGGGATTCACACCCGTAGCGAAGTCACGATCGAATACCTCGATTCCGAAAATATCGAGAAGGATGGTTGCGGTGCCTTGACGGGCGTCGATGCCATTCTAGTGCCCGGCGGCTTCGGTCGACGTGGTACGGAAGGCAAAATTGCCGCTATTCGCTATGCCCGCGAAAACAAGATTCCTTATCTCGGTATCTGTCTTGGCATGCAACTGGCGGTCGTTGAATTTGCCCGTGATGTCGCCGGCATGGCTGGAGCGCATTCCACTGAATTTGTGCAGGACACGCCATTTCCGGTCATTGGCCTGATTACCGAGTGGCTCGATGCCTCCGGTAAGGTCGAGAAACGCGGCGAGGATTCCGAGCTTGGCGGCACCATGCGTTTGGGCGGACAAGTCTGCAAATTGGCCGAAGGCTCGCTGGCCCGTGAAATTTACGGTGCCCCCGAAGTGACCGAGCGCCATCGCCATCGCTATGAAGTCAATAACACGCTGCTGGCCCAACTCGAAGAAAAAGGTCTGATCGTTTCCGGCCGGGCGCCGGGGACCGATCTTTGCGAAATGGTTGAATTGCCTGCTGCTGTTCACCCGTGGTTTGTCGGTTGCCAGTTCCATCCGGAATTCACCTCCAACCCGCGTCAGGGCCACCCACTTTTCATTTCCTATATGAAGGCGGCGCTGGCGAGTCAGCAGGCTAAAGAACAGGCCAAAGGCAAATGAAACTCTGTGGCTTTGAGGCTGGCCTTGACCAGCCTTTTTTCCTGATCGCCGGCCCGTGCACGGCTGAGTCCGAGCAACTTTGCATCGATGTTGCCGGCCGCATGAAGGAAATCTGCGGTCGACTCGGTATTCCGTACATTTTCAAGGCTTCCTACGACAAGGCCAATCGCAGCTCCGGCAAATCGGTGCGCGGTCTGGGTCTGGACGAAGGGATGCGGATTTTTTCCGAAGTGAAGCGTCAGATCGGTGTGCCAGTCTTGACCGACGTGCACAGTATTGAGGATATTGCCGTGGTTGCCGCGACGGTTGACGTGCTGCAAACACCCGCCTTCCTGTGTCGCCAGACGGATTTCATCCATGCTGTCGCGTCCTGCGGCAAGCCGGTCAATATCAAGAAGGGCCAGTTTCTGGCACCTGGGGATATGAAAAATGTGGTCGATAAAGCCCGTGAAGTGAATAACGGCGCCGACAACATCATGGTTTGTGAACGCGGCGCCACTTTCGGCTACAACAATCTGGTCTCCGATATGCGCAGTTTGGCGATCATGCGTGAAACCGGTTGCCCGGTGGTTTTCGATGCAACCCACAGCGTGCAGTTGCCGGGCGGGCAGGGCAGCACTTCCGGCGGTCAACGCGAATTTGTGCCGGTTTTGGCACGGGCTGCGGTGGCGGTCGGTATTTCCGGCTTGTTCATGGAAACCCATCCTTGCCCGGAAAAAGCCTGGTCGGATGGCCCGAATAGTTGGCACCTCGATCGCATGGAGTCACTGCTAACGACGCTTGTTGCGCTAGACCGGGCAGTCAAGGCGGCAGGTTTCGAAGAATTAAAGTGAATATTCTGCTGCTGGCAGAAACCGTTTTTTACCTTAAACAAGTTATTCAACCTTTTGATAATAAGGAAGAAATATGAGTTCCATCGTTGATGTTGTTGCCCGCGAGATTCTTGATTCCCGCGGCAATCCCACCGTTGAAGCTGATGTGCTGCTGGAAAGTGGCGTCATGGGCCGTGCGGCTGTTCCATCTGGTGCTTCGACGGGTTCCCGCGAAGCCATCGAACTGCGCGACGGCGATGCCAGCCGCTACCTCGGTAAAGGCGTGTTGCAGGCCGTTGAGAACATCAACACTGAAATTTCCGAAGCCATCATCGGCCTCGATGCTCAGGAACAGGCGTTCATCGATCAGACCATGATCGAACTTGACGGTACCGAAAACAAATCGCGCCTTGGCGCCAATGCCATCCTGGCCGTCTCGATGGCGGTGGCCAAAGCTGCTGCCGAAGAGTCCGGCTTGCCGCTCTACCGCTACTTCGGTGGCATGAGCCCGATGCAGATGCCGGTACCGATGATGAACATCATCAATGGCGGCGAACACGCCAACAACAGCCTGGATATTCAGGAATTCATGGTGATGCCGGTAGGCGCCACCAGTTTCCGTGAAGCCCTGCGTTGCGGTGCCGAAATTTTCCACTCGCTGAAGAAGCTGCTGGACAAGAAAGGTCACTCCACCGCCGTGGGCGACGAAGGCGGTTTTGCGCCGAATCTGGCCAGCCATGCCGATGCCTTGCAAATTATCATGCAGGCGATTGAGGCTGCTGGTTACGTGCCGGGTCAGGATGTACTGCTCGCCCTCGACTGCGCCGCTTCCGAATTTTACAAGGATGGCAAGTACCATCTGGCTGGCGAAGGTCTGCAACTGACTTCGGCTCAATTCACCGACTATCTGGCTAATCTGGCTGACCAGTTCCCGATCGTTTCGATCGAAGACGGCATGGCCGAAGGCGACTGGGATGGCTGGAAGCTGCTGACCGATCGCCTTGGCAAGACCGTGCAGATCGTGGGCGATGATGTCTTTGTGACCAATACCAAAATTTTCAAGGAAGGTATCAAGCAGGGTATCGGTAATTCGATCCTGATCAAGATCAACCAGATCGGTACCTTGTCCGAAACTTTCGCTGCTGTTGAAATGGCCAAGCGTGCTGGCTACACCGCCGTGATTTCACATCGCTCCGGTGAAACCGAAGACAGCACCATCGCCGACATCGCCGTTGGCCTCAATGCTGGCCAGATCAAGACCGGTTCGCTATCCCGCTCCGACCGTATCTCCAAGTACAACCAATTGCTGCGGATTGAAGAAGATCTCGGCGATACCGCTTCCTACCCCGGTCGCGAAACTTTCTACAACCTGCGCTAACGTTTATGCGTTGGCTGACGGTCGGCCTTCTCGCAGCCATCGGCCTGCTCCAGTACCCACTTTGGGTGGGTAAAGGGGGCTGGTTAAAGGTTTGGGAGTACGACCGTCAATTGCAGCAACAGAAAGAAGTAACCAAGAAACTGGAAATCAGGAATGCGGGCCTCGATGCTGAAGTCCGTGATCTGAAACAGGGTTACGATGCCATTGAGGAGCGTGCCCGTTTTGAGTTGGGCATGGTCAGGCAGGACGAGCATTTCGTGCAAATACCGGAAAAGGTTCCCGGGAAATAAGCAAAATAAAGGCGTCGACCGCAGTAGTCATCCTTATGTGCCTCCGCTAGAATCGTTCTCAGCAGTCCCCCACGTAGAGCGCTCAAGGAGAACAACATGCTGCTCAAGGTTGGCGAGAATGCCCCGACGTTTTCGTTGCCCGATGCCGATATGGAGACTATCGATCTGGCTGACTGTCTGGGCAAAAAGCGTATTGTCCTGTTTTTTTATGGCAGAGATGGCACCCCCGGTTGTACGAAGGAAGCGACTGATTTTTCTGACCACGAAGGGGAGTTCAACAAATACGATTGCCTTTTATTCGGTATCAGCCGCGATGACTGCATGAAACATGCAGAGTTTCGTGACAAGGAAGGCATCGGCCTGTCGCTGTTATCGGATACTGACGGCAAGGTTTGCAAGCAGTACGGGGTTTGGCAGTCCAAAGAAGTGGACGGCCATAAGAAATTCGGTATTGTCCGATCCAGTTTTATTATTGATCGCAGCGGTATTATTCGCCACGCGCTCTACAACGTTAATTACAAGGGCCACGCACTGGATGTGCTACGCCTCGTCAAGGAACTGAATTCATGAACATGCTGGTTGCCAGAAATACGGTTGTTACCCTCGATTATCACGTGACCGATCCGGATGGCGAAGTTGTCGACGAAGGTCGCGAGCCGCTGATCTATTTGCACGGCGGTTATGACGATATCTTTCCAAAAATCGAAGAGGCCGTACAAGGCAAATCAATCGGTGAGTCGGTCAACGTCAAACTGCAGCCGGATGAGGCTTTTGGCGACTACGATGCTGAAATGGTCCAGATCGAGCCGCGCAAGGATTTCCCCAAGGAACTACAGGTCGGTATGCAATTCGAAGGTGGCCCGGAAGAGGGCGATGACGAAGACTTCGTTATCTACCGCGTGACCGATATCGCCGATGACAAGGTCGTCCTTGATGGCAATCACCCGCTGGCTGGCATGGCTCTGGTATTCACCTGTACGGTGACGGCAGTGCGCCCGGCTAGTGCTGAAGAGATCGAACACGGCCACGTCCATAATCCGGACGACGACGAAGAAACCTGCCACTAAGGCGGTGATTTTTCCGCTTGGTGCGAATTCCGACCCAAACTGGACGTCAATTCTGACGGAACCTGGACACTGATTCCGAGGCAAGTTGGAGACTGATTCCAGCACAAGCTGGACAGCCCAAAGTCATAACGTAGCACGCGGGATAACCTTGGCACCCTCGGCAAATTTGCTGAGGACCACATGGCCTATAGCAGGTTATCTATGCGCAATATTTTTGAAGTTTTACGGCTGTCCGTTTCGGACGGTCGCAGCCACCGCGAGATTGCCCGGGCAATCATCGCCTCGCCGACGACGGTAGGGGAGATTCTCCGTCGGGCGAAGCTGGCCGGATTGAGCTACCCGTTGCCGACCGGCCTGTCTGAAGCCGAGGTCGAAATGCTGCTCTACCCATCGTCGGCGCCATCGAAGACGCTGCGACCAGAGCCTGACTGGGCCGGTGTGCATCGGGAACTGCGCAGGAAAGGCGTGACACTCGACCTGCTCTGGCAGGAGTACAAGGGCGAGCACCCCACCGGCTTTCAGTGCAGCATTCTGCGACCATTACCGGGCCTGGGCTGGCCGCTTGTCGGTCAGCCTGCGCCAGACGCATGCGCCTGGCGAGAAACTGTTTGTCGATTAGTAAGCGCTCAATAAACCGCGCCCTCCCATCAGCAGACGAATTGGTGTAACGGACAGATCAGGTTCAGCTCAATCGCCCAAGGTCAGATGCCAAGGCAAGAGTTGTTCGTAATCGTCTGCTGTTTTTGCCAAAGGCAAGGCTTTGAACAAGGCGACCAAATACCGATAGGTATCCACCCCATTGGCCTTGCAGGTCTCGATCAGCGAATAGATATTCGCACTGCCATTGGCGCCGGCCACCGTGTCGGCGAAGAGCCAATTACGTCGGCCCACGACGAACGGTCGGATCGCGTTCTCGCACAGATTGTTGTCGATGGGCCAAGCGCCGTTCTCGACATAGCGGATCAGCTTCGGCCATTGTGCTTCGAGATAATGCAGTGCCTTGCCCAACAAACTGCCCGGCGTCACGCTGTGCCGATGCGTTACCAGCATGTGCTGAATTTCCGCCAGGACGGGACGGCTCGCTGCCTCGCGTAATTGAGCCCGTTCGGCCACTGCTTTGCCCTTGGCCTTCACCTCCACGGCATAGAGCCGGGCAATCGCGGCAATAAACTGCGTCGCCAACTGATCCGGACGGCGCGCCGCTTTCGGCAAGATGGCCTCCGCCTCGACAAAGTAACGCCGTGCATGTGCCCAGCACCCCAAGTGAATGAGGCGATGTGATCGCGCAATGCCGTTGTAGACCTCATAGCCATCGGACATCAAGACCGCGCCTTCGCGGATTCCGGCATAAAGCTGCTCGGCGTGGGTTCCGCCACGGCCTGGGGCATAGCCGAACAAGCGGACCGGCGGCCCGGTGCCGTTCATCTGCGCCCACAGATAGCTCTTGCTCTGTGCCGCTCGACCGGATTCCTTGAGCACCTGAATCACCGTCTCGTCGCCGAACACCAGTTCGGCATCGAGCAAGTGATCGCGCAGCAGATTGATGATCGGCTGCACGGCTTCACCGACCTTGATCATGCTGCCGGCCAGCGTGTTGCGGGAGAGGTCGCCGCCGAAACGGCCAATCAATGCCGCTTGCCGGTAAAGGGGCAGCGAATCCTGGTATTTGGAGGTCGCCACCCAAGCCAAAGCAGCTTCGGTCAGCAGTCCCTTGGGAATAATCCGGGCCGGCGCCGGGGTGACCTTGATCCCTTGGTCGCAACACGGACAGGCATATTTGACACGTTGGTGCTGGATGACGCGAACCTGTTGCGGAATGATGTCCAGTTGTTCGCTGGTTTCGACGCCGATTTCCACCAGTGTCTTGCCATCATGGGGGGCAA
Organism: Candidatus Dechloromonas phosphorivorans; assembly: GCA_016721185.1. Lineage (GTDB taxonomy): Bacteria > Pseudomonadota > Gammaproteobacteria > Burkholderiales > Rhodocyclaceae > Azonexus > Azonexus phosphorivorans. The sequence continues at coordinate 736,388 of JADKIP010000014.1, forward strand.
ACCCGTTCGGATTCCGGTAACTCATGGCGAACGATCTCGCGCGGCAGCGCCGGATCAAGGGGCTTGCGGCCCCGCTTCTGGCGGGTATGCCCAGTAATCTCGATACCGGATTCGACGGGGACTTCCTCGGTTACCGGCACATCGGCAGAAACCAAAGCCTCCGCTTCGTTGAAGAGTTCCGACTGGCCGTTGCCGCGCGCCTCGCTCTTGGCGGCGAACAGTTTGCGCAGGAAGGCGTTGAGCTTCTCCTGGAGGAGATCACGCTCGATCTTGACGACTTTAAGCTCGCCGCGCAGAGCTTCGCGTTCGGTGACGGCCGCCTCGCGCTCGGCCATCAGCGCGTTGAATTCTTCGGCGGTCAGGGTCACGTTCAGCATATGACGATTTGACTGAAGCGGCCAAAAATCGTTCACCCGACGCGTTGGTAATTTGGCCAGGTGCGGCTGCATGGCCGAGAGATTGATGCCTTCCAGCAGCCAGTGCAATTGTTCGACGCTCAGCTCGACGAGTTCGGCGTCCTTGGGCCATTTGAAGCGATCGGCCTCCAGCCGCTTGATAAGTAGCCAGAATCCGTTGCGATCCCAGAGCAAAATCTTGATCCGGTCGCGTCGACGGTTGCTGAACACATACGCGATACGGAGCAAACGGGTCGAGCCCCAGCCCTTGCTCAACGAGCAGGGCGAGTCCGTTGATGCTCTTGCGACCACCGACGGCTTCCCGGTGCAGGAAGACTTTCAGCCGGGAGTCAAGTCGGAACATGGCAGGGCGGACAGCAGCCGAAGAACATGCGCCAGCTGCTCGGGCCGGCAATGCTGACCATTCCAGCCGAACACCATTGGGAGCCGGGCAGCCAGTTCCAGCGACGTGATCGGCGAACGATGGGCGCTGACTGGCACTACCGGGATAAACGCTGCCGGCCTTTCTGCTGTTCGTTTCACTGAACTACCAGCAAACGATTGACCCAAATGTTTGCCGATCCATTTGCGCAGGAGATTGGCATTGATGCCGTGCATCAACGCCAGTTTCGCCACCGATACGCCGGGTTGCAAACTAGCTTCAATCAATTCGCGCTTGGCTTGCGGGTCGTAGCAGCAGCGGCCATCCTGCTTGTGGCTAACAACCACTCGCTCGTTCAACCCTGAAATCTGCTCTGTCATAGGTGTCCACCTTGTCTTTACGTGGACACATCTTTCACCACCAACGGTTAGCGCGAAAGTGCGTAGTTTATTGAGCGCTTACGCGATAACTACCTTGACGCGCGCCGCATTCAGCATCGCGAATATGTTTGAACCGCCTGAATTCAGCATTGAAACCATCAACTTAGGGGTAATCCCCAAGCGATATCAAGCTGCCCCGTATTTTTCGCTGTGCACCTTCACTGCCCGGGCTCGCGCCAGGTACAAGCGGAGCTTCACGGTGTCGGACAGTTCTGTTTCCTCAGCATCCGATGCCTTGCCCACCTGGTTCAGGATGTGGGCTTCGACGGCCTTTGTCCGGGCCAGCAACAATCTCAACTTGATGTGATCGGGAAGATCGCTGGCGGCTTCGTCGTCATCATCTGCATGATCGGCCACCTTGGCGACTCTGGGCTGGCTAAAGGAGCGATGCAGATCCAGCATGTCGATGCCGGTACCTGCGTCTTCATTCTCCGAGGCAAGGAGTCGCGCTTTATCGTCCGGCTTGCTGCTCGTGCTGGCTATCGCAATTTGCTGGCGCGCCGACCGTGAGAGCATCGACTTCGCTCTTGCCACCTTCGCCGCTTTGACTTTTTTGGTCTGCCCGAGACCATTTTTTTTGGGCGAATAGCGAGCTAGCTCAATGACTGTCGCCGGCACGGGCACCGCACCAATGGTCACCAAAACATCGGCGTAGGACTCCTGCGCCGTCATGTTTTCGGGCTGAACATCGGCGGTTGTTGGCTCCCAGGCATGCACGCCCATGGCGGCAAGGGAAGTCATGAGAACGATTAGAAGCTTACGCACAGAGATACCTACAACGTACTGACAATAGGGTCTAACGCATCAAACTGATTTTGGTTGTCAAAGTTTTGAAGTTTTTTAAGCTTGCGTTGGGCCAACTGCCGAAACATCTCCCCAAGGTGCCCCCGTAACCTCGCATACAACGTCTTCCTCCGACACTTCCGAATGAACACCACATGTTATTTACATTCCCACCGACTGTGACCTAGGCTCTCAAATTCGTCCATCGTAAAACTGAGCTTCCCCCGGAAATTAGTCTGCCAAGGGTGACCTAAAATTGAGTCACTTTTGGAAGGCATGAAATGAAGATACCGAAGCAGGCATACACGACCGAGTTCAAGGAACTGGCGGTCAAGCGAGTAAAGGATGGCCAAAGCATCAGCACCGTGATCAGGAACTCGGCCTTGGCGACCAGACCTTGCGCAATTGGGTAAAAGCATCAGCAGAAGGCAAGCTCAAAGGCGCTGGCGGCAAAGTGGTCACCCCGAAGAAATGGAACTGTCCAGATTGCGCGTCGAGAACCTGCGGCTCAAGCGGGAGAACGAAATATTAAAAAAGCGACGGCGTACTTTGCAAGGGATGTCCTGTGAAGTACGCCTGGATTGCCGAGCAGGGCTTGTGCTACCCGCTCGTGACGATGTGTGACGTGCTCGATGTCAGCATCAGTGGTTATCGCGCGTGGAAGCGTGGTGGTCGGCCGGATCGCCAGCGACTGACCGATGCCCAGACGCTGGCGCTGATTCGAGCCATTGATGCCGAGGTCAGAGGCGCCTACGGCAGTCCTCGGATGGTACGGGCGCTTCGGACAAGGGGCTTCCCTGCTTGCCGGGAGCGCGTCGAACGACTGATGCGAGAGAATGGCATCCGTGCCCGCCACAAGCGGCGCTACAAGGTCACGACAGATTCGAAGCACGGGCTGCCGGTGGCCCTCGACAGAAACTTCACACCGACGGCGCCGAATCAAGTCTGGACGCCCGACATCACCTACCTGTGGACCGATGAAGGTTGGCTGTACCTGGCCATCGTGCTTGATCTGTTTAACCGCGAAGTTGTTGGCTGGTCGCTGAAACGCGCGCATGACGGCGGACATCGTGACCGATCCCCTGACCATGGTAAGCACCCGGCGAACCCATCTGTAAATTAAGGCGTTAGACCGCGAAGATTGTTCCCCCGTTAAAAACGATGGTGGACACTTTCGATGGAAATCCAGAAGCCAAGCCGGCGCCGGCGGTATCACTCGGAAGAATTCAAGAAAGCGGTGATTGAGGCGTGCTGCGAGCCAGGCGTCTCGGTCGCTGGCATTGCAATGAGCCAACGGGGTCAACGCGAACCAAGTCCGGCGCTGGATGCGTGAGCGTGGTATTGAACCGCCGACGCGGCGTGTGCCGATGCCCGTCATTGAAACCGCACCTGGGATAGCGCCAGCGTTCGTACAGTTGCCGCTAGCGCCGGCCGAATCAGCCTCGCGCGACATCCGGATCAAAATCCGGCGAGGCAATACCGCGATCAAGGTTGGCGGGGCACGCTCGTCTGCGACGACTACGCTGGCTACAAGGCGCTGATCGCCGAAGGCGTAACCGAAGCCGGTTGCATGGCGCATGCGCGTCGGAAGTTCTTCGATCTGCATGCCAACAACCAGAGTCAGATTGCCCAACAGGCGCTGACCACCATTCAGAAGCTTTATCAAGTCGAGCGGGAGGTCGCTGAGTTTGATCCAGATGAACGGCGACGAATACTGTCAACGGCGGTTTAAAACTGACACAGTTTTCTCACTTGCAGCGACTTAAAACTGATACACCCCAGATACTGTGCCGCATAGGTGTCTTGGAGGGCGGGCCGAAGGCCCAACCGGAAAGATGCCTATGCGGCGCGGCGCTCACTCAATAGTGACTGCCTTTCTTGCCTGAAACACACCGGCCTGGCGTTGATGCTTGAGGCGGTAACTCTCCCCATTAATCGGCAAGATGCGTGCGTGGTGAAGGAGGCGATCCAGTAATGCTGCGGTTAGCGTGGCATCCTGTGCAAAGGTCGTATCCCATTGCCCGAAGGGCAGATTACTGGTCACGATCAGTGAGCCTCGCTCGTAACGCGCAGCAATCACCTGGAAGAACAGATTGGCCTGTTCCCGGTTCATGGGCAGATAGCCGATTTCGTCAATGATCAGCAGCCGGTAGGCGCTGATTGCCCGATGCATGACCGTCTTGAGCTGGTTTTGCGCGTGCGCCACTGACAAGGTCAGCAGCAAGTCGGAGGCAGTGGTGAATCGGGTCTTGATGCCTGCCTGTGCTGCTCGATACCCCAACGCAATGGCGAGATGCGTTTTGCCGACACCGGAAGGGCCAACCAGCACCACGTTCTCATGGCGCTCAACAAAGCCCAGTCCAGCCAGTTCATCAATCTGACTCTTTTAACGCCAGCGGCAAACTGGTAATCGAAATCATCGAGGGTCTTGATCGCCGGGAAACCGGCCAGCCGAGTCAGCATGGTTTGCTTGCGTACCTGTCGGCCGGCGGCTTCCGTTCTCAACAGTCCTTCCAAGAAATCGCTGTAAGCTGTTTCTTTCTCAGCAGCCTCTTGGCTGGCCACAGCATAACCTTGGGCGACAAAGGGTAGGCTCAATGTTTCGCACAGGCTAAGCATTCTCTCGTGCTGAAGATTCATGGTGCCACCTCAACCACGGCACGACACTGGGCCAGTAACTGTTCGTAGACGGCCAGTGGGTGCTGTAACGGTGTCGCAGCCTCAATGTGCGCGGCGACTACTGCCGGACGAACCGCGACTGCATTTACGGAAGTGCCGACCACTGCTTGCGGTCGGGCCGCAGCGATGTCACCTCGCCAAGGCGCAGGAATCGCCTGAAGTTGGGCTTGCTCCTCCAGTAGTCGCTCACTCGGCTGGGTTTGGGTGGTGCCATGAATTCGCTCGTTAGCGACCTCCTTCAGCCACTGCCGAACCTCAGCGTTGGCGGTGACTGAATCAAGTTGCAAACCGGCCTGCTTGAGCTTGGTGACCAGCGGAACGTAGAACGACCGGCGCAGGTAGCCATTGAAGCGCTCAACCTTGCCTTTGGTACGCGCCCGATAGGGGCGGCAGAGTTTGATGATAAAACCGCAGTGTTTGGCGTAGTCGAGAAAGCCGGCATGGTAACGATGCTCACCTGGCCCATCGACATCACGTTCGATAACGACGGTCTTCATGTTGTCGTAGAGAATGCGTCGGGAGACACCGCCCAGGGCGATAAAGGCTTTCTGGTGGCAGTCGATCAGCGTACCGACTTTCATGTCGGTGACGAATTCGACGTAACTTGCCCGGCTGTAGCCGAGCGTGGCGCAGAAGGCGTAAAGGGGATCGCCCCTTGCGGAATTCAACCCAGTCGACTTGCATCTGCTCACCCGGCGCCGTTTCAAACCGGACGACGGGATCGACCGGCAGCGTGGGCCTGACGCCACGCAGGAAGCGCCGTAATTGGCTCATCCCACCTTGATAGCCTTGGGCTGAAATCTCCCGGTGTAGAACGGTGGCCGGTATCCAGAGCGGTTGCGCCGCCGCTTGCCGTTCCCGCAGGTAGGTTTCATAGGGCGTCACTTTGGCTAACCGCTGCTTTTGTCGCTCGTATTTGGGCTTTATGCCGGACGCCAGATGACTGCGTACCGTATTGACCGCACAACCAACTTCCGCCGCTATGCGCCGTAGGCTGAAACCGTGCTTTCTTAATACCTCGATTTCCATATACACCTCGTTTGTGATCACCGGCGCCTTAAATCCGCCGATCTTCTCTCAATTCGGTGTATCAACTTTCAATCGCTGGTCTGTATCAATTTACATCCGCCGCTGACAAATACGGCAGGCGCAGGCCAAGCCGATCCGTTCCTTTACCTCAAGGACATCCTGTCTCGCTTACCAACTCAGCCGAACAGTCAGATCAGCGAACTGCTGCCGCATCGCTGGCAGCCTGAAATCTCGACCTGAATCAGAAATCAACCTGGGTTTGCCGGGCCCTTACGGTCAAATTCGTCGGGTGTTTTTTGGTATCGACATCCATCGACCGAGTAGATGATTAGGGAGGGCTGACGTTTGGGGGTTTGAAGTGTCTTCCCGGTTCCGGAGTCAACCGTCGATGCAAATAGTCTCTCCATCTTTTGTTTCGTAAGCTCGGCCCCGCAATGTGGGCATGGAAAGTTATCCTTGACGCGTTTGCTATCTTGATCGAACGCCTCATCAATAAAATTAACTTCCCCAGCGCATTCCGGGCAGCTATAGACCTGGCTCCAAACGGTGTACTCGATGCGTCCCTTAACGCCCGGAGGCCAAAGGGGAAAGCTCCGGCAACTCGTATACATTTGCAATCATCGGATTTCTGGACCGCTGATTGCGGGTCTGCTGTAGATTTCTGTTGCGGTTGGCGTAGTCCGGATTGTCCAGGCGATATTGCTTCCAGTAGTCCGGATGCTCGTTTCGCCACTGTTCGATCTTTTGCGGTTCGTTGCCTTGATAGTCAGCGTCAAACTGCCGTTTTTCCTCCAGCCACCGTCGGCGACGCTCGCGTTGGCATTCTGGAGACGAGCAGTAAGTTTGGTTGGGAACCTTGGGATGAGACTGAAACGCCTTGCCACAGGCTTTGCATTGCTTGGTCATGATGCACTCCATTCAAAGATTGAAATGGAACGTGCGTGACCGGACCGCCTTCCGCCGGGAAGGGTGGGCGTGTTCTTACACGCCCGTTCCGACCCATCGGGTCAGACGTCAATCACCCGATGTTCCGCAACACTACGGGATAATTCGATGAAATGGGTGTAATCGGGCGTGAGAATGGTTTTCTTCTTTATTGGGTGTAAATGGGTGTGGTATTGGCTCATGCTGAAAATCGACTCCATTCAGATCACCACGGAGATCTTGAGCCTCATTGCCAAGATCGACGAGTTCAAGGGCGCTTGGCGTGCCTTGGGTACGCTTGCGCCAGACCGCCTGTCGGCTCTGCGCCGCGTGGCCACCATCGAGAGCATCGGCTCCTCCACCCGCATCGAGGGCAGCAAGCTGTCCGATCGGGAGGTGGAACAGCTCCTGTCGAATCTGGAGATCAAATCCTTCGCCACCCGCGATGAGCAGGAAGTGGCTGGCTATGCCGAGCTGATGGACTTGGTGTTTTCATCGTGGCAGGACATCCCGTTCACCGAGAATCACATCAAACAGTTGCATCAGATCCTGCTGCGTCACAGCGAGAAGGACACCTGGCATCGCGGCAATTACAAAACCAACTCGAACAGCGTCGCTGCTTTCGACGAAACCGGCGCGCAGATCGGTATCGTGTTTCAGACCGCGTCACCTTTCGATACGCCTCGCCTGATGACGGAACTGTTGACCTGGGTAAACCAGGAGCGAGAGACTGCCCGACTGCATCCACTGCTGATCATCGCCCTGTGCGTCGTCGTATTCTTGGAGATACATCCCTTCCAGGATGGCAACGGGCGCCTTTCCCGGGTACTGACCACGCTCCTGCTCTTGCAGACCGGGTACGCCTACGTGCCCTACAGTTCGTTGGAAAGCGTGATCGAACACAGCAAGGACGCCTACTACCTGGCGCTGCGTCAAACCCAAGGCACGATCCGCACGGAATCACCGAACTGGCAGCCGTGGCTGGTGTTCTTTCTGCGGTCTTTGGCCGAGCAGATGCGGCGTCTGGAAAAGAAGGTCGAGCGTGAGAAGATCGTGCTGGCGGCCATGCCTGAACTGCAGCTACAGATCGTCGAGTTTGCCCGCGAACATGGTCGTGTCACGATTGGTGAAGCGATCAAGCTGAGCAGCGCCAGCCGCAATACGTTGAAGCAGCATTTCCGTACCTTGGTCGAACGTGGCACACTGAACCAGCAAGGCAGTGGCCGAGGGGTTTGGTACGATCTGCGCTAAAACGCTCTAAACGGCGACGGCCTTGCCGGTGGATGACATGAGGCATGCGGACTCATACTCTTCGATATCGACAAGGCGGTAGAGCACACGACCGCAGAGTTTCAGATATTTGGGGCCGATCCCTTCGGTTCGCCAGCGTTCAAGTGTTGCCTCGCTGACATCCCAGCGCTTGGCGAGGTTTCGTTGGTTGAAATGAATGGTTTCCATGCAGGACTCCGAACGGGTTGGTGGGAGTCCATGAAGGCGCTGTTCCGTTCCAAAGCCAAGTTAGCCATTGGCAACGATGTGGGTTTGGGTTCGACTGCGGGATTCGGATTCGAACTGCGCCATGATTGTTGATGCAACAACACATCGCATTTGATAGACTTACGGCTGATTCGGTGCCTTTCCGCGAATGTTCGTAGCAGCTTTTGCAAGCAAGAATGCGCCGAGTTGGTGGTGTTTGGTACTGGCTGCCGCTCCACCCAATCCATCCGCAATTTTCCGCAAAAATTTACGCTAACCCGTAATACAGGTGCGTGTGCGGCACTGCTCAGTAAGTATTCTTGTTGTCACCGAGCAACCATTGAGGACAATTACGGGTGTTTCTGATACGGTTGGGGGCGGGTTGCCGCTCCACCGCCAAGACACCGAAATAAACCATTGATTTTAAGGGTTTTTCTCGTTGTGCGCCCAGCATGGGCGCACTCCTGCGGGTGTAAGTCCCGCCGTAAGTTGATCACCGCGAACGAAGTGAAGCGCAACTGCGTGAGGGCGACTGAGCGTGGGAGGAAGCGGAGCATAAACTGCGAGCCGATGGACACCTCGGTCCCCCCTTGAGGGGAAGAACTGGATAGAAGGCGCCACGAGCAGGGCGAGGGGGCAATGGACCACGAAGCTCTCGTGATCAAGGCGAAGTGGCGTAAATCCGGCGGTTGTGCAGTGAAGGAGTGCGTTCTTACCTGGGGAGATCTCGCCTTGTACCTGAAAGGGTGACGTGGAGACACGGAGCGAGAAGTCAGCCGAGGCCGTAGTAGCTGCTGGTTCGGGGCGAAGGGCCGAACGAGAAGGAGTGTTCAACGCCATGACGATGTGTGAAGCCATGCGTCAGATGCCCGCATCAGCGTGGCGGGTGCCGGAAGCGAGTGGTGAAGCCGCTCGCGCACGCACCAGCGACGAAGCTTGCGCCCGCGCCATGAAACGGAGAACACAGGGTCAGCGCTGCTGCTGGCGGCGCTGACGAGGGAGAACCTGCAACAAGCGTGGAAGCGGGTCAGGGCCAACAAAGGTGCGGCGGGCGTGGATGGTCGGGATATTCCTGAAACGGCCCGCTACCCGAAGATAGCTTGGCCGGAAATTCCAGAACAATTGTTACAGGGGACGTACCGGCCCAGTCCGGTTCGACGGGTAACGATCCCGGAAGCCGAACGGTGGCGAGCGCGAGCTGGGCATCCCGACGGTGACGGATCGTCTGATCCAGCAAGCACTGCTGCAAGTATTGCAGCCAATTCTGGACCCGACCTTCAGCGAATACAGTTTCGGTTTCCGACCGGGGCGCAGCGCACAAGAAGCCGTTGTACGTGCGCAAGCCTACGTTCAGTCCGGACGCCGAATCGTGGTTGATGTTGATCTGGAGAAACTCTTTGATCGAGTCAATCACGACATTCTGATAGACCGGCTGCAGAAGCGCATTGGAGATGCTGGTGTAATCCGGCTGATCCGGGCGTATCTGAACAGCGGCATCATGCAGGATGGCATCGTTGTGTCGCGGCATCAGGGAACGCCGCAAGGCGGTCCTTTATCGCCGCTGCTGGCGAATGTGTTGCTTGATGAAGTCGACAAGGAATTGGAACGCCGGGGCCATTGCTTTGTACGCTACGCCGATGATGCAAATGTCTATGTTCGTAGCCAGCGGACGGGTGATCGGGTGATAGCCTTGCTGCGGAAGATGTACGCGAAGCTGCACCTGACGGTCAATGAGACCAAAAGTGCGGTGGCGAGTGCATTCGGCCGCAAGTTTTCGGCTTCAGTTTCTGGCTGGCGCCGAAAGGGGAGATCAAATGTGGGGTGGCGACCAAGCCGCTGGCGACCTACAAGCAGCGGATCAGGCAACTGACCCAACGCTCCGGTGGTCGTAGCATGGTGGAAGTCGTGGAACGACTGCGCCCCTATGTGTTGGGTTGGAGCCTACTCCGGTTATCGCAACTCCGAACGTCTGGCGAACGCTGGACGAGTGGATGCGACATCGGCTTCGGGCGATTCAGCTCCAACACTGGAAACGTGGCTCGACGATGGAATTCACGCAGTTGGTGGAGGAACTCTGCCAAGCTGCTGAATACGGTACTGACCATCGCCTTCTTTGATCGACTCCGGGTGCCCCGACTCTCATGACCTCAACTTCTCGAACCGCCCGGTGCGGACCCGCATGCCGGGTGGTGTGGCAGGCGGCGCGCGTCAAGGTAGTTGTCGCCTGAGTCATGCAGCCAACGGCTGAATAAGGTTGTCTTCCGAATGTGCGTTGACGATGCAATTGCGTTCGGGATTCAGTGTTACGGCGCCGACCGGCGTCCAGTTTCGTGTTTTCCTGACCAGCGTGCCGGGTTGAGGTCGCGTGCCGAGGCATACAACGCATGTCGGGCGGCGAGAATGGCTTGATCCTCGCCGGCATGGCGCTGGGCCGGGCTGACGTAACGAATGCCACTGTGCCGATGCTCGACGTTGTACCAATGCACGAAGCTGACCGCCCAGGCACGAGCGTCGCCGAGCTCGGCAAAGCCTTTGGCAGGAAACTCAGGGCGGTATTTGGCGGTGTGAAACAGCGACTCGGCGTAAGCGTTGTCATCGCTGACCCGGGGTCGGGAATAGGAGGGTTTGACGCCCAACCAGTTGAGCATCGCCAGCACCGTCGTCGCCTTGAGTGTCGAGCCGTTGTCGCCATGCAAGACGGGCTTGCTGCTCAGCGCGGCAATGCCCTCGGCCAGCGCCGTACGGCGCACCAGATGCGCGGCATGATCGGCGTGATCGCTGTCATGCACCTCCCAGCCGACGATCTTGCGGCTATACAGGTCAAGGATCAGGTAGAGGTGGAACCATCGGCCCTGCACCTGGGCCGGCAAATACGTCATGTCCCAGCACCACACCTGGCGGGGTTCGGTCGCGATGTGCGTGGTCGGCGGTCGCTGCTGCTTCGGCGCCTTGGCGCGGCCGCGGTGGGCGGTTTGTCCATGAGCCTTGAGCACCCGGCTGAAGGTGGATTCGCTGGCCAGGTAAATCCCTTCATCAGCCAGCATCGGCACCATGCGCGCTGGCGGCACCGCTGCAAAGCGGGTTCGTTGGCCACGGCCAGCACGTGCGCCCGCTCGGCCGCGGTCAGTGCGTGGCCAGCGGGCGGACGAACGGCCTGCGGTCGGCGATCGCCGCCGACCAGCCCAGCGGTTGCCTGCCAGCGCTGGAGGGTACGCAGGTCAATACCGGCCATCGCGCAGGCCGGTTTGAGTCGTGCCCCGGCAGCATGGGCGACATGGATGTCTCGGGTCAGCGCCAGGCGGTCTTCGAGGCCGATCATTCGTCCTCTCCGTTGTTGAAGAGCGCCACGACTTTTTTGAGAGCACCAGCAGGGGCTGCCGTTTCGGCGAGTGCCCGGTCCTTGCGTAGCAACTCGCGCTCAAGTTCCTTGATGCGTTTCTTGTCTTGCCGGGTGGCTTGCGGGCTGGCTCTGAGCTCTTCCGGCTCGGCCAATGCCGTGGTCGCACTGGTCCGCCATTTGAGCAGTTCGTCCGGATAGACGCCGTGTTCGCGACACCATGCGCTCTTGCCGGCCTCATCCAGCGCTGCCGTGACGATCACCGCCTCCAGCCGCGCCGCCGCTGTCCATGCCCGCCCTCGGGCGGGCATGGACAGCACGTCATCTCGCCAACGCTCAAGGGTTCCTGAACCAATGCCCACTTCGCGGGCAACTACGTCAACCGCGGCGCTTTCCGGCGCCAACAATCGTGCTACCGCTCTACCTTTGAACTTCTCTGAGTACCTTGCCATTTCCATCCTTTGTTGCCGCCCATTGTGGAGATTCTATTGAGGCGACAACTATTCTGACGCGGAGGGCAGGGGTGCAGCCTAAAATGCCTGCCCCCTATGCCGATTTGGGGCGCTGCCTTGTTATGTTTAGGGGTGATTATTTTTTTGCTGTGAAGGGGTGAGGTTGTGTTAGCTAATCATTGGTGTGCGTCGGTCGATGCGACCATTCAGTTGCGTACAGGTTGTAATCCTCTGGAAAAGCACGGGCCGCAAGCGGTGCTTGTTCATGCGGACGCCTGGGCGCCGATGGATGCGGTGGCGAATCCTCATGACATTCGGGATGTGGTCGACTATGAGGTAATTTTTCTTGCAATTCGGAAGCTTGAAGAAAATGACCATTGTATTTGTCTCGAATCCAGCATTCTTGAAATCATGGATGCTATCTTTTCGATCCCGGTTGTGACTTCGGCTTTTGTCTCGATGCACAAACCGCATGTCTATAACGGCCAGGGAACGCCGGCTATTTCCTTATCAATGACGCGTGAGCAATGGCTAAAGAACAAGGCGTAAACCGAGGCATGATCACGGCGATTGGCGCGGTGTCCAGTAATAACATGCTGGGGCTGGCCGGTTGGTTGCCTTGGGATATTCCGGAAGAGCTGGCTTATTTTGAAAAGACGGTGGCCGGTGCGGCATTGCTTATCGGGCGTTTGACTTACGAGTCGATGGACGTGGTGCCTGAGCCTTCCTTTATTGTCAGTCGCCAACTTGACCTGGTTTTGCGGCCTGGTTGCACGCGGGTTGATAGTGTGGAGCAGGGCTTGTCGAAGGCGTTGGAAACGGGCAAGCCGGTTTTTGTCATTGGCGGTGCGTCGGTCTATGCCGCGGCCTGGCCGTACTGTCACCAGTTTTTGTTGACCCGGATTGAGCAGTCCTTTGCTGGCGATACGCTTTTTCCCGAGAGCATTCCACTTGCTGAATGGCGGCTGGTCAACGAGGACCGGGAAACCTATTTGGAAAAAAAGACCGGACAACACGTGGTCTGCCGATTTCTGCAGTACGAACAGATTTCACCCTTGGCTTTGCCGGCTGCTCCCTGACGAATTAGCCGCGCAATAAATACTTCCTGAGTCGAATTCAACAAAATGCTTGCGCCCCTCGTTCATTTTACCTATGATTAAAACGAACGTATGAATTATAGGAGGCGTCATGGCTGAAGTTAAATCTGTAGATACTCGCGAACGAATTCTCGATGTTGCTGAGCGCCTTTTCATGGGGCATGGTTATGACGGCACCTCGATGCGCATGATTACCAGTGAGGCAGCCGTCAATCTGGCAGCGGTGAATTACCACTTCGGCTCAAAGGAGTCGTTGATGCAGGAGGTTTTTCGTCGGCGGCTGGATTGGCTGAACGAGGAACGAATGCGTGTCCTGAATACGCTGGAGCGTGAAGCGGCTGGCAAGGCGCTTAAGCCGTCGCAGATTGTCGATGGCTTTTTCGGCACCTTGTTGCGCATGGCGGACGACGAGAAACGGGGCGGGACGACCTTTCTACGCTTGCTCGGCCGCACGCTGACCGATCCTTCGGAGTTTATCCGTACCTTTCTGGCCCATGAGTACGCCGCGGTGGTTGATCGCTACAAGGAGGCGCTGTTCAAGGCTTTGCCTGATGTCCCGAAGGCGGAAATTGTCTGGCGCTTTCACTTCATGCTCGGCGCTACTTCTTACGCGATTGCCGGTACCGATGCCTTGCGGCTGGTGACTGACTGGCAGATTGAGGAGTCTGACTCGATTGACCGGATGGATCGCCTGGTGCCGCGCTTGATGTCCTTCCTGCTGGGTGGTTTGCGCTCGCCCTTGCCGCAGTTTTCGGATGCGGCTGCAACCGTAGAAACAAAGGCTGGCCATACGACCACAGCGGCAAATGCTGGCCCTGCGGTCGACAGCAAATAAGCGACTAAAACCAAAAAAACATAAAAGGAGACAACAGCATGTTCAACGTAATTATTCTGCTACTCGGTGTGATGGCTCTGGCCGTGGTTGCGCTGGTGGTGGTTCGCCCGTTCCGGCGCGCCGTGATCAGCCGGCCACTTTTTGCCACCTATCGCAAGGTATTGCCGCAGATGTCGGATACCGAGCGCGATGCGCTGGAAGCCGGCACGGTCTGGTGGGAGGGTGAGTTGTTTCGCGGCAAGCCGGACTGGCAGAAGCTGCATGCCTACCCGCAGCCGAAGCTGACCGCCGCCGAGCAGTCCTTCATGGACAACGAATGCGAGGAAGCCTGCCGTCTGGTCGATGACTGGCAGGTGACGCACGAACTGTACGATCTGCCGAATGAAGCCTGGCGCTATATCAAGGATAAGGGCTTTCTCGGCATGATCATCCCGAAGAAATACGGCGGCCTGGAGTTTTCCGCCTACGCACATTCGCAGGTGGTAACCAAGCTGTCGACGCGTTCCTCGGCGCTGTCGGTGTCGGTGATGGTGCCGAACTCGCTCGGCCCGGCTGAATTGCTGCTGCATTACGGTACGGAAGCGCAGAAAAACCATTACCTGCCGCGTCTGGCCAAGGGCATTGAGGTGCCGGCTTTCGCGCTGACCAGTCCGTGGGCCGGTTCCGATGCGGCGTCGATTCCTGATTCAGGCATCGTTTGCAAGGGCATGTGGCAGGGCAAGGAAGTGCTCGGTATGCGGGTGAGCTGGGACAAGCGTTACATCACGCTGGCCCCAGTGTGTACGGTGTTCGGGCTGGCCTTTCACCTTTACGACCCGGACGGCCTGCTCGGCGACAAGAAGCATATCGGCATCACCTGCGCGCTGGTCCCTTACGACCATCTGGGCGTCGAAACCGGCCGTCGCCACTTCCCGCTCAACGCCATGTTCATGAACGGTCCGACGCGCGGCAAGGATGTTTTCATGCCGCTCGATTTCATCATCGGCGGCCCGGAAAAGGCGGGGCACGGCTGGCGGATGTTGATGGAATGTCTGGCGGCAGGACGCTCGATTTCGCTGCCGTCTTCCAATACCGGCATGGCACAGATGGTCGCCCGTGCTGTCGGCGGCTATGCCCGGGTGCGCAGCCAGTTCAAGATGGCGGTCGGCAAGTTTGAGGGCGTCGAGGAGGCGCTGACCCGCATTGGTGCTTACACCTACATGATGGATGCGACGCGGACGATGACCGCCGGCGCGGTTGATCTCGGCGAAAAGCCGTCGGTGGTGTCGGCCATCGCCAAGTATCACGTTACCGAACGCGCCCGGCAGGTGGTCAATGACGGCATGGATGTCATCGGCGGCAAGGGCATCTGCCTCGGCCCCTCCAATTTCATGGGTCGCGCCTATCAGCAGGTGCCGATCGGTATCACCGTCGAGGGCGCCAATATTCTGACGCGTTCGCTGATCATCTTCGGGCAGGGCGCCATTCGCTGCCATCCGTTCCTGCTCGCTGAAATGCAGGCGGCGCAGAATCCGGATCTGAAGAAAGGCTTGGTCAATTTTGACAAGGCGTTGTGGGGCCACATTGGCTTCACCATCAAGAATGGATTCCGCGCTCTCTGGCTGGGCATGACCGGCTCGCACTTTGCTGCGGTCAACGTCGAAACGGCGCCGGAAATGAAGCGCTATTACCAGCAATTGACGCGCTTCTCGGCGGCCTTTGCCTTCATGTCGGATATTTCATTGCTGGTACTCGGCGGCAGCGTCAAGCGGCGGGAAAAACTGTCGGCGCGGCTGGGCGATATCCTGGCTCAGATGTATCTGATTTCCTGCACGCTGAAACGCTATGAAGATGAAGGACGCAAGATTGAAGATGCGCCGCTGGCTCACTGGGCGATCTGGGATTCGATGTACAAGGCGCAGCAGGCGTTTGATGGCGTGATTGCCAACTTCCCGATTCGCTTCATTGCCGCTTTCCTGCACCGCAGCATTTTCCCGTGGGGCCATCCGTATGTTGTGCCTTCCGACGATCTGGGTCATGAGGTTGCCAAATCACTGATCCAGCCTTCGGCAACGCGTGATCGACTGACGGCCGAATGCTATCTGCCGAAAACCGAGCAGGAGCCGATTGGTGCCATCGAACTCGCCTTGCTGGCGACGCTGGAAGCGGAGCCGATCGAAGCGAAGATTCGTGCAGCCGAGAAGGCAGGGCGGTTCGACAACAATCCGCGGGCCAATGTGCGTGACATCGCGATCGTCGCCGCCGAATGTGGGGTGATCACCGCCGCCGAATACGAGGTGATGAAGCGCCGCAATGCATTGCGCGACATCGTGGTGCATGTCGATGACTTCCCCTTTGATTTCAATGTGGCCACTGCCAACAAGCCGGCCGAATGCCGGATGGCTGCCTGATGAAAACAATCTACGTGGTCGACGGCGCCCGGACGCCATTTTTGAAGGCGCAGAAAGGGCCGGGACCGTTCGCCGCTTCCGATCTTGCCACTCAGGCCGGGCGGGCGCTGTTGCTGCGGCAGCCTTTCCTGCCCAGTGATCTGGATGAGGTCATTCTGGGTTGTGCCGCAGCCTCGCCGGATGAAACCAATATCGGCCGCATGGTGGCTTTGCGCCTTGGTTGCGGCGATAAAGTGCCGGGCTGGACGGTGATGCGTAACTGCGCTTCCGGCATGCAGGCGCTGGATTCGGCGATTGCCAATATTCAGCTTGGCCGTTCCGAACTGGTGCTGGCTGGGGGGGTCGATGCGCTGTCGCGAGCGCCGCTGCTTTATAACGAGACGATGGTGCGCTGGTTCGCCGGCATGATGTCGCTGCGTACGGTCAACCAGAAATTTCGCCACTTTTTGAAGCTGCGCCCTACCGCGCTGTTGAACCCGGTGATTGGCCTGATGAAAGGGCTGACCGACCCGGTGGTGGGTTTGCTGATGGGCCAGACGGCCGAAAATCTGGCCTGGAAATTCGGTATCAACCGGCAGCAGATGGATGAGTTTGCCGTGCGCAGCCACCAGCGGGCACTGGCTGGGCGCGAGGCCGGGTATTTCGAAGATATCGTTCCGGTGGTCGATGCCCAAGGCAAAGTTTACGCTGAGGATGACGGCGTCCGGGCCGATGCCAGCATGGCCGGCATGGCCAAACTTAAGCCATTTTTCGACAAGAAATACGGCAACATCACCGCCGCCAACAGCTCGCAGATTACCGATGGCGCGGCCTGGCTGATTCTTGCTTCGGAAGAGGCGGTTAAAAAATGGCAGCTCAAACCGCTTGGCAAAATTGTCGATAGCGAGTGGGCCGGTCTCGATCCGGCGCTGATGGGTCTCGGCCCGGTACATGCCTCGACACCGATTTTGCAGCGGCATGGGCTGGCGTTGAATGACATCGATGCCTGGGAATTGAATGAAGCGTTTGCGGCACAGGTACTCGGCTGTCAGGCCGCCTGGCAATCGGATGAATATTGCCGCGAGCAGCTTGGGCTACCTGCAGCGCTCGGTGCGCTGGACGATGAAAAGCTCAATGTCGATGGCGGCGCGGTGGCGATTGGTCACCCGGTTGGCGCTTCGGGGGCGCGCATCGTGCTGCATCTGTTGCATGTGCTGCGCCGCAAACAATTGAAACGCGGCATAGCGACCATTTGCATCGGTGGCGGTCTGGGCGGCGCAATGCTGGTGGAGCCTTGCTGAAATGAAACACTGGCAATTACAACGTGAAGACAGCGGCCTGGTATGGGCGACGCTGGACAAGCAGGATGCCGCGGCGAACGCACTTTCTGCCGAGGTGCTCGGTGAATTCAGGGAAATTCTCGATCAACTGGATATTTACCCGCCCAAGGCTTTGATCATCCGCTCCGGCAAGGCGGCTGGTTTCATCGCCGGCGCCGATATTCAGGAATTCACCCAGCTGGATACCGCCGACAAGGGCAGGGCGCTGGTTGAGCGGGGCTGGACCTTGTTCAACCGACTTGCTGCGGTCAACTACCCGACATTGGCCATAATCCGCGGCCATTGCCTGGGCGGTGGACTGGAACTGGCGCTGGCCTGTCGCTACCTGCTGGCGGTCGATGAGCCCGGCACCAAAATGGGTTTGCCGGAAGTGATGCTTGGCATCTTCCCGGGCTGGGGCGGCATGCTGCGCCTGCCGCAGCGGGTGGGGCCAACTGCGGCGCTGGACATGATGCTGACCGGCAAAACGATCGATGCCAAACGCGCCAAACGCATGGGCCTGGCCGATGAAGCCGTACCGCCCCGAGTGATGGAGCAGGCGGCGCGACAACTGGTGTTTTCCGGCCAAGCGCGGCGCAAATTACCGCTGTTGCAGCGACTGCTCAATGGCCCGTTCAAGGCAATCGTCGCCAATGGCGCCCGCAAACAGGTGGCCCGCAAGGCGCGTCCGGAACACTACCCGGCGCCCTACGCAATCATCGATATCTGGGCGAAGCACAACGGCAATGCGCTGGCCGCCCCGGAATTGATCGACGAGATTATCAATTCGTCCACGGCCCGTAATCTGGTCCGCGTCTTCTTCCTGCAGGAACGCCTCAAGGCCTTCGGCAAGGAATCCAGCTTCAAGGCCGAACGCGTTCACGTCATTGGCGCTGGCGTCATGGGCGGCGACATTGCCGCCTGGTGCGCCTTGCGTGGCATGACCGTGACTTTGCAGGACCAAAGCCTGGAACGGATGAGCCCGGCGTTGCAACGGGCTGACAAGTTGTTCGCTCGTCGCCTGCGTGACCCGCTTTTGGCGCGGGCTGCTTTCGATCGCCTGATTCCGGATGTGAATGGTGACGGCGTGGCGCATGCCGATGTCGTCATCGAAGCTATTTTTGAGGATGTGGCTGCCAAGCACGCACTGTTCAAGGCGCTGGAGCCACGGATGAAGCCGGGCGCCATTCTGGCCACCAACACCTCCAGCTTGAAGCTGGAAGATTTGCGCACGGTGCTGGAGAAGCCGGAACGTCTGGTTGGCATCCATTTCTTCAACCCGGTGGCGATGATGCCGCTGGTTGAAGTCGTTGAAGCCAAAGGGGCCGACCCGGCGGTGGTGCAGGCCGCCTGCGCTTTCGTCCGGCAAATCGACAAGCTGCCGCTGCCGGTGAAGAGCGAACCGGGCTTTCTGGTCAATGCCGTGCTCGCTCCCTACATGCTGGCGGCAATGGCTGCGGTCGACGCGGGAATCAGCCCGGAAACCATCGATGAAGCGATGCTCGCTTTCGGCATGCCGATGGGGCCGATTGAGCTGATCGATTCGGTCGGGCTGGATATTGCGCTGGCGGCAGGAAAGCAACTGGCCGGCGGCGCCGAACCACCGCGCTGTTTGCTCGAACGGGTGAAGCAGGGGCAACTCGGCAAAAAAACCGGGCAGGGCTTTTACACTTGGGCCGATGGCAAGCCGGGCAAATCTAACGCTGGTGCCGTGCCCTCCGGTCTGGCGCTGCAACTTGTCACGCCACTGATCAATCGAGTCGAGCAACTGGTCGCCGCTGGCATGGTTGCCGACGCTGATCTGGCCGATGCCGGTGTGATCTTTGGTACAGGTTTCGCACCGTTTACCGGCGGACCAATCCACTTTCGTAACAAGTAGCACTAAGTTTGTTGTTTTTTTCCAACAAATCTTAAGGAAAATTACGTTCAAACAGCATTTCAAACGTTTGTTTGAGTTTTAATTGTTGCCGTACTTGGGGCTTTTCCCATAAAAAACAAAAGGAGACAAAAAATGCAAAAAATATTCAACCCGCGTCTGGTTCCGGCGCTCATGGCAATTGCTTTTTCCGGTTCAGCCAGTGCGGCGGGGTTTCAGTTGCTGGAGCAGAATGCCAGCGGCCTCGGTAACGCCTATGCGGGTTCGGCTGCGGTTGCCGATAACGCCAGCACCATTTATTTCAACCCGGCCGGTATGACGCAGTTGCAGGATCGCGAGGTGTCGATGGGTGGAACGCTGGTCAAGACCAGTTTTGACTTCAAGGACAACGGGTCCAGCGTTGGCACGCTGGCCGGCAGCGGCAATGGCAACGATGGCGGCACCCTCGGTTTTATTCCGAATGCCTACATGTCCTGGGCCTTGTCAAAAGATGTCTACATTGGCCTTGGCATGGGTGCGCCGTTTGGCATGAAAACCGAGTATGACGACGATTGGGTGGGGGCCGCGCACTCGATCAGTTTTGAGATCAAGACGATCAACCTGAATCCGTCCATCGCATGGCGCGCCAACGAGTGGTTGTCGCTTGGTTTCGGTCTGAACTGGCAGCGTGTTGAGGCAGAGTACGTGCGCAAGGTGGCAACCGGCGTGGTCGGGGTGCCGCCTTTTAACGCGTTTCCTGCCTCAACGGTAAAGCTGACGCTGGATGATGATAGTTGGGGCTGGAATGCCGGTGCCTTGTTCAAGCTTGCACCGCAAACCAAGTTGGGTGTCTCCTATCGCTCAAGCGTCAAATATGACACGAAGGGAAAGACCGAGACGAGCGGGCCAAGCAGCGCGCTGAATACGGCTGGCTCAGTGGATGCGAAAGCCGAAATCAAAATGCCGGATACCTTCATCGTCAGCTTGGCACATGGCCTCAATGATCGGGTTGAACTGCTGGGTGATGTTTCTTGGACAGGTTGGAGCAGCATTCCCAAAGTGGACATTGTTCGCGCCTCCGGGGCTGCCAGCGGGACGATTGCCCAGGTCCTTGAAACGGATTTTCGCGACACGTGGCGTGTTGCCGTCGGTGCTAATTACAAGATCGACGAAGCACTTAAACTGAAATTCGGCCTGGCTTATGACCAAACGCCGGTCAAGGATGCCGAGCATCGCCTGACTTCCATGCCGGACAATAATCGCACTTGGTTCAGTGCGGGCGCTCAGTGGAAGCTGAACAAGACAACAGCCATTGATGTCGGCGCGGCTTATCTTTATCTGAAGGATGCCGAGATCAACAACAATCAGTCGCAAACGGCAATGACCGTCGCAGCGCAATCGACTAACCGTGGCACGGTCAAGGGCACCTACGACGACAGCGCCTGGATTCTTGGCGCGCAGTTCTCGATGGCGTTCTAAGCCAACCGTTTTCTTGCATCACTTTAGCCCCGGCCAGTCCGGGGATTTTTTTGAGTATTTCCTCTAAAAAAGCAGTTGACCGTAACTTCGGTCCGTCTATAATTCAAACGTTCGTTTTATTTAACGAAACCGTATAAAAGACCTAAAGGAGAATCGCTTGAACAAGCTGATCGTGAAGAAAGCCGCCGTGCTGGGCGCGGGTGTGATGGGGGCGCAGATTGCCGCGCACCTGGCCAATGCCAATGTGCCGGTCGTTCTGTTTGACCTGCCGGCGAAGGATGGAGACAAGAACGGTATCGTCAAGAAGGCCCTTGATGGCCTCAAGAAGCTTGACCCGGCACCGCTGGCCAACAAGGGCAAGCTGCAGTTTATCGACGCTGCCAATTACGAAGAAAACCTGCCGCTGCTTGCCGAGTGCGATCTGGTGATCGAAGCGATCGCCGAGCGCATGGACTGGAAGAACGACCTGTACGCCAAGATTGCGCCCTTCCTCGGGGCGAATGCAGTGATTGCTTCCAACACCTCGGGCTTGTCGATCAATACGCTGGCCGAAGGCTTGCCGCTTGATGTACGGCCGCGCTTTTGCGGCATCCATTTCTTCAATCCGCCGCGTTACATGCATCTGGTCGAGATCATCGGCACAAAAAGTACCGATGCCGGCACGCTGGATGCGCTGGAAACCTGGCTGACTTCGCGCCTGGGCAAGGGCGTGATTCGGGCGCTGGATACGCCGAATTTTGTCGCTAACCGGATCGGCGTGTTTTCCATTCTCGCCGTCATGCATCACACCGCCGCCTTCGGCCTCGGTTTCGATGAAGTCGATGCGCTGACCGGCCCGAAAATCGGCCGCCCGAAGAGCGCGACCTATCGCACTGCCGATGTGGTCGGCCTCGATACGCTGGCCCATGTTGTGAAGACGATGCAGGACACGCTGCCGAACGATCCGTGGCACGCGCATTTCACCACCCCGGCGTGGTTGACCGCGCTGATCGGGCAGGGCGCGCTCGGGCAGAAAACCCGCTGCGGCATCTTCCGCAAGCAGGGCAAGGAAATTCAGGTGCTTGATCTGGCCAAGCGGGATTACCGCGCATCCGCTGGCGAAATTGCCGAGGAAGTTGCCGCCATCCTGAAGATCAAGAATCCGGCCGAGAAGTTTGCTGCGCTGCGTGCTTCCAGCCAGCCGCAAGCGAAATTCCTCTGGGCGATCTTCTGCGACATCTTCCATTACGCCGCCGTGCAACTGGAAAACGTCGCTGACAATGCCCGCGACCTCGATTTCGCCATGCGCTGGGGTTTCGGCTGGTCGCAAGGTCCGTTTGAAACCTGGCAGGCTGCCGGCTGGGCCGATATTGCCCAGGCTGTCGCTGCCGATATTGCCGCTGGCAAGACGATGAGTGCCACGCCGCTACCGGCTTGGGTCATGGAAAGCGGTCGGACGGGTGTGCATACGGCGCAAGGTTCCTACTCGGCCAGCAAGAACGCCTATGTTGCGCGTTCGGCGCTGCCGGTTTATCAGCGCCAGCTTTTCCCTGAGCGGGTGCTCGGTGAAACCAGCCTGACGCCGGAAAAATCCGGTGAGACGCTCTACGAAAACGATGGCGTGCGCCTGTGGGCCTTGCCTGCGGTCGACGGCAAAATTGGCATTATTTCCTTCAAGTCGAAAATGCACACCATTGGTGACGAGGTGCTGGATGGCGTGATTGCAGCCGTGCGCCAGGCTGAACGAACGCTGGATGGCGTGGTGATCTGGCACGAAGCGCCGTTTGCCGTCGGCGCCAATCTGCAGCAAGTCAGTGAAGCCTGTGCCGCCGGCTTGTTCGAGCGGCTGGAACAAACCGTCGAGAAATTCCAGCGCGCTTCGCAAACGCTGAAATACGCCCAAGTGCCGACTGTGGTTGCCGTGCAGGGCATGGCGCTGGGTGGTGGTTGCGAGTTTCTGATGCACGCCGGCAAGCGGGTGATGGCGCTGGAAAGCTATGTCGGCCTCGTTGAAGCCGGTGTTGGCCTGATTCCGGCCGGCGGCGGTTGCAAAGAGTTCGCGATTCGGGCGGCTGACTGGGCGGCCCAATCGGCGACGCCGGGCGAAGTCTTCAACTTCCTGCAACCGGTCTTCCAGACCATTGCGATGGCCAAGGTCGCGAAGAGCGCGGTCGAGGTGATCGATTTCGGTTTCGCCAAGCCTTCCGACACCATCCTGTTCAATGCCAACGAATTGCTGTTCGTGGCGATCAAGGAAGCACGGGCGATGGCCAACGCCGGCTACGCCCCGCCGTTGATGCCGCGCGCCATTCCGGTCGCCGGTCGCAACGGTATTGCCACCTTCGAGATGATGCTGGTCAATATGAAGGAGGGCGGCATGATTTCCGCCCACGACTACAAGGTGGCCAAGGCAGCAGCGACGGCGCTGTGTGGTGGCGACATCGAAACCGGCAGTCTGGTCGATGAGGAATGGCTGCTCACCGTCGAGCGTCGCCTCTTCGTCGAGCTGCTGAAAACCCCCGAAACCCAGGCCCGGATCAAGCACACGCTGGAAACCGGCAAGCCTTTACGTAATTAATCGGGTTGAGGAGACAAATCAAATGAGCAAACAAATTCAAGAAGCCTACATCGTCGCCGCCACCCGTCTGCCGGTGGCCAAGAAGAACGGCATGTTCAGGAACGTGCGGCCGGACGACATGCTGGCCCACGTGATCAAATCAGTGGTCGCCCAAGTGCCGGGGATCGATCCGGCACTGATCGGCGATGTGATTATTGGCTGCGCCATGCCGGAAGGCGAACAGGGCATGAACGTCGCCCGCATCGGCCTGCTGCTGGCCGGGCTGCCGATTACCGTGCCGGGTATCACGATCAACCGTTTCTGCTCCTCCGGGGTGCAGGCGGTGGCTGATGCCGCCAACCAGATTCGCCTTGGCCTGGCCGATGTGATGATCGCCGGCGGCACCGAGTCGATGAGCGTGATGCCGCAGATGATGGGCAACAAGATGTCGATGAACCCGGCGATTTTCGCCAATGAAGAAAACCTCGGCATTGCCTTCGGCATGGGCCTGACTGCCGAGAAGGTGGCAAACCAGTGGAAGGTGAGCCGCGAGATGCAGGATGCTTTCGCGGTTGAATCGCACCGCCGGGCTTGCGCAGCGATTGCTGCCGGCCATTTCAAGGCGGAAATTTCGCCTTATCTGGTACGCGAGCAATTGCCCGATCTGGCGACGGGTGACATCAGAATTCGTGAGCGCATGGTCGATACCGACGAAGGTCCGCGCCCGGATTCGGCGCTCGACAAACTGGCCAAGCTGAAGCCGGTGTTCCATGCCCGCGGTTCGGTGACGGCCGGCAACTCATCGCAGATGTCCGACGGTGCCGGGGCGGTGATGCTGGTTTCGGAAAGGATTCTGCGCGAACACAACCTGACGCCGCTGGCCCGCTTTGCCGGTTATGCGGTGGGCGGCGTGGCGCCGGAAATCATGGGCATCGGCCCGGTGGCGGCGATTCCCAAGGTGCTGCAGCAAGTCGGCATCAAGCAGGATGATCTCGACTGGATCGAACTCAACGAAGCCTTCGCCGCGCAGTCGATTGCCGTGATGCAGGAACTCGGCATCAACCCGGCCAAGGTCAATCCGCTCGGTGGCGCCATTGCGCTCGGCCATCCGCTCGGCGCGACCGGGGCCATTCGCATTGCCACCGTAACGCATGGCTTGCAGCGCACCGGCGGCAAGTACGGCATGGTGACAATGTGCATCGGCACCGGCATGGGCGCCGCCGGGATTATTGAGCGAATTTGAGCGTCGACCGCAGGACTCTCCGATGAAACCCGCCTGGCTATCCAAAGTGCCTCCCGCCTGGCGGGCGCGCATGGTGCGGATGGGGTTCAACCTCCATCCCGCTTTTCGCGGCACCGGTGGGCGCGTCGTGCATGTCGCTGACGATCTGTCGCACATCCGCATTCGTCTGCCGCTTACGTGGCGGACGAAAAACATTGTCGGTTCGCTCTATGGCGGTTCGCTGTTTGCGGTGACCGATGGCGTGCATCCGATGATGCTGATGGCGGCGCTGGGGGATGGGGTGATCGTCTGGGACAAGGCGGCCAGCATTCGCTACAAAAAGCCGGGTTATTCGACCTTGTTTGCCGATTTTTCACTGACGACGGCAGAGGTTGCCGAGATTCGTCAGGCGCTGGATTTGCATCCCGAGCTTGACCGGACTTTTCTGGTCGAGCTCAAGGATGAGCAGGGCGTGGTGCATACCGTTGTCGAACGCACGGTCTACATCGCCGACAAAAACCATTACCGGCAAAAATCCGCCGAAGGAGAGAAATGATGATTTCACATACCGTCAGGGTGGCTGCCGTGCTTGCTGCCTTGCTGGCAACGCCGGGGCTGCATGCAGCCGAAGTGGCCGGGGTGAAAATTGACGAGCAGATCAAGGTGGGCAATAGCGAACTGGTGCTGAATGGTGCCGGCTTGCGCAGCAGGGTGTTCATCAAGGTCTACGTCGGGGCGCTTTATGTCACGCAGAAAGCGGCGACCCCGGCGGCGCTGCTTGACGCCGGCAACCCCCGCCGGATGAGCCTGCGCCTGTTGCGTGATCTGGATGCCGATACGCTCTACGGCGCACTGCTCGACGGCCTCAAGAACAACAACAGCGAGGCTGAACTGGCTGCGTTGAAAGCACCGATCGACCAGTTTGCCGAGATCATGAAAAAAATAGGCAATGCGCGTAGCGGCGATACGGTAGCGATTGACTTTACTGGCGATGGTGTTGGCGTAAGCTTGAATGGAGAAGCTCGCGGCAAGGTGGCTGGCGCAACATTCGGCCGGGCCTTGCTTAAAGTTTGGCTGGGTGACAAGCCGGTGGATGCTTCGCTCAAGAAGGCACTGCTCGGTCATTAAATAAAACATGGAGGAGACAATCATGGAAAAGATCTGGCTACAAAGTTACCCCCCCGGCGTGCCGGCCGAGATCAGCATCAGCCACTTTTCATCGCTGGTTGATCTGTTTGAGGAATCCTGCCGCAAGTACGCCGACAAGGTGGCTTACGTCAGCATGGGTCGGGAAATGACCTATCGCGAACTCGACAGCCTGTCCCGCGATTTCGCCGGCTGGTTGCAGGCCAAGGGTTTGAAGAAGGGCGACCGGGTTGCCTTGATGATGCCGAATCTGCTGCAGTATCCGGTGGCACTGTTCGGCACGCTGCGTGCCGGCTGTGCCGTGGTCAATTGCAATCCGCTCTACACGCCGCGGGAGCTGGAACATCAGCTCAAGGATTCGGGGGCGACGGCGATTGTCATCGTCGAGAATTTTGCCCACGTCTTGCAGCAGGTAATTAAACAGACTGCCATCAAGCAGGTGATCGTCACGCCGATGGGCGAAATGCTTGGCGGACTCAAGGGAATGCTGGTCAATTTCGTCGTCCGCCACGTCAAGAAGCTGGTGCCCGCCTGGTCCTTGCCGCAGGCGATCAGCTTTACCTCGGCGCTGGCCGATGGTCGTCGCCAAGGCATGGCGAGCGTCAGCCTGAACCACGATGATCTGGCCTTCCTGCAATACACCGGCGGCACGACCGGTGTTTCCAAGGGCGCCATGCTGACCCACCGCAACATCACGTCCAACGTCATGCAGGCTTACAACTGGATCAAACCAGTGGTGAAAGAGGGCGAGGAGTTCATCGTCACCGCCTTGCCGCTTTATCACATCTTCGCGCTGACGGCGAACTGCCTGACTTTCCTGATGATCGGCGCAAGCAACCTGCTGATCGCCAATCCGCGGGACATTCCCGGCTTCATCAAGGAATGGCGGAAGTATCCGATTACCGTGGTGACCGGGGTGAATACCCTGTTCAACGCCTTGCTGAACAATGCCGAGTTCGCCGGCCTTGATTTTTCGACGCTGAAAATTACGCTGGGTGGCGGCATGGCGGTGCAAGCGCCGGTGGCCGAGCGCTGGCTTGCTGTCACTGGCGTGCCGCTGCTGCAGGCTTATGGTCTGACCGAAACATCGCCGGCAGCGACGATGAATCCGCTGCACATGAAGGCGTTCAACGGCTCGATCGGCCTGCCAATTTCTTCGACCGAGGTGGTCATTCGCGACGATGCCGGCAAGGACGTCACGCTGGGCCAGGTGGGTGAAATTTGCGTGCGTGGCCCACAGGTGATGAGCGGCTATTGGAAGCGGCCGGAGGAAACGGCCAATGTGATGTTTGCCGATGGTTTTCTGCACACCGGCGATATGGGCTACATCGATCCAAAAGGCTTCGTTTTTCTGGTCGACCGCAAGAAGGACATGATTCTGGTCTCCGGCTTCAATGTCTATCCGAACGAGGTCGAAGAAGTGGTTGCGATGCATGAAGGCGTCGCCGAAGCGGCCGCTATTGGCGTGCCCGACGAAGTGACCGGCGAGGCGGTGAAAATTTTTGTGGTCCGTAAAGACCCCATGCTGACTGCCGAAGTTTTGATTGCGCATTGCCGCAAGCATCTCACCGGCTACAAAGTACCCAAACAGGTTGAATTCCGCGCTGATTTGCCGCGTACCAATGTCGGCAAAATCCTGCGTCGTGCATTGAAAGAGGGGGCGTAATGGCAATTCCGGCTTCGTTGCAAAAAGGGCTGGCGCTGCCTGTGATCTGCGCGCCGATGTTCATCGTTTCCAACCCGGATCTGGTGATTGCCCAGTGCAAGGGCGGGCTGATCGGTTCCTTCCCGGCCTTGAATGCCCGGCCGAAAGAGGCGCTCGACGAATGGCTGACGCGCATTAAGACCGCGTTGGCCGATGATCCGAATGCCGCGCCATTTGCGGTCAATCAGATCATTCATCAGTCGAACGAGCGCCTCGAACACGACATGGCACTCTGCGTGAAACACCAAGTGCCGCTGATCATCACCAGCCTGCGTGCGCCGGATGCCATCGTGCCGCATGTGCATGCCTACGGCGGCCAGGTCTTCCATGACGTGATCAGCGTTCGCCATGCCGAAAAGGCGCTGGAGGCCGGCGTCGATGGCCTGATTCTGGTCTGTACCGGGGCGGGCGGTCATGCCGGCATGCTCAGCCCGTTCGCGCTGGTCGGTGAAATCCGCAAGTTCTACGCTGGCCCGATTGCGCTTTCCGGCGCCATCACCAACGGCAGTGCCGTGCTCGCGGCGCAGGCGATGGGGGCGGATTTTGCCTATATCGGCACGCGCTTCATTGCGACCAAGGAAGCCAATGCGGTCGAAGGCTACAAACAGGCGATTGTCGACTCTGCTGCGGTCGACGTCGTTTACACGCCATATTTCACCGGGGTGCATGGCAATTACCTGAAGAAAAGCATCGTTGCCTCCGGGCTGGATCCGGACAACTTGCCGGACAAGGATAAAACCTCGATGGATTTCGGCGGCGCTGCGACGGCCAAAGCCTGGAAAGACATCTGGGGCGCCGGGCAGGGCGTCGGCACGATTGACGATGTGCCGAGTACCGCCGAACTGATTGCCCGAATGAAAGAAGAATACCGAGCCGCCAAAACGGCGCTGTGCAGCAATCCATTCTGAACCACCTCCGTCATTCCCGCGTATGCGGGAATCCATGAGCCATATGGGCCTTCTTTTTTACGAAGGCGACAAATCATCAAATAATATTTAAGGAGACACCCCATGAGCGACTACCGTGCGCCCGTCAAAGACATGCGTTTTGTAATGGATGAGCTGGCCGGCTTCAAGGAACTGAGCCAACTGCCGGGCTATGAAGATGCAACGCCCGATCTGGCCGATGCCGTCCTTGAAGAAGCCGCTAAATTTGCCGGCGAAGTGCTGGCACCCCTCAACCGGATCGGCGACAAGGAAGGCTGCAAACTGACGCCCAATGGCGTGACCACGCCGGCTGGCTGGAAAGAAGCCTACAAACAATTCTGCGCAGCCGGCTGGAATGGCGTTTCCTCACCCGCCGATTTCGGCGGCCAGGGCTTGCCGGATTCGCTCGGCGTTGCCATCAAGGAAATGGTTTGCTCGGCCAATCTTTCCTTCTCGCTCGGCCCGCTGCTCACCACCGGCGCCGTCGAAGCGCTGATCACCTGCGCCAGCGACGAACTGAAAGCCATCTACCTGGAAAAAATGGTGACTGGCGAATGGACCGGCACGATGAACCTGACCGAGCCGCAAGCTGGCTCCGATCTGGCGCTGATCCGCTCGCGTGCCGAACCGCAGGCCGATGGCAGCTACCGGGTCTTCGGCCAGAAAATCTTCATCACCTACGGCGACCACGACATGACGGACAACATCGTCCACCTCGTGCTCGCCCGTTTGCCGGATGCGCCGGCCGGGGTCAAGGGCATCTCGATGTTCCTGGTGCCGAAATTCCTGGTCAATGCCGATGGCTCACTCGGCGCCCGCAACGACGCTTATTGCGTCTCCATCGAACACAAGCTCGGCATCCACGCCAGCCCGACCTGTGTCATGGCCTATGGGGATAATGGTGGGGCCGTCGGCTACCTGCTCGGCGAAGCTAATCGTGGCCTCGAATACATGTTCATCATGATGAACGAAGCTCGCCTTGGCGTCGGTCTGCAAGGCATTGCCCTCGGCGAGCGCGCCTACCAGCAGGCCCTAGCCTTCGCCCGCGAACGCAAGCAAGGCCGTGACGCACTGACCGGCGAAGCCCTGGTCACCATCGACAAACACCCTGACATTCGCCGCATGCTGATGCTGATGAAATGCCGCGTCGAAGCCTGCCGCGCCATGGCTTACTACGCTTCCGGCCTGCTCGACCGGGCGCATGCCGTTGAAGATGCCGAAGAGAAAAAGCGCCACCTCTACCTCGCCGAATTCATGATTCCCATCGTCAAGGGCGGCGGCACCGAAATGGGTATCGAAGTCACCTCGCTCGGTATCCAGATTTACGGCGGCATGGGCTTCATCGAAGAAACCGGCGCCGCCCAGCACTGGCGCGATTCGCGCATCACCACCATCTACGAAGGCACCACCGGCATTCAGGCCAACGACCTGCTGTTCCGCAAACTGATGCGCGACCAGGGTGCCACGGCCCGCGTCGTCTTCGGCGAAATCGCCGCCACCGCCAAGGCGCTGGGTGCTTCACCGCGCTCCGAACTGCAAGCCATTGCCAAACGCCTCGGCGATGCCCTGCAAGCCTGGGTCAAAGCCACCGAATGGCTGGCCGCCAACGCCAAAACCGGCCTCTCAGGCGTGTTGACCGCAGCAGTGCCCTATCTGCATCTCGCCGTCACCGTGTCCGGCGGCTGGTTCATGGGCAAGGCTGCTTTGGCCGCCGCCGGCTACCTCGACAAAGGCGAAGGCGACCAAACCTTCTACCGCGCCAAAATCGCCACCGCCCATTTCTACGCCGACCAGATGCTGCCGCAGGCAGCGGCCTACGGTGAAACGGTCAGGGCAGGGGATGCGGCGCTGGCCGGGATCGGTGATGAAGTGTTCTGAGTGTTTTTGTAACTAAGCCTGATCCGGGGAGCCGCACTTTCGTAGCGGTGCTCTGGATTTTTCAGCACTTTGAATCGTTGTCCGTGGTATCCCAATTTTCGGCTACAAGCTCGACATAGGTTCGGGCTGTCCGTATGCTCTATGGTTTTCCATAAGCTGGCATGCAAATGAGAAACATTGATCTGTTCTCGTTTTGCCCTGTCCGTTTTGCCGCTATTCGTCAGCTATTCAAGGATTATCATGCCCATCTCATTCGCCAAGATTGCAAAAGAGTCCACCTACTCGCGCCAAGGATTGGCTGAGCTATGGGGCTATGCCAGTTTTCACGCCATTGCTCGCGGCGTGGTCACCCCGCGAGACGACAACAAGATCGTTCTCTTCGTCACAGAAGAAAAACAATCGTCCGCCGAGCAATACGTCGATCGCCTAACTGGTGGCAAGCTTGAATGGGAGGGGCCGACCGATCACTTCGCCGAAGATCGCATGCTCAATGCTGCATCAAGCGGCGATGAAATTCATCTCTTTCATCGTGAGCGGCATCACATGGAATTCACATATTGCGGTCGTCTTACCGTTGCAAATCATTTGCGTCGCACTGATCGACCGAGCCATTTCACATTCAAGCTTGACTGAGTTGCGGCCATTGCAAACCCCGCGCTCAACCTTGCTCCCCTTTCAGTCGCTGGACGCTGCGCGATAAAGCCGCGCAGCGCCGGGACCGGCCAAAGCGGTGCCACCGCCCACGGCGTCTAAGCCGGTCGGGTGTCATCGATTTGTCATTGCGCATGCAGATGCTGGGTATCCCGGCTGCCGTTTGTTACGGCCGGGATACCGCAAGGAGAGCCCAGATGAAAGTCCGTTGCACCGTTTTTTTTCAACCTGATGAAGTTGTTGTCAGCACTGCCGCCTGATCGCGAGGGCAGGCGCTGTCGCATTTTTTCCTGCTCCAGAGTTAGGGCTATGCATCTTCGACGTGCGAGGGCGCGGCCGGGCAACATACGGTTTTTGTCGATACGGTACCTGTCGCCCAGGCCACGCGGTTTCGTAAGGGCGATAACTTTTTCCCAAAAGGTGTGTTTGTTTCCGGAGCTGTCGACGGTTAAAAAGCTGTGCTTTTTGTCCGTCGACCATGTGCGGGACTTTCCCTGAACAGCTTCCGAGCTGTGGTTCAATGACTTATCCACGTTTCCCTCGGGCCTCCGGCCTCTGGTTCTAACGTCGCATACAGGAGAATGAAGTATGAACGCAGTCAAGCTGGTAGGGGTTGTTCTGATCGCGGCGGGGCTGGCCGGTTTGCTCTATGGCGGCTTCAGCTTTACCAGGGAAACGCACGAGATCAAGCTCGGGCCGATCGAGTTGTCGGTAAAGGAGAAGCAGGCGGTCAATATTCCGGTGTGGGCGGGTGTCGGCGCCATTGTCATTGGCGCCGGGCTGTTGCTGATTGGCGGCAAAAAAGGCTAGCCAGCGGCTCAGGAAATTGTTTAAGTCAGTCGGTATGGAAAAATCAGGGCAAAAGAAGAAGGCCGCTTTCCGACTACCGGGTTTTTCATGGAGGGATTCCTGATGGCTGATACCGCTGAAGAGCTGCCGCCCAACTGCATGAAATGCCGCCACCACATCATTACGCATGATGTGAATTTTCCCTATGCCTGTCAGGCGATGGGTTTCAAGAGCCGTCAGCTGCCTTGCCGCGAGGTATTCGCCAGCTCCGGTCTGGATTGCCAGTTGTTTGCGCTGCGCGAGGTGCGGGGGGCCAAGGTAAATCGTCGAGCTTGATGGTGGTGCCGTACTTTTCCGGAACTATCACCCTCGGTGCGACAGTCCGCACTGAGTATTCCGCTCAGTTTTTGAGCAAGAGCACCGCTGCCGCATCAAGATCGGCCTTTTTGATCAGCCCCAGTTTTTTCTGAATCACCTGACCATTGCGGTCAATGAACAGCGTGAAGGGCAGGCCGCCCTTGGTATTAGCCAAAGCCTGCATGAGCGGAATGCCTTTTTCCTTGGCTACGAAGATGGGGTAATCCATTTCGTAGGCTTTGGCAAAATCCTTGGCGGATTCGGCCTTGTCTTCGATGCCGATGCCGAGGACTTCGATCTTGCCCTTGTGGGCGGCGCGGAACTTGATCAGCTCGGGGATTTCTGCCCGGCAGGGGCCGCACCAGCGGGCCCAGAAATTGACCACCAACGGTTTGCCTTTGTAGCGTTCCAGCGCGACGGGTTTGTCGTCCAGGTCGCTCAGCGTGGCAGCAAACAATGGCGCGGAGGAGGGTTGTTCCTCAGCAGCAGCGGCCACAGAAACAATGCCTGGTCCTGCGGTCAACGCCGAAAAAAGGGCAAAACCGAGGGCGGGCAGCAGTTTTTTCAAGGCAGGTCGCCACGGCGGAAAATGAAGTAGCCGACGGTTGCGCTGAGCAAGCCGAGCGTTGCCGGGTAAACCAGCGCGAATATTTTGTAGCCGGCGACGCCGAAGAGATCAAGGATGACGTAGGCCGATGGCCCAAGCACGATCAGTTGCGGGTCGAAGAGGGCAAGGGCGGCGGTACGGAAGACTTGCAGCGGGTTGGCCAGGGCCAGGGTGACGGCAAATTCTGGTGCGACTTTGCCTTGAATCATGACGCCGAGCAGGATTAGGTCGAGGAAAAGCAGCAAAAACAGCCAGACCATGAAGGCTGCGCCCTGAGCCATGTCCGTGGTGCGGGCGATGGCGGAGATCAGCATGCCGATGCCGAGGAAGCACATGGCCATGACGGCGAGTAAGGCGGTGTAGTAGCCAAACATTTCCCAGGGAACTTCGATACCCTGGATGGTTGCCCAGCCCACTGCGCCGGCCATGGCAAGAAAGACCGGCGTGAAGACGACAATGTAGCGACCGACGATCTTGCCCCAGAACCATGCCGAGAGCGAAACCGGCAACGACAGCAGGTATTCAAAAACGCCTGCTTCACGGTCGCCAGCGACGGAGCGGACGGTGGTGATCAGTACAAAAATCGGCAGAATCGCCATCGTCAACTGGATGTAAGTGACCAAAAGACGGGAGAGACCGATGAAGCCAAGGACGCGAGATTCCGTGAGGCCAAAGAGGAAGAGCAGGGCGACGATGCCGCCGAAAACCAGCGTGTAGATCTGGAACCAGCGAGCGCGCAGGGATTCGACGATATCGAGTTTGGCAGTCAGCCACAGTTGCTTCATTTACTTTCCTTTTGCGAGAACGTGCTGACGCATGGTCTCGAAATCCAGGCTGCCCATCTGCGGGTAAGCGACGGCGCCAAAGTTGTAACCCATCGGGGATGTCTTGGTGATGAACTGAGCTTTGCGTGGATCGAGCCAGGTCACTTCCTTGCCTTTGCTGGTCGCATCGGCTACCCACATGCGGGTGGCTGGGTCAGCTAACCAAGGGTAACTTTTGATGTTGTCCCGTATCCAGAAGGTGAAGCAGCCGATGTCATCGAATTTTACGGCCATATCTTTTGGCCCACCCCGGAGTTCGGCGGCAAAGCGTCGGTCGGAAATGGCCATGCTGCAACGCGGACAAACATCGCGATCCCATTTGATCTCGACCATGCCGTCCGGCCAATCCCCTTTTTTGCAACCGGAAAGGGCAGCAGCAAGCGGCGTCAACAGCAAACCGCCAACACCAAGGCGGCCGAGAAATTGACGACGTGTGTTCGTGTCGGCCGGGTGGCTGTCCGACAGGTTTTCATTACTCGGAGGCGCTTGGCGACGAGTCGGCCGCTGGCCAGAAACAGGGCTGCTCATCTCAGGTCTTTGCTTCAGCCAGTGAAAGCTCACTCACCAGCGCGGTATATCGGGAAATGATACCGAGGAAGCGCAGGCGATCCGGTCCGGCAATATTGCCTTCCCAGATAAGATTCTCGTCATGACTGGTGAATTTCCAGCCGTCAAGCGCTTTGGCGAAGGCCGGTTCAAAACGGCTGAGGACGATGCGGCAAGTCAGCGTCGCGGTCAGGGAAATTGCGTCAGCCACCTTGTCGTCAAGCACCACCTTGCCCATGTCCATTTCGATGACCCGATTGACCAGCGCCGAAACTTCATCAAGGCGATGGCTCGAGATGATCATCGTTGCGTCTTCAAGACGCTCAGCCAACAGATCAAAGAAGATCTTGCGGGCTTCGGGATCAAGGTTGGCAGCGGGTTCGTCCATCACCAACACCTTGGCGTCGCGGCCGAGGGCGATGGCGATCAGGAGTTTCTGCTTCATGCCGCCGGAAAGACGAACGAACTGACGGGCCAGAATGCTCTCCAGATCGAGACCGAGGCGTTTGGCGATGGCGTGAATGCGGAGCGGGTCGGTGCCACAGAGCGCGGCGGAAAATTCGATTAACTGACCGACCGGCATTTTCAGCGGTGGTGGCAGCTGCGGCACGAAACCGATTTGGCCCAACACCACCGTTCGGTTGCTGCGTGGATCGAGGCCGTTAATGGCGACGGTGCCATCAAAGGTGTATTCACCGAGCAGGCAACGGATCAGCGTGGTTTTGCCGGCTCCGTTTGAACCGATGAGCGCAACGCGCTCACCGAGGCCGATGTTGAGTGTAATGCCGTCGAGCACGCGGGCCCGGCGGAAGGTCTTGGCGACGTTGTTGAACTGGATCATGGGTCCGGATTATAAGAGGGGGTACTGCGGTCAACCTTGAATTTCAATCAAAAATCAGAGCAGCTTTTGCAGGCCCTTGACTTCAAAACTCAGTGACCCGGTTGGACAGGCATCCACACACAGCCCGCAGCGTGTGCAGTCTGGTCCGATCGGCACTTCGGTATCAACAGCACGCCCTTTGATTACCGTATCAAGCACGTGCGGCACCAGACAGACTTTGCGGCAGTCACCTTCGTGGAAGCAGCCTTCAAGTTTGTATTTGATGCGGACGGGCGAAATGATGCCAACCACACCGTAGGTCAGCCCGATTGGGCAGGCATAACGACACCAGGCGCGGCGAGAGAAGAAAACTTCGAAAAACAGCAGCGCCAGGACCCAGAGCAGTGCCAGACCAGGGCCGTAGATCAAGGCGCGGGAAAGGATGCCGGTGGGTGAAATGGCTTCGAAGACGGTGTAACCGGTGGCCAGCGCGAGCAGGGCAAAAATGATCCAGAACACGGTACGCAGACGGCGGTCCATCGTTTGATCGGTAACCAGTTTTTTCTTGGCCAGGAACAAGTGAATTTTTTCAGCCCATTCCGCGAGTAGATGGTAGGGGCAAACCCAGGAACAGAAGGTGCGACCACCGAGTAGAACCCACAACAGCAACACCGTCCCGGTACCAATAACCAGATTATTGATAATGTGCTTGTGGGCCAGCATGACCTGCAAGGCCGAGTTCAGGTCAATCAGGTGGAAGCCGACAAAGCGGGAGGCGGTGAGGGCGCCTTCAAGAATCTGGATATCGAGAAGAAATGAAAAGGTGAACAGCAGGTTGGCAATAATCAAGGTAATCCAGCGACGGTTACGCCACTTGGTGGATTTGACTTCGTGGGCTCGCAAATGGGCTTTGACCGCGATCAGATCCTGTTTGTTGGTCATGCGCTTGAGGACGTGAACCTGTTGCGCACGCTCGGTAATTTTTTCCGGCTTTTTGGGTTCCCAGCCGAACATGATCTTGATCTGTTCGGTAAATCGGCGTTTCAGGACGTCGCTCATATTTTCCAGACCTCGCCAGCTTCTATGGTGATAGCGGTCGGTTCGACCGGACAGATCATCTCGCACACGCCACAGCCGACGCAGGGCTCGTGAACAACAGGTGATTTGCGTTGGCTGCCATCCGGGGCAAAGACTGTTTCGATCGAAATTGCACCCTTGATCGGGCAGGCGCGAACACAGAGGTCGCACTCGGGAATATCGTAGGGGTGCTCGCTGACCTTGATCGGCTTCCAGCGATCCACATCCATGTACCGCAGCTTGCCCTTGAATTCCGCCCCACGGGCTTGGCCTTTGAAGCCTTTGCCCTGAATGGCAAGGCAAGCCTCCGGCCGGCTCAGGCGAGCAACACCGATGCGCTCATTCATGTTCAGCGTCGGCTCAGCATCATTTTCCTTGGCGAGCAAGGTTGGCTTGGCCTGAAGTGCGGCTCCAGCTCTTACTGGCAAGAAGTCCGGCTTGTGGTAAACCAGTGAACCGGTCGGGCAGGCCAGAATGCACTGCACGGCATCGCAGGAAAAATCACAAGCCTGACTGCGGGGGTCGATGTAGGGCGTGCCAACGCCCATGCCGTCAATCAGATCGGCCAGTTTGATCGCTTGCACCGGGCAGACCTGAACGCATTGGCCGCATTTGATGCAGCTGCCCAGAAAATCTTTTTCATCCAGTGCGCCGGGCGGCCGCAAGCGCTTTTTCTGTGAATAGATAATCGGCAGGAAGCCCGAAAGCGCGGCACCCAGAACGCCACCGGTGAGCAGGGTGGTACGCAAAAAGCGGCGGCGGTTGGTTTGTTTTTTTGCTTTGGAAAGCGGCGGCGTTGGGCCGGCAACAGGCTTTCGATCGTTTTCGTTCTCACTCATGATTGGGCTACCCTCTCAGGTTGGACGAAGCGTGGCTTTTCATCACGCAGGATCAGGTCGGGCGTCGAAAATGGTGCCAGGCGCTCAAGAAAATCGAGCAGTTCCATGACCGGTGAATTGCGGAAAAATCGGGCAATCGGTAGTTCGATCCAGATCTGGTCTGTGTAGGAATACAGGTCATGTGGCTGGTCGCCGACATCATCACTGTTTCGATCAAAGCCTTGATAGTCGTCCCAATAATTACCCAGCCAGGTGTTTCTTGGGCTGTTATTGTTGTCGCCACGACCGCCGTAAGTCACTTGCGTCAGATTGCCCTCAAAAATGTTGTCGACCATATTGTTGCCGCCGGTTTCGCTGTTGAACAGGATACCGATCCCGTTATAGGCAAAGCGGTTGCCGCGCATCTCGATGGTGCTGTCGGGCTGGAACGGCGAAAGGTCTGAACCGATACCGATGCCGCAATAGATAATTTCGTTGTACTCGATGATTGCCCCGGATGCTTCCTTGAAGCCGATACCCATGCCGGTAGCGCCAGTGGAGTGCGAAATGATGTTATGGCGTACTTTGCCGCCTTCGGTGTACATGAAGTAAATACCGACTGCATTGTCGTAAAACTGGTTGCGTTCGACGACATTGTCGTTAGCGAACATGAAGTGAATCGAGTAGCGGCTGCGTCGGCCGAGATTGTCGCGGAAGGTGTTGCGATGGGAATACCAGGCCACCATGTCGCGCGAATCAATGATCTTGTTTTTCTCAACGATATTGTCGTTGCTGTACCAGAGTCGCAGGCCGTCGCCGCGCACGCCGAGGTCAAGTTCTTTGGAGCGGATTTCGTTGCCACGAATCAGATTATTGTTTGACTGTTTGAAATCGAGTCCGAACAGGCAGTTATCGGCCTTGATATTCTCGACGACGTTGTTGTGGCCACGAACGTCAAGGCAGGAGTCGTCAGTATCGTGTGAGTCGCCTGATCCGGTCAGGTGCAAGCCACGGAGCGTTGAATTGCTCGCATTGAGCACCATGACCGTGCCCTTGTCACCAGAGTCGATGGTGACCTGGTCATTGCCTTCAATGATCAGCGGCTTGTCGATGACGACTGGGCCCGCATAAGTGCCGGGTGGTGGCCTGAGTACGGAACCTGCTTCCGCTTTATCGACGAGTGCCTGAAAAGGCTTCAGCCCGTGTACGCGCTTGTGGCGCTCGGAGAGCATGAATGTCGCTTTCGGGCGATCAATGGCGACTCGGGGAGCGTTACTCATGTCAGCGCCCGAACCGCGCTCCTGTTCCGAAAAGCCGTTGGAAAAAGCGAGGATGAGCGCTGTCGCTACCCCCGCCTTGGTCAATGTCTTGAGTGGCCGCATGGGTGCTACTCGGCTTGACCTTCACGCAACTGTTTGCGACGGATCAGTAGCGCCAGCATCATGCAGACAAAGATGATGACAAGTAAGCCATAACCCCAGTAAGGATAGGAGAAGGTCGAGAACTGAGCGACCTTGCCTTCGCCGAAGACGGTGGGCATGAAAGGCTTGACAGTAAAGGCGCCCCACGGATGCATGTTGTGGCCAAAGAACCACAGCCAGCCGGCGTAAGTGATGACAAAGAAGACGGGAAGAAGCGCCGGAACCAACGCTAGGACGAGCTGGAATATGCGAATTTTGGCAACCGCAGCGATGACAAAAATCATGACGCCAATCAGCCCGAATATGACGATTTTGGAGACGTTGCGGACGTTTTCACCCCAGACATTGATCCGCTCCATATCCTTGAAAAAGGTCCCGGATTCCTTCATGTAATCCTGAACATGACTTTCGAGATGGCCCAAGACAAACTGGTCACCGATCATCCAGGCGGTAACGGCGGCAAAACCTACGGTCAACACCATTAAACGCGGCTTTTTCTTGGCCATCATGAAAGCCAGCATCATCACGGCAAAGAAGCCGAAGAAGAACTTGGCCAGCGGCTTTTCAACCGGGGCGCCGGTGGCAATCGGGAACATGCCGACATAGTGGTTGATGGTGTTCATTTCATGAACGCAATCCAAGCCTTCCGCGCCCTTGTCTACGTTTTTGGTCGCATCAGTGATCGGGTTGTAGCGTTCGTCATCATGAGCGAGATCTTTCTGAATGATCTCATTGGCCATGCGGGTGCCTTTGCCAGCGGCTTTGCAGCCGTTATAGACACCATCAAAGTGGAAATGGATGCGGATGCCATCGGGGAAGGCATCTTCCGGGTAATTTGGGGCGGTCAGTGAAACCCACCAGATTGGGGCGAAATAAGCGGCGATCAGCGCGATTAGCGCAATCATGGTTAAACCGCCAACGATTTTATTTTGTTTTTCCATCGTTCTGCTCTCTGTTTTGTTGCGCCCGGCGCATTGCCGGGTGGGGGAGCTGCCCGCAAGCTGCGGGCAGCAGAAAATACTTTACAGGCCTCTTCCTTTCTTTGCGGCTTTCGGCTTGCACATATTGCCCGGCATGACCAAGCTGGACTGATAAGCCGAAATCGAAATCAACTGGTCATTGGTGTATTTCTTGATGATCTTGACCATGTCCGGATTGGCATTACGGCGGTGGCCATCACGAATTTCGGTCATTTGACGCAGCAGATATTTGTAGTGCTGACCGGCGATCACAGGATAAAACTTTTCCTTGTTGCCTTCGCCATTCTTGCCGTGGCACTCCAGGCATTCCTTTTCATACAACGCCTTGCCTTCGGCCAGGCGTTTTGCGGTGTCAGCGGGTGGCGTCCAATTAGCGGCTGTGTTGTCACCCGGCTTCGAGTCGTAGTGGCCGTGATCAGTCGGAATGCACAGTTTTTCAATATAGGCGGCAACGTTGGCCAATTCCTGAGCATCGGTCAAGGTAGCAGCAAACGGGTACATCGTCGGATTGTCACGCAGGCCGGCACGGATATCGGCCATCTGCTTGATCAGCACGGTGGTGTGCTGGCCAGCCAGTTGCGGGAAGGTGCCGTCCGGGCGACCGGCGCCGGAGGGAAGGTGGCAAGCGCCACAGGTTTCATAACCTTCTTCGCCGGCCTTGGGATCACCTTTTTTGGTCAGGGCTTCACTC
Organism: Candidatus Dechloromonas phosphorivorans; assembly: GCA_016721185.1. Taxonomy (GTDB): domain Bacteria; phylum Pseudomonadota; class Gammaproteobacteria; order Burkholderiales; family Rhodocyclaceae; genus Azonexus; species Azonexus phosphorivorans. Next base: position 776,233 of record JADKIP010000014.1, read on the forward strand.
TTTTCGCCGCCTTGAGCGTTCCATTTGTAATCCTTGCCTTCGATGCCTTCGCTTTTTGGGGCCTGTGGGCTGGCAACGGCGATACCTGCGGAGAGCAGGCTGATCAAAAGGACTGATAGTTTCATGTTTGGTTTCCTTCTATGTCAGGTTGTTCTGAACGCTGAAAGGATTGTCGCATCCTTAATATCAGCGTTCGTTGATATTTATCAGAAGCCGGAAATTTTCGGCTTCTTGTGATTACTTCAGCTTGGCCAGATATTCAGATAACACCTTGATTTCCTCATCGCTGACCAGGTGCATGACACCTTTCATTGCTGCGGTCTGGCCGTTATTGCGGGCGCCGCTCTTGATGTCTTTCATTTGTTGCTCAATGTAGGCTGCATTCTGGCCAGCAACTTTCGGATAATTCGGCATCAACGGCTTGTCACCCTTGGCGCCGTGGCAGGCTGCACAGGTCTTGTCTTTGTAAAGGGCAGCACCATCCGGTGCAGCAATGGCGGGGCTTGCGACAATCGCAGCAGCGATTAGAGACATTACAAATTTCATGGGTATTTCTCCTGGATGTGAAACGGGGAGCAGATTGACTCTGCTCCCCGAAATTTGCCTTAAGTCAAATCAAGTTTTTGCTTACTTGACTTTCTTGGCACCGTTTTGCTCAAGGTAGGTCTTGGCACGCAGACCGATGTCAGCAGCCTTAACCTGGTATTGCCAAATCTGCTCGGACCAGAGGTTGGCCTGATCCCAATCCTTCTTGGCGGCAGCTGCATCAGCTTTAGCCTTGGATTCCTTGATCTTGCCAAGTTGGTCGGTTGCATCTTCGACCATCGCGACAACATCCGGGAAGTCCTTGTAATTGACGCTGGTGATGTAACCCACGACAGAATCAATAACGACCTGGGTGTCAGCAACCTTCTTCACAGTCGCCTTATAGTCGGCTTCAGTGTAGTTGGCTTTGGCGGACTCGGTAGTCTTGGTCGGCTTCCAGCCCTTTGGCTTGACTAGCAGGTAGCCCTGCATTTCAAGGTGCAGTGCAGAGCAGAATTCCGTGCAGTAGTACGGATAGACGCCTTCCTTGTCAGCCTTGAACTTGACGGTGACTGTCTTGCCCGGCTCAACCGAGGCGTGCACGTTCATGGTCGAAACGGTGAAGCCGTGGGTTTCGTCCTGAGCGCGCTCAAGGTTGGTCAGGTGGATGGTGATTTCGTCGCCCACTTCAGCCTCGATTGTTTCTGGCGTGATGTGCGAACGGATCAGCGTGCCATAGACCGTGATCTTGTTGCCCTTCTTGACGGTTTCTTCTTCACCAGCTTTAGTGGCGCCCGGATGTGGCTTGTCGGTGCGGGAATCCGTACCGACCTTGTAACGGACACCTGGCTTCAGCTTGGATGCTTCGATGGCAACGACGTAGTGCGGCTCACCCAGCGGTACGGGCATGTCGTACAGAAGCTGCATCTTGTCATTGCTGATGTCGATCAACTGGTGGTTCTGCGGATGCAGTGGGCCAACAGGATTGAAACGGTCAATTGACAGTTTGTTCAGCGCGACCAGGTAACGGCCCTTCGGATCCATCGAGTCACCTTCCATCGTCATCAGGTGACCGATGTTGTAGTGCACGGAGATCTTGTCGAGTACCTTGCCTTCACAGTGATCCCACTTGACGACTTGTGAGTCGACATAGAGCGAGGTGTAGGCAATACACTTCTTGGAATCATACTGGGTGTGCAGTGGGCCGAGGCCGAGCTGAACCTGGGTGTGCAGCGCATCTTTCATGCCGATCACCGGAATACCGTACGGATCCTTGGATTCGAACTTGCCAGCCGAAATTGCAGCCTGGATTTTCTCGAAGGAATATACGGAAACGTGGGTGTCCAGCTTGCCGGCAACGGTCAGGAACTTGCCGTCCGGGGTAACGTCAACACCGTGCGGTGATTTGGGTTCCGGAACCAGGAAGAGAATGCCTTCCTTGATTGCCGTTTCCATCATCAGCACGTTATGGCCGTTGATCTTCTTGGCTTTACCTTGCTTGACCAGTTCAGCTGCTTTTTTCCAGTTGATCACGTGCAGGTAGTCGGTGTCCTTGGCGGAGCAACCGGCTTCGTACGGCGGACGGCCTTTTTCAATGCCGCCAACGTAACGCTCGGAACAGAAGGAGTTGGTGAAGGACCAGCCATCAGACGGGCCTTTGCCGGCGTCCGACAAATCCTGGGAGTAGGGCGGCAGTTCGAGCGAGAAGGACTCCTTCGGATCGAGGCGGCCTTCCTTGCGGTCGAATTTCCAGTAGGTGACGCCACCGCGATACTTTTCGTTGAACTCTTCGAGCGGGTAGAATTTCTTGTTTTCGAGTGGCGTGGCGTACTGAGCAGCTTCGATGATGTACTCAGTGTTCGGCGTAGCGAAAGCGCCACCGTGTTCCGACTTGAAAATCGGATTAACCACGATCTGCTTGGTTTCAAAGTCGCGCAGGTCGATCACGGCGAGACGCGGATTGGCCTTGTCGTTGATGAACAGGAACTGACCGTCGTATTTGCCTTGGGTTTCCGACATGGCTGGGTGGTGTGTATCGCCCCAGTTGATTTCCTTGCCATCGATATTGCCCTGACGCAGCACAGCCTTGGAGTTCTCGTCAAAGCCATAGCCCTGCCAGGGTTCCGGCGTGAATACGCCGATGTACTTCAGAATGCGCATGGACGGAATACCGTACACAATGACCTGACCGGCCTGACCACCGGAGGCGAAGGCAACGAAATCGTCGCGTTTGCCGGTTGGCACGTAGGTCTTGGACGCAGCCAGCAGATCTTGCTGGCTGAGGTTACGACGCTTCATGACATCCTGAAGTGACTCAGCGGACCATGCTGAGGCGGCGCTGAGGCCTAGCCCAGCGGCGATCAGCATCGTCGTGGATTTCACTACAAATTTTTTCATATTAATGCTCCCATGAACCGAGAAGTTGTACTTCCTACCCTCCATTGCCGCCTGCGACATAATGACGCTGCGGCAATTTGTCGCACACTGTATTCTTCTCAGAGTATGAAAAAATTGATCTCTATTAATTTTATTACCACTCCTTCAAGCAAAATGCTTAGCTGTGATCGCCCCAAGACCTAGAAGCACTCTCGTGAATAAGAAAATACTGATTGATTTGATCGGGGTGCTGTTGATTGCCCTGGTGGTTGTCGTTGGCTATAAACTTTCGCCCATATTGCTGCCTAAAGCTGATGTGACAGTTCAGCCCGATCCCGCCTGCGATTTGCAGCGTGAGGCTTGTGCGGTCAACCTGCCTTCTGGCGGCAAAATCGAACTTTCGATGGGGACTCGCCCGGTGCCGATGGTGAAGCCGTTCGAGGTGCAGGTGGCGACCAGCGGATTTTCACCGAGCCGGGTAGAGGTTGATTTTGCTGGTGTCGATATGAATATGGGATTCAATCGTCCCGAGTTCACGCCTGGCAGTAATGGCAAATATTCTGCCACCGTCACTTTGCCGGTGTGTATCACCGGGCTGATGGACTGGCAGGTTACTGTACTGGTCGAGACGGGCAGTGAGCGTGTTGCCATTCCTTTCCGTCTGGTTTCAGGGAGTCACGAGTAAATGTCGGAACGAATTTTGGTGGTGATTGCCGGGCTGTTGGCGGCGCTCGTATTGGGTTTGGCGTTTTTCTGGATGCCGGAAATGCCGGAGCGTCCACTGCCCAAGGCGTCAATTGCTGCGGGTGGTGATTTCACCCTGGAGTCTGCCAGTGGCCCGGTTTCCTTGAAGGATTACCGGGGCAAGCTGGTGCTGGTCTATTTTGGTTACACCTTTTGCCCTGATATCTGCCCGACCTCGCTTGCATCTACTGCCGAGGGTTTGAAGCAACTCAAACCGGAAGAGGCGGCACGGGTGGCGATGATTTTTATCTCGGTTGACCCGGAGCGCGACACGCCACCTCGGCTGAAGGAGTATGCCGAGTTCTTTCATCCGAGCTTGGTTGGTGTGACTGGTACGCCTGAAAATCTCGCTGAAATCGCCAAGCGTTATGGCGTTTTTTACGCCAGACAGAAAGTTGAAACGGCGGGTGGCGGTTATGTGGTTGACCACTCGGCAGATACCTACGTGGTTGGCCCGAATGGCCAATTGGTTGGCAAGATTGCCCACGCCACACCGCCGGATCGGGTTGTGGCAGAAATTCGCAAACATTTGAACCCCTGATGAAAGAGAAATTGCTCATGAAAAAACTATCCTTGCTGGCCCTTGGGCTGATGTTCTCCGCTGGCGCGATGGCCGGTGCGGCTGACCAGATTTCGGTGCAGAACCCTTACGTTCGCCTGGCCCCACCCAATGCACCGGCGACCGGCGCTTTCATGGTGATCAAGAATAACGGTGACAAGGACGTCAAGGTACTCAAGGCGGATAACCCGGTTTCAAAAGTGACTGAGTTACATACCCATTTGAATGAGGGTGGCGTCATGAAAATGCGCCCGGTGCCGGCAATCGATGTCAAAGCCAAGGGTGAAGCCGTGCTCCAGCCAGGTGGTCTGCATGTGATGCTGATTGATCTCAAGGCGCCGATGAAGGAAGGCGATGTCGTGCCAATCACGCTGACTTTTGACGATGGCAGCAGCAAGCAGGTTGATGCCAAGGTGGTTCGGCCGATGGCTGCCGGCATGCCGATGGAACACAAGCACTAAATTTGGCGGTTTTTTATAGTTGACCGCAGCCGTCTGCGGTCAACCTGCCTGTACAGGCAAAACGACTTGTTCGGGTCGCACCAGATAGACAAGCAAGCGCATACCCGCTTGTCGAGCTTTACCAAGAATCCTTGATTCTCTGCTTGCCAAAAGACAAATACTGTACAAAAATACAGGCATTGGTTTTTAGCGGAGCAGGCAATGAAACTCACCCCACGCCAGCAGGAAATTCTCGATTTCATCCGAAGCACGCTTGAAGTGCTGGGTGCGCCGCCGACGCGGATGGAAATTTCCCATGCCTTCGGTTTTGCCTCAGCCAACGCGGCGGAAGACCATCTAAAGGCACTCGCCAAAAAAGGTGCCATCGTTCTTGAGCCCGGTTCAGCGCGGGGTATCCGGTTGGTTGAGCAACTTGGCCTGCCGTTGATTGGTATGGTCGCTGCCGGATCACCGATTCTTGCTGTGGAAAACGTTCAGGGCCGCTATGCGCTTGACGCCCAGTTGTTCAATCCGCGGGCTGACTATTTGCTCAAGGTGCGCGGTCTGTCGATGATCGACGCGGGTATTTTTGAGGGCGATTTGCTCGCGGTGCATAAGACATCGGAGGCGCGTGATGGGCAGATTGTCATCGCCCGGGTGGCAGAGGATGTCACCGTCAAGCGTCTGAAACGCCGGAATGGTTTGATCGAACTGATCGCCGAAAATCCGGATTTTGAACCCATCATCGTCAATCCGGCAGAGGTCGAATTCGCCATCGAAGGGATTGCTGTCGGCCTGATTCGCGGGGCGATCAGCACGCTCTCATGAGCGCCGCACCGCTGCCGCTGGCTTTGGCAGAGGTGCTGGCGCGCGGTGATATCTGGCGCGGCGACACGCTGGCCAGTTTGCCGGAAAAAGCCCTGCCGAGCGGTCATCCTGAACTGGATGAAGAATTGCCGGGCGGTGGCTGGCCACGCGGAAATTTGACTGAAATCCTCGTGGACCGCAGTGGTCTGGGTGAAATGACTTTGTTGTTGCCAGCTTTGGCCCGCCTATCGGCTGAAGGAGGCTGGCTGGCGCTGGTAGCGCCGCCCTGGTTGCCGCATGCGCCGGCCTGGGTTGAAGCGGGGCTGGTTCTGGAGCGACTGGTGATCGTCAAAGCAGGCAAGCAGGCCGCCTGGTGTTGCGAACAACTATTGGCTTGTGGTGGTTTTGCCGGCGTGCTGGCCTGGCCGGAGGCCGGGGTTGATGCCAAGGTCTTGCGGCGTTTGCAGGCAGCGGCTGAAGGTCGGGCTACGTTCACCTGGTTGTGGCGACCAGTTTCGCTGGCCTCGACGCCTTCACCGGCGCCATTACGTCTTGCTCTGGCCGCCGGCGAGGGTGGTTTGTCGGTACGTATTCTCAAACGGCGCGGCCGACCAGCGGCGCGGCCGCTCCATTTATCGATCGCCCGTCCCGGGAGACTGCCGCGTGCTCTGGTTGGCCCTTCACTTTCCCTTGCTGCCGCTCGAAGCGCTGTCACTGAGGCCATCGCCTAGCACCATAGACTCAACGGCTGGCACTGGCACCACAGCGCCAACGGTTGGCATTAGTGCCACAGAAACAAAGGCTGGCATCACTACCATAGAACCAACGGCTGGCACCAGTGCGGTCGTTAGTCGTGGGCGGGTGCTGGCTTGTGATCGGCTGGCCAGCGAGGCCGGGGTCAGTGCCGGGCAAAAGTTGTCGACGGCGCTTGGCCTGCAGCCGGGGCTAGCGGTTTTCGAGCGCGATGTCTTGCGTGAGTCTGCCGCGTTGACGCACTTGGCTTGCTGGGCTGGGCGTTTTACCCCGACGGTGAGTTTGTCGCCGCCAGCCGGGTTGTTGCTGGAAATCGGTGGCTGCCTGCGCCTGTTTGGTGGCGTGGCGGTGATTGTCGAGGCGGTGCTCAATGGTTGTGCCGAACAGGGCTATTCCACACGCTGGGCTGTCGCGCCCAGTCCGCTCGGGGCGCGCTGGCTGGCACAGGCCGGAGCCGGTGAGATTCATGCTGAACTGCCGGCCATGCAGTCGGCGCTGGCTGTTTTGCCCTGTCGCATTCCCGGCTGGCCGGGGGAGGTTGAAGATCGGCTGAACGCCTTTGGCCTGAAGCGCCTCGGTGATCTGCGGGTCTTGCCCGGCGCCAGCATGCGGCGGCGCATTGGTAACGGGCCGCTTGATGATCTGGCGCGCGCCTGGGGAGATTTTCCGGACCCGCAAAAGCCGTTTATTTTTCCGGATAGTTTTGCCTGTGACATCGAGTTGCCGGCTCGCATCGAGCATGCCGAAGCGCTGGCTTTTGTCGGGCAGCGCTTGTTTGCAGCCCTGGCCGGCTGGCTACACGGTCGGCAATTGCTGGTTCGTGCCTGCACGCTGCTGATGACGCATGATGATGCGACCCAGACCGCGCTCGAACTACGTTTTGCTGAGCCGGCCGCGGATGAAGGGCGCTTCCTGCGACTTCTCCGTGAACATCTTTCCCGATTAACGCTGGTGGCACCGGTCGAGATTTTGCGTTTGCAGGCCGATGAGGTCGTGAATAAGCCGGGCGCCAGTGCGCCCTTGTTCGATCAGGCACCACCGGGCGAAGGTGTGCCGGCCTGTCTTGAGCGGCTACGCGCCCGGCTCGGCGAGGCGGCGGTGCAGGTGCTCGGCCAGCAAGCGGATTACCGGCCGGAGTGCGCCACACGCAGTCTGGATGTGGCGCCGACATTAACCCGCAATTTTGCCCATTTTTCGCCGTTGACCGCAGTCGTGGCCGTGAATGCTGCATGCAAGCCGCAACGTCCGCTCTGGCTATTGCCAAAGCCGCAGGTACTGGCCGAGCGGGCCGGCAGCCCGCAGTGGCATGGCCCGTTGAAATTGCTATCAGGCGCCGAGCGACTGGAGAGTGGCTGGTGGGATCAGGGTGAAAAAGGCATGGCCGGCGATGTGCGGCGTGACTATTTCGTCGCTTGTAACCCGGTAGGGCAGTGGACCTGGATTTTCAGGGATGCCGATGCCTGGTATTTGCATGGTCTGTTCAGCTGATCATGGATTTGCCCGATTACGCCGAGTTGCATTGCCTCTCCAATTTCACCTTCCTGCGCGGTGCCTCGCATCCGGAGGAGTTGGTCAAGCAGGCGGTGGTGCAAGGCTATACGGCGCTGGCGCTGACTGATGAATGTTCGCTGGCGGGGGTTGTGCGGGCGCATCTGGCAGCAAAGGCGGCGGGGCTAAAATTCATCGTCGGCAGCGAAATGACCACGGCTATGGAATCAACGACTGGCTCCAGGACCATAGAGTCAACGGCTGGCCCCGGGCCCATAAACTCAACGACTGCTCGTACGGTCAACCGCCTGAAACTGGTCTTTTTGGCGAGAAACCGTCACGGCTACGGCAACCTCTCGGCCCTGATAACGCTCGCCCGGCGGCGGGCCGGGAAGGGCGAATACACCTTGTATCGTGGCGATCTGGAATCCTTCGCACCCAGCGGCGGGGTGCCGGATTGCCTGGTTTTATGGATGCCGGCCGAGATACCGTCGGTCGCCGATGCCGTCTGGCTGGCCGAGCGTTTTCCCGGTCGCATCTGGATTGCCGTCGAACTCCACGCCGGGCCGGATGACGCCGCTCGGCTCGAAGTATTGCAGGCGTTGAGCGAAGCCAGTGGTTTGCCGCTGGTGGCGACGGGCGACGTTCATATGCACGCGCGGGCGCGTCGACCGCTGCAAGATGTATTGACCGCCTTGCGCCTGAACACCACAGTTTTTGACGCCGGCTATGCGCTCTTTCCGAACGGCGAGCGCCATCTGCGGACGAGGCTGCGCCTCTCACGCCTTTACCCGCCATCCTCGCTGGCTGAAACCTTGAAAATCGCGGCGCGCTGCCAGTTTTCGCTCGACGAGTTGCGTTATGAATATCCGGAAGAGATCATCCCGGCTGGCGAAACGCCGGCCTCCTGGCTACGTGCGGAAACCGAGCGTGGCCTGCAGCAGCGTTATCCGAAGAGCGTGCCAGAGAGCGTTCGCGAGCGTATCGAATACGAATTGGCGTTGATCGCCGAAATGACTTACGAAGCTTATTTTTTGACGGTCTACGACATCGTCTGCTTTGCCCGCGAGCAGAAAATTCTCTGCCAAGGGCGCGGCTCGGCGGCCAATTCGGCGGTGTGCTACGCGCTCGGTATTACCGAAGTCGACCCCGCCCGTTCTGCCTTGCTGTTTGAGCGTTTTATTTCAAAGGAGCGTGGTGAGCCGCCGGATATCGACGTCGATTTCGAGCATGAACGGCGCGAGGAGGTCATTCAATACATCTACAAAAAATACGGCCGCGAGCGGGCGGCATTGACCGCGGCGATCATCACCTACCGCACCAAGGGTGCGCTGCGCGATGCCGGTCGGGCGCTCGGTTTCGGCATTGCCCAAATCAACGCGCTGACCGCCTCGCTGGCCTGGTGGGACAAACGCGAGCAATTGCCCGAACGCTTCGCCGAACTGGGCCTCGATCCCGCTGCGCCACGCGTTGAAAAATGGCTGGCGATGGCCGAAGCGCTGCGCGGGTTTCCCCGGCATTTGACACAGCATACCGGCGGCTTTGTCATTTCACGTGGGCCATTGTCGCGCCTCGTTCCAGTTGAAAACGCCGCGATGGCGGAGCGCAGCGTCATTCAATGGGACAAGGACGACATCGACGCGATGGGGCTGATGAAAGTCGATATCCTGGCGCTTGGCATGCTCTCGGCAATTCGCCGGACGCTCGATATGGTGGGCAATGCCTGCGGTCAACCGCTAAAAATGCACGAAATCCCGCCCGAAGATCCCGCCACCTACGCCATGTTGTGCAAGGCGGACAGCATGGGTGTTTTTCAGGTGGAGTCGCGCGCCCAGATGGCCATGCTGCCGCGCCTGCAACCGCGCAATTTTTACGATCTGGTGGTGGAAGTGGCGCTCGTCCGACCTGGGCCGATTCAGGGCGACATGGTCCATCCTTACCTGAAACGGCGGCAGAAAAAAGAGCGTATCGAGCAGATATCGCCCGCCGTCGATGCCGTACTCAAACGCACCTGCGGCGTCCCTATTTTTCAGGAACAGGTCATGCAACTGGCTGTGGTTGCCGCTAACTTCACGCCCGGCGAGGCCGACCAGTTACGTCGGGCAATGGCCGCCTGGAAGCGCAAGGGCGGGCTGGAGCCTTTCGAGCAAAAACTGCTCGCCGGCATGGCGGCCAATGGCCTGCCGGAAGCCTTCGCCCGGCGCATCATCGCGCAGATTCAGGGCTTCGGTGAATACGGCTTTCCCGAGTCGCACGCCGCCAGTTTTGCGCTGTTGGTCTATGCCTCGGCGTGGTTGAAATGCCATCATCCGGCGGCTTTCCTCTGCGGGTTGTTGAACAGCCAGCCGATGGGTTTCTATTCGCCCTCAATGCTGATTCAGGATGCGCGCCGGCATGGCGTTACCGTTTTGCCGCCGGATGTCAGCTACAGCGACTGGGATTGCCTGATTGAGCAAAGCGGTGACGTTCGCCTCGGGCTGCGCGAGATCAGCGGACTGAACATGGCGGCCGCTGAACGCATTGCTGCGGTCGACCGGAAAAATCGGCCATTTTCCAGTGTCTCGGATCTGGCCGCCTGCGCCAACCTGCAGCGGCGCGATCTCGATCTGCTGGCCGCTGCCGATGCCTTATCCAGCCTGGCGGGTCACCGTCGGCAAGCGGCGTGGGCGGCGAGTGTTGAAAAGAGTGTCGCGGTTGTTCAGGGCGATTTGTTCGATGGGCGCTCATGCGTTCAGGAGATGCCGAGCAATTTACCCGTGCCCAATGAAGGCGAAAATCTGGTCGCCGACTACCGCAGTCTCGGCCTCAGCTTGCGGGCGCATCCCTTGAGTTTGCTGCGCACTCACCTCGCCGAACGCCGTTTTGTCTGCGCCGCCGATTTGAAAATGGCGGGTCACCGCGCCTTGATCCGCGCCGCCGGCATTGTCGTTGGTCGCCAGCGGCCGGGTACGGCAACCGGCATTATTTTCGTTACGCTGGAAGATGAAAGCGGGCTGGTTAACGTCGTCGTCCAGCCACAACTGGTCGAAAAACAACGCCGCGAATTGCTCGGCGCAAGCTTGCTGGGTGTTTACGGCCAGTTACAGAAAGAGGGCGATGTCGTGCATCTGCTAGCCAAGCGGCTGGTCGATCTCTCCGCCTGGCTCGGTCGGCTGGAAACGCTTAGCCGGGACTTTCACTGATTGAGCGAATCAAGGCGGCCAGCGTTGCGACTGAGCGTAAATGCTGGCGAGTCTGTTCATCATTGGCTTCAAGCACGACACCATATTTTTTCTTCAGCGCCAGCACCAGTTCGAGGGCATCGATCGAATCCAGTGCCAAGCCATCATCGGCAAAAAGCAAGGTGTCGTCGCCGATCTCCGCCGGCGTGATGTCTTCCAGATTCATCGTTTCGATGATGAAAGATTTCAGTTCCTGAAGGAACTCCTGATGTGTCATATCCATCGTTCAGTTCGCAATCTTGCGCAGTTTGAAGCCCGAGAAGCCGAGTCGCTCTTCATCGTCTTCACGGATAAAGCGCAGTGTGTCGCCACGGCCGCTGCCCAGGCCGGCGGTCACGGCTTCAGTATCGGAAACCGGGTGAAAACCGATGCGGAGCAGTAATTCCGGTCTTTCCGGGAAACGTGCCTCGCCAACCAGCATGCCATCGTCTTCCTTGAGCAATATTTGATTCGGCGCCGGGCCATCGATTTTCCCGACGATTTCGTAATTGCCGATGTGCTGCAGGAAAGTCTCGGGAATGCTCGTCGGATTCAGTTTTTCGCCAAACATCAAGGATTCACTGCCGATACGGCCCACCACAATCTGCCGACCATTCACCGTCGCCCTTGAGAGGCGGATATCCTCGAAAGCGCCAACACGCACCGGCACCATACCCAGCACCTTGTATTTCAGACTGAACAGGCCATCTTCATGCGGTACCAGTTGAAAGTGGTGGCCGACGGCATCAGCATCGATCTTGCCTGATCCAGTCGATATTTTGGCCAGCCCGACCAAGGTATCAAAATGGCCGTTGAAGAAGCGCAGCTCTTCTGCCGTCGGGGCGCGTTCGGGTGAGCGAACGGCCACCGCTGCTTCCTGGCGAATGCCGGTCTTGGCTTCCAGCATCAAACGCAGGGCTTCGGCGGCAATTTTTGAAACGGCGCCGGCCGAGGTGGCGGAGTTGGAAAGAATGACCACGCCCAGTTTGTGCTCGGGCAATATCGTCATCATACTGTGCGAGTCCGGTAGCGAGCCGCCGTGGCTGGCAACTAGGCCGCCGCCCGGCACCTCAATGCCGTTCATCATCCAGCCCAAGCCAACATACTGCTGGAAGGTGAGCGGGAAATCGGCGTTTTGCACGCGCAGCATTTCGTGAACGGAAGTGTGGGAAAGAACTTGCTGCTGTCCGGATTTCCCGTCAGCAAATTGCATTTTCAGGAACTGGCTGAGGTCGACCACGTTGCTCAACAGATTGGCCGCCGGCATGTCGCGCAGCGAGAAGACTTCCGTTGCCTTGTTGCGGTCGTAGGCCTTGGTGATGGCTCGTGGCGAGAAGCTTGACTGTTTCATGCCCAAGGGCTGAAAAAAGTGGCGCTCCATGTAGTCGTCGAAGGGTTCGCCGCTGACTTTCTGCACCGTCGCACCGAGTAGCGCCATGCCGACATTGGAGTAGGAAAAAACGTAGTTGGGCGGGAAGGTCAAATGTTCGTCGCGGATGCTCTCGATGACCGTTTCAAAGCGCGCCGGGTCGCGCACGAACATGTCTTTGAAAAAGTTGGAGGGCAGGCCGGAATGGTGAGTCATTACATTGCGCGGCGTGACCGGGCCAGCATTCGGAAAGCGCGTCTTGATCGAGAATTCAGGCAGGGCGGTGGCCAGTGGCTGATCGATGTCGATCTTGCCCTGTTCGGCCAGTTGCATGGCGGCGGCGGCGGTGAATACCTTGGCAATCGAACCGGCGCGGTAAATGGTTTCAGGAGTGGCAGGAATATTGTTTTCGAGGTCGGCGTGACCGAAACCTTTTTGCCAAATGACTTTCTGATCATCGACCAGCGCAATGCTTATGCCCGTGATCTCGTTTTGCGCCATCTCACGGTCAACCAGCCAGGTGAGGTAATTTTCAGTGTGACGGTAATCGCCGCGGGTGTTATTGACCGCAACGGGCGCGGGCGTGGCACAAGCGCCAAGTAGCAGGAAGAGACTGGCAATGAGCGGAAATTGGCGGCAGGACACGAGCGAAAATCTTTCTATGAGGCAATTTAAACGGGGCGAACGATTATAAATCAGATACCTATATCCACTTAGTGGAAATAGCTGACAAAATCAGTCGAGTATTTTAAAATTCACCCTCATCTCAATAGGGGAAATCAGGTTCATGTTCAGGTATTTGCGTGAGGATATTCGTGCGGTTTTCGACCGCGATCCAGCAGCCCGCTCATCCTGGGAAGTGCTCACCTGTTACCCCGGCATTCACGCCCTGATCATGCATCGCCTGGCGCACTGGCTATGGGGCCATCGTTTGCGCTGGCTGGCCCGCTTTACGGCGCACCTTGCCCGCTTTTTCACCGGTATCGAAATCCACCCAGGCGCCACGATTGGCCGCCGCTTTTTCATTGATCACGGCATGGGTGTAGTGATTGGCGAAACGGCTGAAATTCATGACGATGTGACGCTCTACCACGGCGTTACGCTGGGTGGGACGTCATGGAACAAGGGCAAGCGTCACCCGACGCTGGAAAACGGCGTAGTTATCGGTGCCGGAGCCAAGGTGCTCGGGCCGATCATTATTTCAGCCGGTGCCAAGGTCGGTTCCAATGCCGTTGTGACCAAAGCGGTGCCGGCCGGTGCTACTGCAGTCGGCAATCCAGCGCGAATTTTCGATAAATCCGAACAAACCCGCCAACGCGAGGAGCAGGCAGAAAAGCTGGGATTTTCCGCTTATGCCATCGCTCGCGATCAGGATGATCCGCTGGCCAAAGCCATTCACGGGCTACTCGACCACGCGGCAGAAACCGACCGTCGTTTGGCCTCGTTGATCGGTGAGTTGGTGGCGCAGGGAATCAAGTGTGATGAAGAGGTGCAGGTGGCTGATCATTTCGATCCAAAATACCTGAGTAAAATAGTTGACTAATTTGATCTGGCTTCTATATAGTTGACTATAACACTAGGTTATTAGCGGGAGAGCTTCATGCGTTTGACTACCAAGGGACGTTTCGCCGTGACGGCAATGATCGACCTCGCCATGCGTGGTGAGAGTGGGCCCGTTGCATTGGCCAGCATCAGTGAACGACAGAAAATATCCTTGTCTTATCTTGAGCAATTGTTTGGCAAACTCCGCCGCTACAAACTGGTGGATAGCGTGCGCGGTCCCGGTGGTGGCTACTGCATTGCTCGTCCGCTAACCATGGTTACCGTGGCCGATATCATTCGTGCCGTCGATGAACAACTGGATGCAACACAATGCGGCGGTCGTGAAAACTGTCATGACGAACATCGCTGCATGACCCACGATCTGTGGTCAACGTTGAACTTCAAAATGTACGAATATCTCTCTTCGGTCACGCTGGCCGAACTCGTTGACTCACAGAAACACAAGCTGGACGCTTCTGCCACGCCTGTCCTTGAAGACAAGCGCCGCCTTGGTCCTCAACCACGAACCATTAAATTTGGTCGTGACAAAACAGCAAGTATTCTCTGAAATAAAGCCATGTTCCGGCCCGCCTACCTCGACCATAACGCCACGACGCCGCTTGATCCTGCTGTGCTCACGGCCATGCTGCCCTGGCTCGAAAGCCAGTTCGGCAATGCGTCCAGCCGGCATGAATTTGGCCGGGCGGCTCGGCGTGCGGTCGATGAGGCTCGTCAACAAGTCGCGGCGGCAGTTAATGCGCATCCGACGGAAATCGTTTTCACCAGCGGTGGCAGTGAGGCCAATAACCTTTTTCTGAAAGGTGCTGCGGCCTCCTTGAAGCCGGGATTGATCGCCGTGGGTGCGACCGAGCATCCTTGTATTCTCAAGCCGGCAGCGCAATTGGCCGGGCAGGGCTGGCAAGTGCGGCATCTTGCGGTCGACGGCGCTGGAAGGCTGGATTTGGCCGATTACACCGAAGCTTTGCTGGCTAAGCCCAAATTGATTTCGGTGATGACGGCAAATAACGAAACCGGTGTTGTGCAAGATGTCGCGGCGCTGGCTAGTGCCGCCAAGGCAGCCGGTGGCTGGTTTCATACCGATGCCGTCCAGGTGCTGGGTAAATTGCCGATTGATTTTCGCGTCCTGAATGCCTCTGGTGTCCATGCCATGACGCTCTCGGCACACAAGGCGGGTGGCCCCAAAGGTGCCGCGGCGCTGGTGCTCGACAAACGGGTTGAGTTGCAACCGCTGATCGCCGGCGGTGGCCATGAACGCGGCCTGCGTTCAGGGACTGAAAACGTGCCGGCAATCGTCGGATTTGGTATTGCGGCGGAACTTGCGGCGCAACGGGTTGCCGAACTATCACTGCGCTTGCGAGCCATGCAGGTGAAATTGGAAAGTGGGCTGGTAGCGTTGGGTGCCCGAGTTTTTGCAACTGAGGCCAGTCGTTTGCCAAATACCAGCTACTTCGCTTTTCCGGATATTGATGGTGAAACGCTGGTCGGCAAACTGGACCGGGAAGGCTTTGCAGTGGCTAGTGGGGCGGCATGTTCCAGTGCCAATCCGGAACCTTCGCATGTCTTGAGAGCGATGGGAGTGGCGCCGGAAATTGCCCGTGGTGCAGTGCGGGTGAGCCTCGGGGCAGGTAATACTGAAACTGAAATTGACCAATTTATTAACGCCTTGCAGCTTACTGTCGGACGCTTGCAAGGGCTGACGGCGATTGCTGTCTGAACAATCCGACTGAGCGAGAAAAAAAGATGAAACTCCCCATTTACCTGGATTACTCGGCAACCACTCCGGTCGACCCGCGTGTGGCGGAAAAAATGATTCCCTACTTGTGTGAGCATTTTGGCAATCCCGCCTCACGTTCGCACAGCTTCGGCTGGGTGGCTGATGCGGCGGTTGAAGAGGCGCGTGAGCAGGTCGCTGATCTGGTGGGTGCCGATCCCAAGGAAATTTTCTGGACGTCCGGCGCTACCGAATCCAATAACCTCGCCATCAAAGGCGCGGCCAATTTTTACGCCGGCACCAAAGGCAAGCACATCATCACGGTAAAAACCGAGCACAAAGCGGTGCTTGATACCGTGCGTGAGCTGGAGCGCCAGGGTTTTGAAGCGACCTATCTTGATGTTCAGGAAAACGGTCTGCTCGATATCGAGGTTTTCAAGGCAGCGATTCGCCCGGATACGGTTTTGGCTTCGGTGATGTTCGTCAATAACGAAGTGGGCGTCATTCAGCCAATCGCCGAACTTGGTGAAATCTGCCGCGAGAAGGGTGTGATTTTCCATGTCGATGCGGCGCAGGCAACCGGCAAGGTTGACATTGATCTGAGCAAGCTCAAGGTCGATCTGATGAGCTTCTGCGCTCACAAGACATACGGCCCGAAAGGTATTGGCGCGTTGTATGTTCGCCGCAAGCCGCGCATCCGTCTTGAAGCGCAAATGCATGGCGGTGGTCATGAGCGTGGTTTCCGCTCGGGGACGTTGCCGACCCATCAGATCGTGGGTATGGGTGAATGTTTCCGTCTGGCCAAAGAAGAAATGGCTGAAGAAAACAAGCGGGTTGGCGCGTTACGCGATCGGCTGCTCAAGGGCTTGCAGGATATGGAGGAGACCTTCGTCAATGGCGATCTCGAACACCGCGTCGCCCATAACCTGAATATCAGCTTTGCCTACGTTGAAGGCGAGTCGATGATCATGGCGATCAAGGATCTGGCCGTGTCTTCCGGCTCAGCTTGTACCTCGGCCAGCCTGGAACCGTCCTACGTGCTGCGTGCCCTCGGGCGTAATGACGAATTGGCGCACAGTTCGATTCGTTTCAGCATTGGTCGTTTTACCACCCAGGAAGAAATTGACTATGCAATCAATCTATTGAAAGCAAAAGTTGGCAAATTACGCGAACTTTCTCCGCTGTGGGAAATGTTCAAGGATGGTATTGATCTCAGTACCGTTCAATGGGCTGCGCATTGAGTAGGTAGTCGTAAGTTATTAGTCGCTAGCAACTGTTTGCTAGCGACTACCGACTAACAAGCCATAACTGAATTTAGGAGAAACAACATGAGCTATAGCGTCAAAGTCATTGATCATTATGAGAATCCACGTAACGTTGGCACCTTTGGCAAGGATGATGACGGCGTTGGTACCGGCATGGTCGGTGCCCCTGCCTGCGGCGATGTGATGAAGCTGCAAATCAAGGTTAACAAGGCCGGTGTTATCGAAGATGCCAAGTTCAAAACCTATGGTTGCGGCTCGGCTATTGCGTCCTCTTCGCTGGTGACCGAATGGGTCAAGGGCAAGACGGTTGATCAAGCCTTGTCGATCAAAAACACTGAAATTGCTGAAGAGCTGGCGCTACCGCCGGTTAAAATTCACTGTTCGATTCTTGCCGAGGATGCCATCAAGGCAGCCGTGGCGGATTACAAGAAAAAGCACGGGGAGTAATCATGGCAGTCACCTTGAGCGACAAAGCGGCGAAACACGTCGCCAACTATTTGACCAAACGAGGCAAGGGTGTTGGCCTGCGCCTTGGTGTGCGCACCAGCGGCTGTTCCGGCATGGCGTACAAGCTGGAATTTGTCGACGAGGTGAGCCCCGAGGATATGGTTTTCGAGACTAATGGCGTCAAGGTTTTTGTTGACGCCAAGAGCATGCCTTATCTTGAAGGCATGGAACTCGATTACACCCGTGAGGGCCTGAACGAGGGTTTCAAGTTCAATAACCCGAACGTCAAGGACCAGTGCGGCTGCGGCGAGTCGTTTAACGTCTGATGGATTTCAAAGCGGATCATTTTGCCCTGTTCTCGATGAACCGGGCATTCCGGTTGGATTTGAGCGATCTGGATTCCCGTTATCGCGATATTCAGGCACAGGTTCATCCGGATCGCTTCGTCAATGCCGGTGAAGCGGCGCGACGGCTTTCGATGCAGCAGGCAACGCATGCCAACGAGGCCTACCTGACGCTTAAAAAGCCGCTAAAACGTGCAACCTACTTGTTGCAACTGTCTGGTCATGACATTCAGGCAGAAAGCAATACCGCGATGCCCGCCGAGTTTCTGATCGAGCAGATGGAATGGCGGGAGGCGGTGATGGAAGCTCGCCAGGGCGGCGATCATCACGAGTTGGAGCATTTGCACAATCGGCTACGGGCTGACATCAACAGTCGCTATGAAGAGCTTGGCGAATTGCTGGATGCTTCGGGTGATTTTGTTTCTGCCACCGACCGGGTTCGCCGCTTGTTGTTTCTGGAAAAACTTTTGCATGAAATCGACGACGCGCTGGCGTCGCTGGAAGAGTAAAAATGGCCTTGTTTCAAATTGCTGAGCCCGGTGAGGCGCCAGCACCCCATGAGCACAAGCTCGCCGTTGGTATCGACCTGGGTACCACCAACTCGCTGGTTGCGACCGTGCGCAGCGGCATTGCTATTTGCCTGAGCGACGATCAGGGACGGCCGTTGCTGCCGTCTGTGGTCCGTTACCACGCTGACGGTAGCACCGATGTCGGTTACGGTGCCCAGACACGGCAGGCGGTCGACCCGAAAAACACCATCGTTTCAGTCAAGCGCTTCATGGGGCGTGGGCTGAAGGATATTTCGCACGTTGAGTCGATGCCTTACGAATTCATCGAGGCGCCGGGCATGGTCAAGGTCAAAACCTTGGCCGGCATCAAAAGCCCGGTGGAGGTCTCGGCTGAAATTCTGAAAAACCTGCGCGACCGGGCGGAAGCTGCACTCGGTGGTGAATTGGTCGGCGCCGTCATCACCGTGCCGGCTTATTTTGATGACGCCCAACGGCAGGCGACCAAGGATGCGGCGCGTTTGGCTGGTTTGAACGTGTTGCGCCTGCTCAACGAGCCAACAGCAGCGGCAATTGCTTATGGCCTGGATAATTCAGCCGAAGGCGTGTATGCCGTTTATGACCTGGGCGGCGGCACCTT
Source organism: Candidatus Dechloromonas phosphorivorans (assembly GCA_016721185.1). GTDB lineage: Bacteria > Pseudomonadota > Gammaproteobacteria > Burkholderiales > Rhodocyclaceae > Azonexus > Azonexus phosphorivorans. Next base: position 794,970 of record JADKIP010000014.1, read on the forward strand.
CGATATCTCGATCCTCAAACTGACCAAGGGTGTCTTTGAGGTCATGTCCACCGGTGGCGACTCCGCACTGGGTGGCGACGATTTTGATCACCGAATTTTTTGCTGGGTGATCGAGCAAGGCAAGCTGCAACCATTGTCGGCACAGGATGCGCGTCTGCTGATGATGCGCTGCCGCGAAGCCAAGGAATTCCTGACCAACAACCCGGAAGCACCGATTTCAGCCAATCTTTCGACTGGCGAAATCGTTGATTTGAAGCTGGATGTGGCGACCTTTGCGTCCATCGCCCAAACCCTGATCTCGAAAACGCTGCAACCAGTCAAGAAGGCCTTGCGTGATGCCGGTTTGCGCGTTGAGGAGATCAAGGGTGTCGTCATGGTGGGTGGCGCGACACGTATGCCGCAAGTGCAAAAAGCGGTGGGCGACTTTTTCCGCCAGGAACCGCTGACCAATCTCGATCCAGACAAGGTGGTTGCCCTGGGTGCCGCAACGCAAGCCAATCTGCTGGTCGGCAACAAGACCGGCAAGGATGACTGGCTGCTGCTTGACGTCATTCCGCTATCACTCGGGCTGGAGATGATGGGCGGCTTGACTGAAAAAGTTATTCCAAGAAATTCCACCATCCCGACGGCGCGTGCCCAGGAGTTCACCACCTTCAAGGATGGACAGACGGCGATGGCGATACACGTCGTTCAGGGTGAGCGCGAATTGGTCAGCGACTGTCGTTCGCTGGCCCGCTTTGATTTGCGCGGTATTCCGCCGATGGTGGCGGGTGCAGCGCGCATTCGGGTCACATTCCAGGTTGATGCCGATGGCCTGCTGTCGGTTTCGGCGCGTGAGCAAACGACAGGTATTGAGTCCAGTGTTGTCGTCAAACCATCCTATGGGCTTTCTGACGACGAAATTGCCGGCATGCTCAAGGATTCGATGACTCACGCCAAGGACGATGCGATCAACCGGGCGCTCAAGGAAGCGCAGGTTGAAGCGCAGCGCATGCTGGAAGCGACCGAATCGGCGCTCAAGGAAGACCCGCATCTGCTCAACGAGGCAGAAGCCGCCAAGATTGTGGCCACTATCGAAAAACTTCGTCTGGCCATCGCTGGCGATAACCGCCGGGTGATCAATCTGGCCATGGATGACCTCGGTTTTGAAACCCAGGAATTTGCCCATCGCCGGATGAATCAGAGCGTCAATCGGGCGCTTGCCGGCCGCAATGTGGCTGATATAAAAATTGGAGAAGAGGCATGACGCAGTTGATCGTATTGCCGCATCTGGAAAACTGTCCGGACGGCGCTGTCATCGAGGCGGAAGAGGGTAAGTCCATTTGTGAAACCCTGCTTGAAAACGGCATCGAACTCGACCACGCCTGTGAAATGTCCTGCGCCTGCACCACCTGTCACGTCATCGTGCGCGAGGGTTTCAACTCGCTGACAGCAGCGGAGGAGGAAGAGGAAGATTTGCTCGACAAGGCCTGGGGCCTGGAGCCCAACTCCCGCCTCGGTTGTCAGGCAATCGTGCGGTCAACCCCATTAGTGGTCGAAATTCCAAGATATAGCATCAACATGGCGAAGGAGGGACACCGCAAATGAAATGGACAGACATTAACGATATCGCCATCGAACTGAGCGAGGCGCATCCCGATAAGGATCCGTTGAAGATCAACTTCGTCGATCTGCGCGATGCCGTCATGGCGCTGCCGGGTTTTGATGATGTGCCCGAGCGTTGTGGTGAAAAGATTCTTGAGGCCATCCAGCAAGCCTGGATTGACGATGTCGAATGAAAACCCGTGATTTTCCGGGGAGCGGCAGCCAGATGAATGTCCTGGGCGGGCCGCTGCTGACCTGCTCGGACAGGCCGCTGACAGGTTTCTTCAGGGATGGTTGTTGCAATACCTCGGATGAAGATCGGGGTAGCCACACCATTTGCGTGCTTTTGACTGCCGAGTTTCTTGAGTTCTCGAAGGCGCGCGGCAACGACTTGTCGACCCCGCGCCCTGAATTTGACTTTGCCGGCTTGCAGCCCGGTGAGCGTTGGTGTTTGTGCGCCGCCCGCTGGCTGGAGTCTTACAAAGCCGGTAAGGCGCCACGCGTCTTGTTGAACTCAACCAATCAGGCCGCGCTGGAAATTGTGCCGCTTGAGGCACTCAAGCAGCACGCAGCCGATCTGCATTGATTTATTTCAGAACGTCCTGAGTTGAACGGTCTTTCATCCCCGCTTGGTGGCGGGGTTGATTGATGTCGCGAGGTTCTGTCGAAATTTCCCTGTGTCGACGCCTTGGATTTAGTAAATTTCAAAGCACCACCACGTTCAACGCGCCATTGCCGAAACTCTCCGGGTTTGTGCCGGCTGCGAACAGACGGAATTTGTTGTCGGCGAAGTTGCCGATGATCTTGGCCTGATTTCCAAACAGCACGCCGACATCGCCTTCCGGTTCCAGCGTATTGCCGTTGAAAGCGCAGTTGAAGCCGGGGTAGTGGTCTTCCTCGCTGTCGATACGGTTGTTGATGACTTGCAGGTTGTGCCAGACGGGCAGGGTACCTTCGGCGCTTTCAACGACTTTTTCGAGCGCCTTGCCACTAATCCGCATGCCCTGCAGCAAATTCCGTTCGAGGACGAGGCTGCCGCTATCGTCGAGCGTGACGACTCCCTCGCGAATGGCGCCGCTCAGGCGTTTGAGCTGGTCAGCGTTTAAAACCGGCATCTCGTCGGATTCACCAAAGAGTGTGATGCGGCCGCGCAGGCGGTTGTCGATCAGGGTGGCGTCAGCGGTTTCATCCAGTGCCAGCGCAAAGGCCGGCGTACCGGCGCGCAGGGCGCTGGCGACTTCATCGAGCGCCTTGATCAGGCTGGCGACCTTGCTTTCACGGCTGACCAAAACCCGCAACTGGTTGAGGCTGGTCTGTTCGCGATTGCTCAGGTTTGCAGCGTCGTTGCCGCGAATCAGGTTGCTGATTTCGCCGGCCATTTTTTTGCGTTCTTCGGGACTGAGGGCGGCGATGGCTTCGGCTGCTTTGCTCAGGTTGCCGTCGATACTGGCCAGGGGGGAAAAGGCCGCCCTGTGCGCGAGCAAGCTGGGTAGCCGTTCAAATACGAACCCAAGCTTTTCGTTGTTCTCGGTGGAGATTGCGAAAAGCATGCAGCTATTGATCAGCAAACGGGCTGTGCCCGAAATTTGCAGCAGACTGGTGCCGGTGGCTGATCGGCCAAAGAATTCGACGCGGTTCAGATGGAGATCCTGACAGTGCTGGAAACTGAAACTGCGGGGTTCGCCGGCGTTCACCACAATGAAATCCTGCAAGCTCAGCGAGCCGAAGGTGTCGAACTGGAAAATCTCTTCCTTGAGGTTCAGGCGGGTGGCTCGGCCGGCACCGTGGATGCTGATGTTGTGACGCCGCGTACCGGTCAGGCTCATGCCGTCGGCCAGGCTATGGTTGCCGGGCAGCAGGCAGATGCAGATGTCTCGGCGGTCCTCACCGAGCAGGGTGCGCAGCGCGGCATCGAGCGTTTCGAATTCACCGGCCAGACCAACCGTGACACAGCATCCGCCACTTTGCGGGCGCTTGCACAGGGTGTCGATGGCAGCTTGCACGGTGAAGGCCTCGGCGGCCAGTAGCTCGGGGCAGCCGCTGGGGTCGTAGGAAACTTCGCTGGCCAGGGCAAGCTGCGCGGTGAAGTGCACCGGCAGATAGCGGCCGGGTACCAGCTGGTCGATGACGAGCAGTTGGGCGGTGGCGTGCTGAATGGGATTGCCAGGATCGGAAGCCAGTAGCCAGTCAATGGTGGCAATCCCCTCGTTATTGGTCGGTACATCCTGGGTTTTGCTGCCGTTGGGTAGTTGTCCCGTCTCGACAGTGAACCGCACTTGCGCCTTGGCGACCGGAAACTGGCCATTGGCAACGCCAACCTGCAAGGTGATGGCGCGTTCGACCAACAAGGCTGTTTTGACCGGGTTGGCTTTGACGCTCTGACCGTCGCCGCCGACGTAATGGAGCTGGGTGAATTCGGTCAGGCTGGGGAATAACGGGCGGCAGTCGGATTTCAGGGTCCAGGCGTTGCTCTTGAATTCGAGCAGGGCGAGCCGGGCGAAGCCGCGCAGCACGCCGGCCGGAGCGCGGAAGGCGGGCTTGCCGCTTTCCTGCGGCCATTCGATGCTGGCCGTGGCGGTGCGGGCCGGAATCAGCCAGTAGTCGCCGATCCGGTAGCTACCGGGGGCGAATTTGAGTTCGATGCCGTCCTGCGCCAGTTCTTCCCAGCCGGTGTTGGGGTTGGCGATGGCGGCTGGCCTGATTTCGGCGATGCCGTCCCAGCGCCTAACGCGCGGGTTAGTCGGGAACAGCGCTGGATCCAGCGCATGGCCGATCAGCTTGGTCAAATCGACGGTAACGACATTGCCTTCGGTGCGGACGACCGGCACCAGCGGGCCGGGCTGGCCGAGCAGTTCGTGGGTATCGTCGATGAACTCGACCCAGCAGCCGGCGGTGATCGCCAGCACGTCGTCGCGGCCGATGCTGGCGACCTCGAATTCGTTGGCGATCGGGTCGTCGAGCCAGCGGACGACCCGGCTGAGCAGGCTGCCGTTGTCGCGCGACCACTTGTAGCGCGCCTTGCCGGTGACGTTGCCGTCGTCGTGAATTTCGACCCGGTAGAGATGGTTTTCGAGCAGCCGGTAGCCGGCTTCCGGCGGCAACTGGCACGGCGTCTTGGGCGGGATGCTGGCTTCGGCGCGGGCGGCGAGGCGGCCGTCGGGTGCTGCGGTCAACGCGGTCCAGGCGGCAATATTCGACAGGCAGTCGAGCGCCGCACCATTGTCGCCGGCGCGCAGCAGCTTGACCTGCCAGACGGTCTTTTCGCGGGTGCAGGTGTCGGGGCCGCCGAGCGCCACTTCGCGCATGCTGGGGTCGTCCACCGGCAGGTCGAGCGGGCTGAGGTGGCGTTGCCAGGTTTCGAGATAGGCGAGGTAGGTGCCATCGGCCGGGGGCACGGCCTGGCCGGCGTTGTTGAAGACGACAACGCCGGTGATGTCGCTGGCTTTGATACCTTTCGGCGGCAGTGGCAGCAGGGTGGCGCCGGTGGGCAGGACGGGCGAGGCAGTGTCGGGGAGGTCAGGCTGGTTGGCGACGGTGGTGGCTTCGGGGTTTTCGCAGAGCAGGCCATCGACGTAAAGGCGACCGGCCGAGATGGTCAAATCCGTGCCGGCCGGGCTCAGGCCGAAACCTGGGTTGTCGATTGGCACGGCGACCGGGCCGAGACTGTCGCGGGTTTCGATTTCAAGGCGGTGATTCAGGATGTCCTGCTGCTCGTTGAAATCGGCGTCGAGCTGCACGCGGCCCTGCTGCATCCGCACGCTGCGGTAGCGTCGGGCCTTGTCGAAGGTAGCGCGGCTGAGGTCGGCTTTCATGGGGTCTCTCCCGGTTTTTGTCTAGGGGATGTTGAATGGGTTGGCTAATTGACGAACAGGGGGGCCGCTTCGAGGCCAAAACGCAGGTATTCGTCTAGCGCCAAGGCGAGGTTGGCTTCGCGCTGGGGTTGCTGGAGCAGGTTCCAGACGCCCATTTCGGCGCCGTTGTCAGCGCCGGTGCGGATTTCCTGGGCTGTGCTGCGGGTCAGCTGGCCATAGGCGGGCGTATCGAAATGGATGCTGGTGAAGGCAGGCGTCACCCGCATGGCTTCGCGGGCGGCTTCGGCGGTGGGCAGGTCGGTCATCACCAGATCGGGCTGGCAGCGGTGGCGGCGCGGGGTGGTCGATTTGGCCGGCAGATAGCTGTAGCGGACGCAGCCTTCCTGGCGGCGGGCGATGCTGACCTGTCCGTCGAACAGGCTGTTGCTGGCCTCCAGCCGACCGGCGGCGGTGGTGCCGAACAGCGTGCTGGCGATTACGGTCAACGGGCTGTCATCGACGTCTACCGCGATGCCGCTGTCGCCATCGATCAGGCTGTCGCGCAGCACGACGGCGGCGAGCGGCCGTTTGCTGCGCAGCGGGCCGCTCAGGCTGCGGTAGAGACTGAGGCTGAGATCGGTGCCGGTGCCCGTGTGGGCGACGCCGCCTTTGGCCGGGACGACGCTGCAATGGCGTAGCGTGACGGCATGCAAAGGCCCTTGCAGGAGCAGTGCGCCGTCGAGGAGCAGGCCGCCGAGGCTGAGGCGGGTGCTGGCGTTGCCTTTCAGCGTGAAGTCGCCGACCAGCACCGGGCGGCGGCCGGGTGCGGCCTGGATGGCAAGATGGCTGTCGGGCAGGTCAAGATTCGGTGTCACGGCTTCCGTGGCATCGGTATTCAACACGAGCAGCGTGCGTTTTCCGGCAATTACCCGGTTGACCGCATCAGCCGGGTTGGCCGGGGCGTTGAAGGCGGCGGCGAGGGTTGGCGTCGCGGCGCTGGGAATCTGGATGACGACCTCGAAATCGGTGGGGTCGGGCAGGGCGGCCAGCGGGTCGCTGTCGTTGTCACCAAAGCCGGAGCCGGGGCGCCGGTCGTAGGGGCCGGCGCCGATGTCGCCGGGGAAGCCGTAGGCGTAGGCGACTTCGACACTGTTCGCGGTGATCCCGTCGGGCAGCGCCAGCCGGCCACGGCGTGGGTCGATGCCGACCAGCACGCTGCCGGCGGCCGGGAAAGTCATGTCCGGGCGGCCGGCCTTGCGGGCGGTGACGCTCAGGCTGGCCGGCGGATGGCGCCAGTCTTCCGGCACCACGGTGGGAATTGGGCTGAGGTCGCAGATGACCAGATGTTCGACCGGCACTTCGGCGTCGTTGATCCAGACGCGCAGCACCGGGCCGCCGCCGGCTTCGGCGAAATACTGGTCATCGGGATCTTCGCCATCGGTCAGGGCTTGCCGGCGGGCTTCGAGTTCGGCGTGCAGATCGCGCCAGTGCAGCGCTTCCGGAACGTTGATCGGCTCGGCCAGATGGCTGATGTCGGTTTCGGTGCGTGGCCGGTTGAACAGCGGCTGGTCGAGGCCGAGCGGGTCGAAGGTGTAGAAGCCGGGCCGCGTCGTCGCCGGGCGGGCAGTGGCGCGCTGCACCGGGTAGGCCTGCAGCCGCCAGAGGAAAAGGCCGACATTCGGCAGGTTGTAGCGGCCGGCCGGCAGGGCGCGGATGTCGGCGGTGTGCGCTTCAGTGCCGAAGGGGCCGTCGATGCGGTCGAGCGGCCGGGGCTGGCGCAGATCGGGCGTACGCAGGGAATGCGGGCGCAGGTGATTCAGGTATTGGGTGGTGCTCACTCGCTCGAAGAATTCGACGGCGCGGGCGCGCCAGCCGGTGGTGTCGAAGGCCAGTTCTTCGAGGACCAGCGCCGTGCCCTTGCGCCGGCGCAGGCGCAGCGTGTTGGCGACCAGCGCGCGCGGGCCGAAGGCGGCGGTGCCGCTGACCGGGTAAAGGGCGCGCACGCCGAGCAGGTCGCCGATGTAGGGCACGACCCAGTCTTCGCAGGTTTCGATGAAGGCGTTGTCGTAGAGCCGTTCGATATCGGCTTCGACCAGCGCGCCCTGACGGGCGATGACGCCGAGCAGGGCGCGCAGCGGGCCGTCCAGTTCGGCGTCGCGCTCGCGGTAAAAGGCGGGCAGCAGGGCAAGCAAGGTATCGGCGTCGAGCTTCATGAAGTGCGCTCCGTGAGGTTGACGGCGGCGGGGTCGAGCAACAGCAGGTCGGCCGGTTGCAGGCTGTTGCCCTGCCAGCGGGCGCTGCGGGCCGGGATGCTGCCATCGGGGCCATTCGAGGTGAGGACGGTGAGGCCGGCGTTGACCTGAATCAGCCGGTCGAGATCGGCACCGATGACGCCGGCGACATCCTGCAACGCGGCCAGCACTTCGCTGCCGCTGACCGGCTGGCCAAAGGCGCGGGCCGCGAAGCCGAAGGCTGTTTCGAGGGCCTTTCCGGCGGCGGCCAGGACTTTCTCCGACTCATAATCGGCGCCAATCCACAGGCCGGCGGTCAGGCCGAAGCGCAGATCGCGGCAGGGGCTGACCCGGAGCGGTTGGTGCGGCGGCCGGGCGCCGTCGATGGCGGCGAGCAGGTTGCGATAGAGCGCGCCGTTCGGGTCGAGCGGCGCGCCGTCGGTGCCGGCCACGGTCAGGTGCACCATGCGCTGCTCGCCATCCCACAGCCAGACGGCCTGGGCCTTGCCGATGCCGGTGAAGGCGGCGGCGAAGTCCTCGAAATCGCGCAGCGAGACGATGCGGTCCAGCGTGCGCACCCGCAGCGGGGCGTTGCGCCGGGCTTCGTCGCCGGCTTCGGCATTGGTCCCACCGCTGGCAGCGACCGGGTTGGTGACGGCCTTCAGGCCCGGCGGCCGGGTGAGCAGCATGCTGATCTGCTCGGCCTTGACGTTGCCGGCCGTGCCGAGGCCGACGCGATAGCGCGCTTCGACATTGCCGCTGCCGGTGGGCAGGCGCGTGCCATGTTCGCCGTCGCCGAACTGCACGGTGGCGCTGCCGTTTTCGTCGAGCTTGACGGTGTAGGCGCGCTCGCTCGGGCCGGGGGCGGTGAAGCGTGGCGCTTCCTGCCAGAGTAAACCGTCGACGCGGATTTCCAGCGTGCTGGCCGTGCCGCTCGGCGTCGCGGCGGCGATATAGGTCAACGGGCCCTGCCGCAGATTGAAGCGTTGCAGGCGGCGGCTGCCGTCGCCGCTGCCCAGCGGTTCGGGCTGGATGCGCATCTGCTTGCTGTCGCCGGCGCTGGCCGGGGCGAGGTTGGCGTTGATGCGGACGGTGGCCGGCAGGTAGGCGTGCGTCAGATCGCTGTCGAGCAGCAGTTGCGTCCACCCGCCAGTGCTGTCGTTGTGCTGAATGCGGACAATTTCGGCGGCTGAAGCAAGTGTTGCGGTCAACCGCGAAAAATCCTCGAATTCGAGTTCCGCCGTCTTGCGGTCGCGGGCCAGCCGGATTGCCGCCAGCGCGTCGCCCTTGCTCAGCCGGTTGCGCGCCTTGGTGTTGGCCGGCAGGTCAGCCAGCACCAGGCCGGAAACGGCGAGCCAGCGGCCTTCCGGCAGATCGGGTTCGTAGCCGGCCAGTTCGATCAGGTGGCCCTGCAGGAAACCGGAGAGCGGCCGGCGCGACCAATCCAGCGGCTCCGACTGGCCGAAGGCCGTGGTGCTGCGGACGTGGTCGTTGAAGGTGTCGCGCAGGTTTTCGCCGTTCAGCGTCAGCCGGGTGGCGGTAGCCGAGATGGTGAAGTCGGCGCGGGCATCGTCCTCGGCTGTGCGGATGCGATAGACCTCCTCGTAGTTTGGGATGGACATGACCGCCCAGCCGTCGGCCAGCCATTTCGGGTAGCTGGCGTCGAGGTGCACGGTATGGACGTCGCGCGGGTAGAGGCGCTCAGTCGGGATGATCGCCTTGGTGACACCGGGGCCGGACCAGGAAAGCTGACAGGCGGCAGCGCCACCATTTTCGTAAAACTCCAGCCGGATGTCGTGCTTGTGGTTGGCCTGCAGACGGGCGGTGATGGTGCGTTCGCCAGGGTGGAGGTCCCAGTCGTCGATGATCAGATCGCCGTCGATCCACAGTCGCACGCCGTCATCGGCGTTGACGAAAAAGCTGAACAGGCCGCTTGCCGGTGCTTGCAGCCAGCCGCTCCAGCGCACCGAAAAATGCTCGGCCGGGACGGATGGATCAGGACTTCCGCTCCCCCAGTTGAAATTGACCGTGGCATCGGTGCGGGTCAGCAGTCGCTCGCGGAAGCCCTGCCCACGGTAGTACTCACCATATAGACCGCTGCCGGTGACGGCGCCGGTGGCCGGATCGGAAATGTCGGCCAGCGTGAAGCCCGGCCATTCAGGATGCTGGCTGATCGGCGGCTTGGCATCGTCGGCCAGGCCGAGATAGGTGGCGCGCAGGTTGGCCGGCATCGCCCGCCAGTCGGGGGCGTTGTAGCCGAACAGGTGGGCGCGAGCGCGCAGCGCGTAGCAGCGCGGATTGGCGGCAGTCGGCTGGACGCCGCGGTGCGGGCTGCCCAGGCCGTGGTCGAGTGTGACAACGCTGTAGCCGATGTCCTTCGGATCGCTCGGGTCTGTGGGCAGCACTTCGCGCAGGCGGGCGACGCGGCGGAAATCCCAGTTTTCGTTGCCGGGGTCCTTGCTGCGTTCGTCGCCGATGATCAGCAGCGCATCGCCGGCCTGCAGCCGGGTCGCGGTGCCGGCCAGATAGATCGTGCGCAGGCCCATGCGCGGCGGCACGGCTTCGGCGGCGAGCACCGGCAGCGCGTTCCAGCGGACCTTGGCGTCGATCGCTTCGAGCGTCTCGAAGGTCTGCGCCGTTTCGTCCTGGCCGGGCACGCTCTGGGCGCGGGCGCCGATGTCGATGCGGGTTTCGAGCGGCGCGCCGGGCGCCGTTTCGAGGGTGAAGGCGAGCCAGGTCGAAGCCGCCACGCCGGGGCGCAGTTCGTAGCCGATGGCGCGGGCCAGTTCGAGCACCGAGCGGCGTTCGGTGGCGGTGCGCAGGTAGTTTTCGTTGCCGATGCGTTCCTGATAGAAGCTCAGCACGTCGAGCACGGCGGCCCAACTGTCGAGCAGGGCGATGGCCGGGTCGTCGCTGGCGCGGGTGGTCAGATTTTCGAGGGCAGGCTCGTCGGCGAGGTCGGCCAGCATGCTCTGCCGGAAGCGGCCGTGGGTGCCGACGCGCAGCGCCAGCGCCGGCTGGCCGGGGGGCTGGGTTTCGTCGACCGGGGTGAGCGGCGTGACGCCGGCGCAGCAGCCGCAGTTGTCGGAAGTGCTCATGATCCGCCCTCCACGATGAAGCTGATCTGGCCGTTTTCAGGGAAATTGAGGTCGCCGTCGGCGCGCAGGACTTCGAGTTGCGAGGCGGTGATGACGCCGGCCGCCAGTTCGCCCTTGGCGCTGCGTCCCCAGCGCTGGAAGCGGCGGATGTCGACCGACGCGACGCCGGCCACGGCCATTGCTCGGGCGACGACGGCGGACAAATAGAGCGGCGTGCCGAAGGTGAAGCCGTCGGGGTGGAAGAAGCCGGGCCGGCCATGGCGGTCGACGCCGGCGGTGAAGGCTTCGAGCAGCGCGGCTTTGACGTCGGCGGCGAAGTAGCCGCTGGCGACGCAGATTTGCAGCTGGATATCGAGCGGGACATGCACCGGGTCGGCGAATTCGAAGTCGTAGCCGGCCAGCCGGAAGCGTTCGAGGAAGGCGCGCAGGGTCGCCTTGAAGGCCGCATCGAGCGGCTTGCCGCCGCGCCGGTCGACCATCAGGAAAACCGTGTACCAGCTGCCGGTCCAGCGCAGGCGGGCGGCGGCGCGTTGCACATCGGGATGGCGTTCGGCGGCACGGGCGTAGTCGTCGGTGGTGACAGCGCGTTCCTGCGTGCGGAAGGCTTCCGGGGCGTTGAGGCGGATGGCGTCGAGGGTTTCCGGTTCGGCGCCGCCCTGGGCGGGCAGGGGATTGCGCAGGCTCTTTATGCCGAGCATCAGGTTGGCATCGTCGCTGATCAGCGCGCTGATCGCCTCGGCGCCGACGTTGCCTTGTGGTCCGCCGCCCAGCCGGTAGCGGGCGAGCAGGCGTTGGCCGGTGATCGGTGCGGCGCCGAACTGGTTGTCGCCGAAACGCAGCCATGCGCTGCCATCGTTCTCGGTTTCGACGACGAATTCGCGGGCGAAGCGCTCGCTGCCGAGCAGGTCGCGCTGCGGCGTCCAGGGCGTTTCGCTCGGATCGGGCTGGTCGCCGAACAGGCTGGAATCGTCGGCCAGCAGCATCATGTCGGCGGGTCGTGCCCGGCGCGGCTCCTGGCTTAGCACGCGGCTGGCCGACAGCGGCTGCTTGTCGTTGGTCGCCACGTCGTGATCGTAAGGTTCGGCGAAGGCCAAGCCGGATTCCTTCAGGCGCGGCCGATACGGCAGGCGCAGGGGCGCGGTGCCGCCATCGCCAACCTCGGGTGGTTCCAGCGTTTGCCAGGGGCGGGTCAGGCCATGGTCGGCCAGTACGACATTGCCGCGGGCGACGGCGATGGCCTGCTTGACGAGGGCGCCGCCGATTTCGAATTCGTGGCTGACGCAAAGCGGGAAAGGCAGCGCATCTTCGTTGTGCCAGTTGATGAGCAGCAGGTCGGTGTTGGTCAGGTCGTCGTGACCAGGGCTGACGGTGGTCAGGCGAACCGGGTGGCGGTGGCTGGCATCGAGATCGGCCGGCTTGCCGGTGGTCGGGCTGAGGACTTCTTCCAGAATCAGTATGTCGCCGGCAGCGAGGGCAAGGGCCGGCGTGTTGACCAGCGCTGCCGCTGTCGTGCCGCGCGGCAGGCAGTAGGCGGGGTCGGCGAAATCGTGGAGGACGATCTCGCTGTGGGCAGCGTGCAAGACCTGATCGTGCAGGGTTTCGAAAATTTCGACGCCGGGCAGCGGCAACTGGTCGAGCAGGTCGCTCCGGCGGACCGGGGCGCCATTGCCGGCCGCAGCAAGCAGCGCGCTGCCGGCCGGGATGGCTTTTGCCTCGGCCGCGGCGTCGACCGCAACCGTCACGAAAACGCGGGCATTGCAGCCGTCGTGCAGCGGGTAATCGAGCAGCCGGGCGTGGCGGCGCAGCGAGGTGCGGCGGCGGGCGGTGCCGAGGTAGGCCTCGGTGGCCGCGGCATCCTGCGTGTAGGAAAGGTGGTCGCCGACATAGGCCAGGGTTTCGACCAGCGCCACCGTGAAGTCGGCCGGGCTGCGTTCGGCAAAGCCGGGCACCAATTGCGACATGCGGTCGAGCATGAGGCGGCGGAAGCTGTCGTAATCCTTGGCCAGATAATCGAGGCGCGGTTCGGGCGGGGTGTCCGGCGGGCAGTCGTGCAAGTCGGCGCAGTCGAATTCGGAGGGGCAGCCGGCCTTGAAGTTGATGCGGATAGTGGACAGGCAGATGTCGAAACCGGGGGCCGGGGCTTCGGCGTCGGCCGGATCGATCAGGCTCAAGGTGTACCACGAGAAATCGCCGGCCTGTTCAACCTTGAGGCAGATTTCCCGACCGTTGATGACCGGCTCGGCGGCCAGTTTGATGCCGGTGATCCGTACGCCGCCTTCAATGCGGACATTGGCGCGGCTGATGCCGCTGACCGGATGAACACAGACGACGCGCAGGCTGCGCTGGTCGAGCGAGGTGATCTCGACGAAATCGATGCCGTTCTTGCCAACCGGATTCTGGTCGCGCAGCAGTTGCAGGCGGCGCGGGTTGTCGCTGCGGAACTGGCGGTTCATGGCGCGCCCCGGGTGAAGCGGGTCAGCCGGCGTTCCTGACCGCGGCGAACGACGTACTGGACATCGACGGCCAGCGTGCCGTCGTTGTGCTCGACATTGACGCCTTCGACCACGATGCGGTCGCCCAGCCATTGCTGCAGCGCGCTGTGCACCGTCATCTGGACGGCGGCGGCCAGCGTGTCGCTGTTCGGCGCAAACACCAGTTGCAGTAGGCCGCAGCCGAAATCGGGCCGATTGACGCGTTCGCCGGGGACGGTGAACAGCACCTGTTCGATCATGTCGCGCAGATGGGCGTCGTTGTCGGCTTCGCCGCTGCGGCCGCGATTGTCGGGTTGGAAAGGGAAGTGGAGGTTCATTTCACATCCCCGTTACACGAGTTTGCACGACGGCGACCGTCATCGGCGTACCCGTCGGGGCGCAGATTGACGGGGATGCCTGAAGCAGCGCCGGCTGGCCGCCGATCAGCACCCGCGTCGCGCCCATCAGCCATTGGCCGGTGACGCAGGGGCCGTTGCCTGCGGTCGGCGGCGGCATGGCGCAGCCGGCGATCATATAGGGCGCACCAAGCGTTGTGGCCGGCTGACCGGAAAGCAGCACGCGCGGGTTGGGCGCGCTCGGTGTGGCCTGGCCACCGTGGGCACAGAGAACGGTGGCGCCGAGGTGCAGGAGGAATCCGGGCATGGTCGTCGCGTTCCTTTCTCTCAGATCACCGTCAGGGCGCCATTGTTGATGTTCACCGTCGGGCCGGTGAGCATGATGGTGGCGCCCTGGCCGTTGGAAATGGTGATGCCGATTTCGCTGATCGAAATCATTGCCCCGGTCATTGTCTTGAGCAGGATGCCGCCGGTCGGGCCGGGCAGGTCGGAGATCATCAGCGTGTTCTGGTTGCCGGTCTGCAGCACGATGCTCGGTGACACCGGCAAGCCAGCCAGCGCCAGCGCCGGTACTTCGGCGGCCGAACCCCAGAAACCGCCGACCCAGATCGGGTAGTCGGCATCGCCCTGCTCGAATTCCACCCAGACGCCGGCACCAACCTGAGGCTGGACAAAGACGCCGCTCTGGATGCCGGCGAAGGGCACGCAGGGCATCGCCCACGAGGACAGCGCCGGGCCGAACACATCGGGTACCTGGACCTGCAGGCGGCCCATCTGCATGGGGTCGAGATTGTTGATGACGACGCCGCGGAACTTGCCGTAATGGCGGGTTTTTTCAGTCATGCCGGCACCAGTGGAAGGGTGGAGATCAGGCCGTTGCGGGCCAGGGAAAAGCTCTGCTTGAACTCGCCGGCCTTCAGCTTGCTGCTGACTTTTTTGACGTAGTAAAGGCCGTCGAAGGACAAGCCGGCGCCGCGCACGCCGACCAGCTGCCGGGCTTTCAATACATGGCCGTAGCGCAACACGTCGAGGCTGCCGTCGCCGGTCACTGCGTCGGCCGAAGAGCCGGCGGCCGCGGCCAGCCCCTTGCCGAGGGCGGCGATCGGCGACAGCTTGGCGGTTTCCTTCATCAGCCTGATGCTCTTGGGCATGGGCGGAATCAGGCCGAGCGGCGGGTTGGCCAGGCTGACATCGGGGACGGGCAGCGGAATCGGGAACTTGGTGATCGGGTTCTGGATGAAGACGATGGGCAGTTCGGCCCCGGACTGGTTGACCGCGAAAGACAGCGCTTCGACATTGCTGTGCACGTCCATGCCGAGATTGAGCGCCGGCTGCACCATGCCGAGGCGGATCTCCGGCCCCCAGTAGGCGACATTGGCGCCGGGCAGCGGGCCGGGTTCGATGTAGAAGACGTGGCCGGCTTCCTTGGCCAGCTGGCGGATGTAGGCCAGATCAGTGCCTTCGTGGGTCGGGATGCGCTCGACCGGAATCGGAATGTCCTCGAAGAGCGAGGGAATGATGATCGGCAGCATGCCGTACAGGCCGTAGCGGGCGAGGATTAGCGCGACGCGGGCGGCCGGCGGCATGGCCGGGTAGGGCAGGCCGCTCATGTCCTGCTTGTCCATCGCCACCGTCAGGTCTTCTCCGGTGATGGTCAGCCGGCTCTGGCCGGGTTCGTTGGCGCCGGTGATTTCCTGGCGGGTGATCAGGCCGTCCATCAGCACCGTCGGCAGGCTGTTCATGGTGGCGACGAGGATGACGCGCAACCACGGCACTTGGCCGCCGGCGACGAGCAGCAAGGTATGCAGCGGCGAGCGGTTGTCGACCACGAAACTGAGCTGGAAGCCGCTCGGCGTATCGGCCGACGAGGTGACCTCGACGCTTTCCAGCGCGTCCATCAACTGTTTCGGGGCCGGGATGGGAACACCCGGACCGACCAACAGCGTCAGGTGGATGCCCTTAAGCACCGCCGCCTCCGTGGCCGGCCGGCAGGGTCAGGCGCAGCGTGTCGCCGGGGTGTTCAAGATCGCTCGGCACCTGGGCGCCATTGCCGTCGGCGATGCGCCAGTACTGGATCGGGTCGCCGAGATTGGTCGCGGCCAGCCGGTCGAGGCGGTCACCGCCCTGAACCTGGACTTCGCCGACCGGGACAAGCGTCGCCGGGTCGGGGATGAAGCGGCGGCGCAGATAGACGATCTTTTCGCCGTCAGGGCCGGTCAGCTCGGCCGTGGCGACGCCGTTGTAACGGCTATTGGGCGGGAAGCGTTCGATAGTCATGGCAGTCCGCTCAATCCCAGCGAGGCCAGGCTGCCGAGGCCGGCATCGGCCGCCAGGAGTTCCTTGCGCTGCTGATAAACCATATAGAGATGCCCGCCCTTGTCGCCGAAACCGAGGTCGCCGACATGGAGGACGCGCAGGCCGAGCGAAACCTTGGCGCGGATCGGATTGAGCGCATTGTCGAAGGCCTCCTCGGTAATCGAAAACTCGGTGATGCGCACCGGCACCACCCGCTCCTTGCTCCAGACGAAGAGGGTCAGCGGCGCTACTGTTGGGGCGATTTCCAGTGTGCCGAAACTGAGCAGCGTGTTGTTCTGGATCAGCGTATCGCTGTCCGGATAGACGATGGTTTCCAGCGCCGCCAGTTGCGGGTGGATGCCGGAGGAAACGGTCTTCGGGTGCTGGTCGGGAAACTCCAGCTGGTCGGTGGCGTCGATCTCGGCATCGAGCTTGAAGGTTTCGGTCGGCGGCCCCTTCAGGCGTAAAGGCTCGGAAAACGGGCCGCTCGACTCGGTGGCCTGCGGCTGCAGGGTGCGGGTCAGCGTTTCCGGGTTGTACTGCAGCGAAATGACCCGCTGCACGGCGCCGCTGGCCGGATCGATCAGGATCAGGCCGCCGCGCAGCAGGCGGGAGGAAAGGGGACCGCTCACGCGGTTTCTCCACCTTCATTCACGGTGACGCCGGCAGCGCGCAGGATGCCGATCACCAGGGCGGCGGTGGCCGCACCGGCGGCGGCAACGATGGCGCCAGCTTCGCATACGCCGCTCAGGAAGCAGGCGGCGATGGCCGCGATGGCCGCGGCGGAGAGCAGGGCAAACAGCCAGGCAGGCAGCAACTCGCGGACGCGGGAGGCGCCAGATTCATCGCCGGACTGGTCGCGACAATTGCATCCATACTTGATGCCGCCCCATTGACACATACCGCGCCGGCCGGCTGCGGTTTTACAGGGGACGCCGTTGCAGTTTGCTCCAACCTTGCCGGCGCATTCACCTACCCGCTGAATGGTGGCAGGCGCGGCGCTGATGCCGCCGATTGAGGTGCGTGGCAGCGGATTCGCCCTGCCGCTTTCAGCGGATGTACGGATGGCAGGCGCGCTGCTGATTCGATCGGCGACCTGATCCGCCTCCCGTTCAAAACGTGAATCCGGCGCTCCGATGCGCAGCGCCCCACGGTGTGTTGGCAGCGCCGATTGCTGCACGACATGGGTCAGTTCATGGGCGAGTAGATGGCGGCCCGCCGGGCTGTGCGGCTGGAATTCGTTGCTGTTGAAAACGATGTCGGAGCCTACGGTGAACGCCCGTGCGCCAACGGATCTGGCGGACTGGGCTGCGACGCCATCGGTATGAATTTTTACCCGGCTGAAATCATGGCCGAAGCGCGCTTCAAAATGGCTGCGAACGGCCTCGGGAAGTGCCTCGCCGCCGCTGCGCAAGGCCGTGTCGACCACAGCCGGTACGCCTTCTTCCTCCGCTGCTGTGATGGGGCGCTGCCCCTTGCGTTGCAGCAGCGCCGATTTGCGTTTTTCATCATCCGACTGCTTGTTGCCGCCACAGGCGCATTTGCGCAGCAGCGTGCTGCCCTTGGGGGAGGGAAGTCCGGCGCTGCGGGTGATGGTCGGTGCCAGGGTCAGGGTGGACATGGCAAGCTCCTTTTCAGCGTGACTTGATCGTTACCGGTGCACGCAATGTGCTCCGGGCATTCTGTTGGCCAGCCGGCGCGGCGATCAGCGCCCGCCCGATGGCCTGTGCCTGCATCGCAGGCGTGGTGTTTGAAGTCTTGATCTGCAAATGGCCGGCCGAGCGGGCAAGCGATGGCTGAAAATCCGCTGTGCCGGCCCGCTTGGCCAGTTCCTGTTCCAGTGCCGCAACGAAAGCGCGCCGTTCGGCCGGGGAATAACCGGGCAGGCTTAGTTGTTCGATATGGAGATGAATTTTGGTCATGCCCAGCCTCGCGTTTCAGCGTCGGCCAGTGGCCGTTCGCGTTTCGAGGCTTCGGCATGGGCGGCCTGCAGCAAATGCCCCATGCTTACCGGTTCGCCGGCATCGGCCGCCAGAAATGCGGCATTCAGGGCAATATTGCGGATGCTGCCGCCGGTCATCGAAAGGCGGGAAAGCTTCTCGATATCCAGATCGCAGGTCGGCGTAGCCGGCGGGAAAACACGCTGCCAAAGTGCCCTGCGCTGTGGCTGATCGGGAAACGGAAATTGCACCACGAAGCGCAGGCGGCGCATAAAGGCGCTGTCGAGACTGGCCTTGAGGTTGGTGGTGAGCACGGCAAGGCCGCGATACGCTTCCATGCGTTGCAGCAGATAGCTGACCTCGATATTGGCATGGCGGTCGTGGCTATCCTTGACCTCGGTTCGCTTGCCGAACAGCGCGTCAGCTTCGTCGAAAAGCAGGATGGCACCGCAATCCTCGGCGGCGTCGAACACCTTGCGCAGGTTTTTTTCGGTTTCGCCAATGTATTTGCTGACCACGGCCGAAAGATCAATGCGGTACAGATCGAGTTGCAGTGTGTGGGCCAGCACCTCGGCGGCAAGCGTTTTGCCAGTGCCGCTTTCGCCCGCGAAGAGCGTGGCCAGCCCATGGCCGCGACTGCCCTGAGCGGCAAAACCCCAGGATTCCTGCACGGTGAAACGCTGGCGCAGGTGGGCGGCAATCTGGCGCAGCACGGCGAGCTGGGCTTCCGGCAGGACCAGCGCATGCCAGTCAGCCCTGGCCTCGATCCGCTGCGCGAGATTATCCAGCCCGCCCCGGCTTTCCTGCCGGCAACCTTCCCAAAGCGGGGTAAGCGGGTTATGCGGGGAGGACGTGGCAATGGCAGCCGGTGATTTTTCGACTGCAGGCAATGAAAGTGCCGGCTGCAAGGCTTGCGCAATGTTTTGCACGGCCCGGCTGCCGAGGTTGAAATGGCTGGCGGCCCGGTCGAGTTCCGGCCCGGCACGCAAGCTGGCTTGGGGGCCGAGGGCATTGATCCAGAGCTGACGACGGTCAGCGCCTTCCGGTTTGTTGACCCCGAAGCGCAGGGCTTTTGCTGTCAGGGTTGGTGCGGACGGGCAAGCCAGCAGGCAAACGCCACCAACGCGGTCGCCGAAGGCGCGGGCTGCCTCGCCGGCGATTGTGCCGGGCTCGGCAACAAGGACAAGCAAGGCGGCGCCGAGCAAGGTCGCTTCGCGTTGCCAGAGGGTGAGTAGCGCCGCCCGTTCCTCGGCACCGGCCGGAATATCTTCGGCGACCAGCACCAGGCATTGGAGGCCGAGCGCATCGGCGCTGCGGGCGGCAATGTCTTCCTTTGCGGCTAGATCATCGCCTTCGAGGACGATGATAGGGATTGCCTGGCCGCTATCGTTATTTGCTGCCTCAAGTGCGGCAGTGACGGCTTGTGTTGTTGCAGCGTGGCTGGCGGCTTGCAAGGGTAGTGTCAAGGCTGGGCGCAAGAGGTGGGCGAGGCGGATGTCGAGTTCGTTGATGCCGCTTAGGAAATGCAGCACCCGCTCGTCGATGCGCAGGCGACCAGCAGCGAGGCCGGCGCTGTCATCAACTTCCAGCAGTCGCCAGCGGCGCAAGGGGCGTTGCGGCGTCAGGGCGCTCCAGTGCGGCGAATCGAGCTTGTTCAGGGCGAGGCTGAAACTGACCCAGGGCCGGTGCGGCTCACCGTGGGCAAGGGCGCAAAGGCTGGCCAGTTCGCCATCCATCTCGGCACCGGCGCAAAGCAGCAACAAGTCGCGCTCGAAGGTGGTCAGCCCGAAGGCGTCGGTCAGCCAGTCGATAGCGCTTTCGCTGCCCAGTGCCTTGTGGGCTTCGATAATCGCTACCGCAGGGTCGATGGGGCTGACGGTTGACGCGGTCGACGCGGTTGAGGCGGGCAAAACCGGTGCCGCTTGCAGGCGCTGCTTGAGGCGGGCGAATTCGGCCAGCAGCAGTTGCTGATTGCCGATTGTCCAGTCCTGAGCCAGTGGCGCGTTCATGGCAAAGTGATCCGGCGGTCGAGGTAGGCGACGGGTGTCGCCGTCCGGTCGATGATCGGGCTTTCAAAGCCATCAACCCGCAGGCGGGCCAGCAGGCTGCTGCCGGCGGCGGGGGCTGCCGTAATTTTGAAGGTCAGGCGTGTGCTGGCAACGGAAACCGGTTCGGCGGCAATTTCCTGCTCACCGAGGATCAGGCTGACTGTCTGGCCGGGGCGCACGGGCGGGGCCATGTCGAGCACCAGCGTGACCACATTGCCATTGCGGCTTGCGCTGAACGGCGGCAAGACGGGTTGCGGGGCCAGTGCCAGCGGCAACTGGTTGGTGCTGCGAGCGTGGCTGTCGTCAAGACGCTGAACGGATAGTTCAACCCGGTACAGGCCGACTGGCAGGTCGTTCGGTACCGTGAAAGTAACTTCGTTCGGCCCGCCTTGGGTGACCGGCACGCTGCGGCTGATCTGGAATGCGGCCAGATTCAGTGTGACATGGCGATCGACACCATCAAGATGATGCCCTTCAAGCGTGACCAGACCACCCGGCACGGCAACTGGCTGGCGACCGGCCGGAATGACCGCTTCCAGCGTCGGTAGCGGCGGGGTCAGGCCGCTGAAAGCCAGTACGCCGCGCTCACGTTTCGAGACTGGATCCGTCTCGCCACGACTCAGGACGGGCAAGGGGCTGCGCGCAGTCTTGCGCGATTCGATCAGCACCACGGACACCTGAAAGGCAATCGTCGGCCGGTAATGCGCTTGCAGTGCCGACCACAGGCGGGACATCTCTTCGGTGCTGAGCGCGGCGGGCGTGATGCGCAATAGCTCGACCTGCTCGGCAAGGTCGGCGCCGCGCAGGCCCTTGTAGATGGTGGGCAGAATCGCGCCATTGACGACTGTCGGGTTGAGGGCTCGACGAATGGCCTCGCGAGAAAGCACCGGCGTTTCATGGAGCAATTGCAACGCGTAGCCGAGCAGGACTTCCGCCTCCAGTTCGGCGCGGCCATAGACGGTGAGCAGATAGTGCAGGTCGAGCGCCAACGGCGGGTTGCTGATGCGGTTACCGGCGGTGTCGCGTGAGGGCAGGGCTGAATTCCGCCAGGCGGCATTCGGCGTCACCTGATGCAGGAAAAGGTTGATCTGTGTGGCGTCCTTGCCTTCCAGCGGCACGGCATCGGGTGCCAGTGCAGTAACGATGACGCCGGCACCCAGCGTATCGGTAACAGCTTGATCGATCAGGCCGGAATCGAGCAGATCCTTGAGGACGGCCGTGACGCCGGCTATGGCCAGGGCGTTGCTCATGAACGACCTCCCTGGCGGCGGGCGAGGTAGTCCGAAAGCGACAGCGGGGCCGGGCCGCGTGGGCGAGGCGGCGGTAATGGCGCCGGCCGGGCTGGCGGATTGACTTCCAGTCGACCGATGGTGATGTGAACTTCGGGGGCGGACTCGGTGGCTGCGGCCTGTTGCGATTCCCGGTTGGCTGGTGGGCGGATGTGGCTGGCGACAGGGCGCGGGATCAGCGTTGCCAGTTTGCTGCTGGTGGGTTGCGATGGGCGCTCGGTCTGTTGCGTAGCTTGTGGCGCAGTTTGTGGGGCATCCTGCCCGATGAGCCGGGCGACCAGCGTTGCCATGTTGGGAAGGCGGTTTTGCAGGTCGTTTTCGCTCGATACGGTTTGGGTCGGTTGAATGAAATCAGCGGAGGTGGGTATTTTGGAACCCTTTGGGCGCGACCCGCTCTCGGCCCTGATGCTTTGAGAAATGCTGCTGCTGGATTCAGTGGCGTTTTTCGGGGTGGAAAACGCGACATTCTGGCGGCGCGGTTGTTCATCTTCGCCTGCCACGATTGGTGGCGAAGGCGGACTTGATGACCGGCCATTCATTGGCAAGCCGTTAGCGTTGATCGCAACCAGTGGCTCGGGAAGGCGCTCATCCGGATGGAGAGCGTCGCGGCGGGTCGTGTCCGGTATCGACAACGGCGGCACAATCCCGACGATCCGCTCGGTGGTGGGCGGGTATTCGGTGTTGATCGCCGCCAGGGGCAGCGAATCAAGTGCCGGTGCGGCATAAGGTAAAGCTGAACGCAGCTTGATCTGCGGTGCAAGGCCCAGACTGCGGGCGGCGAGTTGGTGGAGAAATCCGCTCATGGCGTCATCTCAACCAATCATGCTCAGATAGGCCGACCGGCGGGCCGGGCTCAGCGCCAGAATCTCGGCTTCGCGCCAGCCGTAGGCGCTGGCAAGCCGATGTACCGATTCCAGCAACTGGCGGGCACGCATGCCGAGTTCGTCCCAGAAGCAGGTGCCGATATCGAGGACAGCATCCCAGGCGTGGCCGCAATCGCTGCACTGCATGCCGAGGCGAATATTGGCCGCGGGGTCGAGCGCTTCCATGCGTGCTTCCAGTTCGTTGATCGCTGCCGGCGAGCTGAGCAATTTTTGGCTTTTTTCCCGGTTGACCGCAGCATTTTGATTGGGCGCTGTTTCAGCGACTAAACAGCGCTCCAGCAGGCTGAGCACGGCCGTTTCCGGGTCCGGTGCGTCGAGAATCATCGCTTGATCGCGGCTGGTGGGCAGACGCCATTGCCGGGCATCGAACTGAATCAGCGAATCCCCATCCGGCGTCGGCAGTTCGCCCAATAGCGCAGCACCATCCAGACTGAACTCCATCACGCTACCGCACGACGGGCAGGGCGCATAGCCCTCCAGCGCGCTGCCAAAACTGGCATTGCGCAAAGCCAGCAGATTGACCTCCCGCCAGCCGACCGGGCGATCCGCCAGCCCATCGGGCGCCTCTTCCGGCATGGCCAAAGCCAGTGCCAGCAAGGCGCGGTCAATGGGATGACGGTTTTGTCCGGCGTCCCAGAGGGCGAGAAGTTGGGGGGCACTCAGCGGGCGCATGGCGAGGTTCCATTGGCTCGATTAGCCCGGCTCGACAAAGCTCGGCTCGGCCGGCTCGCTGACTTCGTAGTCGCGTTCCCAACCCTCGTTTTCCAGCTTGATATGCTGAATCGCTACGGCATTCGCATTGGCGTCGAGATCGGGGAGCGCCTGGTATTCCGACACCCAGCAACGGAAAACTTTGTAGGCCAGCGCCAGTTGCCCGGCTTCGTTATAGACCTCGATGATCAGGTCCTTGCGGAAATCCTTCAGCGAAACTTCGCTACCCAAGCCGGAGCCGAGATTCCAGACCTTGTTGGCCCATTGCTCGAAATTGGTATCGTGGGTGACGCCGCGTTCCAGCGTGATGGCCTCGAACTTGCTGCGGCCGGGCGACTTGCGTCCGCTCGACGGGTCGCCGCCTTCGCGGTGCTCGACGACCTCGGTGGTACGTTTGAGCGCCGACACCTTGCTGATGCCGGCGACGTAGCGGCCATCCCACTTGACGCGGAATTTGAAGTTTTTGTAAGGATCAAACCGTTGGGCATTGACGGTAAATTGGGCCATGTTGCGCGCTCCTCAAAAATCGGTTCTGGATTGGCGTTGCGTTGCGAATCAGACCTGAATCTGTCCGGCCAGCTGCTGGATGCTGATGACCACGAATTCCGCCGGTTTGAGCGGTGCAAAACCGACCAGAATGTTGACCACGCCACGATTAATGTCGTCCTGCGTTGTCGTTTCCCGGTCGCACTTGACCAGATAGGCCTCGCGTGGCGAACTTCCCTGAAACGCGCCCTGGCGGAACAGGCCGTTCATGAAAGCGCCAATGTTGAGGCGAATCTGCGCCCATAAAGGCTCGTCGTTCGGCTCGAAAACCACCCACTGCGTGCCGCGATAAAGTGACTCCTCGATGTAGAGCGCGAGGCGGCGCACCGGCACATATTTGTATTCCGAAGCCATCTGGTCGGCGCCACGCAGGGTGCGGGCACCCCAGCTCACCGCGCCATAAACCGGGAAAGTGCGCAGGCAATTCACCCCCAGCGGGTTGAGGCTGCCGTTTTCGCCGTCAGTTAGCGGCACGGCCATCGACTGCACACCGGAGAGATTGGCATCGGTGCCGGCCGGCGCCTTCCAGATGCCACGGCTGCCGTCTGTACGGGCATAAAGACCAGCCATCGTGCCGCCCGGCGGCGTCAGGCGCGCCTTGCCGTTTTTCAGCGGGTCGGCAACAAAAGTCCAGGGGAAATACACTGCGGCATGATCCGACTTCGGCAGATCAGTCCCCGAGGCAACGGCCACCATGCCGGCGACATCGGTCGCCGAGGCGGGCGCATCGACAATGAAAAACGCCCGGCGCTCCTCGCAATACGATGCGGCATCGGCCAGCACGCCGGCATCGGTAATGCCGGGCAGGACCAGCAGATTGAAGATGTCGGCATCTTCCAGCGCATATAGCCCTTCGCGCTTGCTACGACTACCGATGAAAGCCGGATAAACATCGGCTGCCCCGTAAGGCGTTTCGGTGCCGCCGCCGAGAAAGGCGTCCGTCGGTGGCGTCGATAGTGTGGCTTCGGCCAGTAGATGCAGGCCGGCCGCCAGATCATTGGCCGGTGCGGCGCTGACGGCGATCGACGAACCGGCGCCGCGAGAGCCGCTGGCCAGGACAAGCGTGGTGGCGGTCGCCGTGGCCGTAAAGTCGCGGTAGGCCGGGTTGCCGGGTTTGAGGGCGCGGACGGCGACCTGCAAACGGTTCGCCATATCGATGAGTTTGGCCGCGAGGTTGCCGCCGGCTGCCCCAGCGTTGCCGAGATCAACCACGTCCGGGCCATAACCATCGAGGCTGATCCGTAGCGCCGTGTGGGTGGCCGCGGGCAGCGCATCGAGATCGGCAGCAGCAAAGGTGCCACTGGTCAGCGTTGCCGGGTCGGGCATCCGGACCGGGCGAAGGCTGGCGACGGCATCAACCTTCGACACCGCCTGCGGCGACCCCGAGTTTTAGCACGCCGGCGGCATTCTTGGCGCTACCGGCCAGCACACGGACTGATGAAAATTCACCACCCGCGCCGGAAGTCAGGACCAGATTGCTGCCGCTACGGGCGCAGGTGAATCCGGAAAGCGCCGCCTTGCCGCCGGACTGTGCCTGAACCTTGGCCTGAATGGCCGCAGCCAGGGCCGTCAGGCGCTGCGTCGCCGTGCCCCCCGCGATATCGGCCGGCAGCGTGATGCTGACGGTGACCGGGGGCAGGCCATTGACCACGACGCGAAAATCCGTGTGGGTGGCGTCAAGCAGGGTTGAAACGTCACCCAGCGTGCCGCTGGTCGAGGTGCCGGCCGGCAAGCCGTTCAGCGTGCCTTGAGTGACATCGCGGCTGATTTTCACCAGTTGCGACACGCCATTGACCAGATCCGGCAGATAACGGGCATCGGCTGAGTTCATCGAGACATTGGTGTACTGCTCGGCGCGACCATCGCTATTGCGGATGAAGCTGATGTTGAAAGTACTGTCCGTAAAGGCGGTCGTGTAATCGACCCGAACCTGAATGCCGTTGCCTGAAGCCCCGGCATCGAGCGCTGTCACGGTCAACACCGGAATCGGCGTCAAATTCTGCAAGGTACGGCTGGCGGGTGAAGCATCCTTCACGACACGAACGATCCACGCATCGGTGCCGCCATTGAGGAAGAACTGGCGTACCCCGTAGCTCATCTCGGAATCGGCTGACAGTCCGCCAAAGCCGCGTTCAAAATCGGCAAAGCTGTAAATGCGGGTCGCCTTGTTGATCGGCCCCCGTGACGCAGCGCCGAGGAATGCCGCGACCGAGGTGGCAACGCCAGCGATGGTCCGCACACCACTGGAAACTTCCTGAATGTAGACACCCGGGGATGCAAGCTGAATGGGCATTAGAGGCTCCTTTCCACGAGGCGACCGGTAGCCGCCCCCTGCTCGAATAGATCGATATTTCTGCAGCCCGTAGAAATTCGCAGCGAAGCGAAGTTCGTGGGCTGTCGTCTGGTTTTTTACTACCGAGAAGAACCCCTCAAGTCGGGGTCAAAAGGCGGGCTGGATGTTGATTCCAGAACGACGCCGAGGCAGGAGCCTTAAATATTCTTTAGCTTCCAAAGTGTGAAAAAATTCACATCAGGATCAAATCTTAGCTATGCAAGCTGGGAATTACAAGGTCATTTTCAAATAAAAATTATTTAGGTTTGACCACTCCGGCGGATTGGCTGGCACGACAAGGTTTGGCTGGTGCCAATTACCAATGAAGGCTTTTGCTTGGCTTCATTATTTAGGCAAACGCGCCAAAACGCCCCAGGAAACTGGTTTTCCGGAGCGCTCATAGGTAATCAGTTCGGCCTTGTCCGGGGCGCCATTCGGGATCGCAAACTGAAGGCCGGATCGTTGCCCGATGCAACGACGCTTCTGCAGCGCAATGCGAAATATCGTATAGCGCGGCTGGGCATCGCTTACCCGCTGCAAGTCCGGAGCCAATTCCGCGTCAGCAACAGCAGTGTCTGTCGGGGCGGAGGTGGCAAGGGCGTCGGGATAAATCTCTCCGGTGGTTTCAGAAACCACCGAGTAGCGAACCCGGCAACCGGGGTTGTATCGGCTACCCGACCACTGAATAAAGTTCTGCGTCACCCAAACCCGCCCGTATCGGGCCTGGCTGGCGCGATCCACGCCATCCCAGGCACCAGCCAGTAACGCAGGTTCAGCACCGGCCGCCCCGGCGGAAATTGCCCAACTCAAAACACCGAGCAGAGCAAGCGTCCCCAATCCCTGCCGCAAGGTTTTCCCACGCGGTACAGGCGCCACTGCTGGCTTTGTCGTCAAACCTAAATCGGTGTGTTCCAAAGTGATATCTCTTTCTCCCGACGGTTAATGAGGCCTTTGACGATCTTGCCGTTGTCGCGAATCCAGCGCCGCAATTGCGTTGGAACCTGGTCGAAATGCCCGGCATTCAGCACTTTCAATAGCGTGCTATCGCGAAATGCGTTGTTGCCGACGTTGAAAACAAAGGAAACCAGCGCATCGAACTGGTTCTGATTCAGCGGTACTTTTACCATGCTGTTCACGGAGGCTTCCGCCGAATCAAGATCCTGATCGAGCAGATCCCAGCATTGCTGAACGGTCAGTCCCTTGCGGTAGACCACGCTTTTGCCATTGATGATGATCTTGCCGGACATGCGTTCCGACCGGGTCATCAAATGACCGACCCCGATGGTGGGTGCGCCACCGGAATCCAGATATTCGTTTAACTCCAGGCCTTCCCACTCCTGAAACAGTTTTTTGCCGGACTGGCCGACTTGCATATTCGCCATCTTTGCCTCCTGTTGAGAGGGTTGCTGATCCGCGTTTAACTGCCTGAACTCAAAACTGCGACTTTCACCGCTTATTCAGTGTGGATCAACAATCAGTCTCTCGCAAGAATGCAAATGGCTTACTTACTCCAGGCCGAGCACGTCCGCCATGAATGGCGCTGGCGCCATCCTGAAACCAGCCGCATTTCGATGGCCGCCGCCACCGTAACGGGCTGCAATGGCGGCCACATCAAAGTCACCTTTCGAGCGCAGCGACGCCTTGATTTCTCCGTCGCCGGAAAGCTGCCAGATCAGACCGAAAGTGCCGCTCTGTTCCGCGAGCAGATTGCCCAGCTCCGAAGCGAACAGAGCGTTGGCGTTAACCGCAACACCGCGCACGGTCAGCCAGGCTAGATCGCCCTCGGTGATGACCGGCTGGCCATGGCGAACGGCCTGCAAGGCATCGACCGGATCGCCCCGCAGCCGAGCCGGCATGCGCAGATGGCTCTCGGCCAGACCTTCAATCTCCCGCTGAAAATAGGTTTCGATGGCGGTGCCGTGGGCGAGCATTTCCCGGTAGCGCGGCGCGTCGGTCGTTGGCGTCTGGCTCACCAGGGCGTGCCAGATGGTGAAGTCGAACGGCTGTAAACGCAGGCCACGGCAAAAGGCGCGCGTGCCGGGCAGGGCAAAGCGCCACAAATCCTGGTCTTCAATGTGCAACAGCATCAAGGGCACGGGCAAGGCTGGCTGAAAATGTTCCCAGGCCAGTCGGGCCCCCGATTTTTCCAGATCAAAAATGACCGTCAGCGGCAAAGCCGGATGGTGATGTACAGCCAGTCCGTTGGGGCCAGCTTGCAGCCGGTCGGCCCAGGATTGATAGGCCGAAACGTGGTGGTCGATCTGCGTGACGGAAATCGCCATGCCAGCCATGCTTTCCAGCACATTGGGCGGGAATGAGAAATCAAGGATGAATACCTGATGGCCGGCGATTTTGGCCGTTTCCCACGGTTGACCGTGGTGAATCGGGTAATAGTTGGCAATATCGCCAAACTGGCACCAGGCAGCGTAGGCAGCGCCGAAACCGTCGATGCAGTCGGCGTGATAAATAACGGTGACAGGCTTGTTCTCGGTCAAAACAGCGGCTTTCAACCCAGGCTCCCCCCGGGGGGGCCCCCCGGGGGGGGGGGGGGGGGGGGGGGGGCCGGGGCGGAGGCCCCCGGCCGGGCCGGCCCGCGGGGGGGGGGGAGGAGGCGGGGCGGGGCGCCCCCCCCCCGGCCCCGGCCGGCCCCCCCCCGGGGGGCGGCGCCCCGGGGGGGGGGGGGGCGCCAGGGGGGCCACGGCCCCCGGCCGCGGGGCCGGGGGGGGGAGGGGGAGGAGGAACGGGTTCAATAGTGGGGCGGAATTTCGTCGCGCAGGTTGCGCTGTTCCTGCGGTTCGGCGGTTCGCACCTGTTCGCGCAAGGCTTTGATCTGCAGCATCAGCAGGTCGATTTGTTGTTGCTGGCGAAAAACGGTGCGATTGAGTTCATCGACCATGTCTTCGGTAAAGCTGATCTTGATCTCAAGATCGGTCAGGCGTGATTCCACGGCGTTCATCCTCTATTTTTCCTTTCGCCAGTCGCGAAGTGTTTCCTTGGCGGGGGGCAGCCGGGTATCGTCCGGCCGATCCTTGCGCAGCAGCGGCAAGGCAGCGCCCAGCATAAAAATCACGATGATCCCCAACACAATCCAGCCTTCGTTCATGGCTCTCTCCTTCAAGCGAGGCCGCATCTTACTGTGGATGCCCAATGCTGTCCCGGCGCTTGCGTTAAGCTCTTGCCCCTTGATTTTGAAATGGCAACAGCGATGAATGAATTAACAAAGGCGGCGACTGGCGAAGTTCCGGCTGAAGTACCCGTGGTGGGTTTTTGGGAGGCCTTCCGGTTCTGGCTGAAACTGGGGTTCATCAGCTTTGGCGGCCCGGCCGGGCAAATTGCCATCATGCATCAGGAACTGGTCGAGCGGCGGCGCTGGATATCGGAGCGCCGATTTCTCCACGCCTTGAACTATTGCATGCTGTTGCCCGGGCCGGAAGCGCAACAACTGGCCACCTATATTGGCTGGCTGATGCACCGCACCTGGGGCGGGATCATTGCCGGCGCGCTGTTTGTCTTGCCCTCGCTATTCATCCTGATTGCACTGTCCTGGATCTATCTGGCCTATGGCGATGTGCCGCTGGTCGCCGGTATTTTTTACGGCATCAAGCCGGCCGTCGCCGCCATTGTCTTGCAGGCGGCTCACCGCATCGGCAGTCGGGCACTCAAAAACAAGGTGCTGTGGGCGATTGCCGGCGCTTCCTTCGTCGCCATCTTTGCCCTGAACGTGCCTTTTCCGGCGATTGTCGCTGCCGCCGCTGTGATTGGTTACGTCGGCGGGCGCATTGCACCGGAAACCTTCCGAGCCGGGGGCGGGCATGGTCAGGGCAATAAATCGTTCGGCCCGGCCCTGATTGACGATGATTCTCCCCGTCTTCCGCATACCCGCTTTGCCTGGCAGCGGCTGATAAAAGTGCTATTGGCCGGGCTGGTCCTGTGGCTGGTGCCGATGCTCTGGCTTTGGGTCAATTATGGCTGGGAGCACACGCTGACCCAGATGAGCTGGTTTTTCACCAAGGCGGCCTGGCTCACCTTCGGCGGTGCCTACGCGGTACTGCCTTACGTCTATCAGGGCGCCGTCAGCCACTTCGGCTGGCTCAGCGCGCCACAGATGATCGACGGCCTGGCCCTGGGGGAAACCACGCCCGGGCCGTTGATCATGGTGGTTGCCTTCGTCGGCTTTGTCGGCGGCTACGCCAAGGCCTTGTTCGGGCCGGACAGCCTGTTTCTGGCTGGCGCAGTGGCGGCAACGCTGGTCACCTGGTTCACTTTTCTGCCCTCTTTCATCTTCATTCTGGCCGGTGGCCCGCTGGTCGAATCGACGCACAACGAATTACGCTTCACCGGGCCGTTGACCGCAATCACCGGTGCCGTGGTCGGCGTCATTCTCAACCTGGCTTTATTCTTCGGCTATCACGTGCTTTGGCCGCAAGGTTTTGGCGGCGCTTTGGATGTTGTTTCCGGGCTGATCATGCTGGGCGCAGCACTCGCGCTTTTCCGTTTCAAAATGGGTGTAATGCCGGTGATTGCCGGATGTGCTGCGCTGGGTCTGCTCCTCAGATTTTTTTAGAATCGCTAGACACAATAGCGCGAGGTTAGTACAATGCGCGCCTTCTTCAGCGGCGGCTGTAGCTCAGTTGGTAGAGTCCCGGATTGTGATTCCGGTTGTCGTGGGTTCGAGCCCCATCAGTCGCCCCAGTTAGCTTAAACAACTAATTCAGAAGAACAGTAACTTCCAAAATCCCGCGCTTGTCGCGGGTTTTTACTTTGTCCGGGTTGAAAATGAATTCTCACGCAATTCTTGGCGTTCCGCAGAATGCCTCTCCGGCTGAAATAAAACGCGCCTATCGGCGCCTTGCCATGCGTTGGCATCCTGACCGTAATACCAGCCCCGAGGCTACTGAACGTTTCAAGCAGATCCAGGGTGCTTACGATCAACTACTTGCGGTCGACATGCCTGATTCGGCAGAAACCGCTACCCCGCAAGAAGACGAAGTAGCGCCCGAGCCTGAGGTGAGCGTCCCCAAGGCGGCTGATATTCGACTGAACCTTGAGCTGAGTATGTACGAGGCGGCCAGCGGGTGCAGTAAGACGATTGCTTACACCCGTGGCAACGCCTGTTCGATCTGCGATGGAACGGGCGAGTCAGGCATTGCGCGGACCCGTTTTTGCGATAACTGTCATGGTAGCGGCCGGGTGCATGACGCCAAGCGCGTGCTGAAGCCTTGCCGGGCCTGTGCCGGGCGCGGTTTTTTCAGTGAGCGGATCTGTCCCGGTTGTGCCGGCAGCGGCCGCGATGCGGCCAGTGTCAGTCTCGAAATCAAAGTTCCGCCCGGCATGTTGCCCGGTGATGAGTTGCGTGTAAGCGGGCAGGGCGAGCCGGAATCGGCAGGTTTGCAGGCGGGTGATCTTTACCTGACGATCATCATCCGTTCGCATCCCTTATTTACGCTGCGGGATCGTGACCTGCACTTCTGCATGCCGGTCAGTGTCTTGCTGATGCTGGCTGGCGGCGAGATCGAGCTACCGTCATTGTCTGGTCTTTTGACGCACCCATTGAAGGCAGGGCAGCCTGAAAGCCGTGAATTGCGACTGGCCGGCAAGGGTTACCCTGGACGCGGGAAAAATGCACCGGGTGACCTGATTGTTCAGTTGCAACCAGTTTTCCCGAAAAAGCTGAATCCGCGGCAGCGCAAGCTTCTGTTGCAGGCCAATGCCTCGCTGATGGAGGACGCGGCCGAGTGCTTCCCTGAGATTGCTGACTGGCTAGAGGCGAACGGGTTAGATTAGCGTCTTCAGCTTGGCAGTGGGGTTGATTGGATGACGCGCAGAGTCTGCATTATTGGTGCCGCCAGTGGCCTTGGCGCGCAGGATCGTGGCTGCGAGGATGGACCGGTCGCTTTTCATCGTTCGCAGGCGTGGCACACGTTGGAACATCATCCCTTGGTTGATTGGGGAAAAACCCTGTTTGCGGCGGATGCACCCGGTCTATCGGCGGTCAGTCGAATTGCCGGCTTGTGTCGTCATCTGGCCGATGAGGTGGCGCAGGTCATGGCGGCCAATGATTTTCCGGTGGTCATCGGGGGCGATCATTCAATAGCGATCGGCACCTGGAGCGGCGTGGCGCGGGCATCCGAGGCCCCTGTCGGGCTGCTCTGGATTGATGCTCATCTCGATAGCCATACGCCGGAAACGAGCTATTCCGGTGCTATTCACGGTATGCCGCTGGCTTGTCTGCTGGGCCGGGGCGACAAACGTTTGCTTAATATCGGGCTGACCGGTGCTCAGTTGAGTGCAGCGCATACCGTTGTTCTCGGGCCGCGCAGTTATGAGCCTGAAGAGCTTGATTTTTTGCGTGGTCTTGGTGTTCGTATTTATGACACCGAGACTTTGATGGCGCGAGGTTTTGCGGCCTGTCTCGATGAGGCGATCGCGCTTGTTGCCAGTGCCCCGGCAGGTTTTGGCGTAACGCTTGATCTTGATGCGATTGATCCGCTGCTGGCGCCGGGTGTCGGCAGTCCTGAGCCGGATGGTTTGCCACCGCAGGATGTGCTGTCGGCGCTACATCGCATCTCGGTGCTGCCCGGTCTCCGCGCGCTGGAAATTGTCGAATACAACCCGGATCGTGATCGGCATGGCGTTACCGCTGGACTGATTGCCGAGTTGATCAGCGAAATATTGCCTTAGGCTGGCTCGGGTGCTTGGGGCTGCGGGTTGAATTTATAGCGTTTTTTAACGTCGACCGCAGCAATCGGCTGAATGCTGGTTTTTTGCCAGTAAATAGTGCTGGCGAGGCCATTCATCAAATCGAGGAAAGCCTGTTCGTCAGGTTCACCGCCTTCAGCATCCCGGCACTCGCTGAGAAACAGCGTTAGCTCGCGGTCGTCGAGCAGACCAATACCCAAATCGGTAGCGAGCAGAATATTTCCTTCGGCATCGAGGTGGATCGCTTGCATGGCGCCGGCTGGCTGGCCGGTATGACTGACAAACCCGTCGCCATCCCGACGAAATACCCAGGGCGTGTAGGCGAGATTGACAAAAACCCGTTGCGGGCCGTTTTGCAAAAACCAGCAGCCTGATTCGTCACAACCATACTGCCGGTTGATGAAGTTGATCAGGCCGCTGTGCATGACGCGTTCTCCCTGCAATCGCCAATCGCCCCGCCGGTCGAGCGACAACCAGTCGTAACAGGCGGGGACGTTGGGCCACTTGGCGA
Source organism: Candidatus Dechloromonas phosphorivorans (assembly GCA_016721185.1). Lineage (GTDB taxonomy): Bacteria > Pseudomonadota > Gammaproteobacteria > Burkholderiales > Rhodocyclaceae > Azonexus > Azonexus phosphorivorans. The sequence goes on from JADKIP010000014.1 coordinate 827,756, forward strand.
TGGCAGAGAGGTCGACGGTCATTAGTCGGCGTAGGCTTCCATCGGCGGGCAGGCGCAGTTCAGGTTGCGATCGCCAAACACATCGTCGATGCGATTGACGCTCGGCCAGAACTTGTTGGCCTTGACCCATGACAGCGGGAAAACGGCCTGGTCGCGGCTGTAAGGGTGCTTCCAGTCGCTATCGACAATATCCGCTGCGGTGTGTGGGGCGTTTTTCAGCGGATTGTTGTCAGCTGCCCAGACGCCGTTTTCAATCTGGCGGATTTCTTCACGGATGCTGATCAGTGCAGCAATGAAGCGATCCAGTTCAGCCTTCGATTCCGATTCGGTTGGTTCAACCATGATCGTGCCGGCCACCGGGAAAGACACCGTTGGCGCGTGGAAACCATAGTCCATAAGGCGCTTGGCGATATCGGTTTCAGTGATGCCGGTGGCCGCCTTGATCGGGCGGATGTCGAGAATGCACTCATGGGCGACGCGACCGTTTTGGCCGGTGTAGAGCACCGGGTAGTGCTCGTTCAGCTGCTTCGCGACGTAATTGGCGTTCAGGATCGCTACTTGCGTCGCTTTCTTGACGCCGGCACCGCCAAGCATGGCAAGGTACATCCAGGAAATGGTCAGGATCGAGGCTGAGCCAAAAGGGGCCGCTGAAACCGCTCCCTGGCCACTGTGTGGGCCATCGACAGCAACGACTGCGTGGTTGGCCATGAACGGTGCCAAATGTGCCTTGAGGCCGATCGGACCCATGCCCGGTCCGCCGCCGCCGTGCGGGATGGCGAATGTCTTGTGCAGGTTCATGTGGCTGACGTCGGCACCAATAAAGCCGGGTGACGTCAGGCCCACCTGGGCGTTGAGGTTGGCACCGTCCATATACACCTGGCCACCGTGTTCGTGCACGATGGCGCAGATGTTGCGCACCGCTTCTTCAAATACGCCGTGGGTCGACGGATAGGTGATCATCAAACAGGCCAGATTGGCCGCGTGCTGGTCAGCCTTGGCTTGAAGATCGGCGACGTCTATATTGCCGCTTTCGTCGCAATCGACCACAACCACCTGCATGTTGCACATCTGGGCGGTCGCGGGGTTGGTGCCGTGGGCTGATTTGGGAATCAGGCAGACGTTGCGATGGGCTTCGCCGCGGCTGGCGTGGTAACGGGCAATCGCGACCAGGCCGGCGTATTCGCCCTGCGCGCCGGAGTTTGGCTGCATGCAAATGGCGTCGAAGCCGGTCACAATCTTCAGCCACTCGGTCAAGCTGGCAATCATTTCCAGATAGCCGGTTGTCTGCTCACGCGGCGCAAAGGGGTGAATGCCGCCGAATTCCGGCCAGGTAACCGGAATCATCTCGCTGGTCGCATTCAGCTTCATGGTGCAGGAGCCGAGTGAAATCATCGAGTGATCGAGTGCCAGATCCTTGTTCTGCAGTGACTTCAGGTAGCGCAGCATCTCGTGTTCGGTGTGGTGCGTGTTGAACACCGGGTGCTGCAGGATGGCGTCGCTGCGAAGCAGTTCGACCGGCAGGTTGGGGCTGGCAGCGCTCAGTTGGGCGTCGATTGCTTCGATGTCGAGCGTGGCCTGAGCGATCAGTTTGAACAGGGCTGCGACATCGTTGCGGCTGGTGGTTTCGTCGAGCGAGATAGCCAGCACGTTAGCCGAGACGCGGCGCAGGTTGTAACCGGCGGTCAGGGCGGCGCGGTAAACGGTTTCAGCGCGGCTACCGAGGTCGAGTTGCAGCGTATCGAAAAACTGCTGGGTGAACAGGTTGACGCCGGCCTGTCTGAGACCTTCCGCCAGAATTGCGGTGAGACGATGGATGCGGCTGGCGATGGTTTTAAGGCCTTGCGGGCCGTGATAGACCGCGAACATGCCCGCCATATTGGCGAGCAGTACCTGCGAAGTGCAGATGTTCGAATTGGCCTTTTCGCGGCGGATGTGTTGCTCGCGGGTTTGCAGCGCCATACGCAGCGCCGTATTGCCGCGGGAGTCCTTGGAAACGCCGATGATGCGGCCCGGCATTGAGCGGACAAAGCTTTCGCGGGTGGCGAAAAAGGCGGCGTGCGGACCGCCGAAGCCCATCGGGATGCCGAAACGCTGGCTTGAGCCGAGGGCAATGTCAGCCCCCATCGCGCCGGGTGATTTGAGCATGACCAGTGCCATCAGGTCGGTGGCAACGACGATGGTCGCGCCCTTGGCCTTCAGGCTGGCAATGGTTTCGGTGAGGTCACGGACTTCGCCGTTGTCGTTCGGGTACTGGAGCAGCGCCCCGAAGAATTCTTCGTCGTTTACCGAGTTGACCGCAGCAACGACCAGTTCGAAGCCGAAATAGCCGGCGCGTGTCTTGACGACGTCGATGGTTTGCGGAAAGCAGGCAGCGTCAACCAGAAAACGATTCGACTTCGACTTGGAAACGCGGCGAGCCATTGCCATGGCTTCGGCGGCAGCGGTGGCCTCGTCGAGCAATGAGGCATTGGCAATTTCCAGCCCGGTCAGGTCGATCACCATTTGCTGATAGTTGAGCAGGGCTTCCAGCCGGCCCTGGGCAATTTCTGCCTGATAGGGCGTGTAGGCGGTGTACCAGCCCGGGTTTTCCATGACGTTCCGCAGGATCACCTTGGGCGTCAGGGTGTCGTAATAACCCATGCCGATGCAGGATTTATTGACGACATTCTTGCTGGCGATGGTTTTCAGTGTCGCCAGCGCCTCGTGCTCGCGCTTTGGCGCAGGCAGTGGCAGGTCAGCCGGCAGACGGATGGCAGCTGGCACCGTTTCGTTGATCAATTGATCAAGCGTGTCGGCCCCAATGGCTGCCAGCATGGCGGCGATTTCAGTCGGGCAAGGGCCAATGTGACGAGCGATGAACTCGTCATTTTGCTCCAGTGCAGAGAGGGAAGGATTCATGGGTATCCTTGCTTAGGCGGCGTCGGCCACGGCCTGATAGGCGGCAGCATCCAGCAGGGCGTCAAGATCAGCGGCATTGTCCGGTGTCATCTTGAACAGCCAGGCCGCGTAGGCGTCCTGATTGACCGATTCCGGTGCGTCAGCAGCCGCTTGATTCACTTCGGTCACGGTGCCGGCGATCGGGGCATAAACGTCAGCAGCAGCCTTGACTGATTCGACGACGGCGATTTCCTTCTCGGCGACAAAATGGGCACCGACTTCGGGCAATTCGACAAATACGAGGTCACCGAGGGCTTCCTGGGCGTGATCGGAAATGCCGACGGTGACGCTGCCATCTGCTTCGAGGCGAACCCATTCGTGGGAAGTGGCATATTTGAGGTTGGCGGGGACGTTGGACATGGTTTTCTCCTGAATGGGGGGATTAGATGACTGCTTTGCCGTTGCGGGCGAATACGGGTTTGACGACCTTGGCTTTCAGTAACTTGCCGCGGATATCAACTTCAACTTCGTCGCCGATCTGCACACCGAGCGGCAGGCGGGCGAGGGCGATGGATTGCTGTAATGTTGGTGAGAAACTACCTGAGGTTATTTCTCCATTGCCTTGTTTTGTAATAACTTGTTGATGTCCCCGCAGCACGCCTTTATCGAGCAGAATGAGGCCGAGGAACTGGCATTTTTGGCCGTTTGCGGTCAACGCGGATTTTCCGACGAAATCGCGATCAGTATTCAACGACACCGTCCAGGCCAGACCTGCATCGAGCGGCGATACGGTTTCGTCCATGTCCTGGCCATACAGATTCATGCCGGCTTCAAGGCGCAAAGTATCGCGGGCACCCAGGCCACAGGGGGCGACGCCTGCCTTGTGCAAGGCGTTCCAAAGGTTTTCAGCTTCTGCGGCAGGCAGCATGATTTCGTAGCCGTCTTCGCCGGTGTAGCCAGTGCTGGCGATGAAGTATTGATCGACCTCAGTAGCAAAGAATGCCTTCAATCCTTCGGTGGCTGTTTTGCTTTGCGGCAATACTTCCCAAACCTTTTGACGGGCATTCGGGCCTTGCACGGCAATGATGCCGAGGGCGTTGGCCCCATCGCGACGCTGGGTGATGCTGACATCGAGCTTCCATTCAGCCACTTTGGCTTGCATCCAGGCCAGATCTTTTTCAGCCGTACCGGCGTTGATCACGATGCGGAAACGCGTTTCGGTCAGGAAGTAAATGATCAGGTCATCAATCACGCCGCCGGCGTCATTGAGCATAGCGGCGTAGAGCGCCTTGCCGGCAACTTGCAGTTTGGCCACATCATTGGCGACGAGGCGGGAAAGGAAAACTCGGCAATCGGCGCCGACCACATCGACCGGGCACATGTGTGACACATCGAACATACCGCAGTCGCGACGCACCGCGTGATGCTCTTCAATCTGCGAACCGTAGTTCACCGGCATGTCCCAGCCACCAAAATCAACCATCCGGGCACCGAGGGTGCGATGGGCGGAATTTAAAACAGTTTTCTTCAGCATATCAATCCTTTACGAACGTTTATTAACGCCAGTTCTAGAAACGGAAAAAGGGTGAAACGAAAGAACAGCGTCTTGCGTTTCACCCCTCTGTCCTCGATACCTGAGAGATTTGCCCCATCGGTGGATGTCGACCGTAGCAGTCGCCATCGCTCTCCAGAGTTTCGGTGAACTGTTGATGTTCGCCGGTTCCGTGGTCCTTTTGCCTGAGCGTTTTCGGGTGAAATTGCGCCTTCGGCGGCAGAGTTGATCTGCGCTCTCCCATGGAACGAGGCGCACTATAACGGGATGCCTGACCGGAGGCAACCTGCTGCACTGCACAAGGGAATCCGGGCAAGACCCGCCTTCGTGATAAACTCGCAGTTTGCAAAGCGTTTATTTATCCGTGACCCCAGCCAATTTTGATTTTCACAGCCACTCCACCGTCTCCGATGGTCTTTTGCCGCCCGAAGAGGTGGCAAAGCGTGCCGCCGCCAATGGTGTGGACCTTTGGGCCTTGACCGATCACGATGATCTGGATGGTTTGGCCATTGCCAAGGCTGCAGCCGAAGAGGCTGGCATGAATTTCGTGAATGGCGTCGAAATTTCCATCGAATGGAAAAAGGTACCGATTCATATCGTCGGACTTGGTTTCGATCCGGCGCACCCGACCTTGGTAAATGGTCTGGATGAACTTCGCACCGGACGCCTTGAGCGCGCCAAACGAATGGGCGAGGCCTTGGCCGCCATTGGTATTCCAGGCGTTTATGAAGGGGCGGTGTGTTTTGCGACCAACCCAAGCCTGATTTCCCGGGCTCATTTCGCGCGCTACATGGTGTCAATTGGAATTGCCCGTGATGTTTCATCGCTCTTTCAGTCTTATTTGACGCCTGGCAAGCCGGGTTACGTTGACCATCGCTGGGCGACGCTGGAAGAAGCGATTGGCTGGATTAATGCCGCCGGTGGCGTGGCCACGGTAGCGCATCCGGGGCGTTACAAAATGTCCGGGGGCGACATGCGGCGTTTTCTTGATGACTTCAAGGATACCGGTGGGCAGGGCATTGAAGTGACCTGCGGTAGTCATTCGCCGGACCATGTGATGCATTTTGCCCGACTGGCCCGTCACTACGCCTTCCATGCCTCACGCGGTTCCGATTTTCATGGGCCTCAGGAGAGTTATGTCGATCTCGGCAAGCTGCCGCAACTGCCGGAAGATCTCAAGCCGGTTTGGCGTTTGATTCGGTAAAGCTATGGCTCGTGTCGTTAATATCCATCCTGATTCGCCGCAGCAACGTTTGCTGGTCCAGGCCGCAGACTTCATCCGGAATGGCGCGGTCGTCGCCTTGCCAACCGATTCTTGTTATGCGCTCGGTTGTCACCTTGGCGATCGGGAAGCACTTGATCGTATTCGCCAGATTCGCCAGATCGACGAGCGCCATCATTTGACACTGATGGTGCGCGATCTTTCGGAGATTGCTCATTTTGCCCGTGTCGATAATTCGCAGTACCGGCTGCTCAAGGCGGCAACGCCGGGCAGTTACACCTTCATTCTGGAAGGCACTAAAGAACTGCCGCGCCGTTTGTTGCACCCGAAACGCAAAACAATTGGTCTGCGCATACCCAACCACCCGGTCGCGTTGGCGCTGCTCGAAGAGTTGAATGAGCCGCTATTGACCACGACGTTGCAACTGCCTGGTGATGAAGCGCCGCTGACGGAAGGTTGGGAGATTCAGGATCGTCTGGAAGACCAACTGGAACTGATCCTCGACGCGGGCCATTGCGGTATCGAGCCGACGACGATTATTGATCTGACCGGCGCTGCACCAGAGTTGATCCGCCTCGGCCGCGGTTCGCTGACCCCATTCGGCCTGGATTGAGACAACGATGCTCGAAAGCCTGATCCAGACCATTGCCATCGCCGCACTGCCGGTCATTTTTGCCATTACTTTGCACGAAGCTGCGCACGGTTATGCGGCTCGTCACTTTGGCGACCCGACCGCTTGGCAGATGGGTCGAATCAGCCTGAATCCGCTGCGCCATATCGATCTGGTCGGTACGATCATCATTCCAGCATCCATCCTGCTGTTTTCCGGCGGGACTTTCCTGTTTGGTTACGCCAAGCCGGTGCCGGTCGATTTTGGTCGCTTGCGCAATCCGAAAAAAGACATGCTGTGGGTGGCCGCTGCCGGGCCGGGGGCCAATCTGTTCATGGCCTTGTGCTGGGCGTTTATGCTCAAGCTCGCCTGGTTGATGCCGAGTAACGACTTCACGGTGCCGCTTTCTGAAATGAGCAAAATCGGCATCATCGTCAATTGCGTGCTGATGGTTCTCAACCTAGTGCCGCTACCACCACTTGATGGCGGGCGTATCGCGGTCAGCCTGCTACCCCACAATCTGGCCTGGAAATTTGCCAAGATCGAGCCTTGGGGTTTTCCCATTCTGTTACTACTTTTATTCACTGGTGTTCTCGGTGCCGTCATGAACCCGCTGGTTATTTTCGCGGCGCGGGCCATTGAATCCATTTTTGGGCTTTATTGATCGACTATGTACGCTGAACGTGTTCTTTCCGGCATGCGCCCCACCGGCGCCCTTCATCTTGGTCACTACCACGGGGTTCTCAAAAACTGGGTCAAGCTCCAGCATGAGTACCCGTGTCTGTTTTTCGTTGCCGACTGGCACGCCCTGACGACGCATTACGATAACCCGCAAGGTATCGAGCAGGCGACCTGGGATATGGTTATTGACTGGTTAGCCGCCGGTGTTGATCCCAATCAGGCGACGCTGTTCATCCAGTCGCGGGTGCCGGAACATGCCGAATTGCATCTGCTGATGTCGATGATGACGCCGCTCGGCTGGCTGGAGCGCGTGCCGACCTACAAGGATCAGCAGGAAAAGCTGGATAGCAAGGATCTCTCAACCTACGGATTTCTTGGCTACCCGTTGCTGATGAGTGCCGATATTCTGATCTACCGCGCCGACAAGGTGCCGGTCGGCGAGGATCAGTTGCCGCACGTTGAATTTACCCGTGAGCTGGCCCGCCGCTTCAACCATATGTATGGCCGCGAGCCGGGTTTCGAGGACAAGGCACGCGAAGCCGTAAAAAAACTGGGCAGCAAGAAGGCGCGTCTCTATGAAGAACTGCGCACCCGCTTCCAGCAAAATGGCGACAAGGAAGCTATAGCGCAGGCGCACGCCATGCTTGACGAAATCCAGCATCTTTCGGTCGGTGACCGTGAGCGCCTGTTCGGCTATCTCGAAGGCACCGGCAAGATGATTCTTGCCGAGCCGAGTGCGCTGCTCACCGAGGCGTCGAAGATGCCTGGGCTGGACGGTCACAAGATGTCCAAGTCTTACAACAACACAATTACACTCCGCGAATCCGCTGAGTCGGTGACCAAAAAAGTACGCAGCATGCCGACCGATCCAGCGCGGGCGCGTCGCACCGACCCTGGTGAGCCGGCCAAGTGCCCGGTTTGGCAGTTGCATCTGGTTTATTCCAACGATGCCTGCAAGGAATGGGTGCAACACGGTTGCCGTACCGCTGGCATTGGCTGTATCGAATGCAAGCAGCCGGTGATCGACGGTATTCTGCGCGAGCAGGCGCCGATGCGTGAACGGGCGCAGATTTATCTGGATGACCTGACGCTGGTTAAAAATATTATTGCCGATGGTTGCGAGAAGGCACGAGAGCTGGCACGCGAAACCATGCGCGATGTGCGTGAGTCGATGGGGTTGGAATACCATTGATGGGCAATGAGGCGCTGAGTCTGTCCATTCGCAACGGCAAGGGCCGCACGGCGGCTGCCTGAAGATGAATGCTGCGGTCGACGTGCCTCAGGCGGGTCTTTTTGAGCCGCTCGCCCGCATCTACGGCGAGCCGCTGCAGTATCTGCCGCAGGATCTCTATATCCCGCCGGATGCGTTGGCGATCATGCTCGATGCTTTTGAGGGGCCGCTCGACCTGCTGCTTTACCTGATCCGCAAGGCCAACGTCGATATTCTTGATATCCCGATGGCGCCGTTGACCAGGCAGTACCTCGATTACATCGAGAATATGCACGCCGGCAATCTGGAACTGGCAGCCGATTATCTGGTGATGGCGGCGATTCTTATCGAAATCAAGTCGCGGATGCTGTTGCCACGACCCAAGGTTGGCGCTGACGATAATGGCGAAGACCCACGGGCTGAACTGGTTCGTCGGCTGATGGAGTACGAGCAGATGAAAATCGCGGGGCAGCGGCTGAATGAGCTGCCGCAGGCTGAGCGTGAATTTTTCTGGGTAGAGACGCTGGTTGAAAAATCGCTTTATGTCCGCTTGCCGGAAGTGTCGGTGGATGATTTGAAAAACGCCTGGATGGCCGTTGTACGACAGGCCAAGTTGAACAAGAGTCACAAAATCAGCCGTGAAGAATTGTCGGTGCGCGAGCATATGACGATCATCCTGCGACTCTTGCAGGATCGTGGCGGTTTCGTGCAATTTGAAACCATGTTCGACCCGGCCATGGGCGCGCCCGGGCTGGTCGTGCATTTTTTGGCCATGCTTGAGTTGGCGCGCGAGAAGTTGGTCGAATTTACCCAAAGCGAGGCGTTTGCGCCGATTTACGTGAGAGTGCATCAAGGTGGAGGCGAGAGTGGAAGCGGGTTTGGTCAAGAAGGTGCTTGAAGCGGCATTGCTCGCCGCTCGCGAGCCGATGACGCCGCTCGAATTGCGCAAGATGTTCGACGAGGATCTGTCGACTGATGTCCTGCGCAAGTTGCTTGATGAACTACGTGAAGAATGGGCTGAACGCTCGGTCGAGTTGATTCAGCTCGCTTCGGGTTGGCGTTTTCGGACACGGGCTGAATTTTTGCCTTATCTCGAACGTCTCAACCCGGAAAAGCCACCGAGATACTCTCGCGCCATGCTTGAAACCTTGGCTATCATTGCCTATCGTCAGCCGGTGACGCGAGGTGATATCGAAGAAATCCGCGGCGTAGCCGTTAACACCAACGTCATCAAGACGCTGGAAGAGCGAGGCTGGATCGACGTCGTCGGCCATCGCGAGACGCCGGGCCGACCGGCGCTTTTTGCCACGACGAAACAATTTCTCGATGATCTGGGCCTGCGCAGTGTCAGTGAACTGCCGCCGCTGGAACAAATCAGCCAGACACTGGAGCTGAACTATGAAAAATAAACGAACACCTTTCCGTCAAGCGTCTAGAAACGATGATGGTAGCCATGGAAAACGGCCAGAAAATGGCGTTGACCGCAGTAAAGAGGCATCGCATGGGCGAACCGGCGCTGATGAGTTTCCTGAAGCCTCTGCCGATCAATATACCCCGGTGCCAACAACGACCCCGGCGCCCCGTCGGCGCGTCATTACGCCGCCAGGTGGGCGGGCTAATCGCGGCTCAGTCGGGCGCAATGGCAAGCCGATTGCAGAAGCCAAACCGGAGCGCCTGCAAAAGGTTCTGGCCCAGGCAGGCATCGGTTCGCGTCGCGAAATGGAGGAGTGGATCGCCGCTGGACGCATCAGTGTCAATGGCATAACGGCTCATCTCGGCCAGGGTGTGATACCGACTGACAAGGTCAAAATTGGCGGTCGTCTGGTGAACATGCGTTTTACGACGACCAAGACGCCGCGTGTGGTGATTTACCATAAACCGGAAGGTGAAATTGTCTCGCGTGACGATCCGGATGGTCGCCCCTCGGTATTTTCGGCACTACCGCGTATCCGTGGCGGACGTTGGATTGCAGTGGGTCGTCTTGACTTCAACACCTCCGGTCTCTTGATCTTCACGACCTCGGGCGAGCTGGCCAACAAGCTGATGCATCCCAGTTCGGAATTGGTCCGCGACTATGCGGTGCGCGTTCTTGGTGTGCTGAGTATGGAGGCCCAAGAGCAACTGTTGAGCGGTATCGAGCTTGAAGATGGCCCGGCCAGTTTTACCAGCTTGCAGGAAGCGGGCGGTGAGGGCGCTAACCATTGGTATCGCGTTACCTTGCTTGAAGGTCGTAATCGGGAGGTGCGTCGGATGTTCGAGGCGGTCGGCTGTACGGTCAGCCGCCTGATTCGCGTGCGCTACGGCCCGATTAGCCTGCCGCCACAGTTGAAGCGTGGTCGAGTGCGCGAACTGAACGAGGCTGAAGTCAAGGTATTCATGCGTGATCTGGAAAAGATGATCCAGCCAGAGGGGGCGTATCAGGAAAGCGTATAAAGTCGGCCGGATTGATTTACGGAGGGGGAGAAACTCGTTATAATTCGCGAGTTTTTTCCTCTCGCCATTTCTGGCGGGGCATCTTTTTTCGTAGGATGGGCGTTTCGCCCATTTTTTATTTGTGGCTATGGATTTAAATACGCTGATTGAAACGACCGTGGTCGGTCTGGGTTATGAACTCGTCGATGTCGAGATGTCTCCGCGCGGCCGCACCGTTCGCGTCTTCATCGACTTGCCTGGTGATGATAAAGGAATCGACGTTGAGGATTGTGCCAAAGTGTCCAATCAGCTCTCACGTGTTTTTGAAGTCGAGAATATCGATTTCGATCATCTCGAAATCTCTTCGCCAGGTCTTGATCGGGTGGTAAAAAAAGCTGCTGATTTTGAGCGCTTTGCCGGCCAGGATATCCAGGTCAAGGTACGTATTCCCCATGCTGGCCGCCGCAACTTTCAGGGCGAACTGCTTGGCTGCAAAGATGGCAAGGTCGGTCTGCGTCTGGAAAAAGATGATGTGGAACTTGAATTTAATAATATCGAAAAGGCACGTTTAGTGCCGCGATTCGACTGAAGGACTAGGAGGTTTTAGCCCATGAGCCGTGAAATTTTGCTGCTGGTTGATGCATTGGCCCGCGAAAAGAACGTCAGCAAGGAAATTGTCTTTGGCGCCCTTGAGCTGGCCCTCGCCTCTGCAACCAAGAAGCGTATCCATGATGAGGCCGAAGTTCGCGTCTCGATTGATCGCAATACGGGCGGTTTCGAGTCCTTCCGTCGCTGGCAGGTCGTGCCGGACAATGAATATGTCAATGAGTTTCTTCAGGTGCCGCTCTCGGATGCCCAGAAGGACGATCCCGAAGTTGAGGCGGGTGACTCGATCGAAGAGGCGCTTGAACCTATCGACTTTGGTCGCATTGGTGCCCAGGCTGCCAAGCAGGTAATTCTGCAAAAAATTCGCGATGCGGAGCGTGAGCAGATACTGGCTGACTTCCTGGAGCGTGGTGAACACATTGTTTACGGCACGATCAAGCGTATGGAGCGCGGTAATGCCATCATTGAGGCCGGCAAAATCGAAGCGCTGTTGCCCCGTGATCAAATGATTCCCAAAGAAAATTTGCGAGTTGGTGACCGCGTTAGAGCCTTCATGTTGCGGATTGATCGCAACGCTCGCGGGCCGCAGATTATTTTGTCGCGCACCGCGCCAGAATTCATCATTAAGCTTTTTGATCTGGAAGTGCCGGAGATTGCCGATGGCCTGATGGAGCTGAAGGCTTGCGCTCGCGACCCCGGTCTGCGCGCCAAAATTGCTGTCAAGTCGAACGATCCGCGTGTTGATCCAATTGGCACTTGCGTTGGTCTGCGTGGTTCCCGTGTGACTGCCGTACGTAACGAAATCGGTGGCGAAAATATCGATATCGTGTTGTGGTCGGCTGATCCGGCACAATTCGTAATCGGCGCGCTGTCGCCAGCCGAAGTTTCATCGATCATGGTCGATGAAGAAAAGCACGCGATGGATGTAGTGGTCGATGAAGACAACCTTGCCATTGCGATTGGTCGTAGTGGGCAGAATGTCCGTCTTGCTTCCGAGCTGACTGGTTGGACCATCAATCTTATGACTCAGGACGAGTCGGCCAAGCGTTCGGAAGCCGAGTCTGCTGAGACTCGTTCAATATTCGTGCAAAAGCTCGATATCGACGAAGAGTTGGCTGATTTGCTGATTGAGGAAGGTTTTTCAAGTCTGGAAGAAGTGGCCTATGTGCCGCTGGCCGAAATGCTTGAAATCGATGGCCTGGATGAAGAAATCGTCAATGAGTTACGTAATCGTGCGCGCAATGTGCTTCTGACTGAAGCGATTGTGACCGAGGAGCAACTCGAAAATGTCTCCGAAGATCTGATGGGTCTTGAGGGCATGTGTAAGGAACTGGCCGCCAAATTGGCAGGCAATGGCGTCAAGACCCGCGATGATCTCGCTGAGTTGGCGGTTGATGAACTCACGGAAATGACCGGCATAGACGACGAGCGTGCCAAGGGACTTATTCTGAAGGCACGGGCTCACTGGTTCGAGTGAGCGGGAGGTAGTAATTATGACCGCAACAACTGTTTCACAATTTGCTGTAGAACTTAAAATGCCGGCTTCGGCTTTACTTGAGCAATTGGGTAAGGCTGGCGTTGGTAAGCAGACCAGTAATGATTTGCTAACCGATCAGGACAAGGCCAAGCTGCTGGACTACCTGCGACGTGCTCATGGTGATGAGTCGAAAGCCAAAATCACCCTGACCCGCAAGGAGACATCAGAAATTAAGGCGACCGATTCGCATGGCCGGGCTCGTACCGTTCAGGTAGAGGTGCGCAAGAAGCGTGTACTGGTTAAGCGAGAGGTGGGCGATCAGCAGCAGGAAGCAGTGGCTACTGATGTGGAAGAAGGGCTATTGAACGTTCCCGTAATTGAGCTTGCTCCCGAACCGGAACCGATTCCGGAACCGGTGATTGAGATTGAGATTGAGATTGAGATTGTGCCAGTTATTGAACCAGAGCCGGAGCCGATTCCTGAGCCGGTGGTTGAAGTTCCAGTTATTGAGATTGCCTCGGCACCTCAAGTTGCAGCGCCGGCCCCAGTGGCCCCGCCGACTCGCGCCTCTATCATCGGTGAATCCGAGCTGCGTGCCCGTGAGGAGCAGGATCGTCGCCATAATCAATTGCGTGATATTCAAGAGCGCGAGTTGAAAGCGAAGCAGTCGCGTGAAGCGGAGCTGGTTCGTATGCGTCAGCAGGCCGAAGCTCAAGCGGTAGCAACCAAGGCGGCAGAGTTTGCCAAGCAGCAGGCTGCGGCTCAAGCGCCCAAGGCTCCTCCGCCAGCGCCAGCCGCCGAAAAAGGAACGTTGCACAAGAAACCTGATGCGCCGGGCAAGGATGCCAAGAAGGGCGGTAACGGCCGCGCTGACGACGGCAAGAAAAAGACTGGGATCAAAACGCGTTCTGCGGACACCGGTAGTTCCTGGAAGAGTGGTCGCGGTGGTCACAAGAAGCATGGTCACAAGGATGATGACGGTCAGGGCAGCTTCCAGGCGCCGACCGAGCAGGTCGTTCGTGAAGTTCACGTCCCTGAAACCATTTCTGTCTCCGATCTGGCGCACAAAATGGCCGTAAAGGCGATTGAAGTCATCAAAGTCATGATGAAAATGGGTTCGATGGTGACGATCAATCAGGTTCTGGACCAGGAAACGGCCATGATTGTGGTCGAGGAAATGGGCCATAAGGCACTCGCCGCAAAACTTGATGATCCTGATGCCTTCCTCGAAGAGTCTTTGGTTGGTGAGCACAAGGATGTGCCGCTTGAGTCACGGGCGCCGATCGTTACTGTCATGGGTCACGTCGACCATGGCAAGACATCGCTGCTTGACTATATCCGACGTGCCAAGGTGGCTTCCGGTGAAGCGGGTGGTATTACCCAGCACATTGGTGCCTATCACGTCGAAACCGAACGTGGCATGGTGACTTTCCTTGATACCCCGGGCCACGAGGCGTTCACCGCCATGCGGGCGCGCGGTGCCAAGGCAACTGACATTGTTATTTTGGTCGTTGCTGCCGATGACGGCGTGATGCCGCAGACCCGTGAAGCAATCCATCACGCCAAGGCGGCCGGCGTACCGTTGGTTGTTGCGGTAAATAAAATGGATAAGCCCGATGCCAATATGGATCGCGTCAAACAGGAACTGGTTGCAGTAGGCGTCATTCCTGAAGAGTACGGTGGTGAATCCCCCTTCGTTGGCGTCTCTGCCAAAAAGGGTACGGGCATCGACGAACTCATTGAGCAGGTGCTCTTGCAGGCTGAAGTACTTGAACTCAAAGCGCAGAAAGAAGCACCAGCGAAGGGTCTGATTATTGAAGCCAGGCTCGACAAGGGGCGCGGTGCGGTGGCGACCATGCTGGTTCTGTCCGGAACTCTCCGTCGTGGTGATGTTGTACTGGCTGGTCAGGTTTCAGGGCGTGTTCGAGCGATGCTTGACGAGAACGGCAAGCCGATCAACGAAGCTGGTCCGTCTATCCCGGTTGAAATACTTGGTCTGTCGGATGTGCCGGCTGCCGGTGAGGAAGCCATTGTTCTTGCTGATGAAAAGAAGGCTCGCGAAATCGCGCTTTTCCGCCAAGGCAAGTTCCGCGATGTCAAGTTGGCAAAGCAACAGGCTGCCAAGCTCGAAAACATGTTCGAGCAGATGAAAGAAGGCGAAGTCAAAACCTTGCCGCTTATCGTCAAGGCCGACGTACAAGGTTCGCAGGAAGCACTCGTACAGACGCTTTCGAAACTGTCGAACGAGGAAGTTCGGGTTAATGTTATTCATGCTGCAGTGGGCGCCATCAGCGAATCCGACGTTAATCTGGCGCAGGCCTCCGGTGCAGTCATTATTGGCTTTAATACTCGTGCCGACGCGAATTCACGCAAGCTGGCCGAGAACTTCGGTGTCGATATTCGTTACTACAACGTGATTTATGACGCGGTCGACGAAGTTAAATCTGCACTTTCCGGCATGCTCTCCCCAGAGAAGCGGGAACAGATTCTCGGTATGGTTGAAATCCGCCAAGTTTTCCTTGTCTCCAAAGTGGGCGCCATTGCTGGTTGTTACGTCCTCGAGGGTGTCGTCAAGCGCAATGCACGGGTTCGTCTGCTCCGCAACAACGTTGTCCAGTGGGACGGAGAGCTGGATTCGCTCAAGCGTTTCAAGGATGACGTCAAGGAAGTGCGCAGCAATTTCGAATGCGGCCTGTCGCTCAAGAACAACAACGATATCGTTGAGGGCGACCAGCTTGAGGTTTACGAAATTCAGGAAGTGGCGCGTTCGCTGTAATGAAGAAAAAAGGTTTTCAACGTAGTGATCGGGTCGCGGAGCAAGTTCGCCGCGACCTCGCCGATCTGATTCGCAGCGAGTTGAAGGATCCGCGTGTTGGTATGATTAGCTTGACAGCGGTCGAACTGACGCCGGATTACGCGCATGCCAAGGTTTTCTTTGCGACACTCAACTCCGAGCATCTGGAAGAGGTGCAAGTTGGTTTGCGCCGGGCTTCAGGGTTTTTGCGGCGGGAGTTGGGCAAGCGCCTGCACATTCACACCTTGCCGGAATTGCATTTTGTTTACGACAACTCGATTGAGCACGGCGCCAATATGTCCTTGCTCATCGATCAGGCGAACGCGATCAGCGATCAGACGCCGGAAGAATAATCCGTCATGCAAGTAAAAAAGACCTGGAAGCAGGTCGACGGTGTTTTGTTACTCGACAAGCCCATCGGCTTGACTTCAAATGATGCTTTGCAAAAAGCTCGTCGGCTGTTCTCTGCTGCAAAGGGTGGCCACACCGGGACACTGGATCCATTGGCGACTGGTTTGTTACCCTTATGCTTTGGCGAGGCAACCAAGTTCTCAGCCGATTTGCTGGATGCCGATAAAACTTACGAAGCGGAAATCAAGCTCGGTGTGACAACCGACTCCGGGGATGCCGAAGGCAAGGTGATCGCGACTGCTGCGGTCAACGTCTCGGCAGGCGATATTTCTCGAGTGCTGCCATGTTTCACAGGCGCCATTCTGCAGGTACCACCCATGCATTCGGCGCTTAAACTCAATGGTCGGCCGTTGTATGAGCTGGCCAGAAAAGGTATCGAGGTTGAGCGGCAACCGCGTGCAGTCAAGATTTACTCCATCGATACCCTCAACTTTTCTGGCGATTGCCTGACCCTTCGTGTTGCCTGCAGCAAGGGAACTTACATTCGTGTTCTGGCGGCCGATATTGGTCAGGCGCTGGGTTGTGGCGCTCATTTGAGTGCTTTGCGCCGAACCGTCGTCGGTGACCTTGATCTTGTCAATGCCGTGACACTGGCTCAACTGGAAGCGTTGGCGGAGAGTGAGCGAGCAGGGCGTCTGCAGTCGGTCGATGCATTGCTGAATAGTCTGCCGGTGGTTACGGTCGAGGGCGAAGCTGCCGAGCGTTTCAGGCATGGAAATCCAGTTGAATTACCTGAAGGTCTTGCTGGAAAAATTCGTGTCTATGCGGATAGCCGACTGATTGGTGTTGGTGAGCCAGGTTCGGATGGTCGTCTGTGGCCGAAGAGGCTGGTGCAATTGGCAGTGTAAGCTGGTATAATTTTGAGCTTCCGTTGCCGACGGAAGCAGTTATTTTAATTTGGCGTTCGCTCTATCAAACTGGGGCTGCGTCGTAACCATGAAAGAGAGTTTGAAATGGCATTCACTACCGAAGCAAAAGCGGCCGTCGTCGCTGAATTTCAGCGCGCCAAGGGCGATACGGGTTCTTCCGAAGTTCAGATCGCGTTGCTGACCGCACGCATCAATGATCTGACCCCGCACTTCAAAGAGCACAAGAAGGATCACCATTCCCGTCGTGGTCTGTTGCACATGGTTAGCCAGCGTCGCAAATTGCTGGATTACCTTAAAGGTAAGGATGTCGACTCTTACCGCACCCTGATTGCCCGCCTCGGTCTGCGTAAGTAAGCCAGACAGAAGCCCACGAAAGAGCGGCCCGGATTATCCCGGCCGCTTTTTTCATTTTTTGTTGTGTTGTTTGTTGTTCATTGTGATGAGAGTGAAAGGAATTTATGTTTAATGTCGTGAAAAAGACCTTCGCCTATGGGGACCATCAGGTCACCCTGGAAACCGGCGAAATTGCCCGCCAAGCTGGCGGTGCTGTATTGGTATCGATGGAAGAAACCGTGGTGCTGGTCACCGTTGTGGCGGCAAAAAGTGCCAAGCCAGGCCAGGATTTCTTCCCGCTGACTGTTGATTACCAAGAAAAAGTTTACGCTGCTGGCCGTATTCCTGGTGGATTCTTCAAGCGCGAAGGGCGTCCTTCCGAAAAGGAAACGCTGACCTGCCGCCTGATCGATCGTCCGCTTCGTCCGCTTTTCCCGGAAGGCTTCTATAACGAAGTCCAGGTTATTGCTACGGTAATGTCGCTGAACCCGGAAATCGACTCCGATATTCCGGCTTTGCTCGGTGCCTCCGCAGCGCTGGCTATCTCCGGCGTCCCGTTCAACGGCCCGATCGGTGCTGCCCGTGTTGCCTACATCAATGGTCAGTACGTACTGTGCCCGACGATGAGCCAGCTGAAGAATACTGAGCTTGACCTCGTCGTTGCTGGTACTGACTCTGCAGTGCTGATGGTTGAGTCGGAAGCCAAAGAGCTGTCCGAAGAAATCATGCTGGGCGCTGTCGTTTTTGGTCACACCGAAATGCAGAAGGCAATCAATGCCATCAACGAACTCGTTGAAGAAGCCGGTAAGCCGGAATGGGATTGGCAAGCTCCGGCCAAGGACGAAGCGCTGGTCGCTCGTCTGGGCGAACTGGTCAATGCTAAGGTAGAAGAGGCCTACAACATCACCGTCAAGCAGACCCGCAGCCAGGCCATCAAGGCTATCCGTGCAGAGGCTGTTGCAGCCCTGTGCACCGGCGAGGTCGGTGCGCCGAACGAAAATACCGTCGGCAACCTGTTCCATGAAATTGAAGCAGCTATTGTTCGTGGTCGCGTCCTGTCTGGTGCACCCCGCATTGATGGTCGTGATACCCGTACCGTGCGCCCGATCACCATGCGTTCCGGCGTTCTGCCGCGTACCCATGGTTCGGCGCTGTTCACCCGTGGTGAAACGCAAGCGCTGGCTGTCGCCACCTTGGGTACCAACCGCGACGAGCAAATTATCGATGCGCTGGCTGGCGAATATCGCGAGCGTTTCATGCTGCACTACAACATGCCCCCGTATGCCACCGGCGAATGTGGTCGCGTTGGTACGCCGAAGCGTCGCGAAGTCGGTCATGGTCGTTTGGCCAAGCGCGCGTTGCTCGCTGTGCTGCCGAAACCGGAAGACTTTTCCTACTCGATGCGCCTGGTTTCTGAAATTACCGAATCCAACGGTTCTTCCTCAATGGCTTCGGTCTGTAGTGGCTGTCTGGCACTGATGGACGCTGGTGTGCCGCTCAAGTCGCACGTTGCTGGTATCGCCATGGGCCTGATTAAGGAAGGCAACCGTTTTGCGGTGCTGACCGATATTCTGGGCGACGAAGATCACCTCGGCGACATGGATTTCAAGGTTGCCGGCACCACCGGTGGTATCACTGCGCTGCAGATGGATATCAAGATCCAGGGTATCACCAAGGAAATCATGCAGGTTGCACTGGCGCAAGCCCAGGAAGCTCGTTTGCATATTCTCGCACTGATGCAGGAAGCAGCTTCCGGCCCACGTGAAGAAATGTCGGCCTACGCGCCGCGCCTTTATACCTTCAAGATCAATCCGGAAAAGATCCGTGACGTCATCGGCAAGGGCGGCGCTGTCATTCGTGCGCTGACCGAAGAAACGGGCACCACGATCGACATCCAGGACGACGGCACGATCACCATCGCAGCAACCAGTGGTGAAGCCGCTGCTGCCGCCCGGGCTCGGATTGATGCCATCACCGCAGAAGTCGAAATTGGCAAGATCTACGAAGGCACCGTACTGAAAGTTCTTGATTTCGGCGCAATCGTTTCCGTACTTCCTGGCAAGGACGGTTTGTTGCATATCTCCCAGATCGCTCAGGAACGCGTCAATAAGGTCGAGGACTACGTCAAAGAAGGCCAGATCGTTCGCGTCAAGGTTCTCGAGACCGATGATCGTGGTCGCGTCAAGCTCTCCATGAAAGCCGCTGCAGCCGAAGAGGGTACAGCGCAAGCAGTAGCGGCCCCGGTTGTTGTTGAGCAGCAGCAACAGCAGTAATCGCTGGAATGAGGTTTTTCGTGAAAGCGAGAAACATCATTCCCGGTAAAGAAAAAGGGCACCTTTCGGTGCCCTTTTATTTTTGCGGGTTTTCGGAGTTGACCGCAGCAATAGCCAAAGATGAGGCTACTTCGCCATTTGTCTTTCTTTCATCTCATCCAGCGTCTTGCAGTCGATGCACAGTGTTGCCGTAGGGCGTGCTTCCAGGCGCTTGATGCCGATTTCGACGCCGCACTTATTGCAGAAACCGTAGTCGCCGCTTTCGATGCTGCTCAGGGTCTCATCGATTTTCTTGATCAGCTTGCGCTCACGATCGCGATTGCGCAGCTCAATTGCAATATCGGTTTCCTGGCTGGCGCGATCGTTCGGGTCGGCGAAAACCGTCGCCTCATCCTGCATTGTATGAACTGTGCGATCAATATCTTCGCCCAATTCCTTTTTCAAGGTTTCCAGAATTTTGCGGAAATGCGCGAGTTGCTTCGCGCTCATGTAATCCTCGCCCGGCTTGGGTTCGTACGGTGCGAAATGTTTGTGGAGCAGGTCTTCTGCCATTTTCTTGTGAGCCCTAATGACCAAAAGGGCGATTTAATATCAGAAAGGCTTGGCTGAAGCAAGAAAAGTTTGTTTTAAAAAGATAGGCTCTAGAGCTGGTGCGGGTTCCCGGGCGGTGCTATAATGTCGTCTCTGTGTCGGGGCGTAGCGCAGCCTGGTAGCGCATCTGCTTTGGGAGCAGAGGGTCGTGAGTTCGAATCCCACCGCCCCGACCAATTCCTTCCCAATGTTGTTGCATCACCCTCAAGTGCCCGTAGCTCAACTGGATAGAGCAGCTGCCTTCTAAGCAGCAGGTCGGGGGTTCGAGTCCCTCCGGGCACACCATCTATGGCTTCCGGCTTGGTTGTTTGTGACTCACCGAACCGATTTCACCAACGCGCCTCATCAACAGCATTTTTGTTGCCCAAGCAAGCGCTTACCAATTCACTCAAATTTACCGAGGTTTTGATCTGGGTCTTATGACAGCGCAAGCCGCACGTTTTTGAAATGTGGGCTTGGTGCTATGCGCCGCTCTCTCGCTGCTTATAAAGGACGTCAATGCACACACCCGTCGTTATCCAATACCTGAAAAAGCACGGTCAGCTACTCGATTGGGAGATTGCTGCTGCCACCGCGATACCCATTGAGCAAGTACGCATCTCGTTGGCTGAGCTTTTAGCGCAGGGCGAGATATCGAAATGTAGCGTGACCAGTTTCAAGGATGGAAAGTCAGTTGAGGCGATTCAGTGTCGGATTTCAGGCTACTTTCCGCCGGCAGCCCCCGGCAGAAAGCCGTCGAAATAGTTCAGGCATGGCGTCCGCTATTTTCTAGTGGCTCGCCACGCTTCCAGCTTGCCAGGTTCAATGAAGGTTTCCAGGCGGTTGATATTGCCGGGTAGCTGTCGGCCTTCCCATTGTTCCGTGGCCCAGCGTTTGACGTTGGCCTGAAGTTCCCCGTGCTCGATTGCATGAGCAAGCAGCACTTCCAAGTCATGTATGGATTCGTTGTTTGTCGAAAGAAGCTGTGCTGCCTGATGCAGTGACAGTTTTACATTCGGATCAGTTTTTTGTGTCTCCATCTCTCGCTCCCCTGGTGATTGAACTTCTGTCTTTTTCGATTGATTCGATTCAAGCGGGAGCCATCCCGCTTTTTGGCCACCGCTTATAAAAATCAGCTGGATTGGAAAAAATGCCCCAGATCCCGGAACACCGTATGGTCGGCATTGTGTCGTCGAATGGTGATGACATCCTCGAGTTTTTCCACCTGTTTGATCATCTGTGGCAAACGTTGGTCTTCATTGACTAACAGCCAGATTCGGCTCAGTCCGCTTTGACCAACAGGCAGGCAGAGTATGCCTTCAACGTTGTAGGTTCGGCGCGAAAAGAGGCCAACAACGTGTGACATTACACCGGGATGGTTATTGACGTCGATTTCGATGATGCTACGTGCGATGGCTTGCTCTTCCTGGCGGTTGATGGCGTTCATCTCAGGCTCCAATCATGTCGCGGTTGGCGGCGCCGGGAGGCACCATGGGATAGACTTTTTGCGTAGCGTCAATGCTGGCGTGGATCAGGCAGGGCCCTTGGCGGCTAATAGCTTCCATCAACGTGGCGCAGGGGTTGCTTGCCTGATCGAGATCAATTGCTTGAATCCCGCAACCTTGGGCAATTTTGATGAAATCTGGCATCGCTTTGAATTGCGAGGCAAACAGGCGTTCACCGTAGAACAATGTCTGTTGTTGATGCACCAGGCCGAGTGAAGCGTTGTTCATCAGGATAATTTTGACATTGACGTTTTCTTCTGCCGCGGTGACCAACTCCTGAATGTTCATCAAAATCGAGCCGTCGCCGGTAAAGCATACTACTGTGCGCTCGGGCTCGGCGATTGCGGCACCGATAGCAGCAGGTACGCCGAATCCCATTGTCCCTAGCCCACCGGAAGTGAGCCACTGTCGAGGTCTGCGCAGCGGATAAGCTTGCGCGACCCACATTTGGTGTTGCCCGACATCGGTAGTGATGATGGCACTGTCGTCTAGGCAGGCGGCAACAGTACGAATCAGTCCAAAGTGTGATCGCGGGTTGTCGGCATCCGGCAACTGCATCGGGAATTGATTTTTTAGGGTTTGGATGCGGTCAACCCAGTTTTTACGGCTATTTTGCTTGACGGCGGGGAGCAGTTTATTCAGCGCATCCTGCACGTCGGACTGAATCCCGATAAATGCAGTTTTGATTTTGTCCAGTTCTGCCGGATCAATATCGATGTGAATGATTTTTGCATTCGGGCAGAATTGGGCCACCTTTCCGGTTGCCCGATCATCGAAGCGTGCGCCAATGGCGATCAGCAGGTCACACTCGTCGAGTGCCAAATTGGTATAGCGCGCTCCGTGCATGCCCAGCATGCCCATCGACAGCGGATGATCGACAGGCATCGCGCCAAGTGCCATCAGCGTCATCACGGTCGGTAGTGATGACTTCTCGGCCAGTTCAACGGCTGCGGCAGATGCGCCTGAATGTATGACGCCACCGCCCAGATACAGGAGCGGACGTGCGGCCGAATTGATCAGGGCCGCGGCTTGCTCGGTCAACTCAGTGATTGTGGCCGGGGCGGGGAGGGCGCCGCCAGGTTCTGGCCAATGACTGATCTCGATTGCCTGAGTCTGCACATCCTTCGGGATGTCGATCAGAACCGGTCCGGGCCGGCCCGAGGCGGCAATCTGGAAGGCGCGGGGAATGACTTCCAGTAGTTCCTCGGCGGAGGTCACGAGAAAGTTGTGTTTAGTGATCGGAATCGTCAGGCCATAAGTGTCGACCTCCTGGAATGCATCCGTGCCGATCATGGCGCGTGGCACTTGCCCGGTGATGGCAACGAGCGGAATTGAATCCAATTTTGCGTCAGCAATCGCCGTCAGCAGATTGGTGGCGCCAGGGCCGGAGGAGGCGAGGCAGACCGCCGGCAAGCCGCTGACCCGCGCCATGCCCTGTGCGATGAAACCTGCACCTTGTTCGTGGCGGGCTAGCACATGACGGATTACGGTCGACTGCCCAAGAGCATCGTAAATCGGCAGGATGGCGCCCCCGGGGTAACCGGTAACGATACGGATGCCTTGGCGTTCGAGCAGGCGAACGGTCATTTGTGCGCCAGTCAGTGTTTCACTCATGGAGTACTCCTTGCGGTTGGTGGCTTAACCGGCAGGCTCCAAAACAAAACCCCCGCCGGTTTGCGCCAGCGGGGGTTGGGGAAAACTGTTTATTCTGCTTTACCCGATCCGCGGCGGCGCGTTCATAACGACGCCTACGACGACTACGCGTACGACGACCGGCTGCACTGAGCAAACAGTATTTAAGCGGGCGGGACTGGTAGAGATCATGCGGATTTTTTCGGTGAATTTCAGAATGATGAGAACTATCGTCGACGCAAAAAAGAAAATCAAGCCCTTCGCTGACAGGGTTATTTGTGTTGCCGGCGGCGAAAACCCTTGTTTATGATGATTCGCCTTTTTCAGTGCGGCATTTTTTGCCCCACGCCCTGATACGAAAAACCCGGCCGGAGCCGGGTTTGGAGAGCATTAGAGCGATCAGGCCTTGACTGGAATCTTGCCGATCTTGACCTGCCATTCCTTCGGACCGGTTTCGTGAACGCTGATACCGGACGAGTCGACCGCAACCGTAACCGGCATGTTCTCTACATCAAACTCGTAGATGGCTTCCATGCCGAGGTCGGCAAAACCGACGACCTTGGCCGACTTGATCGCCTTGGCGACCAGGTAGGCCGCGCCGCCGACGGCCATCAGGTAGGCCGACTTGTTGTCCTTGATCGCCGAGATGGCGACCGGGCCGCGTTCGGACTTGCCGATCATCGAGATCAGGCCGGTCTGTTCCAGCATCATGCGGGTGAACTTGTCCATCCGCGTGCCGGTGGTTGGGCCGGCCGGTCCGACGACTTCGTCACGGACTGGGTCGACCGGGCCAACGTAATAAATGACGCGGTTGGTGAAATCGACTGGCAGCTTTTCGCCCTTGGCCAGCATGTCGGAGATGCGCTTGTGGGCGGCATCGCGGCCAGTCAGCATCTTGCCGTTGAGCAGCAGCTTCTGGCCGATCTTCCAGGAGGCGACTTCTTCCTTGGTCAGCGTGTTCAGATTGACCTGCGTGGCGGACTTGAGATCAGGCGTCCAGGTGACGGCCGGCCAGTCTTCCAGCTTCGGCACGTCCAGCTTGGCCGGCCCGGAACCGTCGAGATGGAAGTGGCAGTGGCGCGTCGCGGCGCAGTTCGGCACTAGGGCAACCGGCAGGTTGGCGGCGTGGCAGGGGTAGTCGAGCACCTTGACGTCGAGCACGGTGGTCAGCCCACCAAGGCCCTGGGCACCGACGCCGAGCGCATTGATTTTTTCCATCAGTTCGAGGCGCAGTTCTTCCGGGCGGGTCAGCTTGGCGCCCGTCGCAGCTTTAGCTTTCAGCTCATGAATATTGACCGGCGCCATGATCGATTCCTTGGCCAGCAGCATGGCCTTTTCCGGCGTGCCGCCGATGCCGATGCCGATTATGCCAGGCGGGCACCAGCCGGCGCCCATTTCCGGGATTTTATGCAGCACCCAGTCGACGAGGTCGTCGGAGGGGTTGAGCATGGCGAACTTGGCCTTTGCTTCCGAACCGCCGCCCTTGGCCGCGCAGATCACGTCAACATGATGGCCGGGAACGATCTCGAAATGAACGACGGCCGGGGTGTTGTCCTTGGTGTTCTTGCGGGCGCCGGCCGGGTCGGCCAGCACCGAGGCGCGTAGCGGATTGTCCGGGTTGCCGTAGGCGCGACGCACGCCTTCGTCGATCATCTGCTGGATGCTCATGGTGGCATCCGGCCAGGTGACCTGCATGCCGACCTTGATGAAGACCATGCCGATACCGGTGTCCTGGCAGATTGGGCGATGACCTTCGGCGGCCATGCGCGAGTTGGTCAGGATCTGGGCGATGGCGTCCTTGGCGGCGGGGGATTCCTCGCGCTCATAGGCTTCGCCCAGCGCCTTGATGTAGTCCAGCGGATGGTAGTAGCTGATGTACTGGAAGGCATCGGCGACGGACTGGATCAGGTCTTCCTGTTTGATGGCGGTCATGCGCAACTCCGGGTCAATGGTTTTTTTGCTGTTGAAGAGCGAGGGTCTGAGTCATGGTCTTGTCGACATAAGCCATGGCCAGGGCGGAAAAGAGGAAGACGACATGGATGATGACCTGCCATTGCAACGTGTGGCCTGACAGATTGTTGGCATTGATGAAACTTTTGAGCAGGTGAATCGACGAGATACCGATTATGGCCGTCGAAAGCTTGATCTTGAGCACGCCGGCATTGACGTGCGACAGCCATTCCGGCTGATCCGGATGATCATCGAGATCGAGCCTGGAAACGAAGGTTTCGTAACCGCCGACGATAACCATGACCAGTAGATTGGCGATCATCACGACATCGATCAACCCGAGGACGGCCAGCATCACATCGGTTTCGGTGATGTGTGCAGCATCGATGGCGCTGTGTACCAGATGGCTCAATTCGACCATGAACAGCCAGCAGTAGACGATCTGGGCGACGATCAAACCGAGGTAGAGAGGCGCCTGGATCCAGCGGCTGGCGAAGATGAACGATTCCAGATATTTGATGGGCGTGCGCATGTTTTCCGGTAGGGATTGGGGACTGGGGATGTTATCACGGCAGCGGGGTATCTCAGGATTGAGACCAAATGTTGCGCTGCAGCGTGATTTCGTAAGCGGTTTGTAAGAATATCTGCGTCTAATGCCGCCTGATCACTGGTGAGGGGGTTTGCAGGACACCAGTATGGGCGGCTTTATATTCCCGGGGCCCCACCCGGGACCATCGGTTGTTTCAACATGATTTTGCGAAGTTCCGCAGAGGAGAAGAATATGTCGAATGAGTCCGTGCAGATGATTTATCCGTCCGAGGAAATGGTCAAGAATGCAGCGGTTTCCGGGATGGACGCCTATCGGGCGCTGTGCGCGGAAGCGGATGCAGACTATCCGGAGTTCTGGGCCAAACGTGCCCGTGAAATGATTACCTGGAAGCAGCCGTTTACCCAGTCATTGGATGAGTCCAATGCTCCGTTTTTCAAGTGGTTTGCCGATGGCAAGCTCAACGTTTCATACAACTGTCTTGACCGTCAGGTTGAAGCCGGCCTGGGTGACAAGGTTGCGATCATCTTTGAGGCCGACAACGGCGAAGTAACCAAGGTTACTTACAAGGAAATGCTCTCCAGGGTTGCCAAGCTCGCCAATGCCTTGCGTGGCATGGGTATCAAGAAGGGTGATCGCGTTGTCATCTACATGCCGATGACGATCGAAGGCATTTGCGCCATGCAGGCATGTGCCCGTCTGGGTGCGATCCATTCCATCGTTTTCGGTGGCTTCTCGGCCCAGTCCCTGCGTGACCGCATGCATGACGCCGGCGCTGTTGCCCTGATCACCTCCGACGGCCAGTACCGCGGCGGCAAGGCCATTCCGCTCAAGCCGATCGCTGACGAAGCTTTCGCCATGGGTGGTTGCGAGGCCGTCAAGAACGTTATCGTCCTTAAGCGCACCGGCGCCGAAGTCAATATGCTCGCTGGCCGTGACTCGTGGATGCATGACGTGGTTGCCAACCAGTCCGACGTTTGCGAACCGGAATGGGTCGAAGCCGAACACCCGCTGTTCCTGCTTTACACCTCGGGTTCCACCGGCAAGCCGAAGGGTGTTCAGCACTCCACCGGCGGCTACCTGCTGCACGCCATCATGACCATGAAGTGGACCTTCGACATCAAGCCGACGGACGTCTTCTGGTGTACGGCCGACATCGGCTGGGTGACCGGCCATACCTACATCACCTATGGCCCGCTCGCCTGCGGCGCAACCGAAGTGGTTTTCGAAGGCGTTCCGACCTACCCGGATGCCGGCCGCTTCTGGAAGATGATCCAGGATCACAAGGTCTCGGTCTTCTACACCGCACCGACCGCCATCCGTTCGCTGATCAAGTCCTCCGATACCACCCCGGCTGTGCATCCGAAGAGCTATGACCTGTCTTCGCTGCGCATCCTCGGTTCGGTCGGCGAGCCGATCAATCCGACGGCATGGACGTGGTACTACGAGAATGTTGGCGGCAGCCGTTGCCCGATCGTCGATACCTTCTGGCAAACCGAAACCGGCGGTCACATGATAACCCCGCTGCCGGGCGCAACGCCGCTGGTTCCTGGTTCCTGCACCCTGCCGTTCCCGGGCATCCAGTTCGCCGTGGTCGATGAGACCGGCGCCGATTTGCCGTGGGGCCAGGGCGGTATCCTGGTTTGCAAGAAGCCGTGGCCGTCGATGATTCGCACGATTTGGCAAGACGACGACCGTTTCGTCAAGTCTTACTACCCGGCTGACTTCCAGGGCAAGTACTACTTGGCGGGCGACGGCGCGATCCGCGACAAGGACACTGGCTACTTCACCATCACCGGCCGTATCGATGACGTGCTGAACGTTTCCGGTCACCGCATGGGGACGATGGAAATCGAATCCGCACTGGTTGCCAACCCGATGGTTGCCGAGGCTGCCGTTGTTGGCCGCCCGGACGACCTGACCGGTGAAGCCATCGTCGCCTTCGTCGTGCTCAAGGGTCAGCGCCCGACCGGTGACGACGCCAAGCGCATCATCAAGGAACTGTCTGACTGGGTGGGCAAGGAAATCGGTCCGATCGCCAAGCCGAAGGATATTCGTTTCGGTGACAACCTGCCGAAAACCCGTTCGGGCAAGATCATGCGTCGTTTGCTGCGTGGCCTGGCCAAGGGCGAGGAACTGACGCAAGACACCTCGACGCTGGAAAATCCGGCCATTCTGGAACAGCTCAAGGGCTAATTCCGGCGCAGGCCAAGGAGGCGGCGAGCTTGCCACGCTGCCTCCAACAAATATAGGCAAGGAGGAGACAATGGTCGCCCAAAAGGTGACCTCCCGTGTGGTCGTATTAGTAGACTGCATGCCAACAACGGCTGGCACGCTTGCGTGTCAGCCGTTTTCTTTTTAGGAGCGCTAAGTGAAAAGAGCCAGTCCCGTTCGGCAACGACTTGCTGCGCTTGGCTTGCTTGGCGTGCCGTTGCTGACTTACCCCTTGCTCAGTTTGCCGGGCGGTAACCTGGCAGGTATTCCGGCAACTTATTTTTATTTGTTTGGCGTTTGGGCTGGCTTGATTGCGTTGGCAGCCTGGGTTGCCGAACGGCGGGGAAAATAATTGATCTCCGGCTGGCTGGTTGCTGCGTTATCGACGTTTTATCTTGCTGTGCTGTTTGCTGTGGCGCGTTTTGGCGATGCGCGGGCAGATGCCGGCAAGTCGATTATTTCCGCTAATGTTTATGCGCTCTCGCTGGCGGTCTACTGTACTTCGTGGACTTTTTTCGGGAGCGTCGGGCGGGCAACGTCGGGCGGACTTTCCTTCCTGACCATTTATATCGGCCCAACCCTGATGCTGATGTGCGTCGGTGTCATCCTCAAGATGATCCGCATCAGCAAGGTGTATCGGATTACCTCGATTGCCGATTTCATCGCTTCACGTTATGGCAAGAGCCAGTTGCTGGCCGGTCTTGTGACCGTGATCGCCGTGATCGGCGTTGTTCCTTATATTGCGCTGCAATTAAAAGCTGTTGCCGCCAGCCTGAACGTCCTGTTTCAGCAGTCTGACCATGCACTGCTGCCCTGGTGGCTCGATTCCACCCTGCTGATTGCCGCAGTCCTGGCCTTGTTCACGATTTTGTTCGGCACGCGTCACCTTGATGCGACGGAACGCCACGAGGGGATGGTGGCGGCTGTTGCATTTGAATCCGTGGTCAAGCTGGTGGCTTTCATCGCGGTTGGCCTGTTTGTGACCTACGGCATGTTTGGCGGACTTTCAGATATTTTCCAGCGCGCTACCGAAAGCCCCGAATTGGCCCGCCTGCTCCAGCTTGATTCGAGCCGGGCGGGGACATGGACGGCGATGATCCTGCTTTCAGGTTTGGCCATCATTTTCTTGCCTCGGCAATTCCAGATCATCGTGGTTGAAAACGTCGATGAATCCCATTTGAAGCGGGCTGTCTGGCTCTTCCCGCTTTATCTCTTGCTGATCAATGTCTTCGTGCTACCGCTCGCCCTGGGTGGCTTGCTTCACTTTAACGGTCAGGGTTTCAACCCGGACACTTTTGTGTTGACCTTGCCGCTGGCACGCGGCGCTGAATCCCTAGCGCTACTCGCGTTTATTGGCGGTTTGTCGGCAGCAACCGGCATGGTTATCGTTGAGACCATCGCGTTGTCGACGATGGTTTGCAATGATCTGGTCATGCCGTTCTTGCTGCGGTCAACCTGGTTAAAGACCGAAAAGCAGCAGGATCTTTCCGGTCTGCTGATCGGGATTCGCCGCGTTGCGATCGTCCTCATTCTGCTCCTCGGCTACATCTACTTTCGGGCTGCCGGTGAAGCCTATGCGCTGGTCGGTATCGGTCTGATTTCCTTCGCCGCCGTCGCTCAATTTGCGCCGGCCATGTTTGGTGGCATGTACTGGAAACAGGGTACGCGGGCTGGGGCTGTCAGTGGTTTGCTAGCCGGTTTCGGCATCTGGCTATATACCTTGCTGCTGCCATCCTTTGCCAAGTCGGGCTGGATCGGTAGTGGTTTTGTCGAACAGGGATTGTTCGGTATCGGCTTACTCAAGGCGCAGGCGCTATTCGGTTTGAGCGGGTTGGATGAGATTTCTCATTGCCTGTGGTGGAGCCTGTTTGCCAATATTGGCTGCTACGTTGCAGTGTCGCTGAATTCAAAACCAGACGCCGTTGAAGCCAGTCAAGCGGAACGCTTTGTCGATATTTTCCGCCACGCCGGGCGTGATGCCGATGCCCGTTTGTGGCGCGGCAATGCCTCGGTTGAAGCCTTGGTCGGATTGCTTGAACGTTTTCTCGGGCCACTTCGTGCCCGTCAGCAGTTGGCAATTTATGCCCAGGGGCGGGGTGCGGTTGATTGGCATAGTTTGCCAGCGGATGCCGATTTCGTGCATTTTGCCGAGTCCGAATTGGCCGGAGCGATTGGCTCGGCGAGTGCGCGTGTGATGGTGGCATCGGTCGCACAAGAAGAGGATCTAGGGCTGGACGAAGTGCTCGATATTCTCGATGAAGCGACGCAGGTACGCGCTTACAGCAAGGAACTGGAGGTCAAGCAACAGGCGCTGGAGGTAGCGACCGCCGAGTTGCGTGGGGCCAACGAACGCCTGCGTGAACTAGACAGCATGAAAGATGATTTCATTTCGACCGTCACGCACGAGTTGCGTACCCCGCTGACTTCGATCCGGGCGCTTTCCGAAATGTTGCACGAAGATCCGGAGATGGATCTGTCTGATCGAAAACGCTTTCTTGGCATCATCGTCAATGAAGCGGAGCGCCTGACCCGTTTGATCAATCAGATCCTCGATATGGCCAAACTGGAATCGGGGCGTGCCGAATGGACCACCAGTGAAGTGGATGTTGGCAATTTGGTGCGTGAGGCGATCGATTCGCTCGGTCAACTTTTCCGTGAAAAAGGTGTTGCGCTGGAGAGCGAAATACCCGCCACCGGGCCGATTGTGCTGGCCGACCGTGATCGACTGACCCAGGTGATGATCAACCTGCTATCAAATGCTGTGAAGTTTGTGCCGGGTGGTAGTGGCAGGGTGCATGTCAGGGTCGGCAGCGATCAAAAAAGCGTGCGTGTCGTGGTTTCCGATAACGGCCCGGGCTTGACGGCGGAGGAATGCAATGTCATTTTTGAAAAATTCCGTCAGGGTGGAAACACGATGACCGACAAGCCCCAGGGCACCGGTCTCGGTTTGCCGATCAGCCGGCAGATTGTTGAATTCTTTGGTGGTAATCTTTGGGTTGAAAGCCAACCCGGTGCGGGTGCAGCTTTCATTTTCACGGTGCCCTTGCCGGCACCGGAAGCATAACGAGGGAGACAAAAAACATGACCAAGAAAATTCTTATTGTCGATGACGAACCCAACATCGTCATCTCGCTTGAGTTCCTGATGAAGAAGGAAGGTTTCGAGATTGCGGTCGCCTCCGATGGCGAGGAAGCGCTCGCCAAAGTCGCCAGTTTCAATCCCGACCTGATCCTGCTGGATGTGATGATGCCGAAAAAGTCAGGGTTTGAAGTCTGCGAAGCCTTGCGCGCCGATCCGGCGCGAGCCGGGTTGCTGATCGTCATGCTGACCGCCAAGGGGCGCGATACTGAAGTTGCCAAAGGCTTGGCTATCGGCGCCGACGCCTACGTCACCAAGCCATTCTCGACCAAGGATCTGGCGGTCAAGGTGAAATCGATGCTCGGCGTAAACTGATTTTCATTCGTTAGAACCCGTTGCCCGAGAGTGCATCCGGAACCTGGTATTGTCAGGGGACGTCCCTCGGGTGAATGCTACGGTCAACGGCATAAAATGGCTAAAAACAAGCCGCAAAACTCATCTGGATGGATGCCATGAAGGCTAAACAACGTTTTATCGTTGCCGTGATCATTCTCGGTCTGTTGATGACCGGGCCATTCGTTGTCACTTCGCTGCTGGTCTGGCTGGACATGCGCGAAGCAGAGCGCAATATGCTGACCCAGTTGTTACTGTCGCGCCTGCCGGTCGGCAGCATGATGACGATATTCGGTTTCGCCATCGGCGTGATGGTTCTGCACAAGCTATTCAAACAGTATGTTGAAGGCTTGTTGCGGATGGCCGAAACCTTGCGCCTGATGCTGGGTGCCAACCGAAATTTCCGCGTCACGCTGGATGGTCCGCCGGAGGTCCAGCAACTGGCCAGTGCGGCCAATGACCTGGCTCAGCAGCGTGATGTGCTGATGGATGATGTCGATGCCCAGATTTCCCGCGCCAAGGCCTCGGTCGAGGAAGAGAAGAACCGCCTCGCTGCGCTGATGTCCGAACTTGCCCAGGCGGTCGTTGTTTGTAATCTTGATGGTCGTATCCTGCTTTACAACAACCGCGCCCGTCTGCAATTCAAGGCGTTGGCTCAAGGGCCAACCTCGGTTTCTGGCGGCGCCTTGATCGGCCTCGGGCGTTCGATCTTTTCAATCCTCGAAAAAAACCAGGTTGAACACGCGCAGGAGGTCATTCGCCAGCGCTTGACTGCCGGCAAAACGGCTATTTCCAACTTCATCACGACAACCCGTGGCGGCCAGTTGTTGCGGGCCCAGATGGTTCCCGTCCTTGCGCCCGGCGCGGAGGGCGACGCCGCGATGTCGGGTTACGTGCTGACTGTTGAAAACATTACCCGTAGTATCGAGCAGGAAGCCCGCCGCGATCAGGTCCTGCACTCCCTGACCGAAGGCAGCCGCTCAGCGCTCGGCAATATTCGTGCGGCTGTCGCCAATCTGATCGACTACCCCGATATGGAGCCGGAGCTACGCGAGCGCTTCGTGAGTGTCGTGGATGATGAAGCCGCCAAGATG
This sequence comes from Candidatus Dechloromonas phosphorivorans, assembly GCA_016721185.1. Lineage (GTDB taxonomy): Bacteria > Pseudomonadota > Gammaproteobacteria > Burkholderiales > Rhodocyclaceae > Azonexus > Azonexus phosphorivorans. Next base: position 860,066 of record JADKIP010000014.1, read on the forward strand.
AGCCAGCGTCTCGACCAGACCATGATCGAGTTCTCCGATTCGATGAAAACCCGCTGGCCGCTGGAGGATATTCTCGGTATCGACATCATTGCGGCAGCCCAGCGCCGGATCGATGAAAAGCTGCAGCTCCCGACTAAGACTGAAGCGCTCGATGATGCGCTCTGGATCAAGGCCGATAGTTTCTCGCTGGTGTTTGCGCTGGTGTTTCTGGCGGCCAAACTGCAGGATCATTACGCGCCGCGCGAGTTACGTTTCCGACTGACTTCCGAAGGCAAGCTGGCTTATCTTGACCTGATCTGGGCCGGCCCGACGATGTCCTCCGAGACTTTCTACACCTGGGAAATGGAGTCGATGCAGATCGGCAGCGAAACCTCGCCGCTGACACTCCGGGATATGATCGACCGGCACGGTGGTGAGATCTGGTATCAGCGTGAAAAAGCGGCGCATCGGGCTTACTTCCGCTTTGTGTTGCCGGTTGCAACGCCTGAAATTGAACCGGAAGCCGAGGATCGCAAACGCGGCTCGGGACGACCCGAATATTACGATTTTGATCTCTTCAATTTTGAAGACAAATCCATTGACCTTGATCGCAAGCTCAGCGAACTGACCTACACGGTTTTCGATACTGAAACGACCGGCCTGGAGCCGTCGAATGGCGATGAAATCATCCAGATCGGCGCCGCCCGCATCGTCAACAACCGCCTGCTGCGGCAAGAGACTTTCGATCAGATCATCGATCCGGAATGCCCACTGAAGCCCGAATCCATCCCTATTCACGGCATTACTGAAGACATGGTGCGCGGCAAGCCGACGATTGATGTCGTGCTGCCTTCCTTCTACGAATTTTGTGAAGACACAGTCCTGATTGCCCACAACGCCGCTTTCGATATGCGTTTCCTGCAACTCAAAGAAGAGCGCACCGGCATCAAGTTCAACCAGCCGGTACTCGATACGCTGCTGCTCTCCGCGGTGGCGCATCCGAATCAGGAATCGCACAAGCTGGACGTCATTCTGGAGCGCCTTGGCATCCATATCGACAGTCGCCACAATGCGTTGGAAGATTCTTTGGCAACCGGGGAGGTTTTCCTAAAACTGATCCCGCTGCTTGAGGAAAAGGGCATCACCACCATTCGTCAGGCACTTGAGGCATCGGCCAAAACCTATTACGCCCGGATAAAGTACTAAATGCCCGATGCGATCAATCGTGCCTTGCCTTGCCGGGAGCAGGCGGAGTTAATCTCGGCGCTCAAAGTGCTGAAGAGTCTGCAAGCGGCGCCCGATTTGGCAAAGCGCATCCGCAGCTTTCTGATTCAGCTGGCCGCTAGCGGGCTGAGCGGGGAGGTGATGACGCGGCTGATTTCAGCTTTCAACGACCAGCTAAGCGCCCGCCTTGTCGAACTTGTTGCCGCCGGGCATCGTTTGCCGCCGGTGGCCTGGTGCTGGCTGGGGCTGGGTTCGGAAGGACGGCAAGAGCAAACCTTTGTCTCTGATCAGGATAACGGGCTGATTTTTAATGCCAGCGATGCCCGCGAGGCCGAAGCCTTACGGGTGATTTTTCTGCCCTTTGCCCAAGAGGTGAATCAGCGCCTGGCCGATTGCGGTTTCAAATTGTGCAGCGGCCAGATCATGGCGGGTAATCCGGCCTGGTGTTTGTCGTACGACGAGTGGCGTCAGCAGTTTATTGATTGGGTGCGCCGCCCGGAACCGACGGCTTTACTCAATGCCAGTATTTTTTTCGACTTGCAGCCCTTGTTTGGCCAACTCGAACTCGGGGAAAAGCTCCGTACCTTATTACTGAGCATGACGACCGATACGCCATCCTTCCTGCACTTGATGGCCGCCAATGCCCTGCAGGCCGACGTGCCGCTGAATTTTCGTGGCGAAGTGGTTGCCGAGAAGGGTGAATTGCTCGATCTGAAAAAATACGGCAGCCGAATTTTCGTCGATGCAGCACGGATTTTTGCACTGGCGACTGGAGGACGATCAGTTCACACCGGAGATCGCCTAAACGAGGCCGCACACGCGGTGGGCTTTGCGGCGGATGAAATGGCTGCGGTCAACGCGGGTTTTTCGCATATTTTGCGCCTGCGTCTGGATCAGCAGTTAGCCGATATAGCCGCGGATACGGGTGACAGATATAGTCTTGATCTTTCCCATTTGCATAGCATTGACAAGGCAATCTTGCGTGAGTCACTGAAACAGGCACGCCGACTCCAATTGCGGCTCAAATTAAATTACGCACTTTAAAAAGAGGTTGTTGTGAATAAACCAGAACAAGCGTCAGAAAAAGAAAATACTTTGCCCATGAGTGAGCTGGAAATGTCACTGCGTCAGGATGGCCGCCAGCGTGTCGCTGGCAACACGCTCGCTTTCCTGAAAAATCACGCCCCCTTTAACAAGATGAAGGCGGATGCCCTGCAAAGTTTTGCCGAGAAGGCGCAGATCACTTTCTATCCGGCCGGCAGCCTGATTGTCGGCCCTGATTCGGGCAACGTTCGTTACTTCTACCTGATTGAATCCGGCAAGGTGCAGGCGCGCCAGGCCGGCGAAGTTACCGTCACCGAATACTCCATCCTCAGCCTCGGCGCCGGGGAATGCTTCCCGATTGGCGCTGTCACAGCCGGCCGGCCATCGACCAACACCTACACCGCCGTTGATGACGTCTTCTGCTACCAGTTGCCCGCCGAGGACTTCATGGCGCTGTTGGTTAGCAGTCCCGAATTCAATCTTTTTTGTACCCAATACATCGCCAGTTTGCTCAATCAGTCGCGCCAGCAATTGCAATTGCAATTTGCCCAGCGCGCCAGCGAGCAACAGACGCTCAACTCGCCGCTGGCCGGTATTGGCTCGCGCACGCCGATTACCGTGTCGCCGGAAACGACGGTTCGGGCAGCGCTTGAAACCATGTCGAAAGCCGGCATCGGCTCTCTCGTGATTGCTGGTGAAGACCGCAAGCCGGTTGGTGTATTCACGCGTAGCGATCTGCTCGACCGCGTCGTGCTAGCTGATCTGCCACTGACTGCGCCGATCAGCCAGGCCATGTCGACCACGCCGCTCAAGCTTGAAGAACACGCGACCGCCTACGACGCGATGCTTGCCATGGCCTCAAACGGCATCCGTCACGTTCTGGTCACCGACGCTGAAGGTAAGCTGACCGGTGTGGTTTCCGAACGCGATCTCTTTGCCCTGCAACGTGTGGGCCTGCGCCAGGTACGCCAGACCATCGACTCGGCCCAAAATATTGAAACGCTGCAACAAGCCAACACCGACATCCGCCAACTGGCCTTCAACATGCTGGCCCAGGGCGTTGGTGCCGAGCAACTGACCCAGTTCATTTCGGCGCTTAACGATGCGCTGACCCGGCGTGTTCTTCAGCTCAATCTGGAGAACCACAACTTCGACGGTATCGAATGGTGCTGGCTGGCCTTTGGTTCGGAAGGCCGTGATGAACAGACGTTTGTGACCGATCAGGATAATGGCATTGTCTTCGCCTGTGATGACACTGCTGCGGTCGACAGCCTGCGCCAGCGTTTTTTGACCTTCGCTCTCGACGTCAACAAGGATCTGGATCGCTGCGGGTTCACGCTGTGCAAAGGCAACATCATGGCCAGCAACCCGCAATGGTGCCTGACCCTGGACGAATGGAAGGAGCAGTTCAGCACCTGGATTCGCGTTCCGCAACCGGAGGCGCTGCTCAACGCCACGATCTTCTTCGATTTTCGCCCGCTGTTCGGCAAAGTCGAACTGGCCGAATCCATGCGGCGGCATCTGCTGATACAAACACAATCCAGCCCGATGTTCCTCAAGGCGATGGCGCATAACGCACTGGATGTCGAACCACCGCTCGGCAAGATTCGCGATTTCCTCACCGATCTCGAACCCGGTCATCCCGGCAAAATCGACCTCAAAAAATACGGCTCACGGATTTTTGTCGATGTGGCGCGGATCTACGCACTCTCCACCGGGGTGCATAACAGCAATACCGTCCAGCGTTTGCGACTTGCCTCACAACGCCTATCGATTCGCACCGACGAGATCAACGCCGTCCTTGAAGGTCTCAACTTCATTCAGTTTCTCCGTTTGCGGCATCAGTGTCTTGATGTCGAGCCAGGCGCCCAGGGCGACAACCTGATCAATCCCGATGACCTCAACGAACTGGATCGGCGCATCCTCAAAGAATCTTTCCGCCAGGCCCGCAAGATTCAGACGCGCCTCAAACTCGACTACCAGGTGAACTAGAAATGCTCGGCCTCAAGAAATTTCTATTCAAAGGCAGTTCGGCCGCAAACCTGACGGACGAGCTACGCGCCGCACTTGAAACATGGCGCGAAAGCCCGGCGCCGGCCATGGACGATGTTCATTTCCATACCCGCTATGTCGTGCTCGACATAGCCTGCAGCGGCGTAAATCCAGCAACTGACAAGTTGCTCAGCATCGCCGCCAGCACGGTGCGGCAAGCGACAATTTTGCCGGAAGATGCATTTTTTCTTGATTTGGCGGCTCAGGGCGGCGACATCGCCACGACTCTGGAATCTGCGGCTGGCACCACGGTCGACCAGCAATTAATGGCTTTTTTGCAGTTCACCGCAAAAGCCCCGATCATCACCTACCACGTGCCTTATGTCGGCGGCTTCCTGCAACGAACTTTCAAGGAACGCCTCGGTATCGATTTTCAGCCACAATGGATTGATCTTGCCTTGTTGCTGCCCGCCCTGTTCGATGAAAAATCGGACGTCGTGAAGCCGCTGGATTTCTGGATTGACTCCTTTGGCCTCTACGCCGGCAATGGAAGACGCAGCGCCATGGAAAACACACTGATGCTCGCTCGACTCTTCCAGATGCTGCTGGTCCGCGCAACGGGCAAGGAAATCGATACCGCCGCTCAGTTGGTGGATGAGTCCAAAGCCAGCAATTTACTTCGTCGAAACCATTAAACTGCAGGGCTTGACGCATTCACCGTTTCCGCAAAAGCGGGGACGGTGAATTCATCCGCTCCTTTCTTAACGGTAGCTCTCGGTAAAAATGACTAAAACAACGCAAGCATCCGGGTCAATGACCTACGAACAGCACCTCGACGAAGTGTGCACGCTGATCACCGAAAAATACGATATCGCTGACGAAGCGGCGATCAGAATGGTCATGCGGGCACAAGCCGAGGATTTTTTCTGCGGCCATGATGACGAGCCGTCGATATGCACCCTGGACCGCGCCCATCTGGACGCCAAAGCAATTTCCAGGAAGTACAAATAAGCCGCCCCAAGGAATATCCACATGCGTTCGACTCGTGCAGCCGCCGCCGTAGCCCGGCTAAATCAACGAAGTGAGGGGCATCAATATTTGATGGTCGTCACCGGTAACGGCCAGTTTTTGCTGCGTGAGCGGGTCGAAGGCGTCGACAAGGTGCTTTCCGAAGCGCTGTCACTTGATGACTTCGTGCGCTTTGTCAATGCAACGGGGCCGCAACAAGCCCCTCGCATTACCAAAAATGACGCTGCCTTTGCGAAGCAATTGGTCAGGAAATCCTGAGTGGATTGTGTGAGCTAAAGCCTGCTGAAGAACGGAGCGGTTGGCAGGCAGCGAGCGCCTCGGCTCCCTTTTCCGCTTGGCCGAGTGCTTCGAGCCGGTTTGCCATGAGCTCAGGGACGATGCCTGAAGGCCTCGTCGAAAATATCTTCCAGCAATGGGTGCGCACCCCGCAGGCCGTCAATCACCGACTTGGCCCAATCGAAATATTCCCGCTTCCGCTCGACTGACCAGCCTGCAGGAGGACTGCCGGCGATGTCCCGCAGGTTGCAGATTTTGTCAGCCAGCTTCACGAGCTTTGCCTGACGGCTGATCGTGCCGGCGTGTTCGACTTGAAGACGCTTGCGTTCAGCCGTGGGCAGCAATTGGTCGTCAGTCACCTCAAGCACAATCGATGCAATTTCCTGGCCAAACTCCCGGATCAGTTCCTGCTCGCTCGTCTCGGTATCCTCGACGGTGTCGTGCAAAACAGCCGCAATCAGAACCCGCTCATCGTCAACATCCCCCTCGTTGGCCAGGACATTGGCCAGTGCGATGGGGTGATTGATATACGGGGATGCAACGGCATCCTTGCGGCGTTGGTCGCGATGTTTGTGGGCGGCGAACGCAAGCGCAGAGAGGAGGCGATTCATGAATTCCCTTACAGAGTTCCGGTGGCAATCAATCTACCTGATATCCACTTGATCAGGCGGCCCGCTGGTTGGGCTGCAAAGCGGGAAACTGCCAGGCGGATTGGTTTGAACACGTTCAGTCAAACAGGTTTAATAGTGAATCCAGGCCACCAAAATTGATCGCCACATCTGCCTTGGCGCGGGTGGCCGGTTTGGCGTGGAAGGCCACCGATAGCCCAGCCTGGGCCATCATCAACAAATCGTTGGCGCCATCGCCACAGGCAATGACCTGCTCCTTTTTCAGCCCGAGTTCGTCAGTCAGCCTGGCTAGGTGATGGGCTTTGGCGGCAGCATCGACAATATCGCCCGCAACCCGGCCAGTCAGTTTGCCGCCGGAAATTTCCAGTTCATTCGACGTCGCGAAATCGAAACCCAGTTCGATGCGCAGGCGTTCAGTAAAGTAGGTGAAACCACCGGAAAGAATGGCGGTACGCAACCCGGCATTCTGGGCTGCCTCAAGCAGTTCGCGGGCGCCCGGCGAGAGCAGCAGGCGTTCGCCATAGACGCGGGCCAGCACGCGGGCATCCAGGCCGGCGAGCAATGACAGGCGGCGGCGCAGGCTTTCCCGGTAATCGATCTCACCGCGCATGGCCGCTTCGGTAACGGCGGAAACTTCCTCTTTCTTGCCGGCAAAGTCAGCCAGTTCATCGATGCACTCAATGGTGATCAGCGTCGAATCCATGTCGAAACAGATCAGCCCGAAGTCGGAAAGCTGCCTGCTGCGGTCAACGAAGGCCCAATCGAGTTTTTCGCCTTCGATCAGTGGAATCAGGGCATCGAATTCGGGCGTCCGGAGGGCATCGTGCAGGCGAACCACCTGTGGCGGGCGCGGTTCGACATTGGAGGCGCCGGTCGCGGCGACGATGCGTTCAAGCAGAAAGGTGGGCAGCGCGCCGCCCTGAATAATCAGGTTCATGGTGTTCTATTTGTTTGCGGCAGGCTGGGCCGTTGCCAGGTAGTTGTTTTTGACGCGGACGTAATGTTCCGCCGAATAGCGCAAATAGGCAATTTCTTCAGCACTCAGGGCGCGCACCCTGACGGCAGGCCGCCCAACATACAGGTAACCGCTTTCCAGCGTCTTGCCGGGCGAGACCAGGCTGCCGGCGCCGAGCGTGACCTGCTTTTCGATCACCGCATCATCCATCACGATCGAACCCATGCCGATCAGGCATTCATCACCCACTGTACAGCCGTGCAGGATCACCGAATGGCCGATAGTGACGTGGTTGCCAATGATCAGCGGTGAGCCGTCGGGCTTCGCCGCATTTTTATGCGAGACATGGCCCATCGCAAAGTCCTGAATGTTGCTGCAGTCGCCGATGACAATACGATTGACGTCGCCGCGCAGCACGGTATTGCACCAGACCGACGAATCGCGGCCGATCTGCACGTCGCCGATGATCTGCGCCGAATCATGGATGTAGCAGGCTTCGCCGAGGTTAGGAAAGGTGTCGAGATAAGGGGTGAGGGGCATTTTTTTCAGGGTTAGGGGCTAGAAACCGGCAATGTCGATCAGCCAGCGGACAAACCATACTGCCAGGATCAGCCAAAGAAGCAGGATGACTAGCGCTGCACCATAACTGATTGGTTTGCCAGCGAAACGAGCGGCTTGTTCACGTGAGGACTGAATGACTTCCGGCGGGGTCAGGCGGACAACCAATGCCAGCCCGAGCGGAACAATCAACAAATCATCAAGGTAACCAATGATCGGGATGAAGTCGGGAATCAGGTCAATGGGGCTGAGTGCATAGGCCGCGACCAGCAAGGCCAGCAGCCTGACTGCCCACGGCGTGCGTGGGTCGCGCGCGGCGAAATAGACCGTCAGGGTCTGTTGCTTGATCTGCTTTGCCCAAGCTTTCAAGGACGCCTGAAAAATCATGATTTTTCGCTGGCGTGGCGAAGACTATTTTGCCACGCCAGCGTTTGGGCGGTCAACAGTCCGCCTGGGTCGATCCCCATTTGCGCAATTAGCCAACAGTTTTGGATACCAAAGGAAAGGCATCAGGATGACGAATTGACTCCAGCGAGAGGTCAATATCAAGCTCGGGCCAATAGAGATGCGCCGGGGCAGGCCATTCAACGTGAGAAATCTGATCAATGGTTGCGCGGCGGAACCAGGGAAACTGCTCGAATGGGAGCAGTATTTCCTCATCGGCTAGCAGCAACCAGAAGCCATGTTTTGAAATATGGGTGACTTCAGGCGCCGAAATGCTTGTGCCAGGCATGCGTAATCTCCCCAAGATGTTGTTCAACAACAGATTGTGCTTCGCGGACAAGTCTTTGGTTCAAGCCCACTGAGGTTGCCAGATGAACTTGCGGCGTTAGCCAGAATTTCGCTTCGCCATCCGGGTGTGAAACGTGAACATGAATGCGCGGCTCTTCGCGCGAGAAGAAAAACAGGCGGTACTGACCATCGCGAAGAACGGTAGGTGCCACCTGTTGTCTCGCTTTACAAGCGATCTGGTAATACGTCGCGCAGCATGATGGCGGCGTCGCGGATCATTTTTTCGGTGGTGTCCCAATCGACACAGCCATCGGTGACCGAGCAGCCGTATTTCAGTTGCGACAGGTCGGCCGGGATGGGCTGGTTGCCGGCTTCGATGTTGGATTCGATCATCACGCCGACCAGCGATTTGTTGCCGAGGCGGATCTGGTTGACGATGTCGGCCATGACCAGCGGTTGCAGTTCCGGTTTTTTGAAGCTGTTGGCGTGCGAGCAATCGACAACGATGTTGTTCACCAGCTTGGCTTTGGTCAGCGCCTGTTCGACCATGGCGACGGAAACCGTATCGTAGTTCGGGCGGCCATCGCCGCCACGGAGCACGATGTGGCCGTAGCCGTTGCCCTTGGTGCGGACGATGGCGACGCGGCCCTGATTGGTCAGGCCGAGGAACGAGTGGGGCTTGGAGGCGGAGAGGATGGCGTTGACCGCCACACTGAGGTCACCGCTGGTGCCGTTCTTGAAGCCGACCGGGGTGGACAAACCGGAAGACATTTCGCGGTGGGTTTGCGATTCGGTGGTGCGGGCGCCGATGGCGGTCCAGGTGATCAAGTCACCGTAGTACTGCGGCGAGTTCGGGTCGAGGGCTTCGGTGCCGGTCGGCAGACCGATCTCGGCGACGTCGAGCAGGAATTTGCGGGCCTTTTCCATGCCGACATCGACGCGGAAGCTGTCATCCATGAACGGGTCGTTGATGTAACCCTTCCAGCCGACGGTGGTGCGCGGTTTTTCGAAATAGACGCGCATGATGATCTGCAGCGTGTCACCGACTTCATTGGAGAGCGCTTTCAGGCGGCGGGCGTAATCAAGGCCGGCGACCGGGTCATGGATGGAGCAGGGGCCGACGACGACAAAGACGCGGTGATCCTTGCGGTCGAGAATGTTGCACAACAACTTTCGACCGTGAGTAATCGTCTTTTTCGCCTTGTCGCTGATCGGCAGACGGGCGTGGATTTCCTCCGGCGACGGCATGTTGTCGAAGGCGGTTACGTTGATGTTTTCAATATTTTGAGTGGTCATAATCAGGTCGTCAGCTGGCGAATCATGTCTTTTACTGCGGCAACTTTGTCAGTCAAGGTTGGGCAGTGGCGAAGTAGGGAAATTTTATCCTGTCCAGCTAGCTTATAGCTGCGGTTTTTTTGAATCAGGTTGATGATTTTTATCGGCTCGATCGGTGCCTGTTTGACAAATTCCGGGCCAAATTGCAGCGTAATCTGGTCGTTGGTGGCATCCACCTTTTGAATGCATAACGGTTTTACCAGCAAGCGCAGGCGATGCGTGGCAAGCAGGGATTGGCCTTGAATCGGCAGTTCACCGAAGCGATCAATCAGTTCTTCCTGCAGGGCATCGATATCTTCGGTGCTTTCGCAGTTGGCGAGGCGCTTGTAGAGCGTCAGGCGTTCATGGACGTCGGGGCAGTAGCCATCGGGCAGCAGGGCCGGGGTGCGCAGGTTAATTTCGCTGCCGCTACCGAGTGGTGTGCTGAGGTCGGCGGCGTCCAGGTGTTTGCCTTGTTTCAGCGCAGCAACGGCGCGGTTGAGCATGTCGGTGTACATGTTGAAGCCGACTTCCTGCATTTCGCCTGACTGGTTGTCACCGAGCACTTCGCCAGCGCCACGGATTTCCAGGTCGTGCATGGCGAGGAAGAAGCCGGAGCCGAGTTCTTCCATCGCCTGAATGGCTTCGAGGCGCTGCCGGGCCTGTTTGGTCATTGCCTTTTCATCCTGCACCAGCAGGTAGGCATAAGCCTGGTGATGCGAACGACCGACCCGGCCGCGCAACTGGTGGAGTTGGGCGAGGCCGAATTTTTCCGAACGGTTGATCAGGATGGTGTTGGCGTGCGGGTTGTCGATACCGGTTTCGATAATGGTCGTGCACAGCAGCACGTTGGCGCGCTGGCCGGTGAAGTCGCGCATGACGCGCTCCAGTTCGCGCTCGTTCATCTGGCCGTGGCCGATGACGATGCGCGCTTCGGGGACCAGTTTTTCCAGTTTTTCCTGCATGTTGGCGATGGTGTCGACCTCGTTGTGCAGGAAGTACACCTGACCGCCGCGCTTGAGTTCGCGCAGCATGGCTTCGCGGATGATGCCGTCGGAGAAGTTGCTGACGAAGGTCTTGATGGCCAGCCGTTTCTGCGGTGCGGTGGCGATAATCGAGAAGTCGCGCAGACCTTCCATGCTCATTGCCAATGTGCGCGGGATCGGCGTTGCAGTCAGCGTCAGGACATCGACCTCGGCGCGCAGGGCTTTCAGGGCTTCCTTCTGGCGCACGCCAAAACGGTGTTCCTCGTCCATGATGACGAGGCCGAGCCGATCGAACTTGACGTCCTTGCCGATCAGCTTGTGAGTGCCGATGATGATGTCGATCTTGCCCTCAGCCAGTTCCTTGAGCGCCAGCGTCGATTCCTTGGCGGTGTTGAAGCGGGAGAGTTCGGCGATCTTGACTGGCCAGTCGGCGAAGCGGTCGCAGAAAGTCTGGTAATGCTGTTCGCAAAGCAGGGTGGTCGGGCAGAGCACGGCGACTTGCTTGCCGCCGGCCACGGCGCAGAAGGCGGCACGCAGCGCGACTTCGGTCTTGCCGAAGCCGACATCGCCGCAAACCAGGCGATCCATCGGCTTGCCGGAACGCATGTCGTTGACCACAGCCTCGATGGCCAAGGCCTGATCGACCGTTTCCTCAAAGCCGAAACCATCGGCGAAGGCGTCGTAATCAATATCCTTGAAGTCGAAGGCGTGGCCTTTTCGGGCAGCGCGGGCGGCGTAGAGGGCAAGCAATTCGGCGGCGGTGTCGTGTGCCTGCTCGGCGGCCTTGCGCTTGGCCTTTTCCCATTGGCCGGAGCCGAGCGTGTGCAGCGGGGCGCTATCCGGGTCGGAACCGGAATAGCGCGAAATAACATGCAACTGCGCCACCGGCACGAAGAGCTTGGCCTCGTTGGCGTAATGCAGTTCGAGGAATTCCTGTTCGCCGAGGCCGAGATCCATCCGGACCAGCCCGCGGTAACGGCCGATGCCGTGGCTTTCGTGCACGACCGGGTCGCCGACCTTGAGTTCGGTGAGGTCTTTCAGCCAGTTGTCGAAGGTGGCCTTCTTCTGCGCTTCGCGCCGGGTACGGCGGGGTGTGCCGGCGAAGAGTTCGGTTTCGGTGATGAAAGCGAGCTTGTCCAGCGCAAAGCCGGTTTGCAGCGGGCCGATGCCGAGGGCGAATTTTGCCTTGCCGCCGAGGAAACCGGCCAGTTCGGCGCTGGCTTCGGGCTTCACGCCGTGCTCGGTGAACATCGCGGTCAGGGTTTCGCGCCGACCGGCGGTTTCAGCCAGCAGCATGACGCGGCCGGGGTAGCTGGCGAGGTAGGTTTTCAGGGCATGCAGCGGGTCTTCGGCGCGGCGGTCGACGGCAATGCCAGGCAGCGGGCTGGCCACCAAGGCTTCGTTTTTGCCCGAAAATGCCAGTCGACCGTAGGATTTGGCGGCGGTGAAGAATGCTTCGTCGGAAAGGAAGAGTTCGTCCGGCTTCAGCAGTGGCCGGCCTTTGTCACCTTGCAGCATGTCGTAGCGGGAGCGCGTGTCTCTCCAGAAGGCAGCGATGGCCGCCGGTGCATCGCCGTGGGTGACGAAGATGGCATCTTTCGGCAGGTAGTCGAAGAGGCTGGCCATTTCGTCGAAGAACAACGGCAGGTAATACTCGATGCCGGCGCTGGCGATGCCGGTGGAGATGTCCTTATAAACGCCGGATTTGGCCGGGTCGCCCTCAAAACGCTCGCGGAAACACTGGCGGAAATGGGTGCGGCCCTTTTCGTCCATCGGGAATTCACGGGCTGGCAGCAGGCGAACATCCGGCACCGGATAGACGGTGCGCTGGGTGTCGACGTCGAAGGTCTTGATGCTTTCGATTTCGTCGTCGAACAGGTCGAGCCGGTAGGGCAGTTGCGAGCCCATCGGGAAGAGGTCGATCAGGCCGCCGCGAATCGAGTATTCGCCGGGCGAAACGACCTGCGTGACGTTGGCGTAACCGGCCAGCGTGACCTGCGTGCGGAACTTGTCGGCGTCGAGCTTTTGGCCCTTCTTGAATTCAAAGGTGTAGGCGGCGAGGAATTCCGGCGGCGCCAGTCGATTGACTGCGGTCGACGCGGGAACGAGCAAAATATCGAGGTCGCCCTGCAGGGCCGTCCACAGCGTGGCCAGGCGTTCAGAAACGAGATCCTGATGCGGTGAAAAGTGGTCGTAAGGCAGCGTTTCCCAGTCCGGCAGCAGGCGCACGCGCAGCTCTGGCGCAAACCAGGGGATTTCATCGAGCAGGCGCTGGGCGTCGGCGGCGCTGGCGGTGATGACAGCCAGCGTGCGCCCCTTGTTTTTGAGGGCCAGTTCGGCGAAGGCCAGGGCGTCGGCGGAGCCGGCCAGCGGCGGCAGATCGATACGGGCGCCGGGTTTGGGCAGGGCGGGGAGGGAGAGCAATGTTTTGGGAGCGGACACTTGGGCGCAGTTGCAGCGGGGTGGGGCCAGCATTATAGCCGCTTGCGCCAGCCCGAAAATTTGCCTGCCTGATGATGCGGCTCCCATGGCTTGCGATCTGTCGTCGCTATCCGTTTGCCATGCCATTACAAAACTTTACTCACGGAATTCGTAGCTCAGACGCATAATCAGTCAGTCAATTGCGATACATTGTCGGATGAGCTGCAGGTTGGTTTTTTATCCCCGCACAACTGATTAAATCAGCGTTGCCTTGGTGGTTTGAGGCGCCATATGATTTTTCTGGAAGACCCGAAATGATGAAGAACATGAATGAAAATTTCTTCCAGAACGTCTTTGAGTCAATGCCGGACGGCATGTGGATTACGGACAGTCAGCACCGGATTCTCTATGCCAATCGTGCCATGGCCGGCATTGCCGGTATCGGCGTTGATCAGATCGTAGGTAAGAGTGTTCTGGATGGTTTTTCCGACCCAGCGCTGTGGTTCTTTCGCGACCACTATCATGCTGCGGTCAACGCCTTAAAACCACAAAAATACTGCTGTCAGGTTGTTACGCCAGGTGGGCGGTTAACCTGGCAGTCCGGTTGGCTGACGCCTTTGCTTGAAGCGGGCGAGTTTTCCGGCATGGTTTGCACTGTCGAGGATGTGACGCAGCCCATTCTTGACAAGGCGCTGCTGACTTCCAGCGAAGCGCGCTTCAGGGCCATCTTCGAGAATGTCGAGCAACTGGCGATTCAAGGCTATGCCTCGGATGGCACCGTCACTTTCTGGAATCCGGCGTCGGAGAAATTTTATGGCTACGCCGCCAGCGAGGCCGTCGGGCAATCATTGTATGACTTGATCATTCCGGCCGAGGCGGTGGCAGCGGCCCGGGATGAAGTGGCCTGGATGTTCGAGAACAAGCAGGGCGTGGCTGCATCGCGGCTTGATCTGCTGCACAAGAAAGGTCACTCGGTACCGGTCTTTTCCAGCCACGCCGTGGCGGATACCGCCGACTACGGCCCGACTTTGTTTTGTCTGGATATCGACCTTGCTGAAATCGAGGCGACTCAGCGCGACTTGCACCAAAGTCAGCAATTGCTGCGCCATCTGACCAATCAGCTTCCCGGGGCGGTTTATCAATTCCGCCTTTTTCCGGATGGTCGGGTGGCTTTTCCTTATGCCAGCGAGGGCTTCCAGGCCATGTACGCGCTGACGCCGGAGGCAGTCAGGGAGGACGCTTCAGCAATATTTTCGCGCTGGCATCCCGACGACGCGGCCGGCTTCCGCCAGGCAATTGCCGAATCGGCGAGAACGATGCAGCCCTTGAGTTACGAATATCGGGTCAATCTGCCCGGAAAAGGGATTGAATGGCGTTCAAGCCAGGCGCGCCCGGAGGCCGTGGCGGATGGCGGTGTCCTGTGGCACGGATTTGTCACCGATATCACCGCCAAGCGCCAGATCGAAGATGCCTTGCGTGAAAGCGAAATAGAGTGCCGGCAAAAAAGCCAGCATCTGGCGGAGGTTATCTGGGGTACCAACACCGGCACTTGGGAGCGAAATTTACTGACGGGTGAGGTGGTGTTCAATGAGCGATGGGCGGAAATTGCTGGCTACACGCTCAGTGAACTTGCACCGCTGAGCATCGAAACCTGGCACCAATTAACCCACCCCGATGACCTCAAACAATCCGAGGAACGCTTACAGAGCTATCTCCGCCTTGAAACCGAATTTTTTAAAAGTAAAACGCGCATTCGCCACAAAAATGGCGAATGGGTCTGGGTGCTGGACCGTGGGCGAGTGGTTGAATGGGCCGCCGATGGTTCGGCGCTGCGTATGTCGGGGACGAGACGGGAGATATCGAAGCGCAAATTGGCGGAAGAAGGACGGGCGGCGGCAATGGCCAAAGCCGAGCAGGCCAGCAATGCCAAGTCGCGTTTTGTCGCAGCGATCAGTCACGATCTTCGCCAACCCCTCGCCGCGCTCAGCCTTTACGTCGATGTGCTGAAGGGCAAGATCGCGCCGACAGATCGTCCCTTGCTTAATAACATGGTGAGTTGCGTTGCCAGCCTGAGCGAACTCCTCGCCGATTTGCTGGATGTTTCGAAGCTGGACGCTGGCGTGGTGCTTCCCGCAATCAGTGATTTTTCTGTGGCCGAATTGCTGGAGAAGCAAATTGCCGTACATGCACCGGAAGCCGCGTTGAAAGGACTGAAGCTTCGTTCGATAATGTCTCGTCTGAAGGCACGCACTGACCCGGTGCTCTTCCAGCGGATGCTCGGTGATTTGATCGCCAATGCCATTCGCTTTACCGGGGACGGCGGTGTGTTGATCGGTTGCCGGCGGCGGCAGGGCAAAACATGGGTCGAAGTCTGGGACACCGGCATCGGTATTCCGGCTGATAAATTCGCGGAAATCTTCGAGGAATTCAGACAACTTGATCACGACGAGCGAAACCGCGGCAGCGGACTGGGTCTGGCGATCGTGGCTAAAACCGCCAGTTTGCTGGGTCTGGAAATTCGCGTTCAGTCACGACCGGGAAAAGGCTCGATGTTTGCGCTGGAGTTGCCGCTGAGTGTTGAGGAAACGCTTGCTGCCCAATCCGAGTTCAAAAATGACGTGCTGCGTATCGCGCTGGTTGATGACAATCTCAGCGTCCTTACTGCGATGACTTGTGCGCTGGAGGTCATGGGGCATGAGGTTGTTGCGGCCACTAGCGGTAGGGAATTACTCACCCGGCTCGGCAGCAAGGCGCCCGATATCGTTCTGTCCGATTTCAGACTGAGCGATGGGTTCACCGGTTTCGATGTGATTGCAGCCATAAGATCGACGTTCGATGCGCTGCTACCAGCACTGATTATTACCGGCGACTCTGATCCCCAGCTTATGCGCAGCATGGCCGATCGCGGCATCGTCGTGCAGCATAAACCCCTGGAGTTTGAGGCATTGCAGGCCTGCATCATGCAGATGCTGGGTCGGGTGAGCCCTTAAGCAGGATTGGTTTTTCCCGCACGAAATGAATCGTTTTGATTGAGTATTGGATGCATCCAGATATCAATTTGGTATTTCATGATTGACAGCTCTTGGGCATTCTTGAGTCCTGAATTTTTCGAGGTCTGTTCGGGCAACTGTGCGCCTATCAGCTTACAGAGCCAACAGAAGGTGCTTTATTCAGTATTTATTGAATAAAGCACCTTCAACACCCTCGCGAAATTTCAAACAGACTTATTGCGGCCGGAACTTTCCCGATTCAGTAATGAAGTGTTGTAGTTACCTTGTAATACATTCGCATATTCGTTAGAGTGTATGCATGGATAAACGAATACTAAAAGACCTCCTCTACGAGCAGGTCGCCCGTATCGGCAAAGCGGCTTCCAGTCCGAAGCGGCTGGAGTTGCTGGATCTGTTGGCCCAGGGTGAGAAGACCGTTGAAATGCTGGCGAGCGAACTGTCGGCAGACATCAAACTCACCAGCGCCCACCTGAGGGTGTTGAAGGAGGCGCGTCTTGTAACTTCTCGTCGTGACGGCAAGTACATCATCTATCAACTTACCGGTAGCGATGTTGCTGGTCTGTGGGTAAACCTGCGCCAAGTCGCCGAAGAGCATCTGCTGGAACTGAAGATGGCGCTCGGACAGATGATGGCCGATCCGGAAAAGCTTTCCGCCGTCAGTCGCGAGACACTGCTGGAACAAGCGCAGCGCGGGGAGGTGTTCGTCATTGATGTGCGCCCGCAGACTGAATACGAAACGGCGCATCTGCCATTCGCCCGCTCGATGCCGGTGGCCGAGATCGAGCTGCGACTCGCCGAGTTGCCGTCGGACGTCGAGATTGTCGCCTACTGCCGAGGCCCGTTTTGTCTCCTCTCCGATGAAGCCGTGGCATTGCTGGCAGCAAAAGGCTATCGGGTGCGCAAGATTCTCGATGGTGTCAGTGAATGGCAAGCGGCAGGCTTCCCGGTCGAGCAACCCGAATCATGAACATGAAGGGGCGCGAAAGTGGCATGCCCGACGAAAGCTACTGGGCGAGTTTCTTCGAGGCCGAGGTCGCCATCGACAAGTTGCTGGGGCTCTTGGTCGAGGGAAATGTCATTGAGTTTGGCTGCGGATACGGTTCCTTCACGCTGCCTGCCGCCCAGCGCACGGCGGGGCTTGTTACTGCATTGGATATTGAGCCGGAAATGGTCGACTGTGTGCGCCAGAAGGCTGTCACTTTCGATCTGCCTAACATTCAGGCCGAGCTGCGGGACTTTGTTGCACACGGAACGGGCGTGGCTGCCTGTTCGCAGACGCATGCGATGATTTTCAACCTGCTGCACCTCGAGCAGCCGGTGAGTCTGCTGCGCGAAGCCTACCGGACCTTACAAGACGGTGGCGTGCTGTCGGTGATCCACTGGCGCAGCGACATTCCGACTCCGCGCGGCCCCTCTTTGGCGATTCGTCCGACACCCGAGCAATGTCGGGAGTGGATGACCGAGGCCGGATTCCACACCATTGAATCGATTGATTTGCAAGATTGTTGCCCGTTTCACTTCGGCCTGCTGGCCAGGCGTTGATTCATATTTACAGGGAGCCACCATGAAAATCCTGATCATTTTTAATCGCGAACCTTACGACACCACTGACGTGACCTGGAACGGACTGCGTCTGGCCGACAAGCTGCTCGATGCTGGAAGTGAGGTCCGTCTATTCTTGATGAACGATGCAGTCGACTTGGCGCGCGATGTCTGTCGCCCACCGGAAGGGTACGATCAAGACCTGTCCCAGATGCTCAAAGGATTGATCGCCCGTGGTGTGACCGTCAGGGCGTGCGGAACCTGTATGGCACGCTGCGGCATTTACAGGAACCATCCGTATTTCGAAGGCACTGAAAAATCAACCATGCCAGCATTGGCAGAATGGGTGATTGATAGTGACAAGGTGATCTCGTTCTGAAAAAGCTTGGCTAGCTTTATTTTCAGTTTCCTGAGACGCCCCCCAATAGCAAACGATCAAGTCTTTCGATCGGTAGCGGTCGACTGAATAAATAGCCCTGAAAAGCATGACAGCCGAGGCTGTCGAGCAAAACACGCTGCATTTCGGTTTCCACGCCTTCAGCAATGACCGAGAGAGACATTGCCTGGCTAAGGACAATGATTGTTTTTGCGATGGCGACACTGTTCGGGTCGATCAGCAGATCGCGGACAAATGATTGGTCAATTTTCAGCTGATCCAGCGGCAAGCGCCGCAGATAGGCCAGCGAGGAATAGCCGGTGCCGAAGTCATCCAGCGAAAAGCCGATACCGCGGGCTTTAAGCGTCGTCATTTTGGCAATGACTTCATCGACATTCTCGACGAGCAGGCTTTCGGTTAGTTCGAGTTTCAGGCGATGCGGATTCGCCCCGGTTCGGGAAACGATTTCAATCACTTGATCCACGAAATCGGCACGACCGAATTGGCAAGCACTGACATTGACCGCCAGGGTAAGTTTTGCGGCGGCAGGGTGATTTGCCCAGGCGGCTAGTTGCAAACAGGCGGTTTCAAGCACCCAGGCACCCAAGGGCAGAATCAAGCCGGAATCCTCCGCGGCGGGGATGAATTCTGCCGGCGAAACCATGCCGTGAACCGGACAGTCCCACCGCACCAAGGCCTCAGCACCGACAATCTGGCCATTGCGATCGACTTGCGGCTGGTAATACAAACGAAATTGCTGCTTGCGCAGCGCGTCGCGCAAGCCATTGACCAATTCAGCCCGCAAGCTCACGGCTGCCTGCATTTCCGGGTCGAAGAAACGCAGCGCATTGCGGCCAGCGGCCTTGGCTTCGTACATCGCCAGATCGGCCTGTTTCATCAACTCGTCGGTCGTGCTGACCAGCGTCGGAAACATCGTGACGCCAATGCTGACACTGCCTACGTAATCATGGTGCCGCAGTTTGTAAGGCTGACTCAGGGAAGCGAGAATTTTCTTGCCGGCGGCTTCTGCCTGACCGGCGGCCTCCTGCAGATTCGGGCTGAGATATTCCAGCATCACGACAAACTCATCGCCACCCAAGCGCGCGGCGGTGTCGTTTTCGCGAATGCAGGCGCTGAGCCGCTCGGCAACTTGCTGTAATAACAGATCCCCAACATCGTGACCCAAGGTGTCGTTGAGTGTTTTGAAGTGGTCAATGTCAATAAACAGCAAAGCACCGGCAATCTGTTGGCGCAGGCTGGCTGCCACTGCCTGTTGCAAGCGGTCGAGCAGCAAGCGTCGATTTGGCAGGCGGGTCAGCGGGTCATAGAACGCCAGATGCAATATCCTGGCCTCCGCTTCCTTGCGCTGGGTAATGTCCGTCTGGGTGCCGACGTAATGCGTGATGTCGCCTTTGTTGTCCTTGACGGCGGTAATCGTTACCCAATCGGCGCGGATATCGCCGTTCTGGCGCTTGTTCCAGATTTCGCCGTGCCAGGCGCCGGTATCGATGATGCTGCGCCACATCTCGATGTAAAACTCAAGCGAGTGACGGCCCGATTTGAGCAAACGCGGCGTCTTGCCAACGCTCTCTTCTGCCGAGTAGCCGTTACAGCACGTAAAAGCCTGATTGACCCGCAGAATGACGCCGTTGGCATCAGTGATCAGCATGCCCTGTTGTGACTCGAAAGCCGTGGCGGCGATACGCAGCTCAGCCTCGGCTTGGTCAAGGGCGCTCATGTCCGTGTCCATGCAAAACAGAACGGGAGACTGACCTGCGACTGTGACAACGGTGTGGTTGGAGTAGACCGGCACCCGGTGTCCATCCTTGTGTTTCAACTCCAGGCGGCCGGGCAAAATTCCCTGACCGGTTTCGAACATCAATCGCACCGCGGCTTCAACGTCCGGGCGCATGTCGGTGGGAATAATCAGGTCAAACAGATTTCTCCCCAGCGCCTCATCTGCGGTGTACCCGTAAATATGTTCGGAAGCACGGTTCCAATAGACGACCTCGCCATCCGGCAAGTAGCCCTGAATCGACATTGCATCAGCTTCGTCGAACAGTTTCTGAAAGCGGGCTTCGCTCACCGCCCGCGGTGGGTTGCCTCCCCAGAACGCCTGACTGGCGGGTTTTTCAGTCATGTTCGCTCCTGCTGTCTGGTGTCAATCGATACGAATATCATACGCCGCAGTGCGCGTGGCGAGCGGCAGCGTCACAACTTGCTCCCGGCAGATATTACTCGTCCATTTCAGCCTTGGCAGCCTCAATATCCAGCCGTTCCATCGCGTCGGCCGGGGTGCATTCAACCGCCTCGGCATAGTATTTTTCGGCCTCTTGCAGCCGTGAATTGCCAAACATCATGACCAGGCCATCGGCGTATTCGGTGCGGGCGATGGCTGAATCCGGATTGAGTTCAAGAGCGGCGCGAAAGTGCTTTTCAGCCGTTTCCTTTTTGGCGCCATAAGTCAGGCCGCCCATCAGGCTGCCCACCTTGTTGATAATTTCGGCGTGCCAGGTACCCAGCGCAATGTGTGCATCGGCATGCTTGGGTGCCAGCGCCAGTGCCCGCTCGATACTGGCGTGGATTTTCCCGCCCAAGCCTTGCGCCAGCGCTTTGCCGATCGAAATCCCCTGAGCGTAGCGCCCCAGCGCATAGGCGTGGATGTACCAGGCGTTGGCGTTGTCCGGTTCGCGGGCCTGGAGAGCTTCGCAGCGCTGGGCAATCTGCTGGAAGATTTCCAGTTGGGTGTTCGGGTCGGTTTCCAGATAGTTGGCGTAAATCATCGCCGCCTTGTTGGCGGCATTGATGCCTGAACTGCTGGCTTGCAAACCGTCTTTCAGCCCGATTTCAACCGCCTTGGCAAACTCGCCGGCGTGGTGGGCGCGCCAGGCTTCTTCGGCATCGGCATCAGTCGGGTAAGGCTCGGCGTCACCGCAATGCAGGCGCGGCCAGTTTTTCTTCAGCGCGGCGCCGGTGTAGTTGTAGGCTTTGTCCGGGTAGGGAAAAGCCTGCCAGTGCTTTTTACTCATGCCTGATCTCCTCGGCCTTTGTCGATATACGCCGTCGATAGTTTGTCCAGCAAATGACGCGCTTCACCCTGCAGGTAGGGCGAGGCCAGCGACATCACCTGATACACGCCGCGTCCGATATCCGGTTCGCCACGGGGACGGCGGGCGTGCTCGAAGGAGAGCCAGAAAGTGGCGACGACCGTCATGTTGGTGGCGAGGGCGGCAATTTCACTGTTTGCTGCGGTCAACACGCCAGAAGCGGCTAATCCCTGGCAGATGACGGTGGCGGTGTGTTCCTTCTGGCGCAGGATGCGCTGAAAGTGTGTTTCAACCAGCCGGTTGCGGGTCAGCAGGTCGTTGATATCGCGATAGAAAAAGCGGAATTTCCAGATGGTTTCAAAGAGCAGATGGAGAAAAAGCCAGATGTCCTCGGTGCCCTGGGGGCGCCTTCCCGGTGCGGTCAGGAGGTTGGCGATCTCCTTCTCATACTCGGCAAACAAGGCATTGACGATCTCGTCCTTGCCGTGAAAATGGTAATAGAGGTTGCCGGGGCTGATCTCCATTTCATCAGCGATCACAGTGGTCGTGACATTAGGCTCACCAAAGTCATTGAACAGTTTGAGGGCGGTTTCGAGGATGCGCTCGCGGGTGCGCCGTTTTGGCTTTTTTTCCATGCTGGCTTCCAAAATAACTGTCTGTAATGAGGCAGCGACCATCAGGTCGGCCTGCGTTTTTCAAGCCAGTGCTGGAGATCGTCAAGGGAAGTGTCGAGCGCGTGCATGGCGGTGCCGAGGCTGACTTTTGATTTGTGCCGGTGGCGCGGCAATAGCGTGTGGCGGTGATCTTTCAGCACGGCCAGATTAAGGCTGAGGCCATGACGATTCAGGATAGGCATCAATTCGTGGCGACGACGATAGAGGTCTATGCGCGTCCGCTGATAAGCGTGTTCGCACAGACGGCGACGGTCGCGGTAACTGAAAACGTTGGTATAAAACATCTCGCCGTCGTCGCGCGTCGGCTCGAAGAGCAGCACATCGGCGTTGCTGAACTGATGCTTGTAGCGGTCCATGCCGATCTTCATGCGTGAATTGATGATGGCGCGAAAGGTTTGCGACAGCACCACCGGCAAACCGCCTTCGGTCAGGTTTTGCCGCTCAGTCAAGTTTCGCCGGGCCGCAAGATCGGCATCGAAGGGCACCAGCGGGTTGATGCAGAAAACAATATCGGCGCCATCCTTGAGCGCGACCGAGGCGTGCAGGGTTTTGATCAGCGCCCCATCGACATAGTGCCGGCCATTGATTTCGACGGGCGGAAAGAGGCCGGGCAGGGCGGCGCTGGCCTGGACGGCGGTGGAAATCGGTACCGTATCGTTGCCATCGGCACCGAAAGCGATCGACTCGCCGGAGTCGAGGTCGGTCGCCACCAGAAAAAGGCGGCATTTCAGTTTGCGAAAATCGTTGGTGCGTCCGGGCCGGGAAAACATTTCGCGGAGTACATGATCAATGCCCTGGTTATCAAAAATCCCGGTTGGAATGGCGCGGGACAGGCGCTGGAAGGATTCAAACGGGCCGTGCAACCACGGTGCCTGAAGGTAGTTCAGCGTTGAGGAAATAATCAGGTGGGGCAAAGAGAGCAGGCGGCTGACGTATTCGCCAATGGCGGGACGCAAGAGCATCTCCGGATCGAATATTTCCTCGGTATCGTCATCAATCAGGATACGGGCGAGACGCGCCGGTGAAATGCCGTTGGCCAACGCGGCCGCAATAAAACCGCCGGAGCTGACGCCGACAAAGATATCCGCCTGATGGGCTTCAAATCCATCAATCGCCTGAGCCAGCGCGGCACTGGCCCCGATCTCGTAAATGGCGCCGAGCGGACCTCCGCCCGCCAACGCGACAGCTATTCTGGACAACTTGTCTTCCCCCAAGGTGGCGGATGCCCGGTCATGGCCGGGCATCTCATGGTTGGCCGTCCAAATCAGCCGGGCCCATTCCGCCCGGCATTTTCAGTCAGGAAGCAGTTGCTGCCACAGTAGCGGTAGCAGCCGGTTTGGCGGCTTCGCTTTTGGGGGCAGCCCGCCGCCGGACCGCCGCTTTGGGGGCTGCAGCTTTCGGTTCTGCAGCTTTGGGTGCAGCCGTTTTGGTGGCCACTGGCGCGGGTTTGCTTGCCGCTGGTTTGGCGACTGCTTTAGCTGCCGACTTCGCCACCGCCTTTTCGGCCGCCTCCTGAGCCTCCGTCAGCTTTTGCACCACCGACGTCAGTTCGGCGACGCGCTTGGACAACTTGTCGATGTCCTTCTTCGATGGCACACCCAAGCTGGAAAGGGCGCGGGCAACGCGGTCCTCAAAAACCTGTTCGAGACGATCCCATGTCCCGACCGCTTTGCCGGTAACAACGGCGATCTGTTCATCGGCCACCTTGCGGGTTTTGTTCTGGATGCTTTCGCCTTCCTTGACGAGGGCATCAAATACCTTGGTTCCTTCTTCCTGCGCCTTGGCAAAGGCACCGAGCCCGGCTAACCAGATTTGATGGGCAGAATCCTTGACGGTTTGGGCCAGTTGGTTTTCACCGATTGCCTTGAATTTCTTGACCATGATCCACTCCTTGAAATGATGTCTCGATATGGCAGCGTCGTTCTCTGCCGACACTTTCAGTCTAGGATAAACAGTTAGAACAGGCACACTAATTTAGTAGGCGAGTTACTCTAAAATGGTTTTGATTCCAATCACTTCGAGGAGCCGCTCATGCAATACTTTATTACTGGAGCATCCGGTTTTATCGGCCGGCGGCTCGTCAAGAAACTGTTGGCGCGCGAAGGCAGCGTGATCTATTTTCTGGTTCGCGCCGCTGAGCTGAATTCGCTGGATGCGCTTTATGAATTCTGGGATTTCACCCCGACAGAAAAAGCCAGGGTGCTTCCCGTTGCTGGCGACCTGACCGAGCCCGGCTTGGGGATTGCTGCGGTCGACCGCAAAAAATTGGGTAAAAAGACCACCCACTTTTTCCATCTGGCGGCAATTTATGACCTTACTGCCGATGCCGAAAGCCAGCTCAAGGTCAATGTGCAGGGCACGCGCAATGCCGTGCAGTTTGCCGAGAGCATTGGCGCCAAACATTTCCATCTATTCAGCTCGATTGCCTCGGCTGGCATGTTCGAGGGCTTGTTCCGCGAAGATATGTTCGAGGAAGCGGAAGGGCTGGATCATCCGTATTTCAAGACCAAGCACGATTCGGAGGGCATCGTCCGCCACGAATGCAGCATTCCCTGGCGTATCTACCGGCCAGCCATCGTCGTCGGCGATTCGCGGACCGGCGAGATGGACAAGATCGACGGCCCGTATTACTTCTTCAAGCTGATCCAGAAAATGCGCAAGATGCTGCCGAGCTGGATGCCGACCATCGGCATCGAAGGCGGGCGGATCAATGTCGTGCCGGTCGATTTCGTCGTCAAGGCCGTCGACCACATCGCGCACCTGAAAGGCGAGGATGGCAAGTGTTTCCATCTGGTCGACCCGACACCGATGCGCGTTGGCGACTTGCTCAACACCTTTGCCCGGGCGGCGCACGCGCCGGAAATGACGATGCGCGTCAATGCGGCGCTGTTCAGCTTTATCCCGAAGCATATTCGCAGGGCGCTGATGGCCTTGTCGCCGATCCGCCGCATTCAGCATGCCGTGATGACCGATCTCGGCCTGCCCGACGACATGCTGCGCTTCGTCAATTACCCGACGCGTTTCGATTGCCGCGAAACAACCCGCGTTCTCAAGGGCACCGGCATCACCGTGCCGCCGCTGGAGGATTACGCCTGGCGCCTGTGGGATTACTGGGAGCGCCATCTCGACCCGGATCTCTTCATTGACCGCAGCCTGCGCGGCCAGGTCGGCGGCAAAGTAGTACTGGTCACCGGCGCCTCATCCGGCATCGGCAAGGCCACTGCCTGGAAGCTGGCTGAGGCAGGAGCGAATGTCGTGACCATTGCCCGCGACAAAGAGCAACTCGATGAAGTGGTCAAGGCGTTCGAGGCGGCCGGCCTGAAACTGCATGCCTATGTCGGCGATCTGGCCGATATGGTTTCCACGGAGGCCGTGGTGCAGCAAATTATGGCCGAACATGGCGTGGTCGATGTCCTGATCAACAACGCCGGTCGTTCCATTCGTCGCGCCATTGAAAACTCCTTCGATCGTTTCCACGATTTCGAGCGGACGATGCAGCTCAACTATTTTGGCGCTCTCAAGGTCAGCATGGGTGTCCTGCCGAAAATGCTGGAACAGAAGCACGGCCACATCATCAATATTTCCTCGATTGGCGTACTGACCAATGCGCCGCGTTTTTCGGCGTATGTGGCGTCAAAAGCTGCCCTCGATGCCTGGGTGCGCTGTGCCTCTTCGGAGTTCGCGGATCGCGGTATTTCCTTCACGACGATCAACATGCCGCTGGTCAAGACGCCAATGATTGCGCCGACCAAAATCTATGATCAGGTGCCAACCCTGACGCCGGAAGAGGCAGCCGCACTGGTCTGTAACGCGATCATTCACAAGCCGGTGCGCGTCGCCACCCGACTGGGTATTTTCGGCCAGACGCTGTACGCCGTGATGCCGCGGGTCGCGCAAATCATCATGAACACCACTTTCCGGATGTTTCCGGATTCAAGCACGGCCAAAGCGCCGAAAGCCGGCCTCTTGCCTGATCTGCCGTCGGCCGATCAGGTGGCCTTCCAGCAATTCATGCGCGGGATTCATTTCTGATGGCGACCCATCTCAAAGCGGGCGACCCGGCACCAGATTTTTCGGCGCCGGGCACGGATGGCCGAACGCTGAATCTGGCCGATTTTCGTGGCCAGAAGCTGGTGCTGTTTTTTTACCCGCGCGACGATTCTCCATACTGCACACGGCAGGCCTGTAGCCTGCGTGACTCAAGCGCCGAGATCAGCGCCTGTGGTGCGGCAATTCTTGGCGTGTCGGCACAGGATGAAGGGTCGCATCAGAAGTTTGCCGAGAAACACCACCTGAAATTTCCTTTGCTGGCCGATACCGATCTGGCCATTGCCCGAGCCTACGGCGTTGCCGGTGCAGGGCTGGGCGGATTTTTGCGCGCGCTGGTCAAGGCTAGCGAGCGGGTCACTTTCATCATTGATGAAGATGGGTCCATCCTGCACGTCATCGGTGATCCGGATTGCCCGGATCACGGTGATGAGGTGTTGGCATTGTTGGCGTAGCCGGTTATTTCATCCGCGCTTCGATGCTGGCGAAGAGCGAGTCGTAAATCTCGATCAGCGCCTCGCGATCGGCGCTGCCCTTCATCCATTTACGCGAGTGGGCGATCTCAACCGCTTTCTTTTCCATCTCGGACAGGCTCGCGACGACGATTTCTTCACCATGCAGAATCGCGTTAACGTCGGCTCGCGCTTTCTGGGCAGTCGAGACGAGGTTCATCGAGAGTTCCATCGCTTTGGCGCCAGAACCAATCTGCGCCGCGAGTTCGCTCACCTGAACGGCTGAACTTGCGGAGCCTGACAATTCGTTGCCGAATTCATTGGCAATGGCCCGGGCGCTTGAGACTGAATTATTGAGCCCGCCGATCTGGGTGACTGCTGTTTCCAATGCCGCACTCATCGCGGCGATGGCGCCGCCAATTTCTTCAGCCGAGCGTTGCGACTGATCGGCCAGCTTGCGGACTTCATCAGCAACAACAGCAAAGCCACGGCCGGATTCGCCCGCTCTGGCCGCCTCGATGGCGGCATTCAAGGCCAGCAGGTTAGTCTGTTTGGCGATGGCGTTTATTTTTCCGGTCAGACTGTTGATCGCACTAGCGGTCGTGGAAAGTGTGGAAAGTGCTTCAGTACCGCTTTGGGCCGCTGTTTGCGCGCCGCCAAGTGCGAAGGACATGCGCTCGGCGGCTGCCGACATGGCGTGCGCCGACTGAGCAAAAATGGTGGATAGTTCGGCCGATTGCGTCGCATCAGTGCCCACTTTTCCCAATGCCTCATTGACCCGGGAAATCGCCTTTGAAAGACCCCGTTCCGAACGCAGAAAAATTCGCGACAGCAAGGCTTCCAGCGCGACTGCCTCCTGCGACGCATTGACCTCATCGAGTAGTTTTTGCGCTTGATCCAGAACATCCTTGAACGTGCCGTGTACCCCGGTGGTTTGCAAACGGCGCCAATACCGATTATTGGAACTCGCGGTCATGCCCCCGATAATTTCGCGGAAAGTCGTCTCGGTTTGATCCAGTGCGGAATTCAGATTGACCCGGATTGTTTCCTGAACCGGGTCAGAAAGGGCGAGGGGCATGCGGTGCACCAGCTCTCCTTCACCCATCTTGCGCAAAATGTTATCGAGGTCCGCGGTCGACGCGCGACCGGATTGAGCGCCGCCCAGCGCAATCAGGATCATGGCGAGCAGCAGGAAAGGTGCGGCCGCCCACGGATTCCAGAAAGCGGCAGCAAAGCCCGCCGCAATAAGGGGCAGCAGCAGCCACGCCCGGTTAAAGCGAGAAGATAAGTTGCTCATAATCCATTCCTGTTTGTTGCATCAGATCGATTAACACTTTGGTCCCTGCGTCGATGGCATCACGGGCGCCGGCTGCTTTCTCGGCTTGCAGCATCTGGCGATAAACCGGTTCGATTTTTTCAATGCCGCTGCGTTTTGGGCAGCGTCTTACCGAGGTGTAGCCGGTAATCTGGCCATTCTGGCCAAAATCCGGGGCGATATGGGTGAAAACCCAGTAATAGCTACCGTCTTTGGACATGTTTTTGACGTAGGCGAAAAACTCATTACCTGATGAAATCGTGTCCCAGGCCAGCTTGAATGCTGAGCGCGGCATGTCCGGATGGCGAATGATGTTGTGCTGCGAGCCAATCAGCTCTGCTTCGGTGTACCCGGAAAATTCGATAAAAATCGGATTGCCGTAGGTAATGATGCCCTTGGGATTGGTTTTTGAAACGATGAAATCGTTTTCCCGCATCGGGCGCTCAATGGTTGTTGGTACGATGTCTCTTTTCATTTTTTTGCACCATATTTAATAAATGTGATTTTAATGCTATTTCGGATTGCCGATAATTCCTAACAAAATATCAACCGTTTGCCGGGCGTAAAGCAGGGCCAAATGGCCGATGCCCGGTAGTTCGACATCTTCGGCTTCCGGCAGACGCTGGTTATCCTGCGGCATGACGAAATTATCGTGCGGTGTACGGATCGAGATCACGGGAATTTTGACTGGCTCGCTGGCCAGATCGCGCAGCCACATTGAGCCGGGTTCCATTTCGCGGGCGCTTTGGCCGACAAAGCCGACCCGTGACAGTTCGCTGCCCTGATGCGGGGTGGCGATGGTAATCAGTTTGGCGACCTGGGCAATGCCGTGCCGGGCAAGATAGGAGCGGCTGACCAGACCGCCCATGCTGTGGCCGACCAGAATGACCTGCTGGGCGCCGGTGGCTTTGCAGACTTGGTCGATTCGCTGCACCAATTGGGGAACGAGTTTGCCGATACTGGCGTAGGGCGGAACCAGGCTGACACTGGCCACAGTGTGGCCTGCCGCTTCAAGATCGCGCCGGATTTTCCACCAGACACCCCGGCTGCAGCCATAGCCGTGGATCAGAATGATCGGTTGTTTTGAGGGGCGCAGGCGATCCGCCGGCATCCACAGGCGCTCGAAGGGAATGACCAGAATGAAGGTCAGGATGAAGGCGAGGTATTCACTGAGCATCATCCAGATCGTTTGCCCGGTTGATAGCTTGGGGGCTGGCGACGGGTGGGCATAGGCAAAGGCCCAGGTGATGGCAACGATCCCCATGCGAAGACCCAGTACGCCGCCGAGGGCGCCAAGTACAGCGACATCCCAGGAGGCATTGAACCAGTAGCGGGAGAGTGCCATGTAGCTGGCAATCTCGATGAGCAACCAAATGAATAGGGTGACGGGAACCATAGCCTTAGAGAATCGCGGCTTTTCCCTCGCCAGTCAAGGCGGCAGCGAGCATTGAGGCGTTTCTGGCGATCAATCCGTAGATCGAAAGTTGTGGATTTGCACCAATGCTGGTCGGGAAAACCGAGCCGTCGTGGATTGATAAATTGGCGATCTGGAAGTGCCGGCCGTCGTCGCTGACCACGCCGCTTTCCGGGCTGGCCGCCATCGCGCAGCCGCCCATGACATGCGCGCTGACGACGCGGCAGCGCAAGGGAGCGAGCGGCAATTCGGCCAAGGATTTTTTGGCTTCGGCCCACGAAGTGTAACCGGGGCTGTCTTCATGCACGGGCGTCACCCAACTGGCGCCGGCGGCGAACTGGATTTCAGCCATTGCCAGCAAGGCGCGGCGGGCGGCTTCCCAATAGGTGTCGTTGAGCGGGTAGTCGAGTACTGGCGAACCATCGCGCCGCAGGCTGGCCTGGCCGCCCTTGCTTTGTGGGTGGAAACCGTCGCGTACGAGGGCAAGGATCGTCTGGCTCCGGGCGAAGTTTTGCATCAGCCGGGCGTGGCCTTCGCCGAAACCATGCAGCGTTGTCGAAAAGAGCACCGGGTGGAGCGGCGGAACTTCCAATTTGAAGCCCAAAGGGCCGCCCCGAAGGAAGTCCCCTTGTGGGGCAGCATTGTGCAAAAAATGGTCGGAATAGATCGATTGCGGTGCGCCGGCATAACCGGCGATGTCGTGATCGAACAGGCCGGATGAAATCACCGTGGGATGCAGGAAAGTACGCTTGCCAAGTACGCCATGCGGGTCCGGCGCCTTACTGCGCAGGAGCAGGGCGGGGGAGTTGATGGCGCCACCGGCGAGGACGAAATGCCTGGCGTGAACCGTGACGCGAACGCCGCTCGGGTGCAGGCCATCGATCTTCAAGGCGCTGGCGGTCAGTTGGGTTGCCTGTGGACCGGAAAATTCAAGGCGCTCGGCCCGGAGTCGGGAAATCAGCATGGCGCCAAGATTGAGTGCGCTCGGGATGGTGGTGAGCAGCATCGACTGCTTGGCATTGGTCGGGCAGCCCATGCCGCAATAGCCGAGATTCCAGCATTCCTTGACGTTGCGCGGGATGACGGCAACCGGGATGCCTAGCTTTTCAGCACCACGCGCCAGCACGGCATTGTTTTCATTCGGCGGCAGGTGCCAGGGATTAACGTTCAGGCGCCGTTCCATCTGCGCAAACCACGGCGCCATGGCTTCAACCGAAAGGGACTTGAGGCCGTGTGCGGTTTGCCACCAGTTCAGCGTTTCCGCTGGGGTGCGGAAGCTGCTCGTCCAGTTGACCGTGGTCGAACCGCCCACGCAGCGGCCTTGCAGGATATTGATCGCCTTGTCGGCCGTCTTGCGGGCGGCCGATTCCTGATACAGCGTCGGGTAGGCCTCGGCTTCACGCATCCGGAAATCGTTGCTGGTGCGCAGCGGGCCTTCTTCGATGATGATGACCTTGAGGCCGGCCTGGGCCAGTATTTCAGCCGTGACTCCGCCACCGGCGCCGCTGCCGATGATCGCCACATCCGCTTCATAACGCGTGTCGGCGGTCAGGTCGCTGGCGTCGATGTGTTTCCAGCCGGTGGCGAGTCCTTCGCGGAAAATGTCGCGCATCATTTCAGCAGCGGTGGGCCGGGGTAGCCGATCGCCGCCCAGCTTTCCGGCTGGGCGTACCAGGTGCCGAGGATCAGGTCGTGCAGCGCGGCGTAACCGGATTTCAGCAGGTCAAAACGGCTGTGCCGCCAACTGTCGAGAAAGGCATTCAGGGATGCCGGCGTTGCATCGTTCCACGGCGACCAGAGGCCAGCCGCCAGCATCCGGGTGAGCGGGAAAGTGAGCAGATCGAACAATTCGCCGATTTCTTTCTGTGTGGCTAGTGACAGGCCTTTGATCGCCGTTTCAACACCGGACAGAGTGCGATTGATCTGCCGTTCGGCGTCCTCGGGCCGGGGCGACAAAGCGCCGGCCAGCATCACCGGAATCAGCGCACTCAAGACCTGCGTCCGGCCGTCATTTTCGCCAGGTCGAGCGCAAGCGGCGATATTCAGCAACAGCCCGCCGGCCAGCCCGGTCTTGAGAAATTCGCGGCGTGTCGTCATCGCAACAGCAGCTTGAGCAGCCGCTCGAACAACTTGCCGTAGGGCGGATTGAACAGCCCGATGCCGTTGAGGCGCGACTGGTAGAAGACCGGCTTCAGCTTGGAAAAGGTCCGGAACCCTTCGTGGCCATGATATTGCCCCATGCCGCTGGGGCCGACGCCACCAAAGGGCAGATCGTCCTGGGCAATATGCAGGATGGTGTCGTTGACCGTCACACCACCGGCGATGGTCTGGTCGAGTACCTGATTGATGCGCGTCTTGTCGCGGTCGAAAAGGTAG
Organism: Candidatus Dechloromonas phosphorivorans; assembly: GCA_016721185.1. Lineage (GTDB taxonomy): Bacteria > Pseudomonadota > Gammaproteobacteria > Burkholderiales > Rhodocyclaceae > Azonexus > Azonexus phosphorivorans. The sequence continues at coordinate 891,459 of JADKIP010000014.1, forward strand.
AGCGCCAGCGGCCGGTCGTGGGCATTGATGTAGTCGAGCGCTTCCTGCACGTTCCGGTAAGTCAGGACGGGAAGCAGTGGCCCGAAAATTTCCTCCTGCATTACCTTCATGCTTTCGGTGGTTTGCAGAATCAGCGTTGGGGCCAGTCGCTGCGGGCCGTTCGGATTGGCTTTTACCTCGGCCAGCGGCACGAGTGGAACGATATGCGCCCCGTGAGCCGCCGCATCATCAAGATAGCCTTGCAGACGGGCGGCGTGGCGGGCATTGATGACGGAGCTGTAATCCGGGTTTTGCTGCAAGTCGGGATAGCTGGCAGCGACAACTTTGCGGGCCGCGGCAATGAAATTCTCGACCTCGCCTTCCGGCAGAAAAAGGTAATCCGGTGCGATACAGGTTTGCCCGGCATTCAGGCACTTCCCGGCGAGGATGCGTTCGGCTGCTTTGGCGATGGGGTAATCAGGCGCGATGATGGCGGGCGACTTGCCGCCGAGTTCCAGCGTCACCGGCGTCAGATTCTCGGCAGCAGCCTTCATCACCAGTCGGCCGACCGCGGTCGAACCGGTGAATAGCAGATGATCAAACGGCAGGTGCGAGAATGCCTGCGCCAATTCGTGATCGCCCCCGACCACAGCCAGTTCATCCGCCGGAAAATAGCGTGCGGCCAGTTCGGCGAACAATGCTGCGGTCGACGGCGTAAATTCGGACATTTTCACCAGTGCCCGGTTGCCGGCGGCGAGGGCGGCGGTCAATGGCCCGATGGCAAGATAGACTGGATAATTCCAGGGCGAGATGATGCCGACGCAGCCCAGTGCCTGTGGCCGCAACTCTGCCCTGGCCGGCTGAAACCAGAGCGAAACCGGGCGTCGTTGCGGCTTCATCCAGCCACCAAGATGGCGGCGGGTATGGCGTATGCCTTCGAGGCTGGGGAAAATTTCCAGCAATTGCGTTTCATGGCTGGAACGATGACCAAAGTCGGCCGACACAGCCGCACAAAGGGCGTTCGCGTTCTCCCGTAGCAAAGTTTCCAAAGCATCCAGCCGCTGCCGACGAATCGCCAGCGGCGGCACCATCTCCTCTCGGCTGGCGGCATGACTCGCGGCAAAAGCGGCCTGCAGCCCGGCAAAATCAGTAATTAGCGAAGAGGTTGGATGGGAGGGCGGGGGCATCCGGTGCACCTGTCAGAATGAATAATTTCAGTGTAGTTGGGTGCCTGAGTCGTCGTTAGGCAAAATCCTCTAAACGGCGTTTAGCAGCTTTGTCATAATCAGACCATGAGCGAGAAAGAACATCACGACGTAGACCGCACGGCTTGCGTCGCCGACCTGAAACGCTTCCTGGCCGAAGCGCGTGATCTGCGGCTGGCTGCGGCGGCTGATCCGGTGCGCGGCCAGCGGCGCGACCGTTTGCGCGCCTGGCAGGCGGCACGACTCGCCAAGACCCACGCTGATTTGCTCGCCAGCCCAAAATTCAATATTGCAGCCACTTTTTTCCTCTCCGATCTCTACGGCCCGAAGGACTTTAGCGAGCGCGACACCGAGATGGAGAAAGTCCTGCCGATCATGACCACCATGCTGCCGGTTTCCGGCTTGCGCACCTTGTTGCTGGCGGTGGAAGTTGATGCGTTGTCCGAGCGTTTCGATGCCGAGATGGTGGCGGTGCTGGGCAAGCGCCTGGATCAGGACGGACTGGACATTGGACGACTACGCCGCAGCCTATCGCCAGGTGGGTGACCGGGATGGGCGTGAATTACAGATCCGCCTGATTGGCGAAACCGGCGAGGCGCTGGACGCGCTGGCCCATAAAACCTTTGCCGGGGCGGCGCTGAAATTGATGCACGGGCCGGCCCAACTCGCCGGTCTGGGGGCATTGCACGCCTTTCTTGAGCGGGGGTTCAATGCTTTTCGCAGCCTGCGTCGGGCCGATGAATTTCTGGAAACGATCGTCCAGCGCGAGCGCGAATTGATGGTTTCGCTTTTTACGACCGTTTGATCGCCGAGCAAGCGAAATCGCACAAGCGCTCGAAAGCCAACTTACGGGCGCTGCCGATTCTCTTTGATCTTTTCGCGGGCAATGAGTCGGGATATTTCCTCGATCTCGGTTGCCAGCAAAGCAATCAGATCATCCAGCGAAACGACCCCTTCCAGTTCCCCCGTGGTATTCACCACCGGTAGCCGGCGCACGCCATGTTCGCGCATCAGGCGGATTGTCGAGAAAACGCCATCCTCCTCCGCGACGGTGTGCAGTGACTCGGTCATGATGTCTTCAATGAGAATCGTATCCGGATCAAGCCCGCAGGCGAGCACCTCGACCACCATATCCCGGTCGGTCACGATACCCACGGGCCGCAAGCTTCCGTTGCCTTCACCCACGACAATGACTGAACCGACGTGATGTTCACGCATCAGTCTGGCCGCTTCCGTCACGCTGGCGTTGCGGTCGGTGACGACCACATCGCGTTTGCAAAAATCGCCAATGGGCATATCAGTTTCCCTTTTCTGCGTGCATTTGTATTTGTCGGGGCGTGCGCCAGAAAGTGGCGGCCACTTCAGAACGGCTCGCCCTGGCGCTCGATATCGGTCATTTGCCTGACCGCACGTTCGGCATCAAGCCAGTCCTGCAACTCGGCGCCATCCTCGAAACCTCTTTTTTCGTAACGAAAATAGGCTTCCGTCTGGATCATCTGGTGAAGGTCCGGCTCGCGAACACGAACCGGCTTGGCCTTCGTTTTTGCCTGATTTTTAACGTTGACCGCAGCAGATCGGGGCGCTTTGCTGGCGACGGGCTTTGGGGTGGTTCGACTGACAAGTTCTGCAGTTTTCATGATGACTCCGAATGGCGGCCGGGTGCGGGGAAAAGGGGGGAGCCGGGGGCCCCGGGGGGGGCGGGGGGGGGGGGGGGCCCCGGGGGGGGGGGGGGGGGGGCGCGCGGGCGGGGGGGGGGTGTGGGGGTTTAAATACTCCCGGCCCCCCGGGCGGGCCGCAAATTCCTCCGAAAGACCCCCCTGGGCGCCCCCCCCCCCGGGAACCGAACCCCCCCCGGCCCCGGGCCCCCCGCGGGCCCGGGGGGGAAAGGGGGGGCGGGGGGGGGGGGGGGGGGGGGGGGGGGGGGGGGGGTTGGGGGGGGCGGGGGGGGGTCCGGGGGCCCCCCGGGGGGCGGGGGGGGGGGGCGGGGGCGCCGGGGGGCCGCCCGCGCGGGGGGGGGGGGCCCGGGGGGGGGGCCCCGGCCGCCCGCCCCCCCCCCCCCCCCCCCCGCCCCCCCGGGGGGGCGGGGGGCGGGGGGGGGGGGGGGGGGGGGGGAATTTTATCACAGCCCCTTAACCCCAAAAGTTGATTTAGGATGAGCTAAAGCCCAATTCCTGAAGAGAGATTAAAACCATCAAGGAAGGCAAAAAATACGCGATAGCCAGATTTCGGCTTACCTTGAGTCAGGTATTTGGCGGATCAAAAAAGAGTGACACCGGCTTGAAGCGGTTTGTTGACCCAGCAAGCAAACGCGGCATCCCGGTGTTCGCGGAAATGATGCCGATTCGTTTGGCGGATTGAACGGTTACGGATAATTCAGTTCAGGCTGCGGGGTGCTTCTTCAGCGTGTAAAAACCAGCTATCCAGCACAACGTGGCGGCTAAACCATAGGCTGTTCAACAATATGCGACCCAGCGAGCGCCTGATGGCGTCGGCGATCAGCCCTGTTGCCGGGGGCGATGGCATGCCGAAATGGGCCAGCAGTTGATCCTCATAGGGCAGTAGCCGCTGCTTGCAGTAGTCGCCAGCCGCAGCATTAATGACCTGGGCGGCGAACAAGGCGGATTCGATGGCCGGCCGGATACCCTCGCCACTGCGCTCGGTCGCCAGACCGGCGGCATCACCGATGATCAGTACGCCATCGGCCAGCAGTTGACGTCGGGTGTGGCCGTACAAGGTGTAGGCGTGACCATGAAAGGATTGAGGCAGGGCGGCGGGCAGTTTGTCCTGGCGCATGAGAAAGTTACAGAACGCCTCCAGATGCGGCGATAACGGATGGGTATCTTCGCGCCCGAAACCGAGGTTGAGATAGTCGCCTTTGCGCAGACACCAGCCATAGCCCTTGAGATCGCTGCAAAAAAACAACTCCGGCGTGTCGGCGCGAATGGTGCATTTCTCGACCTGTTGCGGACTCATCAGAAATTCGATTTCCTTGGCGATGACCACTTTCTCGCCCCCGCCAATTTTGCTGCCGATATGGCGTGCCACCGGGCAAGCGTTGCCGCCGGCGCCGACAATGAGGGGGGTTGAAATTGTCCCGTTGACCAGCCAGCCGCCTTCCTGCCGTTGAATCGACTTGACGTTTTCGCCCAGGCGCAGGCGAGCGCCGCTGCGCCGTAACAAGTAGTCATCGAATTCAATGCGGCGAATGCCGTAGCTGACGGCTGTCTGGTAGCGAATCTCTGACTGGGCCTTGCCGAGGATGCCGACCTTGAAACCGGTGATCGGTTGCAATATGTGTTGCTTGCCGTAGTCGTCGAGATCGATATCCAGTGTCTTGACGACGCTGGGTGTGATCCAGCCGGCGCAAACCTTGTCACGCGGGAAGGTGGCTTTATCAATCACCATGACATCCAGCCCAGTGCGCTGCAACTGGCGGGCGCAGGTCGACCCTGCAGGGCCGCCGCCCACAACCAGCACATCACATGACGCCATGAGTGATCCCCGCTGCGTAAAGTTCATGTCGGGACCACGGAATGCAGTTGCAACCGGTACGGGAAAAAACGACTTGAAACAGTTGCATGTCGCCCGAACGGAATGCGGCAAGCGAACCGGCCAGGTATAGGCGCCAGGCGCGGACAAAGGCCGGATCGAAGGTCGCGCTGACCTGATCGGCCGATTTTTCAAAGCGCTGCCACCAGTGCTCGATTGTTTTGGCGTAGTGGAGACGCAAGTTCTCGATATCCAGAATTGAAAAGCCTTGCGGCTCAAAAATCCCCATCATTTGCGACAAACTGGGCGGGCAGGCACCGGGGAAGATGTAACGCTCGATCCACGGGTTCATCCCACAAGGCACGTCACGCCCGATAGTGTGGATCAGACCGCGCCCCGATTGCGTCAGGCAAGCCGCCATGACCGAACCGAGCGCTCGGTAATCGTTGATCCCGACGTGTTCGAGCATGCCGACCGAGACAAAAGCGTCAAACTTGCCTTCGATCTCGCGGTAATCGCCCTCGATGAATTCAATCTTGTTTTGCAGACCTTCTTTCTTGGCGCGATCTCTGGCGTAGGCGAGCTGTTCTCGTGACAGGTTGTAGGCCTTGACCGTGACATCGTAATTTTTGGCCATATGGATCGCCAGTGCGCCCCAGCCACAGCCCGCCTCGACGACGCTCTCACCGGATTGCAGACGAAGTTTGCGGCAAACGTAATCAAGCTTGGCTTCCTGCGCCGCTTCCAGGCTGGCGTCTGGATCGGCAAAGTAGGCGCAGGTATAGACCATTTGCTGGTCGAGCCACAATTTGTAGAAATCGTTACCGATGTCGTAGTTGTGGTAAATGTTTCGGGCTGCACTTCGCCGCGAGTTTCCTTGCTTGCCAATCAACATCGTCAGGATTTTTTCGCGCAAACCGGGCGGCCGGCTGCGGGGCAAGGCGCGATAGATCATTTCGAGAAACTCGGCCAGGTCGCCCTGAACCTCAATTCGCCCGGAAACGAACATCTCGCCGAAATTAATTTCCGGGTCGGCAATCAGCCGCAAAAGTGCGCTGCGGTCACGGATCAACAAGCGGATCGGCGGCGTCGTAGCCCCCCATTTACCTGCTCCGCAAATTTCCCGTCCATCCCAAAGGATGACGCGCAGTAGCGGGTGTCCCAAGGATTCCAGGATTAAGCCCAGCAACATATGGTCGATGAAGTGTGACTTTTTAACCAACATCCCATGATCTTGGTTCCCTGCGAATGATTTAACCAGGGTGATGTGATCGGTTGCCCTTGTGCTTTGATTTTGTTGCATACCGAGTGCTCCGCGCTATCACCTCTGTTTAACGATCCGGGCAATTCCCCTAAGTAATTCGTGCGCCCCGACCTCGAAAATGCCTTGATTCCTGCAACGAAGATATGACTCGACGGACAGGCTGGACATACTCGAATGAATCTATTCGCGATACCTGCTACCCGGTAGGGAGGCATTTTTCTTCTGTGGGCGAGTGAGTTTTGGCGAAAGCCATTGAGCTGAAAAATACCGGGATTTGGGTAGCACCAATCATCGGGCCAGGCTATTGCCCGGACGACGCGGAGCTTTATGCTGAGCGCGCAGATTTTCGGATCAGAAACCTAGAGCAGAGCGGAGGATGGAAAAATTGGCGAACATGAGTCTTCCCAAGATGAGGCGTGAGCTATTTGACGATCACTGCCATCGCGGACCTGTGGGGGAGGGTAACTGGCTATCGCTGATACAGTTTGCTGCTGCCTGCAGGGTAGATGCGGCATGGCTGGGCCAGCGGATTGCGGACGGGATGTTCCCCGGCATTGAATTCGAGGCCGGAAGATGGCGGGTATTTGGCGATATGGTCTTGCGGGCAAGGCTGGCGCGCCAGCTTGAATCTGATTTTGGGATGCTGCCCTTCGCTCAGAAAAATAACCCTTGAAGGGCTGCCGGCCGCCAAAGGCTAAGGCAACCGATCAAGCTGTTCCAGGTCACTTTTCCGTGAGTGTCATCAGAATGTCGGCGTACCAGGCGCAGTTCAGCCCAAGCGCTTCATCCAGCTTCAGGTCACGCGAGCCAACGTCGAGCCGGGATGAATGGACGCCGAGCAACATCCAGGGCATTTCGCTATCAGCCACCTCGCCTGAAGTCATGCGCATGACTACGGGCGCGCCGCTGATGCCTCGGTGCGTTCTGGCATCAGTCAGAAAATAACCCTGCCCCTGGAAGCGCATGCCGAAGGAAGAGGCGATTACCGCATGGCGCACGACCGGCATGTGGTGCATGGTGTCGTGAAAACCGAGTGGAAAGCCGACGATCAGCAGGGATGAACCAATTTCAACCTGATCGAGCTTGCCGATCAGGTTTTTTGGCGTAAAAGCACGGTAGACCGCAGTCTTGGGGAGCGCCGAGCGTTCGATTTCAATCACCGCAACGTCGATCTCCCCGGCGGTGTCGCTGCCGACGCGCCAGATACTTTTGCCATTGCGGTAGAGCGGAATCGAGAAGCCGGTGGAGTTGGCCATGATCTGCGGGTCGGTATGCAGTTCAACCTCGATCCGATCCGGAAAATGCTTGCTTGGCTTATCGAACATGACGTGCCGGCTGGTCACCAGAAACAGGCGTTCATCGCGCTGGAAGAAAAAAGCGCTGGCATTGGTCAGCAGCCGTTTGCGCTCGAAGGTGACAACGCGGGCGGCGGCCAGCAGCAAGGATTCAATGATCGGTGCGCTCTGTTTCGTGGGGGCGGTCATGGCTTGGTCAGACATTGGTTTTATCCCGTAGGCAACCCGGTTGTTTTGATTTGCCGATAGGCAAGGCCGGGATGATCAACTGCTTCGGCTTGATTCTACTTGCTTAGCGAGGCGCGAGCCGGTTGGATTTGATCGGATCTGTGCGCTGGCGCACCCACTGCAAATACCGGAACTCAGGTATGCCGAATAATGAAGATCATATATTCCCTCGTTTTTTCAGCACCTTATCCTGATGACCTTGGCTTGAGAGACCGGCATCCACGAAAAGTGAAGGAGAAGCGTGACGATGGCGCGCGTAAATTCTGCTGTTTCGCGACATATCGCGAAAGCGCCAGGCTTGCTTCGTCCGGTGGTCACCGAAGAGGTCAGCGGGAACTTTGGCTCAATGGTGCTGGACAGTTCGGGCCTGGTTTTCAAATGCAGCGACTCGGCAGCGCGAATGCTGGGTGGCAGCGCCGCCAATGTGGAAGGCAGCCCGATCTGGTCATTGATCGCCGACCTCATGCCGAGCGACACCTCGCCCAGTTTCAATGCCAGATTTCTGGTGCATCTGAGCAGCACCGGACGCTGGCGCGAGTTTCAAGCGATCGACATCGCCGGGCAATGTTTTCCGGTTGAACTGGCCATGTCAAAACTCAATAACGACGGTGCCGGACTCTTTCTGATTCACCTGCGAAAACCTTCAAGACAACCCTCTATTTTGTGAGCTTATTTATCACCCCATCCATTCAATTACCTGATCGAGCGCAGCCATGAAAAATTCCCACACCACCAGCCGCTATGAAAGTGACCCAAGAGATAACGGCCCTGTCCAGGGAGCCTGCGAGGCCCAACAACGCAATGAAGATTGGGTACCGATAAAAAAGCCGCCGCGGACAGCCAACCCGGACTTGCAGCACCTGATCAACCGGGAAAGTTGTTTCCTGACCGGGTGGCGTCGTCAATCCACTGATGCCGATTAGCGCAGAACGGGTGTGGCCGCTCCTCGCGTCCGGCGCACCGGGTATTTCAATTGGACGTGGTTTCCGTCCGGCATTAACCGACCTTTAACTCACTGGAGATCATCATGGCAAACATCACCCGTTTCGACCCATTTTCCCAACTGACTGACCTGGAATCCTTTGGCGATGATTTTTTCAAGGGATTCGCCTTGCGGCCAGTTTTCCGCAAGATGGAGATTGAGCCGGAAATGCGTGTCGATCTGACTGAAGATGAAAAGGCTTATGTCGTCAAAGCCGAAATTCCCGGCGTCAATAAGGATGACATCAAGGTTTCGTTTGATGGCAACCGGGTGATGATCAGCGCCGAAGTAAAAAAGGAAAAAGAAGAAAAAGAGGGCAAGAAGCTGATTCGCAGCGAGCGCTATTACGGCAGCGTGTCACGCAGTTTCAGTCTGGCGCAGGATGTTGACCAAGCCACCGCCAAGGCGAAATATACCGACGGTGTATTGGAAGTGACGCTACCCAAAAAACCGGGGAGTACGCCGATGAAAATTGAGATCTCATAGAAAGTTCTTCGATTTTGTTGTTCCTGCGCAGGTGGGTATCCAACTTATAACTGCCTCTAAGGCGTCGCTGATTGAAATGGATTAACTCAGCGTATTCCTAAATTGAGCGCTGACCTGGATGCTCAAACCCGATCTCGATTACCAGCCAAAACAAAAGGCAACTCATCCCTACCGAGCGGCTCGACATGACTGAGTTGCTGCACCAGCACGTCAAGCCTTGCCTCGGAGGCATCATCGTGGCGTTGGGCGATGCGTTGTTTCATTGCTGCGGTCGACGCGCTACAGGCGCGAATTTTGAAGGGCACCTGATAACGGTCGGCCAGGGCGTGAAAGAGATCGCGTTGCTTGCGCTCAAGAAAGGTGGCATCGATGATGACTGACCAGCCATTTTCCAGCAGTTCGGCGGCAATTTTGGCCAGGTGTTCATAGGTGCGCGAATTGGCTTCGTCATCGTAAATGCCGCTGTTTACCCCCGACTGGCTCGCCGCATCAGCCCTTAAACCAAAGAGCCGCTTGCGTTCAATATCCGAGCGCAGACGTAAGGTTGTGGCTGTTTTATCGGCCAGGAGTATGGCCGTGCTTGCCCAGGTTTTTCCTGAGCCGGAAAGGCCGAAGGTGATGGTCAGTGTCGGGCTGGGTGGCGTCATCAGTCGTTCTGCCATTGTCAAATATTTGCCTGCCTCGATCACCTCGCCCCGAATGCCGGTCACCTTGGCGCGAACCAGGGCGCGATAGACGGCATAGAAGCGCAGCAATGGCACAGCGTCGAAATCACCGGAAATGGCCAACCACTCGTTAAGCAGCCAGCCGGCTAGGTCGGGGCGCTGATGATCGAGCAGGTCGACGTAGGGGAAAGAGACTTCGGAAATGACATCGATCCAGCGGAGATCCTCGTTGAATTCGATGCAGTCGAAAGGCGTGACCCGGTCGTCGATCAGTACCAGATTTCCGAGGTGAAGATCGCCGTGGCATTCACGCACGCGCCAGGCCAGTTTGCGGGCGATCATGCGTTCTCGGCGGCGAGCAAACTCGTCGCTCGTCCAGGCGCGTAGCTTGTCCAGTCGCCTTGGCTCCTCAGGTAGCAAGCGATGCAGTTCGTCGAAGTTTTCCAGGGCGGGAGCGAGTACCTGCTCGGGCGTGCCAAAGCGCGAGTCGGCAGCAGCGACAGCGGCGTTTTGATGAAAAGCGACGATAACCCGGGCGAGTTCGGATAACTGCGCCGTCGTCAATTCTCCGCGCTCGCATACGTGGTCAAGCCGGCCAGCCTCCGCGAATCGGCGCATTCGTACGGCAAATTCATTCGACTCGGCATCGACCGGCACGACATCGAGGTAGAGATCAGGCGCAAAGCGGCGGTTCAGGCGCAATTCCTCAGCGCAGAAAAAGTGTCGGGTTGCCGGCGAGCCATAGTCGAGAAAGGGCAGCCTGATCGGCTTCTTCAGTTTGTAAGCAAAGCCATCGACCAGCAATATCCATGAAATATGCGTTTCGATCAGTTCGACGGGTTCGCCGGCATCGTCGCCTAGCCGCTGGCAAAAGTGCACCAGCCAGGCCGGCAGGGGTGTTGATTGGGTGGCTGGGGCGGCGGGCGGGGAATGACCGGCGTTGTTCATCACTTTCCTTCTGATCCCGACAACTGAATTGATTTGTCGCTTGCATTATCCCCAACGATGGGCGGGGCTGCGGCTACTGAATTCGCAGTAATGCGATTACGCGCATCTCAGTATTTTTGCGCCACAGGCCGGGAAATATGATTTTGCTGTACGACCCAGGGGGCTATTGGGCAATTCTTGCGGGCGTTAACAATCTTCTCGGGAAGCCTTGCGGCGAAAGCTTTATGGGGCGAGCGGGATATCAATTTCGGCATTCGACTCATGGCCTCGTTGCTCCAGATGACCGACATCACGCTGACGCTGAATAGCAGCACGGTGCTCCATGATCTGAATTTTGATGTCGCCGAGGGGGAGATTCATGCGCTACTCGGGACCAATGGTTCCGGCAAAAGCAGCCTTGCCCTGATGGTCATGGGCTGTCAGAACCATACCCCAGAAACTGGCCATGTGTATTTCGAAAATCAGGATATCAAAGACTGGCCGATCCATCGCCGGGCCCGCGCCGGGATCACTCTGGCATGGCAGGAGCCGACCCGTTTCGAGGGCTTGAGTGTGCAGGATTTTCTGCATCTCGATCCCGGCTGGCGGGCGCCCGAAGCCTGCCTGGCGGCGGTCGGTATGGACCCGGCGCTCTATCTGCAGCGCATGGTGGATAAGAGCCTGAGTGGTGGCGAGCGCAAACGCATTGAACTGGCCTCAATGCTGGCCATGCAGCCCAGGCTGGCAATGCTGGACGAACCGAGCGCGGGTGTTGATGTGCTTTCTCTTGCAGAGGTTACCGAGGCAATTCGTGCCTTGCGGCAAGGCGGCTCGTCGGTGCTGCTGATTACGCATCAGGAGGATCTCGCCGCTTGTGCCGACCGGGCTTCGCAATTGTGCGGCGGCCGCATTGTCTTCAGCGGCTCGCCGGCGGATGTCGCGCAGCACTATCGCGGCCGCTCCTGTATTCGTTGTAATGGAGATTGCGCCGATGCTGCGTGACCTGCAGCCGATGATGACAGCGATGCGGGTGGCCGGCGTCGATCCAAAGCCCCTGCTGGCCAACGATACCGCCCATCTTGTGGCTTATGGGCAGGACGTGGTCAGTCTGCATGAAATACCGGGTATTAACCTGACGGCGGCCAGAGTCGATGGTGAGATTCGGGTCAATCTGATTGTTCGCAAATGGGTCAATGTCGAGCAGCCCGTCCATCTTTGCCTCGGCCTGTTCGAGCCAACCGGCGAACAGAAAATAAGGCTTGCGGTCTGGCTTGAGCCCAATTCACGAGCGTCATTCATTGCGCATTGTCTTTTTACCCGACCGCGCTCGGCCAGCCACCAGATGCAGGCTGATTTTACGATTGGCACCGGGGCGGAACTGCGCTACACGGAAAGCCATTTTCATGGCGATTCCGGCGGTATGGATGTTCGCCCGACGGCCACCATTCACCTTGGCCGCGACGCCCGGATGTTCTCGGATTTTTCGTTGATCAGTGGCCGGGTAGGTGTGCTGGATATTGATTACGACGTTGATGTCGGTGAAAACGCTGTCGCCGAATTTACCAGCAAGGTTTATGGCCGCGGTACCGATCAGATTCGCATTCGTGAGCGCTTGGTCCTTTCCGGCACCAATGCCCGGGGCTTGATCAAGTCGCGCATCGCGGCGACGGATGATGCGGTCGCCGAAATAATCGGCATGACCGAAGGCAATGCTGCCGGCGCGCGGGGGCATGTCGACTGTATGGAAATTGTCCGGGATCGCGCCAGGGTGAGTGCCAACCCGATGGTCAAGGTGAGCCATCCCCAGGCCAAAGTGACGCATGAAGCGGCGATCGGCAGCGTTGATCACCAGCAACTGGAAACCCTGATGGCGCGGGGGCTGAGCCCGGATGCTGCGGTCGACCTGATTGTGAGCGGTATTTTGCGTAATGCCTGACTCTGAGCGGTATTTTGCGTCAGACCTGAACCGTGGCGCTGGCACAAATTCTTTAAAACCCCGGCCAGACGATCTGCCGGCAAGCTGAAAAAAAAACAAACCCCAACCCAAAAGAAACACCCAAACAACAAAATCAGGACGGGGGAAAAAAGACCAAAACCCGCCAAATAAAAAATCCGGCCGTATCACCAAGGTTCCACCACAAAGCTATTCCCAGAAAAACCCAACCAACCGCACAGCGAACAAGAAGAACCCCCACCAACACCACCCAAGCAGCAGGCACGGAACCAGGGAAAAAACCGAAAAACCCAGATTTCCCGGGCAGATTGATCGTCGCAGCAACCTAAAAAGGAATTGTCAGCAATGGACGAAAAGATTGGCATCGACCAGCGCCATCCGGCGAAGTACTGGCACAGGCTCGACGATGGGCGCATCCAGTGCGACCTTTGCCCGCGTGACTGCATCCTTCAGGAGGGCCAGCGCGGGCTGTGTTTTGTCCGGGGCCGGGCTGATGATCAATTGGTGCTGACCACCTACGGGCGTTCCTCCGGGTTCTGTATTGATCCGATCGAAAAAAAGCCGCTGAATCATTTTTATCCCGGTTCCAGCGTCTTTTCGTTTGGCACTGCCGGCTGCAATCTGGCCTGCAAGTTCTGTCAGAACTGGGATATCTCGAAGTCGCGCGAGATGGACAGTCTGATGGACGAAGCGACGCCCAGGGCAATCGCCCAGGCGGCGCGGCGGAGCGGCTGCAAGAGCGTTGCTTTCACCTATAACGATCCGGTTGTTTTTCTTGAATATGCGCTCGACACTGCGGACGCTTGTCACGACCGGGGGCTGAAGACCGTTGCCGTAACCGCCGGATATATGCACGACGCACCGCGCCGCGAGTTTTTCGCCAAAATGGATGCGGCCAATATCGACCTGAAGGCATTCACCGACGATTTTTATCACAAGCTGACCGGCGCACACCTGCGACCGGTGCTGGACACGCTGGCCTACGTTCATCATGAAACCAATTGCTGGCTGGAAATCACCACGCTGCTGATTCCCGGCTACAACGATTCGGATGCCGAGATTGCCCAGTTGGCGACATGGGTCGCCCAAGAGTTGGGCTTCGACGTGCCCCTGCATTTCAGCGCCTTCCACCCGGAATGGAAAATGCAGAATGTCTTGCCGACGCCCCACGCCACGCTGAGCAAGGCACGCCGTATCGCCCTTGATGCCGGCCTGCACTATGTTTATACCGGCAACGTGCATGACATGGAGGGCGATACAACGTTTTGCCCGTCGTGCGAGCAGGCGTTGATCGTTCGCGACTGGTACGAAATCTGCCGTTACGACCTGACTTCCCAAGGTGCCTGTCCGAAATGTGGCGCCGCTATCGCCGGGCATTTCAGCAAATACACCCAACCAACGGGGTATCAACGTCCGCCCGCTTTAATCAAGCCTCAGGCTTGGCATGCCGCAAGATGAAAAGCTCAACATTCAGAAAGATCGCCGCTGCCAGTCTTCTCGGTATGGGTATTTTGTTGCAGCTATTGGCACCAGAAAACTGGATTGGCCTACTGATCATGGGATTCGCGGTTTCCATTGAATGCATCGGGATTGCGTTGAAGCGAGGTGCCGGGAAGCGCAATCCGTAGTGCTGGTTTTTTCCTTGGCGTATCCGCGATGTTTGGCAAGCGTTGCCAGTCAGCCATGACTTCAAGCGTTTTCCGGTGGTGCCGAGGCGCTGAAGAGTTCTGCCATGTGCTGCCAATGCGAGCCTTTCCAATAAACCCGGCCGCAGGAATCGCAGGTGGTGAATTTCACGTAGTCAGGGTTGGTGCGTACTGAAAGCGGCAGGCTTTCAAAAATTGTATCCCTGCTAACCGGCCGTAAAGGCTGGTTGCACTCCATGCATAGCGTAAAGGGCCGTTGCTGCGCGGCAAGATTAAGCCGCAGCATGACTTCGTAGAACTGCTGCGGCGGTTTTGTCGTGTGGATATAGCAGCCGTGGGTAATGACGCGGTGCTTGAGCAGGTCGCGGTCACGGGTCAGGACAACGCGATTTTCCTGCCCGGCAATTTCGGCGATCTCGCCATCCTCGAAATCGTTGCGATAAAACGTGTCGAAACCAGCCATTCTGAGCCGGCGCGCCAGACCACCCAGATGGGCGTCGGCGATGAAATGAATGGGCGATGGCAGTGGCTCGCGTACCACTCGCAGCGGTGATATGTCGAACGTGCCGAAGGGCGGATAGACGGCGATATGGTCGCCATCCCGCAGGCGTTGGTTGAATCTTGCCGATTCGCCGTTGATCATGATCAGATCGACTTCGGTATGCGGTACGCCGAGCGCTTCGATCATGTGCTTGACGGTCGATGCCCGCGCGCATCTGACGGCAAACGTCCGCCTGCGATGAACTGGCGACAGAAAATCATTCAACTCGGCGTAAAAGCGAAAGCTGGCGGTCGGCTGCGTGAGCGGATCAAGGCAGCCGGCCGAGGGCTGGGCAGCGAAATTCAGCAGGCGCCCGGCGCTTGAGCGTTGTGCCACCGGGGGCCGGATGGCTGGTTTGATGATCAGGTCCATCATTAGATAGGGGCTAGCCATGCGCGAGTGCCGCGTCGTGTATCCCATTGTCGGCCCAGGATTCAGCTGAAATCGTCACGCCGATACTGAGAATTGCGCCGGCAACGGACGCCGCATTCTGCAAGGCGCAACGCGTCACCCGTGCCGGGTCGATCACGCCCATTTTTAGCAGGTCGCCATAACCACCGGTAGCGGCGTTATAGCCGAAAGCATTTTGCCCGGCGGCGACCTTGGCGATGATGACAAAAGGTTCGATGCCGGCATTGATCAAAATCTGCCGCAAGGGTTCTTCGAGCGCCCGAAAGAGGATATTGATGCCGGCTTGCTGATCCTGATTGGCGCCACTTAACCCCGCCATATGCTTGCGTGCCCGCAATAGCGCTACACCGCCTCCGGGCACAATGCCTTCATCCACCGCCGCCCGGGTTGCCCGCATCGCATCTTCCATACGGCTTCGTTTTTCATTCAGCGCGGCTTCGGTGGCGGCACCGATACGGATGACGGCCACACCGCCGACCAGCTTGGCGGCACGTTCCTGCAGCTTTTTACGGACGTATTCGCTTTTCGCCGTCTTGACCTCGGCCTGAATCTGCCTGAGACGCGCCTGAATGGCCTCTGGATTACCGGCACCGCCAATAATGGTGGTGTGATCCTTTGAAACTTCGATCCGTTTGGCGTGACCCAGATGTTCAAGGCCGACTTGCTTCAGATCCACGCCCAGGCTACTGGAAATCAGCGTGCCCCCAGTCAGGGTGGCAATATCCTGAAGCATTGCCTGACGGTATTCACCGATGCCCGGCCCCTTGACCGCCACGACATTGAGCGAACCGCGCAGGCTGTTCACCACCAGACTCGCCAGCGCCTCACCTTCGACCGTTTCGGCAATGACCAAGAGTGATTTTTTCTCCTGGGCGACCCTCTCCATCACCGATAGAAGTTCAGCCATGCCCGAAAGTTTTGCATCGCAAATCAGCACGCAGGCATCTTCCAGAACTGCCAGTTGCCGCTCCCGGTTATTGACGAAATAGTGCGATAGGTACCCGCGCTCGAACTGCATCCCGTCAACCACCGAGAGTTCATTCTCCAAGTGATGGCCATCCTCGATGCTGATGTTGCCGTCCGGCCCGACCTGGCTCATCGCCTCGGCAATCAATTCGCCGATCGTGGCATCCCCGTTCGCGGCAAGGGTGGCTACCTGCGCCATTTCGTCCTTAGTCACGCAGGGTTGCGAGCAGGCTTTCAAACCTTCGACGACGCGCGTTACTGCCAGATCGACGCCGTGTTTCAGCTCGAGCGGATTGATCCCCGCTGCCACATATTTCAAGCCTTCGCGAACAATCGCCCGGGCCAGCACGGTTGCCGTCGTCGTTCCATCCCCGGCCATTTCGGATGATTTACTCGCGGCTTCCTTGACCATCGCCGCGCCCATGTTTTCGAGGTGGTCATCAAGCTCGATTTCCCTGGCGACGACAATGCCCGAATTGGCGACCAAGCACTGCCCATGAGGCCGCGGCAAAATCACATTGCGACCCAGCGGCCCCAAGGTCAGGGCAACGGCATCAGCCAGGGTATTCACCCCGCGGGCAATACTGCTTCGAGCCGTTTCGTGAAAGGTAATTGTTTTAGACGTCATGTCGCTCTCATTGCAGGCTCTTGTGGGGTGCTATTCGAGGTTTGCAGCGATGACTGGGACGGGTATTTCGATTGCTGCGGTCAACGCCCAAAAAAGGCAAAAACCGGATGCCGGCAAGTAGGTGAAGCGACTGAAGATAACCGGAGTGTGTGTTGCAGGTTTTGGCATCACCGAAACTATAGGGCGCGCCAAAACCCCGGCAAATACCGATTTCGCGTAATCCGGACTACCGGTTCGCAGGTATCGCGGTGAGGCGGTAAGACAGGTGGCTAGTGCGAGCGTTGGTCGGCAAGAGCGCGGGCTAGCGGAGGGCTAGAGGGGGGGCAGGCAAAGCGGGGCTACGGCATCAGTCCGTCAAGCCGGCGAGCGGCAAGGGTTGATTTCAGCCGATACTTAAGCAGGTCGCCGGGATGGCTTGCCGCGCCATCCCGGCATCGAATCAAACGACTGGCTCAGCTTTCGGCAACCAGAGACAAGCGCCTTTCGAGGCCTTGTCGATCAAGCCGAGTACGCGGTCGTGCTCGGCCAGTTCATCTGCGCTGGCGCGCCGGACCAACAGCGGCTTGCGCTCGCGCACCGAACCATCCGCCTCCAGTTGCGGGCGAGCCTCGGCATCCGGCTCGATCATCAAAGTGTTCTGACCCCGCGTCATGGCCAGAAAAACGTCAGCCAGCAGCTCGGTGTCGAGCAATGCGCCGTGCAGGGTGCGGCTGGAGTTGTCGATTTCGTAGCGATCGCACAAGGCATTCAGGTTGTTGCGCTTGCCCGGATGCAACTCCTTGGCCATCTTCAGCGTATCGGTGACGCGATTGCAGACTGTTTCAACCGGCACGCGGTCGAGACGACGCAGTTCGGCATTCAAGAAGCCAAGGTCGAAGGGCGCGTTGTGAATGATTAGTTCGGCACCGTTAATGAACTCCAGGAACTCATCGACAATGTCGGCAAATTTTGGCTTGTCGGCAAGAAACTCAAGCGTGATGCCATGCACCGCCTGGGCGCCCTCATCGATTTCCCGCTCCGGATTGGTGTATTTGTGCAGATGGCGGCCGGTTAACCGGCGATTGACCATCTCAATGCAGGCAACTTCGATGATGCGGTGCCCCTGACGCGGGTCGAGGCCGGTGGTTTCAGTATCGAGAACGATTTGTCGCATGTTGTTTCCTCTGTCGTATCTTCGTTCGCTTTCTCAACTCGCCAATTCTTCGATGCCGCGATTGGCCAGCGCATCGGCGCGTTCATTTTCCGGGTGGCCGTTGTGACCCTTGACCCAGATCCATTCCAGTTTGTGCTGTTTGACTTGGGCATCGAGCAATTGCCAGAGATCGGCATTCTTGACCGGTTTTTTATCCGCTGTCTTCCAGCCATTGCGCTTCCAGCCGTGAATCCACTCGTTGATGCCCTTCAGGACGTATTGCGAATCGGTATAAATCTTCCCGTTAATCGGGCGCTTTAGCGCCTCAATGGCGCGGATCGCAGCCATCAGCTCCATGCGGTTGTTGGTGGTTGCTTTCTCGCCACCCCAGAGTTCTTTTTCTTTGTTCCCAGCGCGCAGGATCGCTCCCCAGCCGCCAGGGCCGGGGTTCCCCTTGCAGGCGCCATCGGTGAAAATCTCTACCGTTTCTTCAATTGTCATTACTTTCCTTTTGTGCCATTGGGTGCAGCGCTGCGGCGCGTACCGGCTTCTTTTTCCAGTTTGGGGTAATCAAACGCATGCTGTGCACACGCTTGATGGCGCGCAGCATATAAACCCCCCCGGAAAAGTTCCAGCAGCGTTCACCGACGGTTTCAATCACCGGCCAGCGTTGCAACCATTGCTGCTGCTCGAAGGGGGGCGCGAAGCAGCCCAGTGTGCCGCGGTCAACCTCAAAACCAAGCAGTTTTAACCAATCCCTGAGCCGCCTCATCGAGAGATAGCTGCCATGCCAGGGGAAATTGCCGGAACGATTGATCCGTCTTTTCAATCCCCATAGCGAGAGAGGATTGAAACCAGTAATGATGACCTGACCTTCCGGAATAAGGATGCGCTCAACTTCACGCAGAATCTGGTGCGGATCATCGCTGAACTCCAGCGCATGGGGCAAAACAACGAGATCGATACTTTGCGAGGCGAAGGGCAGGGCGACAAGATCACAAAGTGCATCAACGGCGCCGGAGTCGCCTGCTTTCTGGCGTAACGGAATGCGATTGGCCTGCAGAAAATCAAACTGCGGCAGGCCGAGTTGCAAGGCATTAAAACCAAAAACATCGGCCACCGCGGCGTCCAGATTGCGCTGCTCCCAGCCCATGACGTAACAGCCCTGCGCCGAATTCAGCCAGGTGTCGAGTCCGGGAATTGACATCCGGCGTCGCTGACTTGATAGTTCCGGTATGTTCAAAATTTCACTCATTCCTGCATTCAAAGACAATTACATCTGGCTGCTGACGCAAGGCAACCGCGCTTTCGTCGTCGACCCTGGCGATGCAGCGCCCGTGCTGGCCAGGCTGGAAACCGACGGTCTGAGGCTCGAAGGCATCCTGATCACGCATCACCATGCTGACCACCAAGGCGGCGTTGCCGAGCTGAAAGCGCGCTATCCGGTGGAGGTTTTTGCCCCGGCCGGGGAGTCTATCACAGGCGTTACTCGCCCTTTGAGCGGTGGCGAAAGCATTGATGTGCTCGGCCAAAGTGTTGTCGTAATGACGGTTCCTGGCCACACCCTGGGCCATCTTGCCTACCATGCAACGGGTGCGCTTTTTTGTGGGGATACGCTGTTTGGTGCCGGTTGCGGCCGTTTGTTTGAAGGGACGCCAGCGCAAATGTCAGCCTCGCTCGACAGCATTGCCAACCTGCCCGACGACACCAGAATCTACTGTGCCCACGAATACACCGAGGCCAATCTGCGCTTTGCGCTCGCCGTCGAGCCAGAGAATTCTGCGCTGCAGCAGCGAGTCGTGGAGGTCGCCGCTTTGCGGGCGGTGGGCTTGCCTAGCGTGCCCTCAACACTGGCCGAAGAAAAAGCCACCAACCCGTTCCTGCGCTGTGCCGAGCCCGCCGTGATTGACGCCGGCTTGCAGCATGCTGCGGTCAACCGTTCAAAAACCGCAATCTTCAGCGCCATTCGCGGCTGGCGAAATAACTTTTAGGTTGGCTGCTGGCGAATTCGGAGAGCGACTTTTTCCAGCGTATCGAGGATGCGGGCGGCGTTGAAAGGTTTGATGATGAAACCGCTGGCGCCGTTCTGGATTGATTCCTGAACCGTTTCCGGGTCAGCATTGCTGGTGATCATTACCACTTCGGTTTCTGGTCTTGCGACCTTGATTTCGCACAGTGCATCGAGGCCATTCTTCTCTGGCATGATCACATCAAGGCAAACAATATCCGGTTTGAGCCGGCCAGCCATTTCAACAGCCAGAACCCCATTCCGGGCTTCACCGATGACTTCGTAGACATCGCCTCGTAACATGCTCCGCAGGATGCTGCGCATCATGTCGTTATCATCAACGATTACGATCGAGATACATTTCTTGGCCATGATCTAACGACAATATGAGTTAAAGAAAATCAGTGATCCAACCGCCAGGGCGACGGCACAAATCGCCCATCGGATACCACCGATCAGCGCTCGGCGCGCCTGATGATGGGCTGAGCGTTGTTTGAACTGGAAATACTGCTGAAATTCGCCCAAGGTCAGCAAACAGGTAAATAAGAAAAAGATCATTCCACAGAACATGAAAATGATAATTCCATTGGTCATTTCCCGGCATGCACCGGCAGTATGGCGGAGCGACATCAGAATCGCATCAGTTTTGAAAGCAAAACCGCTGATAAGGTAGGCTAGCAGAGCAAAGAGGCTGATCAGCCCAATGACCAGCCATGTTTGCCAGCGCCCGAGCTGGGCCAGTGCGTTCTTTATATCGTTAATGAGCCATTGCATGCATTTTAGCCGCGTTTTGAGCGGGTCCATTGTGATAAATTTGGTAAAAGCTAAATTCTAAGGGCAGATTAACATGGCAGAGCAAGCGGCAATCATTTCCACACTGAAATCGTCTCGTGGCAAGCGAATTGCCATTTGGCTGGTGGGGATCTTTTTGCTTTTTGGCTTGCTGGGTTATTTCGCGGCGCCGCCACTGATTAAATCCATTCTGCTCAAGCAACTTTCGCAGGAGTTGAAGCGCGAAGTCAGTATCGAAAAAATCGACATCAGCCCTTACGCGCTATCGGCCCAGATCAGTGGTCTGTCGATCAAGGCCGAGGGCGGCAAGGAAGTCGCGGGTTTCGATGAGCTATTCGTCAATCTGTCATCAGCCTCCATCTTCAAACTGGCTGCCGTGGTTGATGAAGTCAGACTGCGGGGCTTGCGGCTGGCCATCGCGCGCGTATCCGAAGGGCGCTACGACATTTCCGATTTGCTTGATAAATGGATGCAGCCCAAGGATGAACCACCGAGTGAACTGCCTCATTTTTCGGTGAATAATATTCAGTTGATTGGCGGCAAGATCGAATTCGATGACCAGCCCAAGGGCAAGGTTCACACAATCAGTGACGTTAATCTGGCACTGCCCTTCGTTTCAAATTTGCCCTATCAGGTGGAAATATTGGTTGAACCTAGCTTTTCAGCCAATTTCAACGGTTCACCGCTGGCTTTGAAGGGGCGAAGCAAGCCCTTTGCAAACACCCATGAAAGTGAGCTCGATCTCGATCTGGACCGCTTTGATCTGGCTGCCTTGCAGCCTTATCTGCCGGAGTCTGTGCCGGTCCGACTGAATGCCGGCACGCTGGATTCGGAGTTGAAAGTCGTCTTCAAGGAATTATCCGACCAGGTTTTTTCGTTGAGCGTGATCGGTAGCGCCCATATTTCCGGCCTGGCGCTGGCCGAGAGCAATGGTTTGCCGCTGGTCGGCTGGAAGCGGCTCGACGTTGATCTGGAGAACGCGGACCTGATCAACCAGAAAATCGCGGTCAAGCGCGTTGCGCTGGATGGTCTGGATGCGACGCTGTCGGTCAATCGTCAGGGTGAATTCAACGTGCTGGTACTGGCTGAAAAGCTGGCTAAACCTGCGGTAAAAGAGGCGCCGCCGGCACCGGCAAACGCCAAGCCGCTGGTCTGGTCGCTCAACGAGTTTGCCTTGAGCAATGGCCTGATTCGCTGGAAGGATGAATCGAACCTGTCGCCAGTCGCGGGGGAGTTGCGTCATCTGCAGGTGGTCGTCGGCAAGCTCGATAGCACATTGGTTGAGCCGATTGAGATCAGCGAGGCGAGCTACCAGGTCGATCTTGGCGATCGCTTCCGGGTGGAAAAAATGCTGGTCAAGGGCATCCGTGTTGATTTGCCGGCACACCGGATCGATATCGCCGAAGTAACCAATAGCCAGACGCGCGCCCGCATGGTGCGCAACAAGGCGGGCAAGATTGAGTGGGTTAGTTCGCCGCTGTTAAAAACAATTCGGGCGGCAGACGCCAAAATTCAGGATGAGCGGCCGTGGATCGGCAACGTCGCCAAATTGAATATCGAGGATCTCGGATTTCGCTTTGAGGATAATTCGACTCAACCCGCCGCCGCGCAATCGCTGGATGGCTTCAACCTGCACGGTGAAAATCTCACCAACGAGCCGGGAAAAAAAGGCAGGATTTCGCTGAAGAGCAAGATCAACAACAAGGGTAGTTTGAGTGTTGAGGGTAGTGTGCAAGTCTTCCCGCTCGATCTGGCGGTGAAAGTTGAAACGATCGCTATTCCCTTGTTGCCCTTGCAGCCTTACTTTGCCGAGTACGTAACGATTGCGCTGACGCGTGGACAGGTTTCCAACAAAGGTGAGGCCACGGCGCGGATCGACAAGGATGGTTTGAAGGCCGCCTACAAGGGGTCGGTGACGGTGGGCGACTTGCTTGCGGTCGACAAGGAAAAGAGTGCTGATTTCCTTAAATGGAAGTCGTTGTTTCTGGGTGGGATTGATTTCCGCCTGGCGCCTTTGGCAATCAATGTGGGTGAAATTGCGTTGTCGGATTTCTATTCCAAGCTGATTTTGAGCGAAACGGGCCGTCTGAATGTGCAGGATATTGTCCGTAAGCCGGCCGGTGAATCCGCGCCAGTGGTGGAGAAAGCGGCTAGTTCCAGTGCCGGGGAACAAACGGCGGTAATTACGCCCTCCGTGGCTGCGGTTGAAAAGCCACTCATTCCCATCAAAATTGCCAAAATCACCTTGCAGAATGGCACGGTCAACTTTTCGGATTTCTTCGTTAAACCGAATTACACCGTCAATGTGGGCAAACTCGGCGGCCGCATCACCGGCCTTTCTTCGGCAGCAGACAGCGTCGCGGATCTGGAGCTGCGGGGGAGCTACGCCAATACCGCACCGGTGCAGATTGCCGGCAAGCTGAACCCGCTGGCAGCCAAGCCTTACCTCGATATCAAGGCCGATGTGACGGGGATTGATCTGGTTGGTTTTTCGCCGTATTCCGGCAAATATGCCGGTTACAACATCGAGAAGGGGAAGCTCTCACTCAATCTTGCCTACAAACTGGAAAATAATCAGTTGACCGCAGAAAACCGCTTGTTTATTGATCAATTCACCTTTGGCGAGAAGGTTGAAAGTCCGACCGCAACGTCGCTGCCGGTCAATCTGGCGATCTCCCTCCTGAAGAATAACCGTGGCGAAATCGATCTCAATTTGCCGATCTCCGGTTCGCTGGATGATCCGCAATTCTCGATTGGCGGATTGATTTTCAAGGTGATCGGCAACCTTTTCGTCAAGGCAGTGACCTCGCCGTTTGCCTTGCTGGGATCAATGTTTGGTGGTGGCGAGGAGCTTTCCCATGTCGAATTTGCTCCCGGTCGAGCGACGATCAACGAAGCTGGGAGTAAAAAGCTGGAAGTGCTGGCCAAGGCACTGAACGAACGCGCCGCGCTGAAGCTCGAAATTACTGGACGGGCTGATCCAGAAGCCGATAAGGAGGGTGTCAAGCGGGTGGCGCTGGAGCGTGCGGTGAAGGCTCAAAAGCTGAAGGAAACCCTGAAAAAAGGTGATGAAGGTGACTCGCTGGATAGCATTCAAATTGCGCCGGAAGAGTACAAAATTTATCTGACACGCGCCTACAAGGAAGCCAAATTTCCCAAGCCGCGCAACGTCGTTGGCTTGCAGAAGGATCTGCCGGTTGAAGAAATGGAAAAACTGATGTTGACCAATCTCCAGGTCACTGAAGACGATATCCGTCAACTGGCGAAACAGCGGGCAGAAAATATCCAGGCCTGGCTGATCGATCCGGGCAAGGTGCCGGTAGAACGGATTTTTCTGCTTCCCCCGAAGTCTGAGGCTGACGAAAAAGCCAGCGCCATGCGCGCTGACTTTTCGCTAAGGTAGGCCGCTGATGGGCCAAACAATGAGCCTGCTTTTACTGGCGGGCCTGGTGGTTGTCATTCTGCTGCAGCTAGTCATGCTGCTGCGCGGCAAGAACGGGCGTGACGATGAAATGCGCTTCCGCGCTTTGCAGGAGGCGCAGGAAAAAGGCATGGTGCGCTTGGAGCGCGAGCTGCGTGAGGAACTCTCGCGCGGGCGGCGGGAGGATGCCGAGGAAGCGTTTCGTGATCGTGATGAGCGGGCGCACTCGTCGAACCTGCTCAGTCAGACAGTGACAACGCAAGTCGGGCAGTTTGGCACTTTGCAAGCTGAACGACTGGAAGCTTTTGCTCGCGAATTGAACCGCTTTTCACTCGGCCTCGACGAGCGTTTCGAGCGCCTTAAATTAAGCGTTGAAAGCCGGTTGACCGCAATTCAGGTTGATAACTCGGCCAAACTTGAGGAAATGCGGCGCACCGTCGACGAAAAATTGCACGCAACGCTGGAGCAGCGGCTTGGGCAATCCTTCCAGATGGTCAGTGAGCGATTGGAGCAGGTGCACCGTGGCCTTGGGGAAATGCAGACACTGGCGGCAGGCGTCGGCGACCTAAAACGGGTACTGACCAACGTCAAGACACGCGGTACCTGGGGCGAGGTGCAGCTATCCGCCTTGCTGGAACAATTACTGACGGCCGATCAGTTTTCGGCCAATGTCGCGACCCGACCGGATACCAATGAGCGGGTCGATTTCGCCATTCGTTTACCCGGCAAGGGGGATGGCGCGGTGGTCTGGCTGCCGATTGATGCCAAGTTTCCGATTGAGGACTATCAGCGTTTGCTTGATGCCCAGGACCGTTGTGATCCGGCGGCCGTTGAAGAGGCGGCAAAAGCCATTGAAATGCGCTTGAAAAACGAGGCCAGGAGCATTCGCGACAAATATGTTTCGCCGCCCCATACCACCGACTTTGCCCTGCTCTATTTGCCGATCGAAGGCTTGTACGCCGAGGCGCTGCGCCGGCCGGGGCTGGCTGAAATCCTGCAGCGCGACTTCCGGGTTAGCCTGGCCGGGCCAACGACGCTGGCGGCGCTGCTCAATAGCCTGCAAATGGGTTTCCGGACACTGGCGATCGAGCAGCGCTCAGCGGAAGTTTGGGCAGTCCTCGGTGCCGTGAAAACTGAATTCGGCAAATTTGGCGAAGCGCTGGCGCACACCAAGAAAAAACTGGATGAAGCAAGCAACAGCATCAGCAAGGCAGAAACCCGGACGCGCCAGCTATCACGCCGGCTGAAAGAAGTTGAAGCCCTGCCGGTGGGTGAATCGGAAAACTTGATTGGGGTAACGGATTTAGATGGCGAAGACGACTGAACTGGAAACGGCGTACCGTGCGACAACCTACCGGGTTTTTCTGCCGGGCGGGTTTGCGGATTTGCGGATTGGGCAAGTCAATGAAACGCTGAACTGTTGGCTCGAGACTGCGGGTTGTGCGAACTATGCAATTATTTCAGCATACAACCCGGGTTCGCAGCGGGTTGATGCTGCCAAGAATGCCGAACGCCAATCACAACTGGAGTGTGATTTGCTTGAGGGCAACTATGAACCGTATGCCGGTGAAAACGTGCCGGATGACGATAGTGGCCTGCTTGAGGAAAGTTGTTTTGTGTCCGATATCGCGCTGGAAGACGCTTGTGCGCTAGCCGATGATTTTGGGCAGAATGCAATTGTTTATGGGGGCGCCAACGGTGTTCCCGGTCTGCTCTGGATTGAACCCATAGAAGAAAAATAATGAGTAAAAAAATCGGCCGTTTTGATGTGCGTGGGGAATTAGGGCGCGGTGCCCAGAGTACGGTTTACCTGGGCTTTGACCCGCAGTTGCAACGCGAAATTGCCATCAAGACGGTTCACTTCAGCAAGCCCGATTTGGCGCAGAACAAGGTGCTGCTGGATGAGGCGCGCACGGTCAGCAAATTGCGCCACCCGAATATCGTGCCGATTTTTGAAGCCGGCGAGGAGGGCGGTGATCTCTACCTGGTATTCGAATATGTGCCGGGGAAAAATCTCGCCGAATTTTTGCGCCAGAGTGGGGCGCTTTCACCCGGTAACGCGGCCACCATTTTGCGGCCCATCCTTGATGCCGTTGCCCATGCTCATGCGCTGGGTATCATTCACCGTGACCTGAAACCGTCGAATGTTCTGGTCGATGAAAAAAGCATGCCCCGGGTGATGGATTTCGGCATTGCTGCCCGCGTTGATTCGCCGAGCGAGAGCATGGAGGAATACACCGGCACGCCGGCTTACATGGCACCCGAATACATTGAGCGGCGTGAAATTGGCGAGCGCACAGACATCTTCGCGGCCGGCCTGATTCTGTTTGAAATGCTGGCCGGCCAGCGTGCGGTTGAAAGCGGCAATATTTTTCAGACCATGCACCGCATTGCCAATGAGGATATCCGGTTGCCGGTCAGTGCTGCGGTCGACGAGCGTTTGACCGGTGTTTTGTACAAGGCGCTGGCCCGCGACCCTTCTGTTCGTTACCAAACTGCGGCTCAGTTCATTGAGGCGATCGATAATTATCTCTCTCCGGAAGAAGAGGCGAAAAATAGTCCGGAAGGCAAACAGGCAACGCTTGATTTCCTGCTTCGCCGCATGCGCCATAAAAGTGATTTCCCGGCCTTGTCTCAATCGGTCAGCGCCATCAACAAAATTGCGAATAGCGAAACCGAGAGTATTACCAAGCTCTCCAGCACCATCCTCAAGGATTTCGCGCTGACCAACAAGATTCTTCGTCTGGTCAATTCCGCCCATTTTCGGCCGGCTGGCGGCGGCAGTATCAGCACGGTTTCTCGGGCGGTGATCGTGCTCGGCTTCGAGGCGGTGCGCAATATTGCCATTACCGTACTGCTCTTCGAGCACTTGCAAAACAAGAGCAATGCCAACCAGCTCAAAGAAGACTTTCTGAGGGCCAATCTGGCCGGCATTCTGGCCAAAGATATCAGCGCGACCGCGCAAATGCGTGATCTGGAACAGACTTTTATCTGCTCACTTTTTCATAGCCTGGGTCGCCTGCTCTCGCAATTTTATTTCCCCGAAGAGTCGGATGAAATTCGTCGCGTGGTTGCCCAGAAAGGCTGTACTGAAGATACCGCTGCAATGCAGGTGCTGGGTATTTCCTTTGAGGAAATGGGGATTGCCATTGCTCAGCAGTGGGGTTTCCCGCCCCTGATAGTGGGCACGATGCGTAAACTACCGGCGGGGCGGGTTAAAAAAGCGGTAACGCAGGAGGACCGCCTGCGCGTCGTTTCCAGTTTCTCAAACGAGTTATGCGACGTGATTGCGCAAGCGACACCGGAAGCCCGCGAACGAGAGATGAAAAAGACTATGCTCCGCTTTGCCGAGGCCATTCCACTTGATGCCAAGGCGGTGCAGCAGACCGTGCAGCGTGCGGTTGAGGAGGTTGCCGATTTCGCCCGAATCATTCACCTCAACATGCAGCAAACCACCTTTGGCAAACAGATGCGACAGTTTGCTCAAGGCGCCGCCGGAGACGATGATGCGGTCAACGCCGAGAATGAAGAAAATACGCTAAACGGGACCCTGCTCAAGGAAAAAGAGCTTGCGGATCCCTATGGCACGACCGCAGATGATGCCGCGCACGCTGTCGACGCTCAGGCGATCCTCACCGCGGGTATTCAGGACATCAGTAATACGCTGGTGGATGGGTTTAAACTCAATGACATCCTGCGCATCATCCTGGAAACGATGTTCCGTGCGATGGGTTTCAAGCGGGTTGTTCTATGCATTCGCGATGCCAAGGCCGGTTGCATGCAAGGGCGCTTCGGGTTTGGGCCAAACGCCAACGAAGTTGCCAAGGCATTCCGCTTTCCCTTGAGTTTTACCCCGGATATCTTTCATGCGGCGACGTCGAAAGGCGTCGATATCCTGATCAGTGATATTAATGATCCGAAGATTGCCGCACGTGTTCCCGAATGGTATCGAAAGGCGGTACCTGCGCACTCTTTCGTGCTATTCCCGCTCAACATCAAGGGAAACCCGGTGGCGTTGATCTACGCCGACCGGGATGAACCGGGTGGGATTTCTATCCCGGAAAATGAATTGTCGCTGCTCAGAACGCTAAGAAATCAAGCCATTCTTGCCATCAAGCAAGGCAGTTGATTACCAGAGTTTCCACCAGGCGGTCTTGCGCTCCAGACCCTCTTTGTAAAAACGGCTGTTTGGGTAATTCTGGCGCATGACGCGGTCAGCATCGTCGCGCAAATCGTTCATTCCCATTTTGTCGTAGGCGGTCAGCAAAATGAACATTCCCTCTTCCACAGCGGGTGTTTGCGGGTAAGTCTTGATCGCAAACTGGGCGCGATTCGCCGCGGCAATGTAAGCGCCACGTTTCAGGTAGTAGTAAGCCACATTGACTTCTTGGGAGGCCATGGCATTAATCAGGTATTTAAGGCGAAGGGTGGCATCCGGGGCATATTTGCTGTTGGGGAAACGGCCAATCAGTTCCTTGAAAGCATCAAAGGATTCACGCGCCGCTTGGGGATCCCTTTCGGTCGGATCCTGTGAGCTGATATAACCGACAAAGCCAAGATCTTCATTGAAATTGATCAGGCCCTTGAGGTAATAGGCGTAATCCACCGCCGGGTGATTCGGGTGCAATTTAATGAAACGATCACAGGCAGCCAGTGCGGAGCCCGGTTCGCCACCTTTCCAATAAACGTAACCCAGTTCGAGCTGTGCCTGTTGCGCATAGCGGCCATACGGAAAGCGGGACTCAAGCTTTTCGAGATATTTTGCCGCCTTGTCGTAAGTCCCGTCAGCTTGGGCGTCTTTGGCTTCGCTATAGAGTTTACTAGCTGACCAACCGGCTGTTTCGTCCTGCGTGTTGTTCATTGAACCGCAGCCAGAGATTAAAATGGCAGCAATAACTGCGCTCAGCCAGCTGAAGAGGGCAGGAAAAGGCCGGAATGCGGCTAAACTTCGCATCATGAAAGATCCTATGGAAAACTCCGGCGATTATAGCCGAACTGAGCCGCATAACCTGACGGTTCCCAACGCCTGCGCCGCTCGACGGCTTGATCAAGTGCTCTCTGAGCTTTTGCCGCAACATTCGCGTAACCGCATGCAAACCTGGGTGCGGGATGGTCATGTGCTGGTTGATGGTAAATGTGAAACTGAGCCCAAACGCAAGTTGTACGGTGGCGAGTTCCTGCTCGTCAATGAGCCGCAGGATGCTCGTGACCTGCCCGAACAGCCGGAAGATATACCGCTCAACATCGTTTATGAAGACGAGGTTCTGCTCATTATCAACAAACCAGCGGGCCTCGTTGTGCATCCCGGTAGCGGCAACTGGAGCGGCACTTTGATGAACGCTTTGCTGCACCACCTGCCGAGTCTTGCTCAAATCCCCCGGGCCGGCATTGTGCATCGTCTGGACAAAGACACGAGTGGTCTGATGGTCGTAGCCAAAACGCTTGAGGCGCAGACCGATCTGGTCCGTCAATTGCAGGCTCGCACGGTTCGTCGGCAATATCTGGCACTGGCCTCGGGCTCAATGAAGCGCGACGGCGGGGTCGATTCGCCGATCGGCCGTCATCCGACACAACGCATCAAGATGGCGGTCGTGCCAGAAAATCGCGGCGGCAAGCCCGCCTTGACCTGGTTCCGTGTGCTGGAAAAATTTACCTATTGCACCTTGCTTGAATGCTCGCTCGAAACCGGACGGACGCATCAAATTCGCGTGCATATGTTGTCGATCCGCCACCCGCTGGTGGGTGACCCGGTCTATGGCAAACCAAGTCCCCGGCTGCCAGAGTTTCACCGCCAGGCCTTGCATGCAACTCGTCTTGGTTTGGTGCACCCGATCACCGGCTTCAAGATGCAGTGGGAGGCGCCAATGCCGGAAGATATGCGCGACCTGGTGGAAAATTTGCGTAATGACTAATCTGTTGGTTCCGGCCTGGCCGGCACCAACGAATGTTCGGGCACTGCAAACGCTCCGCACCGGCGGTTGCAGTCCTGCGCCTTGGGATAGTTTCAATCTGGGTAGTCACGTTGGCGATTCACCGGCGCTTGTCGCCGCCAACCGCGCAATGCTGCGCGAACGGTTGCCGGCAGAACCGTTCTGGTTGCAGCAAGTGCATGGCATCGCTGCGGTCAACGCTGATTTTGAAGCAAATTTGCTTGAGGCAGATGCTGCAATTGGGCGTCTGCCAGGCAGTGTTTGCGCCGTCATGACTGCTGACTGTCTACCGGTCTTGCTCTGCGATCGGGCCGGTACGGTGGTGGCTGCGGCACATGCAGGCTGGCGTGGTCTGGCCGCAGGTGTACTCGAAGCGACTATCAAGAAAATGGATGTTCCGGCCAGCGATTTATTGGCCTGGTTGGGGCCGGCTATTGGTCCGAAATGTTTTGAAGTGGGCGACGAGGTTCGAGCCACCTTTGTCGATAAAGATCCCTCCGCCACACTTGCCTTTGATGCAAAACCTTCCGGCAAGTGGCTGGCCGATATTTACACCTTGGCCCGCCAGCGTCTGCAGGCAGCGGGGGTCAATTCAATCAGCGGTGGTGATTTTTGTACCTTTACCGAGGCTGAACGTTTTTTCTCCTATCGCCGGGATGGTGTGACCGGGCGCATGGCCAGCCTGATCTGGCTGGATCAATAGTCAGGCGTATAATCCGCGGCTTTCCAAAGTAGCGAACTCGTGTGAGCACTCTTTCCTGGATCATTGTTGTGTCACTGGCTGGCGGCGTCCTGAGCGTTGTGGCTGCGGCGGCAGTTAGCACAGCCTTCGGGGCGCAACGTATCAACGTCTTGATTTCTTATGCGATCGGTGCGTTGCTTGGTGCCGCCTTTCTGGAAATCCTGCCGCACGCCCTGGAGCATGGCGAACCTCACCGAATGGCGGCTACGGTCTTGTTCGGCATCATGTTTTTCTTCGTACTTGAAAAACTGGTGTTATGGCGACATTGCCACCACGACCACTGCGAGGCACACGAGGCACAGGCACCTACTCATGACCATGGGCGCTCCGGTTTGCTCATTCTGGTGGGCGATACCTTCCATAATTTTGTGGATGGCGTTTTGATCGCCGCCGCATTTCTGGAAAGCACCGAACTCGGCATCGTTACAGCCTTGGCCATCATTGCTCATGAAATTCCGCAAGAGGTCGGCGATTACATGATTTTGCTGCATTCTGGATACAGCAGGGCCAAGGCGCTGGCCTTCAATCTGCTATCCAGTCTCGCCACACTGGTTGGCGCCATGTTGGCCTACTTCGCACTTTCTGACATGCAGGAAATGATCCCCACGCTACTGGGTCTGGCTGCAGCCAGCATGATTTATGTCGCGGTGGCAGATCTGATTCCCGGCTTGCACAAACGCACCGAATTGAAAGCAACGATCCAGCAGGTTTTACTGATTGGACTCGGTATCGCTTCCATTGCCATCGTTCAGACGCTGGTTGGCGAGTAATTCCTGATAGGCCTTGCGCTGGCGGCGCACCTTGCTGGCGCTGATCCAAAGCAGCAGACTGCAAGGTACCAGCCCGTAAAAGAGAAAAGAGATAATGCCGGCGACAATGCTGGGTTCGTTGGCGGCGATGAGAACGGTGACGTAGAGCCAACCGATGGCGATGATATACATGCCTATAATTATGCATGCAAATGCGTTGACACTGCTCTAGTCGGTATGCAAAATCCTCAAACTCAAACCCCATAACTACAGAGACGAGTTTTCCCATGGCACAGGGACCTAATAACAACGACGCATTTTTGGATTCTGCCATGCAGTTTATGCAGGCTGGCCAAAATATCACCCAGCAGTTCATGGAATTCATGGGGAAGTCAGGGAGTCAAGAGTCTGCCACTCCGCCTCCTGCAGTGGATCCGCAGGCGCTGAATGCCCTTCAGAAGAGCTTCATGGATCAGCAAATGTCGCTTTGGCAGGCAATGCTGGCCAAACAGCAGGGACAGGAACAAGATTTTAAAGTTGCACCAGAGCCTGGTGATCGTCGCTTCTCTGCGCCAGAGTGGCGAGAGAGTCCAATTTACGACTACACGCATCAGGCTTATCTACTCAATACAAAATTCCTCAAGGAAATGGTTGAGTTGATGCCCTCAGCCGATGACAAGGAAAAAAATCGCCTGCGCTTCATGGCGCGTCAGGTTGCCGATGCAATGGCCCCCTCCAATTTTGCCGCCACCAATCCGGAATTCATCAAGCTGGCCTTGGAAACAAAAGGTCAAAGTATCACTGACGGCATCAATAATCTGGTCAAGGATTTTGAGAAGGGCCGGATTTCGATGACCGATGAATCGGTGTTCGAGGTGGGCAAGAACATTGCAACAACCGAAGGGGCTGTCGTTTACGAAAATGAGCAAATGCAGCTCATTCAATACACGCCCCTCACACCCAAAGTTGGTACGCGGCCGCTGGTGGTTGTTCCTCCCTGTATCAACAAATTTTACGTGATGGATCTGCAACCGGAAAACTCCCTGATCCGTTTCATGGTGGAGCAGGGAAATACTGTTTTCCTGGTTTCATGGCGTAACCCCAAAGAAGAGCAGGGGAACCTGACCTGGGAAGATTACCTTGAGCATGGGCCGATTGCTGCGCTGCATGTCGCCAAGGAAATCTGCAAGGTCAAGCAGGTAAACGCCCTTGGTTTCTGTGTGGGCGGCACGATTTTGACCTCTGCCCTGGCAGTATTGAAAGGGCGCGGAGAGGATATCGTTTCATCGCTGACGCTACTCACCACCTTGCTCGATTTTTCGGACACCGGTGAAATTGGTTTGTTCATTGATGAAAAAGGTCTGGCAGCCAGAGAGTCAACGATTGGCAAGGGTGGTCTGCTGCCGGCCAGTGATCTACAGAACACGTTTTCCATGCTGCGGGCCAATGATCTTGTCTGGAATTACGTGACCAGTAATTATCTGAAAGGCCAGAAGCCCCAAGCTTTTGATCTTCTTTACTGGAATTCAGATTCAACCAATTTGCCGGGGCCATTCGCCTGTTGGTACATGCGTAATCTTTACCTTGAAAACAGCCTTCGCGTGCCCGGTAGGTTGCAGATGTGCGGTCAACCAATTGATCTCGGCACGCTCAAGATGCCGGTCTATTTGCTTGCTACACGTGAAGATCACATCGTGCCTTGGCAGTCGGCTTACGAGAGCACCCGTATTCTCGGCGGGGACGTGCGTTTTGTACTGGGGGCTTCCGGGCACATTGCCGGTGTTATCAACCCGGCCAGTAAGAACAAACGGAGCTATTGGGTTAATGAGGATGTGAAAAACGAGTCTGCAGCCTGGTTGACCGCAGCAGAAGAGAAAAAAGGAAGCTGGTGGAACGATTGGTCTGCCTGGCTTAAACCGCTGGCCGGCGAGCTAAGGGCGCCGCGTAAGCTGGGCAATACAAAATACAAGCCGATCGAACCGGCACCCGGGCGCTACGTTAGAGAGCGTGCTGTATAAAAATACTGGAGGAGTTTAAATGCCGAGAGTTGCACTAGTTACTGGCGGAATGGGGGGGCTGGGCGAGGCTGTTTGCGTCAAGCTGGCGGCCTTGGGTTATAAGGTTGTGACCACTTATTCGCCCGGCAATGCCAAGGTTCAGGATTGGCTGAAAGCAATGAATAACATGGGCTATGGCTTCAAGGCTTACCCATGCGACGTGACCGATTTTGAATCCGCACGTATCTGTGTGGAAACCGTTTCGGCTGAGGTCGGCCCGGTCGACGTCTTGGTCAATAATGCGGGTATTACGCGCGACATGACTTTCAAAAAGATGACCAAAGCGGATTGGGATGCTGTTATCCACACCAATCTTGATTCGGTTTTCAACATGACCAAGCAGGTTATGGACGGCATGATTGAACGCAAATGGGGTCGCGTAATCAATGTTGGGTCGGTTAACGGACAGAAGGGTGCCTTCGGCCAAACCAACTACTCAGCAGCCAAGGCGGGCATGCACGGTTTCACCAAGGCGCTGGCGCTGGAAGTTGCCAAGCAGGGTGTCACGGTGAACACCATTTCGCCGGGTTATATTGGCACTAAAATGGTGACGGCAATTCCGCAGGAAATTCTTGATACAAAAATTCTGCCGCAAATCCCAGTCAATCGACTGGGCAAGCCGGAAGAAATCGCAGGCTTGGTGGTTTACCTTGCTTCTGACGAAGCAGCGTTTGTCACTGGAGCCAACATCTCCATCAATGGCGGCCAGCATATGTACTGACCGCTGTTTTTACCCCGCTGTAAACCAACAAAAAGGAAGGAAAAACTATGACGCAACGTGTTGCTCTCGTTACCGGCGCTATGGGTGGTCTTGGGACCGCAATCTGCCAGGAACTGGCCAAGGCTGGTCACAAAGTGGTTGCCTCTTATCACCCGCAATTCGATAACAAGGACGCTTGGCTGCAAGAAATGGCTGAAGCCGGCTTCAAGGATTTCGTTTGTGTTGCTGGCGACGTGTCTTCTCTGGAAGATTGCGAAAAGATGGTTACCGAAGCTGAAGCTGCTGCTGGCCCGGTTGATATTCTGATCAACAATGCCGGTATCACCCGCGACAAGATGTTTGCCAAGATGGAAAAAGATGGCTGGGATGCTGTCATCTCCACCAACTTGACTTCACTCTTCAATATGACCAAGCAAGTGTCTGCCAAGATGGCTGCACGCGGCTGGGGTCGCATCATCAACATTTCATCAGTCAATGGCGTCAAAGGTCAGGCTGGCCAGACCAACTATTCCGCTGCCAAGGCTGGCGTGATTGGCTTCTCCAAGGCACTGGCTGCTGAACTGGCTGCCAAGGGCGTGACCGTTAACGTCATTTGTCCAGGCTATGTTGCCACCAAAATGGTTATGGCGATCAAACCGGAAGTTCTGCAATCAATCATCGATACCGTGCCAATGAAGCGTCTTGCCAAGCCGGAAGAAATCGGTGGCGCCTGTGCTTATCTGGCCTCCGATATCGCTGGATTCATGACCGGTGCAACGATGAATATCAACGGCGGGTTGTATTACCAGTAATCGCAAAGATCGGCATTAGTTTTTGCTGAGTTTTTGCATTGCATCAAAAACAGGCGCCCACGGGCGCCTGTTTTTTGAGCTATAATGTTGCACTGCACACAAAATAGTTTAAAGGTCATTGCATGTCGGAACCGGTACGCCTGATCAAGAAATATCCTAATCGTCGCCTTTATGACACGAAGACAAGTGCTTACATTACCTTGGGTGATGTCAAGGAATTGGTCCTCAAATGCGAAGTCTTCAAAGTGCTTGATGCCAAGAGTGGCGAGGATTTGACACGTAGCATTCTGCTCCAGATTATTCTGGAAGAAGAATCTGGCGGCATGCCCATGTTCTCTAGTGAGTTGCTTTCCGGTTTCGTGCGTTTTTATGGCAGCACGATGCAAGGTATGCTGGGCAAGTATCTCGAAAACAACATGAAAACTTTTGTTGAATTTCAGAGCAAGTTTCAGGATCAATCACGCTCCAGATACGGCAATGCTGATAACAGCCATATGCAGGCAGACTTTTGGGCTCAATTCCTGAATTTTCAACAGCCGGCGATGCAAAGCATGATGACTGCCTACATGGATCAGTCCAATAAAATGTTCCAGTCGATGCAGGACCAGTTGCAAATCAAGACGCGGACTATGTTTCCTTTTAATCCAGGCGACACGACCGAAAAATGATTGCTGGCCGAGCTGCCATTTTGGTTCGCTCGGCGATGGCTTGGAGTTCAGCCTTTAAAGCGTGATGGTGACAGTTGATGGCCAGGATGAGGTGAAAATCCTAGTCCGGCCAAGGTTGGCAACAACATGCGACCATCCCGTACCTCTATTTCCTCACTAGTATTCTCGGTAAACCATTCGGCAGATCCAAGACCGTGAACAGCCTTTGGTCCAATGACCGCTGCCAGATGAGCGCAGGCTAGCAGTCCACAGTTGCTTTCCAGACTTGACGTCACGATGCACTCAATGCCAGAGGCTTGGGCGCGCAAGGCAATTTCCATTGTTTTGAGCAGGCCGCCAAAACGGGCTGGTTTAAGAACCAGGCGTCTTGTCGGCGGGTGATGAAAGAACGCTCCATCAATGAGATGAACAGATTCATCAATGGCGATTGGAAATGGTGCCAGGTACTGTAGCCTCGCTAACCCACCATGGTATGGGTGGCGCAAAGGTTCTTCTAGTCCTTCAATGGGCAGGTGGGTGCAAGCACTGATAAAAAGTCCTGCTTCAGCCTCTGACCACGCCATATTTGCATCGAGGCGAAGACTTGCGCCAGGCGGCAGGCCATCACATAAATGTCGTAAATGCTCGACTTCATCTTGCCAGTGACCAACGCCGACTTTAATTTTCAGGATGGAAAAACCATTTTTCAGTGCTGTTTCAACGAGCCCTTGATTGATATCGGAAATACTGCCTAAATTCGCGTTGACCGCAACGCTCGTTACCGCTGCTGTGTTGCTTAACCAGCTATTGAGAGGCTGGCCAAGTTTTTGTGAAAATAGATCAAGATGAGCTAACTCTTCGGCAAAACTGGTTGCATTCGTTTCGTTGATGCCAAACTCTGGTAGTGGCGCACAATCTCCCCATCCAGTTTGACCATCCTTCGTTTCAAGCCTTAGTAGACTCCCGCTCCGTTCTTTCAAAACACCTTGGCTGGTTTGCCAAGGACGTTTTAGCGGTAGGCGGTAGGGAAGCCACTCGGCAGCTACGACTTTCATGGTCGCTTGCGATATTTTCCAAAGTCAGGCGGGCGGCGCTCCAGCCAGGCGTTACGCCCTTCTTGGCCTTCCTTGCTCATATAAAACAGACCTGTAGCATTGCCTGCCAATTCCTGAATGCCAGCCAGTCCATCGGTGTCGGCGTTGAAACCGGCCTTGATCATGCGCAGGGCCATCGGCGATAGTTCGAGCATCTGGCGGCACCAGTTGACTGTTTCTTCTTCCAGTTTTTGAATGGGAACAACCGCATTGACCAAACCCCAGTCGAGTGCAGTGGCAGCATCGTACTGGCGGCAGAGAAGCCAAATTTCCTTCGCTCTTTTCATGCCAATCGTCCGTGCCATCAATCCAGCACCAAGGCCCGCATCAAAACTTCCAACGCGAGGCCCCGTCTGACCGAATCGGGCATTTTCTGCGGCAATACTCAGATCACAAACAAGATGCAGTACATGCCCACCGCCAATAGCGTAGCCGGCAATCATGGCAACTACTGGCTTCGGGCAACGGCGAATCTGCATCTGCAGGTCAAGAACATTGAGATGCGGCGTACCGCCTTCATCAAGGTAGCCCTCATCACCACGTACTGTTTGGTCTCCACCTGAACAGAAGGCCTCGGTGCCGGCGCCGGTCAGGATAATCGCACCGATTGAGTTATCGTGATGGGCGCGATGGAAAGCATCAATTAGCTGGTTAACTGTCTCCGGCCGGAAGGCATTGCGCCGTTCCGGACGGTTGATTGTGATCTTGGCAATGCCTTCTGCTACTTGAAAAAGGATGTCGCTGTACGAATCTGCACTCTGCCAATTTATTGTGTGAGTAGTCATGTTTTTTAAACAGTTGGAAGTGGCACCCAGTATAGCGTTTAGGTCTATTTAAACGATTTGAGTTGTGTTGAATAGCGAGGATTCATTTTGCTGAGCGCCCCCGTGCATGGGAAAATGCAGTGCCATTCAACGAGATCGCTATTTTTTTTCTTGAACTAGGTCGTGTATGCCTGCTTCGGTATCTTCATTTCCTGCTTTCCTAAACTGACTCCAGTTTAGGTCACCCTTGGCAGGCTAATTTCCGAGGGACGCTCAGTTCTCTGTTACGTCAATTCCAGCAATAAATCCTTGGCATGAATGGTTTCCCCCGTACGTACGTGGACTGCATTTATCGTGGCATCCCGTTCAGCGGTCAGCATGGTTTCCATCTTCATGGCTTCGATTGAGAGCAGCGGGTCACCTTTCATGACTTTCTGCCCGACTTTGACGGCGACGGTAACGACCATGCCAGGCATCGGCGCACCGACGTGCCGGAAATTACCTTCTTCAGCTTTGGGTTTGCTGCGTACGGTGCCGGCAAGGTTGGATTTGGGCACACGGACGGTACGTGGTTGGCCGTTAATTTCAAAAAACACCTTGATCCTGCCTTCTTCATCGACGGTGTCGGAGCGACCCGTTTGGCGCACGATCAGTGCCTTGCCCTTGTCGATATCGACCAAAATCTCTTCTCGATCAAGCAGACCATAGAAGAAGGCGGAGGTCGGCAACAGGGAAACATCGCTGTATTCGCGGCGATGTTCGGCATAGTCCTTGAAAACTTTTGGGTACATCAGGTAGGAGGCAAGATCGGTATCGGTGACTTTGCGCCCAATGATGTGCTCGGCCTCCCGGCGCTTGGCAGTAAGATCGACCTCTGGCAAATGTTCTCCCGCCCGCCCGATCATTGGCTTTTCTCCGCGCAGCACCTTTTGTTCGAGTGTTTTTGGGAAACCATTGGGGGGGAAGCCCAGCTCGCCCTTGAATAGCGAGATGACAGATTCCGGAAAGGCGACTTCGCGCGCCGGGTCGCTGACATCCTGGGGCTTCAAATCGTTGGCGACCATGAATAGCGCCATGTCGCCGACCACCTTGGAGGTGGGCGTTACCTTGACGATGTCACCGAACAGGACATTAACGTCAGCGTAAGCCTTTGAAACTTCCGGCCAGCGGTGTTCGAGGCCGATTGCACGGGCTTGCTCGCGCAGGTTCGTGTATTGGCCGCCAGGCATTTCGTGGTTGTAGACGTCGGAGGTGCCCGAGCGCATGTCAGCTTCAAAGGGTGCGTAGCCGCGACGCACGCCTTCCCAGTAGTGCGAAAGTGACTGCATGGACGCCAGGTCAAGGCCGGGGTCGCGCGCCGAGCCTTGGAGTGCGGCCGCAATCGAACCGAGGTTGGGCTGGGAGGTCAGGCCGCTCATGGCATCGAGAGCACCGTCGACGGCATCGCAGCCGGCATCGATGGCTGCGAGTACCGAGGCGGCGGAAATGCCGCTGGTGTCATGGGTGTGGAAGTGAATCGGCAGACCAACTTCCTGCTTTAGAACACGCACTAACTCGTGTGCCGCACGCGGTTTGCAAACACCCGCCATGTCCTTTATGCCGAGAATGTGCGCGCCGGCCTTTTCCAGTTGCTTGGCGAGGTCGACGTAATATTTCAGGTTGTATTTGGTGCGCTTTGTGTCAAACAGGTCACCGGTGTAGCACACCGTGCCTTCACAGAGGGCACCGGTTTCGATTACGGCATCCATTGCTACGCGCATGTTGTCGACCCAGTTCAGGGAATCGAAAACGCGGAAAACGTCGACGCCATTTTTCGCCGCTTGTTGCACAAAATAGCGCACGACGTTGTCGGCATAGTTGGTGTATCCCACTGCATTTGAAGCGCGGAGCAGCATCTGGAAGAGAATGTTCGGCGTGGCTTCGCGTAGGCGGTTGAGGCGCTCCCACGGGTCTTCCTTGATGAAACGCAGAGCGACGTCAAAGGTGGCACCGCCCCAGCATTCGAGCGAGAAAAGCTCGGGTAGCATGCGTGCGTAGTGCGGGGCGATCTCAATCATGTCGCGTGATCGCATGCGTGTTGCGAAGAGCGACTGGTGAGCGTCGCGCATGGTGGTATCGGTGAGTAAAACCTGCGGCTGCGCCTTCATCCACTGTGAAAACTTGTCGGCGCCCAGTTCTTTCAATCGGTCGCGCGTCCCTTTGGGGATTGCTGCAGTCAGGTCGCAAGCCGGTTTGATCGGCTGGGCGAGCGGCAGTTTCGGTAGTTCGCGACCTTTCATTTCGGGATTGCCGTTCACCGTAACTTCACCGAGGAATCGGAGCAGACGCGTGGCGCGGTCACGGCGTTTTTGAAAATGGAAAAGCTCGGGTGTGGTGTCGATGAAGCGCGTCGTGCATTCGCCCGAACGGAACAGTGGGTGTGCAATGACATTTTCAAGAAACTGCAAATTGGTCGCCAGGCCACGGACGCGAAATTCGCGCAGGGCGCGATCCATGCGTGCCGCCGCTTCGTCAGGGCTATGGCCCCAGGCGGTCACCTTGACCAGCAGCGAGTCATAGTAGGGGGTGATGACGGCGCCTGCGTAGGCGGTTCCGGCGTCAAGACGAATGCCAAAGCCGGCTGCGCTGCGGTAAACCGCGATTTTTCCGTAATCCGGCGTGAAATTATTTTCCGGATCCTCCGTCGTCACCCGGCATTGCAGTGCGTGCCCTCTTAGGGTGATGTCTTTTTGGTACGGGATAAAGGCGCCATCGTCACCAATATGTGCCCCCTCGGTGACCCGAATTTGGGCTTTTACGATGTCGACCCCAGTAACCTGTTCGGTAACCGTGTGCTCAACCTGGATACGCGGGTTGACCTCGATAAAGTAGTACTTGCCAGTGTCAACGTCATATAAATATTCGACCGTCCCGGCGTGACTGTAATTAGCGGCATTACCGAGGCGGAGCGCCGATGCACAAAGTTCCTGGCGGGTCGTTTCGTCCATGTAGGGCGCGGGTGCGCGTTCAACCACCTTTTGGTTACGGCGTTGTACCGAGCAGTCGCGCTCGAAGAGGTGGACCAGATTGCCGTGCTTGTCGCCGAGTATCTGTACTTCAACATGTCGGGCGCGGCGGATCAGTTTCTCCAGATAGACTTCGTCATTGCCAAAGGCCGCCAGTGCCTCCCGCTTGGCCATTTCCATCATTGGCGCCAGATCATCTTCGGTTTCAATCACGCGCATCCCGCGTCCGCCACCACCCCAGCTGGCCTTCAGCATCAGTGGGTAGCCAACTTCAGCAGCCATTTTTTTGGCCCCGGCAATATCCTCAGGTAGAGCGCCGGTTGCCGGTACGACCGGTACGCCAGCCTTGATGGCAACTTCACGCGCAGCCACCTTGTTGCCGAGCAATCGCATCACTTCGCCTTTGGGGCCGATGAAAGCGATGCCGGCTTTGGCGCAGGCGTCAGCAAAGTCCGGGTTTTCGGAGAGAAAGCCGTACCCAGGGTGAATCGCATCGACATTGGCTTCCTTGGCGATGCGGATGATGTCGTCGATATCCAGGTAAGCCTGAATCGGCTTTTTGCCGGCGCCCACCAGATAGGATTCGTCTGCCTTGAAACGGTGCAGCGCGAAACGGTCTTCATTGGAGAAAATTCCAACAGTCCGGATACCCATTTCAGAGGCGGCGCGAAGCACGCGAATGGCTATTTCACTGCGGTTGGCCACCAGCAGGCTCTTGATTTTAAGCATTTGGGATTCTTTCCGGGGGTGTGGTTTTTTGACGAAACTCAAACGAGTCTAGCTTTAAAAGCAATTCGCATGCCTTAGGGATTCACCCGATTGCGCTTGTGGGTTGCCAAAAAAGGCGTCGAGTTGTCGTGGTGTTCCCTGCTGATATGTTTGGACATGCAAGGGCGACAATTCGGGGTGTCGGGTACTTAAATCATCGTTCAGACAGAACGAAAGACTCGAAAACCAAAGGCATGGCAGTGTGCCATCGGGTCTGAGGTCCCGTACTTTATGAGACGAACCTCAGTTTTGTCCGCAGCGTTTTGATCGGTCAGATTGCATAAGTGCTTGCAAGCATCCGTCGAGGCGCCTGGTGTGTAGCGGACTACCAAACCAATTATCGTTGAGCGATCAGTGAAAAAATCTCATCAGAAAGCGTCGCCGGGTCTTCGGCGCCGACAATAACGTGTTGCTGATCGAGAATGAAGGTGGGGACCATTCTTACGCCCATAAGGCGGACACGGCGCTCTTCTTCTCGCACAATGTCGCTGAAGTCATCTGAGCGGAGATAGGGTTCGGTTTCGGATGCCGGGTAGCCGCACTCAGCCGCGATGGCAACCAAGCTTGCCAAGTCGCTAATGTTTTCACCACGTTGAAACTGGGCAGCAAACAATCGCTCGATCAATAGGTCGACGTTGCTGCGTTGTTGGGCCCAATAAATCAGGCGGTGCGTTTGCAGCGTATTGGCTCGCAAGCGAATTTTTTCAAATGCATAGATCAAACCGTAGGCTCGGCCAGCTTCACGGACGCGCTCAAAAAGCGCTTCGACCGGTTCGCGGCCGCCAAATTTTTGTTCGAGGAAGGGCAGGTAGGGCTCACCTGCTGGCGGCGTATCAGGGTTGAGAAAAAATGGTAGCCAGCGCGTTTCGTATTGAAATTCTGGGTGGATTTTGCGGACGATAGTAATCGCGGTCTCAAGGCGCCGTTTGCCGATGAAGCACCAAGGGCAAACAATGTCGGCAACAATGTCAATTCTCAGCATGGTGGCGTTTCTAAAGTTGGCAATGGCTTAGGGGAAAGTTTTTGTAACAAAAGCTCTTTACTCAATGGCTACGCGACTGACTGAAAGCCGGCAAGGTAATTTGAAAACGCATGGCCAGAAGGCGCAAAGTCAATACGACCCCCATGGCCAGCCAGCTTGCCATCACCGCTGAAATTCCCAACTGCTGAAAGCCAATCAACGCGAATGCGCCAATCCAGGCGGCCGTTGCATATAGCTCACCTTTGAGAAAAACCAGCGGTACGTCGTTGCACAGAATATCCCTCAAAACACCGCCCACGACGCCGGTAATAACGCCCATCAGGCTCGCAACCAGCCATGGGGCATGCCATTGGAGCGAAATTTGCGTACCAATAATGGTGAATAGTGCCAGGCCAACCGCATCGGGAATCAGGAAAAGGCGAGGCGGTAGCGGGAATGTGCGGGCGATGAAGAAGGTGATCAGACCGGTGCCCATCGCGGCGATCAGATAGGCCTGATCAACTACCCAGAAAACATTGCGATCGAGCAAAAGATCGCGAATGGTTCCACCACCCAAGGCTGTAGCGATACCCACCAGCAGTGCGCCAATCAGATCCATCTGCTTGCGGCTGGAATCCAGTACGCCGGTCAGCGCATTGACTGCGACAGCTGCCATGCCGACCCAGTAGAGCAGGGCATCCATGCTCATTTCAGTAGCTGCTCCTTAGCGCTGATGATCTTTCATGGCGCGCGCCGCTTCACGCTTACCGGATTTTTCCTGTTCATCCTGACGTTTGTCGTACTGCTTTTTGCCCTTGGCCAGGCCGATTTCGAGTTTGATCCGACCGCGAACATAATGCAGATCGATCGGCACCAGAGCGTAGCCTGAACGCTCGACTTTACCGATCAGTTTCATGATTTCCCGGCGGTTCAGCAAGAGCTTGCGGGTTCGGATCGGATCATGTTTATTGTGCGACGAGGCCATCGCCAGCGGGGAAATATGCATCCCGATCAGGAAAATCTCGCCACTTTTGATGATGACGTAGGATTCCTTGATATTCATCCGGCCGGCTCGTATGGCCTTGACTTCCCAGCCTTCGAGCACAATGCCGGCCTCAAACTTCTCTTCAACGAAGTAGTCGTGAAAGGCTTTTTTGTTGACCGTGATACTCATGCTGCTACTGATCCATTAAACTTGTCATTTTACAGGATACAGGAACGCTGCCGCCGTATGGCTCTGGTTGAAAAAACAGTACTGATCGAGCAGTCCGCCGAACGCATGTTCGAGTTGGTTGATTATTGCGAGGATTACCCGGTATTTCTGCCCTGGTGCAGTAAAACCGAGCTCCAGTTCCGTGACGCGCTAAAAACAGTCGCGACGCTGCATATTAATTACCACTCGGTTAAATCCAGCTTCACCACTGAAAACATCAAAGAGTTTCCCAAGTTGATGAAAATTCGCCTGGTGTCAGGCCCATTTCGTCGGCTGGAGGGTTCGTGGCACTTCAAACCACTGGCTGAAAATGCCTGCAAAATAGAGTTCAAGCTGCACTACGAGTTTTCCAGCAAACTGTTTGAAAAGGTGATTGGCCCAGTGTTTAACCATATCGCAAACTCTTTCGTCGATGCCTTTGTGCACCGGGCGACCCAGGTTTATGGTGTTGATCATGGCTGAGGTGATTGATATTGAAGTTTGCTATGCCTTGCCAGAAAAGCAGGAGCTGGTTCGGGTTAAGTTGCCCTTGGGGGCGACCTTGTTGCAGGCACTCGAGGCCTCAGGCTTGCTCCAGAAATATCCGGAAATCGACCTGAAGAAAAACAAGTTTGGCGTCTTCGCCAAACTCTCCAAACCTGACAGCATCCTGCGCGATCGTGATCGGGTGGAAATCTACCGGCCCTTGATTGCCGACCCGAAGGAGGTTCGCAAGCAACGGGCGGCCGAGGGCAAAGTCATGAAAAAAGGCGCTGGTGAAGGCGAAAGCTCGGAAGGCTAACGGCTAGCAAATCTCTGCAGGTAACCGCTAACCCGCTGCTTATTTGCAGGATTCCGTCATGAAGCGTTGGGCGCGTTCCATTTCAAGGTCACGCTGGCTAGTGTCCATGATTGTTCGTTCCCCCTTTTCATCAAGCGTCGCCATCGGTTGGTTCGATGCCAGTGCAGCGACGCTTCGGCGTGCGCGTTCGCAGTTTTCACGTTTTTCTGCAGCGGCAGTTTGTTCCTTGGTGATTTTTTCCGCTTTCTCCTTGGCTTCCTGTTGCCGCTTCTTGAACTCCAGATCTTTTTCAGCCGTCGTTTTGGGCGCATCAGCCTGTTTTTCTGTCGATTTTTCTTCGTCCAGTTTTGGCTGCTGGTTGCCGCCAATGGTGCGCGGTGCCAGGGTGGTTCGAGGCGGTGGCGTATCGGAAATAACGGTTTGACCGCTACTGTTTTTCCATTGGTAGGTTTGTGCATTCGCGGGAACGATTGCTGCGGTCGACGCGATCCCAAGGGCAAAAACGAGGGTGA
The DNA here is from genome assembly GCA_016721185.1 of Candidatus Dechloromonas phosphorivorans. Lineage (GTDB taxonomy): Bacteria > Pseudomonadota > Gammaproteobacteria > Burkholderiales > Rhodocyclaceae > Azonexus > Azonexus phosphorivorans. The sequence goes on from JADKIP010000014.1 coordinate 936,213, forward strand.
GTTTCATGGTCATCAGGGTTTCCGTAGGTTTTCTGTATAATACGATTTTGAGACCTTGGATTAAAGGCCATGCGACTTTTGCAAAAAGCCCTGACGTTTGACGACGTCCTACTTGTCCCCGCCCACTCCCAGATTCTTCCTCGCGACGCCAGCTTGGCGACCCGGCTGACTCGCAACATTACCCTGAACATGCCGCTGCTTTCCGCCGCCATGGATACCGTGACGGAAGGCCGTCTCGCCATCGCGCTGGCTCAGGAAGGTGGCATCGGTATTATTCACAAGAATCTTTCGCCGAAGGCCCAGGCGGCCGAAGTCGCCAAGGTCAAGCGCTTTGAATCGGGCATTCTTCGTGACCCGATTACCGTTTCGCCGATGATGACAGTACGTGATGTCATCGAGATTACCCGCCAACATCGTATTTCCGGCCTGCCGGTAATCGACAAGGCCGGCAAGGTCGTCGGTATCGTTACCAATCGCGACCTGCGCTTTGAAACCAATCTCGACCAGCCGGTCAAGTTGATCATGACCCCGCGCAAGCGTCTGGTGACGGTGAATGAAGATGCCAGCGTCGAAGATGCCCAGGCCTTGATTCATCAGCACCGTCTTGAGCGCGTTCTGGTCATCGACAGTGAATATCACTTGCGTGGCCTGATTACCGTCAAGGATATTCTCAAGTCCACTGAACATCCGCTGGCCAACAAGGATAGTTCCGGCCATCTGCGTGCCGGTGCTGCCGTTGGTACCGGCGCCGGTACCGAAGAGCGCGTCGCATTGCTGGCTGAAGCTGGGATTGACGTGATCATCGTTGATACGGCGCACGGTCACTCGCAGGGCGTGCTTGATCGGGTCAAATGGATCAAGAAAAATTTCCCGCAGATTGAAGTCATCGGCGGCAATATCGCCACGGCAAGTGCGGCTCTCGCCTTGGTCGATCATGGTGCGGACGCCGTCAAGGTTGGCATCGGCCCAGGCTCCATCTGCACGACGCGGATCGTCGCTGGTGTCGGCGTGCCGCAGATCACCGCCATCCAGAATGTCTCGGAAGCCCTCAAGGGTTCAGGCGTACCGATGATTGCCGACGGCGGCATTCGTTATTCCGGCGATATCGCCAAAGCCATTGCTGCTGGTGCCGATACCGTGATGCTCGGTGGTCTTTTTGCCGGTACGGAAGAAGCGCCGGGCGAGGTTGAGCTGTTCCAGGGCCGCTCCTACAAATCCTATCGTGGCATGGGCTCATTAGGCGCCATGCAGGCGGGGTCTTCGGATCGTTACTTCCAGGAAGCAACGGCCAATGTCGACAAGTTTGTGCCGGAAGGTATCGAAGGCCGCGTGCCTTACAAGGGCTCGGTGCTGGCGGTGATTCACCAGTTGATGGGCGGCCTGCGCTCTTCGATGGGCTACCTCGGCTGCGCAACGATTGCCCAGATGCACGACGAAGCCTGCTTTGTCGAGATAACTTCGGCCGGTATCCGCGAATCTCACGTTCACGACGTGCAGATCACCAAGGAAGCCCCGAATTACCACGTCGAGTGATCGATGTCGCCGCCCGCTTTCTGTTTTGATCGATAGAATCGGGTGTCCGCAAGTTTGATCTCTGATAGGTGCCGGATTATTCCGGCACCTATTTCTTTTTCCGCTGAAATTACTGTCCACCATGTCCCATCAAAAAATCCTCATTCTTGATTTCGGTTCCCAGGTTAGCCAACTGATTGCCCGCCGCGTGCGCGAGCAACAGGTTTATTGCGAGCTGCACCCTTTTGATGTTTCGGAAGCGTTCATTCGCGACTTCAAGCCGAACGGCATCATTCTTTCGGGCGGCCCGAATTCGGTCTATGAATCGCTGGACTGGAAAGCGCCGCAAGCGGTTTTCGAGCTGGGCGTCCCGGTGCTGGGCATTTGCTACGGCATGCAGACCATGGCGCAGCAACTGGGCGGCAAGGTGGAAAGCTCCGGTAAACGTGAATTCGGTTTTGCCGAAGTGCGTGCCCGCGGCCATTCAAAGTTCTTCAACAACATTCAGGATCGTACCAATGCCGAAGGGCATGGTTTGCTGGAAGTCTGGATGAGCCACGGCGACAAGGTCACCGAACTGCCAGCCGGTTTCAAGGTTATCGGCAGTAGCGAATCCTGCCCGGTGGCGGCGATGGCCGATGAAGAACGTGGTTTCTACGCCGTCCAGTTCCACCCGGAAGTGACGCATACGCTGAAGGGCAAGGAAATGATTGCCCGCTTCGTGCATGACATCTGTGGTTGTGGCCGCGACTGGAACATGCCGGATTACGTTAATGAAGCTATCGCCAAAGTGCGCGCCCAAGTTGGAACGGACGAGGTCATTCTCGGTTTGTCCGGTGGCGTCGATTCATCCGTGGTGGCGGCGCTATTGCACAAGGCGATTGGCGACCAACTGACCTGCGTTTTCGTTGATAACGGCTTGCTGCGTCTCAATGAAGGCGCGCAGGTGATGGAAACTTTCGCCCGCAATCTCGGCGTCAAGGTCATCCATGTCGATGCGACCGAACAGTTCATGGGGCATCTGAAGGGCGTTTCCGACCCGGAAGCCAAGCGCAAGATTATCGGCCGTGAATTTGTCGAAGTTTTTCAGGCCGAAGCCGCGAAGCTGCCCAACGCCAAATGGCTGGCCCAAGGCACGATCTATCCGGACGTGATTGAATCGGCCGGTGCCAAAACTGGCAAGGCCCATGCCATCAAGAGTCACCACAATGTCGGCGGCCTGCCGGAAACGTTGAATCTGAAATTACTTGAGCCACTGCGCGAATTGTTCAAGGACGAAGTTCGCGAATTGGGCGTTGCCCTCGGTTTGCCGCATGAAATGGTTTATCGCCACCCGTTCCCCGGCCCTGGCCTGGGGGTGCGCATTCTTGGTGAAGTGAAGCACGAATTTGCTGAGCTCCTGCGCCGTGCCGATGCAATTTTCATTGACGAACTGCGGGCTGCCGATTGGTACGACAAGACCAGCCAGGCTTTCGTCGTCTTCCTGCCGGTCAAGAGCGTTGGTGTGATGGGCGATGGCCGTACCTACGAATATGTCGTTGCCTTGCGTGCTGTGCAGACGGCCGACTTCATGACGGCGCATTGGGCCGAACTGCCGCACTCGCTGCTTGGCAAGGTCTCGAACCGCATTATCAATGAAGTGCGTGGTATCAATCGGGTGGTTTACGATATTTCCGGCAAGCCGCCGGCCACGATCGAGTGGGAATGATTCGATAGCGTTTCACACTGTCCCATAGCGGTTCATTTCCGATAAAGACCCTTTATAAAACAAGGGTCTTTTCTTTTATATCGTCTCATGTAGTATCTAGACATCCCATCATTTTTGTCGGTAGATGTGACGGTAGAATTATTGGTATATAGAACGGTGAACTGTTCACCGTCTTGATGATCTGACGGTAGACGTGAGTAATGGAGGTGAACGCAATGGCACTGACTGATGCGAAGCTCAAGAACCTCAAGCCACAGGAAAAGATCTATAAGGTTGCAGATCGTGACGGCATGTATGTGGTGGTGTGGCCAAAGGGGGTCATCGCCTTCCGTTATGACTACCGTTTAGCCAGTCGGCGCGAAACTCTTACCCTGGGCCAGTACGACGAGTTTCAAGCCAGCCGGCCCAAGCGTGATCCCGAGACCATCAAGTACGGGGATCCACTCTCGCTGGCCGATGCCCGCGAACTGCTGATGCGGGCCAAGAATGCTGTCAGCCGTGGTGAGTCACCGGCACGTGATAAGGCTGACGGTAAAAAGGGGCTTCGGGAATCGGGAACTTTTCAGACCTTTGCCGAAATCTGGTTGCGCGACGCCGGTTTGGCAGACAGTACAGCAGCGATGCGTAAGAGCATCCTTGATCGCGACGTGTTGCCTAAGTTAGGCAAACGCAAGCTGGAAGAAATTACGCCAAGCCAAGTGCTAGCTCTGTGCGAGAAGATCAAAGAACGTGGGGCGCCGGCCACGGCGGTACACGCCCGCGAAATCATCCAGCAAGTCTACCGTCACGCCATGTCCCGCGGCCTCAAGATTGAAAACCCAGCCGAGAGTGTCAAGGCTTCAGCCATTGCTACATTCAAGCCGCGTGAGCGGGCTTTGACGCCGGGGGAGATACAGACGTTTTTTTTCGTACTCGATACCGTCGGGACTTTGCCCACACTTAAACTCGGCATCAAGTTGGTCCTGCTAACCATGTGTCGCAAGGGTGAATTGTTGCAGGCGACCTGGAAGGAAGTTGATTTCGAGGCAGCCACCTGGACGGTTCCGGCCGAGCGCATGAAGGCTCGTCGGCCGCACGTCGTCTATTTGAGCCAACAAGCCCTTGATTTGCTCGTAGGGCTCAAGACTTGTGCCGGCAGTAGCCCATACCTGCTCCCCGGTCGATATGAGACGGATAAACCGATGAGCGATGCAACGCTCAATCGTGTGATTACTGCGGTAGTCGAGAAGGCACAAAAGGAGGGCCTTGATCTACCACACTTCTGCGTCCATGACCTACGCCGGACAGCTTCGACACTGTTGCATGAGGCCGGTTTTAATACCGACTGGATCGAGAAGTGCTTGGCGCACGAGCAGCGAGGCGTACGCGCCGTCTATAACAAGGCTGAGTACGCTGCTCAGCGCAGAGAAATGCTGCAAAATTGGGCCGATATGGTTGATGAATGGGTTGCTGGTGGTGCCAAATCGGTGCCATTGCGCACAGGTAGGAGCACGTAGCTTTTTAGCTGCCTTGCAGTGGCAAATGCATCGGCAGGGGGCTTTTCCATGTCCGAATAAGATCCACAATTTTCGGACACAGAGTCCCGTTGAGCGGCCCATCTACCCTTGGTGCTTCTTTGCGAGGGCCATAGCTTCGAGGCGAAGAGCCGTACGACCAGAGCGATTTCGTCTATCGGTTATCCACCGAAGAATATTCGGCCAGTCCTTTTCCCTGAAAGGAACGGAGTGAAATTTTTCTAGTTCGACTGCACGAAGAAGGTCAATTCCATACTCTTTGAAAACGAAAAGACCTGCGCGGCTCCAGGCCATATCCTTGATCTGGTGTACGGCGTTGATGGCATCCCGCTCTGTGGGTTGAGAAAGTAGGGCTCCGATGTACTTCCGAGCGACCTCAACGGCAACTTGAGCTTGTGAAATTCCATTGCCGTTACGCTTGCTTGGCAACGTCCTCAGATTTTCGATACGGCTTTTCAAGCAGAGTAATGGATGAAGGATATGAAGTTGTTGCCCCCGACCTTCTATCATGATGGCGCGTTTCTTTACTTCCGACTCGTCGAGGCCGATGACTACGCTCAGAATGTCGATCAGCAGCTTCTTTCCCTCAACGCCTTGATAGAGCAATGTCGCCAAGTTCGACGTATTGTCGTCCATAGTGGCAAGCCTAATCTCAGCTCCCAGTTCCGGGGTTGGCCAACAACTCAGCATCTCGATGTGTGCCAAGAAAGTCTGCATCTTGTGTCAGATACAAGGATTCCAACCTCGGCATAGGGATGTCGAAGTAATCCACCCAGAACGAGAGTGACTGGCCTCCGATGAGTATTACGGAGCCTGGGTTGGGTAACCGGGATAGTGCTGTGAAGAGGAGGTCAAGGTCTGGTGGAGTAAACCAGCCTAGATCCGAGGGGCTGCTAGTCTGCATGCAGCAAGCGGGCTATCTAACCCAGCGAACCACCTTGAACTGCGAAACGACACTCTTTGGGATAAGACGAGCTTGGTCAATCGCTTGCTCCTGAGACAAGCGCTGGTCTGCGGCACGGACAACAAAAGCCTCTTGCCGATCCTTCTTGGACAAGGCGTACCCGTTGTATGAACCCACGTGTGCGGACTTCAAAGCAAAACTCCTTCTGTTGATGGACTCTATAGTACGACAATCTTGACCAAGATTGCACACGTGAATGAGTCTTCAAGATAGCAGAACAAGTTCATTTTTACCGAGCAAAGGGGGGGTATCGAGTTCTGTTTGTTGATTGGTTTCATGTTCAGCAGTCAAAGTATCCGCTTTACACATTTGCTTTCGACCAAGAACGGTATTGCTTCTTAGAAAAAGATAGTTCCATATGAGATGCATTTTCGATGCCTTCTCTTGGTAGTGGAAATGTTAGCTGGATAGGTCGCCATAGGCTTGCAACCAGTGCCACCAGAGGTACTCTGAATTCAGGAGGCAGAGATGAGAAAACTCATTTTTATTGGATTCATTGGACTGGGTGCGCTGATCGGTTGTATCTCCGTTATGAATAGCGATTGGGGAACCCGCCTTGTGATGATGGGCGTTGGCGCACTTTTCGCGGCGCCCATTGGCGGGGCACTGGCCGGCATCGGAAAAAGCGGGCGATCCCTTGGGAGGGGCGAAAGTCTGTTACCAAGTGATGGCACTTCATCGAAAGATCTGGCGGCAAACTACTGGCGCGACGAAGGGCATTCACCGTTTGTGAAACCAGGAACCAGCGAGGGCGAAATGCATCGCTGGGATCGGGGCTCCGCCGGCTGATGACTTACGGTTTCTTGAGCAAGTCGTTCACCACCTCTTTGGCATTGTCGAATGTCGCTCCTGTATCTCTGCCTACCTGTTTACCCGATTGCACCAACAGCGATTTCTTCGATGCGAGTGTTCCGTCATCCGTCTTGATGATCTCAGCCTTGGCGTCGAAGTCAGCGCCGCGTGATGCAGCGTCTGAGCGAATTTGATTGCCGCGGGCATGAACGTCCTCTCGGATTGGTGATGATGCCGGTGCGCGCTCTCGAGATGGGGCGGCATTTCCAAAGCGTGAGATTCGATCCTGATTTGATTGATGCTGACCGATGATGTCGGGTGTCAGCGCAGTTTTGCCCTGTTCCTGTATATGTTGATCCCGAATCTTCCCAAAGGAAGCAGGTAGTGCCGTCCCGTCGGAAAACACCCGGTTCGGGCGCAGGGACTGCCGTGCCAATTCTGATTCCATCAAGGTATGGGCCGCCGCACTGTCGCCACCGTATTCCTCGGCATAGCGCATAAACATCTCAAGATTATGAGGGTCCTGTGCAATGTCGATGGAAATGGACTCGCCTTTTTCATAGGCCGAGGATACTCGCTCCGCAAAGCTGGTGCGTTCGGCAAGGCTTGCTTCGGCTCGTTCGGAGCGCGCGACAGTTGATCCGAGTCGGGACGATATTTCATGGGCGTCGCGGGAGTCGCTGGAGAGTGCATTCAAGAAACTGCTATCCCGGGATAACCGATCGCCAAATTGCTTGAATGCTACCAACTGCTCTCCGCTCATGCTGGCCAGCGCTTTCTGTTCCTGTGACGATAAACTCGACAAATAGGATTTCTCCGCACTTGCCCTCAACTGGCCTCCAGCGAAACCTGCGTTGACGCCGACATGCCCGGCTGCACCGAAAGCGATGCGTGCGACCTGTGCTTGGCTCAGTCCTGTATTTTCCGCGACACTCTTGGTAATTTGATTCATCTCGTTCAACGTTTCTCCCATTTGCTCGAAACTGCTGGACGTAGAGCCGCTGCTACTACGCGATGAGCGCAATTTGCTCAATCCTCGCGAGAATGCCTCTGACAGAATGGCTGAGCGTTCGGTATTGGCTGCGACACTCTCGTTTTGAGCTGCATCGACCTGCTTGCTGGCTTGGGCCACATCCTGCTCAGACACTCGCATCGAAACCATCCGGGAAGCAAACCCCTGATTGCGCAGTAGGCTGACGGCCGTACGCCCGGTCAGCGCATTCGACGAGAAAGTGTTTCCGGAGAGGTCGTTCTGCCAACTGCCCATGAACGCCGACGTACGGTTGGGTGCCAGTTGCATCTGGTCCATGCCGACGTTCCCCATCGAGACGTTACCAACGGTGGCGGCTGAGGTGCCGCCCGAGATCATCCCTTGTAGCCCCGACAAGCCACCGACCAGTGCAGTCCCGAAGTTTTCCATGCGCTTCAGGGCGGCCCACGCAATGAAAGGGATACTGATAGCGAGGTAACCGACGACGGCCTCCCCCGAGATTGCCCGCGAATAGATCGTGGACGCAGTTTGCAGTGCCAGCGATTTGCCCCCCGTTCCGAGGTCGGCCGCTGCGGCAAGGTCGTAGGCCGCATAGATCGAGGCCATGTAGTTCAGGATTGCATAGAGCGGCGGCCACAATTGAATCCAGATCAACACGGCCGCATAGCCTTTGAAGGCGAGCATTGTCTCCCGTCCGCTAGTGAGCAGCAGGAGCATCACAAAGAGCGGGAACATCGCATAGGTCACCGCCTCGACCACGTTTCTAAAAACGGGCAAAGCCTGTTCAGCTACCTTGCCGTAATTGAGCCAGGAAGCGTTTTGCTGGGCCACCGCCTGGGCGCGGCCGACCGCCAGCACCATCGCCGCCGGGTCGTTAACCTTCTGACCGACGATCTTGCTGGTGTCCTCAAGCGCGTTGAGCATGGCGTTCTGCCGGATGATGTCGGCCGCCGTCGCCGCCGCGCTGGCAATGCTGTCCTTTAGATAGGCCTGCTGAATCTGTCCGGCGATGGCCGCCGCAGCAGCGGCACCGGGCAAGGTCGGGTTGAGTTGAAAAGCCAGGCGCCCCTGGATGCGGCTGATCTGGGCCGGCAAGCGGCCATTGAGGCTCAGATAAACATTGGGGCAGGTATCGACGCCGACACTACCGCCAGCGCCAGTCAGCGTGCTGAAGCGCGCCGGATTGGGGGAGGCCATCAGCGGCCAGACATCGTCCGATGCAGAAAAGACTGCCGGATCGAGCGTGCCGTCGATCAGGTCGTAAGTCGTGCAGTTGTGGATGAAGTTGATCAGATCGGTGCGGAAAGCCGGATCCTGGAACACCACATTGCCGGTCTCGCGGATCAGCCGGTTGCCGAACATCAGGCCGTTCTGCTGGTAGCTCAATTCGACCGGAAGGGCTCCGACGCCCGGGATAACCTGGAATGCCGTTTCGAACAGACTGGTCAGCGTGTTGCCGATCGTGCTGGTGATGCCGCCCAGCGCGGCCACCCCGAAGGGCACATTACCGACGACTTTGACAGCAGAACCGCCGGTCTTGTCCACAATGCCCACGGTGACCTTGGGCACGATCAACACCGAAAAGACCAGCACGACTGTGCCCAGCCACTTCCAGCCCTGCAACTTCTCGGGAGCGAAAGCGTAGGCAATCAAGGCGGCCACAAATCCGCAGAAGGCCACAGCCGCTAGGGCAGCGGCATAATCGCCTGAAGCGTGGATCGCCGCGGCGGCATTGAAGACGCCGAACAGGCTGTCGGCATTCTGATAGGCGTAGATTTCCCACATGCTGCTTTCTCCTGTCGCGCTATTGCATCGTCTCTATTGCGACAGATAGGCGGCCTGCTGGCCGAGCATGTCCATCACGTGTTGTGGCATGCTGGAGCGTAGTTGGCGTTCGAGTTGCTCCAGGTGGTTCGATACCGCCCGGAAGGAGCCGACCTTCTGGTAGAGCAGGTTCTTTTCCTGGGAGAGTTGCGTGAGCATGGCCTGCGCCCGCTGGCGGACCTGGTTGGCCTGCTCCCGTTGCGACTGCTGCAAGGTGTAGTTCTTGTCCAGCGCAGCCATACCCAGACGCAGATTGCGTTCGAGAAAAACATAGGCGTAGTCGGCGGCAATCACGTCGCGGTACTGGGCGATCAGGCTGTCGGCCAAGCCCGATCCCGGAATGCTGGTGCCGATGGACAACATCTTGTAGACCGGCTCGGTGGTCTGGTTCACGAAGCCGACCTCGGTCGAGTTATTGGGGATGGCGGTGCGCGTGGTGATCTTTTCGGCAATGGAGCGCATGATCGCCTCGACCTTGGCGGTGAAGGGCGTGTGGGTTATACGTGGTGTTCAGGTGACGACGTCGCAATTGCTGTAGTCGTTGCACTTCAATACATGCTGCACGACATCCGTACCGGCGGCCGCACCCTGTCCGTACAGCAACTGGCTGATCGAGGTGAGCGTCGGGGCGATCGGCTCAGGGTCGCGGGCCGACTCTTCCGGGTAATAGATAATGGTGCCAACCAGGCTCATGATCAGTTCGCGCTCCTGATCGTCGAGATAGGCACCGGTACTCTGCAAGGCTTTCCAGGTCAGGTTGCCGACGAAGGGCGCCTTGTTTTTACCTTCGGTCGCCCGAGGAACGTGCCGAAGGAAGAATGCTGGGCGATCCGTCACTCAGCGCCGACGCGCAACATCGCGTCGCTTTCACATGCCCATCTCGATGGCCAGATCGGCGCAGGTTTCTGAGAACTGTAGCCAATCGATTCCGGCCGCCGTGCTGACAATGGCCTTGGCGGTTTCGCGCGGGATTGATCCGGGCGTTGTTGGTCGGGTCTCGATCCTGGGCCCGTGGTCAGTCCGCCGAGCAGGGGCGGGACCGCTTCCAGGGCGAGTGGAAAGCGATCCCCGGCAAGGCCGCCGTGATGTTCTTCAGCATGTTCTTGAACTCGGTTGCCGAAATGTGCGAGAAGGCCGCCAAAGAAGACATCGATGCCACCACAGCCGGCCTTGGCGCTAGAGGAACTGGATGGCGAGCAGCTGATAAACCTTGTTCGGCGAACGCATCATCAGGCTGCGCCGGTGGCAGAACGGTAAGGGAGGTCTGGCCGCGGTAGGCTCAAGGTGCTGTGTAGTTACCAATGGCGCCAAGGTTGTTGAACATGTTGCTCACCTCGCTGTTGAGGTCGCCGGCCTGTGTAGTTGAACGGATGGGATCGCCAGCAGCAAGGGCGCGAACTGCCAGCGCTACGCCGGAAATGAGGATGGTCGTAATTTTTTCACGGCGCCTCCAGAAGGCCGGGACCTTGCGTGGTTGTAGGCAGGATGGCCTCGGCGGGAAGCGGACACAGTGGCAATGCGCTCGTAGCAGCTGGGATTCAGAGCACCCCAAGCCAATGGGAGAGATCTTTCCGGTGAAGGCCTGAGCCAGAAAGATGGCGGGCTGGCTGACCAACTGAATTGGTGGCAATGCCATTGTCGGGCGGGCATTGGGGAGATCGGCGGCGGACCACCGTCCACACTGATGGCGACGACCTGAGTACCGTGTCCGCCTGGAAGGCTGCCGGTGTCAGTGCGAGAAGGCATGGCAGTGCTGGACCCCGGTCCGAGCGATAGAAGAAGGAACAGCACGTGATCCCTTGCCCAGGTCGGCAATAGCGCGCGAACGATCCACCAGTTCGGCCTGGTCGAAGACTTCCAGTG
>JADKIP010000015.1:0-407500 GCA_016721185.1 Candidatus Dechloromonas phosphorivorans
GCCGAACGGCCGCGAAGTCGATCTCGCCTTTGTGCGGATCGAAAGCTCGGTCTGTACCGGTTGCACCCTGTGTGTCAGCCTTGCCGCGCCAGGTGCCATCGTTCATTACGCGCCGGTGTCGCCGATCAAGCTGGTCAATATGGGCTGCGGGTCCTGCAATGAGTGAAAACACCAATATTCTCGTCGTCGGGATCGGCGGCCAGGGCGTGATGTTGACGGCGACGGAATCCTCGCTGAAGCGCTGCCATTTGCTTTCGGTCACGACGCCAAAAAAACCGAAGTGGCCGGTATGGCGCAGCGGGCGGCGTCGTTTCCTCGCATCTGCGTTTTTGGCAAAAAAGTGCTGTCGCCGCAAATTACCCCGCACGGCGGATGTCCTGCTCGGCTTCGAGTCGGCGGAAACCTTGCGCTGGCACATGTTTGCGCCCGGATGGCATCACCTTGATGAACACCGCCTGGCTGGTGCCGCCGGTCGCTGAAGCAGGCTTGTTTGATTACCCGGACGATCCTCTCGCTGAAATCAAGAAGGTCGGCCGCAAGGTTGTTGCTTTCGACGCCACTTCCAATTGCCCAGGAACTCGGCGATATACGTCTGGGCAATACCGGCGATGCTCGGGCGATTGCCGACCATCTGCCGTTTTCGCCCGAGGTGCTGTTGACTGCGTTCTCAAGCGTTTCCAGCGCAAGGGTGAAAAGCTGGTCGAGTTGAACCGCCGGGCTTTCGAGGCCGGGCGCGCCGCGGTCGGCGAAGCGGAATCCGCCGTCGCGTAATCTGGTAAAATGCGCGCCAATTCAAAGGAAAGGCAACCGCCTCCCTTTTCATTTCGGCCCACATTGGATGCGACGATGACGGCAGAAATTATTGATGGCAAGGCGCTTGGCTGAAGAGCTGCGGCAAGCTTCAAGGCGCGGGTTGATGGCGCTGACGGCCAAAGGGCATCGCCCGGCCTGGTGGGTTATTCTGGTCGGTGCCGATCCGGCCCCTCCGAAGTTTATGTGCGCAACAAGGTCCATGGCTGCCTGGCGATCGGCATGCATTCCGAGAAAATTACTTACGATGCTGCGGTCGACCTGCAAATCGTGCTGAAAAAGATTGCCGAGCTGAACGCCAATCCCAATATCCACGGCATTTTGGGCAACTACCGCGCCCGCCCAAAACATTTCGATGAAGAAGCCGTGCTCGAAGCGATGGCGGTCGAGGATGTTGATGGCTTCCACGCTGAAAACGTCGGTGCGCTGGCGCAGGCAATCCGCGTTTTATCCCCTGTACCCCGTACGGCGTGATGAAAATGTTTGAAAAAGGCCATGTTGATCTGAGCGGCAAGGAAGCGGTTGTCATCGGTCGCCCAACATCGTCGGCAAGCCGATGGCGCTGCTGCTGATCAACGCTGGGGCTACTGTCACCGTCTGCAACTCGCGGACTAAAGACCTGATTGGCTTCCGCACCCAACGCGCCGATATTCTGGTCGCCGCTGTCGGGAAACGGCTCGCGTTTCGTCACCGCCGATATGGTCAAGCCGGGCGCTGTCGTGATCGATGTCGGTATCAACCGTTTGCGGATGGCAAACCGTGTGGCGACGTAGATTTCGCCGGCTGTCTCGAAGTCGCTGGCCAGACCACGCCCGTGCCGGGTGGCGTCGGCCCGATGACCATCACCATGCTGCTCGCCAATACCATTGAAGCGGCTGAACGTAAGCGGCATGAAACTAATTTGCCTGGCTGCTGACGAAGGCAGTCCGGCATGGCGCTGGTTCAGTAACCGCGTCGGCAGATCTATTCAACGTTCACGATAGCGTGATTTTTGTGGAGAGAAAAATAGAGCAAACAAGTTCGTCGGTATCGTCATGGGTTCGGATAGCGACTGGCCGATCATGAAAGCGCGGCCGAAACCCCTCAAGAATATGGGTATTCCTTACTTAGCCAGGTGCTTTCGGCGCATCGCACGCCGGATCAGGCGCTTGATTGCGCCGCCACGGCGGCGGATCGCGGAACTGTCAAAGGTGTTGATCGGTGCGGCCGGCGGTGCCGCCCATCTGGCCAGCGTCCTGGCTGCCAAGACGCAGATTCCGTGCTCGGTGTGCCGATGCCGTCGAAGCATCTGATGGGTCTGGATTCCCTGCTTTCCATGGTGCAGATGCCGGGCGGTATTCCCGTTGCCACGTTTGCAGTCGGTGAAGCCGGCGCAACCAACGCAGCGTTGTTTGCCGTCTCCATTCTGGCGCTCGGCGATGCGGCCGTGCCGAAAAACTCAACCAGTTCCGCCTCGACCAGACCGAGAAAGTGCTCGCCAAGACCTTGCCGGATCTGGCTTGATCGCTCTCGCCGCTCCTTGCGCCAATGACCCCCGGATTTCGATCGCGCCGTTGCCCTTTTGCGCTGGCGGCGAGCTGGTTGCCTTCGACTGAAACGGTCTATGGGCTGGGGGCGGATGCCGCCAATCCGGCGGCTGTAGCCAAAATATTTGCGGCCAAAGGCCGCCCGCTGACCATCCTCTGATTGTTCATATTTGTGGCCATGACGCGGTCGACCGCTGGGCGGAGCAAGTTCCTGCCTTTGCCTGGGAACTGATGGAAGCTTTCGGCCTGGCCCGCTGACCCTGATTCTGAAAAAGCAGGCCTGGGTACCGGATGCAGTGACTGGCGGGCAGGAGACGGTCGGTCTGCGTGTTCCCGGTCATCCGCTGGCGCTTGAACTGCTGCGCCGCTTCGCCGCCAGTGGTGGGGGGTTTCTGGTCAAGCCGGCATTGCCGCACCCTCGGCCAACCGTTTCGGCCGGATCAGCCCCCACTACCGCCGCCCATGTCCCGGAAGAACTCGGCAGTGGGCCAAATTCGCGTGCCGTTGATCCTCGATGGTGGCCCCTGCGCCGTGGGCATCGAATCGACGATTGTTGATTGCTCACGCGGTGAGCCGGTGGTGTTACGCCCCGGTCACATTGCCCCGGCGCATCTCGAAGCGGTGATCGGTTGTCGTCCCTTGATAGAAACGGCAAGCGGTGCGCCGCGGGTCTCGGGTTCGCTCGCTGCACACTATGCGCCGCAAACCCCGATGCGCCTGATCAGCAGCGAACGGCTGCTTGATTTCATCAACGCTCAGCGCCACAAGGGTGATATCTGCGGCGTTATCAGTCTAACCAGCCGCCGCAAGCAGGCATGCCGCACCTCCGGCGAATGCTCCCGGCCGACCCGATTGGCTATGCCCATGACTTCATGCGGCGCTGCGCGAGATGGATCATGCCGGGGTCAGCCTGATTACCGTCGAGTCTTTGCCTGACAGCCCGGTTTGGGCTGCGGTCGCTGACCGTCTGCGCCGCGCCGTTGCTGGTGCCGGTCAACCCTGAAATTGCTTAAATTTCCAGCAGGCGTTCCACTTTTGCTGCGCAGATAAACGCTTTCGACAAGCCGTTGACGTCGTGCGTCCAATAGCTGACGCGGCAACGGTTGTAGCCCACTATCAGGTCCGGGTGATGGTCTTCCTGCAGAAATCAGGCCAGCGCATTCACGAACACCATCGTTTCCGCATAGTTTTTGAAGGCAAACGATTTTTTCCAGTTTGTTGTCCTGCAAGCCAGTCAGGCAGCTTTTCCAGCAAGGCTAGGCAGGTGGTCACATCCAGCGGTGGGGTGCCTGATTTGCAGGGCTGGCAGCGTTTGTTGGCGATATCGCAACCAGTCATTTTGAAGCCTTCCTGGTGAGTTCGCGGTAAGGCTTGGAGTCGCCTGGTCCGGCGGCGTTCCTCGGCAAAGTAGTCCACTCTGCTTTTGGGCGTTGAGATGGGCATGAGGGTGGTATAGAATCAAAGTCAATTGGGGTATAGCTCAGTTGGGAGAGCGCGACGTTCGCAACGTCGAGGCCAGCGGTTCGATCCCGCTTACCTCCACCATTCAACTCCGGAACACTGCTCGATTCCGATTGGATAATTTCATTTTTCCGGTTTCGCCGAATTAGGTTTTCCTACTCACGGAGCATGCCTCTCTCCCCTCAATACTAAGCCGCATCGGGGATGCTCATCGAATAATCGAAGGCCCTGTTCCGAAGTCGTATTTTTGCACAGCCGTTCTTATTGAGGGAGCCTGTCATGACGCTAGCGGCCAAAGTCCGTACCCACAAAATTTCACCCAATGCAGTGCTTTGCGTTTCCGGAAGTTACAACCTGATTGGCGCCGAGTCGCCGGCGATTGAGGCGATGACCGATCTGGGGCGGGTCAGTGCCGCCACCATCAGCGCCGGTGCTTCGCTGGCCGAGGCCAATTCGACGATGATTGCCCGCGGTGTTCGGTTATTGCTGGTAACCGGCGATGGTGGGCAACTGGAGGGGCTGGTGACGGCCCGCGATACGCTGGGGAAACCGATGCAGTTGGCGCAGGCACGGGGTGAAACCGGGCGAACTGGCTGTCTCTCACCTGATGTCCGTTGAGCGATATCGACATGCTGTCGCTCAAGGATGTGATGAATGCGCGGGTGGTGGATATTCTTGATGCGCTCAAGTTGCTTGGGCGGCAGCATATTCTGGCAGGGTGATTGCACTTAAATGTCATTTGTTCGCGCTTGAAGCAATTTCGGCACAATTTGATATGCCATTGAAGTTCACCACCCAAGAAAATCGTTCACAGTCAGTCACTTATGCATCCATCTTGTAAACCACTTCAGAACGTGTCTCTCTCTCTCGTCTTTTGGACGACGAGAATGGAAGCGAGTGCGCCGATGCCGTTGATGCGCTATCTGGACGAAATTGCCGACCCGAGACGGACGGGCTATGCGCATCGGCATGATCTCCAGGAGATGCTGGTGATCGCCATCTGCGCCACGCTCTCGGACGTCGACACGTTTGAAGATGTGGCCTTCTGGGCGACCCAGAAAGAGGCCTGGCTGAAGCGCTCTCTGACGTTGGCGAATGGCATTCCCTTCGCATGACACCTCAATCGGGTGTTTCGTATCCTGAACCCCAAGACTTTCGAAGATGCCTTTCGGCGTTGGGTATCCGGCCTCGCGCGGCGGTAGGTGGCACCCTGGCGGTGGATGGCAAGACCGTGCGAGGCTCGGGCGATGGTAAGGCGCGACCGATTCACCTGGTCAGCGCCTTTGCCACCGACCCAGGCATCGTTCTGGGTCAAGAGAAGGTGGCTCGGAAGAGTAACGAAATCACGGCGATCCCCGAATTGTTGAACGCCCTGTTGATCAAGGGCTACCTGGTAACCATTGATGCGATGGGTTGCCAGACAGAGATCGCCGAAACGATTGTCGCAAAGAGGCGGATTACCTGCTGGCGGTCAAAGGCAACCAGCCGACGTTGCTGACCACGCTCCAGGATCGGTTTGCGCTGGATCAGCGCGATGCCCTGCGTGATGCCCTGCGTGATGCCGATCATTGCTTCGAACAGCTCGAGAAATCCCATGGCCGCCTGGTCGTCCAGCGTGCTTGGGTGGCCGCCAATACGGGCGAAGTGGATACGGTGCGCTGGCCCAACTGCAAGATGCTGGCAACGGTCGAATCCTTGCGCGTTGTCGGTGGCAAATCTCGGATTTGGAGCGTCGTTACTACATCTCTTCCCGTCTGATGACGGCGGAAGCGTTTATAAAGCCGTTCGCAGTCACTGGGGAATCGAAAATCGCTTGCACTGGATGCTCGACGTAAACTTCGGCGAAGACGCCGCCACAGTGCGCAGACTTTGCGGCTGACAATCTCTCCGCCTGAAAAAGATCGTCCTCAACGTCTTGCGATTGGAAACCGCAACGACTGCCCTCGGCAAGCTCAGCCTCGCCAAAAAGCGAAAGCTCGCAGCGTGGGACGATACATTCAGAATGGCAATCTTGGGTATCAAACCTGTTCATGACAATTAAGTGCAATTACCCTGCATATTCTGGTTGAGGATGTCGATCCGGCGAACGGCAAGCCGCGTGTTCGCGGCATTTTTTCGGCGACCCAGATCGGCCGCCTGCTCGGGGTGCCGATCCAGACTTTCGACCTGGCCCGGACTTTCGGCGAGATTGAGGCGGCTTTGGCCCATTGATGAAGGCGGACAATCTGCGCGAACTGGCTACACGGACATTGCTTTCGCGCTTTGCTGATATGTGCGAAGGCGCGGTGATTGTCGATGCCGAAGCGCGGGTTGTCTGGATGAATGACCGCTACCCGGCACGCTTGGGGATCGTCGATCCGGCGGCGGCGATTGGCCAGCCGATTGAGCAGGTGATCCCGAACAGCCTGATGCGGCAGGTGATTGAGACTGGGCGGCCAATCATGCTCGACATCATGGATTTCGGCGACGAATCCTTCGTGGTGAATCGATTGCCCCTGCGGATGATGCAGGGGCGATCATCGGCGCGGTCGGTTTCGTCTCTTTACGACGACCCGCGTCACCTGGCGCCGGTCTTTTCACGCTATCAGCGGCTGCGTGCCGATCTGCAGGAGGCCGAGCGCAAGCTGGCCGAGGCACGCCGCACCAAGTACAGTTTTTCCAGTTTTATCGGGGTTAGCCAGGCCTCTGGTGAAGTCAAGCAACTGGCCAGACGGGCCGCGCAGACCGCTGCCTCGGTGCTGATTCTCGGTGAGACAGGGACCGGCAAAGAGTTGCTGGCCCAGGCGATTCACGCTGCCAGTCCGCGCGCCAACGCGCCCTTTGTCGCGGTCAACATCGCCGCCGTGCCGGAAACCTTGCTCGAAGCCGAGTTCTTTGGCGTCGCAGCGGGGCCTACACCGGCGCCGACAAGCGCGGGCGGGACGGCAAGTTCAAGCTGGCCGATGGCGGCACGCTGTTTCTCGATGAAATTGGCGACATGTCGTTGGCGCTTCAGGCCAAACTGTTGCGCACCTTGCAGGAGCGGGAAGTCGAACCGGTCGGCTCGAATCGCCTGATCAGTGTCGATGTCCGGATCATTGCGGCGACCAGTCGTAACCTGGAAAAAATGGTCAGCGCCGGCGAGTTTCGCGCCGATCTTTATTACCGGCTCAACGTCATCACCCTCAAGACACCGCCATTGCGGGCGCGTGTGGAAGACCTGCCGATCCTGGCCGAGTATCTGCTCGAACACATCTGCCGGCAGCAGGGTGTCCCGCTGCGGGGGATCAGCGCCGGGGCCATTGACCGTTTGGCCTGCCATGACTGGCCAGGCAACGTGCGCGAACTGGCGAATGTGCTGGAGCGGGCATTGCTGGTATCCGACAACGATTGTCTGCAGGCGGAGGATCTTGACGGCGTGATGCCGGCGCCCAGCGTCGTTGCGGCCAGCAATCGGATGGAAATTGCCGAGGTTGTGGCGCAGGCCGAGCGTGACGCGATTGCTGCCGCCTTGCGCGCCACCCGTGGGAACAAGGCGCAGGCAGCCAAAGTGTTGGGGATTTCCCGGGCGGCCTTGTACGAAAAGATTGCAGTGCTGGGAGTCAGCGCTACGGTGGCGTGAACTGTCTGCCTGGCCGGACAGGGTGTATCGCCAGCTTGACGATTGAATGCTGTGGTCGACCCTAAAAAATGGTCGATTTTTAGTTGAATCAATGAGTTGGCTTCGCTGGCTCAATACGTGCTGTGGTTGTCCCGCAAAACTAATTTTAAGGAGACAAAACCGTGGACTTTCTGATCGTACTGGCCTCATTGGTCTTTCTGATGTTCGTAGCCTACCGCGGCTACAGCGTCATTCTTTTTGCCCCTGTTGCGGCGATGGGTGCTGTGCTTTTGATCGACCCGGCCATGGTGGCGCCGATGTTTACCGGCCTCTTCATGGACAAGATGGTCGGCTTCGTCAAAAACTTCTTCCCGGTCTTCCTGCTCGGCGCGGTCTTCGGCAAGGTGATTGAACTCTCCGGCTTCTCGAAGTCGATTGTCGCCGCGGTGATCAAGATCATCGGTGGCGAGCGGGCGATGCTCGCCATCATCGTCGTCTGTGCCGTCCTCACTTACGGCGGTGTCTCGCTGTTTGTCGTGGTCTTCGCGGTTTATCCGTTTGCGGCTGAAATGTTCCGTCAGGGCGGCATTCCCAAGCGCCTGATTCCCGGCACGATTGCACTGGGCGCCTTCACCTTCACGATGGATTCCCTGCCCGGCACACCGCAGATCCAGAACATCATCCCGACCACCTTCTTCAAGACTGACATTTACGCCGCCCCCTGGCTGGGCGTGATCGGTGCCATCTTTATCCTGATTTGTGGCCTGAGCTATCTCGAATGGTGCCGTCGCCGCGCTGCCGCTGCCGGTGAAGGCTATGGTGTCGGCCATACCAACGAGCCGGAAGCGTTCGAGCACGAGAATCTGGCGCACCCGCTGATCGCGATCCTGCCCTTAATCATGGTCGGCGTGATGAACAAGGTATTCACTACGGCGATACCGGTCCTTTATGGCGAGAAGGTTTCCTTCATTCCGGCGGTGATCGGCAAGGTCGCGCCGGTGGTGCAACAAACCAAGGCGGTGGCGGCGATCTGGGCCGTCGAAGGCGCCTTGCTGGTCGGGATTGCGACGGTCTTCATTTTTGCCTGGAAAACTGTTGTCACCAAATTTGCCGAAGGCAGCAAGGGAGCAATCGGCGGCGCGCTACTGGCGACGATGCATACCGCTTCCGAATACGGTTTCGGTGCGGTAATTGCCGCTTTGCCGGGCTTTCTGGTGGTGGCCAATGCCCTCAGTTCCATCCCCAATCCGCTGGTCAATGAAGCGATTACCGTTACCGCACTGGCCGGTATTACCGGCTCGGCTTCCGGCGGCATGGGCATCGCGCTGGCTGCGATGGCCGAAACCTTCATTGCCAACGCCAACGCCGCGGGTATTCCGCTTGAAGTCTTCCATCGCGTTGCCTCGATGGCTTCCGGCGGCATGGATACCCTGCCGCACAACGGCGCGGTGATTACGCTGCTGGCGGTGACCGGCCTGACCCATCGTCAGTCGTACAAGGATATTTTCGCCATCACCTGTATCAAGACCATGGCAGTATTTGTCGTGATCGCCGTTTATTACGCAACCGGCATCGTCTAGGAAGCGCTGACTGATCCGTCATTCCCGCCTCGCCCGCGCGAGGGGGGGCCGGGGTCGAGGCTACGGGAATGACAAAATGGATCAAATGAGCTGTTCCCTAAGCAGGGCTGGTTAAAACAAAATAAGGAGACAAAAATGGCCAATTCATCTTCACCGCACCCGATGGCTGCCTCGCTGCGCGCTTCCGATACCGGCAAAATCGTTTCTGCCCGCGATGCCGTTCGCCTGATCAAGGATGGCGACACCGTCGCCACCGGCGGCTTCGTCGGCATCGGCTTTGCCGAGAATATTGCCATTGCCCTGGAGCAACGCTTTCTCGAAGGCGAGGAGGCCGATCTGCATGGCCTCGGCAGCCCGCGCAACCTGACGCTGGTCTACGCAGCCGGGCAGGGCGATGGCAAGGAGCGTGGCCTCAACCACTTGGGCCATGACGGTCTGGTCAGTCGGGTCATTGGCGGCCACTGGGGCCTGGTGCCCAAGTTGCAGCAACTGGCCGTGGCCAACCGGATTGAAGCCTATAACCTGCCGCAGGGGGTGATTGCTCACCTTTCCGCGACATCGCCGCCGGCAAACCGGGCACCATCACCAGCGTCGGTCTGGGGACATTTGTCGATCCGCGTTTTGGCGGTGGCAAGTTGAACGAGATGACGACAGCAGATCTCGTTCGGGTCATGGAAATCGATGGCGAGGAATACCTGTTCTACAAGGCATTTCCAATCAACATCGGCATCATCCGCGGCACGACGGCTGATCCGGACGGCAATATCACGATGGAGAAGGAGGCGCTGACGCTGGAAGCGCAGGCGATCGCGATGGCGGCGCGCAATTCGGGCGGCACGGTCATCGTCCAGGTCGAGCGCATTGCCGAGCGCGGCACGCTGAACCCGCGGCAGGTGAAAATCCCCGGCATTCTGGTCGATTGCGTCGTCGTCGCCGAAAAGCCCGAATACCACATGCAGACCTTCAGCGAGCAATACAGCCCGGCCTTTGCCGGCGAGATCAAGGTGCCGATGTCGGCGATTGCCGCGATGCCGATGAGCGAACGCAAGATCATCGCCCGCCGGGCAGCGCTGGAGTTGAAGGTCAATGCCGTGGTCAACCTGGGCATCGGCATGCCGGAAGGCGTTGCCAATGTCGCGGCCGAGGAGCAGGTGATCGACCTGATGACGCTGACCGCCGAGCCCGGCGTGATCGGCGGTGTACCGGCCGGCGGCCTGAGTTTCGGCGCGGCGACCAACGCGCAGGCGATTATCGACCAGCCCAGCCAGTTCGATTTCTACGATGGCGGCGGGCTGGATATCGCCTTCCTCGGGCTGGCCCAGGCCGACAAGCAGGGCAACCTGAATGTCTCCAAATTCGGCCCGCGGCTGGCCGGGGCGGGCGGCTTCATCAATATTTCGCAGAAGGCCAAAAAGGTGGTGTTTGTCGGCACGTTTACCGCCGGCAATCTGGAAGTTGCGGTCGACGCCGGAAAATTGCTGATTCTGGAAGACGGCAAGGCGAAGAAGTTCGTCGACGAGGTTGAACACCGCACCTTCAGCGGCCCGCAGGCGGCCAAGTGGGGCAAGAGTGTGCTTTACGTCACTGAGCGCTGCGTCTTCAGGCTGACCGCCGAGGGGCTGGAGCTGACCGAAATCGCACCCGGTATCGATCTGCAAAAGGACATTCTCGACAAGATGGATTTCACGCCCATCATGCACTGCGAACCGACGCTGATGGATGCTCGTATCTTCATGGACGAGCCGATGAATATTCGCGCCGAAATGCTCGAACGGCCGATGGCCGAACGGCTTTCTTACGATCCGGCGCAAAACCAGTTCTTCCTCGATTTTGCTGGCCTTTCGGTGCGTACCGAAGCTGACATTGCAAAGATTCTGGAGGCGGTGGAAAACCATCTGGCGCCAGTCGGACACAAGGTTAACGCCATCGTCAATTACGACCGTTTTTCCATCGTGCCGGAACTGGTCGATGACTACATCGGCGTCGTCAAGGGCATCATGGATCGTCATTACCATGACGTGACGCGCTATACCGCCAACACCTTCCTCCGGATGAAATTAGGTGAGGCGCTGGAGAAGCAACAAATTCAGCCGCATATCTACGAGAGCGCCGACGAGGCACGGGGGCATCTCGGGCAGTAGTTGATGACCGGTGAGTCACTTGGCGGGTGACATAGGCGATTGCCACGGTATGATTCGCCGATTACTGCGGTCAACACAGGTTTTTGCATGAAATCCATTTCTACGGGTCCGCTCATCGGGCGGAAAACCCGCGTTGTTCTGGCGCTGGCAGCCTTGGTGGCGGTTGGCGTCTTTTTCCTTGCTGGTTCGATATCGGATAAGCCAGCGGAGAAACTGGCGGAAACGACGAAGGCCAACTCGGCAAAGCCGGCTTTAACGGTCAGCTTGGTAACGCCGGAAAAACTCGACTGGCCGCAGGTGCTGCCCGCCAATGGCAGCGTCGTCGCCTGGCAGGAAGCCGTGATCGGGCCGGAGATCAGCAATTACCGGATCACTGAAGTGCGCGTTCAGGTTGGCGATCAGGTCAGGAAAGGTCAGGTGCTGGCCCGTATCGCCAGTGATACCGTTGACATTGAACTGGCCGAAGCGCGCGCCGCGGTGGCGGAACTGCAGGCCGGCGCGACGGAAGCCAAGGGTAATGCCGCCCGCGCTACGGAGCTCAAGGCGAAAGGCTTTTACAGTTCGCAACTCAATATCCAATACCAGACGGCAGAACACATGGCGGCAGCGCGTCTGGCCGCCGCTCGCGCCCGCCAACAGGCAGCCGAGCTGAAACTGAGCAAAACTAATGTGCTGGCGCCGGACGACGGCGTGATCTCGGCCCGCAGCGCGGTGGTCGGTTCGCTGACCCAGACCGGGCAGGAGTTGTTTCGGCTGATTCGTGGGGGCCGGCTGGAATGGCGGGCCGAAGTGCCGTCGGCCGATCTGGTGAAAGTGAAACCCGGCCAGATCGCCGCGCTGATCAATCCGAATGGTGAAGCGGTCAAGGGCAAGGTCCGCGTCGTGGCGCCGAGCGTCGATCCACAAACCCGCAACGGTCTGATTTATGTCGACCTGCCGGCGACCAGCGCCGTGCGCGCCGGCATGTTCGCCCGCGGCGAATTCGAACTGGCGCGCAGCTCGGCGCTGACCTTGCCGCAAACGGCGCTGGTCTTGCGCGAAGGTTTTGCCTACGTTTTCCGGCTCGAAGGCGATAGCCATGTGGCGCAAACCAAAGTCACGCTCGGCCGCCGTCTCGGTGAGCGCATTGAAGTCGTCGGCGGGCTGGAGCCGCAGGCCCGCGTGGTCGAAACCGGCGCCGGCTTTCTGGCCGATGGTGATGTCGTGAAGGTGGTCGAAGGCAGCGCCAAGCCGTGATTAACGTTTCCTCCTGGTCGATCCGGAATCCGACCCCGGCTATTTTGCTGTTCATCATGCTGACGCTGTTTGGCGTGATGTCCTTTCGGGCAATGAAAGTCCAGCAGTTCATGGACATCGATTTGCCGACAGTGACCGTCACCGCGGCGCTGCCCGGTGCGGCACCGGCGCAGATGGAAACCGAGGTGGCGCGCAAGATAGAGAACTCGGTCGCCACGCTGCAGGGCATCAAGCATATCTACACCAAGGTGCAGGACGGCAGCGCCATTGTCACGGTCGAGTTCCGCCTGGAAAAGCCGACCCAGGAAGCGGTCGATGACGTGCGCGATGCCGTTTCCCGCATCCGTTCCGATCTGCCGGGCGACCTGAAAGACCCGGTGATCAGCAAGCTCAACATGGCCGGCGCGCCGATCCTGACCTACACCGTGGCGTCGAGCCGGATGGATGACGAGGCGCTGTCGTGGTTTGTCGACAACACCGTCACCAAGTCCATTCTCAGCGTCCGCGGCGTCGGTGCCGTGGCACGGGTCGGCGGCGTCACTCGCGAAGTGCAGGTCGAGCTTGATCCGGCCCGCCTGCTCGCCCTCAAGGTTACTGCGGCCGACATCTCTCGCCAGTTGCGGCAGATCCAGCAGGACGCCTCGGGCGGCCGGGCCGATGTTGGCGGCGTCGAACAATCGGTGCGCACCATCGCCACGGTGCAGTCGGCGGCGGAACTGGGGGCGATGGATATCGTGCTTTCCGACGGCCGCAGCCTGCGCCTCGATCAAGTGGCAACGGTCAGCGATGCGGTGGCCGAACAACGCTCGGCGGCGCTGCTCAACGGGGCGCCGGTGGTTGGCTTCGAGATCACCCGCAGCCGCGGCGCCGGCGAAGTCGAACTGGCGACCAATGTGCGTGCCACGCTGGAAAAGCTGAAAGCCGAGCATCCGGATATTTCGATTACCGAAGCCTTCAATTTCGTCGATCCGGTCGAGGAAAATTTCGAAGGTTCGATGATGCTGCTGATCGAAGGCGCCATTCTGGCCGTCATCGTCGTCTGGCTCTTTCTGCGCGACTGGCGCGCCACCTTCGTTTCGGCCACCGCGCTGCCGCTGTCGATCATCCCGGCCTTTGCCGCGATGCACCTGATGGGCTTCACGCTCAATGTCGTGACCCTGCTCTCAATGTCGCTGGTCGTCGGCATTCTGGTCGATGACGCCATTGTCGAAATCGAAAACATCATGCGCCACCTACGCATGGGAAAAACGCCCTATCAGGCGGCCATGGAGGCCGCTGACGAGATCGGGTTGGCGGTGATCGCCACCACTTTTTCGCTGATTGCCGTCTTTCTGCCCACCGCCTTCATGAGTGGGGTGGCGGGCAAATTCTTCGTCCAATTCGGGTGGACCGCAGCAATCGCCGTTTTCTTCTCGCTGGTCGTCGCCCGCATGCTGACACCGATGATGGCGGCCTACATCCTCAAGCCGCCCAAAGGCGAGCACGCCGAGCCGGGCTGGCTCAGGCACTACGCCGGCTGGGTGGCGTGGTGCATGCACCACCGCTGGTGGACGATGCTCGGGGCGGCCGTCTTCTTCTTCGGCTCCTTCGCCCTGGTGCCTTTGCTGCCGACCGGTTTCGTGCCGCCGGATGACCTGTCGCAAACGCAGGTTTATCTCTCGCTGACGCCGGGCAGTACCTTCCAGGAAACCCGCGATGTCGCAGAAAAGGCGCGTCACATCGTCGAAAAGCACCCGCACGTGCAGATGGTTTACACCGCCATCGGCGGTGGCGCCTCGGGCAGCGATCCCTTCTCGCCACGCGGCGCGGCCGAAGCACGCAAGGCAACGCTGACCATCAATCTGACACCGCGCCAGCAGCGCGGCGGCCTGACCAAACAGACGATCGAAACCGAACTCCGCGATTCGTTAGCCGTATTGCCCGGCGTCCAGTTCAAGGTCGGCCTCGGCGGTTCCAACGAAAAATATATCCTCGTCCTGGCCAGTGAAAATGGCCCGCTGCTGGCCGACCACGCTCGCGTCGTCGAGCGCGAATTGCGCACTATTCCCGGCATCGGCAACATCACCAGTACGGCCAGTCTGGTCCGGCCGGAACTGGTCGTCCGCCCCGACTTTGCCCGGATGGCCGATCTCGGCGTCACCTCGGCAGCCATCGCCGACACGCTGCGCATTGCGACGGCCGGCGACTACGACCAGAGTCTGGCCAAGCTTAATCTGGCGCAACGGCAGGTGCCCATCGTCGTCAAGCTGCCACCATTGGCACGGCAGGATTTAAGCCTGCTGGAACGGTTGACCGTGGCCGGCAAAAACGGCCCGGTGATGATCGCCAATGTGGCGACGCTGACCATTGCCGGCGGCCCGGCCGAGATCGACCGCTACGACCGCCTGCGCAACATCAATTTTGAAATCGAACTCAACCAGCAACCGCTCGGCGATGTCGAAAAGATGGCATTGGCGCTGCCCAGCCTAAAAACGCTGCCACCCGGCGTCATCCAGACGACAGTCGGCGATGCCGAATCGATGGGCGAACTGTTCGCCAGTTTCGGTCTGGCGATGGCGACCGGCGTGCTCTGCATCTACGTCGTGCTGGTGCTGCTCTTCAAGGATTTCGTCCAGCCGGTGACCATCCTCGCCGCCCTCGTCCTCTCGGTGCCCGGTGCCTTCCTGGCGCTGTTCATCACGCAGACGGCGCTCTCGATGCCCTCGATGATCGGCCTGATCATGCTGATGGGCATCGCCACCAAGAACTCCATCCTGCTCATCGACTACGTCATTCTGGCCCGCCGCGAGCACGGCCTCGACCGCTGGAGCGCCTTGCTCGACGCCTGCCGCAAACGGGCCCGGCCGATCATCATGACCACGGTAGCGATGGGCGCCGGCATGCTGCCGATTGCCCTCGGTATCGGCACCGACCCAAGCTTCCGGGCACCGATGGCAATCGTCGTCATTGGCGGCCTGATCACATCCACCTTCCTCAGTCTGCTGGTGATTCCGGTGGTGTTCACCTTCGTTGATGATCTGATCGTCGGGGTGCGGGCTAGGCTGGGGATGGCGCCGCATTAATGTGAGGGCGGGGCATCAAAAAGAAGGCGAAGCTGCTTTCCCTGGTTGTATCGCTGAATCCGCAGTTTTTTGATGGTTATTGAGATAGTTGCTGGGGTGTGGCGGATTGAACTTGTGTCTAATAGCGAATCATTCCCCGCGAAGCACCCGCCGGGTCAATAATCCCTGCATATCCCGCCGGCTGTCGCAAACCAAATGAATGTAGATTGTCCGTTGTCGGATTTCATAGATGATGCGATTCATGCCGGAAACGATCTCGCGGTATTGGGGCGGGTTGAGCGTATTGAGTTCGTCCGGGACTTTGCCCGCGTTTGGGTGGGTTTGAAGGATATTGATTGAATCCCGCAAACTACTCAGGGTTGTTTGCCAGGCTTCCTTGCCGAACTTTTTGACGATGTAGCTTTTTAAATCTTTCACATCCTGTTCTGCAGATTTCAGGAAGACGACGGAAAATCTCATTGCGCTTCTTCGCTGTTCAGGTCGGTAAGGACATCCCGCGCAGAGCGGAACTGACCGGCCTCGATTTCCCTGTTGCCAAGGGCGAGTATTTTCAGCAGGGCGAGGGTTTCAGCCTGTTCGTCATAGCTCTTGACGTCAATCACGACCAGCTTCGCTTCGCCGTTCTGGGTAATCAGTAGCGGTTCGCGGCTATCCGAGAGGGTTTTGACGATTTCCGCAGCGTGGCTTTTGAGATAGGTAATCGGTTTGACCTGGGTCAAGTATTTCATGGACGGCTCCACTGAGGGTTCGGTCTGATTTTAGACTGAATTCGATCTTTTGCTTGGTGCTGTCAACTTTGAAACTTGGGGCCGGGGGTCGAGCTGGAGTTGGAGTCAGAGTCGAGATATGGCTTGTGTCGAATTCGCCCCTGTTTTTCCCGTGTCCCGTTCAATTTGCAAACTCATGTGGCACGCTGCTATCGCTGCAAACGAGGGTGGTTGCGTTGGGCCAGCTGTCTCTATGCGATGCGGTCGATCAGCTCGGATTAAATGTATTTGGCCACAAGAAATAGGGGCCAAAACGTGACTTTGCAACAAACTCGACGCCTGCTTGTTCGCCTTTGGGAAGCAAGGTATGTTTATCGTCGCTTGAGGCGAGGTAGCCTAGCTCTGTCACACGTTCCAAAAACTGAGCTGTCTTAATCCCCAGCTTTTGAGCAATCTTGGAGGTGGTGAGTTTATCTCCAGCGCCTTCAGCGTCAGTGCTTTTGTCTTCTTCTGTGGCGCGGGTATCCGGTTCTGTAGCAACCCGTTCAAGGGAAATTCGTACTTCGTCGCTTATGCGAATGATTCGCTGTGCTTCTTCGTAAGCGTCTTTGTACAACTGAACGTCGTCGGCTTGTTGAATCAAAACACCCATTTCGTTGTTATTGACTTGGCTAAACTCATAGAGATTCAGGCTGGTGACGATGCACATGTTTTCGTTCATATAGCACTTGGCATGCAGATTTTTGCAGAAGCTGGTGCGGATGTAGGTCAAGCCTCGCAACCATTCGATCTCCTGAGGTTGCAATTCACTTTTCCCATAGACAATACGAACATCAATCTTCAAGCGGTTCTTGTCCGCCAGAAGTTCTTTCATGCGATCGTTAAGTTTCAGGAATGGGCTGATCAAAATTAAACGGTCAGACGCATCCTTGATCATCTCTTCGAGGAAATAATTTGTCGCACTAGTGTTCAGAAACTTGGCCATTGCTGCCCTTTCCAGAAGTCAATGAACATAGTTTAGCGTGACTCGGGAGCGTTCAATCATGAGCCTTGAATCCCACGGCTCTCCTATACACATTGGCGCCCGATTTTTGGTCTGTTTTTCCAGTTGACCGTAGCGCTGTATTAGCAACCAAAAGGGTCAGCTTCGCCTCTTACTCTCCATCCTACAGCCCGATATTTTTGGCCTGCTCTGAGGGTGAAACAGGAACTCCCAAGGACGAGATCACCCGTCAATGTGTTTTGAATTAGCTCATTTCAGAGGGGCTGGGTGAGTTTCCCAAAGCGTTGGCGGCTTGCATTAGGCCGTCAAATATCGATTTGGCTAAGTCATCGGGGAAATTGCTGGGTAGCTTGGCGGCTACTTCGGCGATGGCTTTGGGTGTTTGGTCAATCAGATTGCCGATGAGCGCAGGCGCATCTGGCAGGTGGCAGCGCTGGGCTGTCTGTTCAAAGTGCTCACGACGAATCTCTGACCATTTGTAATGTCGGTTTTTGCCGTCAATTGCCATGGCCATTTTGACCTTGTGCGAGGAAAGCCGTCCGGTACCATGCCCCATGACCGGGTGGGCTGAAAGCACGTCGTAGCGTGGGGTGATTCGGTAAAACCCTTTGGCTTCGATGAATACACTGAAATTTTTGGCGTGCCCATCAATGGCGGCAAGCATCCAGAACAAGACTTGGGTTCGAAAGAAGTCGCGGCGGTCGATTTGCGCCTGGCTTGACCCGTTCAGTTGATCAAGGATCTGACGAATGCCGGGGCCGCCCTGACTTTCGTATTTGATGTCCGGCGGGACGCCGAAGACTTGGGCAAAGTCCTCTTGGGGGAGACGGAGAAGGCGACCATCCGTCGTCCAGCGGCGGTCAAAGCGTTCGACACAGAGGGCTTTCATTTCCCCAAACTGCACAATCTCGGCGTTGGCGACGGGGACATTAAAAGCCTGTAGCAGGCGGTGGCAAAGCCACTCATTTTCGACGGACGTCGATAAGTCAATACCGCCTGGCATTTGCCCCATCGGTAATTTGAAAATATGGCTCGTCGGTGTAGCACCCAACGGGCGGCACCAATGCTCCTTGTGCCAAAGGAGGGCTGTTTTTTCCTGTGCGCCGGCAATGGAAATCCGGAAGCTGTCGTCCGTTTGGGTAAAGGCAGGCGCGGTCAGGGTGCCGGCCAGATGTTCAGCGACTTGTTCGCTGGATAGTGGCTCGCTCTGGATGGTGTTGGTTGATGGCGGGTTTTCGCCATCGGGCATGATCTGCAGCGCACCCACACAATCTCGACCGATTTCGGCGAGTAAGCGGAATGCTTCAGTTCCAGTTGAAAAACGCTTGGCCAGTCGTTGCCGAATGTTGTCGTTGTCCGGCAGCAGGTTCTCGAAGTAGTTACGGACGAGATCGCCCTTGTACGGCGCTGTGGCTGGCCGAAGCGGCATGGAGAGTGAAATCGGACGCCCTAGCGGCGAAGCGAGCCATGTTTCATCGTAATGAAGCTCATGCTCGCCCTGCGCTGTGACGCTCCAGGTGCCGACCCGTTGGCCGTTCATCCAGAGGCTGAGTGCGCCTGACTTTTTGGTGCGCCGCATTACCACTCCTCGCTACTGCTGCGCAGTGCGGCGATGAAATCAAGGCTCATTGCGACGTCGACCGCAGACATATAGCGTAAGAGGCTATCGACGCTGCAGCGCCAAGGTTCGGTTTCCAGCAGCGAGATGGTTTTTTGACCAAGACCACTCTGCTTTGCCATCTGAATTTGCGTCAGGCCTTTTTGCTTACGCAACCCTTTTAAAGTGGGGCCGAGCTGTTGCTGGTTGGTAATGACGAAGGCCATTGCATACTCCGATAAAAC
The DNA here is from genome assembly GCA_016721185.1 of Candidatus Dechloromonas phosphorivorans. Taxonomy (GTDB): domain Bacteria; phylum Pseudomonadota; class Gammaproteobacteria; order Burkholderiales; family Rhodocyclaceae; genus Azonexus; species Azonexus phosphorivorans. Next base: position 18,949 of record JADKIP010000015.1, read on the forward strand.
GCCGTGTAGGGGATAATACATAAATACACCCTTTTGGGTGTAGTTTTTACTTATTCCCTATAGGGCGTAATTGTTGACGTCAATCTGTTCGTCGGGTCACGCCAGGCGTGAATCACTCGGCTCTTCTATAAAAATCGGCGCCCGCTTTTTGGTCTATTTTTCCAGTTGACCGTAGCACTGTCATGAAAAGCAAAGTGATCAGCTTCGCCTCTTGCTCTCTATCGGACAGCCCAGTATTTTTGGCCTAATCTAAGGGTGAAACAGGAACTCCCAAGGACGGGGTCATGCACATCGCAAATCTTTCTGTGGCGGATGCTCTGGACAGCCTCAGGACATCCGAAAAAGGCTTGAGTACGGCCGAGGCCCAGCGACGCCTTCGGGAATATGGCCAAAACTGTATTGACGAAATCAGGAGCGAGCCGCAATGGCGGCAGTTTCTCCGCGAATTCACCCACTTCTTTGCGCTGATTTTGTGGGTGGCTGCCGGCTTGGCCTTCTTCGCCGAGTCCCGCAGCCCGGCGGAGGGCATGTGGCAACTGGGCGTTGCCATCGTCGCCGTTATCCTGATCAATGGCAGCTTTTCTTTCTGGCAGGAATACCGGGCGGAGCAGGCGATTGCCGCGCTTCGCAAACTGTTGCCGCAGAACGTCAAGGTCATGCGCGACGGCTTGCTCTTTACGTTGCCGGTTGAAAGTCTGGTGCCGGGCGATCTCATCCTGCTCGAAGAGGGCGACAACGTCCCGGCTGATTGTCGCTTGATTGCCGGGGTCGAGGTCCGGGTCAATACCTCAACCATTACCGGGGAATCCGAGCCCAAAGCGCGCAGTCCGGAAAGCGTTGCCAATGCAAGCTCCCTTGAGACAAAAAACCTGTTGCTGGCGGGGACTTCGCTGGTTTCCGGTCAGGGGCGCGCCATCGTTTTTGCCACTGGCATGCATACTGAATTCGGCAAAATTGCTCACCTGACCCAGACCGCTGAAAAATCGGCCTCGCATCTGCAGCAGGAAATCGCTCGCCTGTCGAAACTGGTGGCCATTTTTGCCACGGGTTTGGGTCTGCTTTTTTTCGCTATTGGCACCTGGGTTGGCCTGCCGTTCTGGACCAATCTGATGTTCGCCATCGGCATCATTGTGGCGAATGTGCCGGAGGGCTTGCTGCCGACGGTGACCTTGTCGCTGGCGATGGCCACCCAGCGCATGGCCAAACGCAATGCGCTGGTCCGCCATTTGCCGGCGGTCGAAACCCTGGGGGCGACGACGGTTATTTGTAGCGACAAAACGGGCACGCTGACCGAAAACCGGATGAGCGTGCAACAGGTCTTTTTCGATGGCGCGCTGAGTGAAAGCAAGGTGCCGCTCGATCGCCAGCGAGCCGGGCATTTGCTGCGTAACGCCCAGGTTTGCCACAATCTCAAACGGGGCCAGCAGGATGGCGGTGAAGTCTGGCTGGGTGACCCGATGGAGGTGGCGCTGAACGATTTTGCCCGGCAGGCCAGGGATTTCGGTGCCATGCCGGTCCTCGGCCAATTACCCTTCGACAGCGAGCGGCGCCGCATGTCGGTCATTGTTTAACATGACGGCGAGCGCTGGTTGTATTGCAAGGGGGCGGCCGAGGTGGTGCTGCAGCTTTGCACGCAGATTGACCGGGCTGGCGGTGAAACCCCGCTTGATGTGGCAGGCCGGCAGCAGGTTGGCGAGGCGCAGGAGGCGATGGCTGATGGCGGTTTGCGCGTACTCGCCTTTGCTTGGCGCAAACTGGCGGCGCAGGATCTTCCGCTGGAGCAGGGGCTGACCCTCTCCGGGCTGCTCGGCCTCCATGATCCGCCACGGCCCGAGGTGCCCGAGGCCATTACTCGCTGCCACACGGCGGGCATCAAGGTCATCATGGTGACGGGTGATCACCCGCATACGGCGCTCGCGATCGCCCGTGAAATCGGGCTGGTTCGCGGAGAGCAAGCGAGCGTTATTCTCGGTGACGCCTTGCGTAAAATGACCGCAGCCCAACTGCAAATCGCGCTCGACAGTCCCGAGATATTGTTTGCCCGGGTCACGGCGGAGCAGAAAATGCTGGTCGTCAATGCGTTGAAAAACAAGGGCGAAATCGTTGCCGTCACCGGCGATGGCGTCAATGATGCGCCGGCCTTGAAATCAGCGCATATCGGTATCGCCATGGGGGTTTCCGGGACTGATGTTGCCAAGGCGGCTGCCGACATGATCCTGCTTGATGACAACTTCGCCAGTATCGTCAATGCCGTCGAGGAGGGCCGGGCGGTGTTCGAGAATATCCGGAAATTTTTGACCTACATTCTCACCTCGAATATTCCCGAACTGATTCCCTATCTGGCCTTCGTTCTGTTCAAAATTCCGTTGCCGCTCACCATCATCCAGATTCTCGCGGTCGATCTCGGCACCGACATGTTGCCGGCGTTGGCACTGGGGGCAGAGCGCCCCGATCCGGAATTGATGCGCCAGCCGCCGCGCCCGGCGCACGAACGCCTGTTGTCCTGGCCGCTACTGGCGCGGGCCTACCTCTGGTTGGGCCTGCTTGAGGCTGGCGTGGCGATGGCTGCCTTCTTTTTTGTCCTGCATTTGGGCGGCTGGCAGTATGGCGGGGAACTTGGCAAGCTGGCGCCGCTCTATCTACAGGCAACCACGGCCTGCCTGGCGGCGATTGTCGTGGCGCAAATGGTCAATCTTTTCGCTTGCCGCCATCCCCGGGCGGCGGCCATGCGGCTGTCCCTGAGGCAAAACCCGCTCCTGTTGCTCGGGCTTGGGGTTGAACTGGGGCTGATCCTGTTCATCGTTTACACGCCGTGGGGCAACGGGATTTTTGCCACCCAGGCATTTGAGCCGATCGTTTGGGTTTTGATTCTGGCGCTGGCACTGGGCTTTGGTGGGTTGGAGGCGGGCCGTAAATACTTTGTCCGTCGCAGTTTGTAGGGGCCGTTTTTCGGGGTTGCTGCGGTGAACCGGAATTTTGGCCAAAAATTCGGTTCAGAGTAAACCGTTGCTGCATAACCAAGTCGAGGCCCTGTAATAATCACAATCGACGACTCGCCTTTAAAGAAACCGCATGGAACATAACATCTCACTGATCTCCACCATCGCCGCTGCCTTTGGGGGGGCGCTCATTCTCGGTGTGATTGCCGAACGCCTGAAACTGCCGGCGCTGGTCGGCTATCTGCTGGCCGGCATTCTCATCGGCCCGGCGACGCCGGGTTTTGTCGCCGACATCGAGACAGCGGCGCAATTGTCCGAAATTGGCGTTATGTTGCTGATGTTCGGCGTCGGGTTGCATTTTTCACTGGATGATCTGTTGTCGGTGAAACGCATTGCCCTGCCCGGTGCGGTGGTTCAAATGACGCTGGCGACCGTGCTCGGCATGGGCTTGTCCTGGTGGTGGGGCTGGAGATTCGGCGCGGCACTGATTTTCGGCTTGTCGCTCTCCTGCGCCAGTACCGTGGTGCTGCTCAAGGCGCTTGAGGCGCGCGGCATTCTGGATACGATGAACGGCCGCATTGCGGTCGGCTGGCTGGTTGTCGAAGATTTGGCGACCGTGCTTGTTCTGGTGCTATTGCCGCCGCTGGCCGGCGTCCTGGGGGGTAACGCTTCGGCCAGTGGTGCCGGGCCGCTCTGGATGACCATCGGAAAAACCCTGCTCGAAGTCTCCGCCTTCGTTGCCCTGATGCTGATCGTCGGTCGGCGCGCCTTGCCCTGGTTGCTGGCGCAAGTGGCCCGGACCGGTTCGCGCGAGTTGTTCACGCTGGCGGTGGTGACCAGTGCCATCAGTATCGCTTACGGTTCGGCACAGCTATTCAGCGTTTCGTTCGCCCTCGGCGCCTTCTTCGCCGGCATGGTGATGCGGGAGTCGGAGTTCAGCCATCGTGCCGCCGAAGAATCACTGCCATTGCGCGACGCCTTCTCGGTGTTGTTTTTCGTTGCGGTCGGCATGCTCTTCGACCCGGCTGTTCTGCCGGAAAGCCGCTGCATGTGCTGGGCGTCGTCGCCATCATCATTATTGGCAAGTCGCTGGCGGCGATGGCGCTGGTCCTGGCATTGCGCTACCCGCTCAACACGGCGCTGACGGTGGCGGCGAGTCTGGCGCAGATCGGCGAGTTTTCGTTCATTCTGGCCGGCCTGGGCATGTCGCTTGGCCTGTTGCCGGCGGAAGGCATGAGCCTGGTGCTGGCTGGGGCGCTGATTTCGATTGCGCTCAACCCCTTTATTTTTACCGCCATCGGCCCGATCAAGGAATGGGCGCTCAAACGCTCGGCGCTGGCTCGCGATCTTGAACAGCGTGCCGACCCTTATGCCGAATTGCCGATGAGCACTGAGCGCAAGTTCCTCGAAGGTCAGGTTGTGCTGGTGGGCTACGGTCGGGTCGGGCGGCGTATTGCGCTCGCCTTGAGTGAAAGGGGCATTCCTTATGTGGTTGCCGAGCAAAATCGCGAACAGGTCGAAACCTTGCGCCAGCAGGGCGTCGCTGCCGTCTCGGGGGACGCCGTCGAGCCGTCGGTGCTGATCCAGGCCCACATTGCCCATGCCGCGATGCTGGTCATCGCCACGCCGGACCCGATTGATGTCCGGCAAATCGCCGATATTGCCCGGACGCTGAACCCGACGATTGAAATCGTGCTGCGTACCGGTAGCGAGGGTGAGTCACAACTGTTGCGCAAAGAAGCGATTGGCACGGTGTTCTATGGCGAGGAAGAGCTGGCCAAAGGGATGACCAATCATGTCTTGCAGCGTTTTTCCCCGCAGGCTGCGCCATCTAAGCTTTGATCGGTCGCCAGGCGTTTCCGGATCCGCTACCGATCTTTGCAAATGCCAGCGCAAAGGAAAGGTGGCGCCATTTGGCTGGAAAACAAAAAAGGATTTTGCTACGCTTAGTACAGCGTAATATTCATTTCGCAGTGAACATTAACGACCGTCATTCAGCCTGGACTTTCACAACGATCACACACCTGCTGCCATGAAACGCAATTTGCAAACGCCTTTCCTTGCCTTGATGCTTCTTTCGGGTATCGCGCAGGCGCAGGAAATTGAACCGCGGACTTATACCAATGCGCCGGTCGGGGTGAATTTTCTGGTGATCGGCATGGGCTATTCGCAGGGGGGCATTTCATTCGATCCTGCTGTTCAGCTGACCAATGCGAAGATCAAGACTGATCTGGCCGCTCTGGCCTATGCCCGGGTGCTGGATATTGGCGGGCAGTCGGCAAAGTTCGATTTGATCGTGCCCTACGCCTCGCTAAATGGGACGGCGGAATACGTCGGTGAGCCCGTGGCGCGCGAGGTATCCGGATTTGGCGACCCGAAGCTGCGCCTGGCTATGAACTTCTACGGCGCACCTGCACTCACGCTTGATGAATTCGCCAGTTACCGGCATGACCTGATCATTGGTGGAAGCCTGCAAGTATCCCTCCCGGTCGGGCAATATGATCGGGATAAATTGGTCAACATCGGCACTAACCGCTGGTACGTCAAACCAGAGCTTGGGATTTCAAAGGGGTGGGGCCGCTGGACTTTGGAAGGAACCGCTGCGGTGACCTTCTTTGGCGATAACGATGATTTTTTCGGTGGCAAACACCGCGAACAAGCGCCGATTTACGGCTTTCAGGGACACCTGGTCTACGGCTTTCCCTCGGGCATTTGGGGCGCGCTGACCGCCGCCCTTTTAGTGGCGGACGAACCACGCTTGATGGCGTTCGCGGCAACGATCTGCAGCAAAACTCGCGCCTCGCTGCCACATTGGCTTTCCCGGTCAACCGGCAAAATTCGATCAAAATTTATGCAAGCTCCGGTGTCTATACCCGTACGGGAACCGATTTCGATACGATAGGCCTCGCCTGGCAATATCGTTGGGGTGGCGGGCTTTAGCCGCCGGTTGTTGCCGCGCTTTGACCCTCAAGCGGTGCGTTCAACAGCTTGATCGGCGGTTTCTTTCAGCGTTTCAAAAGCCGCGTTGGCTGATAGAAAAACGTGTCCAGACAGCGTCGACCACAGCGTTGTGCGCATCAGGCGGTCCTGAATTGGCCCCTTGACCTCGGCGAGATGCAGGCGGATGCCGCGTTCGGCCAGATCACGATTCATCTCGGCAAAAACATCGACGGCCGTGCCATCCATCAGATTAACGGCGCTCATCACCAGCACCAGATCGTGGATGCCGGCAGCGTTGGCGAGTTCCTGATTCAGCCGCAGTTCGACCGCGCCGAGGTTGCCGAAGAACAGCCGTTCATCGATCCGGATAAACAGAACACCGGGAATCGTTTCGACGCCGTGGCGTTCGACGTTGCGGAAATGTTCGCTCCCGGGAATCCGCCCAACCACCGCAATGTGCGGCACGCTGGCGCGAAAGAGCAGGGTGGCGATGGAAAGCAGAACACCGATCCCTATGCCAATTTCCAGCCCGAAGAGCAGCACCCCGCCCGCCGTGCCGAGCAAGGCCAGGCCATCGGCGCGATCGTAGGCCCAGGCCTGGCGAAAGGCGCGAAGGTCGATCATAGAGAACGCAGCCGTCATGATTGCCGCGGCCAGTACCGCCAGCGGTAAACGTTCGAACCAGTGCGCCGCGCCGGCTACCACGGCAATCATCGTCGTCGCCGAGATGATGCTGGCCAGCGGCGTCTGCGCTCCGGCGGCAACATTGACCGCGGAGCGCGACAAGCCGCCACCGACCGGCATGCCACCGTAAAAACCGGCGACCACATTGGCCGCGCCCAGACCTACCAGCTCGGCATTAGCGTCGATCCGTTCGCGCCGTTTGATCGCCAGTGCCTGCGCCATCGAAATGTTTTGCACCATGCCGATCAGCGTCATCACGAACGCCGGGATGATCAGGGTTTTGATCGTCGCGCTGTCAGGCAGGAAAAATGCAAAACCCGGCAAGCCTTCGACAATCGAGCCGACGACTACCACGCCATGCAAGCGATCCAGTTGCCAATGGACAACTGTCAGCGTACCGGCCAGCACAACGACAAGCGGCATCAGGCGGACGATAAATGCGGCGCTGCCGGCATTGAGGCCGGCACGCTGCAGCAGGCCGGACAGACGGCTCTTGACGAAAATCAGCACGACCAGCGCACTCAGGCCAATCGCCAGTGTCGGGCCGGCGCTATGCGGGATTTTATAGAGCAAGTCGAGGAACATTGCCCAGTTACTGTCGCCTTGGGGCGAGACGCCCAACAAGTGCTTGGCCTGGCTGATCAGAATCAGTACCGCCGAGCCGGAGATAAATCCGCTGTTCACCGGTCGACTGAGTAATTGCGATAAAAAGCCGAGACGCAATAGCCCGCAGGCCAGCACCATCAGCCCGGAGAGCAGGGCTAGACTGGCCGCCAGCCCGATATAAGCCGGTGAGCCGGGGGCCGCCAGCGGGCTGAGTACCGAAAAGGTCATGATCGCGGTAATCGCCACCGGCCCAACCGCCTGCACCCGGCTGCTACCGAGCAGGGCATAGGCGATGACCGGGAAAATGCTGACATACAGCCCAAGCTGCGGCGGCAGGCCGGCGAGCAGGGCATAGGCCAGGCTCTGCGGAATGACCAGAATGGTGACGATGAGCCCCGCCGCAATGTCAGCCCCGAGTTTTTCTTTGGGGTAGTGCGCGAGCCAGTCGGGCGTCAGTTTGGAAATCAGTGTGCTTACGATGGACATGGCTCAATCGCGCAGTCGGCGCTTGATATGGATTCAACATCGTATTGCAATACGATGCGAGCGGCCAGCGTTGGGCCGAAGCGGTGCGGGACTTTGCAGTGCCTGAGTTTGCAGGTTGCCGTTTTACCTGCCCTTTTGCGGCGGCAGCCGGGTAGTCGTCCGTTGAATTTTCTAAAACAGCACGCCGAACAAAGTCTTTAGTAACTCTTCCAGCGACATCATGGTTAACGCCAACGGCACGATAGGGGCGAGCGTTGCCGCGGCGATTCGGAGTACATCCTCTTTTTTGATCGGCACGATGCGCATGTTTTGCACCACAGCAAAGCTGTTGCCCATATCGGCGAGCGATTGAATGTCGCCGCTTCCGAGTAGTGGTTCATTTACGGGTGTTTGATTACGCAGCCATTTTGTATCGAACGCGCGGACATAGCGCTCAGCCAAGACGCCATATTCGCGGGCGCCTTTTCGTCTAACCTCCGCCAGGCGCGGGGCAAAAAACATCATGGGACCGAGGATCATGCACATCATGAAGATCACGACGACAGCAATTTCTATTTTGAACGCGGTCAGCGTTGCCCCGAGGAAGAAAATCCGGTTCGCCAGGTTTCCGGCCAGTAAGGCACCGTGCGCGACGGCCAGCACTGTAAAGGCATAAACCTGCCCGGAAATGAAACTTAGCCCGCCGAGGTGGTCCGGGTGAGTCGGAACGAGGCTCAACTCAATGCGCGAGACCTGGAACAGAAAGCGGGTCCAGATGAACAGTCGAAAGTACCAGCGACACAACAGGAACTGAAATATCGGCAGGCTGACGTAGCCGTACCACATGCCGGCGAGGGATAAGCGTGGGCCGGTTGGTGAGGGCGTCGCATACCAGGTTGAGGTGTCGAGTGCGACATAGTGGCGCCAGACGAACAGGATGCCGATTCCATAAACAATGCAGATCAACAGCACTTCAGCGAGCACCGAGTTGCGCAGCCGGAATGCTGAGGCGACAACTGCTTCGAACTTCTCCAGGGACTCAGCGGGAATCAGGTTTCGTTCGATGAACTGTTGCAGCAGGGGGCGCATGCGCCGGTGCACGACGAGTTCGGCCAGGATGAGCAGGGGCAGGGCCACCAGAAAGCGGACATGGGCTTCGATATCCAGCAGAAACGGCACAGAAACACTGCTGCCATAAAGCTGGCCTTGAAAGGCCGACATCAACAGCAGTGGCAACCACGCAATGAGCGCGATCACGACGATGCGTTGGCGAACCATCATCAGCGCATCGTCGGACAGATGCGCTCGCCGCAAAAGCTGGAAAAGCGGCCCGCCCAGAACGAGCGAAAAATCAGGTGGATTCTGGAGCAGACTCCAGTGTGGGGAAGGTTCCGGTGCGCGAACTTTCATTTCAGGCCCCCAGGTGATGCGGCCATTGTCTGATGACAACGAGTCGCGCCCTATACGGGTTTCTGAGGATTATTCCCTGACTACGCTCGTGTCCCGCAGTGTCGCGAAGATGCGTGAGGCAATACTGGCTTTGATGAGTTAAGGGTGAGATTGATTCGTCATTCTGCGGGTGCGGGAATTCAGCATCTTGTTTTCTCTGGGGGCGGCTGTCGTTTTTGTGCGCATGAATTCCTGTAGATGCAGATGTGACAAAACGGTTTTATTTGGGAAATTTTCCTAACAGTGCGACTTTCGTACCTGGTTTAAGGGTGTCGGCGATTTTTACAGTTCGTTAGATTTCCAAGAGTCACAAAAATGCCATAAATATATCTATATTTGCGAACTCGTTGTTGGCCCTTTGTTTGTGACGAATAGCATAAATATGGCACGTATTGTGCTGAGTGTGATTTCGTTACAACTTTATTAAAAAAAGAGGCTCACCATGAAACTCTCATCGAAAAAAGTCGCTTTGTCTTTAACCCTGATATCAGCCCTGATTTCAGGGCATTCAGTTGCGGCCACCGTCAATCTGACGAATAAAGGCTACGTTACCTACGGCGATGCCAATTCGTACTCATTGCCGCTGAATGGCCTCGAAGTAAAGTCCGGACCTGGTCAGATTGCTCTTTTCACCAAACTTGGTCTTGGTGCCGATGGGCAACTCAGTAACAGTGTTGTCGGCATGGACAACGCCTTCGATACGCCACAAGCTAACAACATTCCTGGTTTTCGCATGAGCGCGGCGAATGAACCCGGGGCTCTTCAGGGGTCATGGGACCGGAATGGGTCATGGGATTCGCAGCTAAGCAGCTTGAATACCATGTTGAATTTCAACTTGAATTCGATGGTTTTTTTCTTTGCCAACAACGAAACGGGCAACGGCGACAACCTGGCGGCATGGGCTCGTGTTGAACTAACTCAAATCAGTACAAACAGTTCGCTGGGTATTTTCGATATGACCAACGACGCTGACAAAAACGGAACCGGTGGTTACGGCCCCCCCCCGATCGGTGGCGGCGCCTTGATGGGTGATGTGGGCAACTACACGACAAGCAATAATGCACCAACGGTTGCTGACTTTGTGATGTCAGGCGGTGCAGTATGTTTGAACGCCGGGGTAATCGTGGATTGTTCGGCCCCTCATGATCAGACGGTTCAACACAACCTTGGTGGCGATCGTGCTGCTTACGCGGTGGTTGTCCCGGAACTGGATGCCCTTATTGCCGATCTGCTGGCCGGTAATAAAGACCTCAGCGATTATGCGTTGCACGTGGACTATCGCTTGGGGTGTGGGCCAGAAGGCAATTTCCCTCAGGTTCGCCAAGGAAATAGAACCGAATGCGATGCTAATTACGCGCTGAATGGGGGTGATGAAAAAGTATTCCTCGGTACGCAGCTTGCACGTATTCACAATGTGCCGGAGCCGGGCTCTGCCATGCTGATTGGCCTTGGTCTGATCGGTGCGGCCGTGATTCGCCGTCGTCGCGTTCAGGCATGAGCACTTAAAATGGCAGGATAAAGCCGGGTTTTCCCGGCTTTTTTCGTTGTGCGCCCGGCATGGGCGCGATCTTGAAGGTGGAAGTCCTTCCGTAAGCTGACCACAGCGAACGAAGTGAAGCGCAACCGGCGCGCGTCAAGGTAGTTGTCGCCTCGGTCATGCAGCCAACGGCTGAATAAGGTTGTCTTCCGAATGCGCGTTGACGATGCAATCGCGTTCGGGATTCAGTGTTACGGCGCCGACCGGCGTCCAGTTTCGTGTTTTCCCTGACCAGCGTGCCGGGTTGAGGTCGCGTGCCGAGGCATACAACGCATGTCGAGCGGCGAGAATGGCTTGATCCTCGCCGGCATGGCGCTGGGCCGGGCTGACGTAACGAATGCCACTGTGCCGATGCTCGACGTTGTACCAATGGACGAAGCTGACCGCCCAGGCACGAGCGTCGCCGAGCTCGGCAAAGCCTTTGGCTGGAAACTCAGGGCGGTATTTGGCGGTGCGAAACAGCGACTCCGCGTAAGCGTTGTCATCGCTGACCCGGGGTCGGGAATAGGAGGGTTTGACGCCCAACCAGTTGAGCATCGCCAGCACCGTCGTCGCCTTGAGTGTCGAGCCGTTGTCGCCATGCAAGACGGGCTTGCTGCTCAGCGCGGCAATGCCCTCGGCCAGCGCCGTACGGCGCACCAGATGCGCGGCATGATCGGCGTGATCGCTGTCATGCACCTCCCAGCCGACGATCTTGCGGCTATACAGGTCAAGGATCAGGTAGAGGTGGAACCATCGGCCCTGCACCTGGGCCGGCAAATACGTCATGTCCCAGCACCACACCTGGCGGGGTTCGGTGGCGATATGCGTGGTCGGCGGCCGCCGTTGCTTCGGCGCCTTGGCGCGCCCACGGTGGGTGGTTTGGCCGTGGGCCTTGAGCACCCGGCTGAAGGTGGATTCGCTGGCCAGGTAAATGCCTTCATCCGCCAGCATCGGCACAATGCGCGCCGGCGGCACCGCTGCAAAGCGGGGTTCGTTGGCCACGGCCAGCACGTGCGCCCGCTCGGCCGCGGTCAGTGCGTGGCCAGCGGGCGGACGAACGGCCTGCGGTCGGCGATCGCCGCCGACCAGCCCAGCGGTTGCCTGCCAGCGCTGGAGGGTACGCAACTCAATACCGGCCATCGCGCAGGCCGGTTTGAGTCGTGCCCCGGCAGCATGGGCGACATGGATGTCTCGGGTCAGCGCCAGGCGGTCTTCGAGGCCGATCATTCGTCCTCTCCCTTGTTGAAGAGCGCCGCGACTTTTTTTGAGAGCACCAGCAGGGCTGCCGTTTCGGCGAGTGCCCGGTCCTTGCGCAGCAACTCGCGTTCGAGTTCCTTGATGCGTTTCTTGTCTTGCCGGGTGGCTTGCGGGCTGGCTCTGAGCTCTTCCGGCTCGGCCAATGCCGTGGTCGCACTGGTCCGCCATTTGAGCAGTTCGTCCGGATAGACGCCGTGTTCGCGACACCATGCGCTCTTGCCGGCCTCGTCCAGCGCCGCCGTGACGATCACCGCCTCCAGCCGCGCCGCCGCTGTCCATGCCCGCCCTCGGGCGGGCATGGACTGCGCGTCATCTCGCCAACGCTCAAGGGTTCCCGAACCAATGCCCACTTCACGGGCCACCACATCTATTGCTGCGCTTTCCGGCGGCAGCAATCGCGCTACCGCTCTACCTTTGAACTTCTCTGAGTACCTTGCCATTTCCATCCTTTGTTGCCGCCCATTGTGAAGATTCTATTGAGGCGACAACTATTCTGACGCGGAGGGCAACTGCATGAGGGCGACCGAGTGTGGGGAGGAAGCGTGTAGCGAAACCGCGAGCCGATGGACAAGAACCGAATATGAGGCGGTGCCGAGCAGGGCGAGTGGGCAACATTCCGCGAAGCTCTTGTGGTCAAAGCAAGGTGACGTAAATTCGGCGGTTGTGCGGGGAAGGATCGCGTTCTTACCCGGGGAGGCCTCGCCTCATGCCTGAAAGGGCGACGGTGTTGAACCGGAGCGAGGAGTCAGCAGAGGCCATAGTAGCTGCCAACACGGGGCGAAGGGCCGAAGGAGTAGGAGAGGAAACGCGGTAGTTATCGAAGATGGAATGTCTCAGATGTTCGCGAAAGCGAAGCTCGCCGGACTGGTAGATAGGGTGAAGCCCGACAAGCCGCGGCAGCGAGAAACCGGATTCGCCGAACTGTCTCTACGGAACCTCAGGCATCGGGTCGGGGAATCACAAATCCGATGACCTCAACTATTTCAACCGCCCGGTGCGGACCCGCATGCCGGGTGGTGTGGGAGGGGCCGGTCAGGTTTCCTGACCGCCCCTATCCCGATTTTGATGGTGCCGTTTTTCTGGCTCAGGCAGTCTGCTGCCTGACTGTGCATGAGTTTTCTGGGCCTTTGCCTTCCCCCAGAAAAAATTTCTGCTGGTGAATGGTGGCCGGTAATTTGACTGGCTAGCCGATGTTTAACTGGTGTCAGTGGATGGCTTGCTTGGTATCGTCAGCGAAGTGATGCAGGCGAGCTGCGGTGAACCGGAAAATTCTTGAATTTCTGATGCTTGCTTACATAGCCCACAGACAATCAGGCCAAGGACTGAGTACCTGTGGGCGAGGACGTGTGTGAGCGTTGTTTTTGCTTACCAGGCCTGCCTTACTTGCCTGTTTCGTTGGCCACGGCCTTTTCGGTGATTTCCTTGTAAAGATTGATGCCCTTGGCAACGAGTTCCTGATATTCCGGGTGGCGCTCAACCAGGCCACGGATGGACTGAATGTCCTTGAGAACTTCAGCGAGGTAATCGACCTCGAAGGTTTCCAGGGTTTCACCCCGGTCGACTTTTTCCTTCATGAGCAGCGCACGCGGCAGGCGCTGTTCATTGAAGCGCTCGAGAAGTACCTGGATTACGCCTGCATCATCAGCTTTGTTTGACATGATTGTCTCCAAAAGAGTGGGTGTGGTCTAAGTAAAGTGTGGCTTGTCGATTGGCTAAAAACAAGCTCAGGGCGTCGTCGCCGCCCAGCCGCCACCCAGTACCTTGAAAAGTGTGGTCACGGCTGTCAGCGCCTGGGCCCTGGCTTGTGATTCGTTGATTTGTGCCTGGAACAGATTGCGTTCGGCATCCATGATGGTCAGATAGTCCGAATAGCCGGCGTCGTAGCGCAGGCGGGCGTTGCGGGCGTAGGACGTGAGCGCCGCGACCTGACGGATGCGGGCATCCAGCACTTCGCGCGACTTGATGCCACCGATCAGGGCGTCGTCGACTTCGCGGAAGGCGGTTTCAATCGCCTTGCGATATTGCTCCAGGGCTTGTTGCTGGCGTGCTTCGGCAGCCTGGACCTGGCCGGCAATGGCGCCAGCAGTAAAGATCGGTGCGGCTAGGGTGCCGCCGTAGGACCAGACCCGCGCCGGGCCGCTGAATAGATCGGAGAAGGCGACGCTGCTTGAGCCGAGCAGGCCGGTCAGGCTGACGGTTGGGAAATAGGCGGCCTTGGCGACACCAATTTGGGCATTGCTGGCAACCAGCGCTTGTTCCGCCTGACGGATATCCGGCCGGCGCTCCAAAACCACTGAAGGCAGGCTGACCGGCGGCAGGGGCAGGCCCATCTCGGCCACCGTTTTTCCGCGCACGATCGGCCCCGGCAGGCGGCCGAGCAGGGCCGAAATGGCATTTTCCTGCTGGGCGATGGATTGCTCGATGGTCGGGATGGCAATGCGGGCGGTTTCGACTTCAGAGCGTGCCTGGGAGAGTTCCATTTCGGAAACGAAGCCACCCTTGAAACGCAGGTCGAAAATGCGCAGCGTCTCTTCGCGGGTGACCAGGGTTTGCCGCGAGACTTCCAGTTGTCGATCGAGATCGCGCAGGCTGATATAGCTGTTGGCGACCGTCGTGGCCAGTGACAAGGCGACGCCACGACGCGCTTCCTCGGTGGCCAGCAGCTGGGCCTGGCTGGCCTCGGTGGCGCGGCGCAGGCGGCCGAACAGATCGATCTCCCAACTGACATTGAGGGCCGCGGAATATTGGTTATTTATCGGGTTGACCGTAGCCGGCAGTGGCGTGATGCCTCTTTCGCTGCTTTGGGCGCGGCTGCCGCCCAAACTGACGCCGAGCTGCGGGAAGAGCTGGGCGCGCGTCGTGCCTAACAGTCCGGCAGCCTCGTCGACGCGGGCTGCAGCAATTTTCATATCGCGATTGCTGGCCAGCGCTTCGGCGACCAGCGCGTCGAGCACCGGGTCTTCAAGTTGCGTCCACCAGGCGAGGTTGGCCAGTTCTTCCGGTTTTTCGCTAGCCGGCAAGGCGCTGCCACTGCGCCAGGCGGCAGGGGTTTCCAGCGTTGGACGGGCGTAATCCGGGCCGACCGCGCAGCCGGTGATGAGCAGGGCGCTGGTGGCGATTAGGGCGCAGAGGGTGGCGCTGAGCGCGATGCGGTTCATGCCTGATCCTCCTTTTTCTTGTCGAAACGCGCGGAGAATTTGCCCAGCAGGACGTAGAACATCGGGATGAAGAAAATGGCGATGACGGTGGCGCCCAGCATGCCGCCGATGACGCCGGTGCCGATTGAGTGCCGGCTGTTGGCCGAGGCGCCGGAAGCAATCGCCAGCGGCACGACGCCGAGGATGAAGGCGAAGGAGGTCATGACGATTGGGCGCAGGCGCAGGCGGGCCGATTCGGTGGCGGCTTCGGCGAAAGATTTGCCTTGCTCGCGCAACATGACGGCAAACTCGAAGATCAGAATCGCGTTCTTGGCGGCCAGTGCAATCAGAGTGATCAGGCCGATCTGGAAATAAACGTCATTCGGAATGCCGCGCAGGGCAATCGCCACCAGCGCGCCGAACAGCGCGAAGGGGACGGCAAGCACAACGCCGATGGGCAATGACCAGCTTTCATATTGCGCCGCGAGAATCAGGAAGACGAAGATCAGGCCGAAGACGAATGCTACGGTCGACGTGCCCCCAGCTGATTTTTCCTCGCGGGCTTCACCGGACCATTCGTAGCCGTAACCGGGCGGCATCAGTTCCCGGGTGATTTCCTCGATGGCCTCCAGCGCCTGGCCAGAGCTGTAGCCGGGGGCGGCCGAGCCGGTGATCTTGACGGCCGGGTAGTTATTGAAGCGGGTGACCAGATCGGGGCCGGTGACGTAGCGCGTCTGCACCACGGCAGACAGCGGCACCATCTTGCCTTCGCGGGTGCGGACGTAGATGTGCTGGATGTCTTCGGGCTTCAGCCTGAACCCCGGCTCGGCTTGCAAAATGACCTGCCAGAGCCGTGAATCCTTGGGGAACTGGCTGACGTACATTGAGCCGAACAGCGTCTGCAGACTGTTGTAAATATCCTGCACCGGCACGCCCAGCGTTTCGGCTTTATCCCGGTCGACGTCGACCAAAAGCTGACGGCTATTGGCGCTGGCGGTGGCCGAAACGCCGCGCAACTCGGGGCGTTCCTTGGCTTTGGCGACGATGCTGCGCATGGTGTCGACCAGCTCGCTGTAATTGCCACTGCCTTTTTCTGCAGCCACATTTCAAAGCCGGCGGTGACGCCGAGTCCGGGGATCGAGGGTGGGTTGATCGGCAGGGCGAGGCCTTCCTGAATCTTGCTGAAATCGGCTGCCGCCGCCTTGATCAGCGCCGGGGCGCGCAGGGCGGGGTCTTTGCGTTCCTCGAAATCCTTGAGTGAGACAAAAAGAACGCCGGTGCTGGTTTTGTACTGTCCGTCGATTAACGAGTAGCCATTGATCTGGCTGACGTTGGCAACAGCCGGGTGTTTTTGCATGAAATCGGCGGTCCGAGCGCCGACCGCACTGGTGCGATCGAGGCTGGCCGCGTCGGGCAGGAAATAGGGCACAAAGATATAACCCTGATCTTCCTGCGGGACAAAAGCGGCCGGTACCGTTTTGAACAGGAAGCCGGCGCCGAGACAAAGGGCCAGGAAGGTCAGGATGGGTAGTTTCGGCCGTGCGATGAAGCGTGAAACGCCTTTGGCGTAGCCATTCGTTACTTTGTCAAAACTGGCGTCGAACCACTTGAAGAAACGGTTTTTATCGCCATGCTGGGGCTTGAGCAGAATGGCCGCCAGCGCGGGCGACAGGGTGAGCGCGACGATGCCGGAGAAGACCACGGAAATGGCGACGGTGACGGCAAACTGTTTGTAGAGCATGCCGGTCATGCCGCCCAGGAAGGCGACCGGGACAAAGACGGCACAGAGGACGAGGACGATGGCGATCACCGGCCCGCTGACTTCCGTCATCGCTCGCTTGGCGGCTTCCTTGGGCGAGAGGCCGAACTCGGTCATGTTGCGCTCGGTGTTTTCGATCACGACAATGGCATCGTCGACCACAATACCGATGGCGAGAATCATCCCGAACAAGGTCAGCATGTTGATCGAATAGCCGAGGGCGAGCATGCCGATGAAGGTGCCGAGAATGGAGACCGGCACGGCGATGGTCGGAATGATTGTCAGGCGCAGGCTCTGTAGAAACAGGTAAACCACGAAGACCACCAGGACGACGGCTTCGAAGAAAGTGTGTACGACTTCGCTGATCGAGGCGGCAACGAAGCGCGTTGTATCCATCGCGATTTCGTATTTGATGCCGGCCGGGAAGCTCTGGGCCAGGGTCTGCATCGTCGCATTGACCTGCTTCGAAACATCCAGCGCATTGGCGCCCGGTTGCTGGTAGACCGCGATCATCGTCGCCTTCTTGCCGTTATAGACATTGCGCAGCGAGTAATCCTTGCGGCCGAGGTCAGCCCGCGCCACATCCTTCAGGCGGACGATTGAGGTGCCCTTGGCGTCGGTGCGCAGAATGATGTTCTCGAACTGCGCCGGATCGCTCATCCGCCCGCTGGTGGTGACCGGGAAGGTTTGCTGGACGGCTTGCGGCGTCGGTGATTGCCCGATGCGGCCGACGGCGAACTGGTTGTTTTGCTGCGAAACGGCATTGGCGATGTCGGACGCCGTAATGCCCAGGCCGGCCATGCGGTCGGGCGACAGCCAGATGCGCATGGCCGAATCGACCACGCCAAAAATCGACGCCTGATTGGCACCGGGCAGGCGCTTGATTGCATCCAGGACGTAGATGTTGGTGTAATTGGACACGAAATCTTCGTCGTAACGCCCGTCTTCGGAATAGAGCGCAATCAGCATCAGGAACGAAGCGCTGCGTTTCTGAACCTGCACGCCCTGTTGGGAAACGCTTTGCGGCAGTAGCGGCAGCGCGGCATTGACGCGGTTTTGAACGTCCACCTGCGCCAGATTGACGTCGGTGCCGATATTGAAATACACATTGAGGCTGTAATTGCCGGTGGCCGAACTGGTCGACGACATGTAGATCATGTTGTCCGCGCCATTCACCTGATTCTCGATCGGCGCGCCGATGTTCTGCGCCACGGTGCTGGCATCAGCCCCGGGTAATTGGCGCTGACGGTGACCTGCGGTGGCGTGATATCCGGAAACTGCGCGATGGGCAGCGCCATCATCGCGACCAGGCCGCCGATGGAAATGATGATCGAGATCACTGCCGCGAAGATCGGGCGGTCGATAAAAAAGTGCGAGAACATGGGGCGCTCCCGCTTACTTGCTTGGGGTGGGTGAGGCGGTCGGGGCTGCCGCCGGGGCCACGACCTTGACCGGGGCGCCAGGCGCCAGGCGCATGAAGCCATCGACGATGAGCGATTCGCCGCCGTTCAAGCCGTGTTGCACCAGCCACTGGTCAGCCATCCAGGGCCCGACCTCAATCGGGCGAACCTGCGCCTTGCTGTCTTTATCCATGATCCAGACGAAATAGCCCTGGCCGCTCTGCTGAATGGCTTTTTGTGGCACCACGATGCCTTTGGGATAGGTCGCGCCGATCAGCCTGGCCCGGACAAACTGCCCGGGGACCAGCGAGCCTTTCGGATTGGCGACTTCGGCACGGAGCAACATCGTGCCGGTGCCTTGCGAGAACGAGGGGTCGGCAAAGTAATATGGCCTTTTTCGCTGTAGACCGAGCCATCCGACAGTACGACCTCAATCACGAAGTTGTCGTGCGGTGGCACTTTGAGGATGCCCTTGGCGATTTTTTCGCGGTATTTGAGTACCTCGTTCTCGGAGACCGAGAAATTGACCCGCATCGGGTCCAGTGCGGCCACCGTGGTGAGCAGCGCTTCCTGGCTGTTGGCGTTGAGGTAGCTGCCATCCTGCACCTTGGCAAAGCTGGCCAGCCCTTCAATCGGGCTTTTAATCGTGGCGTAGCCGAGATTGAGTTCCGCCGTCAGGACATTGGCACGGGCAACTTCAACCGCGGCCTGGGCGGTCCGTTCGTTGCCATTGGAATCGTCGAGATCTTTTTTGGAAAGGGCATTCTGCTCGACCAGCGGTTTCACCCGGGCCAGCGTTGCCTCGGCGACGGAAAGCCGCGCCTTCTGTGCCGATAATTCGCCGTGGGCTGCGGCAAGCTGGGCTTCAAAAGGCTTTTTGTCGATCTGGAAGAGCGTTTGCCCGGCCTTGACAACATTGCCCTCCTTGTAAGTCCGCTTGTCGAGAAAGCCGGAGACGCGTGTGCGAATTTCGACCAGTTGCGAACTCTCGGTTTGCGCGGTGTATTCATACGTGATTGGGGTTTCCTGTGCCAGCACCTGAATCACGCTGACCTCGCTCGGTCCTCGGGCGGCGGGCGCTTTTTCTTCGCCGCAGGCGGCAAGAATCGCTGCAATGAGCAATGGCGCAAGGTGCTTTAGGTGAGGCATGGCAGGCTCCGGAAATCTGGCTTGGTAATGTCGGAACAATATTACTGCGACTTTGTCCGATTTCAGCGCCAGTTGATGCCGCGTCGCTTACGGTATTTTTTGTTGGCGTGAGTTCATGACGGTTTTCCGTGTTGAATATCTGTTGCGGCGGGTCGTAAGGAAACATTCAGCAAAACGATTCCTGACCGTGGCTTGTGGCGAAGTGTTCAGGTTCGACGCGTGATCGATGCCCAAAGGGACAGCTATGGGTGCTAATTGTTTTCAGGTAGTCACAACAAAAATAAGGGCGTGCATTATTTGAGCGGCTATTTTGCTGCGTGTGGGGTACAGATTGGGGGGGGTAAATAAAATGGCTGACAGCCGACATCCATTTGTACTAGTGTTATTGAATATGCCAGCAGGTTCCTGAAACTAAAAATATTCAGAAGGAGTTCCGCCATGGAGGAGATCAAGACGCTGCTTGAAACCCAGCCTTTATTTGCCCTGTTTTTGACCATCGCGCTGGGTTATCTGGTGGGTGAAATCAACATTAAAGGCTTTTCCCTGGGTTCGGGCGCCGTGCTTTTTGTTGGATTGGCAATCGGCGGATTTGCCCCGAAAGCTGCGCCGCCCGCCCTGCTCGGGACAATGGGCTTGTTGTTGTTCCTCTATGGCGTCGGTATTCAATATGGTGCCCAATTCTTCCGCGGCCTGACCAGTACGGAGGGGCTAAAAGCCAATCTGGCAGCTTTGCTCGGTGTCATCGGCGCCGGTTGCATCTCGGTGGCGCTGGTGCCTTTTGCCGGCATGCCGGTCGATGAGGCGCTGGGTATCTTCGCCGGGGCGGGCACCAGTACCGCGACCTTGCAGGCCATCATCGCCGCCATGAAGAGTGATGGCGCCGCCGTCGGCTATAGCGTCGCCTACCCGTTTGGGGTCGCCGTCCCGATTCTTTGCATTTACGTGCTTAATGCCTGGCTCAAGCCCAAGATCGAGCAACCGGCCGGGCAAGTCATTGAAACGGCCGAGGTGCTGTTGAGTAATGAGGATTTCCTCGGGCTGCGTTTCCCGCAACTGGTCGCCAAATTGCCCGCCGGTGTCGCGATTGCTGCCGTGCGGCGCGAGCATCGCAATCAGTTACCTTCCGAGCAACTGGTGCTCAAGCAGAATGACGTGTTGCTCGTCACTGCCACCGACAAAGTGGCGCTGGCAAGTGCGGTGGCATTGCTCGGCAAACTTGAGCCCGGGCGTATCACCAGTCACCGTGAGGATCTGGACTACATCCGCGTCTTTGCCTCCAAGAAAACCGTCGTTGGCTGCGCGGTGGGTGATCTTCCTTTTCCCGAAGGCTTGGCGTGTTCAGTCGTTCAGGTCCGGCGCGGCGATAGCGATCTGCTGCCCAGTCCTGAGCTGATCCTCGAAGTCGGTGACCGGGTGGGCTTGCTCGCCCCTCGCGACAAGACCAAAGCCATCCGCAGTTTCTTCGGTGACTCGATCAAGGGGACGGCCGATTTCAGCTATATCTCGATCGGGATTGGCGCCGCGCTCGGTCTCTTGCTCGGCATGATCCCCTTGCCCATCCCCGGCTTGGGCAAACTGACCCTCGGGCTGGCCGGCTTGTTGTTGCTGGCGCTCTATCTCGGCAAGATCAGACGGACAGGGGCTTTTGTCTGGACGATGCCCTTGTCGGCCAACCTTGTTTTGCGCAACTTCGGCTTGACGATATTTCTCGCCCAGGTCGGGATGGCCTCCGGGCCCAAATTCTTTGCCACCGTGGGTGAGACAGGCGCCACCTTCCTGATTTACGGCGCATTGATCGCGCTGTCGCTGGTCCTGATCACGGCATTTTTCAGTCTGGTTGTCTTTCGTCTGCCCTTCGACACCGCGATTGGCGTGATTTCCGGCGCAACCGGGAATCCGGCCATTCTGGCTTTTTCCAGCCGCATTGCGCCGACGGATCGGCCCGACATCGGCTACGCCATGATCTTTCCCTCAATGACGATACTCAAAATAGTTTTTGCCCAGGTCGCGGCCGCCTTGTTCGGCGGCTGAACAACTTCGCACAAATCATCCTGAAAGAGGCACACCCATGAAAGTTGCCGTATTTAGCGCCAAGCGCTACGACCGTGAATTCCTGAACGTGGCCAATGCCAGCGCCGGGCATCAGCTACGCTATTTCGACACGCCGCTGGATGTCGAATCTGCGGCGCTAGCGACGGGGTATGAAGTAGTTTGCATTTTCGTCAATGACGCGGCCAACGCCGAGGTGCTCAAAGTGCTGGCGGCGGGCGGCACACGATTGATCGCCTTGCGCTGCACCGGCTTCAACAATGTCGATTTGAAAACGGCTGCGGACTTGGGCCTCAAGGTGGTCCGGGTCGTGACCTATTCGCCCCACTCGGTTGCGGAGCACGCTGTTTCTTTACTGCAGGCGATCAACCGCAAGATTCATCGGGCCTATAACCGGACCCGTGACTCCAACTTTGAACTTGATGGCCTGATGGGTTTTGACTTGCATGGCAAGACGGTGGCGGTGGTGGGCACCGGCAAGATTGGCTGTGTATTTACGAAAATAATGCTCGGCTTTGGCTGCGAAGTGATTGGCTACGACAAGTACCCGTCCGAGACTTTTCTCGCCCTCGGCGCTCGTTATGCCGAACCGGGTGAGATCGGCGCCAAGGCCGACATCATTTCGCTGCATTGCCCGCTCACCCCCGAAACGCATCACATCGTCAATGCCGATACGCTGTCCCGCGCCAAACGCGGTGCCTTGCTGGTCAATACCAGTCGTGGCGGACTGGTCGACACCGAAGCGGCAATCGAGGCCCTGAAAAGTGGCCAGCTCGGCGGACTGGCCCTTGATGTTTATGAGCAGGAAGCCGATCTGTTTTTCCGCGACCTCTCCAGCACGATCATTGCCGATGATGTCTTCCAGCGCCTGCTCTCCTTCCCCAACGTGATTGTGACGGGGCATCAAGCATTTTTTACCCAGGAAGCAATCACTACCATCTGCGAGACCACCATCAATAGCGTGACCCAGTTTGCCAACGGGCAGCCATTGACCGATGAGATCAAGATTGCCTGAAGCACTGATTGTTGTTCTCGCTTGAAGCTTTGCCGGGCAAGCGAGATGAGGTACCGGTTCAGTTGATTGCTGCGACCATGCAAGCAACGCCTGGCCCTGCGGTCAACCCGGAAAAGAGGCAAAAACGGGGCGCTTTCCCCGCCGTCTTTGATCTGTGCCCAGGCGATCCTCACCATTTGGTGAAATCGCATGGTTTGAGCGGGTTATTCAGGATAGACCGGGCTACCATCAGTTTGATTTTCTCGATTTTCTGCGCAACACTAAAAGAATAATTATTCGTGATTTTTTATGCTCAAGGATGCCCGATGAATACAAACAGTTTTCGCCCCTGTTCGCTGCTGACGGCGCTGCTGCTGACGCTTACGCCGGCCTTGGCGCAGCAAGGTCAATCGCCGGAGGTCTCCGGTGCGGCGGCAGTGGCGCCTGCCGCCAAGACATTTTCGCAGCAGGAGCTGGATCAGTTGATGGCGCCGATAGCCCTCTATCCCGATGCCTTGCTCGCCCAGATTCTGATGGCTTCAACCTACCCGCTGGAGGTGGTTGAGGCGGCGCGCTGGTCGAAGGCCAACAGCAAGCTGACCGGCAAGGCCCTTGAGGATGCGATGACCAAGCAAGCCTGGGATCCGTCAGTCAAATCGCTGACCACGGTGCCGCAGGTGCTGCAGCAAATGAACGACAAACTCGACTGGACGCAAAAGCTGGGCGATGCCTTTCTCGCGCAGCAGAAGGATCTGATGAGCACCGTTCAGGCCCTGCGGGCCAAGGCCGCTGCGGCGGGGAATCTGAAAACGACCGAGCAGCAGGTGGTCAAGACGCAAACCCAGGGCAGCGAGACGATTTATGTCGTCGAATCACCGAAGCCGGAAGTGGTTTACGTGCCGACCTATAACCCGTCGGTGGTCTATGGCACTTGGTGGTATTCGACGCCGCCGTATTACATGTACCCGCCGGCCTACGTTTATCCGCCGGGGCTGGCCTTTGCGACGGGCGTTATTGTCGGCGCGGCCATCTGGGGCAACTGTAACTGGGGTTGGGGCGGGAATAACAACGTCAATGTAAACGTCAACCACTACAACTCCTTCAATCGCACCAATGTCAGCAACAGCAACTGGAATCACAACGTTGATCACCGGCGTGGCGTTGCTTACAAGGACCAGGGTGTAGCCAATCAGTACAACCGGGGCGGCAACACGCAGCACGCCAAGGCGCGCGAGGACTTTCGCGGTCGCGCCGATAGCGGGCGCGACGAACTCAAGGGCATGGATCGTAATGAGCTGAATAACCAGGTGAAGAACGCCGACCGCGGGGCGCAGGCCGGCAATCGTGAGGGGGGTGACAGGGGCAGTCGTGGCGGCGCAGCGGATTCAGGCGGCAGTCGTTTTGATGGCGCTGATCGGGCGAAAGATACGGCGGGCAGGGGCGATGCCGGAGGTAGGGGTGATGCAGGCGGTGGTGCTTCACGCGATCATTCAAGGGATGGCGGAGGGTTCTCCGGTGTAAATAACGCCTCGGCCAGCCGCGAAGCCAGTTCGCGGGGGAGTGCCAGCCGGGCGGATATGGGCAGTCGCAGTAGCGGCGCACGATCAGCTGGTGCAAGTGCCGGTGGTGGCGGGCGCATGGGTGGCGGCGGTGGTGGTGGCCGTGGCGGCCGCCGCTGATCCTGCTAAAAAGCCCTGACAACCCTGTTTTTCCGGAGAATACGATGAATTTCAAATTCAACATGAAGACGCTTGCTGTCGCGCTGATGATAGCGACAGCTCCCTTGGCCATGCCGGCTTACTCGGCTTCGCCTAATCCAGCTATTGTCCAGCAAACCTTTGCTGCCCCTGAAGATGCGGCCAAAGCGCTGGCCGAGGCCGTTCGGGCCAATGACGTCAATGCGCTGCTCGCCGTGGTTGGCCCGAAGTCGCGCAACTGGCTGTTCAGCGGCGATGAAGTGGCTGATCGTGATGGCTGGGCCAAGTTTTTGACCGCCTATGATCGAAAGAACGCAGTCAGCAAGACGGCTGATGGCCGGATGTTGCTACTGGTTGGCGACGGTGACTGGGCGTTTCCCGCCCCGATCGTCAATAAAGGCAAAGGCTGGGTATTCGATAGCGCCGCCGGGCGCGAGGAAATTATCAATCGGCGCGTTGGACAAAACGAGTTGAGCGCCATTCAGACGCTCTTGGCCGTTGTCGATGCCCAGCGCGAATATGCGGCCGCCGATCCGGATGGCAATGGTTTCAATGATTACGCTCGCACTTTCGTTTCCAGAGAAGGCAAGCGGGATGGCTTGTACTGGCCGGTGACAGCCAACGAGCCGCCCAGCCCGCTCGGTCCGCTGGTCGGCGAGGCGGCCCGTCAAGGCTACAAGGCGGGTGCTTCCAAACCGGCGCCCTATCATGGCTACCATTTCCGCATGTTGAACGCGCAGGGCAAAAATGCCCCGGGCGGCGCCTATAGCTACCTGGTGGGCGAAAAGATGATTGGTGGTTTTGCCGCTGTTGCCTACCCTGCAAAATACGGCGTTTCCGGTGTCATGACCTTTCTGGTCAGCCACGAAGGTACGGTCTACGAGAAAAATCTCGGGGAAAACACCTCGGTAGAGGCGAAGAAAATGCGTCGCTTTAACCCGGATGCCAGCTGGAAGAAGGCTGATTAAGTATCCCGTGAAAATACAACTTTGAATTTGTCATTCCCGCGGAGGCGGGAATCCGGCAGGTAAAGACTGGATTCCGCTTGCTTTGCACGCTTTTGACTCCGCTTCGCGGGGGAGCGAAGCCCGGAATGACCACTTTAAAAACAGTTGTGCTGCATTAGTTTCATCGGCGCGGCAGGCTTGATTCGCTGCCGCCAAACATTGGCTGGCTCTTCAATCTGTCTGTTCCGGCGTGATCACCGGTCGGCGCCCTCGGTCACGTTGGGCGCCGAAGGTGATGGTGTAGAAAATATCCAGCGCATTGTCGCTGCCGGCTCGGCCGATCACCGAGACTTGGCGCGTCAGGCTGACTGTCAGTTTGACGATGCTTTCCGCCTTGCCCAGTGACTGTTCGTAGGAAAGCACGGCGTTTGAAGAAAGCCGTTTGCCGACGCTGAGAATCTGGTTGCCGGTACTGCCCGTGGTGTCGACGCTGCTGCCGGCCACCCGGCTGCTGGGCTGGCGGCTGCCGGTGCCGCCGATGTCACCCTGGCGAACACCGAATTCGTCGAAGCCAAAGGTGCTCTTCAGTTTTTGCACCAGATTGCCCGAGTCGTTGCCGAGCAGGCCGCCGGCGGCCGAAAGCAGCACGGTTGCGTCGCCGGCACTCATCTGGTCGGGGCCGTGGCCGAGGACGAGCCAGGTCAGTTTTTCAGGGTCCGGCAGATCCGGGTCGGAAACCAGGCGAACAATCGGCCGCTGCGCCGTGCCGCTGATCTGGACACCGGCTTCGACCGCGAGCCCCTTGCGGACGGCGCGGACGTCAAGCGCCGGATTGTCGAGCAGCCCCTGGAAGGTCAGGACGCCGCGCTCGATACTCAGTTGTTGGCCATAAGCATCAAAACGCCCGTCACGGGCGCGGATGCTGCCTGTCGCCCGGGGCAAATCGCGGCCGCTGGCGCGCAGCCGGATATCGCCGGCCAGCCGGCTTGAAAGCCCGGCGCCCTTGAACAGGAAATTGCGCCCGAGGTCGGTGCTGATGTCGAGATCAAGCTTTGGCCGCAAGCTGCTGACGCCCGGCTCGCTACCCGGACGCTTGATCGTCACGTCATCGGACAAACGGGGGCGGTGTTCGGTGCCAGTTGCCAATAACCGGCATCAACCGTCAGCTTGCCTTTGGCCCCCAGCGTGTCGCCTTGCAGGCTCAGGCGGCCATCGCCGGAGAGCACGACCCACTGATCGGCCAGCTGGAGAACACCGAGCCGGTCGAGGCGAACGTCGAGAAAGGCGTTATCGCCCCGTTCGCCCCGGTCGACCCGCATTTCGCCCGAAATTTCGAGTCGACCGGGCTTTTTGGTCAGTGCGGCCATCGCCTCCGGGTCACGCAGACGTAATGTGCGCGGGGCGGCCTGGAGCAGGCTGTCAAAACTCAGTTGCTGAATGCGCAGCAAATTGTTGTCGAGATTGACCGAGAGTTCGCCATTGGCCAGATTGAGGCCGCTATCCGGGATGCGCAGGGCCAGTTTTTCGCCCCGGAAGCGACCGCTGGAAACCGGCTGCGCTGGCGTGCCGCTCAGTTTCAGTTCGCCATTGAAGCTGCCGGCGCTTTTCCATTGCTCATTGATCAACTCGGCCAGCCAGCCGAGGTCGGCAATCTCGGTTTTCAGACTGCCCTGCCACGGCGCCAAGGTGTCGAGCGACCACGCGCCCTGCATCCCGGCTTTCAGTTGGCCGTCGATCAGGCCAACGCGCGTCCCCTTGGCGCGCAGACGGGCATTCAAATGTTGGCTATCGGCATCGGCCTGGAGGGTGGCCACCCAGTCCAGCGGGTCACCAGTCAATTCGGCCGGGCCGAACGACCAGCCTTGCGCCGCAAGCTTGAGCGGCGCGGCGGCATTGAGCTTGAGATTGCGCGTCTTGTCATTGCCTTTCAGCTGGGCTTCGAGCAGGCGCCCCTGCCAAGCCAGCGGGCTATCGCCCTGGCTCAGTCCGCCTTCAAGCGCCAGGCTTAGCTGGGTTTTGCCCGCCAGTTCGACGTTGCCGCGCAGCCGGTGCGCCTGGTTGCTCCCTTCGCCAACCACGTGCAAGGCCTTGAGCAGGTCCGGTTGGGCCGGCGTGCCGAGCTGGGCGATGTTGAGGTCGAGATGGAGCGGCGAGTTGGGCAGGCCGGCAATGTCGGCCTTCAGCATCAACCCGCTCAACCGCCCAACGCCGGGCAGGCCGAGTTTTGCCGCCTGCACCTGGCCGGCGAATTGCAGTTGTTCGAGGCTGCCAGCCAGATTCAGGTGCCCGGTGATACCGCCTTCCAGGCCATACGGTGCAAGCTGCGGCGCTTCGATGTCGATCCGCAGTTTGTCGCCGGGACGGCCGAAGGCACCTTTGGTATTCAGTTTGTTCGGGCCGGCAGTCAGTTGAATGTCGGCCTGCGGAATACGCGGCCAGTCGATGCTCAATTGACCGCGCCCGGCGAGCGGTTCGCCGGCCATTTTGCTGTCGAGCAGTTCAAAACGTCCGTCGATGATCGGGCGCGGTGAGAGTTTGCCTTGCGTGTTGAAGCGGGCGTTGATCAGGGCGGCCGGCGCCTTGGCGAATTGGCTGGGGTCAAAGCGACTGAGTTCGCCTTCGGCCGAAAAGGCCATCGCTTTATCGAGGCTGAGTTCGCCCTTGGCAGAGAGGCGCGCCTGGCCGGCGCCGACTTCCAGCCGGGGCAGGCTGATGCGCTGGCCGCTCAGGCTGGCTTCGGCCAGCACGGTGAAGCGGCTGTCTTTCAAATCGAGTTTGATCGCCTGTTGCTGCGTGCTCAGCGTCGCGGAAATTGGCCCATTCAGGCGGGTTGACCGCAGCGTTGAGTGGATTTTGCTGACATCGAGGTTGCGAGCGCTTAGATCAAGCTCAAGCCCGTCGTTTTGCCACTGGCCACTGCCTGCCAGTTCGCTACCGCCTGGCAGCGCGGCTTTGAGGTCTTCAAGGCGGGTGGTTGAGTCTTGCCAGGCCAGCCGGCCGGTCAGGCTGTTGAGCGGCAGGCGCTGGCGGTCGATCAGGCCGGGCAGGGCATTGCTGACGGTAAAATTGCCGGCCACGCCCTTGCCCGCGGGGCCGAGATCGGCGCGCAGACTGAGGCGGGCGCTGGGCGCACCGTCTTGCCAGGCGGCCGGGTCGATATTGTCGAGAGCAATCTTGGCGCTGGCGAATGTGGTTGGGGCAAAAGGCGTCAGTTCGACCTGCGCCTGTCCTTCAATACCCTGGTGCGCGACGGCGGCGAGGGCGATGCGCTCAAGTGGGCCGGTTGCTTTGAGGCTCAATGCCAGCGGATGCTGTTCGAGCAAGCCGGTGATTTCAGCGCTGGCGTTGAGCGGCAGCGGTGCGGCGCCATCCAGCGTGGCTTCGCCGTGCAGGCTGGCGCCACTGGTTTCGATCTGGAAATCGCTCAGGTGGTGCTGGCGGCCATCGCTGCTCAGTTGGCCTGAGATGCGATCAGCCACAAAGGTATTGCCGTATTCCAGCCGGGAAATCGTCAGTTTTTTGACGTTGACCGCAACTGGCAGTAAAAGGCTGGTCGGCGGCGGTGTCGGCTCAGTACTCGGGGCGCTGGTGATGTGCAGCTTGCCCAGGCTCAGTTCGGCAATCTGCAAGCCGCTCTGCAGCAGGGCGGTTGGCGACCAGTCAAGGTGGACTTGCTCGGCGCGCAGCTGTAAATCGGCTGTTTCCCAGCTCAGCGTCGCGATGTCGAGCGGGCCGAGCAGGCGGCCGCTGGCTTGTTCAATGTGCAGGCGCCCGGCGCTGGCTTTGCTGATGAATTGAACGACAGTTTGCAGACCGTTTTCGCTGCTGCTCAGCCAGGCAGCGCCGCCAATCAGGCTACCAACCAGGCCGCCAAGCAGGAAGATCGTGCTGAAAAAGAGGGCGCGGCGTTGCATATTAGAAGGGAATAGCCAGTGAAAAGTGCAGTTGCAACTCGCTGGTGCGCTGGCCGTAGGCGAGATCGACGCCGATCGGGCCAGCCGGGCTGCGCCAGCGCGCGCCAAGGCCGTAGCCCACCGCCAGCCGTACATCTTCCAGTTGGTCCACCGCGTCGCCGGCATCGACAAAGGCGGCGATGCCCCAGCTTTCGTTCAGCCAATGAGTCGCCTCGGCGCTCACCACACCCAGAAAACGGCCGCCAACCGTCGCGTCGCCTTCTTTAATGCCGAGACTTTGATAGGCATAGCCGCGTACCGAGCCGGTGCCGCCGGTACGGAAGAGGTAATCCTGCGGCACGCGATCGCGGGAATCCGCCAGGGTGTAGCCGATTTCGCCGCGCAGGCTCAGCGTGTCGAGCCGGCCGAGCGGGATGTACTGCTGCCAGCGCGAGTGCAGGCGAATAAAGTTCTGATCGGAAAATGCAGCTTTGGCACCACCACCGACCTGCGCCTGGAGGACGATGCCTCGACGCGGGTCGAGCAGGTTATCGACCTTTCGCCATGTCCAGGAAACGTTTGGCACCAGCGCCCGGCTGATCGTTTCCGTGGCGCCCTCGGGGGTGCGGGTTTCTTCCTGCCAGTTGAGCGACAAGCGTTGTTCGATACTGCCGCGCTGCTGCACGCTCTGGGCGCCCACGGCATAGCGTTCGGTTTTCAGGCCCTGAATGTCGGTTGCTTCAAGCATCATGCCGACGCTGTGGCGACGATTTTTATCGTCCGGCGGCAGGAAAACATCGCTGTAAATGGTTTGTTTTTTCTGCTCCAGCCGCAAGCCGCTATCCAGCACCCATGCCTGATTGAACAGGTCGGGCGTGTGGTAGTTGAATTCAACGCGGGCGCCGGTGTTGGAGCTGACGCCGGCGCCGAACGAAACGCGATGGGCCGCCCGTTCGCGCACCGTTAGCTTGAGCGGGGCCGAGATCGTCCCGTCGGCATGGGTGACAGTTTCACCCTCCAGATCAATCGCCGCCTGCACCGAGGCAAAATAGGGCGTGGCCTGCAGGTTGGCCAATAACTTGTTCAGCTTCTCGTCAGCGTAGAGGTCGCCTGGGTGCAGTTCGCGGTTGTAGCGCTCGATCAGCGCGGGCGAGTAGCGCTTCAAGCCTTCAATCTGCATTTCGCCAAAACGGTAGCGCGGGCCGGTGTCGTAATGGGCGCTGAGCCTGGCTTGCTGTGTTTCGGGGTCGATTTCGGCGGCGCTATCGAGCAGTTTGGCGGCGGCGTGCTCGCTACTGAGCAACTGCGCCAGGACATGCTGCTTGGCCTCGTTCCAATCCTCCTGACGGAAGGGCTGGCCGACCGGCAGGCGCCAGTCGGCGATCAGATTGGCCTTGGTTTTTGCCTCGATTTGCCCGTCGACCGCAACATCAACGCTGGCAATCCGGGTGCGTGGGCCCGCACTGATTTTGACCCGGACCTCGCCTTTGTTCTCGGAAAACTCGAACTGAGGCGAAAAGTAGCCCTCGGTGGCCAGAATCTGGCTGAGTAAAAGCTCCAGTTTGTGCGGGCTGCCCGCTTCCTCCGGCAGGTATTCTTGCAGCATGGCGATAATTTCGTCTGGCGCCTCCAGTACGGGTTCGCCAGCCTGGAGTGGGCTGGCGAATAACCATAAAAGCAGAGGCAGACGCCGCAGCGCCGGGGGCAGGAGTGACACGGTGCGGCTTTACCCGGCGCTATCGACACTCGCCGGCTGGCGCGGGGGCAGCAGGAAACTGCGCGGTTGCTGGCGGAAGCGGCGCCCGATCGCCTTGAGTAGCGGGCTCCAGTGGTCCAGCTGAATACGGCGAGCGCCGAGGGCGGTCCGCAGCGCCAAGGCAAAACTGACGGTCAGGTTGGTAAAACCGATCAGGGCAATGCCCAGCACGCCCCACAACACCGCTTTGATCGGCAGGGCAAACTGGAACCCGATCATGGCGTAGCCGATATTGGCGGAAGAGAAAGCGATATGCCGAATATCCAGCGGCAGGCCGAGAATGGTGCCGATAACGCCGGTTGAACCCAACATGCAGCCGAAGAGAAAATTACCCATGATGCCGCCCAGGCGGTCTTGAATATAGTTCCCGAAGCGCCCGGCCCGCTCGTTACCGAGCAATTTGCGCAGCCAGCGCAGCCGAGCGATGCGCGGCCCGATATTCGAGTAGGCGGCCTGATTGTCGAAATAGCCGGTAATCAGGCCGGAAAGAAA
Source organism: Candidatus Dechloromonas phosphorivorans (assembly GCA_016721185.1). Lineage (GTDB taxonomy): Bacteria > Pseudomonadota > Gammaproteobacteria > Burkholderiales > Rhodocyclaceae > Azonexus > Azonexus phosphorivorans. The sequence goes on from JADKIP010000015.1 coordinate 50,081, forward strand.
TAAATAGAAACCGGCCACCGCGGCGTGGGGAATGGCCCAGCTCAGTGGGTCGAGATCGGCCATCAAATGCGCGCCTTTTTCGAGCGGGATGACCGGGGCGCCGAGCAAGTAACTCAGGCCTAGTCCCAGCGCAAGGGCGACTGGCAGGGCCACCATTACGTTGCCGGTGATGGCGGCAAGCTGGCTGCGCGAGACGGCAGCGACGACATCCACCATGCGTTCAAGATCAGCGCTACGGGTTGGCTTGAGATCACCGAGCAGGCCGGCCAGCGTCTGCGCTGTCATCGCCGGCTGTTTCGTGGCGACGGTCATGCCCAGCAAATAAATGAGCACGAAACCGAGGCCGTAAATCATGCTGAACAGGAAGGCCTCGACAAACAGCGGGGCATGCAGGCCGCCAGCAAAAATCTTGAGGAGCGCCATGAAACCGATCAGGACGCCGGCGCCGGCGGCGGAGCGCCACAGATGATGGTAGTCCGCGTTGGTTTCGCAAATGTAGTGCTCGCCGGAACGCGCCGCGTTTTCGGTCACCCGCACGGCCATCAGGCGGGAGAGTTGCGAAATGTAGAAGCGCAGGCTGTTGCGCCGGTTCTCTGCGACAAAGGCGGCACGGGCGAACTCGGCCCAGGCGTCAATCGCCTCTTTTCGCGCGGCTGGCTGCAATCCGGCATCCAGAATGCACACCAGCTCATGCAGGCGTTCAACACTTTGCTCGCTGCGCGTCAGAATGTAGGAAAGATGCAGGCTGGTGCCGACCGTCATGGCTCGTTTGCGGATGCGTTGCAGGGTTTCCCTGCACTGGTCGGCAATCACCAGCAACTGACGACCGTCATCGGCGGCGCTGACTTCCGGATCATTCAAGGCCAGGCGGAAGGCATTGACGAAATCCATCGCCTCGGTCGAAAGCGCAATAAAGCGCGGTGTGTGGTCGTCAAAGTCGGGCGAAGTTCGCATCAACTCGTTATCAACCCCGAGACCGCTGACCCGGTGGGCGAGCAGCAGCACGGAATCGAGCATCTGTTCCAGGATGGCGCGCCAGTCGATGTTGTGGAGTTCTTCTGCTGGCGCCACCACGGCCCAAAAACGTTGGGTAAGTTCCGGCGGAATCTGATCCAGCCAGCGCCAGTCGTCACTGCGGTCATAAATGACGTGCAGGCAATCTTTCAGGCGCCGCTCGTCGGGGACTTCCGGGAGCAGTCGATTGCCGAGAATGCGCCACCATTCCGAGAAAAAACCGGTACCGGGCAGGATGCCGCTGTCGGTAAAAAAAGTCACCATGCGCCGGCTGGCGGTGAAATGAATAATGTGGGTGCGAAAAGCGGCGGCCAGTTCGGCGTCGTTTTCCAGAAGGTGAAGCATGGTCTCATAGCGCTCACTCAGGCTGGTGTCGCTGCTGCCATTGGGGCGTAACCGGGCAACCAGTCGGCGGGTCAGGTCGAGCGAATTAGCCGTTGGGTCGCGATAAGCGGCGAGTGCCGCGGCGACTGGGTCACCGCTGGGTGCCGGTTTGCCAAGAAGCCACTGGAAAAGATTGCCGATTTTTTTCATTGTATTTTGTGATTTGAAGCGTCGCTGTTCGCGCTATGTTAACTGAGGGGGTGTCTAAAAGCCGACACAGAATGACAATTGCTCATGCGCAAAATACATAATCGATAATAAAATCCGTGTGATTCGACTTACAATGTCGTGTCTAAAATTTTCGACAGGAATTCATAAATCATGAACATCATCAAGTCTTCACTGGTTCTGGCACTTGTTGCCGGTATCGGCTTCGGTGCTACCGTTGCCCAGGCGCAAGAGCGCGTTTACGTTATCGACCAGCGCGACGTCGTCGTCAAGAGCGCCAACGGCCTGTGCTGGCGTACCGGCTACTGGACCCCGGCCGCTGCTGCCAAGGATCCGGCTGGTTGCGAATGCGACAAGGACCTCCTGCCGAAGGAAGTCTGCGAGCCGAAGATGGGCTGCTGTAGCTGGCGCCGCTGCCGCCGGTCCGAAGCCGTCTGGCGAGAAGATCACCGTCGCTGCTGACGCACTGTTCGACTTCAACAAGGCTGTCCTCCGTCCGGCTGGCAAAGCCAAGCTCGACGAGCTGGTCTCCAAGGCGCAAGCCATCAAGCTTGAAGTCATCCTGGCCGTTGGTCACACCGACCGTATCGGTGGCGATGCTTACAACCAGAAGCTGTCGGAAAAGCGCGCTGCTGCTGTGAAAGAATACCTGGTCTCCAAGGGTATCGAAGCCAACCGTGTTTACACCGAAGGCAAGGGCGAGAAGCAGCCGGTCACCGGCGACAAGTGCAAGGGCAACACCAAGTCCAAGGCACTGATCGACTGCCTGCAGCCGGATCGTCGTGTTGATATCGAAGTCATCGGCACCAAGTAATCTGCTGATGCTTCACGAAAAGCCCCGCTGAGCGGGGCTTTTTTATGCCTGAGAGTTTGAAGAGATGCTGAAATTTCCTCCATTACTGATTAGCTTGGTCGCCCTTGGTTTGTGGGGTGCCAGCGTAGCGCAGGCGGCGGAGCCGATTGCCCGGCCGCGCATCGGTCTTGTCCTCGGTGGTGGTGGCGCCCGTGGTGCGGCGCACATCGGGGTGCTTGAGGTGCTGGAAAAAATGCGTATTCCGGTCGATTGCGTGGCGGGCACCAGTATGGGGGCGCTGGTGGCAGGTGCTTATGCGGCAGGTATGTCGCCAGCCGTGATGCGGCGTGAACTGGCGCGTGCCGACTGGAATGACATGTTCATCGATAATCCGGATTTTTCCGAGATGAGCTATCGCAACAAGGCAAATTTGCGTAATTATTTGCCGGGTTCCGAAACGGGCATCACGCCGGATGGCGCCAAATATCAGTCGGGTGTTGTTGCCGGCCAGAAGATCAAACTGTTTTTTAATCAGTTAGTACGGGCAAATCAGGGTGAAATCAATATTGGAGACTTGCCTTTGCCCCTATCAATTATTGCGACCGATATTGGTAACGGTGACCGGGTAGTTTTTCGCGAAGGCAGCCTGACCAAGGCGATGCGCGCCAGCATGTCGGTGCCCGGTTTGCTGGCCCCGGTCGAGCATCAGGGGCGCAAGCTGGTTGATGGCGGTCTGGTCGATAACGTGCCGATTGGCGAGGTTCGGGAGCGCTGCAAGGCGGATGTCGTCATCGCCGTCAACGTCGGTTCGCCGCTGATGAAGCCGGAGGAAATCGGTTCGCTGCTGACGGTTTCGGGGCAGATGGTGAATATCCTGACCGAGCAGAATGTGACGCGTTCGCTGGCCTTGTTGACCGTTGATGACATCTATATCAAGCCTGATCTTGAAGGAATTACCGCCGGTGATTTCCCGCGTCATGCTGAAACGGCAGATCGGGGGCGCGCTGCGGCGGAGGCGTTGATGCCCAGCCTGCAACACTTGTCTCAGCCGGAACCGGTTTATCTGGCCTGGTGGAAGGGTATCGAGGTGACGTCGCGTGTTTCGCCGCGCATCGACGAGGTCGAGATTATTGGCCTGAAGCGGGTCAGTCCTGAGCTTGTGCAGCGCTATCTGCATGCCACCAATGGTTCAACGATCCGGCCTACCGAAATCAATCGTGACCTGCTGCGCATGTATGGTGATGGCTACTACGAGAGTGTTGATTACACCGTGCTAACTCAGCGCGAGCGCAACATCCTGCGGGTGACCCCAATCGAGAAAAGTTGGGGGCCGGATTACCTGCGTCTGGCGCTTAATCTGGAAACGTCGACCAATAGCCCGGCGACCTTCGGCTTGCGGGCCGCCTATCACAAGACGTTATTGAATTCTTTGGGCGCTGAGTTCATTACCAGCGTTGATGTGGGCTTTACCAACCGTCTTCTATTTGATTTCTATCAGCCACTGGATCGCGCCCAGCGTTTCTTTGTGAGTACTGCTGCCGGCGTCCAGCAGTCGCACATGGATATTTATCTGGATGACCAGCGGGTTGCAAATTACGCGACGAAGGAAGCGGCGGTGAGTGTTTATGCCGGTATGAATATCGGCCTGCTCGGTCAGGTTCGGCTGGGTTGGCTTGAGCGTGATCGAAGGTTTGAGCTGGATACGGGCATTCGTTCTTTGCCAAATTTCTCGACGCGTTTCGGTGGCGTGCGGGCGACGCTGGATTTCGACCAGTTTGATCGCATGTATTTCCCGACCCGAGGCTGGTCTTCCCGTATCCAGTATTTTGACTCACGGGAAGCGGGTTATTCGCGTCTCGATGCCGAGGCGATGGCGGCAGTCTCGTTTGGTGATACGGTATTCAATGGCAGGCTTGCCTATACCGGTTCGCCGAATGGCCGGCTACCGGGCTACGATGCGGGCTCACTGGGTGGCTTCCGCAACATGTCGGCCTATGCCAAAGGCCAGATCATCGGTGATGACATCAGTTATGTTTCTCTCGGCGCGGAGCAAATTATCGGTCGGCTGCCGCTCGGACTGCGTGGCGACATGCGCCTGGGTATAGCGCTGGAAGCGGCAAAGGCGGGGTTTCGTTACACGGAACAAGGAAGTTCCGGGGTTCTCAACTCACTGGCTGTCTACCTCGGTGGCGAAACGCCGTTTGGGCCGTCCTATCTTGGTTTTGGCTACTCAACCAGCGGTGTTTACAACTTTTTCCTCTCGGTCGGCGTGAAATGATTTTTGGCGCCGTCTTTTGCCAGCCAAGCCTGGCTTTGTCATAGAAACGAGGTCGTCATGAAAAAGCTAGGGATGGTGGTTGTGGGCTGGTTGCTGGCCATGGGCCTGGCTTTTGCCCAGATCAATATCAATACGGCCAGCCAGGAAGAGCTGGATGGCTTGAAAGGGATCGGCCCGATCACAGCCAAGGCGATTGTGGATTACCGCAAGAAAAATGGCCCGTTCAAGTCAGTTGACGATCTGGACAAAGTGCCGAATATCGGCCCCGTCACCCTTAACAATTTGCGTTCCAAGGTAACGGTTGTCGGTGCCTCGCGTTCCCCCGCTGCGGCGCCAGCCTCGCCGGTAGCACGTCCAGCCTCGCCGGCCAAAGTGAGCAATGAAGTCGTGAAGCCAGCGGCTCTGCCAGCGCCGCGCTCCGCCGAAATGGCCAAGCCGGCCACGCTGGCGAAGCCGGCAGCACCCGCCATGCCGGGCAAATCGATGGCGGAGAGCAAGCCCGTAGCGGGCTCGGCACCGTTGGTCGAAAAGCCTGCTGCCCCAGCCGCACCGGCCAAGCCGGCGATGCCCGCCATGCCTGGCAAAGCGCTTGCCGAGACGAAGCCTGCTGCGCCCGCCACGCCCATGCTCAAACCCGCGCCGCCGGCACCTGCCAGCCCGATGGCCAAGCCGGCAGCCCCTGCTTCGGCTGTGACCAAGCCCGCTGCACCAGCGGTACCCGCGGCACCCCCAAAACCAGCCGCTCCCGCCGCCCCGGCCAGGCCAGCCCAGCCGGCTGCGGTCAACTGAGAAAAAGCAGCATTTTGAGGGCAGCTTGAGCGACCGGCTCTTCCTTTGCGCGACCACTCGCCTTGCCCAAACCCTGCGGGGCGAAGTGCAGGGCGGGCAAACCGTCTGGCGCACCTGCCATGCCCTGACCCTTGCTCAGTGGCTGGGCAGCCTCACTGACGAGGCCTTGCTGTCGGGCGTCGCTGAACTGCCGGCGATGCTTGACCCCTTTGCCGAACGTCTGCTTTGGGAAAAAGTGATTGCCGCCTCGCTGACCGAGGCTGCACCGCTTTTCGATATTCAGGGGATGGCCGCATCGGCGGCTGAAGCGCACGCGCTATCGTGTATCTGGAATATCCGGCCGGCCAGCGCTGAGCTATCCGATGAAGCGCAGCTTTTTATCGGCTGGCAGCGAGCGTTTGAAAAGCATTGTCAGGCCGCCGGCTGGCTCGACGCGGCCAGCCTGCATTTGCGCCTGATCAGCTTGATCGAAGTGGGGCATTTCACCTTGCCCGAGGTCGTTGTTTTCGCTGGTTTTGACCGCTACACGCCGCTTGAGCAACGCCTGATGGCGGCGCTCAGCGGGCGAGGCGTTGCGCTTGAAAAAGACCTGAAAAATACGGTTGACCGCAGCATTTACGGCGCGGCCAGCACGTTGGTTCCGACTTCCAACCAAGCCCCGACCTCCAGCCTGGCCTCGACCGCAATCGTGACGCCGCTCGTAGCCTCTGATCGCCAGCGAGTCCTCGCCTGCGCTGACAGTGCGGCTGAATGCGCCGCCGTTGCGGCGTGGGCCAAGGTCCATCTGGCGGCTAACCCGGCCGCTCGTTTGGGCGTCGTGGCGCCGGATCTGGCCGGTGTGCGCGACCGGCTGGAGTTCAGGCTCGACGATGTATTGCACCCGGCCCTGATTCGCCCCGATGCCGCCGAGGTGCCGCGCTGTTTCAATTTCTCGCTGGGCCGCGGCCTGGCTGATTTGCCGCTGATTCGGAGTGCGCTCGATCTGCTCGCCTTGGGCGGTGGCCGCGGCAAAGTCGAGCAAAGCCGGCTTTCGGCGTTATTGCTGGCCGGAGCCTGGGGCGCCGGTGAGGCCGAGGCGGATGGCCGGGCCCGGCTCGATACCGCCTTGCGTCGTGATTTGCCCTATTTCACCACCTTGCCGGCCTTGATTCGGCTCGCCGACTGGCTGGCCGACGCCGCGCCGCCGCTTTGCCCGCAAAGCATGGCGGCGCTTGCCGCCTTTGTTGAGGTGATGAGTCGCGCCACCAAGGCAGCGCTGCCGAGCGCCTGGGCGCCCCTCTTCCAGCAAGCCTTGCAAGCCGTCGGCTGGCCCGGTGACCGCGCGCTTTCCAGCCACGAATTTCAGGCCCACCGGGCCTTTGGCGAAGTGCTCGACAGTTTCGGCCGCTTCGATAGCCTGCTCGGCCCGCTCTCCCTGCATGAGGCCGTGCGCCGCCTTTCCCAACTCTGTCGCCAGCGTATTTTCCAGCCGGAAACTGTTGGCCGTCCGGCCATTCAAGTGTTGGGCGTGCTCGAAAGCGCCGGCCTTGGGTTCGATGCGCTGTGGGTCATGGGCATGAACGACGACCTCTGGCCGCCGGCGCCGCGCCCGAATCCGCTCTTGCCAGCCGAATTGCTGCGGGCGGCCGGTGCAGCCCATGCCAGCGCCGAGGTTGAGCTGGATTTCGCCCTGCGCGTGCACAGTCGTTTGCTGTTGGCGGCGCCCGATGTGCATTTTTCCTATGCGCAGGCCGACGGCAACCGGGTGTTGCGCCCCAGCCCGCTGATCGCCGGTTTGCCCGCGGCCCCTGCGACGACGCTCAGTCTCGACAGTCTGGCCGGGCAAGAAACACAACAAGCTGAGCTAGCCTGCGAACAGCTTGCCGATGCGCTGGCGCCCGCGGTCGGTGAGGGCGAAAAGGTTTCCGGCGGCAGCTGGTTGCTCCGCGCCCAGGCAATCTGCCCGGCCTGGGCTTACTACCAGTTCCGGCTCGGTGGCGAGGCGATGGATGAGCCGGTCGAAGGCCTCGATCCCGCCGCCCGTGGCACGCTGGTGCATGAGGCGCTGGAGGCGTTCTGGACTGCGGTGCGCAGTTCGCAGGCGCTGGCGGCGCTGACTGAGCCGGCCCGCCAGCAGGTGATCGCCGAGGCAGTGAGCAAGGCGCTGCAAACTTACGAACTGGATCATCGGCTGACGCTGCCGGCGCGTTTCCGCGAACTGGAGGCGGCGCGCCTGAGCAAGTTGTTGACGGTCTGGCTGACCGTCGAAAGCCGGCGTGGACTGGATTTCGAGGTGGTCGCCTGCGAAAAGGTGGCGGAAGTCGAGATCGAGGAAATTCGCGTCAAAATGATCGTCGACCGCATCGATCAACTGGCCGACGGCCGGCAAGTCATCATCGATTACAAGACGGGGGCCGCGGTCGACATTAAAAACTGGGCCGATGCCCGGATTACCGAGCCGCAGTTGCCGATCTACGCCGCGCTGGTGAGCGACGATGTGGCGGCCGTGGTTTTCGCCAAAGTGCTGCTCGACAAGCCCGGCTTTGCCGGTGTTGCCGACGAAAAGGACATCCTGCCCGGCGTGCAGGGCGTCGGCGATGAAAAGCAGAAGATTTTTGACCCCGCTGAATTCCCTGACTGGATCGCCGTCGTCATGCATTGGCGCGAACGGCTGCACGTTGTCGCCCGCGAGGTCAAGGCCGGTCAGGCCGGGGTGATGTTCGCCGACGAAAAGGCGCTGCAATATTGCGAGGTCAAAGCGCTGCTTCGCCTCCCGGAGCGGCGGCGCTTGCTGGCGGCAATGGCGTCGATGGAGGCCTAGTCGCCTCCGTTTTCTGGCCAGGGTGAAGATCCAGCCGTGCGTCCAATTGATTGACGCTTTAATCCGCCGGCTTGATATCGGCAATTCCGGTGAGTGAATTTTGGTTTTTTGATCCGCCAATCAAGAGAAATAAGATGGAATGGGCAACGCGATGAAGATAGCAGTGATGGGTGCCGGCGCGGTGGGTTGCTACTACGGCGGCATGCTGGCGCGGGCCGGACATGCCGTGGTCTTGATCGGCCGGCAGGCGCATGTCGACGCCATTTGCCGCGCTGGCCTGCACATGGAAACCCTGTCATTCGATTCGTATGTGCCGATTCAGGCCAGTACCGAACCTAGCGCGATTGAGGGCGCCCGGCTTGTCCTCTGCTGCTGCAAATCAACCGATACCGAGTCTGCGGCAAGGCAGATGGCGCCTTACCTGGCGCCCGATGCGCTGGTGCTGAGTTTGCAGAACGGGGTCGACAACGCCGAACGTTTGCAGGCGCTGCTCCGGCAAGAAGTCGTTCCCGCCGTGGTTTATGTCGCCACCGAAATGGCCGGTCCGGGCCATGTCAAACACCACGGGCGGGGAGAATTGCTGATCGGGCCGTCATCCCTGGCGCCTGAACTGGTGGCGTTGTTCGCCAGTGCTGCGGTGCCGGTTCAGGTATCCGACAACGTGGCCGGCGCACTCTGGGCCAAATTGATCCTCAACTGCACCTACAACGCGCTGTCGGCAATTTCCCAAATCCCCTACGGCCGCCTGGTGCAGGGTGCGGGTGTCGAAGACGTGATGCGCGACATTATCGAAGAATGCCTGGCGGTTGCGGCAGCAGCGGGCATCGTTGTGCCCGGTGACCCTTGGGTGGGCGTTCAGCACATTGCCCACAGCATGCCCGCCCAGCTTTCCTCAACGGCCCAGGATCTGGCGCGTCACAAACTCAGTGAGATCGATCATCTGAACGGATACGTGGTCGGGCGCGGGAAAGCGTTGGGTATTCCGACCCCGGTTAATCGCGTCTTGCACACCCTGGTCAAGTTGCTCGAATCGAAATAGCGGGAGCAGGGCAACGCGCCGGCTCAGCGCTCAACAAACGCCGAGCTAGCAAACCATTCCGTCAGTGGGCGGCTTTCGCCCAGCCCGATCAGCCGCTGATCAATCGCGTCGTGGTTGCCCCACACCACATCGGCCAGCTTTCCTTCTGCGACCAGTGATTCGATGTCGTGGCAGTAAAGCCCGAGGTCGCGCTGCACATAAAAACCGTAGCTGCGGCAGGCCACCGGGCGCTGGAGATAGACCGGGCAGGCGCCATTGGTCTGGTCGAGCAGCGGGCAGACGATGGGGCGGGATGGTTGGTCGGCGAGGGCGCTTATTTTCTGGCTGATTTCCTGCAAATGATCCGCCGTCAGCGCGGCCAGTCCTTCTTGCAGCAAGGCCCATTCGGCGGCCGTCAGTTGCGGCACCTCGGCCAGGCGCCGGCAGCAGTGGTCGCAACCTTTGCCGCACTGCCAGTCGGGACGATTTTCCCGGATGCTCCCGACGCGGTGGTCGATATCAAGATGAAGTTGCTGAAGCGGCGTCGGTGAGGTGGCGTTTTGCATGATTTGCCCCGCAGCTACTGGCGAACTTCGCGCGTGTTGTCCGGGGGCGGAAACTCCCCCGAGCTGCGGAACGGGTTGATGTCGAGGCCGCCGCGCCGGGTGTAGCGGGCGTAGACGGCCAGCGCTTCGGGGGCGCATTGGCGCTGGATGTCGCAGTAGATGCGCTCGACGCATTGTTCGTGGAATTCGTTGTGGTCGCGGAAGGAAACGATGTAGCGCAGCAGGCCGGCGTGGTCGATTGGGCGGCCACGGTAGCGGATGACGACCATCGCCCAATCCGGTTGGCCGGTGACCAGGCAGTTGGATTTGAGCAGGTGGGAATAGAGCGTTTCTTCAGTTTTTTGGCCGTCGACCGCAGCAAGCAGCGCCGGGGCGGGCTGGTAGGTGTTGCAGCTAATATCGAGTTCGTCCAGCAAGATGCCTTGCGGGTAGCCGACTAGAACCTGCGGTCGACCGCTTAAAACCTTGATTTTTGCGCTGACCGGCGCACCGGCGGCGCTCGAAAGATCGTGGACCAGCGTTGTTTCGACGCTTGCGACATCGGCAAAAGCGGTCTGGTTGAAGGAATTCAGATAGAGCTTGAATGACTTGGATTCGATCAGGTTCGGGCTGTTGGCCGGGACGCGGAAAGTTGCCAGCGCCACGACGGGTTTGCCCTTGGGGTTGAGCCAGGAGACTTCGTAGGCGTTCCAGAGGTCCTCGCCGACGAAGGGCAGCGCCGTGCCGGAAATCCCCAATTCAACGCGTTTTAGCTGACGCGGAATGGGGAAAAGCAACTCGGGCGCGTAATCGGCCCGGTACTCGGTGGGTTGGCCGAGGGGCGAGAGGATGCTGGGGTCGGTGGGCTGGCTCATGGGGCGGATTTTACCGGAAGCGGTTCGACTGATTTTCAAGCGCAATGACAAACAGCGGGTCGCTGTCTATAAAATTGCGGCTGCTGCGCTGTGGCGAATGAAACTTGATGTTTGAAAGCGAAAGTTTGAAAACCAGAAGATGACTGCTTTATCCCAAGACGATTTCCTGCCGGCTGCGGTCGACCGCCTGAAAGAGGACGAAATTGCCCGCGACCGGGCGCTCAATGTCGCCTCGTTTATCGTCGAAGCCCCGGCCGGCGCCGGCAAGACCGAATTACTGACCCAGCGTTATCTGCGTTTGCTGGCCGTGGTTGAAAACCCCGAAGAGGTCTTGGCGCTGACCTTTACCAACAAGGCCGCAACCGAAATGCGTGACCGTATTCTCGGCAGCCTGGAACGCGCCGCCAGCGGTGAAATGCCGGAGCAGCCGCACAAGCGCCTGACCTTTGAATTGGCGAAAAATGTACTGGCTCATGACCGCGCCCGGGTCTGGGGTTTGCTCGGCCATCCCGGGCGGCTGCGCATCACGACGCTCGATGCCTTGTGCGCCACCCTCGCCCGGCAAATGCCTTATCTCAGCCGTTTCGGCGCTCAGCCCGGGGTCAGCGAGGATGCCGAGGCGCATTACGCCACCGCCGCCCGGCGCACGCTGGAGATGGTCGAAAGCGGCGGGGCCGATGCCGACGTGGTGGCGGCCGCGCTGGCGTTCATGGACAACAACGCCGGCCGTCTGGAACGCCTGCTGGTCAATATGCTGGGCCGCCGCGACCAGTGGCTGCACCACGCAACGCGGATCGAAAATGGCGAGATGAAGGCCGAGGTCGAGGCCGGTTTCGCGGCGCTGATCGAGCGCGATCTGGCGCAGATTGACGCGCTGCTCGATGCCCGCTGGCAATCGTTGTTGATGCCGCTGGCGCGCTTTGCAGCGGGGAATGTGCCGGAAACACTTGAACCGCTTTTGGACTGGTTTACGCCGTTGACCGCAGCTATCGAAGATATGCCGCGCTGGCAGGCCTTGGCGAACCTGCTGCTGACCGGCAGCGGTACGCTGCGCAAGGCGTTGAACAAGAATATTGGCTTTCCGGCCGATAAAGAGTTGAAGCCGCAAAAAGAGGCGATGAGCGCTTTGCTCGCCGATCTTTCTGGCGTGCCCGGCATCGAGGCGGCACTCGGCCAGATCGGCGGCCTGCCGTACCCGGAATTAAGCGATGCTGAATGGTTGACCGTGGAAGTCTTCTCGCGCCTGTTGCGGCTGGCGGCCGGGCAGTTATGGCTGGCCTTCCAGGAAGCCGGCGAGGTCGATTTCATCGAAATCGCCGCCCGCGCCGGACTGGCGCTGGGCGATGACGAGGCGCCGACCGATCTGGCGCAGGCGCTCGATTACCGTATCCAGCATTTGCTGGTCGATGAATTCCAGGACACTAGCCCGACCCAGGTGGCGCTGATTGAAAAACTGACTCGCGGCTGGATGCCGGACGATGGCCGGACGCTGTTCGTGGTCGGTGACCCGATGCAGTCAATCTACCGTTTTCGCAAGGCCGATGTCGGGCTTTTTCTGCGCGTGCGGGAGCGCGGTATCGGCGACCTGCGGCTTGAACATCTGCGCCTGTTCCGCAACAACCGTTCTTTTCCCGGCATTGTCGATTGGGTCAATACGGCCTTTCCGAGCATCTTTCCGCCGCAGGATGTGCCGGAAATGGGCGCGGTTTGCTATGCCGAATCGGCCGCCACCCGGCCGGCGCGGGCGGACAGCGGGGTCAGCGTACATCCGCTGATCGAACGCGGCGAATACAGTGCGGCCGAGGACGAAGCGCGCTGCATTCTCGATCTGATTCTGACGGCTCGCCGCGATTACCCGGCCGAACGCATCGCCATTCTCGTCCGCGCCCGCAGCCATCTCGATGCGCTGGTCGGCGAAATCCGCCGCAGCGCGCCCGAGCTGCGTTTTCAGGCGGTGGAAATCGAGGGGCTGGATGGGCGCCAGCATGTGCAGGATCTGCTGACGCTGTTCCACGCGCTGCACCATCGCGCCGACCGCGTGCATTGGCTGGCCCTCTTGCGGGCGCCGTGGTGCGGCCTGCTGCTGGCCGATCTGCACGCGCTGGCCGCGGACGACAAGCAGCAAACCATCTGGCAACTGATGCAGGACGAAGCGCGGCTTTGCCGTTTGTCCGCCAATGGCCGGCAACGCCTGCTGCATGTGCGCGAGGTGCTGGCGCTGGCCTTCGCCCATCGCGCGCGTCAGCACCCGCGGCGCTGGCTGGAAGGCGTCTGGCTGATGCTGGGCGGCCCGCGTTGCCTGGAGGCGCCGGAAGCGCTGGCCGATGTCGAGGCATTTTTCCGCCTGGTCGACAAACTGGCGGCCGCGCGCAATCTGACCGCTGAAACGCTGAGCGCCCAGACCGCCGAACTCTTCGCCCCGCCCGATGCGCTGGCCGGCGATAGCGTCCAGATGATGACGATTCACAAATCGAAAGGGCTGGAATTCGAGACGGTGATTCTGCCCGGCCTGCATCGCGTCACCGGCGGCAATGACAGCAGCCTGTTGTTGTGGGACGAAGTGGCCGGGGCCGATGGCGAGGAACACCTGCTGGTGGCGCCGATGAAAGCCAAGGGGGCCGGCAATGATCAGCCGACAACCTACGATTACCTGAAAAAACTCGAAGGCGAACGCGGGGCGCACGAAGACGAGCGTTTGCTCTATGTGGCTGCGACGCGGGCCATCCGTCGCCTGCATCTGGTGGGTGTGGCGGTGGCTGATGACAATAAGGATGACGGCCTGAAGGTCCCCGCCGCCGGTACGCTGCTCAAACTGCTTTGGCCGGGCGTCGCGCAGCCGGTTTTTGTCGCGGCGGCGGCGGGCGAACAAGCCGCGGTAACGCCGCTCAGTACATTCGATCCGGCGACATTTGTTCCGCCGCTGGTGCGCCTGATCGAAGTCGGCCTGCCGGCCACGCTGCAGAATCCGCCGAGCGGTTTGCGTCCGGCTGACAACGCGATGGCGCTTGATCAAGCGGCGAGTGGCCGCTCGCTGGAAGCGGCCATCGGCACGCTGGTCCATCGTTGTCTTGAACTGATTGCCCAGCAAGGCCTGGCGCAGTGGCCGGCCAGTCGTGTCGCCAGCCTGCAACCGGCCTATCGCCGCTGGCTGCTCGGGCAGGGCGTGACGGCCGCCGAGGTTGATGCCGCGGCGGCCGAGGTTGTGGCGGCGCTGCAGACCACGCTGGCCTCGGAAAGCGGGCGCTGGGTTCTGGCCGAGCATCCTGAAGCCGCCGCCGAGCAGGCCTGGAGCAGCGCCGGCGAGACGGCTGCGGTCAACCATGTGATTGACCGGATTTTTGTCGTTGACGGTTGTCGCTGGATCATTGATTACAAGACGGTGCGGTCGCCGGAAGCCGGGCTGGCGCAACGGGCCGAGAGTTTCCGGCCGCAACTGGCGCGGTATGCCGCGTTGTTCGAGGGGGATCCTCGGCCGTTGAGGATGGCAATCTATTTTCCGTTGCAGGGGAAGTTGCATGAATTGAGTACGGGGCTTGGTCCGTTGGAGTAATTAGTTGAATGGGTTAGTGCCGGGCTGATTCGGTAAAAATCCGTCGGTCATTTGCGAGCTTGTTTCACTAGCGAATAGCTGCGCGGGGGGGGGCTGGCTTGCTTTGGTGCTGTGCTGATGAGTGTGGTTCGTTGAATGGGCTTGGGTTTCCGCCTTGCTGGCGGGCGTACTTTTTCTTGCTTCGCCAAGAAAAAGTAGCCAAAAAGAAGGCGACCCCAGGTTGCGCGGTTGGCTACGCCAACTGCCCTGCGCTACTCGAAGGTCCGGGCGGCTTGCGAAACTCGCCTGCGGCTCAGACAACGCAAGCCGACTGCCCCGGCCCTTCTCCGTTGCTCGGCGCTCCACATGGGGACCCGAAAGGCGGGATGGTTCAAGCAGCGGCAAAGTTATTAGGCGGCTGCGGTCAACCGGGAAAAAGGCCAAAAATTGAAGGTAGCGCGGTGCTATGTATCCCACTACCACCCAAGCCCCGTCACTCCCGCGCAGGCGGGAGTCCAGGCAGTGCATGGATTCCCGCCTGCGTGCACTACTGTCCGGGATATTTTCAGATGACGCTCTGAAGGCGTTGCGGCATCAGGTTGAAAGGGGTAAACCCCTGAGCGCCAACTCAACAACCGGATGCCGCAACATGTTCAGGATAAGCCGAATGCAGGAAATATTGAAGGGACTGCCCCGAGGTGCGTTTGATCGTCTGGTATCGGAACACCAGGCCGACAAATACAGCAAAGGCTTTGGCTGCTGGGACCAACTGGTGGCAATGCTCTACGGCCATCTCAGTGGCGCCGAGAGTCTTCGTCAGCTCGAAGCGGGCTTCAACAGCCAAAGCAACCATCACTATCATCTGGGTACCGGCCCCGTCCGCCGTTCGACGCTAGCCGAAGCCAATGGCCGCCGCGGGGCAGTGGTCTTTGAGCAGGCGGCCCGCCTGCTGATGGGGCAGGCCAGCCGCCAGTTGCGCCGGGAAAGCCAGGAACTGCTGTATCTGCTCGATTCCACATCGATCACCCTGAAGGGCCGGGGTTCGATGCCTGGACGCAGGGCAACAGCACGCGCAATACCCAGGGCATCAAGTTACATCTGCTCTATGCCGCCCATGAACAAGTTCCCCTGCAGCACAGCTTCACTGCCGCCAACGTCAATGACGTTTCGGAAGGTATCAAGCTACCGATTGAGCGTGGTGCCACTTACGTCTTTGACAAGGGTTACTGCGACTACAACTGGTGGGCCAACATTGATGCCCAGCATGCTCGCTTCGTCACCCGCTTCAAATACAACGCTGCCCTGCGCGTTGACACCTCACGGCCCATCGCTGCGGCAGATCGCGACACGATTCTGGAAGATCAGATCGTGCGCTTCGCCTACCGACATCAGGGCGGTGGCAGGCGCAATCGCTACGAGAAGCCACTCCGGCGCATCGTCGTCGCTCGGCCTGACAAGGAGCGCCCTTTGATCCTCGCGACCAATGACCAGACACCCCGGCTTCGGTCATCGCCCAGCACTACAAGGATCGCTGGCAGATCGAGTTGTTCTTCAAATGGATCAAGCAGCACCTGAAGATCAAACGTTTCCTCGGACGCAGCGAGAACGCCGTGCGCATCCAGATACTGTGTGCACTCATCAGCTACCTCCTGCTGGCCCTCTACAAGAAGGCGCACGCCTTCACCGGCAGTTTGTGGATGCTCCTCGCAACAGCGCGCGCTTCACTGTTCCAACGCCCCTCTCTCGAAGTTGCACGCGACCAGAGACGACGAGAACAACGCCTCGCTTTCTCTCAACGACAGCCCGGATTGTTCGCATGAATTTATTCCGGACAGTAGTGCGCCTGCGCGGGAATGACGGCACCATCGCTCAACGAGCCACACTTATTCAGCAACCCAAACCAATCAGCCAACCAACCAATCCCAAGTCACCAACAGGTAATGACGGCGCAACTGTTTGACCACGGACGCCTTACCGGGCCCCTTGAAAGGTGCTGAGCAACGCAGGGGAGTCGGGGGCTTTCGACTCGCGTTGTCTGAGCCGCAGGCGAGTTTAGCGAGTCGCCCGGCTCACCGAGTAGCGCAAGGAACCGGCGTAGCCGGCACCGCCCCAGGGGTCGCCTTCTTTTTGGCTACTTTTTCTTGGCGAAGCAAGAAAAAGTACGCCCGCCATCAAGGCGGAAACCCCAGCCTATTCAGCGAGCCAAACTCATCAGCACAGCAACCAATCCAACCGTACCAACCCCAAACCTGATAAACGGAACCCCCCTGCGTTCAGCAGACAACAAAAAAGCAAACGCACCCCGTATCCCTACCCCCTCCGTAATTATTAATCATCCTTTAATGAGGCTGGTTATACTTTGCAGCCCCGAGTACTCGGAAATTGCAGCAACATGAGTTTTCTGTGGCGCATCTTCTTGACGCTTTTGCTTGCCCCGCTTTTGCTCCGCCCGCCTGCTCAGGCGGCGAGTGAAACGGCGCTGCGTGTTGCCGTGCTGGAGAATTCCCCACCGATGGCATTTCGCGATGCGGCGGGTGAATTCACCGGTTTCAGCGTGACGATCATGCGGGCTTTGTGCGAAGAGATGAAGGTGATCTGCAATTACCAGGTGACGACGCTCGATCGGGTGATTGACGATGTGGCCGGTGGCGAGGTCGATGTGGCTGCGGTTAGTTTGCTGGACACCCCGGAGCGCCGGGCGCGTGTGCTGTTCAGCAAACCTTATTTCCGTTCGATTTCACTGTGGTTTGCCGCTGCAGGGGTGCAGCCTGGGCAGCATGGCGTGCGCGTGGCGGTGGTGCGCGGTTCGGCGCAGGAGCGTTTTGCCCGTAACAAGGGATGGGACATTATTGCGGTGCGGACCAATGGTGAATTGGCCGAACCGCTGATTGCCGGTGTGGCTCAGGCCGCAATCAGTCCGATGAGTACTGGCCTGAACCTGATGAAAAAACCGGAGTTTCAGCAGCTTGGTCTGGTGAGTACCGTGATGAACGAGCCGGAATTGGGCGGTGATGCCTCGTTCGGGATCACGTCTCGCCGACCGGCCTTGAAGGAACAGATTGATGCGGCGCTGGATCGCATCAAGCGGAACGGGACGTATGATCGAATCAACTCCCGATTTCTGCCTTTTCGAGTCAACTAATGCGCATTTCAATCATTTTCCTGCTGCTTTTCCTGAGTTTTTCCCATCTCGCCCAAGCGCGGGAGCTGCAGGTTGCGGTCGGTTCGCATCATGAGTGGGCGACGCAGCCAGCCGTTGGTGGCAAACGCAGCGCTTTGGCAGCTTTCAACGAAGATCTGGCGCGTGAAATTTGCCGTCGAATCAGTGCTCGCTGTACCGTTGTCTTCATGACCTTCGGCGAGATATTGCCGGGGATTGAAGCCAATAAAGTTGCGCTGGGTTTCGGTAACTTTCTTCGTACGCCAGCGCGTGAAAAGGGCGTCGCGTTCAGCGACAGCATTTGGCGCTCTTCCTCGCGCCTGGTGACTACCCGTGCTGCCGCCCAGCGCTTTGCAACGGAGAAAGGCACCGAAACGAGACTTGACAGCTTGCGTCAGGCGCGGGTGGTGGGTGTGCCCGAAACCCAGCAGTATGCCTATTTGCAACGTTTATCCAGCGCCAATGGGCTGACCCTGATCGATGCAAAAACCTATCGTGATGCGTTTTCGCTGCTGCGGGAAGGGCAGGCCGATTTTTTCCTGTTGCCGACCCTGAGCGGCTATGTTCAGCTTGCCCAGGAGGAGGGCGCCGGGCTTGAGTTTTTTGGCCCCCCCGAGGTGGCGCACGGCCTGGGCGGCACGGTGCACATCGCCCTGCCCAAAACGGATGAAGCGCTTCGTGACGCGGTCAATCAGGCAATTGCTGAAGCGCGCGCCGATGGTACCTATCACCGCATCGTGCGGCGGCATTTCCCCTTTAGTCTGGAGTAAGGGATGAGTTTTTTATCCGGTTTCAAAGGTATTCGCGCCGGTCGTGCTTTTGCGCTGCTGGCGGTGGTTTTTGTCCTGACTTTCGGCGTCATGGTGGCGCTTGTCGTCCTTGACCAGCAGCGTGTGATCAATGCCACCTCCCGGCTGCAGGATCAAACGGTGCCCGAAATCATTCGTTACCAGCGCCTGGCACGTAACCTCGAACAGTTGCGTCAGGAGGGCGAGCGCCTGTTTGCCGCGACGACCCAGCAAGCCCGCCAGCAGGCCATTTTTGTCGTGACTCTGGTTTCCAGCCATCCGAGCGTGCTGGAACACCCCGAGTCGGCCGAACTGGCGCGCCAGACCGAGCGCTTCCTGGTCGATGTGGTGCGTCAGTCAGCCACCGACAACCGGGCCTTCGCCGCCAGTTACGATGAATGGCAGCGCCTCGCCGCCCGCCTTGGTTTGCTGGTCGACGATGTGTCGATTCAGGGAATCAATCTGGCCCATGCCGATCTGAGCGATGTTTCCGCCGCCATGCGCCATGCCCGCATCAAGCTCTCGGTCGCCCTGGTGGTGGTCGGTCTTTTCCTCATTATTTTCCTGATACTGCTTCGTGCTCATCTGATTCACCCTTTGCAGCGCATTGACCGCGCCTTGTCCCATCTTGGCGTCGACCGGCCGGCGCCGGAGTTCAAGCCCTCGGCAATGATCGAGATTCACGCCGTTGAAGACGCGATCGGCGAACTGCATGCCTCCTTGTTGCAGAACGAAGAGGCACGTCAGGCGCTGGAAAAGCTGGCGAACAAGGACGGCTTGACCGGGCTGACCAACCGCCGCCACTTCATGCTGACGGCGGACGCCGAATTGCAGCGGGCGCAACGCTATCAACGGCCGATCACCATCGGTATGGCTGACCTCGACTTTTTCAAGCAACTGAATGACACCTATGGCCACGCCGCGGGCGATGCCGTTCTGCGCGCCTACGCCACCCTGATGCTGGACACCCTGCGCCAGTCCGACCTCGTCTGTCGTTACGGCGGGGAGGAGTTCGCCTTTGTCTTCCCGGAGAGCACGCTGCTCGAAACCGAAAAACTGGCCGAGCGTTTCCGGGCGCTTTGCGCCGAGACCGATATTCGTCTGGCCGATGGCCGCCTGGTCCGGGTGACCATGAGCATGGGCCTGGCGGATGCCAGCGATTGTCCGATTGAAGTGGCACTCAAACGCGCCGACGAGGCGCTTTACGAAGCCAAACACCAGGGCCGCAACCGGGTGGTGGTCGCGAAGGCAAGAGCGGGCCGTTAAGACGATGCACATTTTGATTGTGGAAGATGATCGGTTGATTGCCGAGAATCTCTATGACTTTCTCGAATCCCGCGGCCATCAATGCGACTTTGCGACCAGCCTGGCCGCGGCCCGCCCGCTACTGGCCGAGAGCGCCTTTGATGCCCTGATTCTCGACCGCAATCTGCCCGATGGCGATGGTGCAACATTGGCCCGCAGCCTGCGTAGCGCCGGCAAAATGCTGCCGATTTTGATGTTGACCGCAAGAGACGCGCTGGACGACAAACTGGCGGGTTTTGATGCCGGCGCCGACGACTACCTGGCCAAACCCTTTGCGCTCAAGGAGGTCGAGGCCCGTCTGCTCGCCCTGCATCGACGCAGCGCGCCGGCGCTGCATAGCGTCGGTGGCCCGATCACCTTGGGACCGCTGACTTACGATCCCTCTGCCCAGACCTTGCACCTGAACGGCGAATTGCTCGCCCTGCCGCCGAAAGCGCTTCGCCTGCTGGCCGTGATGTTGCCGCATCCGAACCGCTTGTTCTCCCGGCGCGAACTGGAAATCGCCATCTGGGGGCATGAGCAGAGTTCAAGCGACAACTTGCGCAGCGTCCTGCATACCGTCCGCAAGGCCGTCGGCAGCGGGCTTGAAGTGACCAATATTCACGGCCTCGGCTACAAGTTGACGCATGTCTGAACGCCAACCCAGCATGCGCTTGCGGGTTGCGGTCTCGCTGGCGGTCATGGTTCTGCTCGTCCTGCTTGCGCAATCACTGGCTATGGTTTTTCTCCTCGATGACAAGGAAGAAGAGTTCATTGCGCATCAGCTCAGCGATCAGATCGAACACAGCATGGCGATCTGGCAACATTCCCCCGATGCGGCTTTTCCCAATACCCCGACGATGACGCTTTACCGGGTCGGCAAAGGCGAAACCGGCGACCACGTACCGCCCTGGTTAGCCGGACTCAAGGTGGGGAATCATGAGGTTTATCAGGGCGCGACGGAATACCACATCGTCGTTCGTGAAGACGACAGCGCCCGCTACATCCTGGCTTATGACGTGGAGAACCACGAATCGCGGGTGAAAAGCCTGATGCTGCTGACGATCATCGCTTCGGTCCTGCTTGGCGCGCTCACGCTGTTGGCCGTTTATCTGCTGGCCGGCCGCCTGACCCGGCGGCTTGAACGGCTGGCCGAGCGCGTCGCCAGGGATGCGCCGGGGCCTTTGCTTGAACCGGGTATGGATCGCGAAGTTCAGGCCTTGGCCGATGCGCTCGACCACGCCCGCGAGCGCCAGGCGGTCATGCTGGAGCGCGAGCGCGCCTTTGCCGCCAACCTGTCGCACGAACTGCGCACGCCGCTGACCGGCATTCGCACCGATGCCGAAATGCTATCGGCCTTGCCCGATGCGCCGGAGGCCGTTGTTCGGCGGGGAAATCGGATTGTTTGTGGCGTCGACCGCATCAATGGTTTGGCGACCAGTTTGCTCATGCTGGCGCGCGAGGCGAGGGCGGGGGAAGCGGAAAAAATCCGGCTGGTGCCGGCGATCGAGTCGGTCTGGGCGTCGCTGATGCTGGCAATGCCCAAAACCGTCGGCCTGCGTCTGGATATCCCCGAAACCAGCACGATCATGGCCGACCCTTCGCTGTTCGATCTGGTCGTGCGCAATCTGCTCGACAATGCCCTGCGCTACAGCGAGTCGGGGGAGATTGTCTGTACTCTGCAGGGCCAGCAGTTGAGCGTGCGCGATACCGGCCCGGGTTTTGCCGAAGGCGACCTGGAGCGGGTATTTGACCGTTTCTTCATCGGCCCACGGGGCGCCAACGGCCTCGGTCTGGCGCTGGTTCGCCATGTTTGCACGGCCAGTGGCTGGGCCGTCAGCGCCCGTAACGCGCCCGAAGGCGGCGGCGAAGTTGTCCTCGATCTGGGCCGCAGCTTGTTGCCGGCCGCGCTCTGAAAGAGTATTCAGGGCACGACCGGCAAATCAATGAGGTAGGCTGGAAATAGTGGAGTCCAACGGATCGTGTAATTTACGGTCTGGAGGATGAAGATGGAACGAACACCCAAGGGTTTGTGCTCACCGGAATTTCGTGCGGAAGCGGTCAAGCTGGTTGAGAAGAGTAGCCTGTCTGTTGATCGAGCGGCGAAGCAACTGTCGATACCGAAGAGTAGTCTTGGCAACTGGGAAGAGCCGCCGAAAGGACATCTGGCAGAGGTTGGCAAGGTCAAAAGCTCCCATGTGAGCAAGAAGTCGATTGAGCAAGCTACGCAAGGAACTGGCTGAGGTGAACCAGGAGCGCGACCTGTTAAAAAATTTGCGGCGTATTTCGCGAAGGAGTCGCGGTGAGATACGACCGAATTGATCATTTGCGACCAGAGTATTCTGTGGGGATGCTGTGCCGTTAGCTTCAGGTTTCGAGGCTGGTTATTACGCTTGGCGTCGCCGACTGCCATCACCACGAACCCAGGAGAATGCGCGCTTGTCGATTGAAATCAAGCTGGCTCATGATCGGACGAGGCAGACCTGGGCCAGGGGCCAAGCAGAATTGGCCGATCACGGCATCCATGCCGGCGTTGACCGCATCAAACGAATTCGCCGCGAATTGGGACTGCGTTGTCGGCAGAAACGGAAATTCAGGGTGACTAAGACCCCGCACCTGCCGCTCGCGTCGAATCTACTCGACCGGCAATTTGCGGTATCGGCGCCAAACCGTGCCTGGGTGACCGACATAACGTACATCGCAACCGACGAGGGCTGGCTTTTCCTGGCTGGCATCAAAGACTTGTTCAATGGGGAACTGGTCAGAATGCCCTCGATGAGCGGATGACGCAAAATCTTGTGATGCAGGCGCTCTCTTCGGGCCGTTGCCGCCAGGCGCCCGGAAAAAGGGCTGGTCCACCATTCTGACCGTGGAAGCCAATATTGCTCGCATGCCTACCAGCGATTACTGCGCCAGTTCGGCATGCAGGTTTCATGAGTCGCAAAGGAAATTGCTGGGATAACGCGCCGATGGAAAGTTACTGGGGCTCACAAAACGAACTGGTCCGACCGTCGTTTCGCCACCCGTGCTGATGCCAAGCTTGAAATCACCGAGTACCGAAATTTTATAACAGAATCCGCAAGCAGGCCCGCCTTGGCTATCTGTCGCCTGCCGCGTTTATGCAACAGCATTATGAAAAACAGATAGACGCTTAAACCGTTGGACTCTACCATTTGCAACTGACCTCACTTCCAGTCTGTTTTGCATTTTGCACCTCAAGGAAAGTGAGCCGGGAGTCGGCATCCAAAGATTAGTATCCGAGTAAATTAGTCGGGTTTCTTTGAGCGTTGTCAAAACTGTTGATCACGCAGCCGGCTTCACAATTTCCTCACAACTCGCTCACCAATTCATCACGCGCCATTCAGTAAATTAGCGTTCTGTTATTTACCGATGGTTGGCGATGAAGCGTTTGAACGGATGGCAGGGCAACGCCTTGCGCGTTTGGGGTTTGATGGCGTTGCTCGCAATCGCCGTGTTTTTCCTGACCCGCGCTGTGCTGCTGGCGCATTCGGTGGTTTCCAGCCAACAGCCCTTGAGCGGCCTGCTGAGCGCCTTGGCGCTGGGGTCGCTGCGCGATATTCCGGTGGTCGCGATGATCGCCGCACCGTGGGCGCTGTTTGAACTGCTGTTCAATGCCAAATGGCGCAACCGTCTGCGCTGGCCCTTATTCGCCCTGTACGTCTTTACCCTGTTTTTTGTCGCGATCTCGGAAGCGATTTTCTGGGACGAATTCAGCGTCCGTTTCAACTTCATCGCGCTGGACTATCTGGTCTTTACCACTGAGGTAATTGGCAATATCCGCCAGTCCTACCCGGTGGGAAAAATTATCGCCGCGCTCCTGGCGCTGACCTTGTTGGTCGTCTGGCTGCTGCGCCGCCCGATCCAACGGGCTGGCCTTGTCGAGTCAAGCCGGATGGGCCAGCTGCCCTGGGTGGCGGCCATGATGCTGGGCTTCGGTGTCCTTGCCTATCAACAGCTTGCGCCGGAATTTTCCAGCAACAGTTTTGCCAATGAACTGGCCGATAACGGTTGGCGCAGTTTTCTCTCGGCGGCGCGGCAGAACCGGCTGGATTACCGTCAGTTCTACGCCAGCCGCCCGGATGCCGAGGTGATGGCCGATCTGCAGCGGCTATCCGGGCAGGGCCGGATCAGGGTCAGCCGCCCGCCGCTGCAGGCGGTGGCTTATCAGCCCGCGATTCAAACAGCTCATCAGCCATCTCGCCAGCCGAATGTAGTGGTGGTAATGATGGAGAGCATGTCTGCTGAATTCATGGAAACGTTCGGCAACAAGCAGCGGATTACGCCCAACCTGGATCGGCTGGCCAAAGAGGGCATGCTGTTCGCAAACCTGTACGCCACGGGCACCCGCACGGTGCGGGGCCTGGAGGCGCTTTCCGCCGCGTTGCCGCCGCAGCCGGGCGCGGCTGTGGTGCGTTGGCCCAATATCCGTAATTTGAATACGCTGGGCAGCACGCTGGCGGAGCGCGGCTGGACGCCGCATTTCATTTATGGCGGCTATGGCATGTTCGACAACATGAACAGCTATTTTGAATCACAGTCGTATCGAGTCACCGACCGCAGGGCTTTCAAGGATGGCCTGGTCAAGTTCGAGAATGTCTGGGGCGTTGCCGACGAGCATCTGTTTGATCAGGTGCTGATCGAAATGGACAAGGACGCTGCGAGCGGCAAGCCGTTTTTCATGCACGTCATGACGACCTCAAACCACCGGCCCTTTACCTACCCGGACGGGCGTATCGACATTCCCTCACCGGCCAAGCGCGAGGGCGGGGTCAAGTATGCCGACTATGCAATTGGTCGTTTTATCGAGCAAGCCCAACAAAAGCCGTGGTTCGACAACACCATTTTCCTGTTCGTCGCTGACCACTGCGCAGCGAGCGCCGGCAAGAGCAAAATTCCGGTTTATCGATATCACATCCCGGCCATTGTCTATGCGCCGAAAATCATCTCGCCGCAGCGCGTCGATACGCTGGCCAGCCAGATCGATCTGGCGCCGACCCTGCTTTCCATGCTGGGCCTGGCCGCAGAAGAGCATTTTGTCGGCCGCGATATTTTAAGCATGGCGCCGGAAGACGGTCGCGCCTTGCTGTCGACCTATCAGAACCTCGGCTATCTGAAAGGCGATGTGATGACCGTGCTGCAGCCCAAACGCAAGATTGAAACCTTCCGGATCAGTGATAACGGCCAGGAGGCGCAGCTGATCGCGAACGACCCGAAGCTGACCAATGAGGCGATTGCCTACTTCCAGGGCGCGGCGCTTTTAATGGAAAGTCATGGCCAGGACGGAAGCCGCCGATAATTGGCGGTTGGGCTGGCTGCTTGTCGTGGTCAAGCTATCCAGCGGCCAGCTTGCGGTACAAACGACGGGTTGGCGCTAGGGCCAGAGAACGCAGGCCCAGACGACGGCGGCATTGAGCAGGCTGAATAGCACGGCAGCGCTGCCCATGTCCTTGGCGCGCTTGGCCAGTTCGTGTTTTTCCGGTGATGCCTTGTCGACGACCGCTTCAATGGCGGAATTGAGGATTTCGACGATCAGGATCAGGATGATGCTGCCGATCAGAATGCTGCGGTCAACGCCCGTTTTACCCAAAAAAAGCGCCAACGGAATCGCGATGGCCGCGAGCAGGACTTCCTCACGGAAAGCCGCTTCGTTTTTCCAGGCCGCGGCCAGGCCGTCGCGGGAATAGCCCAGCGCATTCCACAGCCGGACCAGCCCGGTTTTCCCCTTGAATTCCGCCGACGACATCAGGCGTTAGTGACGTGCCAGGCGCCGGTCGGTGCATCGCTCATCGCAATGCCAAGGCTGGCGCGGGTCATTGCCGCCGGGTTCATGAAACCGATGCCGGGATTGACCAGATGATACGGAATGATCGGTTGCTCGAAGAGGCGGGTGATCTGCATTGTTCGTTCTGCAGCGCCAAGCGGACGATTGCGCTCAAACCAGGTGGCCAGTGTGTCGCCGCCTTCAAAAAAGAAGTCGATACGGGCGGCGATATGTTGCTCGTCAATCAGGCCAGGGGTGAGCGTGGCGCAGTCGGGCAGGGCGCGGGCGGCAATTTCCCAGCCCGGCGGCAGGTAGGGCGAGAGATCAGTCTGGGTTTCCAGCTCGATGCGGGTGATCGAGCTGGGCGAAAAAACATCCGTGCCGGTATCGGAAACCACGACCAGCGTGCGGTTGCTGAACAACTGCGTACAGCGCTGCAAGGAAGCAAGAATTTCACTGATCTGCTGCGGCGCTGATTGCGTGAACCGAAGCGTCCGGTTGGCAGTGGTGACGATGGTGATGGTGATCGACATGGTGGCAATTCCTCTCAATGGGCATGACGCGGGCTTATCTTACCTCAGCGCCCGAGCAAAGGCTTGAGGAAGCGGCCGGTGTGGCTCGCCTTGCATTTGGCCACCGTCTCCGGCGTCCCGGCAACGAGAATCCGGCCGCCGCCATCGCCGCCTTCCGGCCCGAGATCGACCAGCCAGTCGGCCGTCCTGATCACGTCCAGATTGTGCTCGATGACGACCACGGTATTGCCGTTGTTGGCCAGCCGGTGGAGGACGCTGAGCAGCATTTCGATATCCTGGAAATGCAGGCCGGTGGTCGGCTCGTCGAGGATGTACAGGGTGCGGCCGGTGTCGCGTTTCGATAGTTCCAGCGCCAGCTTGACGCGCTGCGCCTCGCCGCCGGACAGCGTGATGGCGCTCTGGCCGAGGGTAATGTAGCTGAGGCCGACATCGACCAGCGTCTGCAGCTTGCGGGCGACGACCGGCACGGCGTCGTAAAACTCGCGCGCCTGCTCGACGGTCATGCCGAGAATGTCGTGGATGGTCTTGCCCTTGTACTGGACTTCCAGCGTTTCGCGGTTGTAGCGCTTGCCGTGGCAGACGTCGCAGGGCACGTAGATGTCGGGCAGGAAGTGCATTTCGACCTTGATCATGCCATCGCCCTGGCAAGCCTCGCAGCGCCCGCCCTTGACGTTGAAACTGAAGCGGCCCGGCCCGTAGCCGCGGGCGCGGGCTTCCGGCACTTGGGCGAAAAACTCGCGGATCGGCGTCAGCAGCCCGGTGTAAGTTGCCGGGTTGGAGCGTGGCGTGCGGCCGATCGGCGACTGGTCGACGTTGATCACCTTGTCGAATTGTTCGAGGCCGATGATTTCCTTGTACGGCGCCGGTTCGGTGTTCGAGCCATAAAGATGCTTGGCGGCTGCGGCATACAGCGTGTCGTTGATCAGCGTCGATTTGCCCGAGCCGGAAACGCCGGTAATGCAGGTCAGCAGGCCGAGCGGCAGATCGAGCGTGACATCCTTCAGGTTGTTGCCGTAAGCGCCGACGACGCTCAGTATTTTGTCCGGGTTCTGCGGTCGACGCGTTTTTGGGCCGGAAATCCGCTTCCGCCCGGATAAATAGTCGCCAGTCATCGAGGCCGGATTGGCGGTGACTTCGGCCGGCGTCCCTTCGGCCACCACGTAGCCGCCATGAATGCCGGCGCCGGGGCCGATATCGACGACGTAATCGGCCGAGCGGATGGCGTCCTCGTCATGCTCGACGACCAGCACCGTATTGCCCATGTCGCGCAGGTTGCGCAGGGTTTGCAGCAAGCGCTCGTTGTCGCGCTGGTGCAGGCCGATTGACGGCTCATCCAGCACATACATGACGCCGGTCAGCCCGGAGCCGATCTGCGAAGCGAGCCGGATGCGCTGCGCCTCGCCGCCGGACAGCGTTTCGGCCGAGCGTTCCAGGCACAGGTAGTCCAGCCCGACGTTGATCAGGAAGGAAATCCGCGCCGTGATTTCCTTGAGGATCTTGTCGGCGACCTGCACCTTGTGGCCGGTCAGTTGCAGGCAATTGAAGTAATTGCGCGCCTCGCCGAGCGGCAGGCGGCTGATTTCATGCAGCGTCTTGGCGCCGACCCGGACATGCCGCGCCTCGATGCGCAGCCGGGTGCCGTTGCAGTGCGGGCAGCTCTGGTTGCTGATGAACTTGGAGAGCTCCTCGCGCACCGCCTGCGAATCGCTTTCCTTGTAACGCCGTTCGAGGTTGTTGATGATGCCCTCGAAAACATGCTCGCGCAGCATCATCTGGCCGCGCTCGTTGGCGTACTGGAAAGGCAGCACGACGCGGCCGGAACCGAAGAGCAGCATTTCCTTGATGTCGTCCGGCAGCGAGGTATAAGGCGCGTTAACGTCGAAGCCGAAATGCGTCGCCAGCGAAGTCAGCATCTGGAAATAGAACTGGTTTTTCTTGTCCCAGCCGCGAATCGCCCCGGCCGCCAGCGACAGCGCCGGATTGACCACTACCCGCTTCGGGTCGAAGAACTGAATGACCCCCAGCCCGTCGCACTTCGGACAGGCACCCATCGGGTTGTTGAACGAGAACAGCCGCGGCTCCAGCTCCTGCAAGGCATACGAGCAAACCGGGCAGGCGAACTTGGCGGAGAACATGTGTTCCTTGCCGCCGTCCATCTCCAGCGCAATCGCCCGCCCTTCGGCATGGCGCAACGCCGTTTCGAAAGACTCGGCCAGGCGCTGGCGCATGTCGTCGCGCACCTTCAGGCGGTCGACCACGACATCGACGGTGTGCTTTTGCGCCTTGTTCAGCTTCGGCACATCGTCGATTTCATAAACGGTGCCATTGACACGGACGCGGGCAAAACCCTGGGCGCGCAATTCGGCAAAGAGATCAACCTGCTCGCCCTTGCGGTTGGCCACCACCGGGGCAAGGATCATCAGCTTGGTTTCGGCTGGCAGGGCGAGCACGCTATCGACCATCTGCGACACCGTCTGCGCCTCCAGTGGCAGGTTGTGCTCCGGGCAATACGGCGTGCCGGCGCGGGCGAAAAGCAGGCGCAGATAATCGTGGATTTCGGTGACCGTGCCAACCGTGGAGCGCGGGTTGTGCGAAGTGGCTTTCTGCTCGATGGAAATTGCCGGACTCAAGCCTTCGATCAGATCGACATCGGGCTTCTCCATCAACTGCAAAAACTGCCGGGCATATGCCGAAAGTGACTCAACATAGCGCCGCTGCCCCTCAGCGTACAGGGTGTCGAAGGCGAGGGAGGACTTGCCCGAACCCGACAGCCCGGTGATTACGATCAGCTGGTTACGCGGCAAATCGAGATTGATATTTTTTAAATTATGGGTGCGCGCGCCACGAATGCGGAGGAATTCCATCGCTGTTCTGTCTGCTATTTGGGGAGGGCAAACTATACGCAAAACGGCTTGGCAAAGCGACGCATTGATTTATGATGCGCATTGTCAATGTGCATCAAGGTTTGCCATGTCTAATGCCGCAACGGTGGCCAGAAAGGCCACCAATATCACCCTTTCCGCCGATGTGTTAGCCGAGGCCAAAGCCTACGGCATCAACATCTCGCAAACCTGCGACGCCCATTTGCGCGAAGTGGTTCGGCGTGAGCGCGAGCAGCGCTGGCTGAAGGAAAATGCCGGTTTTATCGCCGCTTACAATGAAACCGTCGAGCGAGAAGGCTTGCCGCTCGACCAGTATCGGACTTTTTGAGATGGCCCGTTTCGACATCTACCCCAATCCGGACGCGGCTCGGGCGGCCGATGTGCCCTATCTGCTCGATGTGCAGTGCGACTTGCTGGCGGCACTTGATAGCCGCGTCGTCATTCCGTTGCGCCGGGTTGATCGCTTTTCAGCGGTCGGGCTACCGAAAAATCTTGCACCGGTTTTCGAGATCGAAGGCGTCGCCTGTTTTATGGAAACGCCCAAACTGGCTGCCGTTCCCGGGCGGATACTAAAAACGCCGGTGGCTTCGCTGGCGCAAAGCAGCGCGGCGATTGTCGGGGCGCTGGACTTTCTTTTTCAGGGGTTTTGAGCGGTCGACCGCAGGCTTCGACCAGATAGTGTGGCAACCAGCCTGACCTCTGAACTCAGGGCCGCGCTCAATCCTCGTGTAATTCGTTTACGCTCACTGCCAGCGCATCGGCGAGCGCCTTTAACGTTTTCAAGGCGCCGACGCGCTTGCGCGTTTCGATCTGGCACAGGTAAGCCTTGCTGATACCGGCTTTTTCGGACAGCGCCTCTTGGGTCAATCCGTGATGTTCACGCCAAGCTTTGACGGGCTGCTCACCGTCCACAATGGCATTGGCCACGGTGGCAGGGATGCGGAAGCCATCATCGGCCGAGCGGACCGCATCGAACAGCGCCGCATCGTCGGCGTCCTCCAGCGCTGCCGACAGGCGTTCATACAATTCGATCGGAATCACGGCAAACTCCCGTTTGCCATCGCGTTCTATAAATTGAATGGTCGTCATTGATAAACACCTCCACGCGGCGCCACGGTCAGTATATGAATCACCAGCCGTCCGCCTTCGAATTCGTAAATTACTCGCCAGTCACCCACCCGCAAGCGATATGCCTCGCGGCCAACCAGCTTCCTGACGTTGTTGTTCGCCGCAAAAGGGTCTGCCGCAAGCAGCTCGATCTTGCCGCGTATTTGCAGCGACATGTTTCGTGGCATCGCCTTCAAAGCTTTGACCGCGTCACGGGTGTATTCGATCTGGTACATAGAACTATGTTAGCAAATGGCTAACTAAAAGTTAATGTTTTTGTGTGAGTCATTCATGGCACAAAGATTTCCCCGGCTACCCTTGCCAAACAGGAATCGCACATCCTCCCTGAGTTGTTCAAGATTCCAAGTCATGGTCGCTATTCACTGAATATTGCTAGGCCGTGTTCGATCTTTCCAGATTCAAGGCCAGCAGGCGGCGGAGGATTTCTTCGTCGGGCATTTCGGGGGTGTAGTCGGGCCAGTGGTAGGCGGCGGCGACGGCTTGGTCGAGTGCCTTGTGGGCGAGGTCGAGCCAGGCCGGGCGGGCGTTGTAGAGGTTGGTCAGGGTGCGTTTTTTCAGGTCGGCTTCATGGCCGGGTTTGGCGACCGGGCGTTTCGGGAAGCCGGCTTTTTCCTCTTCCGGGGTGATCACCCAATCGACCCACTCGGCCGGGTTGAGCCAGGCTTCGCGCAGTTCGTTGAGGCGGCGGGCGGCGGTAGCGATGATGGCCGCTTGAGGATGGGCGGCGGCGAACGGGCTGGCATCGGCCTGGCCCTCATGAGGCTTCGCCTCCGAAATCGGGCCAGCCCGATGCCAGCCCGCCGTATCGCGCGGGGTGAGGCCGGTTGGGAAGGGGAAGGTCTCGAAAACAGACTGGGCGTTGTAGGTAGGATCGTTGCCAACACCATGCCAGGAACAGGTAGCTAATGCCCAAGTCTCATGTATTCGGGATGACAAAGCGCCGAATGTGCAGCTATCTTCTCGCGCAATAACTGTAATGCGGCTATCCGGTAATACGGCGACCGACTGCCAAACGAAGACGCGATGTTTTGCCACCCTTGGAGTGGCAATGTATCGCGATAAGTTCGCCGTCGCCCGTCGCATTCCCGGCCGGTATTCTGCGTGAATCCACCAGTAAACACGGTGATTGTCACGTTTGAGATCCTTACGGTTCGGAAAAACATATTGCTGAGTGTGATTGAATGGCATTTCGTATAAAGCTGCCATTTGTTCAGTTAGCGAAGAACCAAAATCAATGATCCATGTGTCGCTGGATCTTCGAGTCAAATCGCTTCCGTTGCACCAGGGTCGAACAACATCGTGGTTAGGCTTGCCATGTGGGTTGGGGTAACTCAGCCACTCACGTGCGGTGGTTCCCGGAATATCAAAAGGCCCCCCTTTTTGCGTGCCAATAAAAGCAGTGTCTGCATTTTCGAGAAGCTGTTTGGCCTGTGTAAGGTTTAACCCTTCACCTGCAGTCAAATCGGCGTGAATCGCCGCCACTTCAAGGCCATCCAGCCGATTCCTACGGTCAACCGTAAAAAGCGGCCCAAATCCAAGTAGCGAAACTCGCACGGCGGCGCCGTCGTTAACCCATTCTTCATCGCTCCATGCTTCAAAAATGCGCGTCGATTCCACGATGCGTTCGAGCACCTTGCGGTTGGCGCCGCCGCGAATGGAATTGGTGGAAACGAGGCCGGCGGCTTGCAGTTTTCCGGTTGCGATCTGGGTGCGAGCTTTTTCGAACCAGTAGGTGACAAGATCTGCGCCACCGGGAACGCGGCCTTCGTAGGTTTTGCGCAGGGCTTCAACGTAGTCGCCGCCGAGTTCGCTGCGCATGACTTTGTCGCCGAGAAAAGGCGGGTTGCCGACGATGACGTCGGCGGTCGGCCAGTGGGCTTCGCTGCCGTCCGGGTTGAGGAGTGCGTCGCGGTGTTCGATGCCGTCGAGCGGCTTCAAGATCGGGTTGATGGCGTGCGGGTAGCCGTTGCGGCGGCACCATTGGATGTCGCCGATCCAGACGGTGACGCGGGCGAGTTCGGCGGCGAACTCATTTATTTCTAAGCCGAGGATGTTGTGCGGGCCGGTCTGCATGGTGAGTTCGGGCTGCAGGCCGAATTCCTGGGCGTCGATGTGGGCGCGTTTTTCGATGTCGCGCAGGGCTTTGAGGGCGAGGTAGAGGAAGTTGCCGGAGCCGCAGGCGGGGTCGAGGACGCGGTAGTGGTTGAGGCGCAGCAGGAAGCTTTGGTAGGCGGCGCGGGCGGCTTTGCCTTCCTTGCTTTTGGGGCCGTGGCCCTGGCCGGCGGCGAGCACGGGGCGCACTTTGGCCCATTCGGCGGCGAGCGGTTCGCTGACCAGCGGTTCGATCAGTTTGGCGATGGTGCCGGTGTCGGTGTAGTGGGCGCCGAGCGGGGCGCGGGCAGCGGGGTCGAGGCCGCGCTCGAAGAGGGTGCCGAAGATGGTCGGGTCGATGGCGCGCCAGTCCATGTCGGCGGCGGCGCGGTGCAGGGCTTGCAGGTCGGCTGCGGTCAACGGGGGAATGTCGATGTTTTTCAGGCCCTTGGCGCGTGCGGTGCCGGGGGCGCCGGGGGCGCTTTCCCGCGCGGAGAACAGGCCGCCGTTGAACCAGGCAATGTCGTGGTCGCCGTAGTCGCCGCCCTTTTTCTGCATGGCGGTGAAGAGCTTTTCAATGCGGCGGCCGGCTTTCTCGGTATCGTTGCCGGCGTTTTTGAGCAGGTCGGTGAAGATGCCGGCGGGGAGCAGGTTTTCGTCTTCGGCAAACATGCAGAACAGGCACTGGACAAGGAAGTGGGCGACATGCTGGCCATCCTCGCCTCGTGAGCGCATGGCGGCGGCGAGCTGGGCGAACTGGCCGGCGGCTTGCGCGGTGATCGCTGCGGTCGACTTCTCCGGGCGCAGTTTTTCGGGGTCGGTGAAGACCCATTTGAGGATTTGCCGGGCTTCCGGTTCGATCAGTTGGTCGATGCGGATTTCGCGGGCTTCGTCCGGGTAGCCGGTGAAGGCGGTGTGGATGACGATGCGTTCTCGGTCGCAGACGACGAGCAGCGGCGGGTTTTCCAGTTGCAGGGCGTAGTCGGTGAGCTGCTTGAGGGCGGCGTTGAGGTCGCGTCCCGGCTTCTTGTTCTCCCAACCGAAATGGCCGCGCTTCCAGACATCGGCCCAGCCATTGCCGCCACTGGATTTGCCGGCACCGCGCTCGAAGCAGTAGTTGTCGGGGTCACGCGGTTTTTCGACACCGAGCAGATCGCAGAGGTCACTGAAATGCTGCTGCGCCCCGGCCCGTTCGGTGGTGGCGTTGTTTTTCCAGTGGGCGATGAATTGTTCCGGGGTCATGGCGGCCGCGGTTTTGGGCAAAGGCGCAGTATAGGGATGCTGTTGGGATTGGGGAATGTGTTTTCGGGGGGCTTGCGGGATGGGCCTCGGGCTGGCGAGTCTGTTCCGGCCTGCCTTGTCGGGTTTTCCGGAGGGGGACGCTTAGACGAACCGCATTGGGGCTAACTGCGGTTTTCGTCTTGATTAATCGGACGCTTGCATCAGCCGGGAAACCGCCCGGCAGCCGCCCATTTTCTTGGCTTGATACATGGCGCTGTCGGCCTGCTGAATCAGCGATGCGGCGCATTGTTGTTCGTCCGGGAAGAGGGCGATGCCGATGCTGGCTGCGGCTTGAAGCGGCTGGCCGGCAATATTCAGGGGTTTGCCGAGCTTGAGCAGCATGCGTTCGGCTAGATGTAGCGGGGCAAGGGGCTCCGGCACGTCTTCCATCAGAAAAACGAATTCGTCGCCGCCCCAGCGCGCCAGGGTGTCTTCTTCGCGGCAGCATTCTTTCAGGCGGCGGCCGATTTCGATCAGGAACTGGTCGCCGATGGCGTGACCGAAGGTGTCGTTAACTGCCTTGAAGTGATCGACGTCGATGAAGCCGACGGCGACCCGGGTGCCGAGCCGGCCGGCGCGGGCGAGGGCCTGGCGCAGGCGGCGGCTGAGCTGGCTGCGGTTGGGCAGGCCGGTCAGGCTGTCGTGGCTGGCGAGGAAAAGTAGCTGGGCTTCGGGCGAGGAGCGGAGCGTGGTTTCGCCGTAGATGGCGACATATTGTTCAATCTCGCCAGCGCGGTTGGTGATGGCGTTCATGCTCACCCATAGTGGGCGGATGGTGCCGTCCTTGCAGCGATTCCAGATCATGCCTCGCCAGTGGTTTTCGGCTTGCAGGTGGCGCCAGAGCTCACGGAAGAAGGCGTGTGAATGCACTTCGGATTTGAGCAGGGAGGAGCGCTGGCCGATGGCTTCTTGGGGGGCGTAGCCGGTGAGTTGGGCCAGCGCGTCACTGAAGGAGGTGATCTGGCCTTCGGCGTCGAGCGTCATGATGGCGCCGCTTTGCTCGGCGGCGAGCAAGGGGCTGAGGTATTCGCTGTCGCCGGTTTCCATGAAGACGACGATGGCGCCAGTGATCTCGCCATTTTTGCTGATCGCGGTGGTGGCGGTCGCGACATCAATCGCGCTGCCGTCGCGTCGGAAATAGCTGTCGTGGCGGCAGTGGCTGGCGATGCCGTCGATCAATACCCGGTTGCTCGGGCAGTCGGCGGCGAGAAACGGCGTGCCGTCTGGCCGCGAGTGATGCGCCGTGTTGTGGGCGTGACGGCCCAGCAGTTCGGCCGGCGGCCAGTCAAGAATCTCGCAGGCGGCAGGGTTGGCGTAAGTAATCAGGCCCTTCCGGTCAACCGCCAAAACGCCTTCGCATCTTGATTCAAGCAGGTTGAGGTTGAGTTGTTGAAAGTTCTCGACGGCGAGACTCGATTTTTGCTGATCGGTGACATCTCGCGTCACGGCAATGATTTCATCCGAGCCGTCGGTGCCTGCGACGCGCTTGATCCCGGTTTCCAGCCAGAGCATGCGCCCGTCCGGATGGCGGTAGCGAAAAATCACCTGAGAAGTCTCGTTGACCGCAGCCGTGAAGGCTTTGCGCACGTCGCTCGCATCTTCGGCGGCACCGCTTGCGGCCAGTTCGGCGAGTTGCTTGCCGAGCAGTTGCCCGGGTGTCAGGCCGAGCATGCGCTGGCTGGTCGGCGAGGCGTAGTGGATGACTCCGTCGAGATCGTGGCGAGAAATCATTTCCAGGGCTTGCTCGCCGAACAAGCGCAAAAACTCTTCGCGTTGCCGGAGCGTGCGATGGGCGATTGCTTCGATCAAGGTTTTGGCGAAGATCACGCCGCAATCAATCGTGCCCGGGTCCCAGCGCGTGCTGTGCTGGTGCCAGATTTCACTCCAGGAAGCAAAGGATTGCCGGGGCGAGATGCGCAACTGGCCATCGGCGTCGGTGGCGATCTGCTTGTCCGGGCGGCCGGCCGGCCCAATGGATGGTTTGCAGTTTTTCGGGCCGAAACCACAGGCAGAAGTTGCGACTGGCGCTGCCGACCGGGCTGGCGATCAGGCCGGAGGCAATCTCTGCTTCGGCAGGGACGGTGCCCAGCGGTGGCGCTCGCCATCCACTTGAATGATCGCCCCGGTGGTGTCGAGCAAGGCGAGAATGCGCGCCTCGTTTTGATTCAGGGCGTGACGGATGTCCTCGCTGCTGTAGATCGCGCTGACTGCTTCGGTAATCGTCTCGCCCAATCGAGTGCCGGTGGATACGCGGTTTTTGGCATCGAGCACGGCAATTTTCATCGACACCATTTTGCCGATGAAATCCAGCATTTCACGCACCGGGGGCGCGACCCGGCTGGCGTGCGGGTGATGGCAGGCAATCAGCCCCCAGAGTTGCCCGTCGAGCAGAATGGAAATCGACAGCGAGGCGCCAACGCCCATATTCCTCAGGTATTCAATATGTACGGGCGAAAAGGCGCGCAGGACGGCGAAACTCATGTCCAGCGGCTGACCGGTTTGCGGGTTGAGCGGCGGAATCAAGGCGACCGGCGCGGCATTAACGTCGGCGACCAGGCGCAACATGTTCTTGGTGTACAAGGCGCGGGCCTGGGGCGGGATGTCGCCGGCCGGAAAGCGGTTGCCGAGATAACTGACCTCGCCTTCGCTGCAGCTCTCGGCAATGACTTCGCCTTCCCAGTCGGCGTCGAAACGGTAAACCATGACCCGGTCAAAGCCGACAATGGAGCGCACGAAGCCGGCGATCACCTGGCAGTAAGTCGGCACATCGGCCGACTGTTCAAACGCCGTCATGCCCCGGTGTACGGTGTCAAAGGCATTGAGCACCTGGCGCGGCGGCTGGGTCTGGCGGACGGGTTCGAGTTCGAGAATGGTCAGCTCGTCGGACTGATGAATCATCGTCTGGAGTTCGATAATTTCCTGATCCATGACGGAATAAAGCAGGCAGGACGTGTCGCCGGGCAGGAAGGATTGAGATTTTTTCCCGGCAATTTCCGCCGCCTGTTCGATCCCGATCAGTTCGGCCAGTCCCTTCATGAGGACTTGCTCTGGCGCAAGCGGGAAGAAACGGCTCAGGTTGCTACTGACTTGCAGAATGGTTTGCGCCTCATCTGCCGCCAGAACGAGCATGGCGCCGTGGGGCTGGATCAGCCCGATACGGTGGATGGCTTCAGTCTCGCAGCGCGCTAGCGCAACTTTGATTTGTTCGGGAGTGAGTTGCTGATTCACGAAGCCATTGACCTTTATGCCGGGAGCGCTGTGGTTTCTATGCCGGAAAGCGATTGTTCAAAAAACTGGAAACAGTGGCAGGCGGTGGCCAGCGCTTTGGCCGCCTCCGCCTCGGTGAGGCAGACATTGAGAAATGCCCAGAGTTCGCGCCAGCGTAGATCGACCTGATCGCCGTAGACATTGAAAAAGTCGGCGCCGGCAGCGGGCCGGGCATTGATGCTTTTGGCGAGCCGTGCGGCAATCATCCGGCCCCCGAGGGTGGCGCCTTCAATTACATACAGGGCGCCGACCAGGCTGGCCGGATCGTTGATTGGCGGACTGGCCGGATAACTGCGGAGCGTTGGGGCGTTGTCCGGGGAATAGAAGGCAATGTCGCGCCCGATCAGCGCTGCTTTGCGCCGTGGCGCGAAGTCGAAGGGCTGGCTATGGCTCGCCAGGTAGGCCTCGACGGCTTGTTCCAGCGGCACATGGGCCTGCTGCAAACCGCGCAGGCAGGCCAGATATTGGTCTATTGAAAGCTGGGGGCTGAGCAGACGCATCATTTGCGGTAGCGCGTCGAGGCGGCGATGAAAACTGACCGAGCCTTCGCGCAGTAGTGTGTGGAGATCAAATGTTGGCACTCATACCCCCGTTAAACTAATCGCTGATTGGCTACTTGCGGGACAACGCAGCGGGGCAGAATATCCAGCGCTTTGGGGTGGGTCAAGCGCTGCGGCGGCGTCTGACAACAAGATGGCGCCAAGGCATTGGCTTGCTGCGGTCAACACCCGAAAACAGCTAATTTTTGACGGTTGACCGCAGGCGCTGAGGCAAGTCGCAAACCTGCTAATATGCCGTTTTTCGCTGCAATGCAACAATAGGTTTCTGCCCGATGTCGAGTCCTGTTTCTGATCGTATGAGCCCCGAAGAACGCCGTGCCGGCGCGTCTCTCGCTTCAATTTTCGCCTTGCGCATGCTGGGTCTGTTCCTGATCCTGCCGGTCTTTTCGGTGTATGCGAAAACGCTGCCCGGGGGCGACAACCTGGCGCTGGTCGGTTTTGCGCTTGGCGCCTATGGCCTGACGCAGGCCTTTTTCCAGATTCCTTATGGCATCGCTTCCGATATCTGGGGGCGCAAGCTGGTTATCGTCATCGGCCTGCTGATTTTTGCGCTGGGCAGTTTTGTCGCCGCCTGGGCGCCGGATATGAACTGGATCATCGTCGGCCGCGTCCTGCAGGGCGCCGGGGCGATTTCCGCCGCCGTTACCGCGCTGGCGGCAGATCTGACCCGTGAAGAGCACCGGACCAAGGTCATGGCGATGATCGGCTCATCGATTGGTCTGGTTTTTGCGCTGTCGCTGGTCGGCGCGCCGCTGCTTTATGGTTGGGTCGGCATGGGCGGAATTTTCAGCCTGACCGGCATTCTGGCGCTGGCCGGCATCGTGCTGCTGCTCAAGGCCGTGCCGCCGGCCCCTGCACCTAATGGCCACGCCAAGCTGCCCTTGCGTCAGGTCATCCTCGACCCGGATCTCTTTCGTCTGAACGTCGGCATCTTCGTCTTGCATATGGTGCAGATGGCGATGTTTGTCGTGCTGCCGCACGCACTGGTTAATCATGGCGGGCTGACCGCGACGGCGCACTGGCAGGTTTATCTGCCCGCGGTGCTGGTTTCCTTTGCCATCATGGTGCCGGCGATTATTGCCGCCGAACGCAAGGACAAGATGTCGCCGATTTTTCGCGGGGCGATTGCCCTGCTTGTGGTTGTCCAGCTTGGCCTGCTCTTTTTCGGCCAGAGTTTGTGGACGCTGGCCCTCTGGTTACTGCTTTTCTTCGTTGCCTTCAATGTGCTTGAGGCAACGCTGCCTTCGTTGGTCTCGCGGACAGCCCCACCCACCGCCAAAGGCGCGGCGCTGGGCGTTTACAACACGACGCAAGCCATTGGCCTGTTTGTGGGCGGCGCTGGCGGTGGATATCTGGCGCAGAATTTCGGCGATAATGCGGTTTTTGCGACCTGTACCGGGCTGGTTTTGATCTGGCTGGCAGTCGCAAACTCAATGAATTTTCCGCAACGGCGTGTCGCCGCGGCGACTCAATCTGTATAGGAGATGGGGCATGGCATCAGTCAATAAGGCAATCATCGTCGGGAACCTGGGTAAAGACCCGGAAGTTCGCTACACCGCGAGCGGCGAAGCAATGTGCAATATCACCGTGGCGACCAGCGAGAGCTGGAAAGACAAGGCAACCGGCGAGAAAAAGGAACTGACCGAGTGGCACCGCATTTCCTTCTTCGGCAAGCTGGCCGAAATCTGCGGCCAGTACCTGAAAAAAGGGTCACAGGTTTACGTTGAAGGCAGCATCCGTACGCGTAAATGGACCGATAAAGAAGGCCAGGAGCGTTACACCACGGAAATCAAGGGCGATCAAATGACCATGCTCGGTTCGCGGCAAGGCATGGGCGCGCCGGGTTCATCCGGCGGTGGTGGTGGTTACGACAATGAGCCGACCGATTACGCCCCGGCACCGGCCAAGAACAAGCCGAAGCCATCGTTCGACGATCTCGGCGACGATATCCCGTTCTAATTAAACTGTATTGGTATTACTTGCGCCGCCCTTTCCGGGCGGCGTTGCTTTCATAGCTTGCCAAGGAAACGACTGTGTCCAACGCCACCACTTTCAAGGTTCTCGAAGATATCGCCAAAGATCTGTCTGGCGACGAGATCACTTTTCCGACCTTTCTCGACATCACCTTTCAGGTGCGGACCGCTCTCAAGGACCCCAATCTGAGCATTGAACAGCTTGCCAAGCTGATTGGTGCCGAACCTTTGATGAGCACCAAGATTATTCGCATGTCGAATTCGGTGGCGCTGAATCCTTCCGGGCGGGAAATCGCCGATGTGAAGACCGCCATTACCCGTGTTGGTATGGAGGCGGTGCGGACGGTGTCGTTTGCCGTGGCGATGGAGCAGTTGCTGAAATCGAAGTCGATGAAGTCGTTTGAAGCGATTTCAAAAAAATTGTGGGATCACACCGCCCACGTCGCGGCGCTGTGCCGCGTGCTGGCCCGCCGGATTGCCAAGATCAATGGCGATGAGGCGATGTTCGCCGGACTGGTGCACGATCTGGGCGTTTTTTACCTGATGTCGCGCGCCGCCAATTTCCCGGAATTGGTCAACGACAAGGTGGAGTTGCACGCCCTGCTGGTTGGCTGGCACGACAACATCGGCCACGCCCTGCTCTCGGCGCTCGGTTCACCGGAGTCGGTGCTGGTTGCGGTGCAGGAGCACGAAACCGATCGTGAAATCATCGAGCTGAAAACCCTGACCGATGTGCTCTACGTCGCCAACAAAATCGCCAATCGCACGTCGAGCTGGCGTGACCCGGAACTGGACGGAGCGGTCGATACCTCAATGCTTGAGACGATTTTTGATGCCGACACCCTGGAAGAAATCATTAATGAGTCCGAGGAAGAAGTTCAGTCGCTGAAGTCGGCGCTGGGGGGTTAAAGCATTGCCGTCGCCAGCAGCCTGCTGGCGGCTTGTCTTACGGATGTTATGAGAGCAGCCCAAGCTGCCAATGACTCAGGGGTTTTATGAACAGTAGCGAAAATCAAGCCGGGCAAGTTACCGGCAAACGTTTGGCCGTACTCGCCTTGTCGGCGCTCGGTGTCGTCTATGGCGACATCGGCACCAGTCCTTTGTATGCGGTGAAGGAAGTCTTCGCCGGCAATCACCCGATTCCGATCACAGAGGCCAATGTTTTCGGCAGCCTGTCGCTTTTTTTCTGGGCGCTGATTATTGTCGTCTCGATCAAGTACGTCAGTTTCATCACGCGCGCCGACAATCGCGGCGAGGGCGGCATCATGGCGCTGATTGCGCTGGCGCTGCACGATGCCAAAGGTAATCAGCGGCAGATGAAAATGATCATGATCATCGGCGTGCTGGGGGCGGCGATGTTCTACGGCGACGGCATGGTAACGCCAGCTATTTCGGTGCTCTCGGCGGTCGAGGGGCTGGAAGTAGCCACGCCGGCCTTGAAGCCCTTCGTGATTCCGGTCACGCTGATCGTGCTCTTCGGCCTGTTTTTTATCCAGCGGCGCGGCACTGCGACGATGGGGGCGTTTTTCGGCCCGGTCATGCTGCTCTGGTTCAGCACGCTGGCCGTGCTTGGCATCTCCAATATCGTGGCTCACCCCGCCATTCTCGCAGCGCTCAACCCGCTCTACGGTATCGAATTCCTGCTCGCCAACAAGGCGCTGGCGCTGGTTGCGATGGGTAATGTCGTGCTGGCCGTTACCGGTGCGGAGGCTTTGTATGCCGACATGGGGCATTTCGGCCGCAAGCCGATTGTTCGTGCCTGGTTCGCGTTTGTGCTGCCGGCGCTGGTGCTCAATTATTTTGGTCAGGGCGCGCTGATTCTGGGCAACCCGGCGGCGGCCGAGAATCCTTTTTACCTGTCAGCGCCGGAGTGGGCGCTCTACCCGCTGATCGGGCTGGCCACGGTGGCGACCGTTAT
This sequence comes from Candidatus Dechloromonas phosphorivorans, assembly GCA_016721185.1. GTDB lineage: Bacteria > Pseudomonadota > Gammaproteobacteria > Burkholderiales > Rhodocyclaceae > Azonexus > Azonexus phosphorivorans. The sequence goes on from JADKIP010000015.1 coordinate 90,921, forward strand.
CGCTTGCCAGGCAGTGATCTCAGGTGCTTTTTCAGTCACTCGTCAGGCCATGCAGTTGGGCTTTGTGCCGCGTATGGAAGTGCAGCACACCTCGGAAAATGAAGCCGGGCAAATTTATTTGCCGGCCGTGAACTGGGGGCTGATGGTGGCGGTGATGATTCTCGTGCTGGGCTTCAAAACCTCGAATAATCTCGCTGCGGCCTACGGTATTGCTGTGACGGGCGACATGGTGATTACCTCGATTCTGGCCACCGTCGTGGTCGCCAAGGGCTGGAAATGGGGCTGGCCGCGGGCTTGCGCCTTGTTTGCCTGCTTTCTCTCGGTCGAACTGGTTTTTCTTGCCGCCAATATCCTGAAAATTCCTGACGGTGGCTGGTTCCCGCTGGTGGCGGGCGTCGGTGTCTTCGTACTGATGACGACCTGGAAACGTGGGCGCGAACTACTGGCGGCCCGTTTGCAAGGCGAGCGCCTGGAGTTGTCGAGTTTCATCGAGTCGCTCTCCAGTTCGATGCCAACCCGGGTTTATGGCACCTCGGTTTTTCTCAATGCCGACCCGACAGGGGTGCCGCACGCGCTGTTGCATAACCTGATGCATAACAAGGTGCTGCATGAGCGGGTGGTGCTGGTTTCGGTGAAGTTCTATGACGTGCCTTATGTGCCGGACATTGATCGCGTTGAAGTCTTACAGTTAAAAGAAAACTTCTGGAGCGTCATCGTTCAATACGGTTTCATGGATGCCCCGAATATTCCCGAAGCACTCAATCTGTGCACCGCTGCCGGGCTGGAATTCAGCTCGCTGGAAACCTCGTACTTCATTGGCCGCGAAACGCTGATCCCGCGGCTCAATTCGGAAATGGCGTTCTGGCGGGAAAAGATTTTTGTCGCCATGTTCCGCAATGCCGGCTCGGCTACGGCCTTCTTCAAGATTCCGAGCAACCGGGTGGTCGAGCTGGGAACGCAGGTGGTTTTGTAGCCTGTTGCAGGCTGGATAGCGCGGGTGTGTTGGCCGGCGCTATCCTGATTTCTTGATCCTGCCGCCTACAGCTTGCGGATTTTTTCCAGCAGCGCCGTGGTCGATTTTTGGTGAATGAACGGGATCGAATGAACCGTGCCGCCCCAGCCGCGGACTTCGGTGCAGCCGACGATTTTTTCCACCGGCCAGTCGCCGCCCTTGACCAGAATTTCCGGTTGGCAATCAAGAATGCGCTGCAAGGGCGTGTCTTCGTCAAACCAGGTCACCAGCGCGACGCAGCCCAGGGCCGCCATCACCGCCAGGCGGTCTTCCAATGTATTGACCGGGCGGTCATCGCCCTTGCCCAGACGTTTGACCGAAGCGTCGCTATTTAACGCCACCACCATGCTTACCCCCAGCGCGGCCGCCTGGGCCAGATAGGTCACATGGCCGCGATGCAGGATGTCGAAACAGCCGTTGGTGAAAACCAGCGGACGGGCAATTTGGGCCGCTCTTGCGGTCAACTGCTCAGGCGGGCAAATTTTGGCTTCAAAGCTGGGGGCGGCGTAGGTCATGGCGGGCTTGAATGAGGGAACAGACGTGCATTTTAGTGTGCCACCGCCTAGTTTGGTTAGCGCTGCCGGATGATGGGCTGTTTAGGGCGGTGCTGATTAGTCGTGTATCACAACGCTGAATAATCTAGGCTCCAGTGAACTAGACGACCGGTCTAATTTGTGGCAATCTCGCTTCCCATGAACATTCGTCACGACAATACGCGCCAGCACATTCTCGAAACCGGCCACCGGATCATCGCCGGCAAGGGCTTTGCGAGCGTTGGCCTGAACGAGATACTGAAATCGGCCGGCGTGCCGAAAGGCTCGTTCTATCACTATTTCGAGTCCAAGGAACAATACGGCCAGGCCCTGCTGCAAGAGTATTTTGACCATTATTTGAGCAGTATCGACGAGTTGCTTCAGGTCGAAGGGATATCAGGACATGAACGTCTGATCCGCTATTGGCAGCGCTGGCTTGATGCCCACTGCGAAGCCTGTACCGATCAAAAATGCCTGGTTGTGAAGCTGAGCGGGGAGGTGGCGGACCTCTCGGATGCGATGCGGATTACCCTGCGTGACGGGACCGATCAGGTGGTGGCACGCATTACCCGGTTGATCGAGGCGGGGATCAGCGATGCTTCGTTGCCGCCGCTGGAGGCGCAATCGACCGCACAAATGCTCTACCAGTTGTGGCTTGGTGCCAGTCTGCTCGGCAAGCTGCACCGCAATAGCAATGCTCTGGATAACGCGATGAAGTTCACTCAGCAAGTGCTCGCGCGCTGAGTTTATAAAAACTGAAAGGCCGCTCCATTGGCGGCCTATCTTTGCTCCTGAAACATAGACGACCGGTCTAATTTTTAACCCAGTAGCGCCTACCAAGGAAAATCATCATGAGTTCTTTGTTTGACCCCATCAAAATCGGCGACATCGCCCTGGCCAACCGCATCGTCATGGCCCCGCTGACCCGTAATCGGGCCATCGAGGGCAACCGGCCGGGTCCGATGACCGTCGAGTATTACCGCCAACGGGCCAGCGCCGGCCTGATCATCGCCGAAGCCAGCCAGATCAGCCCGATGGCCCAGGGCTACCTCGATACCCCGGGGATTTATTCGCCAGAACAAGTCGCCGGCTGGCGCCAGGTGACCGATGCTGTTCACGCCGCGGGTGGCAAGATCGTGCTGCAACTGTGGCACGTCGGCCGGATTTCCCACAGCTCATTGCTGCCAGATGGCGCCGCGCCGGTTTCATCGACCAGCAAGCGTCCCGAAGCAATGACCTTTACCCGCGAGGGCTTTTCCCCGGTCTCCACGCCGCGCGCCTTGCGTGATGACGAAATCCCAAGCCTGATCGACGACTATCGCCGCGCTGCCCGCAACGCCATCGCGGCAGGTTTCGATGGCGTCGAAGTGCATTCCGCCAACTCCTATTTGCTTGACCAGTTTTTGCGCGATAGCGTCAACGACCGCAATGGCCCCTATGGCGGTAGTATCGCCAATCGCGCCCGCCTGCTGCTCGAAGTGATGCAGGCCATTGCCGACGAAATCGGTGCCGGCCGCACCGGTGTCCGTTTGAGTCCGATGACCACTTTCAGCGACACGCCGCTCGATAGTGATCCGCAGGCACTGTTCAGCTACGTCGTCGACCAGTTGGCGCCTCTGGGTCTGGCTTACCTGCACGTGATCGAGGGTGAAACCGGCGGTGCCCGTATCCCGCCAAATGCGAAACCGTTTGATTACGAGGCATTGCATCAGCATTTTCCGGGTGCCTGGATGGTCAATAACGGCTTTAGCCGGGGCGAGGCATTGGAAACGGTGGCTGCCGGCAAGGCCGACCTGATCGCCTTCGGGCGTCCGTTTATCAGCAACCCGGATCTGGTCCGTCGCCTGCGCGATGATGCGCCTTTGAACGAAATGCAGGCCGACAAGCTCTACGGCGGTGGCGCCGAGGGTTACATCGATTATCCGACGCTGGCCGACTAAACGCCGTTTCAAGCACGCCGTGACCGGGTTTTCCGGTCACGGTGTACCCTTCCCAAAGCAAAAAATATGGCTTCATACCGCCGCTGGCTGCCAGCGCTCGCACTACTCGTTCTCTCGCTAACCTGGGGTTACACCTGGGTGCTGGCCAAACAAGGTTTGACCTATGCGCCACCGTTCGCCTTTGCCGCCGAGCGTTGTGTCGGCGGTGCGCTGACCTTGATCCTGGTCCTCAAGCTGATCGGGCGCCCGCTCAAACTGGTTGCGCCGGGTCCGACGCTGGCTATCGGCCTGACGCAGGTGGCGGGCTTCATGGTTTTTCAAACCTGGGCTTTGGTCGAAGGCGGCCCCGGCAAGACGGCGGTGCTGATCTTCACCATGCCGATCTGGACCCTGCTGATGGCCTGGCCGCTGCTTGGCGAGCGGGTCCGCGGCAAACAATGGCTGGCGGCGGCGAGCACGCTGATCGGCCTGTTGCTGATCATCGAACCCTGGGATATGCACTCCAGCCTGTTCAGCAAATTTCTCGGCTTGATGGCGGCGCTCTGCTGGGCGACCGGCACCATCCTGATCAAGCGTTTGCGCTCAACCACGCCGGTGGACCTGTTGACGCTCACGGCATGGCAAATGATCCTCGGCGCCGTCCCCTTGGTCGTGCTGAGCCTGGTGGTCACCGAGCGCCCAACCGACTGGACCCTTTCCTACATGGGCATTCTTGCTTTCATGTCGATTGGCAGTACCGCGATGTGCTGGTGGCTGTGGATCTATATCCTCGATCGCGTCCCGGCCTGGGAGGCCAGCCTGTCCGTGCTCGGTACGCCGGTCGTGGTCATCCTGTTGTCGCGGCTGACTTTCGGCGAGGAATTCAAGACCAGCGAAGTCGCCGGCATTCTCCTCATCGGCACTGGCTTGGCATTACTGTCGTTATTGAGCTGGGCGGCCAGTCGGCGCAATTCGGCGGTTTCGATCATTGAGAAAAAAGGTCAGGAGCAAATATGAACGCCCTGCCAGCAACAAAACTATCCATGCTCGACCTCGTGGCCGTGCGCGAGGGCGGCACCGTCGCCGAGGCGCTGGCGATTGCCCGGCGTACCGCCCAGCATGTCGAGACCCTCGGGTTCACGCGCTACTGGCTGGCCGAGCATCACAATATGCCCGGCATCGCCAGTTCGGCGACCGCAGTGCTGGTTGGCTACATTGCCGCTGCGACCAGCCGCATCCGGGTCGGCTCGGGCGGCATCATGCTGCCCAACCATGCGCCGCTGGTCGTCGCCGAAGCCTTCGGTACGCTGGCCGAACTCTATCCGGAGCGAATCGATCTCGGCTTGGGGCGTGCGCCCGGCACCGATCAGATCACCATGCGCGCATTGCGCCGTGATCGCCCCGAAACCGAAGCTGATTTCCCGCGGGAAATCAGCGAACTGCAACAACTGCTCGGCCCAAAACAGCCAGGGCAGCGCGTCATGGCCGTGCCGGGAATGGGTACGGAAGTGCCCATCTGGCTGCTCGGGTCCAGCCTTTTCTCCGCCCGCCTGGCGGCAGAACGCGGGCTACCCTACGCCTTCGCCTCGCACTTTGCGCCCGCCATGTTGTTGCAGGCCATCACGGTTTACCGCAGCAATTTCCGTCCCTCCGCCAAGCTGGCTAAGCCCTACGTGATCATCGGCGTCCCCCTGATTGCTGCCCCGACCGATGACGAAGCCGAATACCTGGCCAGCAGCACCTATCAGCGAATCCTCGGCATTCTGACCGGCGACCGCCGCTGCCTGCCGCCGCCGGTCGCCGATTACATGAACAGCCTGCAGCCGCATGAGCGCTCAGCGATCAATGACTTTCTGGCGGCAGGTGTAATCGGCGGCCCCGAGCGGGTGCGGGAAGGGCTGACTGCGCTGCTTGAGGCAACCGCGGCCGATGAATTGATGTTCGTCTGCGACATCTTCGACCCGGTACTTCGCCTGCGCTCGCTGGATATCGCGGCAGCGGTTTTTTTGAGGTGAGCTTACGAAACTGACGGGAGGCCTTGGCTTGTTGGCAGAGAGGCCGCCGGGGCCTTTTTGGGGGGGGGGCGTTGTTCTTAATTCTTTCCCCCGCACTTCTGCCTGGCTGCGGCTGGCAGCTTTGGCCGAACTGATCGACCGTTTACACCCGCAGGTCGGGCAGTCGGACGTATGGAACAAACTACGTTGCCAAATTCAATAGATGGCCTGAGTGGCGTATGCTCTTGGCAGCCATATGGTCGTCGCGGCACTCGCCGTGATAAAGCCTGATTGAAAGGATTGCCCGTGAGCGCCGCTGCAAAAACCAATGAACTTTTCGACCTCCTGCGCGCCGCTTGCGCCCGTCAGTTCCGCTTCAATCCTCGACGCATCACGGCGAGCATGCGCTATGTTGGCAAGGAAGGTCACGGCAAGGATCTGGTTCATGTTTTCCGCGATGCGGGGACGCATTCGCAGGTCGTGCTTCAGGGGACTTTCGCCACCTTGCGCATCACGCATGGCGACAAGCCGCACTGGAGCGAGGCTGAGCAGGAACATTACCGGGAGAGCGACGCCGAGATGGATGCCAAGATTGCGGCCAAGCAGGCCGAGGTCGAATTCACCCGGCGCAGCCCGCTTTATCTGACGCACCGCGCCGAACTGCTGACCCACTACAAAAACAGCCCGACCTATGTCGTGGGTAGCCCGAATCCGCGTGAAGCCGCCAAGGCGTTGATCGAAGCCCTCGCCGCGGCCAATGATGCGCAGTTGGCGGACTTTGCTGAGCACATGAAATCGAATGACGCTGAACATCTGGCGCAGCTGTTGGTGGCGCCCTGCCACTTCGACCTTGAGGAGTTGTTGGTTAGTAATTAGTCGGTAGTAGGGGAGTCGGTAGTCGTTAGCAAACAGCGACTACCTGCTCCCCTCCCCCACTCCCCTACTAACCACTAAATACTATCAAGATTTGCGCGCAGTTTTTCGGCGTGAAGTTGGATCGCCCGGCGCTCCTCTTCCGGAAAACGGCTGATGTTTTTTACGGCCAGTGCCATGCGCGGGTTTCGGGCAAAGCGTTCTTCGTGTCGGAGCAAAAAATCCCAGTAAAACGTGGTGAATGGGCAGGCTTTGTCGCCGATGCGGGGTTCCGGCTGGTAGCGGCAAGTCTGGCAGTGGTTGCTCATGCGCTTGATGTAGGCGCCGGAGGCGCAGTAGGGCTTGCTGGTCATGCCGGGCCAGGCGTTGAGCGCCATGCCCAGGGTGTTGGGTTCTTCAACCCAGGCGACGGCATCGACGTAAATTGCGAGATACCAGTCGGCCACCTGACGCGGCTCCAGGCCGGCGATCAGAGCGAAGTTGCCGGTGATCATCAGGCGTTGAATATGGTGGGCGTACCCGTGTTGCAGGGTTTGGCCGATGGCGGCGGCGAGGCAGGCGGCTTGGGTTTTGCCGGTCCAGAACCAGTCGGGTAATGCGCCCTTGTGGTCGTATTGATTGGCTTCGGCCAGCCCGGGCATTTGCCGCCAGTAAATGCCGCGGACGAATTCGCGCCAGCCGAGAATCTGCCGAATGAAACCCTCGGCTGCCGCCAGCGGGACGTTACCGGCCTGATAGGCGGCCAGCGTCGCGGCGATGACGGTGCGCGGGTCGAGCAGCTTGAGATTCATTGCGGTCGACAGCAAGGAATGCCATAAAAAGGGTTCGTGACCCCACATCGCGTCCTGCCAGCGGCCGAATTCCGGCAGGCGATGGCGGATGAAATCGTCCAGTGCCTGTCGCGCTTGCTCGGGGGTCACCGGCCAGGCAAAGTTGGCGAGCTGGCCGGGGTGGTCGGGGAAATGTTGTTCGACCAGCGTCATCACTTCGCGGGTCATTGCATCCGGTGCGAAGCGTTCTGGTGCGGGGGTCAGCCCCGGGCCTTTTTTGCCGAAGGACTGGCGATTGTCGGCATCGAAATTCCATTGGCCGCCGACTGGTTCGCCATCGGCCATCAAAATGTCGTGGCGCTTGCGCTGCCAGCGATAGAAAAACTCCAGACGCAGGCCGGATTTTTCACCGGCCCAGGTGTTGAAGTCATCCAGCGAGCAGAGAAAGTGCGGGTCAGGGCGGATCAGCAGCGGGATATTGGCACGCTGGCAGGCGGCGTCGAGTTCTTCCTGAACCCGCCAATCACCGGCTTCGAGCATGACCACGGCGCGGTGTTCATGCTCGGCCAGGCAGGCGCTCAGGGCATCGCCGAGGCTGGTATGCGGGTGTTCGCCAAGGGCCAGGTAAGTCACGGTTTGCCCGGTCTGCCGGAAGGCGGCGGCGCGGTGGCGCATGGCCGAGAGGAAGAGGGCGGTGCGCGCCTTGTGGCTCCAGACGTGGGTGGATTCGCTGGCGGCTTCGACCATCAATAATTGGTCGTCGGCCGGGTCGAAATCAGTCAATAGCGGGTGCGGGTCGGGGTGGAGCTGGTCGCCGAGGATCAGGAAAAGCCGGCCGTTCATGTCAAGCTTCCACGTTGGCGGCAGGCGTCGGAGCAGTATTTGATTTCCGCCCAGTTCTTCGCCCAATTTTTGCGCCAAATCATCGGTCGACCGCAGCAAAGGCAAATTTTGGCTGGCAAAAACGATTTGTTGCCGCGAAAGCCGCTTTTAACGTCGGCATTTTTCACGCCGCTACTTTCACGCCGGCACTTGGGCCAGCCGCCAGTCGGTCAGCGCACTGACTGCGCTCTCGAACGAGGTCAACAACAAAACGCCCTCAATCGGGGCCAGCCGCTGGACGCCGCCGCCGCCCGCCCAGAGTTCAATCTCCGGCGCCAGCACCATGCGCAATTGCTGGAGCAGGCCGGGAATCTGGCGTTGCGGGAAAGCCACTGAAAACGAGAGCGCGACAACGTTGGCCCGATGGGCGCTGGCGGCGCGGCCAATTTCAAGCAAGGGCATTTGCGTCCCGAGCGGAATGCACTCGGCGCCTTCGAGCGCGAAGAGGGCTTCAACCATCAGCAGGCCCAGGACATGCGGTTCATCCGGCACGCTGGTGAGCAAAATGCGCGGGCTGCGCTGGCCGCTCGGCAGGCCGGCAATCGCCTGGCGCAGCAGGCGCTTGGTCAGTTCGGTGAAAAGGTGCTCCTCGAACACTTCAACGCTGCCGTCTTCCCAGGCTTCACCGACACGAAAGGTCAGTGGCGCAATCGTGTCCTGGACAAAACGTTGCAAGCCCTGGCGGGCCAGTCGTTGCTGCATGGCTTGCTGAAAGCCGTTGCTGTCATGTTGTTTGATCAGCGCGAGCAGTTCGCTCAGCTCGCTGCCATCCGATGACTCATTGCCCGGGCGGGCTTTGGCGCGGCGCGAAACGAATCCGGCCAGCTCTTCAACCGGCGTGGCAATCAGCTTGCCCGGCCGGTGGCCGGCGTCCATCAGGCGTTTGATCAGGCGCAGGCGCTCAACCTGATCTGCCGGATAGCAGCGTTCGCCATTGCTGTCGCGGTCCGGTTGCGGGAAACCGTAACGGCGCTCCCACATACGAAGGACATCTTTCGACAAGCCTGTGTCGCGTTCGACGGCGGCGATGTTGAAGCTGGGAATATTCATTTTTGTCCTGAACAAATGTTAGACAAACTGTTGACAAAGTTTTCTTTGCTGACTATCTTACGAACAAATGCATTAATTGTCTAGGACAAACTTAAAAGGTGTTGGACATGATTCTGAATCTGAAACGCTGTCTCGGTATTGCCGGTTTGATCTCGGTCGCCATGCTGCCGACGGCTTCCGGTGCCGCCTGCGCGCCGCTGCTGAATCACAGCTTCCCCGGTTTGCAGGACGGCAAAACCCAATCGCTTTGCCAATATCAGGGCAAGGTCATTCTGGTGGTCAATACCGCCAGTTTCTGCGGCTACACCTCGCAATACGAAGGGCTGGAAAAGCTCTACGCCAATCTCAAAGACAAGGGGCTGGTTGTGGTCGGTTTTCCCTCCAATGATTTCGGCGAGCAGGAGCCCGGCAGCAGCAAGGAAATTGCCGATTTTTGCCGGCTGACTTACGGCGTCGAGTTTCCGATGATGGGCAAGACGGTCGTCAAGGGTAAGGATGCCAACCCGTTTTACCTGCAGTTGGCCCAGCTCACCGGCAGCCAGCCGAAATGGAATTTCCACAAATATTTGATCAATCGTGACACCCGCCAAGTGCTGGCTTTCGGCAGCTCAACGACGCCGGATGACCCGGCGCTGATCAAGAAGATTGACGAGTTTCTCAAATAATTCCGCGCCCCAACCCAAGGAGCTACTGCCATGAATGCACCCGACAATTTTTTCCTGCCTGATGTCCAGTCCGCTGCCGATACCCGTCGGCTGGCGATCCAGCAAGTGGGGGTCAAGGGCCTGCGTTACCCGATGCAATTCGAGACCAGCCGCGGCGAGGTGATGAATACGATTGCCCATCTGACGATGACGGTGGGTTTGCCGCCCGAGGTCAAGGGTACGCACATGTCGCGCTTTGTCGAATTGCTCGAAGGGCGCAGCGGTTCGCTGACCCAGGAGGGCGCTTTCCGCATGCTGGCCGAAATGCTGCTGCGCCTGGATGCGCGGAGCGGCCGGATTGAGATGAGTTTTCCCTATTTCATCCGCAAAACAGCGCCGGTTTCGGGGGTGGAAAGTCTGCTCGATTACGACGCAACGCTGATCATCGAGCAGGCCGAAGGGCAGGCGGCCAGCCTGACGTTGCGCGTCGTTGCCGCCGTCACCAGCCTGTGCCCGTGTTCCAAGAAAATTTCCGATTACGGCGCACACAACCAGCGCTCGCACATCACGCTCGAAACCCGGTTGCGCTCGGCCATGAGCATTGAAGAACTGGTGCGGATTGCCGAAGACGAAGCCTCCTGTGAAGTGTTCGGCTTGCTCAAGCGGCCGGATGAAAAGTGGGTGACCGAGCGTGCTTACGACAATCCGAAGTTTGTTGAAGACCTGGTGCGTGACATTGCGCTGCGCCTGATGAACGAGCCGCGGGTCGCCGAGTGGAAGGTCGCTTCGGAGAATTTTGAGTCGATTCACAACCATTCGGCCTATGCCGAGCTGTTTGGCGTGAATGCCTAAGTAATTACTGCGTCATTCCTGCCGGCCGGGGAGTGACGGGAAAGCGTGACGAGAAAGCGCAAGGAGCTAGCCATGAACAAAAAACAACGTATCGCCGTCGTCGGTGCCGGCATTTCCGGTCTGGCCAGCGCCTGGCTGTTGAGCCGCCAGCATGAAGTCACGCTTTTCGAGGCGGGCGCTTATCTCGGCGGCCACACCAATACGGTCGACGTCACGCTGGAGGGCAAAACGCATCCGGTCGATACGGGCTTCCTTGTCTTCAACGAAAAGACCTATCCCAACCTGATCGCCATGTTCGCGCTGCTGGGCGTCGAGAGCGTCGAGACTGAAATGTCCTTCGCGGTCAGCCTGGAAAACCCCAATCTCGAATGGTCGGGCAGCAGTCTGGCGACCGTCTTCGGCCAGAAGCGCAACCTGGTTCGGCCGCAATTCTGGTCGATGCTCTCCGACATCCTGCGCTTCAACCGCGAAAGCACCGCCTGGCTGCTCACTCACCCGGACAACAAGCGCAGCCTGCGCGATTTCCTGACCGAAGGCCGCTACTCCAGCGCCTTCGCCGACTGGTATTTGTTGCCGATGGCAGCGGCGATCTGGTCTTGCCCGACCGGCCAGATGCGCGACATGCCGCTCGCCACCTTTATCCGCTTCTGCCAGAACCACGGCTTGCTGCAGGTTTTCGACCGGCCGCTGTGGCGCACCGTCAAAGGCGGCGGGCGTGACTATGTGCAGAAAATTGCCGCACAACTGGACGACATTCGCCTCGCCTGCCCGGTCAGCGCCGTGACGCGTGAAAACGGCGGCCTGCGGGTGACGCACGCCCACGGCAATGAGCATTTCGATCAGGTGGTGATGGCTTGCCACAGTGACCAGACGCTCGGCATCCTCGGTTTTTCGGCCAGCGATGCGCAGGTGGACGTGCTTTCGGCGATTCGCTACCAGCCCAACCGCGCCGTGCTGCATACCGATCGCGCCCTGTTGCCGCGTGACGAAAAACTCTGGTCGGCCTGGAATTACTTTGCCGGCAGCGGCGAGCCGGGCGAACAACCGGTCGGCGTTTCCTATCTGATCAACAAGCTGCAGCCGCTACCCTTTAAAACGCCCGTGGTGGTGACGCTCAACCCGGCGCGCGAGCCGGACCCGGCCAAGGTGATTGCCGAATTCGACTACGCCCATCCGATCTTCGACGGCCCGGCCATCGCGGCGCAGCAAAGGTTGGCGCAGGTGCAGGGCGAAAATGGCATTTGGCTGGCTGGCGCCTGGGGCAGTTATGGCTTCCATGAGGATGGTTTGAAATCGGCGCTGCGGGTTGTCAACGGCATGGGCATTCAAGCCCCGTGGCAGGGCGAAATGGCGCCGGCCCGCGAACTGGCGAGTGCCTGAGGCCGTCATGGCAAGCCTGCCCAAACTCTTTGTCGGCCATGTGATGCACCGCCGCATGCGGCCGGTGGTCAATGCCTTCGTCTATCCGGTCTTCTTCGTGCAGTTGCCGGTCCGCGATCTGCAAGCGGGAAATTGCGCCATTTTCTCGGTTGACCGCAGCAATCTGCTCAGCTTCCACCAAAAGGACCACGGCCCGCGTGATGGCAGCCCGTTACTGCCCTGGATTCAATCCATCCTTCGTGAGCATGCGCTGCCGGACGATGGCGAGATCATTCTCCAGTGTTTTCCGCGCGTACTCGGCTACGTGTTCAATCCGGTCAGTTTGTGGTTCTGCCGCAATCGCAGCGGTGAATTGATTGCCGTGCTGGCCGAAGTGAGCAATACCTTCAGCGGTCGCCACAATTACCTGTTGCATAACCCGGATGGTTCGCCACTGTGCGATGGCCAGGTGCTCAATGCGACCAAGGTGTTCCACGTTTCGCCTTTCTGCGAAGTCGAGGGCGGTTACCGCTTCCGCTTCTTCCTCGAGCGCAGCAGCCCGGTGATGCGGATCGACTATGACGATGCCGAGGGCGAGCTTTTGCTCACCTCGATTGCCGGGCGTAGCAAAGTCTGGTCGACCCGTGCGTTGCTCGCCGCCTTCGTGCGCATGCCGCTGCTCACCGCCGGCATCACTTTCCGTATCCACTGGCAAGCCCTCAAATTGTGGCTGAAGGGCGTGCCGTTCAATGGCAGTAAATCCAACCTCCCACTCGAGGAACCCAGCAAATGAACACCATGACCCTGCGCCAGGCAGAGCCCCTGGCTCGTGATACCCGCCTGGTTTTCCAGCTTCTTGAAAAGCTTCAGGATGGCATGCTTGAAATCCGCCTACCTGACGGTTCCAGCCGCCTGTTCGGCAATGGCGAGCATGGCGTGACGCTGAACGTCAGCAACGAGGCGATGTTCAGCGCCGTGCTGGCCAAAGGTGATATCGGGCTGGCCGAGGCTTATCTCGATGGTCATTGGGACGCCAGCGACATCACCGGTCTGCTCACCTTGCTGGCGAGAAATCGTGATGTGCTGAAAAAAGCCGTCTATGGTTCCTGGCGCAACCTGCTGGCGGCGCGGGTGCGCCACTGGCTGAATGGCAACAGCCGGGCCGGCAGCAAGCGCAACATCATGGCGCATTACGATCTCGGCAACGACTTCTACAAACTTTGGCTCGACCCGAGCATGAGCTACTCCAGCGCACTTTACCGGGCGGTGGATGGTGGCGATCTGGAAAGCGCCCAGCGCGCCAAATACCGCCGCATCCTGCGTCGGCTCAAAGCCGAACCGGCCGAAAGCGTGCTTGAAATCGGTTGCGGCTGGGGTGGCTTTGCGGAACTGGCGGTCGAGGAAGGCTTGAAGGTCACCGGCCTGACCCTGTCGCCAGCCCAGTTGGCCTGGGCGCAAAAACGCGTGCCGGATGCTGATCTAAGGCTGCAGGATTATCGCGACACCAAGGAACAGTTCGATCACATCGTCTCGATCGAAATGTTTGAAGCGGTGGGCGAACGCTGGTGGCCGACTTATTTCAAAACCATCGCCAAATCGCTCAAGCCGGGCGGCCGGGCGGTGGTGCAGAGCATCACTATTCGCGACGATCTGTTCGCCGAATACCGCAAGGGCACCGACTTTATCCAGCAATACGTTTTCCCCGGCGGCATGCTGCCCTCACGCTCAGCCTTCCGCGCGGCGGCGGCCAAACAGGGGCTGACGGTGCACGGCGAATACGCCTTTGGCGAAGACTATGCCCGGACGCTGGCCGAATGGCGCGTCGCCTTTGAAGCCAAATGGCCGGAAATTGCCGCGCTGGGTTTCGATGAAAATTTCCGTCGGCTCTGGCGCATGTATCTGTGCTATTGCGAGGCCGGTTTTCTGGCTGGAAACGTTGATGTGGTGCACTTTGAACTCAGTCACCGCTAGCCGCCTGGCCCCGCTCGCCGTCACGCTGCGTGCCGGTGAAGCCTCGGATGCGCCGGCGATCAGCAAGCTGCTGATCGGCGCTTCGGAACGTCATGTCCTGCCAGAGCTTTCGGCGGCGGGGCAGGCTCACTATTTGGCGCAAATCACCCCGGAACAAGTTGCGGCCAAGCTGGAACAGTCGGCAAGTTTTCGCTTTTACGTCGCCTACGCCGGCGATGAACTGGTGGGCGTTGCCGCGCTCAAGGAGAACGCGCACCTCTACCATTTGTTTACCAATAACCAGCACCACCGGCGCGGTATTGCCCGAACGCTGTGGCAACGCGTCCATCAGGATGCGCTGGCCGCCGGCAACCCCGGTCTATTCACGGTGAATGCTTCGCGCTATGCCCTGCCTGCCTACTGGCGGCTGGGATTCTTGCCGTTAGGGCCGGCCGCCGAGCTCAACGGCATCTGCTTTGTGCCGATGGCGATTCGCCTGTCGTCAGCTGGAGAAAACCATGTTCCCGACGCAGCCTGAGTTTTCATTGCAACAAGCCCGTCGGCGGCAATGCCTGATGGCGTTACTGACTTTGCCCTGGCTGCCGGTGGCGCTGGCCAACGCCGACCAAACGGCAGGTTTCAAGCGGTGGGGCAGCGGCGAGTTTCGGCGCTTCGGCTTTCTGGTCTACGAAGCAACGCTCTGGGTGGGCGGCGAAGATCCAATGCGCCCGCCGCTCGCCTTGAAACTGACTTACAAGCGCAATATTTCCGGCAAGGATATTGCCGATGCCAGCGTCAAGGAAATCCGCAATCTTGGCATTGCCGACAGCGTTCAGCTCAAACGCTGGGGCGAGCAGATGGAAAAAATCTTCCCGGACGTCAAGCCCGGCGACCATATCCTCGGCGTTCATCTGCCTGAAGGCGCTCGTTTTTTCTATAACGACCAACCGGCCGGCGATGTCAGTGATCCGGCCTTTGCCCGCGCTTTCTTCGCTATCTGGCTTGACAGCAAAACCAGCGCGCCTGATTTGCGCACCGCCTTGCTCAAACGCCCGGCCGGCTGACGCCATGCGGACCGGCCACATTCTCGCCTACGGATTGCTCGGCCTGCCGCTCGCCTTTGCTGCATTGCCGATCTACGTACATGTGCCGCATTACTACGCCGAAACCGCCGGCATGCAACTGGCGCTGCTCGGCGCCATCCTGCTCGGCACCCGCCTGCTCGACGCCGGCATCGACCCCTGGCTCGGCTGGCTGGCCGACCGCGTCGCCCGGCCGCGCATGGTGGCAATTGCCCTGGTCCCGTTCGCCATCGGCTTCGTCGCGCTGCTCAATCCGCCGACGCAAAACGCCGCCTTCTGGCTGGTCGGCTCGCTGACACTGACTTACGTCGGTTTCTCGGCGGCTTCGGTCGCCTATCAGGCCTGGGGGGCGGACATTGGGCTGAATTCCGGGCTCAGAACCCGGTTGACCGCAGCAAGAGAAGGTTTCGGCCTGCTCGGCGTGGTTCTGGCCGCAGCGTTGCCGACCCTGCTGGCGGCGAATCTCAGTGAAGGGATCGAACGCCTGAGCTGGATATTGCCGCCCTTGCTGCTGGTTGCGGCGATTGCGACCTTTGTCGGCGTCGGTTTCAAGCGCTCTGCAGGCTTGGCTGGCACGGCGCAGCCCGATCATTCAGGCACCGCGAGTCTGCTGCCCAGCCTGCGCCGAGTCCTGGCCGACATCGCCTTCCGCCGTCTGCTCGGCGTCTTCGTCGCCAACGGCATCGCCTCCGCCTTGCCGGCAACGCTCTTCCTGTTCTTCGTCGCCGACATCCTGCAACTTGAAAAAGCCAGCGGGCCGTTGCTCGCGCTTTACTTCGTCGCCGGGGCTGCTTCCTTGCCGCTCTGGGTCAAAGCGGCAACGCGCTACGGCCGTGTGTACGCCTGGCTTGCTGCCATCGTCCTTTCCATCCTGGCGTTCGCCGGGGCCAGTCTGCTCGGCAGTGGCGACCTGATTCCCTTCGCCGCCATCTGCATCGCTTCCGGCCTCGCGCTCGGCGCCGATCTGGCGCTGCCGGCTGCCATTGCCGCCGATCTCGGCGAACGCCAGGGCCAGGCCGGCGCCTGTTTCGGGGTCTGGAATTTCGTCGCCAAGCTCAATCTGGCGCTCGCTGCCGGCCTTGCCTTGCCGCTCCTCGGTCTGCTCGGCTACACGCCGGGCGGCGGCGCGGGGCTGGCTTCACTCACTTTTGCCTATGCCTTGCTGCCGCTTGGCTTCAAGGCGCTGGCCGGCGTGCTGCTCTGGCGCTGGCGGCATTCACTGGAGTTCTGACATGAAATCTTTATTCGCTGCTGCGGCAGTTTCCCTGGGCCTGGCGGGCTGCGCCTCGACCGGCGTCGAGCAATATCGCGCCGAACAACCGGCACTCGATCTCAAAACCTACCTGAACGGCACGCTCGACGCCTGGGGCATGTTCCAGGGGCGTTCCGGCGAGGTGCAGAAGCGCTTCCATGTCGTCATCGATGCCAAATGGACCGGCGACACCGGCGTGCTCGATGAAAAATTCAAGTGGTCGGACGGCACTGACACGCGCCGGGTGTGGACGCTGGTCAAACAGCCTGACGGCACTTTCCGCGGCACGGCCGACGATGTGGTGGGCGAGGCCATCGGCGAAGTGGCCGGCAACGCCCTGCGCTGGCGTTACGTGCTGGCGCTGCCGGTGGACGGCAAGACCTACCACGTTGATTTTGACGACTGGATGTACCTGATGGACGACAAGGTGATGATGAACCGTTCCTACATGAGCAAATGGGGCTTCAATCTGGGCGAAGTGACGCTGACTTTCCTCAAGCGCTGATCTGACGATAAGTCCCACCATGAACCCGAAAATCACCGACTGGCAAGGCAAGCGCGTCTGGCTGGTCGGCGCCTCCAGCGGCATCGGCGCCGCCGTCGCGAAGGAATTGCTGCAGCGCGGTGCGCGCGTGGCGATCTCCGGGCGCAGCCTGGAAAAACTGCGCGCCCTCCAGCTCGACAGCGCCTTGCTACTGCCTTGCGACGCCACCGATACGGCCAGTCTGGCCGCTGCCCGGCAGACCTTGCTCGCCGCTTGGGCCGGGGTCGATCTGGTGGTTTACCTGGCTGGCGATTACGTGCCGATGCGGGCCGACAGCTTCGATTTGGCACTGGCTGAAAAAATCATCGCGGTCAATTTCAATGGCGCCATGCGCCTCGCTGCAACGGTCCTGCCGGATTTGAGGGTCGGTGGCGGGATTGCCTTTGTCGCCAGCGTCGCCGGCTATCGCGGCCTGCCCAAGGCGCTGGCCTACGGGCCAGGCAAGGCGGCGCTGATCCACTTTGCCGAATGCCTGCACCTCGATCTGGCCCCGAAAGGCATCGGCGTCTGGCTGATCAACCCCGGCTTTGTCTCAACCCAACTCACTGCCAAAAACGATTTTGCCATGCCCGCCCTGCAAACCCCCGAGCAGGCAGCTATTGCTACGGTCAACGGCTTTAAAACGGGAAATTTCGAGATCCATTACCCGAAGCGATTCACCCGTTTCATGAAGTTCATGGCGGTGCTGCCCTACCGTTTGTACTTCCCCCTGCTGCGCAGGATGACGGGTGGTTGAGATGAAAATCGACGAACTGATTGCCTTCTATCACGCGCTGTCACCCGAAAGCGTTGCCAACTTCCCCGAGTTCTACAGCGCCGATGCCTATTTCAAAGACCCTTTCAATGAAGTGCATGGCATCGCGCCGATCCAGCATATTTTCAGCCACATGTTCAAACAGGTTGGCGAACCGCGCTTCGTCGTCACCGGGAAAGTCGTCGATGCCGACGGCGCCATGCTGATCTGGGAATTCCGCTTCAAGGTCGAGCGCTGGGGCAAGGGCGAAACGCAAGTCATGCGCGGCGTCTCGCACCTCAAATTCGCCGCCGACGGCAAGGTCAATTACCACCGTGATTACTGGGATACCGGCGAAGAGCTGTACATGAAACTCCCCGTCATCGGCACTGTGATGCGCGGCTTGAAGCGCCTGTTGGCGGCTTGATCGAAAATTGGCTGGTTTTTACGGTTGACCGTGGGGCCAGCGGTTGATTCTATGGTCGCAGCAATTGCCACTCATCGAAACAGCAAAAAGCCCCATCGTTTTGGCGATGGGGCTTTGAGGGTAACTCAGGAAGATGTTTGGAAACCGTGGTATGTCCCGAATGGCACTAAGTTAAGCCTACTTCGCATCCGTTTTATAGCCCAATCGCTCGCTTTGGGCGTGCTGAGCGGTCTTAACTTAGTGCCATTCTGAATACCGTCTCTGATAATTATCTCGACTCTTACAAGTGGTTGGCGCCGTTTCTATTACGCAAACCTTGCATCTGGCATTGCGAAATCAAATGGCCTAGAGTTGCGGCTTTGGCTAACCAGATCATGCCCGTGTTTTCATCTTGGGGTACGCCGCTACCCTTCATATAACGTTGGCTAAGAAGGTTCATGGCATCCGCACAGCCTTGTTTGGCGGCTTGTTCCAGCCAGTAAATTGCGCCTTTTGGCTTCTCGTTGGCGAGGAAAATCAAGGCCATTTCGTTTTGTGCCTCGGCATCACCAGCCACTGCGCTGGCAAGTACCGATAGATCCTCGGGGCTCAGCGCCAGGCACAGGTGCGGTTTGATCAGATCAAACGAGATCATCGCTTTGCCATTTACCGTCTCGCGGGCCAGAGAACCATCGGCAAATTTGCGCCAAAAGGTTCGTTCGCTCCACTCCGTGAGGGTGATCGCAGCAGGAAGAGAGATGACTTGCATGGTTCGGTGCTCCTGAGTGTGTCGTATTTCACGGTGCCATTTACTTTGGCACTCTATTTTACGGTGCCATTTTTGACTATGGCACTGTGTTCGGGGGTGTCATTTCTTACCAAGTGGGTTTAAACCAAAATTTGGGCCGTTTTTTGGCTGAAATCTGCATGGCCCCAAAATTGCTGTATGTAACTCAGCACGACTAGTTCAACACTCACTGGTTGTCTTTCGACAAAACTCTTGGAGATTATGATGAAACTGGCTCAAATCAAGCAACAGACTCAACAAGGCTTCACCCTCATCGAATTGATGATCGTTGTGGCAATTATTGGTATTTTGGCGGCGGTTGCTCTTCCGGCCTATCAGGACTACACGATTCGAGCACGTGTTTCTGAGAGCCTTTCTCTTGCCTCAGCAGCAAAAACCACTGTCTCTGAGAATATTTCAAATAATGGAGGTACTGGCCGATGCTGCGGGGGTCCCGACCGTTGCACCGTGCGGGGGGGGAGAGCCGGACAGCTGACCGGTTGGGGGACAATTGAAGGACCAATTGCGTATACGAAAACTATGCTTTTCAGTCGTCGCCGTTGCACCCAATGACGCTGATGCTGAGATTGAATACCGGCTAGACCCGGATGTTGTTGGTGCCTTGATTGAAAATGGGGGGCTACGGTTGCCCCTGGTGCCAGCACTTGCTTCCAGGGCCGCAGCATTCCCGCTCAGCGCCCCGATTCCTTCTCAAACCGCGCTGAAAATTCCTTCATCCGTGAGCGGTTCTTGCCAAAATCGTAGAGGCCGATATTTGAACCGGAGCGAAAGTCGATCCGTTTGTTCGCGGCATCAATATGGAAAAGCACCTGATCGCGAAAACCAATCGGGGTGGTAAAAACCGCCTCGACTTGCAGCGCCTCGTTCTTGACCACGCTGGCTTCCGGAAATGCGGCCAGGGTGGCCAGCAGAATCGCCTTGCCTTCGTCCGCCGAACCATTAAAACGCAGCGCCGGCAGGCTGGTCATGTCGTCCAGCGAATTGACGCAATTGCTGGCCAGCAGGCAGCTCAAAGCCTCTTTCGTCGCTTCCGGGCGGCTCTGGGGCGTGTTGGCGGATTCTTGCGCGATGCCGCCAAGGCTGGTCAGGCTGCTGATCAATAGGATTGCCCGAAGGCGGTACTTCAAGCGGATTCCCGACGGTTGCATTTGCTTCTCCTGTTGCGGCCGATTGCGCCGGGCGCTGCCGTCCAAAATTGGCCAACGCGGCCCGACTCGTTAAAGACCACAAATACAGCGCAGGGTTGCATGGCCACGCCAATGCTTACGTCGACATGGCGGATTTGCTGACAACGGGCGGCAATTCAGGCCACGGATTTGGCTATTTTTTGCGGTTGACCGCAGCACTTGCTTCTGTGGCCGCAGCAGAATGAAATCCACCCAGGCAAATGCGGCCATCGTCCTTTCGCCGCTACTCGCCGCGAATCAGCGCCACTAGGTCTTCGGTCGATGGCAGCGCCGAGGCGTCACCTTCGGCCAGAATGCTCTCAGCCAGCGCCCGTTTATCGTGGTGCAGGTCGATGATGCGCTCCTCGATACTACCCTTGCTGACCAGACGATAGACGGTCACCGGGCGCAGCTGGCCGATGCGGTGGGCGCGGCCCATGGCCTGGTCTTCGGCGGCCGGGTTCCACCAGGGGTCGGTAATCACCACGTAGTCGGCGGCGGTCAGGTTGAGGCCGAAACCGCCGGCTTTCAGGCTGATCAGGAAGAGGTCGCCTTCACCCGCCTGGAAGGCGGCGACGCGCTTGCTGCGTTCGGCGGCGGGCGTCGCGCCGTCCAGGTATTGATAGCTGATGCCGGCCGCGTCGAGCGGGGCGCGCAGGATTTGCAGGAAATCGACGAACTGGCTGAAGACCAGGGTTTTGTGGCCGTTGGCCGTGAGTTCGGCAGCCAGTTCGGCGAAGGCCTGCACCTTGGCGCCGGCGATCGCGAATTCCGGGCTGGTCAGGCGGGGATCGCAGGCGGCGCGGCGCAGTTTGGTCAGTTGCGCCAGGATGTTGAAACGCGCCTGCCCGGCCTGGGCGCCGCTCAGGTTGTCGTTGAGCGCGCTGACATCGGTCAGTGCCTGCCGGCGCAGGGCCTCGTAGTGGGCGGCTTCGGCTGCTTCCGGGGTGACCGAGAGGATCAGTTCGGTGCGCGCTGGCAGATCCTGCAGGACCTGGCCCTTGGTGCGGCGCATGACGAAGGGGCCGATCAGGCGTTTCAGAACGTGCTGCGCCTCGCGGTCGCGGTTGCGTTCGATCGGGCCGGCGAAGCGTTCGTTGAAACGGCCGATGGTGCCGAGCAGGCCGGGGTTGACGAAACGCATGATCGACCACAGTTCGGCCAGGCGGTTTTCCACCGGGGTGCCTGACAAGGCCAGGCGGAAATCGGCCGGCAGATCGAAGACAGCCTGCGAGCGTTTGGCCGTGGCGTTCTTGATCGCCTGTGCTTCGTCGGCAACCACCGTATGCCATTGGCGGCCGGCGAAACGCTCCTGAGCGAGCTGCAGCAGGGTGTAGGAAACGATCAGCACATCCTGCGGACCGGCCTGGGCGACCAGCGCTTCGCGTTCGCTGTCGCCGGCCTCGCTGTAGATGCGGGCGTTCAGGCTGGGCGCGAAGCGCAGCGACTCGGCCAGCCAGTTGCCGCACACCGAGGTCGGCGCAATGACCAGGGTGGCGCCGCCGGCGGCCCGTTCGAGCATGACGGCCAGCGCCTGCAGGGTCTTGCCGAGGCCCATGTCGTCGGCCAGGCAGCCGCCCATGCCGGCGGCGGCGAGGCGCATCGCCCACTGGTAGCCTTCTTCCTGATAGGGCCGCAAGTCAGCCTGCAGGGATTTCGGCAGTTTCGGTTCGGTGGCTTGCGCTGCACGCAGACGTTCGATGGCTTTGCGGAAGTCGGCGCCGGCCTGCAGTTCGGTGCCGTCGAGGATTTCGTCGAGCCAGGCGGCGGCGATCTGCGGCACCTTGCTGCCGTGCTTGTCGACTTCGGCGACGGCGGCGAGGTCGAGCAGTTTCTGTTTCAGCGAGCGGGTCAGCGCTGCGTAGACGCCGTCACCCATCGGGATGAAGCGGCTCTTGTCGCGGGCGGCGGCGAGCAGGGTTTCGAGCTGCACGACGAGGCCTTCATCCAGCCCGGCCTGGCCGGATACCCGGAACCAGTCGCGTTCCTTGCTGACGGTGATGCCCAGCTTGCCGGCATCGACACTGATGACACGGACGCTTTTGCCTTTCGGCCAATCGACGGCAGTGATGGCGGCCAGGCCCGGTAGGGCTTCAACCAGGCCGAGCGCCTGTTCCGGGTCTTCGATCAGCCACTCGCAAATTTCTGCGCCGCCGATCTCTTCGAGAAACGGGAAGGCGTCGAGCAGGCTTTCCAAATGTTTCTTTTCAGCCGCCAGATTCCGCTCGGTACCCAGCGTCTCGCCGCCAATCGCCGCCATCAGACGGAGGCGACCGCTGCCCACCGGCAGGCGCGGGCCATCGGCGCCGAGCGGCGCGGCGACGAGGCGCAGCGAAAGCGACTCGCCAACCGGCGCCAGTTCGGCCCGCAAACGCGATTCGCTTGGCACCTGCCGCGAAGCCTGCGCCGCATCGGCATGCACCTGGAAATGGCCGGCCAGCGCTTGCAGGGTTTTGTCGAGATCGGCCTGCGCCCCTTCGGCATTGGCCGGCACGGCGAAACGCCCGGAGACCAGTTGGGCGGCGCGTCTTTGCGCTGCCGTGTAACGCACCAGCCGGACGCGCTGCGGCCCGTCCGGCAGCAGAGTGATCAGGCGCAGCGCCTCGGCGTCGCGTTTTTCTTCCGCGTCGAAGTAGTAGCTGCCGTCCGCTTCCGGACGCAAGGGCGGGCTGATCTGCAGGACGATCTTGTCCTTTTTACGGACGACTTCGAGTTCGGGCGGCGTTTCGACCAGATCGACCAATTGGCCCGGCGCGCTGTCGAGAGCGACCGCCGGGTGGCCGACCAGTGCGCCGATGGCCGCCGCCAGATCGAGATTGAAGCGCTTGCTGTAAATGCGTTCGGCCCGCAGGCAGCGCGCCACTTTGGCGTCGTGCGGCGGCAGCGCCTGATCGGTGGCCAGTCGGCTCAGCGGCAGGGCCTTCGGGCTGCTCCAGCCGCGGCTGCTGCGTTTTTGTTCGAAGGGCTTGAGGTCGAGCGGTTCGCCGTGCTGGCCGATCGTTAGCGTCCACAAAATGCGGCTCTTTTCGCTGTCGACCGTAGCAGTCTTGCCGGATGCATTTTCGCCGGCCAGTTCCTGCAGCGCGTTGAGCACATCGCGCCATTGCTCGCCCTTGCTGGCAACAAAGAAGCCGGCCGGTGGCTCACTGCCGGCGAGCACGATTTCGGCACTGTCGAGCATCTTGAGCAACAGGCTGAACTTGCATTCCTGCAGGCGGCCGCGCAGCCCGTCCAGCACACTGGATTTACCGAGGACTATGGCCTTGCCCAGGGTGTCGCTGCCAATCCAGGCGGCGAGCATGACTTTCCAGAAAAGCGCCAGCGAATAGCGCTCGTAGCTGGAGTTTTGCAGCGAATAGGCATTCGCCACCAGTGTCGCATTGCCCAGGCGCGCATCGATGGCATTGACCCAGCGACCCCAGTCGTCGTGGGCGCTGGGCGTTCGTTTGCCGGCTTCGCCGATGCAGAATTTACGCGCCAGTTCGAGCTGTTTCGGGCCGCCCTGCGCCAGCAGGGCGAGCGGGTAGAGCCAGCCGATGCTCTCCGGGAAAACCTGCTTGCGGATGCCGGCCTCGGTCTGGCCGCGCTTGAGGGCGGCTTCAAAGGCTTTTTGCCCGGTTTCCCATTGTCTGTCGGCAATCAGCGCCGCGGCCCGCAGGGCGTCGCAGCCGCCGCCTTCGATGCCGTGCAGGGCATGCTGCAGCAAAACCTGGTCGCCGCGCTGCAGGGCGATATCGGCCAGGGCCAGGCGCAGACGTGGCGCTAACTTTGCCGGGTTGGCCTGCAATTGGCCCATTGCCCAATCGACGACCGGCAGCAAGTTGGCTGACCAGGCGTTGCTCACCGAGATAGTGGCCCGGTAGGCCAGATCGGTTTGCCAGTGAGCATCAACGCGCTCGAAACTGGCGGCGTCGAACGGCAGCAGGACGGCGTAGGCGGCCTGTTGCCCCCAGTCTTCGTCGCGGTTGATCGCATTGATCAGCGGGGCAAGTTCTGCCTGCCCCGCGCCGGACAACAGCATGGCGCGCAGCAGGGCGATGGTGCCCGACCGGTTGTCGATCCTGTAATAGCGCATCTGCCGTAAGTCGACACGATGGAAGCGACAAATCAGGCTGACCAGTTCGCTGCCGGCCATCAGCTCAAGCAATTGCTGATAAAGCGGAATGCGCAGCGTGTCGGCAAGCTGGAAATAACCGGGACGTTGCGAATTTTCCTGCAGCCACTGTTTGGCCTTCAGTTCATCGGCGGCCATTCTGATCCGTTCGACGGTGAAGATGCGTCCAGCCGAGTCTTTGAATGCCAGCAAGGGTAGCAGGTGGTAAAGATCGGTGCGGGTGCAATAAGTCCACAGCAGGGCAGTGGCCAGCGCGACTTTATGCGTGTCGGCGGTGAGCCCTTGTTTGTCGAGCTTGTCGATGGCGACGATGGCTGGCGGTGTATTGAAGAGGTCGTGGGTCATGTTCGGGAGCTTTTACGGCTGGTCAGGGATGCGGGTAAGGGCCAAGTGTGTTTTTTTAAAAAGAGCGGGGCCGATGCGGGCAGACGGAAATTGATCATTTTTTGCAGTCGACCCTGAAACCAGCTTTGCTTCTATGGCCGTAGCAGGGCTCAGTGACTGAACAACTTGCGCCACAGCCAGCTACTGGCGTGATTTTCCCCATCAAGCACGTAATCCAGTTCATTCGGATTTTGCAGGGTGTATTCGAGGTTGCGGCGGGTGTCGTGCGAACTGGCGAGGAGCAGGTGGTCGCCCGCCAGCAGCGGGAAGTCATCGCCCGGCAACAGGAAATAGTCGCCATCGCGTTCAATCAACAGCGGCACGATCGCCAATGCCTGGCTGCGGTCGGTGCCGTCGCGCAGGATTTGCGCCAGTTTGATTCGCTTGTCGTGCATCAGGGCGCGCCAGGTTGCCGGGGCTTCGGCGGCATTCAGGTTGATTCCCCAGACGGTCGGCGTCAGGCCGTCGCAGAGCGTTTGCAGGCGCTCCACCAGGGCGTGGCTCCAGGCCTCATTCTGTTGGCGCTGCATTTCAAGAAAATGGGCGAGTAGTGGCGTGGTCAGGATGGCGATGCATTCCTGCGCGACGATGCGGCTCGGGACCATGATGAAATCGGCGTCGTAGGCATCAAACAGCAGGCTGTTGGCGGCATGGTTCTGGCGGGCGACAACGAAGAGCGAAGGCTTTAGCTCGTTGGCGGTGACGGCAATCGACAGGTTGTTCACGTCGTTGTCGCTGCCGGCGATGATGCCGACCGCATTCTCGATGCCTGCCTGAATCAATGTTCGGGCTTCTGTGCCATCACCGGAAATGCGCGGGTCGGCATCGGCGGCCGTGGGGTCGATGATGGTCAGGTTAACGCCGGTTGGCTGCAGGTGGCTGGCAACGGCATGGCCGAAACGACCGTAGCCGCAGAGTATCCAGTTGCCGCTCGGCGGGCGATGGACTTCCGGAATGGGCGTTTCGGGCAGGCTGGTCAGTAGTTCGATCAGGCGAAAACGCTCGGGCGAGGCGACGGCGAGCGCCAGGTATTCGGCAAAGCGCTCGAACGGGTTGATGATGTGATTGGTTCCGAACGAGGCCATATTGGCCGTCACCGCCGGGCTGCGGGCGCGGGCGATGACCGGGATGTCCGGGTTGAGCAGGCGCACCGCAATGGCGATTGCCAGATTGGTGTCCTCGTCATTGGTCACGGCCAGCACGCCCCGGCATTTCGGGTGCTTGAGGCCGGCCAGCATGAGCACTTCGGGCAGGCGCGCATCGGCGGCGAGGGCCGGCGTATCGGTCTTGAAATCCTGGAGGTCGAGTTCCTGAACCCGCTGTTCGTCCTTTTCCAGCACGACGAAGGCCTGGTTGCGGCGGTCGAACGTATGGGCGATCAAGCTACCCGTCTCGCCACAGCCGCAGATCAGGTAAAAAGGTTCTTTCAGCAGGCGAACGCGCCGGTGGAAGCGATTGGTCGTCAGCGTGTTCTGAAAACCCTTGTCCTGCAGCAACGCGATCAGCGTCACCACCGAGTACGACCAGCCGACCACCGTCAGGTAGATGCAGACGGTGACCCACATTCGCTGGGCATCGGAAAAGGCATTGGGGATTTCGCCGAAGCCTATGGTCGTTGCCGTATAGCTGATGAAATAGAAAGCGTGGAAGAAGCTGAGCGGCGGTGCCGGCTTGCCTGCGGCGTCAACGCCCGGGACCAGCGTCAGGCCGACGACGGCGATGCCATACAGCACGATCAGCAGAATGATCGGCGCCCGCATGCGCCGTAAAGCGAGGAAAAAAGCGCTGTTCACGCGAGTCGCCTAGCGGCGGAGCATCACGGTTTCGACAATGAGGATGATGACCGAGACAACGTTGGCGAATAGCGCGCCACCGGAAAGCGAAACGACGCTGGAGGTGACGCTGGCGGTCATGCCCTCGCCGGTGACATGCACCGCGACCGCCCAGGTGATGGCGGCGGCGATCAGCTGCAGGTCGGCAACCAGGCTGGTTGATAAGTGAATGGCGCCGATCTGTGTCCGGTCGCCGAATTTGAGCGCGGTGGCGATCAGGCTGACGATCAGCGCGGCGGCCAGTTCATAAACGTGGTGCAGCTCGGGACGCTCGATATCGCCGATGAAGAAGCCAAAGTTGAGCGTCGCCGCGAGGACAATGAAAAAACCAAAAATTACCTTTTCGAGATTCATTGCCCTCTCCTTTGCGTTTTGCGGATGCTTCCGGATGCCCGACTGAGCGGGCTTGAACGATTAAGCCTCTATGAGCCGCTGATTAATCCGTCGTCCCGCAAAAGCGGGAACGGCGAAATGGATTAAATCAGCGCATCCCTTCAGCGGTTAGCGAGTTTCAACCGGTGCCGTCTGTGGTGGCGGCGTGCGGCTGCCGCCGACCATGGTGCTGTCGATGCGGCGGGTGTCGGCCTCGGGAACAACTTCCATCACATTGACCACCTTGCGCACACCATCGGTGGTGCGGGCAATGGCCACGGCCACCTTGGCTTCGCGCTCATTGACGATGCCCATCAGGTAGGCCACGCCGTTCTCGGTAACGACCTTGATGTGGTTGGCCGACAGCTGGTTGGAATCGACCAGGCGGGCCTTGAGCTTGGAGGTAATGTAGCTGTCGTTGCTACGGTTGCCATAGGCGGAAGCCGGGGCAACATTCAGTTCGTTGAATATTTCGGTGACGCCGGGAACTTGCCGGGTTTGTTCGCCGACGACGGTGCGGGCTTCGTCGCTTGGCACTTCGCCGGTAATCAGGACGCGGTGGTTGTAGGCGGTGAAATTGACGTGTGAGGCCGCCTTGAATCGTTCAGGAATGCGTTGGGCGGCTTTCCATTCGGCGGTTTCGTCGTCCGTCTGGACGCCGGTCGAGCGCCGGTCGTAAGCGGACATGACACCAGCCGCAGCGCCGCCGATGACAACCGGGACGCAGCCCTGCAAGAGCGGCAGGGCCGTGATCAGCGCCGCAGCGGCGAGGGTGAATTTGAATTTTTGCATCATTCGACTCCCAGTAAAAGTGCGTCAATCCCATCGCACAGGCAATGGATGACCAGCAGGTGGGTTTCCTGAATTCGCGCCGTCCGGTCGGCCGGCACACAAAGGTGAATATCGTCGTCACGCAGCATTTCGCCGATCTCGCCGCCGCCTTTGCCGGTCATCGCAATGACGCGCATATCGGCTTCATGGGCGGCTCTAATCGCCTCGATGACATTGCCCGAATTGCCGGACGTGGAAATGGCGAGCAGCACATCGCCGGCATGGCCAAGGCCGCGCACCTGCTTGGAAAAAATGTAATTGAAACCGTAGTCGTTGCCGACGGCGGTCAGGATCGAACTGTCGGTGGTCAGCGCAATGGCCGACAACTCCTGGCGTTCAGCCTCAAAGCGGCCAATCAGCTCGGCGGCAAAATGTTGGGCGTCGCCGGCGGAGCCGCCATTGCCGCAGGCAAGAATTTTGCCGCCGTTGATCAGGCTGGCCGTCATTGTTTCAATGGCGGCGGCAATCGGCGCCGCCATCATTTCGATGGCATCAAGTTTGGTGTGGGCGCTGTCTTCGAAGTGCTTGGCAACGCGGGCAATTAGGTCCATTTTTTCTCAAAAGGTGGGGGCTGGTAACAAAACCATTCTACATCACAGCTCGGCGAAGACTTCGAACTCGACCCGCCGCCAAGGGTTGGCGTGCTCGGTGAGGCGGGAAATGCGCGCGACCAGTTTGTCGCCCTGATCCATCGCCGCTGCGACAGCACGGTTTTCGGCGCGGGGCACATAACCCAGTTTGTGGCCGCGCCATTCAACGCGAATGGCATGGCGGTCGTGGCGGTTGTCCGGCTCGCGAATCAGCTCAAGGGCATCGCCGACTTTCATCGCCAGCCACATTTCGCTTGCTGCGTAGTACTGGCTGCCGGCTAGCGGCGAACTCTGCACCAGGATGCGGACGCTTTCGGCGCCAGCGCTGCCGAGCATCAACAGCAGGCTAATGGTCAGTAGAAAACGCATTTTTGATCCATTCCAGGCGGCTGATATCCAGAGCCTCCAGCAGAACACAATCGAAACGGCAATCGCAATCGGCCTTGCCGAGCAGATAGTGTTGCGCCGCGAGGATGATCCGTCGCTGCTTGCTCACTGTAATGCTCGCCCCGGCCCCGCCGAAATCAGTACGGCTACGTAGCCGTACCTCAACGAATACCAGCGTCTTGCCATCGCGGCAAATCAGGTCGATCTCGCCGCCGCGAATACGGAAATTGCGTTCAATAATGCGTAGACCGCAGCATTCAAGATGCCGAGCGGCCAGCGCTTCAGCTTCGCGGCCGCGCGTCGTGGTGGTATCGTGGGTCTTTGCCTGCATGCCTGAAAAAATGACGGAAGAATCCGCAGTATTGTATGTTGTCCCGACGCCGCTCGGGAATATGGGCGATTTGACCCGGCGCGCCGAAGAAGTATTGCGCAGCGTGCCCTGGGTGGCCGCCGAAGATACCCGCCACAGCGGGCCTTTACTGAAGCAGCTGGGCTCGCAGGCGCGGACGCTGGCCGCTCACCACCACAACGAACACGAAGCCGCCGCCCGGATCATCGAGCGCCTGCAAGCCGGCGAATCGGTGGCGCTGATTTCCGATGCCGGCACGCCGGGGATTTCCGACCCTGGCGCCAAAGTTGTCGCCGCCGTGCGTGCTGCCGGCTGCAAGGTCGTGCCATTGCCTGGCCCCTGCGCCCTGACCACGGCGCTGTCCGCCTCCGGCTTGCTTGAAGAGCATTTTCTTTTCTACGGTTTTTTGCCGAGCAAAGGTAGCCAACGCCGTCAGGCGCTGACTGAGTTGATTGAACTGCCCTACGCGCTGGCGTTTTACGAAGCACCGCACCGCATTCTCGAAACCGTCGCCGATCTGGCTACCGTCTTCGGCGAGCGCACGCTGGTCATCGCCCGCGAACTGACCAAGATGTTCGAATCCATCCATTCCGGGCCGTTGACCGCAGCACTCGACTGGCTGAAAGAGGATTCCAATCGCCAGCGTGGCGAATTCGTCCTGTTGCTTTCCGGCGCACCGGCCGGGGGCGACGATGGTGAAGGCGAGCGTGTCCTGAAACTGTTGCTGGCCGAGGGCTTGCCGGTCAAGCAGGCGGCCAAGCTCGCCTCGGCAATTACCGGCGCGGCCAAAAATGCGCTGTATGAACGGGCTTTGGCGCTGAAAGAGGCCGGGGGGGGGGGGGGGGGAGGGTAAAAACCCCAGGGGAGAGCGAAAACGGGGGGAGCAGGGGGGGGGGGCGGGAGGAGGGGGGGGGGGGGGGGGGGGGCGGGCTTGGGGGGGGCCGTGGGGGGGGGGGGGGGGGGGGGGGGGGCGCAGCGCAGGGGGGGAGGGGGGCCGTGGGGGGGGGGGCAGGGGGGGGGGGGGGGGGGGGGGGGGGGGGGGGGGGGGGGGGGGGGGGGGGGGGGGGGGGGGGGCGGGGGCGGGGGGGGGGGGGGGGGGGGGGGGGGGGGGGGGGGGGGGGGGGGGGGGGGGGGGGGGGGGGGGGGGGGGGGGGGGGGGGGGAAGAGGGGGGGGGGGGGGGGGGCGGGGGGGGGGGGGGCGGGGGGGGGAGGGGGGGGGGGGCGGGCCCCGCCGGGGGGGGCGGCGCGCGGCGGCGGAGAGGGGGGGGGGGGGGGGCGGCGGGGGAGCAAGGCCGGCAGGGGCACCGGCCCCGCGCCCCGCCGCCCGCCCCCCGCCCCGCGGCCGCGCCGCGGCCCCCCCGCCCGGCGGCGGGGGGGGGGGGGGGGGGGGGGGGGGGGGGGGGGGGCGCCCGGCGGGGGGGGGCGGGGCCCCCCGAAGGGGGGGAACAGGGGGGGGGGAGCCAGGGGGGGGGGACCCGGGCCGGCCCCCCCCCCACCAACAAAAAGAGGCGGGCGGGGGAGGGGGGGGGGGCGGGGCGGGGGGGCCCCCCGCGGGGGGGGGGGGGGCGGGGGGGGGGGGGGCGGGGGGGGGGGGGGGGGGCCCCGCCGGGGGGGGGGGGGGGGGCGGCCGGCGCCGAGGCCCGGGGGACGGCCCGCCCGGGGCCGCGCCCGGGGGGGGGGGGGGGCCGGGGGGGCGGGGGGAGGGGAGGCCGGAGAGCGGGGAGAAAAAGGGGGGGGAAAAAAAAAAAAAAAAAAAAAACCTAGTCGCCGGTCATTGTTGCCCCGGCAAGCAAGATTGACCGGTTGGCTGCTTGCCGCTTGCTGACGTTTTCAGGTTTGCGATGCCGCGGACTTGGCCTTGGCCGCCCGTTTGTTCGCTCGTTCAGCCACCCGGCGCCAGGGTGCCGAGCCAAATTGATCAACGAGAAATTCCACCATCGCCCGGATTTTGGGCGACAGGTTGCGCCCGCTCGGATACGTCGCGTAGAGCGGCACCGGTTCGACGTGGTGCCAGTCGGTCAGAATCGGCACCAGTTCGCCACGCCGGATGGCATCGCCGACAATGACATCGGTCAGGCGGGTGATGCCAACGCCGGCAATGGTTAGTTGCAGCACGGTTTCGGCATTGTTGGCGATGACGTTACCGTCGATATGCACGACCCGGATGCCATCGTCAGTATCGAAAGGCCAGCGGCGCAGGACGGGGAGGCTGGTGATCCACAGGCAGTTATGTTGCTGCAGATCATCGGGTGTGCGCGGCGTGCCGTATTTGGCCAGATAGGCGGGGGCGGCACAGATCACCCGCTCCAGATTGCAGATGCGCCGGGCCACCATCGAGGATTCATCGAGCGCCCCAATCCGGATGGCGAGATCAATGCCTTCCTCCATTGAGGCCAAAGGCTGGTCGTTGATCGTGATGTCGAGCTTGACCTCGGGGTGGCGGGCGAGAAACAGGGGAATTGCCGGCGCCAGCTGGTGCATGCCGAAAGCCGAACCGCAATGCAGGCGCAGTAGCCCTTTGGGTGAAATGCCCGCTTGCAGCACTTCGGCTTCAGCTTCGTCGATATCGGCCAGAATCCGCCGTGAGCGGGCGTAAAACGCTTCGCCTTCGGGCGTCAGTTGCAGGCGCCGGGTAGTGCGCTGCAGCAGGCGAGCGCCCAGCCGATCTTCCAGACGGGTGACCAGTTTAGAGAGCGCCGACGGCGTCAGGCCCAGTTCCCGTGCCGCAGCAGAGAACCCGCCCGTATCAACGGAGCGAACAAATGCAGTCATCTCGGCTGTGCGGTCCATGTGTCGATTATGGACCAAAATTCACAAATGTTATTCCGAAGTAGCTGATTGTTATCAATATTGAAGGCAATTACAGTGCGGCTGTGCAATGTTGCAGTGCAATAAAAGGAGTTAATCATGGCCCCCATCGACATCCCCGCAATTGAAGAGCAAGCCCGCAAACTACGTGCCGCTGAAATTCAGCGCATCAACGGTTTGTTCGCCGAGCGTGCCCGTCTGGTGGCATCGCTGGCAGCAGAGAGCCTTGGCGTTGCGGCTAAAGCCATGAGCGATGCACTCCGTCCATTGTTTTCCTGGAATCCGCACCCCAGCACCAAGCCGCTATCGCTCAGCGCCGCGCCAGCCGTTGAACGGGTTAACCACGCAATGCGCGCCTTGTTTTCCTGGAATCCCCAGAGCCGATAAGGCTTAACGGGCGGGCCTTGGCCCGGTCAGCCCATGCCGTATTTGGCCAACTGCGCTCAGACAATACCGAGGGTTGAACGTAAAACCTGCCCGCCCGCTGTGCTGAGCAGCCAGATCAGGCCGCCGCAGTTGAGCAGCACCGTTACCCAGAAAGCCAGCAGGAACGGTCCCTTGCGTGACTTGTGGCGCAGGCGGTTTTGGGCGATCAGGGCGCCCGGCCAGCCACCGATCAGCGCCAGTAAATGCAAGGTGCTTTCCTGGGTGCGCCAGCGCCCACTTTGGGCGGCCGATTTGTCGATGGCGTAAGCGATAAAAGTGACGAGACTGGCCCCGGCGTATAG
The DNA here is from genome assembly GCA_016721185.1 of Candidatus Dechloromonas phosphorivorans. Lineage (GTDB taxonomy): Bacteria > Pseudomonadota > Gammaproteobacteria > Burkholderiales > Rhodocyclaceae > Azonexus > Azonexus phosphorivorans. The sequence continues at coordinate 123,145 of JADKIP010000015.1, forward strand.
CCCGAGCAGGCCGAGCGGCACTCTTGCGGTCAACCCAATAAAAGCAACAAAAACCAGAAACAGCGCCGCGAGAACCAGTGGCAAACGGCTGGGGCCGGACGAACCCCGCGGTGCAGCCCGCCGCTCGCTGACGTAAGCCACATTGCGCGCCTGAAGCCGGCCCCTGGTATCGCTGGCTATTTCATAAGTAACGATCTCGCTTCCCGCCGGCCGGCGCTGCCGATTGGCAAATGCCTTGATGTGCACGAAAACCGGTTCGCCGCCCATGTTGGGCGTGATGAAGCCGAAACCTTGATCGTCTTTCCAGCTGGTGATTTTGCCTTGGTAGCGCATGCCGGATCAGAAGAGGCGAGACAGGTGCGCGGCAAGTTCCCGCTCGTTGACGAAGGTGAGGTCGTACATCGCGGTCAGCCCCTTGGCATGTTCGTCACTGAGGCCGGTAATGCACATGACGAAATTCTTTCGATCGATGCCGAGGCGTTTGCGCAGGGAAAGATATTTGTCGATGTTCTGGCGAAATTCCCCGGTTTTGCATTCGATGCAGATCGGCAGGTTGCCATCGATCAGCATGAAAACATCGAGTTCATAACTTTCGTTATTGGCCAGCGTGATACTCAGGTTGCGGGCACAGGAGAACCGCTTTTTGCGCTCCTTGGTGTATTCGAGGCAAGTCACCAGCGCAAACCATTCCAGCCATTCGCCATTGAAAAAATCACGAATCGTCGGCGCTGTTTGCAGGATCAGCCGGATATTGTTTTCCGCCCGATTGTGGAAGCATTTGGCGACAAAGGAGAAATCATAAAGCTGCTGGCAGAAGGCCGAAATTGCCGCCGCATCCTCCGGCGATTTCTTGTCGAGCTGGATGGTGGTGCTGGAATATTCCTTTTGCTGGGCCCAGCGCAACTTTTCCAGAACTTCTTTCAGCACCGGCAGGTTTTGGCCGATGCCCATCGCTACTTCATCGAAAAATCCGGTCGTATCGACGCCGCGCATGTTGGCTTGCACCTTGATCTGCTTGCGGCCAAACCAGTCAACAATCGGGCCGTGCTGCACTTCCGAGGCGAGATGATCTGTATTGAAAACGTCAAAGTCTGCCGGCGCGGCGGGCGACGTGCTCAGCTTCGGGGTGGCGCCTTCCTTCTGGGCGGGTGACTTCAGGCGAATCACCTCACGCTGTGCCTGAAAATACTTGTCCAGCAGCTTTTCGATGAAAAACATCGCGTTGTAAACCGGCGCCAGATTGCCGCAATTGGGGCAGGCGTAATTTTGTCCGATCAGGCTGTCCGCTTGTTCCTGCAGGAGGGCGCACTTGTTGCAGCGAAAGATAGCCATGCTTGAATTGTCGGGTGGTGAGAATGCAAACAGTATAACCGCCTGTCTTGCGCGCCGCCTCGATCAACGGGCCTTCAGGTTGCTAAACCCCGCGTCGCCAACTCACAGCACGTAGAACAAGATTGCAATGAAATGCATCAGGCTGCCGGCGATGACGAAAAGATGCCAGATGCCGTGCCAGTGCCGAAAGCGCTCATCAAAGGCGAAGAAAATAATCCCCACCGTGTAAAACACCCCGCCTGCCGCCAGCCAGACAAAACCTGCCGTACCCAGGCTGGCCAGTAGCGGCTTGATGGCGACCAGAACGATCCAGCCCATCAATGCGTAGATCACCAGCGACATGATGCGCGCTTCCGAGCGCGGCTTGATCTCCTGCAACATGCCGACAATGGCCAGCGTCCAGACAATGCCGAATAGCCACCAACCCCACGGTCCACGCAAACTAATCAGGCAAAACGGGGTGTAGCTGCCGGCAATCAGCAAGTAAATGGAAAAATGATCGAGCTTGCGCAGCACGCCTTTCGCTCGTCCGCGGATGCTGTGATACAGGGTGGAAATGCTGTAAAGCATGACCAGCGTCGCGCCATAAACGGCAATGCTGAAAACCTTCCAGGCATCGCCGCTGGATGCCGCAATTGTCAGCAGCCAAACCGCCCCGGTCAGGGCGAGCAGGGCGCCGATCAGGTGCGTCCAGGCGTTGAATTTTTCTCCGTGGTACATGTGCCGCCAATCTTCAAGTCGCCGCCCATCGGGGCGATCGTATGCAACTTTTATCTGACAGCGGCTGGCGCCAGTTGTTCACACCTTTTCCTGATTCGCGCTATGCGTCAGCCATGACGAGAATCAGGCTGGCCGAGGCATGTCGCAAATCAGGCTTCATTTTGGCGCTCATGGTTTCCAAGTGGCAGGCCGATCAACGCTAAATGCCCGGTGGCAGCTTGGCCGCCATCATCGCCTTCCGGTCAATCTTGCGCCCGTCGACAATGAACGTTCCGTCACCCACGGCATGAACCGTGCGCTTCTCCTTGCGTTCGCTATCGACGTAAGCGGCCACCGCCTGCAGCACAACAATGTTGTGCTTTTTGACGATGTCGATCACCTTGCACTCCATGTTGGCAAGGCACTCCCTGATCAAGGGCGGCCTGACGAGCTTGGCCGGTACAGGCGTGAGCTTGAACTTGGCAAACTTGTCCGTGTCCGCCCCCGAGCACATCCCTATGCCAATCACCTTATCCAGCAGGTCGACCGTGGGAATGGCAATGACGCACTCCCGATGCTTGCGCAAGGCCGCGAAGGAGTGATTCCATTGGCCCGTGGTGATCGCAAACACCGGCGTGAAATCCATCACCATGGTCCAGGAGATCGTCATGATGTTGTCTTTCTGCCCATCATGCGTGGTCACGAGAACCACCGGCCCAGATTCCATCAGCGTAAAAGCCTTGCTCAGTTCCAACTGATGCATGAAAGCACCTCCGGTAGACATGCCAAGCTTGCGCGCTTGATGTTACGGCACCGAATGGCAATGGCAAGTTCCTTGCTGAAGGAGCCTGACACTTTGATTCGCAGGCGCTATCTGGCTTTTCGCTCAGGTCTGCTTGAGCGCAGGGCTGGACGAATTTTCCAGGAAAGCGGCGCCGCAACCGCCGCTAGTAAACGGAAAGTTCCGGGCAACCGGGAAAGCCCCAGGTCCGAAGACTTCAAATTTGGCTAAAAATTCCGGTTGACCGCAGCAACGAGGAAAACGCCAAGCCGACGCGGCAAAACAGGCACGGAGCCAAACGTTAGCGACGGGACCAGAGCCGCTAGGTGAAAGTCGTGCGGTTCGTTGAGCCACTGAGCGAAGAGGACGGTTTTGCGAATTTCAATCATGGGGCGGGCTTCTCGAGAACTTCCTGTGACTTTGAGATTGCGCTGTCAATTCGCTTCAATCGCTCCCTGATACCGGAAAGGCGTGCGCTGCGTTCAGCGGCTTTTCCGTCGTTCCACCAATACCATGCGCTTCCACCTGATTGGCGGTCAGCCAGTTCGTAGCCATACGCGTTGTGTTGCGACTCCTTTTCGGCGACCGATTCGAGCCATTCCAATATGGACTCAATGTCCGCGTGATAGGCCCAGGCATCGTTGTCACGATTGGCGGCAATTTTGCCGACGATTGCTTTCAATGTTCCTGGATAAACCTTATCCGCGACACGTTCGTAGGCTGCCTGCGAATGGGCAATGCGCTGCAATTCGTCCGCCTTCGACCTGGCTACGGTCTGCTTTATGGTTGCAACAAGGGACAGCCAGTTAGCGCTCTGAGCGTCCCCGGTCCACCCGACGAGGTCGGCAGTGTCCACCGCGTTGAACGGGACAGGTAAGACACATTGGGCAAGCAAGGCTGGAACCAGCACATCGCGCTCCAGGCCCTTCTTGGATTCGCCTTTGACGTAGATGGACTTCACCGCCTCAGGGGTCCAGCACACCAGGACACATGCGGCTGAAGTTACTTCACGCTCAATTTCAGCGTCGAACCCTTCGCCCCGACCAACCTCAAGCCGAGCATCGAACCAAACATCGAGGTTCTCGTCCTTGAGAAGCTTAGCGATCTGGCGAACGCGGTCACGTTCTGCCCGTTTGTACGAAATGAAGACGTCTGCCATTGAAATGATCCCTAGAAAAGGTCGTGCCAGTGGGGGTTGCGAGGTTTAACGTAGAGGCGAGCGGCCTTGACCGCAGTGTTAGAAGGGTTTGTCGGGAAAGTGGCGGGGCAAGTGAACGGCTTGGAGCCGCGACCGCTGGTGGCAAACGGAAAATGCCGGGCAGCGGGGAAAGCCGCCGAATCCGAGGATTTTGAATTTGGCTGAAATTTCCGGTTGACCGTAGCAACACCAAAAACGCTGAGTCGACGGGCCAAAACAGGCACGGAGCCAAGAGCAAGCGACGGGAGGCGAAGTGACATGAAAGAAGGAACCTTCCAACGTAGAGCTAATCGGCGCTGCGCGGCTTTATCGCGCAGCCTCCAGCGACTGAAGGGAGCGAGGTCGGCCGCAGGGCTAGACCTCTCACCAAAATTCCCACCATGGCTTGGTTACTGGCTGGGGATTTTTATATTGTTCGGTGAGTACACCCGCTATACGTTCATAGTTTTCCCACGTGTCTTGGACAAAATAGTCTGACCCAAGACTCTTGGCTAAGGTGCGCTGGAAGTCTTTTAGGTAGCGGTCGTAGTACCACTCAGCGAAGGGCGCGCCCTTTTCATTGAGCATTTCGGAGAGCAACTTTCCATCGCACTGATCGAGGACGAACATGCGGCCTGTTATCTCTCGGTTTCGGACCTGGACTACAGGGCTTGACCAATCAACGCCTGGGAACTGGCCCCATAGGTCATTGTGAATAGCCCAAGCGACGAACATCCCAATGTGGGTAGCCGCATTTTCTTCGGGCGTATCCTCAGGGAATTCATCGCTGCCTAAATGCCAAGATGCGTCGTCAAGTTTTGCCATAGAGGTCTAACGTTGAAAATCACCGGACGAAGGCAAGCGTAGGTTGCCGGAGGTCCGGTGGATTGCAGTGTTATGCGTATTAGACATTGAGGCATCTTTCATCAAACCAAACATCTTCATAGCCTGGCGCAAGGAGAACGCGCCAACCTGGGGCGAGTGCCAAGTAAGGAAGGAATTGGGGACAGTATTCTGAAAGGTGCGCAACATGAAGAGGCTGATAGAAATCGGGGGTACTCGAATACTCACCGCCATAGATATACCAGCCACAAGTACCATTTTCCTGCTTGTGACGCGACGCATTGAGCGGTAACAAATCCAAGGTGGTGAGAGCGATACCCAGTTTTAAATTGGGTTCAGCAGGCACGACCTCCGAGTTGAAGCGTGCGCAAAGGGCAGTTTGTTCAGCGGTCGCGGCCATTGTTACGCATAACGTAGAGCCAACCGGCGCTGCGCGGCTTTATCGCGCAGCGTCCAGCGACTGAAAGGAGCGAGGTTGAGCGCCGGGTTATGCAGCATGTTTTGCTCAACTAATGTCTGTGACTCTTGAGATCGTCCCGTCTTGGAACTCGAACTCAGAGCGGCCAGAGAGGTTTAGAACCTGGCCTTTCTTCAGGCCGTTTGGCAGATCGGCCGCAACGACAGCGCGAAAAGCAATAGTGGCAACCGCCACTGAGCCTTGAAGCTCGAAGGACTCAATTTTCTGATTCCGCTCCGAGAACAGCGATAACGACTGCTGAGCGAGAGCCCTAAGCTCCACGATTCCATTTGTTCTTGCGTTCACCACACCAGCAGAAATGTTTTTGAATTCCACATGCGGATGAATGCCAATGAGCATGTCGTCAATGTCCTTGCGGTTGTAGGCGTCGATGTAGTGGTCGACTAGTGCGCGAATTTCAGTGGGACTCAATTGGCACCTCCGTGATCTGCTGCATAACGTTTGACGTTAGGGGGCGCCGCAGCGGCGAAGCCGCGAAGGGAACCTGCGAGCGCAGCTTGCAGGCGGTCCCTCTCGACGGAATTGTTAGGCATTTGCTGCCGCAGGAAATCTTGGGGCGTGCCGCTCATTGCAACCATTCCTTGCGCAGAATTGCGTATTGTCTTGTATTAACGAAGACTGGGCGCCCATAACTGTCGTTTTCGAATGAAATAAACTCCTTGAAGGTGCCCTCATGGCGCATCCCTAGCTTCTCGCAAAGGCGCTGTGATGCTACGTTGTCTTCCTCAACGTAGGCAAAGAGGCGACGGGCGTCCTTTCCTGCAAAGAGATACTCAAACAAGGCTTGCGCTGCCTCGGTGGCTAGCCCCGCTCCACCAAATCGCGCGTTGAAATTCCATCCTACGGAGAACGTATCCGGGTCATTTTCACGAGTTGCGAATAGGTCCCCGATAAGCTGATTTGTGCTCCTCAGACACACTGCGACAGTGTCATCACTGTTACTACGCTTACTGACCTCCTGATGCGCAGCGGCCATGTCCTCAAGTCTTAGGGAAAAGAAACAGCTCGCTCTAGGCTCATGCAGATAATCGAAGAGATCGGCGGCGTCCTCTAATGAGAAATTCCTAAGCAAGAGTCGGCTCGTCTGGATAGATTTCATAAGATATTCACTAGCATTTTTAGTCGCCATGGTACGGTGTTTCGCCAGGGGGGAAGAGAGTTGCCCACCATGCCTAACGTTTGAATTCACCGGCGCTGCGCGGCTTCATCGCGCAGCGTCCGATGGAGCGAGGTGTTGGGCGTCACTTCAGTAGATCGAGACGAGAGTTGCATTGCCTGCTCGTACCGTGCGCTCAAAGAAGACTTGAAGCTCCTTGACCATATTCCACAGTTCTTCCACTTGCCGCTGCCGCTCAGTGTCACCGGAGGAGGCTTGCCAATAGATCTCAGCTGCTTCAATTTCGCTGGTAACGTAAGCCGAGTCCAGCCGCTTTAATGATTGCGCATCGAGAAAAGTAGCGACAGCACGCGAAAGTTCAGGGGCCAGGAGACGGATTGGCCCATAGCCCTGGTCGGGCCCGACCGCCTCGCCTCCTGACATGAGAAACCCACTAGGCCATGGGCCTTCTGCGTTGGTGCCAGAAAATAGGAAGTGCAAGATGTGCCAAGCTTGATTGAGTTCGAACGTGTCGGCTTCTGCAATAGGCTCGAACCTCCGCGCTGAAGGAGGAGGCAGTTTCGGGGATTTTCCGAAGAGTTTTGACAGGAAGCTGATCTTCGGAGGCGGCGCCGTAAAGCCAACCAATTCGCCGACTGCTTCAGGGAAGGCTTTCAGCATCGTGAACTGTTCGGGGTTGATTCGATACAGGCTGCACAACATGCTCATGATTGAGGCCTCCGAGTGGGTATTGATGACGCCCAACGTTTTAGGTAAGGGGCGCTGCGCGACGCTTTATCGCGCAGCGTCCAGCGACCGAAGGGAGCGGCCTTGACCGGAATGTTAGAAGCCGCTGTACAAGGCATGTAACTCTGCGTACTTTGCTGCACGCACCTGAAAACCGTCGGGGTCCTTCCAGAACAGACGGTCGATTTCTTCCGCTTTATTTGAACGCTCTTCTTCCTGCGCAGCAGTTGCGCGGAGGTAATCAGCTCTGGAAGCTTGGGTTGCTGGTACGGGCCCGGAACCGAAATAGAGTTCTTTGGCACGAATCAATAAGCGACAACTCTCTACAGCGCCCATTTCTGTGAGCCCTTCGATGGCGTAGGGAAAGTAATCGGCAGAGCTGTTGTAGAAATACTGATCGAAGCCGCCGTTGTAGACCTCGCCTTCAACTAGGCACGCAGCAAAAAAACGTTGGTTTTCGCGAGAGAGGCCGGCGAACCCTGTTTCTGACTTATGGACTTGATTAACGAGCCAAACCCAATGTTTTCGCGGGGCGCTCTCGCGCTCTATCTTTTCGCGCTCATAGTGTTGCTTTGAGGCCTCAATGTTCTTCCGATACCCACCCTTGCAGGGCATACACAACCCTCCATTCTTTTGGGCAGTATCGAGCAAGATTTTTGTCCCGCAAACAGTACATGGAACTCGTTCGGTCATGGCGAAAGGCTTCTAACGTGAAGTTGAGGCGCCTGCGCGGTTTTTCTCGCAGGTCGCCTCGAACGCAGTGTTAGAACTTGCTCGGCACCAAGCTCGCGAATTCATTGCACTGCCCTAAGTATGCTCACTACGGGAGCTGCCGACGCGAGAAGGAATGGAAGAACATGGTCCGTAGCTTTCGGTGTGTGAATCGCTACGCAATAAATGGATTTGGCCTTCCACCAAAATGCTCTCAGACGGGGCAATGATCCCGTTTGAACTTCTCTCAGCTCTCCAAAATTAGTGTCATATTCCTTCACCGAGTAGCGCCAGTGGGCATCATTTAGCCTGAACTCAATGGAACCCATAAGCTGTTTTGCTTTGAGTATTTCAAAGACGTAGGCTCTTGCCCTACCTTCAAACCCCGATTGGATGGCTGTTGAGATACCAAGATCGTTTTCTGCCCGTAAGTATTGGTAATACCTGATCAGGAAGTAGCACCACATGGTCCAAGCGAAGTACGCAATAACCTGGGGATTGCCGACTAGAAGTTCTGTCCCCATGACGTTAACTTTCGCCACAGTGACGTTTGCAAAGTCGAACAACAGCAACCCACCGCTGATGAGAATTAAATTCCGGCGTTGGCGGAGCAAGTCAGCGTTCATGCAAGTTCTAACGTGGAGCTAACCAGACGCCCGTCAGGGTGGTCGGGTTGAGCGCAGGGTTGGGGGGCAACTTAGATAGCATAATGCGCGAAAGCTTTGACGACTTTTTGTTCGGGGCCAAAATGAAAGACTTCGGCCGCAAAGCGACCGCGAGCACCTTTGTAGTAAAGCGTGATACTCCCGACACCAACCAAGACAGACTGCAACTCGAATTTCAAGTCTGGGATGAGCTCAAGTGCCTTGCCCCAGTATGCGGCCACGGCGGCCTTGCCCTTCAAGGTGCCGGAAGGTTCACCTGCCACCTGAATAATTACGGGAGATGACATCTCGAAATCGTCTGTGTAATGGGACAGGATTCGGTTTAGGTCATGAGCATTCCATGACTCAATCCAGTCGGCGGCAAAGTGTTCTGCGAATACTTGGTCCATCTAGGTTCTCCTGCGAATAAATGGTGATGGGGTGCGGTATGCACATTCGATGTGCCCCCCAACGTGGAGCTAACCCGACGCCCGTCAGGGCGGTCGGGTTGAGCGCAGGGTTAGAAGGGTTTGCCGGGAAAGCGGCGGCGCAAGCGAAATGCTTGAAGCCGCGACCGCTGGCTGCAAACGGGGAATGTTGGGCAGGCGGAAAGCGCCCAAACCCGATTTCAATTTTGGCCAAAATTTCCGGTTGACCGTAGCAACGACGAAAACGCCAAGCCGACGGGCCAAAACCGGCACGAAGCCAAGGGCAAGCGACGGGAAGCGAAGAAGCATAAAAAGCATAAAAAGCAGAAGCCTTCTAACGTTCTAGGTAACCGGCGCTGCGCGGCTTTTTCGCGCAGCGTCCGTGTTGACCGACGGGTTAGCCACCACCTACTTGCCACCTGCCTTTGCCGAAGCAATGGCCTTCTTTGCTTCACCCAGCAACGTGCGGATTTGCTCGGTGTCGGCCAGTTTTAGAAAGGCTCTAGTTCTTCCGATGCGGCCACTTGACACAGCCAGACTTATTTCTCCGCCGCTGCCCGAGAACACGACCAGCGACAAATCACCTTTTGTTCTGTACTGCGCTTCAAAGTTGCCAAAGGTTGTGACGCTACGGTCGATCTTGCTGATGTAGTCCAGGCCACGTATCAGTGAGTCAATTTCGTCTTCGTCGATATATGACGTGTTTTCTCTTTCGAGTCTTCCGGATTCCTTCACCTCAAACGCGACTCCATATTGGGCAGATTTTGGGTTGCTGGCATCGCGAAATTCCCGAACATCAATTGAGACGCGGCCCATGCCATTGACGGTTCCCAGATTTGTGAAGCCTTTAACGAGAACGATGCCAGTGCGGGCGGAAAAGGCTTCTAGCTTTGTGGCGGGAGGAACTTTCGCTGCATCTGCTTGCTCTTGGGCAACGGCAATCAAAGGGATGGTTAAAAGGGTAGCAAGCAGGATTTTTCGCATGATGACTCCGAGTGCGGTTTGTTGTGGTGGCTAACGTGGAGCTAACCCGACGCCCGTCAGGGCGGTCGGGTTGAGCGCAGTGTTAGAAGGGTTTGCCGGGAAAGCGGTGGCGCAAGCGAAATGCTTGCAGCCGCGACCGCTGGCGGCAAACGGGAAATGTTGGGCAGGCGGGAAAGCGCCCAAACCCGATTTCAATTTTGGCCAAAATTTCCGGTTGACCGTAGCAACGACGAAAACGCCAAGCCGACGGGCCAAAACCGGCACGAAGCCAAGGGCAAGCGACGGGAAGCGAAGAAGCATAAAAAGCAGAAGCCTTCTAACGTAGAGCTAACCGGCGCTGCGCGGCTTTATCGCGCAGCGTCCAGCGACCAAAGGGAGCGAGGTTGAGCGCCGGGTTATGCCCCACTGGCCTGCATCTCCGCAACGTATTTCTTTGTCAGCAGTACGTTGTCTATCCAGTTCACAGTGAGCTTGACCAATAATTTCAGATCACTAACGTCTTTGCTCTCCCATTTGCGTGTGTAGTGGGTTTCATCATTCCCTAGCCAGGCAGCGCGTTTCGCGCACTCCTTTACATTCGTGTCTGAAACAAATTGCGAAATGCATGATCCTAGTTGGGTAGCTCGAATCTGAGCCTCCTGATCTGGATGCTCAGAAGAGGCAAAATCCTTTATAAGGAACTCAAGGCTCTTCCGAAGACCTATTCCAACAAGTTGCGTCAGGTCTTGCGATTCCGCGACAACAGCCTGATTAAAGATATCGACAAACGTAGGAGAGACGTCTTGGATCGTCTCCGGGAACTCAGTTTGTCGTGCGCTCAAGGGCGCCAAACCAGTAAGGCCGTACTCATTCCTTCCAGCCGAAGAGCTGTTCAGGGGCTGGTACGTGGCGACAAAAAGCTCTTGGCACTTCTGGTGTATACAGCGGAACGCAATTTGGCAAAGCCGTCGCTCTCTCAGTAGTGACATGCAAACGTGCTTCGGATGTACGCTTCTATGGCACCTAGGACAAATGTCGGGAATATCGGCGAGCCGAATGTCCTCGTGTCCTCCACCAAGATCCTTTACCTGTACATCAAGTTTCATAGTGCCTCCTATGGGGCATAACGTGGAGCTAACCCGACGCCCGTCAGGGCGGTCGGGTTGAGCGCAGGGTTAGAAGGGTTTGCCGGGAAAGCGGCGGCGCAAGCGAAATGCTTGAAGCCGCGACCGCTGGCTGCAAACGGGGAATGTTGGGCAGGCGGGAAAGCGCCCAAACCCGATTTCAATTTTGGCCAAAATTTCCGGTTGACCGTAGCAACGACGAAAACGCCAAGCCGACGGGCCAAAACCGGCACGAAGCCAAGGGCAAGCGACGGGAAGCGAAGAAGCATAAAAAGCAGAAGCCTTCTAACGTGGAGCTAACCCGACTGCGCGGCTTTTCGCGCAGGTCGGGTTGAGCGTAGTGTTAGAAGGGTTTGCCGGGAAAGCGGTGGCGCAAGCGGAATGCTTGAGGCCGCGACCGCTGCTGGCAAACGGGAAATGCCGGGCAGGCGAGAAGAATGCCAAACCTGACGAAAAAACAGGCCAAAAACCGAGTTGACCGTAACAAAGCACCGCAGGCCGAGCCGAGATGGCAAACCAAGCGCGGTGTTCAGAACGGGAGACGGAAAGTGAAGCGACATGAGAAACCGGAGCCTTCTAACGTAGAGCTAACCGGCGCTGCGCGGCTTTATCGCGCAGCGTCCAGCGACCGAAGGGAGCGAGGTTGAGCGCCATGTTAGGTTTTTGGGCTACTGGCCCTTGTTTTGAGCTGAGCAATAATGTCCTCACGCCACTGGTTTTTATTTCGCACGACAACTCGGCCACCACAGCCAATTTTTTCAGCTAGTTCACCTAGCTGTTGTGCGTCTTTGGTTTTCCATCCATTTTCCAGCGCCCACGGAGTGATTTCCGATGCGAGAAGACGCTCTCCTTCCTTGTAGAGGAGTTTGAATATTTCCTTGGCAGAGGACTCGTCAGAGTAATGGCTAAGGCCAGTGGCCAAATTTACGCGAGCTGTGAGGCTTTTCAGAGCCTCAAGTACTAAAGGTGACATGTGGAACTCCAAAAAAACCTAACGTGCTAGCTCAGCCGACGGCAGACAGCGCAGCTGGCTGACGGTCGGCTGGAGCGGGATGTTGGGCAATAACGCTTGAACTGCTCATTGACCATGAACTTCGAGAAACTCTTTCGTGCCGGATAAGCGCAAAAGCCGCTGGCGAGCAGTTTTAACTGGCTTCATGTATGACTCCGGATAATTGTCAAAAAGATATGCCCAAGCAGGATTTGCTAGTTTTTTGTGTGACTCATGGATAAAAAACTCGTGAGCGATAAGATTTCTCACTTGCTGAATATGCCGAATGACCGGCATTGATGCCGCTGATTTGTACGATTTTTTGAGATTTAGTTTTTCGAGAACGCGAGCTTTTTCATCGAAGCTAAGGCGGTCTGTAATTAATTCATGAAAATCCCAGAATCGATCCTTGGTCGTAAAGTACATGCCAATCATGATGCCCATGAAGGTGTCGAAGAAGGCGCCGTCTTTTAGAATCCGCGAGCGAACGTCATCGCGATCCAACAACTTTTCAAGTTCTTTCCGGTTCATCTTATGTTGCCCAACGTGTAGCTAACCGGCGCCACGCGCCGAAGGTTGAGGAAACGACGGCTGTTTCATGGCGTCCGGTGTTGAGCGTAGTGTTAGAAAGGTTTGCCGGGAAAGCGGCGGCGCAAGCGAAGTGCTGGCAGCCGAGACCGCTGGTGGCAACCGGAAAGTGCTGGGCAGACGGAAATAGCCCAAACCCCATGGCCTTTGAATTTCGTTGAAATTTCCGGTTGACCGTAGCAACGCCGAAAACGCTGAGCCGACGAGCTAAAACAAGCACGGTGCCAAGAGCAAGCGACGGGGCGCCGAGCCGGACTGGTAAAGCCAGCACGCTGCTAAAAAGAGGCGAGAGAAGCTTGAGAGCACCATAAGAGACGGAGCGTTCTAACGTTGTAGGTAAGGGGCGCTGCGCGGCGCTTTATCGCGCAGCGTCCAGCGACCGGAGGGAGCGGCCTTGACCGCAGTGTTAGAAGGGTTTGCCGGGAAAGCGGTAGCGCAAGCGAACTGCTTGCAGCCGCGACCGCTGGCGGCAAACGGAAAATGCCGGGCAGCCGGGAAAGCCCCCAAACCCGAGGATTTTGATTTTGGCTGAAATTTCCGGTTGACCGTAGCAACGCCGAAAACGCTGAGCCGACGGGCCAAAACAGGCACGGAGCCAAGAGCAAGCGACGGGCGGCGAAGTGACATGAGAAACCGGAACCTTCTAACGTTTGAATTCACCGGACTGCGCGGCTTTTCGCGCAGGTCCGGTGGAATGATGGGTTGGGCATGGTTTCATGGAACCACCCTTGAATAAAGCCAGTTTTCTCCGCAGCCATCTCGGGAAAATACGACATGCTCGGCAAAATTCCCGCTGCCTACTGAATAGAAGGCAATCCTGCTGACGTGCGAAAAGCGATACCCAATAAAGCTTTGGGGCATTTCGTTTTCAGCACCCGGGGAAAGTTCTTTAAGTAAGTGCTCGAGGGATACGTCTGAGTCAGCAGGTTGCCCGGAGCGGTGGCCAAAAACAAGATAACTACACCTGAATTTTTGATCGAGGGCTAGCCAGTCAGATACGAGCTGTCCGTGAGGAATCACCTCAAGAACGCCTTCGATAGACACCGAACGAAGGCTTCTCTGGAAAGCAAAGGTGATCGATGCATTTTGATTGATTCCAATATCGGTGACTTTCCGACTAGTGGGCGAAGTATGGAACCTGGGAATGCTCGCTTCATCGAAATGCACGCCCAACATACGTGTTCTTGGGATGCCATCATGCCCAACAGTACCAAGCACGGCCCCATGACTAAAGGGAATGCCGGCGAGTCGTTCTTCGCTAATCCACTGTGTTAATTGAATGAATGGGTTCATGGAATCAAGAGGTTTTATGCCCAACGTTGTAGGTAAGGGGCGCTGCGCGGCGCTTTATCGCGCAGCGTCCAGCGACCGGAGGGAGCGGCCTTGACCGCAGTGTTAGGCATTGGTTTTCCTCAGTACGGCAACCACCCCGAGGATAAAACCAAGGCCAAGAACCCCTGCCCAGAACCACTCCCAGAAAGCCCAGTGACCTGCCCAATTTAATTCGGTGATATCGCGCAGTAGCTTGCCAATGAAACGAGCGGCTGACTCACCAAGTTCAATTGGTAATTCGCCCTTGCTCACAGAGAAACTGAGATGCTCAATCAACATGTTGTTCAACTGGTTTCAAGCGCATGGCAAGAAGAAACATGATCGTAAGATCGGGAAGGCTTGCGAAAGAGCCAACCCACGGTCGGATGGCCAAAGTGAGCAAAACGGCTGGGGCAAAACAAATGCCCATAACTGCCCATGAAAATACGATTCGCACGCTTTTGCCGCAGTGAGGGCAGGATTTAACCTTGCTAAAGCGGTTGATGGCACGGGAAAACACGCTAATGGGTTCGTTGCAGTGTGGGCACTTCATTTTGCTGCCTAACGTTATAGGTAAGGGGCGCTGCGCGGCGCTTTATCGCGCAGCGTCCAGCGACCGGAGGGAGCGGCCTTGACCGCAATGTTAGACATTGGAATTACCGAATGACCAATTCTCACGGGCAACCTCGACAAGGTTGATAAAGATATTTTCAGCTTGTAGATATCCGGTGCCCACCAGTTTGCGATTAAGTTCGCCAAAGAACTTGGCTTTCAGTTCAGCGGAACGTCCTTGGTTGAGCGTGATTTGCACGAACACAATCTTTTCGAGCCGCTCAGGAGGACAAGCGCCAGGGGCGTGGAGAATGGCCGCTTTTGGATAACCTTGGCAAACGATGTAGTTCTCTAGCGGTGGCACCCCGAGAACTTCTTGCATGGCGGAGTTAATAACGCCACTGACAGCTGAAGCAAATTCAGCAGGCTGATTGTTGGAAAAATCTACACGGACTATTGCCAAGGGAAATCCTTTTCGGGAAATGTCTAACGTGGAGCTAACCCGACGCCCGTCAGGGCGGTCGGGTTGAGCGCAGGGTTAGAAGGGTTTGCCGGGAAAGCGGCGGCGCAAGCGAAATGCTTGAAGCCGCGACCGCTGGCTGCAAACGGGGAATGTTGGGCAGGCGGGAAAGCGCCCAAACCCGATTTCAATTTTGGCCAAAATTTCCGGTTGACCGTAGCAACGACGAAAACGCCAAGCCGACGGGCCAAAACCGGCACGAAGCCAAGGGCAAGCGACGGGAAGCGAAGAAGCATAAAAAGCAGAAGCCTTCTAACGTAAAGTTGAGAGGCGCGCCGCTTCTGGCGCGTCCCTCTCGAACGCCATGTTAGGTGCCAAACCTTTCAAAGCGGAGCGACGGGAATGCATATCTCGCACTCGAACGCCCCGGTCTGGGGGTCACACGTGGCATCTGTTGGGTAGTACTCGAAGCAGGGTCTGGCATCAAGCTGAAGTCCGCTCGCGGGCAACCATTCCCGGAGTAGCGCAGTCCAGGCATCAACAACCCGTTCGCTCGTTCCACTGTAACGGAGAACAGCATACTTGCCGCCCGGAATGGTTGTTTTGAGAGCACTGCCTGACAAGATGACATCAGGCGCAACTTCCACACAGGCATCGTACCGGCATTGCTCTGCCGCAGTGATGCCGGGATCGTCGTAGCTAATGCCATAGCGTGGTTGTCCCAGCAGGTTGTTCGAAACAGCCCATGGATAGTATGTGTTCTGCCAGAACTGTCCGATAGCCTCGCCATACGGGCCGAGATAGCGAAGATAGGCGACCGCGACTGGTTGGCGGTCAATGATTGTCACTTTCATGATGTTCTCCTCGTTTGGGTGTTGGGAGAATTCATGTTCCCCGAAAGGCTCTCGCACTGCCTGACTGTGCTTGCTATTCGCCTGTCCAGAATTGCTATCTCTATTGCGTAGTGAGGATTGGTGTTCGCGCCAAGCGGTGGGCGAACACCCAAATCGGCTCTTGAAGGCGCGCGTAAATGATTCGGCAGAACCAAAACCCACCGACAAAGCAATGTTCAGAATCCTCGTGCGCGGCTGAGCCGCGAGCCGCATGGCTGCGACCTCGACACGCCGTCGACGCAGGTAGTCGCCGAGGGTTTCCCCCATCCATGCGGAAAAGAGACGATGAAAGTGAAATGGGGAAAAGTGTGCGACTTCAGCCAAGGTGGCGAGCACGAGTTGTTCAGCGAGATGTTCGTCAATGTGTGCCAGCACCCGATGCATTCGGTTTCTGTATTCTGACTGGCTATCGAGCAAAGGCACGGGACACCTAACGTTGGAATTCAGCCGACGGCAAAAAGCGCAGCTTTTTGACGGTCGGCTGGAATGACTTGTTATGCCGCAATTTAGCCACCAACCGGCGAGCATACTTCGACCAAAGTTCCGTCTGGACATCGGACGTAGGAGACAACTTGCCCCCATGGCTTGGTCTCAGGTTCTTTCAACTCGGTGGCTCCAGCTGCTAGGGCTTTAGCGTGCGCCTCGACAACAAACGGCGTAACCAACGCTATTTCGATGCCAAGAGGCTTGCTGGATTCACTTGCAGCGACAAAACCCGTTGGAAAGTTCGCATTCCCAAGCTCGTGCGATGCAAAGGCGAGCGTTGTTTCTCCCGTTTCAAGTTCGCCATAGTCGCCCGACTCATGCAAAAAACGGCGTGATAAGCCGAATGCACTTTCAAAGAACGACAACGATTCAGCGACGTTGGGAACGTAGATTATTGTGTAGCCTAGCAGCCTGTCGGACTTGAGCCGACCAGGTCAAAGAAATTGAGGCTGCAAGGCAGGAGTTTGCTGATTTTTGCCTGAAGACGCACGATTTCCCCGTGTTTTTGCTACTGCGGACGCAATACGGCCATGCGTTTCAAGTTCCACGCGAGGCAAACCAGCGTCCATTCTCCCGAGACTTTCTTCAGGCCGCGCAGGGAGAACTGACGAAAGTCCAGCACGGACTTGATGATGCCGAACACGGGTTCGACGGTTTGCTTGCGCAGGGCATAGAGGGCTCGGCCAGCCTTGGTTTTCAGCTTGCGCCATGACCTGGGCGGGCGTTGCATCAGCCGGCAAGGCGGCCGGCTCGGTAAAGCGTTCCTGCGGCGCCGGATGATGCTCGTCCCGCTTCACCGCAATGAACGGGTCAATGTTGCACGCCTCACAGGCCTCGACGTTCTTGGCGCTGTAGAAACCCGTGTCCGCCAGGAGTTCCTTCGGCTGACCCAGCGAGGCAGGCAGCGCGGCCAGTTGCGCAAGCATCGGCACTACCTGTTCCTTGTCATTGCAGGCTTGCGTGACGGTCAGTGAGACGACCAGCATACTGCTTGTATCGACCGCAGCCTGGGCGTTGTACGCTTGGTTAAAACCACCGCCGGGCACCGGCATGATGCGGGATTGCTCATCGGTCAGATAGCTGGTCTTGCGCCTTCGGCCCGGCAACCGGCGGTTTGCGGCTTGCCGCCGGGCTTTTGCCGCTCCTGGCCTCTGTTCGCGATGCGCCAGCTTGGCCTCGTACTCGGCCTGTTCTTTCTCGAAGCGTGCCTGGCTCGTTCCTCGATCTTGACCTTGGCTGCCGCCATGGCTTCCAGTCGTGCCTGGCGCCGAGCAATTTCCGCGGGTAAATTCATCCCGTCCGGCACCGCCGATTGGTCGGCTTGTTCGGCCAGCGCCAGCAAAGACGCGACTTCCGCTTTGAGCTGGATTTCCAACTGTTCAATGTGGCCAGCGACAGGGCGTGTGGCGGGAGGCTCTGCCTTGGTGCCATCCAGACTGATGGTGCCCAGTTTCAGGAGCTTCATTTCCTGCGCCATCTCCAGCACTTGCACGAACAGCCCGGCCAACTCGTCGAGAAAGCGTCGGCGAAAAGTCGCCAGCGTGTCATGGTCTGGTGCGTGCCGGCCGCAATGAAGCGAAATGCCACCGAGTCATAGGTTGCCCGTTCAAGCTTCCGGCTCGAGACACCCGGTGGCGTACCCATACACCACACCAGCAACACGGAGGGGTGATACGCCGCGCTGCCCCGACCTGCGTAGGCTTTCCAAGGCGCTAACATCGAGCCGATCAACCACTTCAACAATAAACGGGCAGGTGGTCTTCCGGGAGCCATTCATCGACCGAGGGGGAAGCAGGTAGCCGGTCTGGCGGTCAACGGGTGGAAGCGGCTCATTTCTCGGACGGGTTTCGGTGGGCAGGTACGCATTATCCCATTTGCACTGCAGTAGTCCGACAGGCTGCTAGTTTCATGAGTCGTCCTGTTTAGAGGCCTGCAAAGCAAGCGATAAGTATTGAGCCAACTTTTTGTCCTTGATCTGAGCGACAGACATCAACTTGACGTGCCGACGCCCCTTTCCCGACCCTTCAAGAAACCCGAAAGTGTCAGTGATCTTTGCGCCGTTCCTGAATTCGACGGTTACGTGCGTTTTGTAGGCGAAGACCCCACCAAATTGAACTCCCGACCGAAACAGGATGCCGCCGTACTTAATCTCTTCCGAAGTTGTTTCAAAAGTCTTCTGTACCAAGGCTCGAACGGCCTCGACGATCTCATAGTTTTGTTCGCTCACAAGACGGATGTCTTCAAGCAGCGCCTGAACAGATTGATTTTTCATGTTGTGTCGAGTCCCTAGTCGGCTGAGTGCTTTGCGGCATAACGTTCGACATGAGAGGCGGCGCAAGGGCGTAGCCCTTGTGACGTCCTCTCGATGGAAGGGTTAGGCATCATGGAAGTTCCTTGCCGTCGGCGGACTTCAACGCGATTGATGTCTCAAGAAAAGTCTGCAGTTCCATTGACTGCCACTTGCTTTTCCATAGAGCATAGATAAGCCAAAAACCCGCGACCACGGCAACGACCAGCCCGCCAGTGCCAAACGCGCCGGACCTTTGAAGTAGGACGGACAAAGGCTCTCGGAAGAGACCGTAGATGGCCAGCGGAACTGACACGACCGAACCAATTGTGAACGTTAGATGGCTGTTTATATGTGTGGCGTTGACCTTGGCAAGATCGAGAAGACTCTTCAGCGCCGCAGTTGAAAGCGTGGCCGTGAGCTTGCTTGCGGCCCTCCAACTCGGTGAATTTGCACAGAGCGTCACATGATCGTTCTTCCAAGATTGAAGCGAAAGGGCCAAGTCCTCCTTACTGGGCTGCACGACGCTACTTGCGGCAAATACTTTGCATAGCTCAGACCAGATGGCTAGAACGTCAATTTGGTTCGCGATCATATTTTTCAGTGCCGGTTAAAAAGTTTGTCGACGAATGGTCCGTGAGCCGAAGGCGCTAACGCCTAACGTTTAGTAGACACCTAAAACGGTGTCTACTTCCACGCGCTCAGGTGTATAAAAATTAAAATAAGCTGCTAACATTTTGATTCCATTTGCCAGTGCAGAAATATAGTGACTAACGAGACACCTGTAGCCCCGCAGCCGCCGAAGCTTCTCGATCAGGTGCGTGATCGTCTTCGGTTGAAGCATTACAGTATCCGGACTGAAACACAATATGTCCAATGGATTCGCCGGTTCATCCTGTTCCATGACAAACGTCACCCCAGGGACATGGGGGTGGCGGAGCTTGAGGCGTTTTTGACGCATCTGGCGGTTGAGGGGCGGGTGGCTGCGTCAACGCAGAATCAGGCGCTGTCGGCCTTGTTGTTTTTGTATCGCGAAGTTTTGGCGATCAATCTGCCGTGGCTGGATAACGTCGTCCGGGCAAAAACGCCGCAACGTTTGCCGGTGGTGCTGACGCGTCAGGAAGTGGTTTCGGTGCTGGATGGGATGAGCGGCGTTTACGGCTTGATGGCGCGCTTGCTTTACGGTACCGGCATGCGCTTGATGGAGTGTGTTCGGCTGCGGGTGAAGGATGTCGATTTCGAGCAGGCCGAGATTTTGATTCGTGACGGCAAGGGGGCCAAGGACCGCGTCACCATGTTGCCGCAGTCGCTGGTTGAAGCCTTGCGGGCACACCTTAAAATACGTCAGTGCTTGTATGAGGAAGATAGAGCCAAGGGCATGGCGTCTGTTTATTTGCCCGATGCGCTGGATAGAAAGTATCCGAATGCTGCGGTCGACTGGGCTTGGCAGTACATTTTCAATTCGGGTAGTTACTCGATTGATCCGCGCAGTGGTGCGGAGCGGCGGCATCATATTGATGAAAAGCTGTTGCAGCGCGCCGTAAAGAAGGCGGTGGTGGCGAGTGGCATTGCCAAGCTGGCGACGCCGCATACGTTCCGTCATTCGTTCGCAACGCATTTGCTGCAGTCCGGTTACGACATTCGTACCGTGCAGGAATTGCTCGGTCATGCCGATGTGCAGACCACGATGATTTACACGCATGTCCTGAACCGAGGTGGTCGGGGCGTGGTTAGCCCGCTGGATGTTTGACGCCGCAGGTATCAGCCTGTGGCTTTGGACACCAAAGGCAATGCTTCGGGGTGACGAATGGCCTTGAGCGAAAGATCAATATCGAGCAACAGAGCAGTAGCCAGAGCCCGTGTTTTGAAATATGGGTAACGTTTGAACTTAAAGTCCTGCGCAGGTTTTCCCGCAGCTCCATTGCAGTCATGAGTTGGGTGTCCTGTTCGTAGGCCTTCGCTGGACAATTAGTAGTTTGATATGTACATTAAGGCGTACATATTCCGGGGGTTCAACATGGATGCAATGACCTACACTTCTGTTCGCGCAAATCTTGCCAGCACTATGGATAGGGTTTGTGAGGACCACGAGGCCTTGATCATCACCCGCAACGGCGAGCAGGCCGTGGTGATGCTCTCGCTTGAGGATTACAAAGCACTTGAGGAAACGGCTTACCTCTTGCGCACCCCATCTAACGCCAAGCGCCTTCTCTCGGCCGCTGCACAACTGAGTGCGGGAAAGGGCGTTGAGCGGGAACTGGCTAAGTGAAGCTGATTTTTGCAGATGAGGCTTGGGAAGATTATCTCTACTGGCAAAAGCAAGATAGGCGCATGGTTGATCGGATCAACAAGTTGATTCGTGAAATACAACGAGAGCCGTTCGCCGGCATTGGCAAACCGGAAGCGTTGAAGCATGCGCTCTCAGGCTTCTGGTCACGCCGCATCACAGATGAGCATCGCATGGTGTACCGCGTTGAAGGTGACGACCTGTTGATTGCTCAATTACGGTTCCATTACTGATGCGCCCAACGTGGCGCTAACCTGGCCCGAGCGGCTGTTCGCGCAGGTTCAGTTGAGCGCAGGATTAGCGCCTTCAGTTTCAATAATTCCTATCCAGCTCATTGTGACTTATACGCAGGTGCTGAATCGGTGCGGTCGGGGCGTTTTAGCCCATTAGATGTTTGAAGCGATGAAAAATACAAAGAGCAGCAACCGGGCCGATGTCCCGGAAAATTTTTGTCTGACCAGTGACGTGAAGCGCCTGCGCGCCTTGCAACGGGACTTGCTGCGGTCAACCGGAGAAAAGCGCGAAAAACTGCAGGCTGATCTGGCGGCGCTGGTCGAGCGCTCGCGGGCGGCGGTGCTGGCGCGGCAAGCCCGATTACCCAAGCCCGAGTATCAGGAAGATCTGCCGGTCAATGAGCGGCGGGGCGAGATTGCCGAGCTGATTGCGAAAAATCAGGTGGTGATTGTTTGTGGCGAAACCGGTTCCGGCAAGACAACGCAGTTGCCGAAGATTTGTATCGAGCTCGGGCGCGGGGCGCGCGGGCTGATCGGCCACACCCAGCCGCGGCGGCTGGCGGCGCGTTCGGTGGCGACGCGGCTGGCACAGGAGTTGAAGACGCAGGTTGGGGCTGGCGTCGGGGTCAAAATCCGCTTTCAGGATCGGTCGACCGCCGAGAGCTGGGTCAAGCTGATGACGGACGGCATCCTGCTCGCCGAGTCGCAATCCGACCCGTATCTGAATGCCTACGACACGATCATCATCGACGAAGCGCACGAGCGCAGCCTGAACATCGATTTCCTGCTCGGCTACCTCAAGCAGTTGTTGCCGAAGCGGCCGGATCTGAAGGTGATCATCACTTCGGCGACGATCGATGCCGAGCGCTTTTCGCAGCATTTCAGCGGCGCGCCAGTGATCGAAGTTTCTGGCCGGCTGTATCCGGTCGATGTGCGTTACCGGCCGGTCGCCGATCTGGAAAAGGAAGACGACGAGCGCGATTTGTACGACGCGATTACCGATGCCGTCGATGAACTGGCGCGCCTCGGCCCCGGCGATACGCTGATTTTCCTGCCCGGCGAGCGCGAAATCCGCGAGGCGGCCGAAGCCTTGCGCAAACGGCATCCGCCGCATACCGAAATTCTGCCGCTGTTTTCAAGGCTGTCGGCGGGCGATCAGGACCGCATTTTCAAGCCCTCGGGGGCGCGGCGCATCGTGCTGGCGACCAATGTCGCCGAAACCTCGCTCACCGTACCGGGCATACGTTATGTGGTCGATACCGGGTTGGCGCGGGTCAAGCGCTATTCCTACCGCAACAAGGTCGAGCAGTTGCAGATCGAGAAGATATCGCAGGCGGCGGCGCGACAGCGGGCCGGGCGCTGCGGCCGGGTTTCTGCGGGCGTCTGCATCCGCCTGTACGACGAGCTGGATTTCAACGCCCGCCCGCCGTTCACCGATCCGGAAATCCTGCGTTCGTCGCTGGCCGGCGTCATCCTGCGCATGAAGTCGCTGCGCCTGACCGATGTCGAGAGCTTCCCCTTCATCGAACCGCCGCCGGCCAAGGCGATTGCCGACGGCTACGCGCTGTTGCAGGAACTCGGCGCGGTCAATGACGACAATGCGCTGACGCCGATTGGGCAGTCGCTGGCCCGCTTGCCGCTCGATCCGCGGATCGGCCGGATGCTGGTCGCGGCGCGTGATCTTGGCTGTCTGCCGGAGATGATGGTGATCGCCGCCGGCCTTTCGGCGCAAGACCCGCGCGAACGGCCGCAGGATCGCCAGCAGGCGGCGGATGAAAAGCACAAGTTGTTCACCGCCGAAAAGTCGGAATTCCTCGGCTGGTTGAAATTGTGGGACTGGTACAACAACGCGATTGAGCACAAGAAATCGAACAAGCAGCTGATCGATAACTGCCACGCGCATTTCCTGTCGTATCTGCGCCTGCGCGAATGGCGCGAGGTGCATGGGCAGTTGCATGCGATGGTGGCGGAGCTGGGCTGGGTGACGCCACATGCTCGGCCTTCAACGGATGGCGATAAGGGCGCCGGCAATGCCGTAACCGTGAAGGCTGAGACCGGGCGAGGCATGGGTGAAATGACCAACGCCACTTTCGATGCCATCCACCAGGCGCTGCTCGCCGGCCTGCTCGGCAACTTCGGCTGCAAATCCGACGAATCCGGCTATTACCTCGGCGCCCGCGGCATTCGCTACCTGATCCATCCGTCCTCGCCGCTGCAGAAAAAGGCCGGCAAGTGGATCATGGCGGCCGAGATCACCGAGACGACCCGCCTCTTCGGCCGCTGCATCGCCCGCATAGAACCGGACTGGCTGGAGAAAGTGGGCGCTCACTTGATCAAGCGCAGCTACTTCGACGCCCATTGGGAAAAGAAGTCGATGCAGGTTTCCGGCTGGGAGCGGACGACGCTTTACGGCGTGGTGATCAACCCGAAACGGCGCATCCATTACGGCCCGCTGGCACCGGCCGAATCGCGCGAAATCTTCATCCGCCAGGGGCTGGTCGGCGAAGAAATCGACGAGGCTTTCGCCAAGCGCTGGCCCTTCTTCCAGCACAACCAGAAGCTGATCCGCGAGATCGAACACCTCGAACACAAGCAGCGCCGGCAGGATGTGCTGGTCGATGACGAGCTGATCTTCGCCTTCTACGACTCGATCATTCCCGAAGGCATCCACAACGGCGCCACTTTCGATCATTGGCGCAAGGAGGCCGAGCGCGAGAATGCCAAGCTGCTTTATCTGTCGAAAGACGACCTGATGCGCCATTCGGCGGCAGGCGTGACGACCGAGGCCTTCCCGCATCAGATGAAAGTCGGCGGCGTTGAATACGGCCTGACTTACCATTTTGAACCCGGCTCGCCGCGTGACGGCGTGACGCTGACCCTGCCACTGGCGCAACTGAATCAGATTCCGGCGGCGCGCATGGAGTGGCTGGTGCCCGGCCTGCTCAAGGAAAAGCTGGTGCAGCTGATCAAGACGCTGCCGCATAAAATCCGCGCCAAGCTGGTGCCGGTGCCGGAATTTGTTGAAGAATTCGTGTCGACCGTCGCCGGCAACGACAAGAAGCTGGCGCCGGGCCTGATTCCACCGCTGATCGACTACATCCTCGAAGCCCGTGGCCTGAATGCTCGTGGCTGGGCGGTGACGCCGGATGCCTTCCGGCCGGACGTGTTGCCGCTGCATTTTTCGATGAATTACAAATTGATCGACGAGCACGGCCGCCAGCTCGACATGAATCGCAGCCTGGTGCAGCTACGCGCCGACTGGGGCAGGGAAGCCAAGCAGGAATTCGCCGAGTTGCACGAAACGCCTTCCGAATACGGCAAGCTCACCGACTGGACCTTTGGCGAACTGCCTGAGCTGATGGAAGTGCCGGTCGCCGGCCAGACCGTGCTTGGCTATCCGGCGCTGTCGGACGAGGGCGAAACCGTCAGCCTGAAGGTTTACGACTCTGCCGAGGAGGCCGCCAAGGCGCATCGCGCCGGCCTGCTGCGGCTGTTCATGCTGCAGCTGCGCGAGCAAGTGAAGTATCTCGACAAGAACGTGCCGGGCCTGTCGCAGATGGGCATGCAGTTCATGGCGCTGGGCAGCGCCGAGGATTTGAAGCGGCAGATCATCGACCTCACTTTCGAGCGCGCCTGCCTGAGCGAACCGCTGCCGACGACGCCGGAAGCTTTCAAGAGCCGTTGCGCCGAAAGCAAGGCGCGGCTCGGTTTGATCATGCAGGAGGTTTGCCGGATGGTCGGCGCCGTGCTCACCGAATGGCAGGCAGTCACCAAGAAAATGCCCGCCTTCAAGGCGCACGCTGCAGCGCTGCAGGACATCGAAGCGCAGCTGAAACGCCTGATGGGCAAACGCTTCGTGGCCGAAACCCCGTTCGAGCGCCTGCAACACTACCCGCGCTACTTCAAGGCGATTCAGGTCCGGCTCGACAAACTGAAGGCCGACCCGACCCGCGATGCCCGCGCCATGGCCGAATACGCGCCGCTATGGACCAACTACGAACGGCGGCTGACGCAGCTTGCCAAGCTCGGCAGTATCGATCCGCAGATCGAGCAATTCCGCTGGCTGCTGGAAGAATTGCGGGTCAGCCTGTTCGCGCAGGAACTTCGGACGCCGGTGCCGGTCTCGGTCAAACGGCTGCAAAAACAATGGGAGGGAATTCAATTTGGCTGATGTCGTTCTCGCGCTGATGCGCAGTTTTGCCAGCCTGCGCCGGGGCCGAATCTGGCTCTACGTGCTGGCGCCGGCGTTGTTCTCTCTCGTTTTGTGGGTGGCGCTCGCCGTCTGGGGCCTGGGGCTTTTGGTGGAATGGCTGCTCGGCAATCCACCAATGACCATCCTGATCGGCTGGGGCGTCGCCTGGCTGGCCACCGTGCTGGCCTACACCGGCGCCTGGATGGCAATTTTCGCCGGGGCCTATCTGACCACCTCGCTACTCGCCGCTATCGTGATCATGCCGTTGATGCTTAAACAGCTGGCGGAAACCGATTACCGCGACGTCGCGCCGATGGGCAAGGACAGTTTCACGGCTGCTGCGGTCAACAGCATTTTTGCCTCAATTTTGTTCATTGCCGGCTGGCTGCTGACGCTGCCCCTGTGGATCATCCCCGGCCTTTCGCTGATCCTGCCCCTGCTGCTGATGGCCTGGCTCAATCGCCGCACCTTTGCCTACGACGCGCTGTCGATGCACGCGACGGAAGTCGAGTGGCAAACACTGCGCGGCCAGCACAAAGGCTCGATGTTCATGCTCGGCCTGACCATGGCGCTGCTCGCCCATATCCCGATCATCGGCCTGCCGGTGCCCGCGCTGGCCGCGCTATCATTCGTTCATTACGGGCTGGAAACCCTGCGTCGCTCGCGTGGCGGCGCCATCGTTACTATCGTGGGAGAACGTGAATGAGCCGTACCTTTGGCGCCGTCATCATTGGCGATGAAATTCTGTCCGGCAAACGCCAGGACAAACACTTCGCAAAGATTGCCGAAATGCTCGGCAAGCGCGGGCTGCTGCTTTCCTGGGTCGAATATCTCGGTGATGACCGGGCGCGACTGGCCACTACTTTCAAACGCACAATGGCCGCTGGCGATGTCGTATTTTCCTGCGGTGGTATCGGCAACACACCGGACGACCATACGCGCCAGGCCGTGGCCGCTGCGCTGGGCGTTGGCCTGGAACTCCATCCGGACGGTTTTGAAGAGCTCAAGGTGCGCTTTGCCAGCGAGGAAATCACCGAGCAACGCAAACAGTTGGTGACCTTCCCGGCCGGTGTCGAAATCTTGCCCAATCCCTTCAACCGGATTCCTGGCTTCATGATTCACGAGCACTATTTTGTGCCGGGCTTCCCCCAGATGGCCCACCCGATGATCGAATGGGCGCTCGACCGATTTTATGCCGACTTCTTTCAGCCCGTTGATGGCAAGCTGGAAAAAGCTTTTCTGCTGACCGGGCCGAACGCCTACGAAAGTGCGCTGCTTGATTTGATGGAACGCATCGTCGATGAATACCCGACGCTTCGCTTGTTCTCGCTGCCCTCGCTAAACGGCACCGAGCGCCGCCATCTGGAACTGGGCGTCGAAGGCGAGCCTGCGCTGGTGGAAAAAGCGATGGAAGAAATCCGGCTGGAGATTGAGCGGCGCGGTATTCACTGGACTTGGCGGCCCTAATCCGGGCGCCTTACTGTCGGCGTGGCAACCCAAACAAAGTTTGGCGCGGGCTAGCTGACGATAACCCTCGGGTTTCCTGCCGTTTACGGTCGACGTAAAAAAGCCCGCGAATTTCGCGGGCTTTCTATTTGCAGCAGAAGCGCCGAAATTACTTGGCGGACTTCTTGGCGGCAGCGGCAGTTGCGCTAACGGTCTTGCTGACCGTTTTGCCAGCAGCTTGCATATTGGTTTCAGCCATGTCGGTCAGTTGCTTGGTCATCGAGGTCATCGTGTCGAAAGCCTTGGTGGAGGCGCCGAGCATGGACTTCATGGTGGCCGCGAACACGTCACCACCGACCGGTGCGCCGGCAGTGGCTTTCTCGACAGCGCTGGAAGCGTTCTTGGTGAAGGCGCTGTACTGGGTTTCCATGACAGAAGTGACTTCCTTCTGCATGCTGGCAACCAGGTCATACACGCTGCGGGAGTATTCCATCAGCTTGTCGACGTTCGGCTGAGCCAGTTCGCTGTTCAGCTTGGCAACATCCTTGGCATCCTTGGCGCTCAACAGTTGCTGTGAGCTGGCGACGGAGTTGTTGAAGAGTTCGCGGGTGGCGGCCATGTTCAGGGCGGTCAGGCGCTCGACGCCGTTGAAAGCGGATTGCAGCAGAGCCATCATGACTTCTGCGTTGGCTTTCTGGGCAGCGGTCAGTTGTTCAATATTCGGGTTGCTCATCTTTTAGTCTCCAGTACTGGTTTTTTGAGGCAGAAAAAAAGCCCACGCCGTCAGGCGCAGGCTCTTGCTGGCAAATTACTTGGCAGCCTTCTTGGTGGCGGTGCCAGCAGCCTTGACGGTTGCGTTGGTCGCAGCAGCTACATTGGCTTCGGCCATTTCAGCAACTTGCTTGGCAGCTTTGTTCATGTTGTCGAAAGCGGAGCTGGCAGCAGCAATGGCGCTCTTGACGGCAGCAACGGCGACATCAGAACCAGCCGGAGCGGACTTGGCAGCCTTGTCGAGCAGGCCGGCAACAGTCTTCTGGAAGTCACCGAATTGGGCTTCAACCATCTTGGACAGCTCTTCCTGCGTCTGGGCAGAAATTTCATACACGCTACGGGAGTAGGCAGCGGCCTTCTCAACGTTCGGCTGGGTCAGGGAAGCCTGGATTGCCATGGCTTCTTGCGGATCCTTGGCGCTCATCAGGGCCTTGGCGCCGGAGACGGAGTCTTCCAGAACGGAGCGGGCGGTGTTCAGGTTCAGGGCAGCAATGCGCTCGGCAGAAGCCAGTGCGGTGTTGGCCAGGGACAGCAGGGAATCAACGGTTGCCTTGTTGGCAGAAGCGAATTGCTCGGGGGTCTTGAACATGGGAAATCTCCTAAGTAAAAAGTTGTGCGGAACATTAGCGAAACAGAAAAAACCTTGGCAGCGTTTTTGAGGCGATGTTGCGCTGCACCATGCGAGTAATTATAGATTTGATTGTTACAAAGTCAAGGATTTTTTTGTGCGGTGCACAAATCGTTGAATTCTTCTTTAAATCAGTCGCTTGTCGGCTTTGCAAAGCCGCAGATGATGAGGTTTTTTGAACTATTCAATACCGGTAATGCACTATTTTTGTGCGGCTGGTTGATTCAGTCCCGCAGCTCCTTTTAACTCAAGTCGCCCGCTCGGTGCGGCGCTGCGATCAGACTCGGTACTTTTGTTTTTCGGTTGAATAATGGCGCGAACGCGGGCCGGCGGGCCCTTCGGGTCGCGGTTCTCGCCGGCGGTGACCAGATACTTTTCGCTGACTGCGTCATAACGGATGTAATCGCCTCTGACCTGGTCTTCGCCACTCTTCACCCAAGCGCGATGGAACAGCTCGGCAACTTCGCTATTGGAGTTGTATTCGATCCGTTCAGCTTCGCCATCGACATATTCTTCGACGCCTTCACGTTTTTGCCGGAAGCGGGCCAGTCCGTCTTTCCCGCCAAAGGCCGTACCTTTTTGAAAGCCATACTGATCTTCGGTGATCACAATCCGGTCTGCCTTGAGCGACATCGTGCCCTTGGTGACCAAAACGTCTCCTTCGAGAATCTGGATCTTCTTGGCGTCGTCAATCGTGATCCGATTGGCTTCGAGCTGCATCGGTTTGTCACGGTCGGCCTTTTCGGCCAGTACGTTCTGGGTGGCAAGAAGGCAAAGGGAAAGCGTCAGGAAGCGAAGGATCATGGGGTTGCCTTGGGTCGAATGTAAAGGCCGGTGACCTGTGATTGCAAAACGAGAATGGAGGTATTGTTGTCAAGGTGCGCGCCAACGCCCTTGATCCAGGACTGCCCCTGAGTGATTTCAACCGGGCTGTTGGTGAAAGCAAAACCGGCGTCGGGTTGCGTCGTCAGGTCGGGCATGCGAGCAACCATTTCCGGGCGATCCGGCGTTGCTGCACGCACGAT
Organism: Candidatus Dechloromonas phosphorivorans; assembly: GCA_016721185.1. Lineage (GTDB taxonomy): Bacteria > Pseudomonadota > Gammaproteobacteria > Burkholderiales > Rhodocyclaceae > Azonexus > Azonexus phosphorivorans. Next base: position 152,318 of record JADKIP010000015.1, read on the forward strand.
GCTGACGTTGTCCCAAAGGTAAATGGTGTCGCCCTTGGAACTGGCTCTCGCGTTATCCGCCGATATTGTCACGGACGGCGCATCGGGCCGGTAGCTGATCAGGGTAGGCGACTTCAACTCCGAACTGTCATCATCGGGAAAGTGCACCAGATGTGGGGCAATCAGGCGAAATTTGACGTTCCCGGTCTCGTCAAAACGCCGAACAACGACGTTTTCGGCAATCGCATCCGGGTCGTGGCGGAGTTTTCCGTCGGGTTTGGGGTCTTCTCCGCCGACCGTCTTTTGAAGCCAAAAAGTTAGCCCGGCCAGCAATGCCAGCAGAATGATCGGGAACAATTGGCTCGGCAAATTTTTCATTGCGGCATCAGATATGGGGCGAAAGCGGCATCCAGTTTGTCCTGGGCGGCAAGGATGAACTCGATCGCCTCGCGGACCGCACCCTGCCCGCCGCTGGCATCGGTAATCAGATGGGCGTGTTGCTTGACGATGGGGCGCGCATTGGCCGGGGCAATGGCCAGACCGCATTTGCTCATTGCCGGCAGATCAATCGCATCGTCGCCCATGAAGGCGCATTCCGGCCATTCCAGGCCAAGCTTTTCGAGCAGAGCGCTCACCGCAACGCGCTTGTCGGCGACACCTTGAAAAACATGCGTGATGCCAAGATCAGCCGCGCGCGCCGCGACCACGCCGGAGGTGCGGCCGGTGACAATGGCCAGCTCGAATCCCGCCCGTTGCATGAACTTGAGGCCAAGCCCGTCCTGGACATTGAAAGTCTTGAGCTCGCCGCCATCATCGGTGTAGTGCAGGCCGCCATCGGTCATCACGCCGTCGATATCGAAAGCAACCAGTTTGATATGAGTGGCGCGGGATTTTGCGTCCGATTTTGCGTTCAATTCGGTGTCCAACTTGGCATCCATTAAATAACCTTGGCAGTAAAGAGATCATGCATATTGAGGGCGCCGGCTAGTTGGCCATCGGCGTCGGCGACGAGCAAACCGTTGATGCGCAGGCGTTCCATCATTTCAACAGCTTCGACAGCGAGGCGGTTGGGGCTGATGGTATGCGGCGCCGGATGCATGACGGAGGCGATATTGCCTTGTTGCAGATCGATGCGTTTTTCGAAGGCGCGGCGCAAATCGCCGTCGGTAAAAATACCCAGTACCTTGCCCAGCGGGTCGGTAATGGCAATCAGCCCGAGACCGCCGCGGGACATCGCGACAATGGCATCGGTAATGCCCGTCTCGGGCGTTACGGCCGGGACTTTATCGAGAGGCCGCATGACGTCGCTGACGTGGGTCAGCAAGCGACGGCCGAGCGAGCCGCCCGGGTGCGAGCGGGCAAAGTCATCCGGCCCGAAGCCGCGTGCATCAAGCAAGGCAACCGCCAGCGCATCGCCCAGTGCCAGCGCAGCAGTGGTGCTGGCGGTGGGCGCCAGATTAAGCGTGCAGGCTTCCTGCTCGACACCGGCATCAAGGTGTACATCGGATTCGCGTGCCAGCGTCGATGTTGGGGAGCCAGTCATGGAAATCAGTCGTCCACCTTGCCGTTTGACTAGCGGCACAATGCGTAGCAACTCTTCCGTCTCGCCGGAATTGGAGAGGGCAAGCAGGACGTCGTTGCGGGTAATCATGCCGAGATCGCCGTGGCTGGCCTCGGCTGGATGGACGAAATAAGCCGGGGTGCCCGTGCTGGCCATCGTGGCCGCGATCTTGCGGGCAATGTGGCCGGATTTACCCATGCCGCTGACGATCAAGCGGCCGTGGCTGAGCAAAATGAGCTCGACGGCCTTGGCGAAATCACCATTTATTCGGCTTTTTAATGCGTCGACCGCAGCAGCCTCGATGCTCAGTGTCTGGCGACCTAAGGCCAGAGCGCGTTCCGGCGAAAAACGATGGGTGCTTGGGCTTGGGATCATGGGCAGCCTACGGTTATGATGGCCCAAGTATACCTGAATCGCGAAACGCCCCTTGAGCGCACTATCCCTCGTCCTCCTGCTGTTAGGTGCCTCGGTTTTTGCCGTGGTGATCTGCCGCCGTTTCAACCTGCCGCCGGTCCTTGGTTACCTGTTGGTCGGCAGCCTGATTGGCCCGCACGCCTTTAATCTGATGGCTGACGTCCATCGCGCCGAATATCTCGCGGAATTCGGCGTTGTTTTCCTGATGTTCTCGATCGGTCTGGAGTTTTCACTGCCCAAGTTGTACACGATGAAGCGCATCGTGTTCGGGCTGGGGCTGTTGCAGGTGGCGATCACGATGGTCCTGACCACCGGCCTGGTCATGCTGTTCGGCGTTGGCTGGCAACTCGGTATCGCCTTGGGCGGCGTCTTCGCCATGTCCTCCACCGCTGTGTTGACCAAGCTGCTGGCCGAACGTATGCAGCTCGATTCGGCGCATGGCCGCGAAGTGATGGGCGTCCTGCTCTTTCAGGATCTGGCCGTGGTGCCCTTATTGGTCTTGATTCCGTCGCTGACGCAACCGCCGGAAAAGCTGGCCATGCTGATGGGCGTCGCGCTGCTCAAAGCGGTTGTCGTGTTGGCGGTGATTCTGGTGTTTGGCCAGAAACTGATGCGCAAATGGTTTCATATCGTGGCTCGGGCCAAATCCTCTGAAGTGTTTGTGCTCAACGTCTTGCTCATTACGCTCAGCCTCGCCGCGCTGACTGAGTTGGCCGGTTTGTCTCTGGCGCTGGGCGCATTCGTCGCCGGCATGCTGATCTCCGAAACCGAATATCGCCTGCAGGTGGAAGAGGACATCAAGCCTTTCCGCGATGTGCTGATGGGGCTGTTTTTTGTCACCATTGGCGTCAAGCTCGACTTGCATATTCTGGTCGGACACTGGTGGCAAGTGATCCTTGTGCTGATCGGCTTGCTGCTGATCAAAGGCCTGGTGGTCGGCCTGCTCTCCTGGCGCCTGGGGGCGACGCCCGGCAACGCCATTCGCTCGGCGCTCTGGCTTTGTGCCGGTGGTGAGTTCGGCTTTGTCTTGCTCGGTGAAGTCGCCCACATGCCCAAAGCGGTCGAACAGGTCGCGCTCACCGCTTTGGTCCTCTCCATGCTCGCTGCGCCGTTTATCGTGCATTACAGCGAAAAGCTGGTGATGCGCTTTGTCGCCAGTGAATGGCTGATGCGCTCCATGCATCTGACCAAGATCGCCGTTCAGTCGATGGGCACCGAAAAACACGCCATCCTTTGTGGTTTTGGTCGCAATGGCCAGTATTTGGCGCGTTTTCTTGGCCAGGAGGGCGTTAACTACATCGCCCTCGACCTTGACCCGGACCGGGTACGCGAAGCGGCGGCCGGTGGCGAAAGCGTAGTTTTTGGCGACGCGACGCGCAAGGATGCCCTGATTGCCGCCGGCTTGATGCGGGCCAGCGTGATCATCGTCACCATGAGCGATACGCCCCTGGCCGAAAAAGTCTTGCATCACGTTCAAGAGTTGCGCCCCGATCTGCCCGTTGTCGTTCGTACCATTGACGAGCGCGACATGGGGCGTCTCGCCAAGGCTGGGGCTGCGGAAGTCGTGCCAGAAACACTGGAAGCCAGCCTGATGCTGGCTTCGCACGCGCTGGTGCTGGTTGGCGTGCCGATCAATCGGGTACTGAAACGTATCCGTGAAACCCGCTCGCAACGCTACCGCTTATTGCGTGGTTTTTATCGTGGCCTCACTGACCGTGAAGAGGAAGCCGAACACCAGCTTCGCCTTCACTCTGTCTGGCTTGAGCCCGGCGCAGCTGCCATCGGCCAGACTTTGGCCGAGCTGGATCTGGATAGCCTGGGTTGCGAGGTCAGTGCGATTCGTCGGCGTGGCATCCGGGCAATTGAGCCCGCACCCGAAACCTGCCTTGAAGCGGGCGATGTTGTTGTGGTGCTGGGTGACCCGGAGGCGGTTGCGGCAGCGGAGCATCGGCTGCTGCAGAAATGAAAAGCCCGCCGGAGGCGGGCTTGGGGATTAGAAAGCGGAGCACACAATATAAGTGTTGCCATCCACGATTGCAGTCGTAGCCACCGCCGTTAGTTCAGTTCCAGCGTAAGGACCAGCCGCGACACGAACTGAGCCTACCTCGGTATTGCCATCATCCATGGTGATGTCAATCTGCTTGGCTAGTTTTCCCTGAATTCCATCTGAACAAATAAAGTACGAGCCACTCATTGTCTTGATGGGCGCGGTACTTTGGATACCAAGGCGACCTCCATCCGCATTGGTCGGCATATCGGTTTTGGGAGTTGTGAAAGCCGTGCCCCCTGAGGCCAGGTTGGCTAAACGTACTTGCTGCCAGAAAGCAACCGTCTCATCTGTTCCACTTGTTGAGTTGTAACTGCCCTCAATGCGCCCATTACCTTGTGTTGAGCTGGTGACGGCGAGCAATGTAACGTTTGCAGTGGTGGCCGCGCTGCCTAGGTGAGGGGTTACGTTTGCATCATCGCCAGGTAATGCTTTGAACTTGTCCTGGTATCCATAAATAAATAAAGGAACGGTTTTAAAGTCGTTAATGAAGTTCTTCACCTTCGCACTATTAATCAGCTCCTGCCCCTTCAGCACCCCGCCCAGCAACAGTCCGATAATAACGAGCACGATGGCGATTTCGACGAGGGTGAAGCCCCCTTGTTGGTTTTTCATGGCATTCTCCGGTTCATAATTTCTCCGATCAACTCAGCAATATTTGTGCCTGTAAAAAACAATGAAAATTTGGCAAAATTTGCCTGCTTCAAATGAAAAAGTGTCGAAAAATTGACAGTTTGTCTCATTAATGGACGCTAAGAAAATGTCCGGATTGACCCGCCGCTTGGGCGAGTGGCCGCATTTGCTCTTGGCAGGGCATTTGCTGATGCTGCACGTGCTGGCCTTCGGAGGTTGGCAAATCCCTGCGGTTCGCCTGCTCTGGATGGTGGCGCTCGGTTTGTTTTTGATCTGGCAACCCTTTGTGGCGGGGGAGCGGCGAATCAGTCCGTTGCAAGGCGGTATTCTGTTTGCGGTCGTGCTGGCCTCAACCTGGTTTCTTGGTCCCTGGCTCTTGCTGATTTGGTCCGGGGCTTTGGCGGCTGCGATTGGGGGGCGTGTGCTGTGGACGGAACGTCGGATTGAACGTGCGGGTTACTTGCTGGCCTTTGGTTATCTGGTGGGCCTCACCATCTTTGGTGTGGTACCGGAAATTTCCCCGGTGGTCGCGCTTGACCCGTTGCTGCGCGAGCCACTCGCCAATTTCATGCCCTTTCTCTTGCCGCTGCTGCTGGTTTTTCCCGCGCGAGCGCCGCAGCGGCGTGCTGGTGATGCCTTCGATTTGTTCTACGGGATGCTGGTTTTTCTGGTGCTCGCTGTTTTAGTGCTCGGCGCACTGGCTTATATGCTGGTGGGCCAGGTCAGCTATGTCGAATCTTTGTTTAAAACGTCGTTGACCGTAGCAGGTGCCTTGTTGCTGGTGGCCTGGGCGTGGAATCCGCGGGCCGGTTTCTCGGGGATCGGTGGCGCTATCTCGCGCTACATGTTGTCGGTGGGCATGCCGCTTGAACAGTGGCTGGTTCAGCTCGCTGAAGAAAGTGAGAAGGAAGCTGACCCGGCCAGGTTTCTTGATGCGGTGATGGCGCGTCTGCAGGAAACGCCCTGGGTGCTGGGTGTTTCGTGGCGGACTATTGGCAAGGCTGGGCAACTCGGCGAGCGAACCTATCACCCTCACTTGTACCAGTTTGAAGACCTTGTCTTGTCGGTCTATTTTCGTTACCCGCCATCACCCTCCATGCGTTGGCATGTGGAATGGTTGCTTCGTCTGGCCGCCGAGTTTTATCTGGTCAAACGCCAGACGCATCAGTTACAACGTATGGGTTACCTGCAAGCGGTTTACGAAACCGGCGCCCGGGTGACGCATGACGTCAAGAACATCCTGCAATCGATGCAAGGCCTGTGTTACGCCGCTTCGCAGCCCGGTGATGCGGCACAGTTGGCCAGTTTGCTGAGCCGGCAATTGCCGCAGATTACCGAGCGCTTGAGCGTAACCCTGGACAAACTGCAATCGCCGCAAACTGAGCCTCAGGAAAAAATTGATGCCGTCCTCTGGTGGTCGAGGCTGCAGGACAGATATTCATCCGCCGGGATTGTCTGGTGTGGCCAGCCGGAAGCCAGCGAGCGGGTGCCGGGTAGCTTGTTCGACAGCGTGGCCGAAAACCTGCTGCAGAATGCTTTGGCCAAACGCCAGCGCCAGCCGGGCTTGAAGATTGTTGTCACGTTTACCGATGCGACCCTGCGGGTGGCCGATGATGGCACCCCGCTGGTGCAAAACCTTGCCGACCGGGTGTTACAGGAGCCGGTCAACTCTGAAGATGGTCTGGGGATCGGGCTTTACCACGCGGCTCAACAAGCGGCGGCAGCGGGCTATTGCCTTGAGCTGGCCGAAAACACGGCCGGGCGAGTCGCTTTCCAGCTATCCGTTCGACCCTGACGGGGCTTCCTGTCCGAGCGCATCGTCACGCTGGTTGATCAGGCGATATACCACCGTGTTGCCTTTGCCTTTCAGATACAGCGTTTGCGGTTCGTTGAAAATGAAATGCTCGGCCAGGCGGCGGTAGGTTATTTCATCCACCTGAATCATGCCGGGCGTGCCCTCACTGGTAATCCGGCTGGCCAGATTGACCGTGTCGCCCCACAGGTCGTAGATGAACTTCTTCTTGCCCAGTACCCCGGCAACGATCGGGCCGGTGCCGATGCCGATCCGCACGTCCAGACGCATGTCATTGACCGTGAAATCCCGCCGCAGCAGGTCGCGCATGGCAATCGCCAGTTCGGCGATGGACTTTGAGTAATTAGTCAGTTCGTTGTTCAGGCCACCAGCAACCATATAGGCATCACCGATAGTCTTGATTTTCTCGACGCCGAACTGCTCGGCCAATTCGTCGAAGGAGGAAAAAATCCGATTGAGCATCGCAAACACTTGCTGCGGCGTCAGACCCTCAGCCACCTTGGTGAAATTGACGATGTCCACAAACATCACGGTGACATCGGCGAAACCGTCAGCGATGGTTTGTTTGTCATTTTTCAGGCGTTCGGCAATCGCACCGGGCAGGATGTTGAGCAATAAACGTTCGGAACGCTCCTGCTCTTCCTGCAGCAAATGGTGGGTCGTTTCCAGGCTGGCCTGCGCCTTGGCTTTTTCCTGAACGGCGTAGCGCAGGAGTAGATAAACGATGCTGGAAATGGCGGCGAAATTAAGCGCGAAGAAGAAAACGCTGGTCCGGATGGCGACCTTGGGCGTTGTGGCTGCGACGCTGTCGGCCAGAAAATAATCAAAAAACCCGGAGAGCGCGGTCAGAAATATGTAGGCGATAAACCAGGCGATGGACTCGCGGGGGCCGATAAAAAGCAAGGCCCCAATCGGCGCCAACAGCCCCCACAAACTGGTGCCACTGGCGGAAATGAAGTTGCCGATACTCCATTGCACGGCGAATGGCGCAAAAAGGAAGAGCGCCAGTTGCGAATAACGGAAAAAGTCAAAATTGCCGCTGCGGAAAAAATAGAGCAGGTTGCTGACCAGCAGAATCTGGAAAATAAATGGCGGCGTCGCCGAAAACTGCGGCCCCATCTGCCCGTAGAGGAAGAGCCAGAGCATGGAACCGAGGCAAACCAAGCCAGTCGCAAAGATCAGCAACGACTTCTTCAGACGCGTCTCGGCATCGTCATCCGGATTAATGCCGGCGTTGCGCAGGGAAAAAAGGAAGGCTGGCTGGCTCAAGAGTTTAGATCCGGTTCATAACGAATGCATAAAGCAGTCTGGCAGCCGTTGGGGGCGAGGTCAAGGCGCTGGGGAGCGGCGACTACTGGGTCAGGGAAGCTTGCCGACGGCGACGAGGCGGGATTTGAGCAGGGCAGGGGTAATCCAGATGAGCAGGTCATTGAAGTCGGTAGCCGGCGTGCGCGAAATGAATGTCTGATCAGGATCGGCGTTTTCAGCCTCATCACCTGCCGCACCGGCATTTTTTGTGCCGTTGGTTGTATAGCCGCCCGCTCCCTGCGCGCCATGGCTGACAAGGACGGCAGCAAGGTCAGAAGCGATATTGCTGGTACTGCTACCAGCCAGCTTGACGTTGGCCGTTCCCGAATTGTTAGGGGCAACACCGCTCTCCATCGTAAAGCTACATAGTGATCCGGCAGTAAGGGCCGCGGTGAACCGCTTGCTGGCGAAGTAGGTCAGTCTCTGGCCCCACGGGTCAGTTTCGGGAAGCCCAAGGGTTGCCCAGGGCAGGACGCCGTGATCGGCGGGCGTCAGACTACAGTTTTCCAACCCGGCGCCGGTGGCGGTGCCAGCAAGTGCTGGGTTGGCCGGGCAGGGTAGCCGACCGTTACTGATGGCAAACCCAAGCAATGCTTCTTTGGCATTGTCAATTTGCACTTGGGCATCCCGATTCGCTGCAGCGTCTCTTTGAGCGGAGAGGCCAAACATCAAGCCGCTGGAGAGTAGCGCAACAATGACCAGGACGATGGTCAGTTCAAGCAGGGAAAAACCTTGTTGGGGAGCGGGGGCGTCGTTCATGGGCAGGGATTCAGTAGGCTAGCCGGTCGTTAAAGGTTGCCGATGGGGGCTTTGCGGCGAAACTAATGCTTGGTGAGGTTGCACTGCCATCGCGGGTGAGGTCGGCATTTATACCTTCTAGATAACTGGCAACCGTTGCTGTAGCGGGGGTTTGGCCCGCCAATCGGCGTCCGGCCAGTAATGTGACTAAACGGTAGCTGCCGGAGCCATTGACCGTCAGCTTTCCGGGGCTTGCCTGTAAGGGGCCGCTAATCTGGTAAAACGCGGCGTTCGCCCATAGGTTTTTTTTCCACCAGCTGGCCGAGTTGGGTAGCAAAAAATCGCAGCGACTTGACAGCCAGATGATCGGCGTTGCGCTGGCGGTGGTACTTGATAGCGAATTGTCGATTGCATTGGCTTGGTTGATCACCGCATTGACCTGGCCCGATGTTTCGGCAAGGGCCGTGATGGCTTTGGACTCGTTGTCGGCGTTTGGTGCGTTGATATAAGCCTGCAATAACTGGGCGGACTCATTTTTGCCAGTAATGCTGCTCAAGGCATCGCTGGCGATCTTGTAGGCGGAGGTGTCCAGAACACTGGCGTCGGCAGGATCAACGCCACTGGCGACACTAATTGCTTTGGCCAGAGGTGCGACGATGGCGGCGTTATCGCTAATGGATTTTGCCCAAATATGGATGTTGACCGCAGCGTTGCCCAAAGTCTCGGCATAAGGGGCGATTGAGCTCTGCAGGGGGCGGACTGCAGCCGTGTCGACCAGCGTAAAACCTGTTCGAGCTGTCTTATAAATCAAGTTTGCGGCAACCAGACTGGTATGACTGACATTGTTGTCGACCGCCTCGTTGCTGGAAATCAAGGCGGTTAGCGAGGTGATCTCATTAATCGCGGCTGTCGTGTCAGTGTCGATCAACGAGTAATCTGGCAGGGTCTTCGATGCTTCGGTGATGGCCTTTATCAGCACAGCCACGGTGGTGTTTTTGGCAGAAGTAACACCGGGGACGCCGGTAAGGATGCTTTCGATAGATGTTTTAGTCGTACTTAGTGCAACCAGAAGCGCTGTCTTGTTTTCCTGAGTTGTGGAAGCGTGCAAGGCAATTTTCAATTCCTCTAACGCTGCAACGTAGTTGTCGGCCTCACTAGCCCGCATATTGATGCGGCTTGCTTCGACGCTGCTCACAAGCGAAGCCGAGGCATCAAGCAGGGTGTTGGCGGCAGCTTGTGCGGCGCTCTGCAAGGTGGTGTCGCCCGGTGTCAGGACCGCAGCCTGTGCCGCCGCATATGCAATATTGGCTGCGCTAGTGGCTGCGGCCAGGTGTGGGCTGATATCGGTGCGTGGTGTCGTCGTCGCAACGAGCAGCGATTGAATCGCTTGCGTGCTGCTGACCAGTTCAGCAATGGTTTTGGCTGCGCTGAGGGTGGTTCTACGGCGAGCCAACTCCCAAGGGAAGACATCAATGCCGGATTCAACGAGTTGCTCCGGCAGTGCGTCCAGCGTTGCATCCGTTGCATCAGCCAGCGTCCTGATGGTTTCGCCCTCACTACGACTGATTCGGTTTCCGGCTAGCGTTATCGAATTTTCGATGTTTAGTAGTTTGTTAACAGCATCGTCAGCCGTCAGTTTGATTTTGTTGGTGCTGGTAAAAATGGCGTCGAAAAGGTTGCGGGCTTGAATGATCCCTTCGCTCAACGCATTCAGGGCAGCTAACTGAATTGTCGCGTTTGGGGCCACGGTGACTTTCGTTTGCGCCTCAATCAATTTGGCGATGCTCGTCTTCAACGCAGCTTCCAGACCACTACCTGGCTGGGTATCAGGGATTCGTCCAAAAAGACTGCCGCTCTTGCCTTGAAAACTGATTGCGTTGAGTGGCGCGGGCCACGGATAGCGATGGTCAGTGTTGGCAGAAGAAAGTGCATGCTGACTGAGGCAGCTTTTTAGCTCATTTGCCACCCGTTTTTCGACTGCGGCCATCAATTCCTGTCGGGTGATGGTGAGAACTATGTCATTGAATGCTGCACTTTGCGGCCCTGAAATGTATTTGTGGTCATTACCGTTGCCGTTTTCTCCATCAAGATAATCGGCGGGATTGTTTGAAGGGCGATTCTGGCCGGAAAGTGGGGCGCGCGGAGCGATGACAAGCGCCGCAATGTCATTGTTTCCATCGACTTGTAGTCCAGTTAAGGTGTCGCTGTTGATCGGCTGGGCGCTATCGTGATTGCGTAATGCTGGGGCAAGAACAAACCATAATCGAGTTCCCGTATCGTCGGTCAGTTCCGGCAGGTCCAGCGTGACCCAGGGCAACCAGCCGACGTAAGTGGGGCACTGATTTACAGTAAACATGTCGGTCTTGCCATCGCCCGGAAAATTGCTGAATCCAGCGTTGTCGGTTGCGAGGTCTGGGCATGGGAGACTGCCAGGACGGTCGTTGTCAGTTACGGCATAGGCAATCAGCGCTTCCTTGGCCTTAGCCAACGCAAGCATAAGTTTTGCGTCGTGTCCTGTTCGATTGAACTGAATATTGGTGGTTTTGTAAAAGGCAAAACCACCTGCCATGATGACAGCAACCAAAAGCATCCAGAGTGCGACGCCCCGTTGTTTTTTTAGGGGGGCGTGGTGCGTCATTGATGGACGCCACCTGGCTTAACCACAATCCTGCCCTCGCCCAGCAAGCTTTCCCGTTCGCCGGTGCTTGGGTGGAAGGTGTCGCCGACGGGCACCCGAGCGGCGGGGGTGCTGCTTTTCCATTGCGCCTCGCCATTGATCCAGCGGGTATTGCGGCCGTTGCTGCGGCGTACTTCGCCGTTGATCGTCAGGCTGTTTTCCTCTTCTGTCGTATTCGCGAGGAAATTTGGGTTGGTCTGGCGTTGGCGGTCGAGTGCGGCGCGTTGTTGCGGGGTAAAAAATAGTCTGCCAAGCGGCTCCGTTTGTGCCCATGCCGGGCTTTGCACGCAGGCTAGTACTAGTAGAAGGGCGGATCGGAAGCCATTCATTTTGGGGGCGTCGAACGACGAATGGTGATCCACTGCAATTCACACTCGGCACTGAGCTGAGGCTGTGCCTCGCGGACTTCAGCAGTGCCGGGTTGGGGCGAAAGCTTGCAGCGACGAACGAGCACCAGTGCCTTGGCTTCCTTTTGCAGGCGAGCGAGAAAATTGAGCAGGTCTGCTTCATGCAGCAGGCGCAATTGCAGGCGCATGGGGCTGGCGAAATAGGCGTAATCGAGCGTGGCCGCATTGTCGAGCGGGATTTGCGCGCCGAATTCGTAAGTCATGCCGGGAAGCCGCAGCTCGCTTTGAATGTCACGCAGCATCTCCGTCCAGTCCAGGCGCTTTTCCTCACCGGTGATGCCGGCTTTTTGCAACTGCTGGAAAAGCTGTGCCCTTTCCTTGATCTCTTGCTCTTCAGTACGCACCTGACGCAGGCGTTGTTCGATCTGGTTCTTGCTGTTTTCTGCCACGTTGCGTTGCTGCTCGGCTTTCTGCGCATCAAGCAGGCTCCACCAGGCGAGCAGGCCGGCGATGACGAGCAGGAGCAAGGCGCCGATCAGCGGTAGTTGAAGCTTGACGAGATCGCGTTGGGTGAATGTCATGGCGCGATTTTTCGGCTGATTTCGAGGGCAAACTGGCGGGGCTGGCTGATCTCGTCGGCACCGTCGCCGCCACGCAGGGAGCGCCCGGATTCGAGATCGAAGGGTTGTTGCAGAACGCTCAGACTGATGCTTGGATCACTGCGCAGGCGTTCAGCGAAGGCTTCGAAGCTGGCCAGAATCTGCCGTGTGCTGGCATTTTTCCCCGGGCGGATCGTGCCCCGAATGACTGTTATTTCTTCTTCGCCGGTAATGCTTGCTGCGGTCGACGCGGAAATTCGGCCGATTTTCCATTCGATGCTGTCGAGCGCCACATTCGGCATTTCATCCAGGGCGCGACTGAGGCTGCGGAAGGCCTGGTCGGGCTGACGTTGTTGGCGGGTCAGGTCGGCATAGCGCGTCGTCAGGCGGCGCAATGTCTCGTTGTCGATACCGAGTTGCGGGAAAGTGGCGGAAACTTCCTGGTAACGGCGGTTGAGGTCAGCCTCGCTAGCGGCCAGCGTCAGGGTTTCCTCGCGGAATGTTTCCGCCTGATACGTTTCTTTGGACGCAAACAGCACACTGCCGAGCAATGCAATGATGCCGATAGCGATCAAGCCCTGGCGAATCTGCGAGAGCCGATAGTCATGGCGTGGCGCTTCACCGGCAAATTGTTGGCGGGGCGGCGAAGTGGCGAGCAAATGGAGAAAGAGCGCTTCGCTGCGACTGTCTTCGGGCGGCGTGTACAGCCCCAGCTTTGTCGCGGCAATATGGCTGTCGATGAAGGCGAAGGTCAGCGGGCCCCGATCCGGGCAGGCGTCTTCCACCGAAGGCAACGCCAGTGGATGGGCGGCGATAAAAACGGGCAGTGTTTCGTCCCGACCGACCTGGCGTTGGCCAACCAGGTATTGGTGCAGCTTGCTGGCCTCGGCCGCAAAGCTGCTGGCAATGCCGGCAATGCTGCTGTCGGTCAGTGGTGCCATCCGCGAGAACAGCGTTTGGCCGTCAACCAGAAAACTTTCACGAATTGAATGGTCCTGCAGTGTCAGCAACAGGCAGCGCCCTTTGCTGACACCCAGCTTTTTCAGCAGTTGTCCGCCCAGTTGGGCAACGGTATAAATCCCGTCCAGTGGGGCTGCGGCGCTGTTGATGCAGTGCAGCCAGGGCTCAAAGTGTGCCGGATTGGTCAGGGCCGAGATCAGCAGATTTTCATTCTTGCGCTTGGCTTTTTCATAACCGAGCGAGACGGCCGTTGAGAACGGCGTACCGAGAAAGTGTTGGCCGATTTTGCGGGTGATCAGCGCCTGCCGGTCGCGGCCCTGCAGAAACGGAATCGTTTCAAGCACATGTCCTTCCTCTGCAACATTGGCGAGCAGGGAATAATGGCTTTTTGGCGTATTCCGCAGGTAGTCGGCAAAACTGTTGAAACCGGCCTCGTCGTTCTCAAAAATTCCCTCGGGCAGCAGCTTGCCCTGCCGCCAGGCGTAAGCCGAGAGACGGTGCGTGTTGAGATAGAGGAGGCGGCGATTCGTCACGTTTTAATCTTGCTGATGATGTCGTAGATGGGGCCGATCACCGACAGCATAATCCAGCCCAGCAAGGCGCCCATGAATAGCGTCAACATGGGCTCGATCAGCGCTTGTGCCCGGCTGACCGATTCCTTGACGTCGCGCGTGTAAAAGTAGCTGACATTGAGCAAGGCTTTATCCAGGCCGCCCGTGTTTTCCCCGACCCGCAGCATGCGGACGACGAGGGGCGGGAACATGCCGACATCGTGAAAGGCGCTGGCCACGTTGCGGCCTTCGCGAATCGATTGCTCAACGCGCTGCAGCGCCTGGCGCATCGCGAGGTTGCCGACGATATCTTGCGTCGTTCGGATCGATTCAAGAATGGGGATGCCTGAGGCGTAGAGCATGGCAAAGGTATTGGCAAAGCGCGACAGAATGATTTTTTTGAGGATCGGCCCGACGACTGGCAGACCTAGTTTGATGCCGTCAAGACGTAGTCGGGCCAGTGGGTTGCTGCGCAGCACCAGTTGCAGGATGACGACGGCGATCACTGGCAAGCTCAGGAAGATGTACCAGTAGTTCACCAAAAGATCGGAGATGAAAAATAGGACCTGGGTGTGCACCGGCAAGGACTGTCCCATGTTTCTCACGAACATCTTGAGCTGCGGCACCATGTAAATCATCAGGAAAAATGTGGCAGCGAGGACGATCGTGGCGACAAAGGCCGGGTACATCAATAGCTTTTTGGTGTGGGAAGCGAGCTCGTCTTCCCATTTCAGCGACTCGGTCAGGCTAACCAGCACTTCCGGCAGTTGGCCGCTCCCTTCGCCAGCCCGGATCAGGTTGATAAAAACCTGGCTGAAAACATCCGGATGGGCGCTCATGCCCTGCGACATGGTCTGGCCGCCTTCGATGCTTTCGATCAGCCCGGCGATCACCTCGCGAAAGCGCGGGTGTTCAATCGAATCTCTCAGGTCAGTCAGGCCTTCCAGCAGCGGCACGCCGGCACGGCTGAGTTGTTCGAGGTGGAAGCAAAAGTTGATCAGTTCCGGCCGGGGGATTTTGCGTCCGCCAAATAGCGTTTTGGGCGCCAGTTGTGTCGCGGTGACGAGGTCGAGCTCCATCCTTTTTAGGCGCATTTCAAGGTCGACCGCATTAATCGCATCGAGTCGCCCGTAAATCATTCGCCCTTCTGCGCTGACCGCCTTGTAATCGAAAAGCATGCTTACATCCGGTCGGTCAGGTCGACGACGCGCGCCAATTCTTCCAGCGAGGTCGTTCCGCTCAGGACGCGCCGCAGGCCGTCGTCAGCCAAGGTTTGGAAGCCTTGCATCAAGGCCCGGTTGCGGATTTCGTAGGTGGTGGCTCGGCGGGCGATCAATTCATCAATGCCGGCATCGACCCGCAGCAGTTCCATGATCGCGAGACGGCCGCGATAGCCCCGGAAGTCACAAATTTCGCAACCGGTTGGGCGGAAAAGCACCGGACGCTGGCTGTCGGCAAGCGTGCCGAGCAAATGGATCTCGTGCGGTTCGGCGTGATAAGGCGATTTGCAGTGATCGCACAAACGGCGGATCAGGCGCTGGGCGACGATGCCGATAATATTGCCGGCCATCACATCTGGTAGCACGCCGATGTCGAGCAGGCGAGGCACCGCACCGATCGCCGAATTGGTGTGCAGCGTCGTGTAAACCTGGTGGCCGGTCATTGCGGCGCGGAAAGCCATTTCGGCGGTTTCGGCATCACGGACTTCGCCGACCAGGATAACGTCCGGGTCTTGCCGCATCATCGAGCGAATGCCGTTGGCGAAGTCGAGCTTGGCGGTTTCCGAGACCGAGGTCTGGCGAACCATTGCCATCGGGTATTCCACCGGGTCTTCGAGGGTCATGATGTGAATGCCCTCGGCGTTGATGTGGTTGAGCACCGAGTAAAGCGTGGTGGTCTTGCCGCTGCCGGTCGGGCCGGTGACCAGAATGATGCCTTCCGGCCGGGCGATCATCAGCTTCAACTGGTAAAGGTGTTCTTCGGTCAGGCCGAGGTTTTCCAGCGGGACGATGCCCTTTTGCCGGTCGAGAATACGCAGCACGATGTTCTCGCCGTGGATCGTCGGCTGGCTGGCAACGCGGAAATCGACGGCACGACCGGAAACGCTGAGGCCGATGCGGCCATCCTGCGGCGCGCGCATTTCGGCGATATTCATCCCGGCAAGTACCTTGATACGCACCGTCATCGCCGGCCAGTAGGATTTATGCAGGGCGCGAATCTGGCGCAGCATGCCGTCGATGCGATAGCGAATACGTAGGAAATTGGCTTCCGGCTCGAAGTGAATGTCGGACGCTTCGCGCTTGACGGCATCGGTCAGGATCGAATCGATCAGCCGGACAACCGGCTGACTGTATTCGTTGTCGGTCGCTGACAAACTTTTCCAGTCGATCTCGCCGGTTTCAATCTCATGCAGGATGCCGTCAATCGACAGTTCGTAGCCGTAATACTGGTCGATGGCACGGTCGATTTCCGATTCGCCAGCGAGCAGCGTCTCGATCTCGGTGCCTTCTGGCAGAACGGTGCGGACACGGTCGAGGCCGACGATATCGTTGATGTCGGAAATTGCCAGGGTCAGGCGCTGGATTTGTGGGTTGTAGTCGAGCGGCAGCAGGTGATAGCGCTTGGCCACATCACGCGGGATCAGTTTGAGCGCCTGCGGGTCGATCACCGCGTGCTTCAGATCGATACTCTGTTTGCCCAATGTCTCGGAGAGCGCCTGGCGCAATGTGGCTTCCGAAACAAAGCCGAGCGAGACCAGCAATTTGCCGATCGGCTGATTGAGCTTCATTTGCTCAAGGAGCGCAATCCGCAGCTGATCTTCGGAAAGAATGCCTTCCGCAATCAGGATTTGGCCGAGGGGGCGGTGTTGCGGGGCAGCGATACTCATGGCGTTCAGCGTGGCTCAGGCTGCAATTCAGCCAGACGTTTCTCTACCTGCGCACGGTCGAACGCGGCCGGACGTTTGTTGGCTGCCTCCAGCGCTAGCTGGTAATGCTGGGCGGCGGGGCGGCTTTGCCGAAGATGGTCGAGGCTGACTGCCAGATTGAACAGGTAATCCGGGTGATCGGCCTCGGCAGCAACCGCGTTGAAATAAACCTGTTGCGCTTCGGACCAGCGAGCTTGGCGGGCGTACAGGTTGCCCAGGGTAAAGTTGAGAGGGGCTGATTCGGGTTGGGCGGCAAGCATGGTCTTCAGGCGGCTTTCCGTGGTCTCCGGGTCAGCACCGGCCGCCGTGCCACCCATTGCCGCTGCCTGCACGGCAGGGTCGCCGGGATTGGCCACCATTGCCCGTTGATGCAGATATTCCGCATCGGCAACTCTGCCCTGGCGTTGGGCGATTGCGGCCAGGGCGAGCAGTGCGTCAGTATTGTTCGGGTCGCGGCGCAGTGCTTGTTCAAAGTCGCGGCGGGCCAGATCCAGTTCATTTGATTCGACATGGCCGTGACCGCGCAACAGATTGGCGTCAGGTTCCGGGCGCGTGCGGGTGAGTCGGATCGGCACGTTGGCGCCCGCTTCAAGCGCGGCCTCGGTTGGCACTGCGTTACTTGCCGGTCGATAGGCCGGGCGCGGCGGCGAGAAAATTGGCTTTTCGTCGGCCGTGGCATTGCCTGCTGCGGTCGACTGGCTGGAAGGCACAAAAATCGCAGGTGGTTCGAGTGGCAAGGCGGGCAGGGGCGAGCTGGTGGTTGGGCCAGTCGTCGGGCTGGCTGGCCTGGGTTGAGTCGGCGGTGCCAGGGTGTTGCTGCCCATACTGTTCAGCTGATACCAAACGTAAGCACCAATGACCACGGCGCCAATCAACAGTGCGCCCAAGGCTGTCCAGAGCGGCCATTTGGGTATCGGCTTGGCGGCCAGCTTTGCCGCAAATGCATTGCGAATTGCCTCGCGCTCATTGGGTATTGAGGGCTTTGCAGAAACCGGCGGTGGCGTTGGATTGGCGCGGGCTGCGGCCGCTGCTTGAGGGCGTGCGGCATTGGCAGTGGCAAGATCGGCGTCTACGGCCTCGATGTGGGTAGCCAGATCGGGCAGCGGGTTGATCAGGCCTTTCGGCCGCCCGGTTGGCAAGGGCTCAAGACTCAGCTTTTCAGCAAATGTCGTCTTGGCGTCACCGCCCGCCAGGGTGCGCGCCGCTTCCTGTTTGCTTGTTTCTGCCCGCTTCAGGGCGTCCATCAACAGGCTCATTATCCGGGCTCAGCGACTTGGCGAAATGTTGTTGAAGGGTTGCGCTTCCTTGGGCTGACTAAAGAAACGCTCGTCAGGAAGGAGGTCGCGCATCCCTACGTAATCACCGTCAATACTTGCGTCCTTGATGACGACAGGGCGCAGGAAAATCACCAACTCGGATTTCTGAGCCTGATTGTTACGGCTGTTAACCAATTCACCCACGAGTGGTACCTGACCAATAATCGGGATGCGCTGGTTCTGATAACTTATTTTGTCTTCCATCAGGCCGCCGAGGATGGCGATATTGCCACTGGCAACGCGCATGACTGATTCGATTTCACGAACGCGAATCTGCGGGACAAGGTTGGAAATGATCAGGTCCGGATTCGGGTCGGGCACCATTGCGCCGATACTCGTGATGGTGGGTCTGACGTTCAGTGTGACCGAGTCATTGTCGCTGACCTGTGGCGTAACACTGAGAACCAGGCCGACGCTGACAGTTTGTGGTGTCGTCGTAAAAGCTTTTGGTGGCGTAACGCCTGCCACAGTCGTGCCGGATATCTCGGACTTGACGTTGAAATAAACCACATTTTCAACAACCTTGAGCAAGGCGGTCTGGTTATTCAAGACCGATAGCCTTGGGCTGGAGAGTACTTTTGTTGTTCCAAAGGTCTCCAGCAAATTGATGATCGCTGTGGGATTGCTGCCTTTGTCGTAACTCAGGTTGGCCGGGCCATTGGGTTGCCGGCTGAGCACTTTTACAATCCCGCCGCTACTTAATGCCGTCCAGTCAATACCTTGCTCGTAGCCGTCTTTTAATGCCACTTCAATAATCGTTGCTTCAATCAGCACTTGGCGACGGGCGGAGTTAATTACCCGATCAAGAAACTCCTGAATCTTTTCATGCTGACGTTGCGTCGCACGTACGGTAACGACGCCGCTTTCAGCATTCATGATGACCGATGCCGCCTCGCGGAAGGTGTTGCGGCGAACCACCGAATTACCAACCGCCTGGCTGGACGAGCCGGGTGTCGGATTGTTCTGAAGGGCGTTGGCGATGGCCTGTGCCGCACGCTGGCCGGTGCCTTGCGGCAATGCCGCGGCGCCCGTTGAGTTCTGGGCGCTGGATTGTTCGACGACGGTTTCGCTGGAGCCTTCCGGGAAGACTTTGTCAGTTTCGCGCAGCAGATCCTTGATGTTTTTTTCCAGTGACTCCCAGAACTGGTTTTTCGAGGCGTTATCAATCCGCGTATTGGAAACGTTGCCGCTGCTGCCGCCAGCGGTGCCGGTACCGCCGGTGCCGCTTGATCCGCTGGCGCTCTGGGTGCCAGTGGCAATCTGGGTATTGGTCGACACCGTGCCGGTGACGTTGCGCGACATATTTACATAGTCGACTTTGTAATGTTTCAGGAAAGGCGAGTCCTGCATGACTGAAAGATTCGGACCGTCCATTTCAAAGCGCATGTCGACCTGTTTTGAAATCCGGGTCAGCAATTGCGGCAAGGTCTGATCAATGGCGTTCAGTGTCACGACCCCGGTGATGCCGGGGTGGATATCAACATTGACTTTGGCGTCGCGAGCCAGGGCGAAAAGCAGGTCGCGCACCTGTACGTTGTTGACCACAACGCTGTAGGTTTCGGCTTTGGGCGTCGCGCGTGGCTTGGGCAGTGCCAGCGTCTGTTGCACGGGCGCGGGTATGTCGCCGAGGGGTGCCGGCTGAACAGTTTCGCCGCTGATATGCCCCTTCAGCGGTTCGCGTGGCGACGGCGCTGAGCAGGCGGCCAGCAACAGGGAGATTAGGGTCGCGCTAAAAAAACCGGTTTTCAACGGGCTTTGCCTTGTTTGAACGGGGTGGTCAAGGTGTGCAGATCGTCATAAAGATGCTAGCACGTAATCTGCTGAAGTTCATGGCTTGTCGGGGACGCTGGCTAGTGGAGCCGGCTCACTTGGCGGGGAAAGGGTTGGGCCGCCTTGATTGATTCCGGCAAGGCCTGCATTGCGGCTGCGGCGGCCTCACGGCTGGGGAAGTCGCCATAAATAACACCGACGCGGTCGCGCCCGGAGAGGCTGGAGCGATAGGCCCGGAGTTCCGCCGGGTCGATCAACTGAGTGGCACGCGCCAGAAAGCCTTCGATTTCTCCGGTGTGGTTGGTGTCGGTCGCCAGTAGCTGGATGAAGTAATGGTGGCGCGGTGCACGCGCTATCCATTGCTCGTATTGGGCAAAGTGCTGGCGGGTGAGCGGCCCGAAGCGGATGTTCTCCGGCTGGTCGGTACGATCTGGTGCGAGGGAGCGCAGGCCTTCAGGTTGAACCGCCTTGATTGGCTGCGTTTTTGCGGGGGCCGGAATTTCGGCGGTTGCCCCCGGTTTTTCGCTTTCCGGTGCCGTCGATTTGCCGCTGCGCGAGCCAAGGCCAAAGGCCAGACTGAGCAGGATTGCTGCCAGAGCCGCGCCGGCGATGCCCCAGAGCAGCGGCTTGGCATTGAAGCCAGCTTTTTGTTGCAGCGGAGAAAAACGGGCGTCCTGGGCGGCGGTTCGTATCTCTGCGCTATCGACTCGGTGGCTGCCGTTTGAGTAAGCGGCAAGCAGCGCCTTGTCGGCGAGTATGTTGATGCGACGGGACAGGCCTTCGGAAATCTCGGCAATCAGTTTGACGGCCTGTTCCGAGAATGGATTCGGGCCGTGATAGCCGGCGGCGCGCAGACGAAACTCGATGTAGTTGGCGACGTCTGGTGGTTTGAGTGGGGTCAGGCTGAAGTGCTGGGTGATGCGTTCGCGGAGCTGGCGCATATCGTTCGCTGCGAGGCGCTCTTCCAGTTCCGGCTGGGCGAAGAGGGCGATCTGCAACAGCTTGTTGGCCTTCGACTCCAGGTTAGAGAGCAGGCGGATTTCTTCCAGCGATTCAGCCGGCATGGCGTGCGCTTCGTCGATCAAAACGACGACCCGCTTGCCGGCGGCGTAACGTTCGATCAGGGCGTCCTGCAGGGCGCGGGTCAGCGAGTGGGTGGCTTTGCCATCGGTCGGGACGCCGAGTTCATCGGCGATAGCGCCGAGGATTTCCTGACGGGACAACGAAGGATTGGCTAAATAAAGCGTTTCGACATTTTCCGGCAGGCGTTCAAGCAGCATGCGGCAGAGCATGGTCTTGCCGCTGCCGACCTCGCCGGTGACCTTGACGATGCCTTCGTCCTGGGTGATGGCGTAAATCAGTGCGTCCAGGGTCGGCCCGCGATTGGCCCCGGTAAAGAAAAAATCGGTATGCGGCGTGATGCGAAAGGGGGGTTCGCGCAGTCCGAAGTGTTCAAGGTAAAGGCTCATCGACGGCTCCAGCCTTCCAGACGGTTGTAGAGTGTGGTGCGGTTGATGCCAAGCCGGCGCGCCGCCTGGCTCATGTTGCCGGCACTGAGTTCAATTGCCGCTTCAATGTAGCCGCGCTCCCAGAGTTCCAGCGTGGCATCGAGTTTCAGGCGACCTGCATTTTGCAGGTGTTTGCGGGCAGACTGTTTGGTCTGTTCCAGATCGTCGGCGACCAGGCCGATGGGTTCGGTGGGCGGGTTTTCAGCTGGGTCGGCGGCATCAAACTCGGCCAGCAACAGCTCGCTGGATACCATTTCGCCCGCATGCCTGGCGGTGAGCCGGATGACGATGTTGCGCAGCTCGCGGACATTGCCCGGGAAAGCGTAATCAAGCCAAAGCGCTTCGGCGTCTGGAGACAGGCTGAATGGCGGTAATTGCACCTGGCCGGCGTAAATTTTTCTGAAATGATCGAGCAGCAGCAGGCGGTCGTTGCCCATTTCGCGCAGCGGCGGGACTGCTACGGTGAACACCGATAAACGATGAAAAAGATCGGCCCGGAAACGGCCGGCCCGAGTTTCCTGGCGCAGGTCGCGATTGGTTGCGGTGATGATGCGGGCCTTGGAAATACGTGTTTGCGTTTCGCCGACGCGTTGATACTCGCCGTTTTCGAGGACGCGGAGTAGTTTTGGCTGCAGGTCGAGCGGCAATTCGCCGATCTCGTCAAGGAACAGCGTTCCGCTATCGGCATCTTCAAAGTATCCGGCCTTGGCCGTGCTAGCCCCGGTAAAAGCCCCTTTGGCGTAACCGAACAGCGTCGGCTCAAGCAGCGTTGGCGAAATGGCTGCGCAGTTCAGGGCAAGAAACGGTTTATCCCGGCGGTTGGTGAGTTGGTGCAGGTAGTGGCTGGCAACGATATCCTTGCCGCTCCCTGACTCGCCCTCGATCAGTACCGGGAAGGCGAGGTTGGCAAACTGACCAAGTTGCAGGCGCAGGCGCTGGGCCGGCAGGCTCTCGCCAATCAGCCCGGCAAGTGGCTGGTTTTCAATTTTGCCGGGGAAGTTGAGTGTTTGCTGAAATAGCGCACTCAGTCGGCCAGGATCGCAGGGCTTGCCGACAAAATCGACCGCGCCCAGCGTACGGGCGTGGCGGGCGTTCTCTTCATCGTTTTGCCCGGAAAGTACAATTATTTTCATCTCTGGCGACAAAGCCAGCAGGTCGCCGATCAGCGCAAATCCCTCGTCAGGACGGTGCGGAAAAGGCGGTAGGCCCAAGTCAATCAGGGCGATCTGCGGTGCTTGCCTGAGTTGGCGGAGCATGGCCAGCGCGTGCGGGCGGGAGTGACTGGTGATGACATCAAGCGCTTGCGCGAAAGCGAAACCAAGCGACTCGCTGATCAGTGGGTCGTCATCGACGATGAGTAAAAGCGGTTTTGCAGCAGTCAAAAGGCCGTGTATTCCAGATGAAATTTTGTTTGATTATAGCCTCGGCCCTTCCTTGGGTTGGCGGGTGATTCTGCTAAAATCGCCGAACTTTTCATGAAGGAAGCGCTTTGCCCGACGATATTCTGGTCGATATTGAAGACCTCCGCTTCAGCTATGGTGGCCGGCCAGTGCTTGAAGGGATCAGCATGAAGATCCCGCGTGGCAAGGTGGTGGCCATTATGGGTGGCTCCGGTTGCGGCAAAACAACCCTGTTGCGTTGCATTGGTGGTCAGTTGCGGCCGAATGGCGGGCGCGTCCGCCTTGAAAAACACCAAGTCTGCGAAATGTCGCACAAGGATTTGTACCGATTGCGCCGCAAGATGGGCATGCTTTTCCAGTTTGGCGCGCTATTCACTGATATGTCGGTGTTCGACAATGTCGCCTTCCCGATGCGCGAACATACGGATATGTCGGAAGAAATGATTCGCGACCTCGTGCTGATGAAGCTGGAGGCCGTTGGCTTGCGTGGCGCCCACAAACTGATGCCGGGGGAACTCTCCGGCGGTATGGCGCGCCGGGTGGCGCTGGCTCGTGCAGTAGCACTCGACCCGATGCTGATGATGTACGACGAGCCCTTTGCGGGTCTTGATCCAATCGCGCTTGGCGTCATTGGTCAATTAATCCGCAAGCTTAACGATGCGCTTGGCGCAACCTCGATCATGGTGACGCACGATGTTCAGGAGTCATTGCAGATCGTTGATTATATTTACTTTATTTCCGCTGGACGGATCGTTGCCGAAGGAACACCGGACGAGATTCGCGCCTCGAAAGACCCATTCGTTCACCAGTTTATTCATGCCGAAGTAGATGGGCCGGTACATTTCGACTATCCGGCGCCCTCGGTGCAGCAGGAGTTCTTGCGCGGCGTGAATCATGTTTAACCCGCTGTCGCTTATTCGCAAATTGGGGCACGCCACGGTCGACCGGATCTGGCGCCTGGGTTTTGCAACGCGCTTCCTGTTTGCCATTCTGAAATATTCAGCCACCTCTTTTCGGCGTTTGCCGCTGACCCTGCGCGAAATCTATTTCAGCGGCGTGCTGTCCCTGCTGATCATTGTCGTTTCAGGCTTGTTTGTCGGGATGGTGCTCGGTTTGCAAGGTTATGAAACCTTGCAGCGCTATGGCTCAACCGAGGCGTTGGGAATTCTGGTTGCCCTGTCCTTGACCCGCGAACTAGGCCCGGTGGTGGCCGGTTTGCTGTTTGCCTCGCGCGCAGGTTCGTCGGTGACGGCAGAAATTGGCCTGATGAAGTCAACCGAGCAATTGAAGGCAATGGACATGATGGCCGTTGACCCGATCGCCCGCGTCGTCGCGCCGCGCTTCTGGGGCGGTGTGATCTCTATGCCCTTGCTCGCTGCCTTGTTTTCAGCGATGGGGGTGATGGGCGGCTGGCTGGTAGGGGTCGTTTTTATCGGTGTCGATGAAGGCGCCTTCTGGGCGCAAATGCAGGCCGGTGTGGATTTTCGCTATGACATCGTGAATGGCGTCATCAAAAGTTTTGTATTTGGCGTTGCGGTGTCGCTGATCGCCGTTTTCGAAGGCTACGATTCGGCACCGACCGCCGAAGGTGTGTCACGGGCGATTACCCGCACTGTGGTGACCTCCGCGCTGGCTATTCTGGCGCTGGATTTCGTTCTGACTTCGTTCATGTTCCGGGGAACTTCATGAACCGTACCGTACTCGACCTCTGGGTCGGCATTTTTGTCGCCATCGGGATCGCCGCAGTGATGTTTTTGGCGCTCAAAGTGGGTAACCTTTCATCGGCGCACCTGTCCAATACTTATGTCCTGCAGGCCAAGTTTGATAACATCGGCGGCCTCAAGGTGCGTGGACCGGTGAAAAGCGCTGGTGTGGTTGTCGGGCGAATTTCTGATATCACCTTTGATCCGGCAACGTATGAGGCAGTCGTCACCATGAATGTCGATGGTCGCTATCAGTTTCCGAAAGATACTTTCGCCGCCATTTATACGGCTGGCTTGCTCGGTGAGCAATTCATCGGCTTTGAGGTCGGTGGTGAGGAAAAAATGTTGAAATCCGGTGACGTCATCAAGAAAACGCAATCAGCGGTTGTTCTGGAAAAATTGATCAGCCAGTTCCTTTTCAACAAGGCGGCAGACGGGCAGGATACGAAATGATGAAGATTTTCCTGGGGAATGAAATGTCGCGCTATCGCAAGTTACTGGCTGGTGGCGTATTTGCGATGGTGTTCGCAGGCGCGGTGATGGCCGAAGAAAATCAGCGTGACCCCTACGAAGGCTTCAATCGCAGCATGTTTGCCGTTAATGAGGTCATCGACAAACTGGCCACCAAGCCGCTTGCCCAGATTTATGACAAGGCAGCGCCGTTGCCAGTGAAGGCTGGGACGGGTAATTTTTTCGGCAACGTGGGTGATCTCTGGATCGGTTCAAATAATGCCTTGCAAGGTAAATTTGGCGATGCTGGCGTCGATATCGGCCGTTTGTTGATTAATTCCACCGTGGGTATTTTCGGTTTGTTTGATGTGGCTAGCGAGCTAGGACTGGAAAAGCACGAAGAAGATTTTGGCCAGACCATGGCGGTGTGGGGCGTTGGTGGTGGCGGTTACCTGTTTTGGCCGGTGATCGGGCCGCGGACTTTGCGAGATACGGCTGGCTGGTTTATCGACTCTTATGGTGATCCAGTATGGCGTACCCGCCCGGTTTCTGTCCGAAACAGCCTGCTGACCCTGCGCTTTATTGATATTCGCGCCAGTCTTTTGCCCGCAGACAAGGTGGTTGAAGAAGCGGCGCTGGATAAATATGCCTATATTCGCGACGCTTATCTGCAGCGCCGTCGCAATCAGATTTTTGATGGTCGTCCACCGCGTCTCGATGATTGATTTGTTCGGAAAATAAATGATGAAAAAGATTATTGCCCTCATCTTCGCGACCTTGGTTGCCGCCACCGCTCAGGCTCAAGAGACGCCTGATGTGTTGATCAAGCAGGTCACCGAGGATGTGCTGGAGATTGTTCGCAACGACAAGGACATCCAGAGTGGCAACACTCAAAAGGCGATTGATCTGGTCGATAAAAAAGTTTTGCCGCACTTTGATTTTCTGCACATGACAGCACTGGCGCTAGGTAAGGACTGGCGGAAAGCTACGCCACAGCAGCAGCAGCAACTGACCACTGAGTTCAAGACGCTTCTGGTTCGGACTTATTCGAACGCGCTGACCGGCTACAAAAATCAAAAAGTTGTCTATAAGCCATTCAAAATGAATGCAGGCGAGACTGATGTGCTGGTGCGCACTGAGGTTTTGCAGCCGGGGAGCAAGGCGATTCAGCTCGATTACAGCTTGGAAAAAAAAGAGAGCGGCTGGAAGGTTTATGACGTAACCGTGGCTGGCATCAGCCTGGTGACCAACTACCGTGACCAGTTTGCCCAAGAGGTTCGTAACGGCGGCGTCGATGGTCTGATTGCCACAGTCGCGGCCAAAAACAAATCGCTGGAATCCAATCTGGCAAAAGCGGAAAAAAAATGATCGAACGTGAAGGCCCGCGCCTGATCGTCAAAGTACCTCTTGTCATGGCGAATGCCCGTGCTCTGCTTGAGGCAGGGCGTCTCGCCTTGCAACCGGGGGAGCAGGTTTTTGACTTTTCGGTGGTGACCGAGGCTGACTCTTCGGCGTTAGCCGTCATGCTTGGTTGGCTTCGCGCCGCATCATTGTCACGGTCGACCGTAAAATTTGCCCATATTCCAACGGGCGTGCGCTCGCTGGCGGAGTTGTATGGCGTTACCGAGTTGTTACCCCTCGTCTGAGGGCGTTGATTGTTATGGCCGCTGCTGTTTCCATCGTCGATGTCGTCAAGCATTTTGGTTCGCTGCAAGCACTGGCCGGCGTTTCGCTAGCCATCGAAGAGGGTGAGTTTTTTGGCCTGCTCGGACCCAATGGTGCCGGTAAAACAACGCTGATTTCCTGTTTGGCCGGGCTGATTCGCCCGGACTCCGGTACCTTAAAGGTGCTGGGTCACGACGTGATCAATGATTTTCGTGAGGCTCGGCGTCTGCTGGGTGTGGTGCCGCAGGAGTTGGTGTTTGATCCGTTTTTCAACGTCCGTGAAACCCTGCAGATCCAGTCGGGCTACTTCGGTATCCGCAAGAATGATGACTGGATCGATGAGATTCTTCATAACCTTGATCTGACCAGTAAGGCCAATGTGAACATGCGCCGTCTCTCGGGAGGCATGAAGCGCCGCGTGCTGGTCGCCCAGGCGTTGGTGCACAAGCCGCCGGTGATCGTGCTTGATGAGCCGACGGCCGGGGTTGATGTCGAGTTGCGTCAAGGATTGTGGCAGTTTGTTCGCCGCCTGAATGGCGAGGGCCATACCATCATTCTGACCACGCATTATCTGGAAGAAGCCGAGGCGCTTTGCGGACGGATCGCATTGATGAAGCAGGGGCGCGTCGTTGCACTCGATACCACGGCCAATTTGATGGCGGCTCACCCGGGCGGAACGCTTGAGGATGTATTTGTCCGGGCTATGCATCAATGATTGGCTTTTGGACACTCCTCTACAAAGAATTGCTGCGTTTCTGGAAAGTCGCTTTTCAGACCGTTGGTGCACCGGTGTTGACGGCGCTGCTCTACCTGATGATCTTTGGCCATGTGCTCGACGAGCATGTTCAGGTGCATGGCGTGCGCTACACCAGCTTTCTTGTACCAGGGTTGGTGATGATGCAGGTTTTGCAGAACGCTTTTGCCAATTCATCCTCCAGTCTGATCCAGGCGAAAATTACCGGCTCGATTGTGTTTGTACTGTTGCCGCCCATTCCTTACAGCGCCTTCTTTGCGGCTTATGTGCTTGCTGCTTTGGCGCGTGGGTTGATGGTCGGGATTGGCGTGCTTCTGGCAACTGTCTGGTTTGCTGAAATAACCGTCGTTGCACCGTTCTGGGTACTCGCGTTTGCTTTGCTGGGTGGCGCAATGTTTGCCGCACTGGGGATGATTGCCGGTATCTGGTCGGAAAAATTCGATCAACTCGCGGCTTTTCAGAACTTCCTGATCATGCCGCTAACCATGCTCTCCGGTGTCTTCTATTCAATTCATTCGCTGCCGGCCCTTTGGCAGGGCGTGTCACATTACAATCCTGTTTTTTATATGATCGACGGTTTCCGTTATGGCTTTTTCGGCGTCTCTGACGTAGCGCCGGAAATCAGCCTCGGAGTCGTTTTTGGCTGCTTCGCAGCCGTATCCCTGCTGACGCTGAATCTGCTCAAGCGGGGCTGGAAATTAAGAGCCTGAAGCCATGATGCACCCCGATAAAATCAAAGAACTCATTCTCGCCGGCATGACCTGCGAACACCTCGCCCTCGATGGTGACGGACAACATTTTGAGGCCGTTGTTGTCAGCGCCGAATTTGCCGGCAAGAGCCGCGTCCAGCGCCAGCAGCATGTTTACCAGACGCTTAAGGAAAAATTGGCCACCGGCGAATTGCACGCCCTTTCCTTCAAGACGCTGACCCCGGAAGAATGGAGTGCGCAACGTGGATAAATTACTGATTCAGGGCGGTGCCGTCCTTTCCGGCGAAGTCGCCATTTCCGGTGCGAAGAATGCAGCGCTGCCGATTCTCTGTGCCGCTTTGCTCACGACCGAGCCCGTACACTTCACCAACGTGCCGCAGCTCAACGATATTTCGACAATGCTGCGTCTGTTGGCTGATATGGGCGTTGGCGTGACCAAGGATGGCGTTGATGGCCTAACGCTTGATGGCGGCAAACTGAATAATCCTGTGGCCTCCTACGAAATGGTGAAAACCATGCGCGCCGCGATTCTCGTCCTTGGCCCGCTGGTTGCCCGCTGTGGCGAGGCCCGCGTTTCGCTGCCCGGCGGCTGTGCCATCGGGGCGCGCCCGGTTGATCAGCACATCAAGGGCTTGCAGGCGATGGGCGCCGAAATTTCGGTCGAACACGGCTATGTTCATGCCAAAGCCTCTCGCCTTAAAGGCGCCCGCATCTGTACCGACATGGTCACGGTGACCGGGACAGAAAACCTGATGATGGCCGCCTGTCTGGCTGACGGAGAAACGGTCATCGAGAATGCCGCGCGGGAGCCGGAGGTAGTCGATCTGGCCAATTGCCTGGTCAGCATGGGCGCCCGGATCTCTGGCGCCGGCACTGACGTTATTCGTATCCAGGGGGTCGAGAAACTTCACGGCGCGACTCACTCGATCATGCCGGATCGTATCGAAACGGGAACTTACCTTTGTGCCGCAGCGGTTACTGGCGGTGATGTCCGTCTGCTCAAGACCTCGGCGGCTTATCTTGATACCGTTGTCGATAAATTGATGGACGCTGGTTGTGACATCACTGTTGAGCGAGACTCCATTCGTCTCGTCGCGCCCAAACGCCTGAAAGCGGTCAGCCTGCGCACTGCGCCCTATCCCGCCTTTCCGACCGACATGCAGGCGCAATTCATGGCCATCAACTGCGTGGCTGAGGGTGTGGCAACCATTCGCGAAACCATTTTCGAAAACCGCTTCATGCACGCCAACGAGTTGGCACGTCTGGGTGCCGATATCCAGATTGAAGGCAGTAATGCGATCGTACGCGGCGTGGCGCGGCTGGAGGGAGCAACCGTGATGGCGACCGACTTGCGCGCTTCGGCATCATTGGTGATTGCGGGGCTGGTGGCGCAGGGCGAGACGCTGATCGACCGTATCTATCACTTGGATCGTGGTTATGCGCAGATTGAAGAAAAGCTGACCAAGCTGGGTGCCATCGTCAAACGCGTCCATTAAAGTTTTGTTGTTTCTTGGTTGAAAAGGCTAGTTTTCTATGGTCGACCGTAGAAAATGCCAAAAAACGCTTTGCGTAAATCAAGAGCTGACACATACTACGGGCTCGGGATTTCCAGGCAGTGTTTTTTTCCTGCGCCGTACCACGGTTAGTCAGTAAGCTCCTCGGTCTTGGTTCTCGTACTTTGTTTTGGGTGAAAGCCCGTTAATTTTTTCCAAGGAAGCTATAAAATGGCAAACGGTACAGTTAAGTGGTTCAACGATTCCAAAGGTTTTGGTTTTATCTCCCCGTCTGAAGGCGGCGAAGACCTGTTCGCTCACTTCTCAGCGATTCAAGGCAATGGTTTCAAGACCCTTGCTGAGAACCAAAAGGTAACTTTCGACATCGTTACCGGCCCTAAGGGCAAGCAAGCTGCAAACATCCGCCCGGTTGAATAAATCGAGCGTCGTTTGAGCAAAAAGCCCGGTTCGCCGGGCTTTTGTTCGTTGTGCGCCCGGCATGGGCGCGATCTTGAAGGTGGAAGTCCTTCCGTAAGCTGACCACAGCGAACGAAGTGAAGCGCAACTGCATGAGGGCGACCGAGTGTGGGGAGGAAGCGTGTAGCGAAACCGCGAGCCGATGGACAAGAACCGAATATGAGGCGGTGCCGAGCAGGGCGAGTGGGCAACATTCCGCGAAGCTCTTGTGGTCAAAGCAAGGTGACGTAAATTCGGCGGTTGTGCGGGGAAGGATCGCGTTCTTACCCGGGAGGCCTCGCCTCATGCCTGAAAGGGCGACGGTGTTGAACCGGAGCGAGGAGTCAGCAGAGGCCATAGTAGCTGCCAACACGGGGCGAAGGGCCGAAGGAGTAGGAGAGGAAACGCGGTAGTTATCGAAGATGGAATGTCTCAGATGTTCGCGAAAGCGAAGCTCGCCGGACTGGTAGATAGGGTGAAGCCCGACAAGCCGCGGCAGCGAGAAACCGGATTCGCCGAACTGTCTCTACGGAACCTCAGGCATCGGGTCGGGGAATCACAAATCCGATGACCTCAACTATTTCAACCGCCCGGTGCGGACCCGCATGCCGGGTGGTGTGGGAGGGGCCGGTCAGGTTTCCTGACCGCCCCTATCCCGATTACGCCCGCGCTTTTGCGGACGTTCGTGGTCGCTTTGCTGCTTTACGGTAAAATGGTTTTTTTACCCACGAGAAATCCCCCGTGAACGGCATCACCATTGCTCTCTCCAAGGGTCGTATTTTTGACGAAACCCTGCCGCTGCTGGCTGCTGCCGGTATTGTTCCGGCTGAAAACCCGGAAACCTCCCGCAAACTGATTATCGAGACGAATCGCCCGGAAGTGCGCCTCGTTATTGTCCGTGCAACTGATGTGCCGACCTATGTCCAATATGGTGCGGCTGATCTGGGCGTCGCCGGCAAGGATGTGATGATCGAGCATGGCGGCGAAGGTCTGTATTCCCCCCTTGATCTGAATATCGCCAAATGCCGGATGATGGTGGCGGTGCCGGAAGGCTTCGATTATCAGAATGCCGTGCGCCAGGGTAACCGTCTGAAAGTCGCTAGCAAGTACACCAAAATGGCGCGCGAACATTTCGCCAGCAAGGGCGTTCATATCGACCTGATCAAGCTTTATGGTTCGATGGAACTGGCGCCGCTGGCCGGGCTGGCTGATGCGATTGTCGATCTGGTGTCGACCGGCAGCACATTGAAGGCCAACAAGTTGGTGGCGGTTGAGGACATCATGGAAATTTCTTCGCGCCTCGTGGTCAATCAGGCCTCGCTCAAGGTCAAACGCGAAACCCTGCAACCGATTATTGACGCCTTTGCTCGGGCGGTGGAGAGGTAATCACGATGGTCGCGATTAAACGACTTGCTACGGTCGACGCCGATTTCACGGCAAAAATGGATGCGCTGCTGGCTTTCGAGGGGGCGCAGGATGACGGTATCGAACGGACAGTGATCGGCATTCTGGCTGATGTCAAAGTCCGTGGTGATGCGGCGGTTATCGAATACACCAACAAATTTGATCGCCTGACCGTCAGTGGCATGGCGGATCTCGAGTTGAACAAGGCTGAACTGCAAGCGGCGCTGGATGGCTTGCCGGCTGAGCAACGTCAGGCGCTGGAAGCGGCGGCTCACCGGATTCGCATTTACCACGAGCGCCAGACGCTGGAAAGCTGGCGCTACACCGAGGCCGATGGCACGCAACTCGGCCAGATGATTACGCCGCTTGATCGCGTTGGTCTATACGTGCCGGGCGGCAAGGCGGCTTATCCCTCGTCAGTGCTGATGAACGCGATTCCGGCCAAGGTGGCGGGTGTCAAGGAACTGATCATGGTTGTGCCGACCCCCGGTGGCGAGAAAAACGCGCTGGTCATGGCGGCGGCTTGCCTAGCGGGCGTTGATCGGGTGTTTACGATTGGCGGCGCGCAGGCGGTCGGTGCACTGGCTTACGGCACGGCGTCGATCCCGCAGGTGGACAAGATTGTCGGGCCAGGCAACGCCTATGTCGCCTGTGCCAAGCGCCGGGTTTTCGGCATTGTCGGGATTGATATGGTGGCCGGGCCATCCGAAATTCTGGTGGTGTCGGATGGCAGCAGCGACCCGGATTGGGTGGCGATGGACCTCTTCTCGCAGGCCGAGCACGATGAGTTGGCGCAGTCGATCCTGATCTGTACCGATGCGGCTTACATTGAGCGCGTCCAGGCCAGCATCGAAAAGCTGTTGCCGACCATGCCGCGTCAGGCGGTTATTCGTCAGTCGCTGACTGATCGTGGCGCATTCATTCTGGTGCGCGATCTTGAGGAAGCCTGTGCCATCGCCAATCGTGTCGCGCCGGAACACCTTGAACTGGCGCTGGCCGATCCCGATCCGTGGGTTGAGAAAATTCACCACGCGGGCGCCATCTTCATCGGTCACTACACTTCCGAATCGCTGGGTGATTACTGTGCCGGGCCGAATCACGTGTTGCCGACTTCCGGTAGCGCCCGTTTTTCGTCGCCGCTCGGTGTCTATGACTTCCAGAAGCGGACCAGCCTGATCAAGGTGTCGAAGGCCGGCGCGCAAACGCTGGGTCGGATCGCCTCGACGCTGGCGCATGGCGAAGGCCTGCCGGCGCACGCCAAGTCCGCCGAGTTCCGCCTGGAATCCTGATGTTGTCCGATGTGGCCCGATGTTGACCGCAGGGGCGCCTGACCCGCTGGTGAAACCAGACCTCAAGGCGCTGTTTCTCGGTTTTTCTTCGGTGGGTTTGTCCGGTTTCGGTGGTGTTTTGCCTTTTGCCCGGCGCATGCTGGTTGAGGAAAGGCGCTGGATGACGGCCGAGGAATTCAACGCCCAACTCGGCCTTTGCCAGTTCCTGCCCGGCCCGAATGTGGTCAATCTGGCGGTCCTGGTAGGCAAACGCCAGTGCGGTCTGGCGGGGGCCGTTGTCGCACCGTTGGGGCTGCTGGGCGGCCCGATGCTCATCGTCCTGATCCTTGGCTGGCTCTATGACCTGTACGGCAATTTGCCGCTGGCGCAATCAATGTTGCGCGGTATTGCGGCGGTGGGTTGCGGCTTGCTGTTCGCGATGGCCTGGCGGATGGGGATGGCGATCAAGGATAAATGGGCGTTTTTGCCGTTCACCGTGCTGGTAGTCACGGCGATTGCCTGGCTACGCTGGCCGATGCCGCTGGTCATGCTGGCGGGTTTGCTGCTCTCTGGCGGCCTTGCGTACTGGCGCCTGGGGCGACGTTGAGCCTCGTCGTCGATCTTTTTCTTGAATTTACCTTGCTCGCCTTCGTGGCTTTTGGCGGAGCGACAGCCTTGTTGCCGGAAATGCATCGGGTGGTGGTCGACAATCACCATTGGCTGGACGACACCACATTCACCCATCTGTACGCCATCGCTCAGGCGGCGCCGGGGCCGAATGTGCTGGTGGTCACGCTGATTGGCTGGAAAGTGGCCGGGCTGGCCGGTGCGCTGGCGGCAACGCTGGCCATGTGTCTGCCGATGAGCGTGGTGATTTATCTGCTCTACGACCGCTGGGAAAGTTTTGCCGGCAAACGCTGGCAACGGGCGATCCAGATCGGTGTTGCGCCGCTGGCGGTCGGGCTGGTTTTTTCCGGTGCGGCACTGATTGTACAGTCAGCCGGGCTGGGTTGGGCGGCCTGGGTGCTGGTGGCTTTTACGGTGCTGATCAACCTGCGGACAAACCTTCATCCCTTGTGGCTGATTGCCCTCGGTGCGGCGCTTGGCTTGCTTGAGCTGGTCTGAATTTCGGCCATTTTTTCGGGTTGACCGCAGCCGGCAGTAACTACCCTCGCGGCGCAGCATTTACCGGCTGAGGCCGGCTGCCCAGGCCTCGGCAGCGGGACGGATGATGTCGAACCACGGCGCTGGATAGAGTCCGATCCCGACGATCATGATAATCAGTGCGATCAGCACGACCCGCTCGCGGGGGCGCAGATCTTCGGCTTGGGCGACTTCCGGGCGGGTCACCGGGCCGAAGAAGGCTTTGCGGTAGAGCGCCAGAAAGCCGCCGGCGGCAATGGATAACCCGAATAGCGCGGCCATGCCGGCGCCGGTGTGGCTTTGCAAGGCGGCCAGAATCAGTGGGAACTCGCCGGGAAAACTGCTCGTGCCGGGCATACCGACGCCGGCCAAGCCGCAGATCAGTACACCGCTGGCCAGCAGCGGCATGCTTTTGGCGGCACCGCCGAGGCCGTTGACGTCCGTCGAGCCGGTACGCTGACGGAGGAATTCGAGGAGCAGAAACGCGCCGCCGGTCGCCACGGTAAAGCTGAGCAGCAGTGCAACCGCGCCTTGGGCGCCTTGTGCCGAGAAGGAGGCCAGACCGAGGACGGCGAGGCCGACGTGGCAGATGCTGGCGTAGGCGAGGGCAATCCGTAGATTGGTCTGGCCGAGAATGCCGACCGCGCCATAGAGCAAAGTGACCGTCCCGAGGCCGGCGAGCAGCCAGTGCATGTCCTGGGCGGCCGCCGGGGCGAGCGGAATGGCGAAGCGGATCAGCCCGAAGACGCCGAGTTTGAGGCCGACGATGAGTGCCGTCAGCGAGCCGGGCGCGGCCAGCGAAAATTGCGGTAGCCAGGTGTGGAGCGGGACGAGCGGGACTTTGAGCGCAAAACCGAGCAGGCAAAGCAGGAAAACCAGCGTTTGCGTCGAGCGCGGCAAGGGCGCGGCGAGCAGCGCGATCAGGTCGAAGCTGAGAGTGGGCGGGATGGTGGGCTGGCTGCTTGCCAGAACAATGAAGGCAATCAGCAGCGGGATGCCGCCGGCGAGCATGATCAGGAGATAACGCGCGGCCGCCAGCGGGCTATCGCGGGTGGCGCCCCAGCGGCCGAGCAGGAAATAGAGCGGCACCAGCGTCAGTTCCCAGAAAAAGAAAAAGAGCACGGTATCGAGGGCACAAAAAATCCCCAGCGTGGCTGACTGGAGGGTGAGCAACAGGCTGTAGTGCAGGCGCGGGGCATCGTGCACCAGGTTCCAGCTGGCGACGAGTGAGCCGAGAAAGAGCAGGGCGGTGGCAGGCAAAAAAAGCACCGAAAGGCCGTCGACCGCAACCAGGTAGTGCACGTTGAGGCTGGCGATCCACGGTAAGCGCTCGATCAATTGAAAGCGGGCGCCCGCCGGATCAAAGTTAAAAAGTACGGCGCTGGAGATGGCTAGCGTGATCAGTAGCGTCAGCGCGACCAGATGGCGGGCGGCCCGCGCGGGGAGTAGCCAGAGGGCAAGGGCGCCGCCGAGTGGCGCGAATATGAGCAGCGAGAGGAGTGGCAACTGCGGTGGCAACTGCAGCGGTAGCGGCAACGTCATCGGATGAATCTCAGGGCGATTGCCTGGCTGGCGGTCTCGGTCAGGCGTAACCAGGGTTCGGTGAAAACGCCGATGGCCAGCATGGCGGCGAGCGCGATGCCGCAGACCAGATATTCCATCGGGAGTGTGCGGTCGACGTCGAGTTCGCGGCCTTCCTGGTGCGGTGAGAGGAAGGCGCGCTGGAAGGCCCAGAGCAGGAAGCCGGCGGCGGCGACGTTGCCGAGCGCGGCGGCCACGGTGGACAGGGCGCCGAAGCGGTCGATGGCGGCCTCAAGCACCAGGTGGGCGGCGTCGAAACCCGGTGTGCCGGGCATGCCGACAATGGCCAGGCCAAAGCTGAGGAAGGCGATGGCGAGGAAAGGAATGCGCTCGAAGAGGCCGGAAAGTTCGTGCAGTTCGGTGGTGCCGGTGCGGCGGAAAACGAAGCCGACGATGAACCACATGCCGGTGGCGGCTAGCCCGAAGTTGGCGGCGAGCAGGATGGCGCCCTGAATGCCCGATTCGTGCAGGCTGAAGACGCCGATGACGAGCAGGCTGGTGTGGCTGACCACGGCGAAGGCGAGCAGGCGGCGCAAATTGGTCTGCTGGAAGGCGAGCGCCGCGGTGAAGAAAATACCGGCCATCGCGAAACCGACGACGTAGGGTTGCCAATATTCGACCGCAGCCGGGGTGAGTGGCAAGACAAAGCGCACCATGCCGTAGATGCCGACCTTGACCCCGACCATCAGCGCCGGGGCGACGGCGATCAGGCCATGCTGGGCCATGTTGGGCAGCCAGCCATGGAGCGGGAAGAGCGGCGTGCGCACGGCCAGGCCGTAAAAGAGCAGATAAAACGCGGCGGTCTGGAACTTGCCGGCGGGGACTGCGCCGACCAGTTCAAAGAGGTCGAAGCTCCAGTAACCGGCGTGAGCGTCGGCATAGGCCCAGCCCAATACAACGCAGCCGCCAGCGAAGAGCGCCCAGCCGAAAGCCTGGTACTGGATGAAGCGGGCCAGCGCCTGAATTTCGGCGCGTGACGAGGCCCAGCGGCGCAGCAGGTGAAAAACAGCCCAGAGTTCGAGCGCAGAAAAGACGCAGAACCAGACCAGATTGACCGTCATCAGCATGCCGACCAGCCCAGCTTCGGCGACGAGCAGCACCGCAAACAATCGCCCCGGCGAGATCATGCCGCGGCTCATGCCGTATAGGGTCATCAGAAAAGTGAGCAGGGCAGTCAGCAATATAAAGATCAGGCTCAGGCCATCGACTGCGACGTGGTAAGCGATCAGGTCGAAGCGCTCAGCCATTTGCAGCGCCGGTAACGTCGGATTGATCCGGCTGGTCACAATGACGCCGAGCAGCAATTCAGCCAGCGCGAAGACTTTGCCGGCAATGACTGCGGTCGACCGCTCTTTGAAGGCAAAAACCACGGCGGCGCCGATCAGCGGTATGAGTTGCAACCAGATCAACAAGGGCAGGCTTGATTGCTCCTGCCAGAGGATTTCGCTGAGGCCGCCCATTAGAGGATCACCACGAAGGTCGCCATTACCGCCATCATCAGGTAACGCGGTTGTTCAAGCAGATTTTCCAGGGTTTGCAGATAGCTGCCGATGCGGCGCAACAGTTGCTCGGCCATCCCGCCCCGGCCGCGCAGCAACAGGCGATTTTCAATCTGTTGCAGGGCGTTGGCGCTGGCGGCCAGCACTCGTCCGGGCAGGCCGTCGGCCCGGATTAGCGGGGATTTCGGGTCAATCGGCTGGCCGCGCCCGGGTTCGCCAATGGCGTGGTCGAGGAAGTGTTCTTCCAGGCGACGCAGGTCGTGGGCAAAGGATTCGGTAGGTTGAACGAGCAAGGCATGGCCCAGTTTGTCGAGCCAGAAATGTTGTTGCGCCGCGGTGTAGAGCAGTTGATTGCGCCGCAACCAGGCGGGCGGCGGGGCCGGGCGGCCGCGGGTCAGCGCCAGCCAGGAAGGGGCGAGGAGGAATTGCCAGGTACGCCAGGCGGCGTGCAGACAAAGATGGGCTGTCGCCAGCGTTGTCCAGCCGAGGCCGATTTCGACAAACATCAACGCGACTTGAAAGACTGTGGCAAAAATCAGCGCCGATTTGACATCCGTTTGCACCAGGCCACACAGCCAGGCGTAGGCCGCCGTCAATGTACCAACCACGACCAGCCCGATCATCACATCCGGCACCTGCACGAGCAGCGGTTCAAGGCGCAGCAGCAGATAGACGCCGGCGTGGACCATGATCGCGCCGTAGAAAATCGCTGAGGAAGGCGTCGGGCCTTCCAGCGCCCGGGTAATCCACGGCGTGAACGGCAGTTGCGCCGATTTGGCGAGGGCTGCGAGCATGAAGCCGAGTGCAATCAGGCGCATGTCAGCAACGCTAATTTGTTTTGCAGCGGTGATTGCCGGCCACTCAAAACTGCCCAGCCAGGCTGCAGCAAAGCCGAGCGCCAGTAGAAAGCCGGCATCGCCGCCGCGATTGGTGACGAAGGCGAACAAGGCATTGCCGGTGGCGACCGGGCGCTGCCAGGTGTAGCCGATGAGCAGGAAGGAGGCGACGCCGCACATTTCCCAGCCGACAAAAGCCAATAGCCCGTTGCCGGCCAGCAGGACGAGCTGGATGCCGGCCAGAAAGAGGCAGAGCACGATGAAGAAGCGGTGGAAACCGGCTTCGCGGTGAATGTAATGGGCTGAGAAACGGATGACCAGCCAGCCGATCAGTGCCGTCAGCGTCGAAACGCTCAGCGACAAACCATCGAGCAGGAAAGAAATGGTGCCTTGCCAGTGGCCGCTGGCGAACCAGATGCCGCTGACGCGATGCCCGGGAACGCTGCCATGCCAGAGGGCCATGCCGTCGATGCCAAGCAGCAGCAAGAAGCCGCCCAGCGCGGCCAGCGAGGCCAGGCTGGCAGTCAGCGGCTCGGCTGCATCGCCGGTGGCCCGGCCGAGTAAAACGCGGCTACCGATAACAATGAGCGCAAAGAGCGGCAGCGCCGGCACCAGCCAGACCCAGTCGGCGAGGTGGGCGATCAGGTTGATCATGTGGCGGCTCCGAGTAGCAGCGCGGGCGGCAAGGCGTCGCGCTCGCCGGCAAACCAGTCAGTGGATCGCGCCACCTGCGGCAATACGGCCTTGCCGGACCAGGCCAGCCAGCCGCGGCGCGGGCAGTATTGCTGGATGGCTGCGACCATGGAGTCAACGGCTGGCCCTGCGGTCGACGGGTTTTTTGAGGCCAAAATGATCCAGCCGTTATTGATCAATTCCTGCAGCGGCGGCTGGCGATTGAGGATGGCGGTCAGCACGGCAGGCGTTTGCTCGACCACGACCAGCAGGCGCATCGGCTCGTGGATTTCAACCATCTGCCAGGGCAGGCCGGTGCGCAGATCGGAGTCGGCTCCTTCCATGACACCGAACAGCCCGGTGATGTTGTGGGTGATTTTCGAGCCGCAGCCAAAGCGCTCGTTATCGACCGCCGAGAAATAGTATTCGAGGGCAATGCCGGCACCGACCGGGGCGGTGGCGAGCAGGATGCTTTCGAGAATTCGCCCTTCTGCTTCCGCTTCTCCCTCTTTTGCTTCGCTCGTCGGATCATAGGAAATCAGGAAAACCCGGCGATCGAGGAATAGCCCGCGGCTCATGCTTCTGCGCCCGATAAAGGCGGCGGCGTTGTTGGTATGGCCCAGTTCCGGCCGCGCCTGCGAAATGTCGTTGGCCCGGCCAATGACATGCTGGCGGCCCTGCCACGGGGAAAGGCGTTCCGCTGCCGAGGCAAAGCGCCGGCAGCGTTCGGCGGCGTGCGCCCGACAGGCTTCGCTCAACTGGCTGAGCAAAGTGTCCAGCGCCGGCTGGAAGGCATCGGGAACCTGATTGAGGTCGTACCATTCGATGCCGTCATCGCAAGTGTTGTGCTCGGCCGCGATAAACCAGGTCGTTGCCGGAATGCTCAGCCCGCGCTGGTCGAGTTCGGCGCGGACGGCCGGCCGGTTGGCCATTGCGGCAAACACCCGCGCATTCGGCCCGCCATGCCGGCCGGAACAGGCGCCACAATCGTAGGCGGAAAGGTGGGGATTGTTTTTGCTGCCTGAGCCGTGGCCGAGCATTAAAACCAGCGGGGCAAAGTTGTCGGTCAGGCCGATGCTACGCAGGAAGGCTTCGACGCGGTCAAGCTGCTCGCCATCGGTAAAACCGGCCTGTGGTTGTTCGGGTGTTGCCGGGGCCGAGTTTTCGGCCGTCAGGCCAAGTGCGCAGGGAACGTGACCATCAACCGCCTGGCGCCAGCGTTGGGTTGTCCGGCCAAACCAGCCGGGGGCGAGGGTGGCAGCCAATAATGACGCGAGTGCCGGTGGCGCAGCCAGGGCTGTGATCAGCGGTCCGCCGATAGCGCTGCGCCGGGTAGACTGATAGAGCCGCTCGCGCCAGCGCAAACGCTTTTCCCGCCGCGCCGCATGGTGGGCAAAGGCGGGCTCGGCATCGGGGGCTGGCACTTCATGCACGAGATGGGTCGGCGTCACGACGATCGGGCAGAGCGCTGTCTTGTCGCTGTCGTCCAGCCCTTGCCAATACATCGCAACGCCGAAAAAGCCGGCTGCGCCGAAGGTGGCGACGCCGGGGGCGATTTCTTCAAGATGCCGGCGCGTCCCTTCCTCGCGGTCATCCATGCAAAAAACCACTTGCGCCGAGGGCGATGCGGCGGTGGTTTGGCGGGGGTGATTGGTCGCCAGCGCGACAAATAATTGCTCACGGTAGTGGCGCTCGTAGGCGAGCAGCCAGATTTGGCCGCGTTGCTGTGGCGTCAGGCGGGTGGCGCAGGCTAGCAGTGCTTCAATTTCGTCGGGATTGATATTGGCCAGGTCGGTTGGCGTCAGCCCGAGGGCGCGGCTCAGCCCGGCCAGTCGCCAGGCGCGGCACTCGGCCCCGCCGCTGGCCTGCTGTTGGGCGATGGCGTCGGCGAGCGGCAGCCAATCGGGCTCGGGGCTCACCTTGCCGTGCTGCAAGTGATTGACGATTTGATTTGCGATCTGGTTTTGCAGGGCTTCGGGCAAAGCCTGACGACGCAGCGCATCGCGAACAAAAAACTCGGCTGGCCGGGCGGCGTAATGCGCCCTGAACTCGGCGAAGTTCATTGGCGAACCGCTCAGGCGCGTCATCAAGTCCTCACAAAGCAGACGCTCCAGCAAGACCCGAACGGCAAGGTAATCCAGCATCGCGACCGGCAAGCCGTCGCCCTGTGCCGGGTGGCGGTCACGCCAGAGGAACATGCCGGACCAGCCGGGTAGTTCAAGGCTCAGGCACTCCAGATAGCCATACCAGAGGCGCTGATCCGGGATCAGGCGCGATAGCTCGGCAATCAGCACTTCAAGCGGGTTATCGACCAGATGGATAATTTCATCGCGCACATTGGGCAACTCATCCAGTTCCCAGAACATGTCGAGGCTGGCGCTGGCCCGCCAGGCCGCGAAAAAGCCGCGCTCTTCCAGCGGGTTGCGCCAGGCGGCAATGCCGAGATCAAGATGGGCCGCGAGTTGCCGGCGCAGGATGCGGCGGACCCGCTCAAGGACATCCTCGCCACTCAGGTATTCAAGCAGGCTGCGCAGCGTCCAGTCTTTGCCGACGCGCTCGCAAAGCTCGGCCCAACGGATGCCGGCGCTGGCTGGCCAGTCGGTCGGCGCGGCTTCGTCCGGTGGTGCTGCGGTCAACCGCAAACAAAGGGCAAAAATAGGGTCGTCGGCCAGGCCCTGTTCCCGCCGCAACCAGTCAAGACGGCTGGCGCCCGGGGCTTCCGGGGCATCCAGCAGGCTGGCGAGCAGGACGTCACGTTGGGTCAGGGCGCGCATCACCGGGGCGTCGAGATTGGTCGAGTGCGCGGCGGAGTGCGCGACAAATTGCCCGGCCGAATGCGCTTCTTCAAGCGCCGCCAAAAGATCGTCCCGGTTGATTCGGCCGGCGGCAAAACACTCGCGAAACTTTGCTTCCGGCCAATAGGTGGCGGCACCGGTTAGCTGGTGGGCTGCCGTCAGCGCCTCGGAAAACGGCAAATGCTGGAAGCCGTGCAAGGTGTTGTGATGGACGAAATCACGAATCGGCGCCTGCGCCGGCAGCACGTGCGTCAAGTGTTCAACCCAGTGGGCCAGACGCTCGCGGATGGGCAGTTCGTGGTCGGCGCTCATCTCATCCGCCAAATAGCCGTGCAAGCTGCCCGACACTGCCTGCGACCAGATCAAGCAACGGCGTCGGCCAGAGGCCGAGCGTGAGAATGCTCAGCGCCAGAAGGGCGGCTGCGGCACTTTCGGTTCGCGTCATGTCGGCCAGTTGCATCGGCGCGCCGGGCAGGCACAGTCGGCCGATGACGCGCAGACTGTAGGCGGCAGCGATCAGCATGCCGAGACAAACGATCAGAATCCAGCCGCCCCAGCGCCCGAAACCACCCACCAGCGCATGCAGTTCGGCGATGAAGCCAGCGCTGCCCGGCAAGCCAATGGCGGCCAGTAGCGCAAAGGCGGCGAAAAAAGCAAAGCGCGGCGCTTTGCCCAGCAATGAGCCGTAATCGGCCAGGTCGCGACTGTGTGTGCGCTGGTAGAGCAGGCCGACGATCAGGAAAAGCAGGCCGGCGGTCAAACCGTGCGCCACCATCTGCATCACGGCGCCGGTCAGGCCCGTGACATTGAGCGTGGCGATGCCGAGCAGCACGATGCCCATGTGCGAAATGGACGAATAGGCGATCATCGCCTTCAGATCCTGCTGCCGCCAGGCCAGGATGCCGCCGTAAAGCAGGCTGATGAAGGCGAGCAGGGCCAGCCAGTCCTGGGCGGCGAGCAGCGCGGCGGGCAGTGTCTCGGCGGCGCGGATCAGGCCGTAAGCCCCCATTTTGAGCAGCACGCCAGAGAGCAGGATCGATACTGGGCTGGGTGCTTCAACGTGGGCCAGCGGCAACCAGCCATGTAGCGGGAAAACCGGCATCTTGACGCCGAAGCCGATGAAGAAGCCGGCAAAGATCAGCAACTGGGTTTGCAGCGGCAGGCTGCGCCCTCCCTCGGCCATGTCGGCCATCGCAAAGCTGTGGCCGGGGGCGGCATCATAGAGAAAAAGCAGGGCGACCAGCATGAAGACCGAGCCGCCCAGCGTGTACAGAAAGAAATTAAGCGCCGCCCGCTGGCGGTTTGGCCCACCCAGGCGGTCGATCAGGAAAAACAACGGTAGCAGCGTCGCTTCCCAGAAAACATAGAACAGCGACCAGTCGCGGGCGGTGAAGACACCAAAAATGGCTGATTCGAGGAGCAGGACCAGCGTGAAGTACAGCCGCGCTCCGGCTTCCATTCGCCGTGAAACGAGCACGGCAATCAGGGTCAGCAATGCAGTCAGCAGCAACATGGCGAGCGAAATGCCATCGACGCCGAGGGCAAAGTATGAACCTAAACGGGCGTTCCAGGCGCGGCTTTCGAACATTTGAATCGCTGGCCCGGCGGGGTCGAAGTGCGCTGCCAGCCAGAGCGAATAGCCGAGTGCGCCCAGCGCAAAAAACATCGCAATCTGCCAAAGCAACAAAGCGCGGCGCACCGGGAAAACGGCAACCACCAAAGCGCCGGCGACCGGCAGGAAAATCAGCGCTTTGAGCACGCCCCCGCCCCGTCGCCAATTGCCGAATTTGCTATTATTTTCATACAGTGATTATGCCAGCGTCGCTTGATAAATTTACAAGCGAAAGCTGAACCAAATGGGCAATGACGCCTCAAACCGCCGTTTGACACCTCATGCCAGCTTCGTTAAATTCCAATCCCCCAATAGTAATGACGATAAGGAG
The DNA here is from genome assembly GCA_016721185.1 of Candidatus Dechloromonas phosphorivorans. Lineage (GTDB taxonomy): Bacteria > Pseudomonadota > Gammaproteobacteria > Burkholderiales > Rhodocyclaceae > Azonexus > Azonexus phosphorivorans. The sequence continues at coordinate 195,237 of JADKIP010000015.1, forward strand.
TTCCCATGGCCGTTCTAGTAGGCAAGCAAGCCCCCGACTTCACCGCAACCGCCGTTTATGGCAATAATGAAATCAAGGAATTGAAACTGTCGCAGTTCAAGGGCAAGCCGGTTGTGCTGTTCTTTTACCCGCTCGATTTCACCTTCGTTTGTCCGTCCGAGTTGATCGCTTTCGATCATCGTCTGGAAGACTTCAAGCAGCGTGGCGTTGAAGTCATTGGCGTTTCGATTGACTCCCAATTTACTCACCTGGCCTGGAAAAATACCGCGATCAAGGATGGCGGTATCGGCCAGGTCGGCTACCCGCTGGTTGCCGACGTCAAGCACGACATTTGCCGCGCCTATGATGTCGAACTCGAAGCCGCCGGTGTTGCACTGCGCGGTTCCTTCCTGATCGACAAGACCGGTGTGGTCATGCATCAAGTGGTCAATATGCTGCCGCTCGGTCGCGATATTGACGAAATGCTGCGCATGGTTGACGCGCTGCAATTCTTTGAAGAGCACGGCGAAGTTTGCCCGGCCGGCTGGAGCAAAGGCAAACCCGGCATGACCGCCAGCACTGAAGGCGTCGCTGCTTATTTGGCCAAGAACGCCAAGAAGCTGTAAGCCGCCACTGCTTTCGTCTTGGACGAAAGTGCTGACAAACCCCGATGGCTTTTAGCGTCGGGGTTTTTTTTTCTACAAATCGTTATTTTTGGGCTAGAATTTGCCGAATTTCCAATTTTGAGATCGGTGAACGGTCATGGCAGACTCTGAATTCCTAACGACCCGTCAAGCTGCTTTGCGCTTGGGGTTTTCTCTTGGCACCGTACAAAATATGGTGGAAAGCGGCGCGCTGGAGGCGTGGAAAACATCCGGCGGACATCGTCGTATTCCAGTTGCCTCCATCGAAAAGCTGCTTGCCCGCCGCCGAAATCTGACACCGGGGACTCAGGACAGCGGCGCGCCGCTCGATATCCTGATCGCTGAAGATGATCCTACCTTGCAACTGCTTTATCAGTTGACGATGGAGTCCTGGGATTTGCCGATCAAATTGCGCATTGTCGGCAACGGTTTTGAAGGCCTTCTGCAGGTTGGGCAGCAGGTACCGGATATTCTGATCGCCGACCTGATGATGCCGGGCATGGATGGTTTCGAGATGATCCGAAATCTGCGTGCCAACCCGAATTTGGCGCGGATGGACATCATCGTGGTCAGCGCTATCGAACGCGAAGAAATAGCGAAAAAAGGTTTGCCATCGGATGTGACGGTCATGGGCAAGCCCATTCCTTTTCATGAAATCAAGGGCTTCCTGCTCGGTCGCGTCGCGGCCCGCCAACGACCCCTTTAGCAGCAAACCTGCAGCACTATCACGGCAGGCATTAAAAATATAAGCAGGAGACATGTGATGGGTTTTTTCGGTAATAACGCTGCACTGAACAAAATAGATCGTGATATCGCTTCCATCGCTGATGGCAATGCGGATCTTTCCCATACGGTTGGCAGTGCAGGTGGCGGTACTGCGGGGCAAATTTCCGCCAATATCAATCGATTTTTTGCCCGGATCCGCGGCCTGATTTCGCACGCTCGCGAGCGCAGCGTCAGCATCGCCTCGGATGCCGCGCAAATGAACCACCTGGTTCAACTGACGGGCGATGCCGTGCGCCGCCAGGAGGCTCTGGCCAGCGATATTTTTGCCTCAAGCAACCGAGTCAATCTTGCAGTCAGTGAAGTGGCGACGAACTCGGATGCCATTCAGTCGTCAACCCAGAACAACCTTGACCTTGCCCTGCGCTCGCTTGAGCAGATGGAGACAGTGGCTTCGACGATGCGCTCGACCAATCAGCATATCGAGCATTTTTCCTCGACGGTCAGCGAGTTGCATACTAGTTCAATGAAGATTAACGAGATTGTCTCGCTGATCAACGATATCTCGGACCAGACCAACTTGCTGGCGCTCAATGCGGCGATTGAAGCGGCCCGCGCTGGCGAGGCCGGTCGTGGCTTTGCCGTGGTCGCTGACGAGGTGCGCAAGCTGGCCGAAAAGGTCAAGACAGCGACGCAGGTGATCGGTCAAAACACGCAGTCGATGATCAATCTGGTGTCTGATACCTCGGCCAAGACGCAGACTATTGTCGGTGAGGTAACCCGCGCCAATAGTTACATCGAAACCTCGGCGGCTGACCTGTCGACCATGGTTGGCGACTTCAAGCGTACGACGGAACAGCTCTCGACGATCTCCAGCGCCATCTACAATCTGCGTGAAAGCAATCAGGCGATTCACCACGAGGTTGAGGAAATCCGCAATCATTCGGTCGATATCTCCGGCCGTATGAAGCAATGCCTGGTTTCCGCCAAGACCTTGCGTGAATCAACGGAAGATCTGCAATGCACGCTGTCTGATTTTCGCACCGGGAATAGCAAGTTCGATACCTTGCATGATAAATGTGCCGGTTTTCGCGATGCGGTGCTCAGTGTTCTGCAAAAGCTCAACGACCGCGGTGTCAATGTATTCGATCAAGCTTACAAGGATATTCCTGGCTCCAATCCGAAGCGTTTCACAACGGCTTACGACAGCCAGTGTGATGCCGAATTAACGCGACTTTACGATGATTTGTTGCGCGATGTGCCGGGGCTGACTTACTCGCTGGCGGTCGACAACAATGGATATGCCCCCGCCCACAATGGCGCCTTCTCGAATGCGCCGAGCGGTGATCCCGCGATTGATCTTGTCAAATGCCGGCACAAACGAATCTTCAGCGACCCGGTCGGCATCAAGCTGGCAAAAAACCAGAAGTCGTCACTCTTCCAGACCTATGTTCGTGACACCGGCGAAATTCTCAATGACCTGTCGATGCCGATTGTCATCAATGGTCGGCACTGGGGGGCGGTGCGCATCGGCTTCAAGGCTGACGTGGTGGTTTAACGCGGCTGGTATTTGCGGCGCCGGGGTTTGCTGCGCTCAACGCCCTAAAATGTTTAAAAATGACGGGGCCGAAAGGCCCCGTTTTCATGGCTGCTATTGATAAACGATTTCAACGTTTTCCGGTTTTAGCCAGCCATTTAAAGCTTCCAGCAGGGCATCGTCCAGGCGGACCCGAACCGCTTCGCCGAGGATGATTTCGCATTCGGCGATGGCGTTGCTGTAGCGGATGCGCACGGCAGCCGGCCCCGGTGCAAACGGTGTCAGCAGGCTTTTCAGTTTGCGGGCATCGGCGTTGCCGTTCATTTTCAAGCGCAGAAATTTGGCAAATCGGGCGCGCGCTTCGCCGATCGTCATCAGCTTGTCGGCGGTCACGCTATTGCTGCCGGAAAATTCGTCAAATCTGACCTTGCCTTCAATGATCAGCACCTCATCGGTGACGATCTTGGCCCGTTCGGCCTCGAACAACTCGTTGAAGACGGTGACCTCGATCATGCCTGTGCCGTCGTCAAGCTGCACGAACAGCATCTTGCCGCGCCGGGTCATCTGTGTTCGCACGCCAACGACAACGCCGGCTAAGGTCGTTAGCTCTTTGGATGGTTCGAGGCGGTTGAGTGGCCGGCGGACGAAGCGTGACAGTTCTTTCTTGCAGGTGTTGTACGGGTGGCCGGAGAAGAAGAAGCCGAGCGCCGTCTTCTCCTGCATCAACTGTTCTTTTTCACCCCAGGGTTTGACCTGGATGTATTGCGGTGCGTGTTCTTCGGCTGCCGTACCCATGTCAAACAGGCTGGTTTGCATGGCGTTGCGCTCAGCCTGCTCGGCGAATTCCATCGCGATGCCGACCGAGGCCAGCGTCTTGTGGCGGTCGGCGTCGATGCTGTCGAAAGCGCCAGCCTTGATCAGCGCCTCGGTGGTGCGCCGATTGACCATGCGTTTGTCGCAACGTTGGCAGAAATCAAAAATATCCTTGAACGGCCCGCCGCTTTCTCGCGCCTTGAGAATGACATTGACCGCCTGCTCGCCGGTGCCTTTGACGGCGCCGAGCCCATAACGGATTGTGCTGCGGTCAACCGGCTCAAAACGGTAATTTGAGATATTGACGTCCGGGCCCAGCACCTTGATCTTGTTGGCGATGGTATCTTCGTAAAAGATCTTCACCGCGTCGGTGTTGTCGAGGTCCGACGACATCGTCGCTGCCATGAAAGCGGCGCAATGGTGGGCCTTGAGCCAGGCGGTGTGATAAGTCACCACGGCGTAGGCAGCGGTGTGCGACTTGTTGAAGCCGTACTCCGCGAACTTGGTCATCAGGTCAAAAAGCTGTTCGGCCAGTGCCGGGTTGTAGCCTTTTTCCTTGGCGCCGGCAGCGATGGTTTCGCGGTGCTTGGCCATTTCGTCGGCATTTTTCTTGCCCATTGCCCGGCGCAGCATGTCGGCGCCGCCCAGCGTATAGCCGCCGATAATCTGTGAAATCTGCATCACCTGTTCCTGATACACGATAACGCCATAGGTCGGCGACAGGCAGGCGGTGAGGTCGGGGTGGAAATAGTCGATCTTCTGCTGGCCTTTTTTGCGCAGAATAAAGTCGTCGACCATGCCGGAACCGAGCGGTCCTGGACGGTAGAGCGCCAGCACAGCGATGATGTCTTCGAAACGGTCAGGTGCCAGCTTCTTGAGCAGCTTCTTCATGCCCTCCGATTCCACCTGGAAAATTGCCGTCGTGTTGGCATCTTTCAGAATCTGGTAGGCGGCCGGGTCGGTGAACCCAAGCGACATCAAATCGAGTTTCTTGCCGGTCATTCGGCGGATGTATTCCACCGCCAGCTCGATAATCGTCAAGTTGCGCAAGCCGAGGAAGTCGAACTTCACCAGACCGGCTTTTTCAACGTCATCCTTGTCGAATTGCGACACCGGCGAAGCATCGCTGCCGGTGGCCTTATAGATCGGGCAAAACTCGGTGATCTTGCCCGGTGCAATCAGCACGCCGCCCGCGTGCATGCCGACATTTCGCGTCAAATCTTCCAGTCGACCGGCGAGGTCAAACAACTCGCGGATGGTTTCGCCGTCATGCTCGTCGGCCATCATTTCCTTGAGGGCCGGTTCCTGCTCCAGCGCCTCGGCCAGCGACACCGGCTTGTTCTGGACGATGGGAATCAGCTTGGAAATACGGTCGCACATCGAGTAAGGCAGGCCGAAAACCCGGCCGACGTCACGGATGACGGCCTTCGACGACATCGTACCGAAAGTGACAATCTGCGATACCGCCTGCGTGCCGTAACGCTGACGGACGTATTCGATGACGCGCCAGCGGTTGTCCTGACAGAAGTCGACGTCGAAGTCGGGCATCGAAACCCGTTCCGGATTCAGGAAGCGCTCGAACAGCAGGGCGTAAGCCAGCGGATCAATGTCGGTAATCAACAGGCTGTAGGCGACCAGCGAACCGGCGCCGGAACCCCGGCCCGGCCCGACCGGCACGCCGTTGGCCTTGGCCCACTTGATGAAGTCGGCCACGATCAGGAAGTAGCCGGGGAAGCCCATCTGGATGATGGTGTTGCACTCGAAGACGAGGCGATCGTCGTACTCTGGGCGACGTTTCAGGCGCTCTTCCGGGTCCGGGTAAAGCTGCTCAAGGCGCACTTCCAGCCCGGCCTTGGCCTCGGCCACCAGAAAATCATCCAGCGTCATGCCTGCCGGCGTCGGGAAATCGGGCAGGAAGTTCTTCCCCAGCGTCAGCTCAATATTGCAGCGCTTGGCAATTTCCAGCGAGTTTTCCAGCGCTTCCGGCAGGTCGGCAAACAATTCGGCCATCTCGGCCTGGGTCTTGAAATACTGTTCTTCAGTGTAGGTTTTGGGCCGGCGAACGTCGCCCAGCACATAACCTTCGGCGATACAGACGCGGGCTTCGTGGGCGCGGAAGTCCTCGCGTTTCATGAACTGGATCGGGTGCGTCGCAACCAGCGGCAGGCCGAGTTCGCCAGCCAGGTCGGCCGTCTGCCGAACAATCGCTTCCTGTTGCGGTTGACCGTAGCGCTGCACTTCAAGGTAGAAAGCGCCGGGGAAAATTGCCTCCCAGGACTTTGCCCGTTCGCTGGCCAGCTCGAAGTTGCCGTTAAGCAGGGCGTCGCCCACATCACCGAGATGCCCTCCGGAAAGTGCCAGCAGACCATCACTACCGATTTCGGCGAACCATTCCCGGCGAATCTCAGCCCGGTCACGCCGATTTTCAACCATGTAGGCCTTGGTCAAAAGTTCGCACAGTTGCTGGTAGCCAGCCCGGTTGCGCGCCAGCAAAAGTAGCCGCGACGCATCGTCCGGCGATTCAGGATTGGTGATCCAGACATCGGCCCCGGCAATCGCCTTGACGCCCTTGCTGCGCGTCGCCATGTAGAACTTGACGAGGCCAAAAAGATTGCCGAGATCGGTCATCGCCAAGGCGGGCATGCCGTCACCGGCGGCACGTTTGACGGCATCACCGACGCGGACAATGCCGTCGGTCACTGAATATTCGGAATGGAGGCGGAGGTGGACGTAGCGCGGGGAGTTCATCAAAGCATTTTACCGCGACCGGGAAAGACCGCCGGCAGGCGATTACATTTTGCCGCCCCATCGGCTAGATTAGCGTCTTCGAATAAATCAAATCCGGAGACCCGTTATGACTGTTGAAGAACCCCTCGTCCTGCGCCACGACCGCGCCGATGGCCTGACCACGCTGACGCTGAACCGTCCGGGCCAGTTCAATTCCCTGTCAAAAGACATGTTGACCGCAGTAAAGGCCGAACTGGATGCGATTGCCGCCGACGAAGCCATCCGTGTCGTTGTTATCGCCGGCGCTGGCAAGGCCTTCTGCGCCGGTCACGATCTCAAGGAAATGCGCGCCAATCACAGCAAGGCGTTCATGCAGGCCTTATTCAAACAGTGCGGCGAACTGATGCTGACCCTCACCCAAATGCCGCAACCGGTGATCGCCCGCGTTCATGGTGTCGCTACTGCGGCGGGTTGCCAGTTGGTGTCGATGTGTGATCTGGCAGTGGCTGCCGATGTCGCCAAGTTTGCTGTTTCCGGGATCAATGTCGGTCTGTTCTGCTCAACGCCCGCGGTCGGGCTGGCCCGCAACCTGGGCCGCAAGGCGGCGCTTGAAATGTTGCTGACCGGCGAGTTTATCGATGCCATGGAAGCCAAGGCCAAGGGGCTGGTCAATCGCGTTGCGCCGGCAGATGCTTTGGACGCCGAGATTGAACGTCTCGCTCAATCAATCATTGCCAAGAGCGCCATCGCTGTTCGCATCGGCAAAGGCATGTTTTACCAGCAACTGGAAATGGGCTTGGTCGAAGCCTACGACTACGCCAGCGAAGTGATGGCCTGCAACATGATGAGCGACGATGCCGGTGAGGGGATCGATGCCTTCATGCAGAAACGCAAGCCAGCGTACAAGGGGTGTTGAAGGCAAACTTGATGCCCTTTGCCTGGAAACCCGGCCGGTGTGGTCGGTGGGCAATTTTTCGGGCTAGGGGGGGGGGGGGGGGGGGGGGGGGGGGGGGGGGGGGGGGGGGGGGGGGGGGGGGGGGGGGGGGGGGGGGGGGGGGGGGGGGGGGGGGGGGGGGGGGGGGGGGGGGGGGGGGGGGGGGGGGGGGGGGGGGGGGGGGGGGGGGGGGGGGGGGGGGGGGGGGGGGGGGGGGGGGGGGGGGGGGGGGGGGGGGGGGGGGGGGGGGGGGGGGGGGGGGGGGGGGGGGGGGGGGGGGGGGGGGGGGGGGGGGGGGGGGGGGGGGGGGGGGGGGGGGGGGGGGGGGGGGGGGGGGGGGGGGGGGGGGGGGGGGGGGGGGGGGGGGGGGGGGGGGGGGGGGGGGGGGGGGGGGGGGGGGGGGGGGGGGGGGGGGGGGGGGGGGGGGGGGGGGGGGGGGGGGGGGGGGGGGGGGGGGGGGGGGGGGGGGGGGGGGGGGGGGGGGGGGGGGGGGGGGGGGGGGGGGGGGGGGGGGGGGGGGGGGGGGGGGGGGGGGGGGGGGGGGGGGGGGGGGGGGGGGGGGGGGGGGGGGGGGGGGGGGGGGGGGGGGGGGGGGGGGGGGGGGGGGGGGGGGGGGGGGGGGGGGGGGGGGGGGGGGGGGGGGGGGGGGGGGGGGGGGGGGGGGGGGGGGGGGGGGGGGGGGGGGGGGGGGGGGGGGGGGGGGGGGGGGGGGGGGGGGGGGGGGGGGGGGGGGGGGGGGGGGGGGGGGGGGGGGGGGGGGGGGGGGGGGGGGGGGGGGGGGGGGGGGGGGGGGGGGGGGGGGGGGGGGGGGGGGGGGGGGGGGGGGGGGGGGGGGGGGGGGGGGGGGGGGGGGGGGGGGGGGGGGGGGGGGGGGGGGGGGGGTTGGGGGGGGGGGGGGGGGGGGGGGGGGGGGGGGGGGGGGGGGGGGGGGGGGGGGGGGGGGGGGGGGGGGGGGGGGGGGGGGGGGGGGGGGGGGGGGGGGGGGGGGGGGGGGGGGGGGGGGGGGGGGGGGGGGGGGGGGGGGGGGGGGGGGGGGGGGGGGGGGGGGGGGGGGGGGGGGGGGGGGGGGGGGGGGGGGGGGGGGGGGGGGGGGGGGGGGGGGGGGGGGGGGGGGGGGGGGGGGGGGGGGGGGGGGGGGGGGGGGGGGGGGGGGGGGGGGGGGGGGGGGGGGGGGGGGGGGGGGGGGGGGGGGGGGGGGGGGGGGGGGGGGGGGGGGGGGGGGGGGGGGGGGGGGGGGGGGGGGGGGGGGGGGGGGGGGGGGGGGGGGCGGGGGGGGGGGGGGTGGGGGGGGGGGGGGGGGGGGGGGGGGGGGGGGGGGGGGGGGGGGGCGGGGGGGGGGGGGGGGGGGGGGGGGGGGGGGGGGGGGGGGGGGGGGGGGGGGGGGGGGGGGGGGGGGGGGGGGGGGGGGTTTTAGATAGGGGTTTTCCAGTTTTGCGATGAGCTCCTGAAAAACCGCCCGGATCTGGTTTTCATCGCACTCCATCAGCAAGGCATCTTCAAAGGCGTCCTGCGCCATCTGGCGCAGTTCTTCGAGATTTTCGCGCAGCACCTTGATCTTTTCGGTGCAGGCAACAATGCTGCCGTCCGGGCGCTTCCAGATCGTCTTCATCGTTATTTCAGGTGATGATGATCTGGCGCAGGGCATCGCTCAGCGCTTGGCATTCAGTATCCGTGCCGACCGTAATGCGCAGAAACTGGTCGATGCGGGGTAGTTTGAAGTGACGAACAATGATGTTTTTCATTCGTAGCGCCTGCGCCAGCTGTGCCGCATCGTGTTGCGAATGGCGGGCGAAAATGAAATTGGCCGCTGAGGGCAGGACGTCGAAGCCGAGTTGGGCAAGTGCTGCGGTCAACATGTCGCGGGAGGCAATAACGGCCTGCCGGGTGCGCTCAAAATGTTCAGTGTCCTCCATCGCGGCAACGGCGCCAGCGATCGCCAGGCGATCCAGCGGATAGGAGTTGAAACTGTTCTTGACCCGCTCCAGCGCTTCGATCAGGGCCGGGTGGCCGGCAGCGAAGCCGACGCGCAGGCCGGCCAGGGAGCGCGACTTGGATAGCGTGTGGACAACTAGCAGATTGTCGTAACGGTTGATCAGCGGAATGGCGCTGTCGCCCCCGAAATCAACGTAGGCTTCATCAACGACAACGACGGAATCCGGATTGGCCTTGAGGATTCGCTCAACGGCAGCCAGCCCGAGCAGGCGGCCGGTTGGGGCGTTCGGGTTGGGGAAAATGATGCCGCCGTTAGGTTGACCGCAGTAATCCGCCGGGTTGATGGTGAAGTCATCGGCCAGCGGTACGGTGCGGGAATCGACGTTGTACAGCCCGCAATAAACCGGGTAGAAGCTGTAGGTAATATCGGGAAATAAAATGGGCTGCTCGTGTTTGAGCAAGGCCATGAAGACATGAGCCAGCACTTCATCCGAGCCGTTGCCGAGGAAAACCTGTTGTGGCGTAATGGCGTGGTTGTTGGCAATGGCTGCCTTCAGCAAGTCCGCATTCGGGTCGGGGTAGAGGCGCAAGCGAGCCGCATCGTCACCCAATTCCGCCTGAATCGCTGCCAGTACCCCGGGTGAGGGCGGGTAAGGGTTCTCGTTGGTGTTGAGTTTGATCAGGTTGGCCAGCTTGGGCTGCTCGCCCGGGATGTAGGGGGTGAGGTCATTGACGACCTTGCTCCAGAAGCGACTCATGGTGTTTTCACGGAAAGCCATAGATGGGCTGAAATGGTATCATGGCCCCCTACTTGGAAGCCTTTTGCAGCCCTTTTTTGAAGAATCCCATGCGGCAAGCCGAAATCACTCGTAACACCCTGGAGACGCAGATTACCGTGCGCCTCAATCTCGATGGCACCGGTCAGGGCAAGTTTGCTACTGGCGTGCCTTTCCTTGATCACATGCTCGATCAGATCGCCCGTCATGGGCTGATTGACCTTGATGTGCAGGCCATTGGCGATCTCCATATCGACGCTCACCACACGGTTGAGGATGTCGGCATCACCATCGGGCAGGCACTGGCCAAGGCTTGGGGTGACAAAAAAGGGCTGACTCGTTATGGCCACAGCTACGTGCCGCTCGACGAGGCGCTGTCGCGTGTCGTGATCGACCTTTCCGGTCGTCCGGGTATGGAATATCACGTGCCCTTTACGCGGGCGATGATCGGCCAATTCGATGTCGATCTCGTCCATGAGTTTTTTCAGGGCCTGATCAATCATGCCGGGATGTCCCTGCATATCGACAATCTGCGCGGCGTCAATGCCCACCATCAGGCCGAAACCGTCTTCAAAGCCTTTGGCCGCGCCCTGCGCATGGCGGTAACGCCTGATCCGCGGATGGCCGGTGTCATGCCATCGACCAAAGGTTCGCTGTGAGCATCGTTGTTATCGACTACGGCATGGGCAACCTGCGCTCGGTGTCGAAAGCGCTGGAGCATGTGGCCGGCGGCAAGCAGGTGATCGTCACCGCTGATCCGGCGGTGGTTGCCACGGCCGAACGGGTGGTTTTCCCCGGTCAGGGCGCCATGCCGGACTGCATGCGCGAACTTGATGCGCGCGGCCTGCGGCCTGCTGTTTTAGCCGCTGCTGCAGAAAAGCCGTTTCTCGGTATCTGCATCGGCCTGCAAATGCTCTTCGAGCATAGCGAAGAAGGCGATGTTGCCGGGCTGGGTGTATTTGCCGGTGATGTACGGCGCTTTCCTGAAGCCAAAATGTTTGCCCCTGACGGCCAGCGCCTGAAAGTGCCGCACATGGGCTGGAACCGCCTGCAGCAAAAGCCGCATGCGCTGTGGGCTGGCATCGCCGATCAGGCACGCTTTTATTTTGTGCATAGTTATTGTGTGCAACCGGCCGATAGTACGGTGGTGACGGGGACGGCCGAGTACGGCATCCCCTTTACCTGTGCTGTGGGGCGGGATAATATCTTTGCCGTTCAGTTCCACCCCGAAAAAAGTGCTCATGACGGGCTGCAACTGCTGAAAAACTTTGTCGAGTGGCAACCGTAAGCGCTCCTGCCGAATTCCTTCCCTTTTGAAAAATCATGCTGATTATTCCCGCCATTGATCTGAAGGACGGCCAATGTGTCCGTCTTAAACAGGGCCTGATGGAACAGGCCACCGTTTTCTCTGACAGCCCGGCCGAAATGGCTCGCCATTGGGTTGAACAGGGCGCCCGTCGCTTGCATCTGGTCGATTTGAACGGCGCATTTGCCGGCAAACCAAAAAACGAGTCAGCGATCAAGGCCATCCTGCGCGAAGTCGGTGACGACATTCCGGTGCAACTGGGCGGCGGCATTCGCGACCTTGATACCATCGGGCGCTGCCTGGATGACGGCTTTTCTTATGTGATCATCGGCACGGCAGCCGTCAAGAACCCGGGCTTTCTGCGCGACGCCTGCGTTGCTTTTCCGGGTCACATCATCGTCGGTCTGGATGCCAAGGACGGCAAGGTGGCGACCGATGGCTGGTCGAAACTGACCGGGCATGATGTCATCGACCTCGCCAAAAAATATGAAGATTACGGCGTTGAATCAATTATTTACACCGATATTGGTCGTGATGGCATGTTGTCCGGCATCAATATCGAAGCGACCGTGCGTTTGGCGCAGGCACTGACCATTCCGGTGATTGCCTCGGGTGGCCTTTCCAATATTGAAGATATCAGGCAACTCTGTGCAGTCGAGTCGGAAGGCGTTGTAGCGACGATTGCGGGTCGGGCGATTTACGATGGCTCGCTGAATTTCAAGCTGGCCCAGGATGCTGCCGATGCCGGCAGTCGCTGATGCTCGCTAAACGCATCATTCCCTGTCTTGATGTGACGGCTGGTCGCGTCGTCAAGGGCACCAATTTTGTCGATTTGCGCGATGCCGGTGATCCGGTCGAGATCGCCCGCCGTTACGACGAACAGGGCGCCGATGAGCTTACTTTCCTCGATATCACTGCCTCATCCGACCAGCGCGACATCATTCTGCACATCATTGAAGCCTGCGCTGAACAGGTCTTCATTCCGTTGACGGTCGGGGGCGGTGTGCGCAAGGTGGAAGATGTTCGCCGCTTGCTCAATGCTGGTGCCGACAAGGTCTCGATGAACACTGCGGCGGTCAATGATCCTGATCTGGTGTTCAACGCCTCCAGCAAGGTGGGCTCACAGTGCATTGTTGTTGCCATTGACGCCAAGCAGACAGCACCCGGCAAATGGCATGTCTTTACCCATGGTGGTCGCAATAACACCGGTATGGATGCGGTCGACTGGGCAAAAAGGGTAGAAATGCTCGGTGCTGGCGAGATTTTGTTGACCAGCATGGACCGCGACGGGACCAAGAATGGTTTCGATCTGGCGCTGACGCGTGCTGTTTCCGATGCGGTAAAAATTCCCGTGATCGCTTCTGGCGGTGTCGGCAACCTGCAACATCTGGCCGATGGCGTGACTGAAGGCCGGGCTGATGCAGTTCTAGCCGCTTCCATTTTCCATTTTGGCGAATACACCGTGCGTCAGGCCAAGGAATATATGGCCAGTTGCGGTATCGAAGTTCGGCTGTGAGCGATCTCGATAATTCTCTCGACTGGCTGAGCGCGCTGAAATGGGACGCTGACGGGATGATCCCGGCAATTGCCCAGGACGAGAATGGCCGCATTGTAATGTTCGCCTTCATGAATCGCGACTCGCTGCAGGAAACAGTCCGCTGCGGCAACGCGGTATACTGGTCCCGTTCGCGTCAGCGTCTCTGGCGCAAGGGTGAAGAGTCTGGCCACTTCCAGAAAGTGAAGTCGATTTGCACAGATTGCGATGGTGACGTGCTGTTGCTGGCAATTGAGCAGGTTGGCGGTATCGCCTGCCATACTGGCCGAGAAAGCTGCTTCTTCAATGAGTTGCAAGGGGAACGTTGGGTTCCCACTGACCCGGTTTTGAAAGACCCTAAGGAAATTTACGCAAAATGAGCACGCATGACATCCTGCATCGCCTCTCCGAGACGCTAGCCTCCCGCCGTAATGCCGATCCGGAAAAGTCCTATACCGCCAAGCTGTTCGCTGAAGGCCCTGATTCGATTCTGAAGAAAATCGGCGAAGAGTGTGCCGAGCTGATCATGGCCGGCAAGGAAGGTAAGCGCTTGAAAGTCGTTTGGGAGTCGACGGACGTGATTTATCACGTGCTGGTGCTGTTGGCATTCTATGGCCTGAGCATCGAGGACGTTTCCCAGGAAATGCGTCGTCGTGAAGGCATTTCCGGCATTGATGAAAAGGCTGCACGGGGCAGCAAGTGAGCGATTGCATTTTCTGCAAGATCGTTGATGGGGGTATTCCCTGCGATAAGGTCTTTGAGGACGATGATATCCTTGCCTTCAAGGATCTTTATCCACAACGCCCGGTCCACTTATTAGTGATTCCGAAAAAACACATTACCTCGCTGGCTACTGCTACAGCGGATGATGTGTTGGTGCTGGGCAAGATGCTGGCCAAAGCTAACGAGATCGCGACGGCGCAGGGAAGCCCGGAAGGCTTTCGTGTCATTATCAATACGGGTCGGGTGGGGAATCAGGAAGTGCCTCATCTGCATATGCATATCGTGGGCGGCCAGGATCCGGTCGGCCCCATGCTGAAACGTCTCTAGGAGATAAATATGGGTAGTTTTTCCATTTGGCACTGGCTGATCGTTCTGGTGATCGTCATGCTGATTTTTGGTACCAAGAAGCTGCGTAATGTGGGTGGTGATCTTGGCGGTGCGGTCAAAGGCTTCAAAGACGGCATGAAGGACGCGACTGCTGACAAGACAGCCGAGGCTCAGCCTGAGCAGCCAACGCAGCAGGTTGGTGGTCAGACCATTGATGTTGAAGTCAAGGAAAAAACCAAATCCTAACCTTCAAGAACAAAGAGCTGCTGTCGCTCGGCTCAATAGATTTGACCCATGTTTGATATCGGTTTTTCCGAACTCATGTTGATTGGCATCGTTGCCCTGATTGTTATCGGGCCGGAACGCTTGCCAACGGTGGCGCGTACACTGGGGCATTTGCTCGGTCGCGCCCAGCGTTACGTCAATGATGTGAAGTCGGATATCAATCGCGAAATCCAGCTTGATGAACTGAAGAAACTTCAGACTCAGGTAACCGACTCGGCACGTGAGTTGGAGGATTCTGTGCGCAAGGAATATCAAACCGCGCACAGCGCGATTGAAACACCGGTGCAAAATGCGGTGGGCGATATTGAGGCGGCTACGCGGTCGAGTCCGGCCTCCGTGGCGGCGACTGAAATTACCGGTAAACCTGTTTTATGAGTAATTCAGAGACGAGTTCCACGCAAGAAGACTCCTTTATTTCCCATCTGGTTGAGTTGCGCGATCGCCTGTTACGCAGCCTGATTGCGGTTGCCGTGATGCTCGGTATTCTTTGTCTCTATCCAGGGCCGGGCGAAATTTATGACATTCTCGCTGCACCGCTGACCAATGCCTTGCCGGAAGGCACCAAGATGGTTGCGATTGGTGTGATCACGCCTTTCATGGTGCCGCTCAAGGTAACGGCGATGGTGGCGTTTGTCCTGGCACTGCCGTTCATCCTCTATCAGGTTTGGGCTTTTATCGCACCGGGTCTGTACGCGCACGAAAAGCGTTTGGGCATCCCGTTGATCGTTTCCAGCAGTCTGTTGTTCATGATGGGGATGGCTTTTTGTTACTTCTTCGTTTTTGGGCAGGTATTCCACTTCATCACAAGCTTTGCCCCCAAAAGTATTACGCCCGCACCAGATATTGAAGCTTATCTATCGTTCGTCATGACCATGTTTCTGGCATTCGGCCTGGCTTTCGAGGTGCCGGTGGCGCTTGTCGTGCTGGTCAAAATGGGTGTCGTGACCGTGGAGAAGCTGAAGGAATGGCGCTCTTACTTTATCGTTGGCGCTTTTGTGGTCGCGGCCGTGGTCACTCCGCCGGATGTCGTTTCACAACTGGCGTTAGCCATTCCGATGTGCTTGCTCTACGAGGTCGGTATTCTGGCGGCTCGCTTGGTCTCGAAGCCTGTACCCAAAGAGAATGCTGCGGTCGACCCGGAACAGTCGGCAAAAACGGATAGCGGTATGGATGCTCAAATGGATGCCGCCGAGGCGGATTTCCGAAATCTTTCCGGCAAGTAATCAGGCTGGTTTTTTGACCGGCCCGGGGCGGGTTTCCAGTGTCTCAACTGGCCGCCCTTCTTCAAACCACCATAGCGTTCCCGCCGGCATCGTTGTCCAGGGCTCATCATCGGTGAGCGGTTGCGTGGCAATGATGGCGACCCGATCATTCGGTGACGTCACTTCGTTGAAGTCTACCGAGATGTCCTGATCCTTGAGGTGGGCCTGAGTGAACGGGGCTTGCCGGACGATGTAGCTGAGTTGGGTCGAGGCGTGGGCGAAAAGGCAATCCCCATTCGAAAGCAGGAAATTGAACTCTCCCCGACCGGAAATCTCCAGTGTCAGGGCGTGAATGCTGGCGAAGAGTGTTGCTTGTGCCGGTGCAGTGCTCCCAAAGCGCTGGCGCAATTCTTGTAGTAGCCAGCAAAATGCCCGCTCACTATCAGTTAGCCCGACCGGCATAAAACTGCCATCCAGATCAGGATTGAAATCGAGAAGATTCCCGTTGTGGGCAAAAATCCAGTAGCGCCCCCATAGTTCACGCATGAAGGGGTGGGTGTTTTCCAGCCCGATAACGCCTTGCGTTGCTTTGCGGATGTGGGCAATCACATTTTTCGAGTGGATCGGATACTGTCTGACCAGCTCTGCGACCGGGGATGTGCAGGAAGGCGTTGGCTCAAGAAAAATCCGGGTGCCCTTGCCCTCGAAAAAAGCAATACCCCAGCCATCGGAGTGGACATCAGTGGCACCACCTCTGGCCTGAAAACCAGCGAATGAAAAGCAGATGTCCGTTGGCACATTGCAGTTCATACCAAGCAACTGGCACATGACTTATTCTTTCTCGATCCGCATGGCTGGGCGCTTTCCGATCTTGACTTGCAGTTCGATGATGTTTTTGTCACGGCGCAGCCTGAAGCCGGCGCGTTCGTCGGGTTTGAGGGCGGCAATCAGATCGAGCATTGTCTGCGGATTCTTGACCACCTTGCCTGCTACGGCGAGTAGAACGTCACCCGGGCGTACCCCGGCTAAGTCGGCCGGGCTACCCCGTACGACGCCGGCAATCAATGCGCCTTCGATGTCGGGCAGGCCAAAGGATTCGGCCAGTTCTGGGGTGATTTCCTGGGCTTCGACGCCAATCCAGCCGCGCGTTACCGTGCCATTCTGGATAATCTGTTCCATGATGCTGCGGGCGCTGGATACCGGGATGGCGAAGCCGATCCCGTGGTTGCCGCCGGTCCGCGAATAAATGGCAGTGTTGATACCGACCAGATTGCCATGTACATCAACCAGCGCGCCGCCGGAGTTCCCGGGATTGATCGCGGCGTCAGTCTGAATGAAGTTTTCAAATGTATTGATGCCAAGGTGCGAGCGGCCGAGGGCCGAAACGATGCCCATCGTGACCGTTTGGCCAACACCGAAAGGATTGCCGATGGCTAGAACGACGTCGCCGACGCGCAAATTGTCCATTTGCCCAAAGGTAATGACTGGGAGTTTTTCGGCCTTGATTTGCAGAATAGCCAGATCGGACTCCGGGTCGCTGCCGACGACCCGGGCTTTGTGGGTGCTGCCGTCATTCAGCGAAACTTGAATGTCATCGGCTGCTTCAACAACGTGGTAGTTGGTCAGGATGTAGCCATTGGGGCTGACGATAACGCCCGAACCAAGCCCGGAGTTGCGTTGCGGCTGGCCTTCCGGGCGCTCACCAAAAAAGTGGCGGAAAATCGGGTCGTCCAATAACGGGTGTTTTTGCTGCTTGATCTGCTGTGTCGTGTAGATGTGCACCACGGAAGGCAGGGCGGCGCGGGCAGCTTCGCGATAGGAGCCCAGGCTGCGTTTGTCGTCTTCGATGACGGGCTGGGCTTCCTGGAGCGCGATGACCGACGGCTGGGTGGGCAGCCAGCCTGGTTTCAGGGTCGTAACGACAAAAAGAACAGCCACCGCAACGGTGACCGTTTGTGCAAAAATCAGCCACAACCTGTTCATGAAAGCCCGTATCAATGAAACGTGAAGAATTGGTCAGCTACCTGGATAGACTGTTGGAGCCGACAAAGTTCAAGGATTATTGCCCAAATGGCCTGCAAGTGGAAGGACGGGGCGAGGTGCAACGGATTGTGGCGGGGGTAACCGCGAGTCAAGCGCTGCTGGATGCGGCCGTCGCGCGCGGGGCTGACGCGGTTCTGGTGCACCACGGCTATTTCTGGAAGGGCGACGACGGCCGGGTGACCGGTATTCGCCGTCAGCGTTTGGGGACGCTGATAAATCACGATATCAATCTACTCGCCTACCACCTGCCGCTCGATGCGCATCCGGAGTTTGGTAATAACGCACAACTGGCGCTTGGCTTGGATTGGCTGCCCGAAGCTCGGTTTGGTGAGCAGGATATTGCCTGGCTGGGTACGCTGGCCGAGCCTGCCGATCTGGTGACTGTGTCGGGTAATGTCGCGCGCTTGCTCGGTCGGGAGCCATTGGTGATTGGCGAGGCCGGCCGGCCGGTCAGGCGGATCGCCTGGTGTTCTGGCGGTGCGCAGGGCTATTTTGAGCAGGCAATTGCGCTGGGGGTCGATGCCTATGTTTCGGGGGAGATTTCGGAACAAACCGTGCATTTGGCCCGTGAAAGTGGCGTTGCCTACATCGCAGCCGGGCACCATGCGACGGAGCGCGGCGGTGTGCAGGCGCTGGCTGCCCATCTCTCCGAGAAGTTTGGGCTGGATTGCGAATTTGTTGACATCGAGAACCCGGTTTAGCCTTTGCCTCTTGTTTTGTTCCGGGTTGCAGGCCGCTGGGCGGGGCGTGCCTCGTGGTTTTGATGCTTGGTGCGGCGGCTTAAAAAGTAAGCGGTAGCGCCTGAAATACTGCCACCCGCCAAGGCGCTGAGCAGCAATTCAATCCAAAGATCACTACTTGATTTTTCGGGAGTCTGAGGCGACGCTGACTTTGCCTCAATCCGTTTATCCGAACTGTTTGCTGCGAGCTGTGCCTGGGCTTCTTGCAGTTTTTGGCGCAGGGCGGCTGTTTCGGCGCTGACCGCCAGTGCTGCGCTGAGGTTCTCGACCTGCTGGTTGAGCGAACGCAAGCTGGTTTCCAGCTTGAGCATGCGCCCATCCATTTCCCCGAGCCCACCGGGCTGAGCATTCACCGATTCGTTTGTTTTTAGATCGTCTGGCTCAGCGCTAAGCATGAGTCGGTCGCCGCTCTTCATGCCAAGCTCGGCCAGCGTATTGCGGTGAACGGTTTTTTTGGGGCGGGGGCTTGCTGATCCGTCATTGCCTGCCATTCGGCGCGGCTTGGTTCGTGGCGCGGCGGTCTCTGCCGGTGCCAAGTGGTTGTCGGCTAGCGCTTCGTGGTCAGTTACCGGTTTTTGCTCTGTAGCTGGGTCGACCGCAGCAATGGGTAGATTGCTTTTGCTCGCGCCCGGCGTCAGCGGGGCTTCCGGCATCAAGACATAATCACGTTTTAGCTCGACGCCACAGCTGGCCCGAAGGCTGATGATGAACACCGGTTCGGTGATCGGCTGACCGCCGGTAATCAACAAGCGAAACGCCTCGCCGTTGCGTATGACGCGGGTTCGGGCGGCAGAAATTACGGGTAGTTCGGCGTTGTGTGTGGGGGCCAACGAGAAGCAGGCGCGCGAAAGTTCTTCGTTGTCGCTGGCGTAAATGATCGCCTCGGCGCGCAGTGGTTCACTCATTCGTGAATGAAGCGTTATTTCACCAAAACCTAGCGCAAAGGCGTGGCTGCAGAAAAAGGCCGTGCAAATGGCGCTGTAATGCAAAAAGCTGAAATTAATGATTCACCCCGTCAAGCGCCTGGTTTTTGTTGGCTATTGGGGAAACTCTAACATTGCCCTAGCCGGCACCGGGCGAAATATTGCAAACTTGCTGCCTGTCTTAATCGCTGAGGATGTCGTGCCATGAGTTTTGTATTCCCGCCGCACCCCGTCGTTTCGCTGCCGATTGCCGGCACTGCCGACCGTTTCCCGGTTCGTCGTATTTTTTGCGTCGGTCGCAATTACGCCGATCATGCCCGCGAGATGGGGGCAGTCGATCAGGCCGATGGCCGTGAGCCGCCGTTCTTCTTCATGAAGCCTGCCGATGCGCTGGTCAGTGGCGAGGGTGAAATTGCCGTGGCTTATCCGCCCCTCACCGATAACCTTCACCACGAAGTTGAAATGATCGTTGCGCTCGGTTCTGGCGGGGCAAATGTTGCGGTCGACGCCGCAAAAGACCTGATTTTCGGCTATGCCGTCGGGCTGGATCTGACGCGCCGCGATATCCAGGGCAAGGCCAAGGAAAAGGGGCATCCGTGGGACATGGGCAAGGGCTTTGACCAGTCGGCCGTGGCCGGGGTGCTGCAGCCGGTGGCGCTGGCCGGGCATCCGGCAAAGGGCCGGATCTGGTTGACGGTCAATGGTCAGCCTCGTCAGGACGGTGATCTGGCGGCGATGATGTGGAAAGCGGCTGACATTATCGCCAATCTATCGACATCAGTGCGGCTCGAAGCGGGCGATCTGATTTACACCGGCACGCCGGCTGGCGTCGGGCCGATCGTTCGGGGTGATTTGCTGGCGGCTGGCGTCGACGGCGTTGGCACGTTAAAAGCCCGGATTGTCTGATTGCTTGTTGCGCAATCAGGGCCGGGATTCATACCCTTGACCTAATTCGGGCGCTTGTCGATGACGCGTTTTGCCTTGCCGATCGAGCGTTCGATCCCGCCTACCTCAACGATGTCGATCTTGGCTGAAATGCCGATATAGGATTTGATGTGGTGCTGCAGGTCATGCGCCACGAACTCCTTTTCGGCTGCGCTGGCGAATTCGAACTGAGGCTTGAGTTCGACATTGACCTTCATCGAATCGAGGTGGCCGTCGCGACTGACTTCGAGCACGTAATGCGGCGACAGCTTGGCTTGCCGGAGGATCAATTCCTCGATCTGTGACGGGAAAACATTTACGCCACGGATGATCAACATATCGTCCGAACGACCGGTAATTTTGCCAATCCGCCGCATTGCCCGCGAGGTGGGCGGCAGCAGTCGGGTCAGGTCGCGGGTGCGATAGCGGATGACTGGCATTGCCTCCTTGGTCAATGAAGTGAATACAAGTTCACCCTGGCTGCCTTCCGGTAAAACCTCGCCGGTGAGCGGGTCGATGATTTCAGGGTAGAAATGATCTTCCCAGATGACCGGACCATCCTTGCTTTCGACGCATTCGTTGGCCACTCCTGGCCCGATGACTTCGGAGAGGCCGTAAATATCAATGGCATCAATGCCGAAAGCCGACTCGATTTCACCACGCATGGCGTCTGTCCACGGCTCTGCGCCATGAATGCCGATGCGCAAGGCCGTACTTTTGGGGTCAATGCCCTGGCGGCGAAACTCGTCGGCAATGTTGAGCATGTAAGAGGGCGTCACCATGATGATGTCGGGTTTGAAGTCGCAGATCAGCTGGACCTGTTTTTCAGTCTGCCCACCAGACATCGGGATGACCGTACAGCCCAGTTTTTCGGCGCCGTAATGCGCCCCGAGGCCGCCGGTAAATAGGCCGTAGCCGTAGGCAACATGGACGATATCGCCGGCTCGGCCGCCGGAAGCGTAGATCGAACGGGCGATTAAGTCAGCCCAGGTCGCGATATCCCGCTGCGTATAGCCGACGACGGTCGGTTTGCCGGTTGTGCCGCTGGAGGCATGAATACGAACCACCTCGCTGCGCGGGACGGCAAACATGCGGTAAGGATAGTTGTCGCGCAAATCCTGCTTGGTCGTAAAAGGAAATTTGCGCAGATCGTCGAGTGATTTGAAATCATCCGGATGGACGCCGGCAGCATCGAAGCTGGCCCGGTAGTGAGGCACGTTGTCATAAACATGGTTCAACGTCCATTTCAGACGCTCAGTCTGGAGCGCGACGATTTCGTCGCGGCTGGCAGTTTCGATGGCGTGCAGGCCTTTGGTCATTTTTGTTTTCCCCCTGAGCCGTGGATTTTCGTCCGGCCGAAGAGCTTGTTGATTGAGCCAAATCAATATTGTCCGTTTTTGCCAGTCGACCGCAGCAGCCATTTGGCGCGTGAGACAATTCGTCCCGATGTTTTTTACTGCCGCACGCGGGCTGCTCGCCCACGCCTTCCCGATCCTGATTGCCCAACTTTCCTCCATCGGCATGATGGTGGTGGATACGGCTGTCCTTGGCCATGTCAGTCCGCTCGAACTGGCGGCAGTGGCGATTGGCGGCGGCATCCATGTCTCGGTGGTTTTTGCGCTGGTCGGCATTTTGCAGGCCGTCGCCCCGGTCGTTGCCCATTTGCACGGCGCCAAGCGCGACGATGAAGTGGCGGGCGTTCTCCAGCAAGGTTTCTGGCTGGCTTTGCTGCTCACCGTGCCCGGTGTACTGTTTTTGACGCATCCCGGCGCCGTACTCGGTATTGTCGAGATGGATGCTGCGGTCGACGCCAAAGTTCGGCAATATTTGGGCTTGCTCGCCTGGGGTTTGCCAGCCGCCCTTTGTTATCGAACCTTCTACGCCTTCTGTAATGCGCTCGGCAAACCGCGGGTATTGATGGGTATCGGTCTGTTCAGCCTTGCCCTGCATGCCGTGCTGGCTTGGGGGCTGGCGTTGCAGGGCTGGCTCGGCGAGCCGCTGGGCGTGGTCGGCTGCGCCATTTCCAATATCGTGATCGGCTGGCTGGCCTGCCTGAGCGGTGCCGCCTATCTTGCATGGGGCCCGCTCGGCCGGCGTTACCGCCCCTTTTCCGGCTGGCAGTGGCCGCGCTGGACGATGTGGCGTGAGCTGGTGCGACTTGGTCTGCCGATGGGCTTGTCAAACCTGGTGGAAATTACTTCCTTCACGCTGGTTAGCCTTTTTATCGCCTCGCTCGGCGCGACTGTCGTTGCCGGGCATCGCATCATCGCCAATATTTCGGCACTGACCTACATGTTGCCGCTGTCGCTCGCCATCGCCACCATGGCCGCGGTTGGGCAAGCGGTGGGTGGGCGTGAACGGCTGCGCGCCCATGCGACGATCAAGGCGGGTTTGATCCTGGCCGCCGGCTTATCCACGCTGGCCGGTCTGCTGCTCTGGTTCGCCACTGCGCCGCTGGTTGCGGCCTATACCGATGATCCGGCGGTGCGTGCCATTGCGACGAGCCTGGTTATTTATGTCGCGATCTACCAGTTTTTCGACGCCTTGCAGACGGTTGCCGGTCATGCATTGCGGGCGTATCGCGTCACCTTTGTCCCGATGCTGGTTCAGACTTTCTGTTTTTGGGGCGTCGGACTGCTCGGCGGTGCCTGGCTTTGCTATCGTTGGCAGCCGGCTTTGGGCGTGGCTGGCTTCTGGCTGGCCGCAGTGATTGGGCTGGTCCTTGCCGCCGCGCTGCTTTTGCCGCTCCTGTATCAGGCAGTCAAAGCATCTGAGTCGAGTTCATAATTATGAATTTTCGGCTCTCCCTGTTTTTCTGGTCTGTGGTAAAATTTTTGATGAATATCGTATAACCGGGCGGGGCTAAATGTGTTTTTGGCGTCGTTCATTGCTCGCAACTCAACTAAACGCAAGGAAAGCGCATGAAAATTCACGAATATCAGGGTAAAGAACTCCTGAAGAAATTCGGCGTAACGGTTCCACGCGGTGTCTTCTGTCTCTCCGTTGATGAAGCGGTCAAGGCAGCAGAAACCCTGGGCGGCAGTGTCTGGGTGGTCAAGGCTCAGATTCACGCCGGTGGCCGTGGCAAGGGTGGTGGCGTTAAAGTCGCAAAATCGCTCGAGCAAGTGCGCGAGTACGCCGGCCAGATCCTCGGCATGCAACTGGTCACGCACCAGACTGGCCACGAAGGCCAGAAGGTTCGTCGCCTGCTGATCGAAGAAGGCGCTGACATCAAGCACGAGTACTACGTTGCAGCGCTGACTGATCGCGCTACGCAGACCGTCGCCATGATGGCTTCTTCCGAAGGCGGCATGGACATCGAAGAAGTTGCCCACAAGACCCCGGAAAAAATTCTCAAGGTCTTCATCAACCCGCTGGTTGGTCTGACCGACGAGCAAGCCATGACGCTGGTTGCCGGTATTGGCATTCCGGCCGCTTCCCAGGCGCAAGCCATTGAAGCGCTGAAGGGTCTGTACACCTGCTACATGGAAACCGATGCTTCCCTGGCGGAAATCAACCCGCTGATTCTGGAAGGCAACGGCAACATCAAGGCACTCGACGCCAAGTTCAACTTTGACTCCAACGCGCTTTACCGTCAGCAAGAAATCGTCGCTTTCCGCGATCTGGACGAAGAAGATGCCGACGAAGTCGAAGCTTCCAAGTTTGATCTGGCCTACATTTCTCTCGACGGCAATATCGGCTGTCTGGTAAACGGTGCCGGTCTGGCCATGGCAACGATGGATACCATCAAGCTGTTCGGGGCCGAGCCTGCCAACTTCCTCGACGTCGGTGGCGGTGCCACGACCGAGAAGGTCACCGAAGCCTTCAAGATCATGCTCAAGAACACCAAGGTCAAGGGCATTCTGGTCAACATCTTCGGCGGCATCATGAAGTGCGACACCATCGCTGCCGGCGTCGTTGCTGCAGCCAAGGAAACCCACCTCAGCGTGCCGCTGGTCGTGCGCATGAAGGGCACCAACGAGGATCTCGGCAAGAAGATCCTCCAGGAATCCGGTCTGCCCATCATTTCTGCTGATTCCATGGCAGAAGCCGCCACCAAGATCGTTGCTGCGGTCAAGTAAGGAGCTATTGAATGTCCATTTTCATCAATAAGAACACCCGCATCATTACCCAGGGCATCACCGGCAAAACCGGCCAGTTCCATACGGAAAAGTGCCAGGAATACGCAAACGGCAAAGAGTGCTTTGTCGCTGGCGTTAACCCGAAGAAGGCTGGCGAAAGCATCTTCGGTATTCCTATTTTTGGTTCGGTTAAAGAAGCTGCCCAGACCACCGGCGCCACTGTTTCCGTGATCTACGTGCCGCCCCCGGGCGCTGCTGCTGCGATCTGGGAAGCTGTTGAAGCCGATCTAGATCTGGCTATCTGTATTACCGAAGGCATTCCTGTGCGCGACATGCTGATCCTGCGCAACAAGATGAAGGAAAAAGAAGCCAAGGGCGGCAAGAAAACCCTGCTGCTCGGGCCGAACTGCCCTGGTCTGATTACCCCGGACGAAGTGAAGATCGGCATTATGCCGGGTCACATCCACCGCAAAGGTCGTATCGGCGTGGTTTCCCGCTCCGGCACGCTGACCTACGAAGCTGTTGGCCAGCTGACCGAAATCGGTCTCGGCCAATCGACAGCCGTCGGTATCGGTGGTGATCCGATCAACGGTCTGAAGCACATCGACGTCATGCGCGCGTTCAACGACGATCCGGATACCGATGCGGTCATCATGATCGGCGAAATCGGCGGTCCTGACGAAGCTGAAGCTGCCATGTGGTGCAAGGAAAACATGAAGAAGCCGATCGTTGGCTTCATCGCTGGTGTAACCGCACCGGCTGGCAAGCGCATGGGTCATGCGGGTGCCTTGATTTCCGGTGGTGCTGATACTGCCGATGCCAAGCTTGAAATCATGGAAGCCTGTGGCTTCACCGTGACGCGTAACCCGTCCGAAATGGCCAAGCTGCTCAAGGCATTGCTGTAAAATCCGAGCCTTGCTCAACCAGAAAGGCGGGCTGCGAGCCCGCCTTTTTTTCGCCTGGGTTTTATGGAACTTGATCTCACCTCTACCGTATTCTGGATTGCCGTCGGTCAAATTATTCTGATCGACATTGTTCTATCTGGCGACAACGCGGTCGTCATTGCGTTGGCCTGCCGCAACCTTTCGCCAGAGCTGCGCAAGACAGGGATTTTTTGGGGGGTGGCCGGGGCGATCATTCTGCGCGTCGTGCTCACCGTGTTCGCAGCGTTGGTCATGAATTTGCCTTGGCTCAAGCTGGTTGGCGGGCTCCTGCTGGTGTGGATCGCCGTCAAGCTGATGTTGCCCGAAGAGGCGGACGGCCATGACATCAAGGCATCGGGCAATCTTTGGGGAGCGGTCAAGACGATCATCGTTGCCGATTTCGTCATGAGCCTCGATAACGTGATCGCGGTCGCCGGTGCGGCCCACGGTAGCTTGCCCTTGCTGCTATTCGGGCTGGCGGTGAGCATTCCCTTGATCGTCTGGTCCAGTCAGCTCATTCTTCACTGGATGGAGCGCTGGCCGTCGATTGTGCTGTTTGGCGCAGCCTTGTTGGGTTATGTCGCCGGCCAAATGATTTTCTCTGACCCCGGCGTGATCGGATTGTTGCCACCGCTGCCGGCCTGGTCGGCGAAGGTGGCTGGCGTTATCGGGGCTGTGCTGGTCGTTGGCGTAGGTCGTTGGCTGGAGCAGCGCATGCTGGCCAGACAGGATGTCATCATCGTTTAAGGAGTGCTCGAAATGGCCTTGTTTCTATCGGAAAATGACGTAAAAAAGCTGTTGACCGTAGCAATGGCCATCGAAGGGGTTGAGTCGGCTCACCGCGATCTGGCGCTCGGTCAGGCGATAGACACGCCACGGGCGCGCAGCCGTTTGCCGCAAACGGTCTTGCACATCTTGCAGGGCGCACTGCCGGCCCAGGGCGTGATCGGTTACAAGGCTTATTCGACCAATCGCAGCGGCAACCGTTTTCTTGTTCATTTGTTTGATGCCGCCAGCGGCAAGCTACGCGCGGTGATCGAGGCCGATTATCTCGGCATGATCCGCACCGGTGCGGTCAGCGGACTGGCGAGCCAATGGCTGGCCCGACCGGATTCCAAGGTGGCTGGCGTGTTTGGCGCCGGCTGGCAGGCGGAAGGGCACATTCGCGCCATTTGTGCGACTTTGCCGCTGGAGCGGGTCAAAGTGTTCAGTCGCCATGCCGACAAATTGCAGGCGTTCTGCTTGCGGTTAAGTGAAGCGACCGGCGTTGCTGTCGTGCCGGCGTCGAGTGCCGAAGAAACCGTGCGCGGTAGCGACTTGCTGGGCACGGTCACGACGGCGACACTGCCTTTGTTCGATGCCGACTGGCTGGAAGCCGGAACGCACATCAACGCAGCCGGCTCGAATGCCCTGATTCGCCAGGAGTTGTCGGAGGCGGCGATCCGGCGTTGTGATCTGGTGACGGTTGATTCGGTGCCGACCGCCCTGGCCGAGGCGGGCGATCTGCTGCCTTTGCTGGAAAAAGGTCGCTTGCATGCGCGGCAATTGATCGAGTTGGGCGATGTGATGATTGGCCGTCATATCGGGCGAACATCTGCTGAGCAAATTACCTTGTTTGAATCGCAAGGAATGGCGATTCAGGATCTGGCGGTTGGCTTGCGTGTCCTGGCGGCGGCTGAAGCGGTCGGCTTGGGGCAGGAAATTCCGCTGCAATAAACGGATGGCAACAAGCTTGGTGCTGATTGTTGAGTGAGCGCTGAAGACTATTTGGGTTGATTCATGGTGAGTGATGGCCGGGCAAGGCAAGGGATGTGAATGGCGCAGGTCGTTTTTTGGAAGGCAGACTGGTTTATCGGGCTCAGCGTCCTGCTGATGCTGCTCCTTGTCGGCCTTGTTTTGCTGGCCGCCAGCCGCCTCGGCAAGATGAGAGGAAACAAGGAAAAGCAGCCAGCCGAATCGGCCGAAGCGAAGCGCATGCTGGGGTTGGCTTTTCAGGGGCAAGGGCAACTCGACAAGGCTTTTGATAAATTCCGCGAATGTCCGATGAATGAAGGGCTGATGGAAAATATCTACAATCTGGCGCTGGATTACGAGCGCCAGCGTGAATTCAAAAAATCCGAGACGGTTTTCCGCTACCTGTCGGCACACAATCCAACATTCCGTGATCTGCCGGCGCGACTTGGGGCGAAGCTGGACGGCAAGGTGGCGATGGGCGCTCACGAACCGGTTGAAATGCCGATGCTCGGCCACTACGTGTTGGAAAAAGAACTCGGCAAGGGTGCAATGGGTGTCGTTTATCGGGGGCGCGACAGCCAGAACAACCGATTAGCCGCGATCAAAACCATGGCGCTGGCTCAGGCGTTCGATGTCGATGAACTGGTCGAGGTTAAACAGCGTTTCTTCCGCGAGGCCGAAACCGTGGCGCGCCTTGATCATCCCGATATTGTCAGCATCTACGATGCCGGCGAGGCGAATGGCCTCGCTTATATTGCGATGGCGTTTCTGCCCGGGGGCGATCTCGTCTCGCAGACCAAACCGGCCGGCTTGTTACCTTTGACAACGGTGCTCTCAATTCTTGCTCGCGTTGCCGATGCGCTGGATTATGCGCACGCCCAGCATGTGGTTCATCGCGACATCAAGCCGGCGAATATCATGTACGAGCCGCTGACTGACCAGGTCAAAGTGACTGATTTCGGTATTGCCCGGATCACCGACTCGTCGCGAACCAAGGCGGGGATGGTCTTGGGCACGCCCGCCTACATGTCGCCAGAGCAAATCACCGGCAAGAAAATCGACGGCCGCTCCGATCTTTATTCGTTGGGTGTCATGCTGTATCAGATGTGCTGCGGTCAACCGCCATTTTCCGGCGATTCTCTGGCTCGCCTGATGTTCAAAATTACCAGTGAAGCAGCAACCGATATTTTGAGCATCAATCCAGCCTTGCCGGCTGAGTTGGTTGCCGTGATCAACAAGTCACTGAGCAAAACAGTCGAGGGACGCTATCAACGCGGAGCCACAATGGCTGCTGCGTTGCGTGCCTGTCAGGAAAAACTGCCAACGGCGGTTGCTGGATTGCCCCAAACCGAAAAGGTAACGACATGAAGTTGGCCGATGCCCTGCAGATGGTGGCACTGACCGATCCCGGCCGCAGCCGCTCGCATAACGAGGATGCAGTTTTTGCCGATGCCGCTTTGGGTATTGCGGTGTTGGCCGACGGTATGGGCGGCTACAGCGCGGGCGAGGTCGCCAGCGGCATGGCAACAACGGTGCTGGCCAGTAATTTTGCCCAATACATGCCGACGCATGAGGTCGGAAACGGCCCGGCGAATGGGGTGGCCGAAGCGATGCAGCGGATTGCCGATGAGGTATCGGTAGCCAATCTGGCGATCTACAATGCGGCAAAAGGCCAGCCCCACTACGCCGGGATGGCGACGACGCTGGTTATCGCCTGGTTTTACGACAATAGAATGGTGGTCGGTCACATCGGTGATTCCCGCCTGTATCTGCAGCGCGGCAATGCTTTCGAGCAACTGACGCGGGATCATTCCCTTTTACAAGAACAGCTTGATAGTGGCATGATCTCCGCTGAAGAGGCCCGCCATTCACAAAACAAGAATCTGGTCACCCGGGGGCTCGGGGTTGGGCCTGATGTTGAAACAGAAATTCATGATTACGAATTGCAGGCGGGTGACATTGTGCTGCTCTGTTCGGATGGTTTGACCGACATGGTCGAGGATGCAGACATCTCCTTGATCCTGAAAACCCAAGGTGGCGATTTGACCCTTGCGGCAGAGCATTTAGTGCAATTAGCCAACGATAATGGCGGGCGGGACAATATTTCGGTAATACTGGTCAAGGTGATGGGCGAATACGCGTCGCCCAGGGGTTGGTGGCAAAAGCTGCTGGCCCGCTTGAAGTAAAACAAGGAAGGCAAGATGGCAAAACTGATCCTTTCAATGGACGGGCTGGTACTCAAGGAAATTCCGCTCAACAAGGAGCGCCTGAGTATCGGTCGCAAGCCGCACAACGATATTCAGATCGACAACCTCGCCATTTCGGGCGAGCACGCTGTCGTCGTCAATATCCTCAACGACTCGTTCCTTGAAGATATGAACAGCACCAACGGAACGCTGGTCAACGGTCAGCCCGTCAAGAAACACTTTTTGCGCAACAACGATGTCATTGAACTCGGCAAGTACAAACTTAAATACATGACTGATCTGCAGTCCGGTGCTGCAGCGAGTGATTTTGAAAAGAATGTGGCAACGCGCTCGGGCTTCCTCCGGCCGCCGGGGGAATTGCAACTGGCGCCTACTGACACCATGACGCGCTCCAACATCGGCGTTGTTCCACCTGCGCCGGGTATTCCGGCCGCCGCTATTCAGTTGCTGAATGGGCCCAATGTCGGCAAAGAACTTGATCTGACCAAAACATTGACCACGCTGGGCAAGCCCGGGCTGCAGGTTGCCGTGATTGCCCGTCGGCCGCATGGGTATTTCATTACGCACGTTGAAGGGCGGCAATTTCCGATCGTCAACGGTGTCATGCTCGATTCGCAGGCTCGCCCATTGACCGATCACGATGTGATTGAAATTGCCGGTATCAAGATGGAATTCTTCCTCAAAGGCTGAGCCGTTTTGCCGGCAAGCGCTTGATTGATTTGATGGTCAAATGGGATTGATCCTTTCCGGCTCAGTAAATTCATTGTGAAAAAGCATGTTGCCCGCTTCGTCCTTGGGGCACTGTGCGTTGTACTGATGCTTGGCCACGCCGGGCAGGTCTGGCAAATTCCCTTCGTGACGGCGCTGGAAGCCTACCTTTACGATGCTCGCTTGCGCCTGACGATGCCGGAAACGCTCGATCAGCGCGTCGTCATTGTCGACATTGACGAAAAGAGCCTGGGTGAAGTCGGACGTTGGCCCTGGGGGCGCAATGTCATGGCTGAACTGGTGCGCCGCCTGACTGAGCAGTATCAGGCGTCCGTGATTGGTTTTGATGTTGTTTTTGCTGAACCGGATGCCAGTTCCGGCCTGCAAGTGCTGGAGGCGATTGGCCGTCAGCAGCTCAAGGACAATCCCGAGTATCAGCGAACCGTGCGTGATCTGAGGCCGCAGCTTGATTACGACCAGTTATTTGCCGATACCTTGCGCGGTCAACCGGTGGTTTTGGGCTTTTATTTCTCCGGTAAAAATACGCAACAAACGGGAATTTTGCCGCCGCCAGCGTTGGCGGCGCAGGCTTTTGCCGGCCGAGCCGTTTCCTTTGTTTCCTGGGACGGTTATGGCGGCAATTTGCCAAAATTTCAGCAGGCGGCAGCCGGGGGCGGGCATTTCAATCCGATGGTTGAGCCGGATGGTGTTTACCGTCGCGTGCCAATGCTGGTCGAGTTTCATGGCGAGTATTACGAGGCGCTCTCGCTGGCCGTCTTGCGCACCTTGCTGGGGGCCGATGAGCTGCGGCCCGGCCCGCTCGAAAACGGCCAACGTGTCGAATGGCTTGATTTGATCGCAGCGCAGGGCAGTGTGCGTATTCCGGTTGATGAACATGTCGCGGCGCTGATTCCCTATCGCGGTTACGAGCGCAGCTTTGTTTATATTTCTGCAGTTGATGTTCTCAAGGGCCGAGCCTCGGCCGAGCAACTGGCTGGCCGTATTGTTCTGGTTGGCACCACGGCGCCGGGCTTGATGGATTTGCGGGCGACGCCGGTCGGTGGCGCCTATCCCGGGGTCGAGGTGCATGCCAACCTGATTGCCGGGATGCTCGACAACAACATCAAGCGACAGCCCGGTTATTTGCCGGCGGCAGAAATTTTCCAGCTCATTCTCATTGGTGGCTTGCTGGTGGTATTTTTGCCGCTGCTTTCGCCGATCCGGGCAATGCTGCTGGCGATGACTAGCTTGGCGAGTGTGCTGGCCTTTAATTTATGGCTTTGGCACTCGTTCAATTTGGTCATGCCGGTTGCCGCGACGATCTTTCTGCTGATCGTGCTTTATGGGCTGAATATGACCTGGAGCTATTTTGTCGAGTCGCGCAGCAAGCGTCAGTTTGCCGAACTCTTTGGACAATACGTGCCGCCGGAATTGGTCGATGAAATGGCCAAAAATCCGGAAAGCTACAGCATGGAAGGGCGCAATGCCGAGCTGACCGTTCTCTTTGCCGATATCCGCGGTTTTACGGCGCTTTCGGAGGGGATGGACCCGAAGACCTTGACGCGCTTGATCAATGTCTATCTCGGGGTGATGACCGATGTGATCCGCGCCAACCGGGGCACTCTCGACAAGTATATCGGTGACGCCATCATGGCATTTTGGGGCGCACCGCTGAGCGATCCGGAAAATGCCCGTCACGCCGTGTTGACCGCGTTAAGCATGCAAAAAGCCCTGGCGGCACAGGCTGAGTCCTTTCGCGCACGGGGCTGGCCGGCACTGGAGATCGGTATCGGTATCAACACTGGCATGATGACCGTCGGCGATATGGGATCACCGGTACGCAAGGCTTACACGGTGATGGGCGACGCCGTTAATCTCGCCTCGCGCCTGGAAGGTATTACCAAGGCGTACGGCGTCGGGATTGTCGTCGGTGAAGTGACCCGGGCGCGGATCAGTGACATCAGCTTTCGGGAACTTGATCGGGTCAAGGTCAAAGGCAAGGATGAGCCGGTATCGATCTTTGAGCCGCTGGGCCTGAGCGCCGAGTTGTCTGCGGCAACGCTTGATGAGTTAGCGCTATGGCATCATGCCTTGCAGCTTTATCGTGCCCGGGAGTGGGAGTTGGCCGGTTTGCAGATATACAATCTGCAACAGCGTGCGCCAGGGTGTCGTTTGTATGCGCTTTATGCCGAACATATTGTTGCTCAGCGGGAAGAGCCGCCAAATTCGTTATGGAACGGTGTCACTACTTATCAGACTAAATAAGCATGAAACTACGTATCCTCGGTTGTAGTGGTGGTATCGGTGGCCGGCATTTGCGTACCACTTCGTTCCTGCTTGACCACGATATTCTGATCGATGCCGGTACCGCTGCAGCTGATTTGTCGATTGCCGAACTGGCCGCCATTGATCACGTCTTCCTGACGCACACCCACCTTGACCACATTGCCTCGCTGCCACTGATGATCGACACAGTGGCCGGCCGCCGAAGCCAGCCACTGGTGGTTTATGGGACTGAAGCGGTCCTTTCGATCTTGCGCCAGCATATTTTTAACGGTGCTATCTGGCCGGATTTTTCCACCTTGCCCAGTGCTGGCAAGCCGTTCATGCGTTATCAGCCGATCGAACTGGGTCAAACGATCAGCCTCAACGGCCGCAATATCACGGCGCTGCCGGTTGAACATACCGTCCCCGCAGTCGGCTACTGCCTCGATTCCGGTGCTGCCAGCCTGGTTTTTTCCGGCGATACGGGGATTTGCGATGCCTTCTGGCAGGCGGTCAATCAGATCGCCAACCTGAAACACCTGATCATCGAGTGCGCGTTTTCCAATCGCGAACAGGATTTGGCCATGCGCTCCAAGCACCTTTGCCCCACTTTGTTAGCGGCAGAGTTACAAAAGCTGGCGCATCAATGCGCGATTTACATTACCCATCTGAAGCCTGGGCAGATCGAATTGACCATGGAAGAAATCGAGCGCTGCCTTGGCGACTTCAAGCCTGTGATGTTGCAAAACAGCCAGATTTTCGAGTTCTAAATGCAGCCAGGCAAGCATCCCTTCAATCGACTGTCACCACTCGACAGGTTGCCCGATGGAAACGCTTGACGATCTTTTTCAGCGGCTTGAACAGTTAAACGATATTGGGGCCTCGCTCTCCAACGAGCGCGACCTGAATTTGTTGCTGGAGAAAATCCTGCTCGCTGCCAAAACCATTACGCGAGCGGACGGGGGGACGCTCTACCGGCTCTCCCAAGACAAGCAGCACCTGCATTTCGAGATCGTTCGCACCGATTCGCTGCACCTGGCGTTTGGCGGTTCGAGCCGCCAGCCAACCTCCGGCAAGTTTCCCGACTTGCCCCTGTACCAGAAAGACCACGCACCCAACAACAGCATGGTGGCGGCCTATGCCGCGCTGACTGGCCGCACCGTCAATATTGCTGACGCCTACGTTGCCGAGGGCTTTGATTTTTCCGGGACGCGGCATTTCGATGAGCGCACCGGCTATCGTTCCCAGTCTTTTCTGACCGTGCCGATGAAAAACCACGAGAACGAAATCATTGGCGTGCTGCAACTGATCAATGCGCTCCATCCCGAATCGGGGTGCGTCGTCGAGTTCTCCAAGGCGGACCAGCGCCTCGCTGAGTCGCTCGCCTCGCAGGCGGCGATTGCGCTGAGCAACCGCCAACTGGTGCATCAGCTTGAGATCCTGTTCGAGTCCTTCATCAAGCTGATCAACCTGGCCATTGACGATAAATCGCCTTACACCGGCGCTCATTGCCAGCGCGTTCCGGCGCTGACCATGATGTTGGCCGAGGCCGCCAATGCGACCATTGAAGGGCCGCTTGCCGGCTTTGCGCTGACTGATCAGGATCGTTATGAATTAAGAATCGCCGCGCTGCTTCATGATTGCGGCAAGGTGACGACGCCGGTGCATGTCGTCGATAAAGCCACCAAGCTGCAGACTATTTTTGACCGGATCAATCTGATCGATACCCGCTTTGAGGTGCTGAAACGCGATGCCGAGGTGCGTCAATGGCGAGCCATCGCCGAGGGCCAAAGCCTGCCTGAGGCGCAAAAGGTTTATCAGGATTTTTGCCGACAATGCGACGCTGACCGAGCTTTTATCCGGCAGGTCAATCATGGCGCCGAGCAGATGCACGATGAAGATATTGCCCGGATCAGACACATCGCCAGCCATTACCGCTGGCGGAACGTGGCTGGCGCGGAGGCGCCTTTTCTTGGTGCCGACGAGCTGGAAAATTTGACGATTACTTCTGGCACGCTGACTAAATCCGAGCGTGAAACGATCAATCACCACATCGTCGCAACGATCAAGATGCTTGAGGCTTTGCCGTGGCCCGGACATTTGCGGCATGTCACCGAATACGCCGGGGGCCACCATGAGCGCATGGATGGGACGGGTTACCCGAAAGGTCTCAAACGTGGAGAAATGAGCTGGCAGGCGCGCATGATGGGGATTGCCGATGTGTTTGAGGCGCTGACGGCAAAAGACCGGCCCTACAAAGATGGCATGAAGCTATCGCAGGCTTTAAGTATTCTGGAAGCGTTCAAAAACAACGGCCATATCGATCCGGATTTGTACGCCGTTTTTGTCCAGAGCGAGGTCTATCGCCAATATGCGGCCGCTTTTCTTGAGGCGCAGCAGATCGATTGCTGAGGCGGGACGCCCCGGCGGTTTCCGGTTACTCTGCCGCCAGCGCCAGCGCCCCTCGCAGGCCAAGGTCTTCTGCGGTCAACCGGTAAATTGGCATGTTTTTCACAAGCGCCGCGTGTTCGCGCTTGTTGAGAAAGGCCGTAACCAACGGCGAATTATCGATTTGCGGCAGTAATTTGGCGGCTATGCCGCCGGCCAGATAGACGCCGCCACGGGCCAGCCAGTGCAAGGCCAGATCGCCGGCAAAAGCGCCATAGCAGCTCAGCCAAAGTTGCAGGGCCTGCTCGGCCAGGCGGTCGGTGCCGGCCAGCGCGGCTTGGCTGATTTCTTCAGGTTGCTGCGGTCGACCGCCAAAAAAGGCATAAATCCGGGTGAGCCCGGGGCCGGAGACGACATCCTCGGTGGTGACCCGGCCGTTTTGGTCGAAGAGCCAGCGCCAGAGCTCGCCTTGCGCTGTGGTTTGGGGCGAAAAGCCGATATGGCCGCCCTCGCCAGGAATCACGCGATAACGGCCGTTTTCCCAAATCAGACCGGCAACCCCGAGGCCGGTGCCGGCGCCGAGGATGACGCGGGGGGCGTGAGCAATCGGTTGTCCCGGATGTAGCGTCTGGATAAATGCGGGATCAACGACGGAAAGACCGTTCGCGGCGGCGGCGAAATCATTAGCCAGCCTTACCTTGGCGATACCGAAACGCTGGCTGATGGCTTGGGCGGCAAGAGACCAGGGCAGATAAGTCAGTTGCGCCGTCTGGCCATCGGTCGGGCCGGCGACGCCGAAACAGGCCGATGCGACTAGCGGCCGGTCAGCCAGAAACGCCTCAAGCAAGTGGTCAAAACTGCCGTAGTCGGTGCTGGAAAAACGCTGTTCGCGGATGATCTCGATGCGCCCATCGACAACCTCGGCAAGCGCCAACAGGGTTTTGGTGCCGCCGAGATCGCCGCCGAGAATCACGATTTGACCCGCGACTTAAACCGCGACCTTGGCGGCAATGTGCGCTTGCGGGTCGTAGCCGTCGAGACGGAAATCCTCGAAGCGGAAAGCAAAAATGTCCTTGACCTCGGGGTTGATCCACATCGTAGGTAAGGGGCGCGGCTGGCGGGAAAGTTGTAACTCAGCCTGCTCGAAATGGTTCGAGTAAATATGTGCGTCGCCGAAGGTGTGCACAAACTCACCCGGCGCATAGCCGCAGACCTGCGCCAGCATCAGCGTCAACAGGGCATAGGAGGCGACATTGAAAGGCACGCCCAGGAAGATGTCGGCGCTGCGCTGGTAGAGCTGGCAAGAAAGCTTGCCGTTGGCGACGTAGAACTGGAACAGGCAGTGGCAGGGCGGTAGCGCCATGCTATCGACATCGCCCGGGTTCCAGGCCGAAACGATGTGGCGGCGCGAATCCGGGTTGTGCTTCAGGCTGTGCACGAGTTGGCTGATCTGGTCGATCAGGCGGCCATCCGGCGTTTCCCAGCGGCGCCATTGCTTGCCGTAAACCGGGCCGAGGTCGCCATTTTCGTCGGCCCATTCATCCCAGATACGGACGCCGTTTTCCTGCAAATAGCGGATGTTGGTGTCGCCCTGCAGGAACCAGAGCAGTTCATGGACAATCGATTTCAGGTGCAGCTTTTTAGTCGTCACCATCGGAAACCCGTCGGCGAGATCGAAGCGCATTTGCCAGCCGAAGACGGAGCGGGTGCCGGTGCCCGTACGGTCGGCTTTATCGTGACCGTTTTTCAGCACATGGCGCATCAAATCGAGGTATTGCTGCATGGACGTAAGTGGCTCACCAGTTAGGGGCCTGAATTTTAACGCCACCCGATTCCCACGGTAAAAAAGCTGCTGCCGGCCGGCAGGAAAAATCGGCGGATTTTGTTGCGCTGAGCGTTACTGGATCACACTTGATCGTACAGCGAGCCGCTAAACTAGGCGCTCAAAAATGGTTAGGCGTTAGCCGAAAGGGAGCGAATGCTCAATAAACTGGGAAGCTTGGGCGGTGTTTTCGGGCAGAAAGATCTTCACCCACTGGCTGATGCGCGTGAGTTGAAGCGAATTCTCGATGAGTTGCCGCGGGACAATGCTTTTCGGGCGCTGGATGAAATTGCGGGCTGGTTTGAGTCCCTGCAGGCCACCCAGGAGTTTGCGCCGGACCGGATCTATGAGGTGGCGCGACAACTGGAGGAGGCTGCCCAGCCGCATTTGAAACGGCTTTCGCGTGATTACTTGCTGACGCCCCGGTTGACGCGAGCCGATGAGAAACGTTTGTGGTCAATCAACTTTGGTTTCTGGAAGCTGCTGGCTGGCACCTACGAGCGCTGTTTGGCCGCGGTTGGTGAAAAAAGCAAGGCAGCCGAGGGTCTCAAGGCCGTGTTGCCGGCGCTGTGTGCTCGTCTGATTGGCGCTTACGGGGCAATTATCAAATGGGAGCAATTCCATTACGGCCCAACCGCCAACGAACTCTGGCGGCAAATGGGGCACGCCCTGCTGGTTGCCGAGGCGGCGGGCATCGCGCAAAAGTCAGTAGCGCTGGGTGCCCAAGCCCGATTGACCTCGGCCTGGCAAGAGTTTCAGCGGGCCATGGTATTTCAGGCAGCGTCGCTGGATAGTTTGCTGCCCTTGGAGATTGAGCTTGCCGAGCGCCTGGTTGAACATTTTTTACCGCATTTTTGGTTCACCCACGAGGCCGAGCGAGACAGTGTTTATTGGGTTGATCTGGCAGTGGATCAGCCGCCACTGAGGCTGGCTCGCATGCCGCAAACACTGCAGCCGAGCCAACGGTTTTTCAAACCGGGGGCTGCGCATTCGCAGATTCTGGCCTTGCTCAATGTGCTGGAGCAGACCGGGGACGTGCCGCCGGAGATCAATCTCGGTGGGCAGTATTACGCCAAAACGATGATCCCGGTGGTTCGCCACCTTGCGGCGTATCTGGCGCCTATTCCGCCGCAGCGCAAGCATGATCGGCATCGGGTCAAGCACCGGATGTCGGTACTCAATGGGCTGGTCAACGCCTTCGTGGCTTTTTCCGGCGAGTTCGGCGGGCGGCCGGCCGGTTTGCAGATGGAAAGCTGGGTGGTTGAAAACGTCAGCCGGGGTGGCTTCGGGGTCGTCCTCAGCAACATTCCCGGCGAATGGCTGAAAGTCGGTGCCTTGATCGCCATGCAGCCCGAGGGCGGCGAGAACTGGTTGCTCGGCATGGTGCGGCGTTACCACCGGATCGGCGACAACGAGGCTCGGGTCGGTATTGAGGCGCTGGCGCGTCAGGTAACTTCAGTTGAGCTGAAAGTGCGAACGGCGTCGAGCTACGCCTCGGTGGCCGGCACGCCGGCGCTAATGATTCTGGATGGCAATGCGCCGGGTGAGGTGCGTGTTGTGCTGCCGCTGGCTTCGTTTGATCTGCGCGAGAGCCTGGAATACACCGAGGATGGACAGCGCCAACTATTGACGCCGGTGGCGCTGGTAGAGCAGAACAGCGATTTTGAACTGGCGCGTTATCGATTATCAGCGATTAGCTGAAGGGCAATCCGCGTCGATTTACTGGGCGCGGATGGCTGATTTCGGGCGGAACGTTTTGATCACCGCATCATTGGTTTCGGCGTAAGGCCCGCCAATCAAATCGATGCAATACGGCACGGCGGCGAAAATGCCGACATGGCTGACCTTGCCTTCAGCATCGCGGACGCCTTCCAGCGTTTCCTTGATCGACTTTGGCTGACCGGGCAGGTTGATGATCAGCGCCTGTTTGCGGATGACTGCAACCTGGCGCGAAAGAATCGCCGTCGGCACAAAGTTCAGGCTGATCCGGCGCATTTCCTCGCCGAAGCCGGGCATTTCCTTGTCAGCGATCGCCAGCGTTGCTTCCGGGGTGACATCGCGCAGCGCCGGGCCGGTGCCGCCCGTCGTCAGCACCAGATGGCAATTACTGCGGTCAACCAGCTCAATCAGCGTATTTTCAATAGTCGGCTGGTCGTCGGCGATCAGCCGCGTTTCCACCCGCCAAGGCGTGGTCAGCGCGCTGGCTAACCATTCCTGCAGGGCAGGGATACCTTTGTCTTCATAAACCCC
This sequence comes from Candidatus Dechloromonas phosphorivorans, assembly GCA_016721185.1. GTDB lineage: Bacteria > Pseudomonadota > Gammaproteobacteria > Burkholderiales > Rhodocyclaceae > Azonexus > Azonexus phosphorivorans. The sequence goes on from JADKIP010000015.1 coordinate 233,688, forward strand.
GGTTGAGGCGCGGTCGCTGATCGAGACCAGGCCGATGACCAACGTATCACTCGTCATCATTCGGCACGCCATTTTTGTCGAGATCCTGCAGCACCTGGAAAAGCGCCCGGAAGTTCTTTGGCGGCTTGTTGCCTTCCTGTTCCTTGACGGCATTGCGGCGCAGCTGACGGAGGTGTTGCAGATCGACGCCGGGCCAGGCGGCGGCGATTTCAGAAAGCACCGCTTCATCTTCGAGCAGGCGGGTTCGCATCCGCTCCAGTCGGTGCAGGCGTGCATTTTCGGCCGCCGAGTCGCCGCGAATCAGCGACAGACCGGCGCGAATCGGCTCTTCGTCCACATTTCGCAGCATTTTGCCGATATACATTATTTGCCGGCGGCGCGCGCCGTGCGAGGTGATCTTCTGGCATTCGCGCACCGCGGCGAGCAGGTCCTCGGGCAGATTGACGCGTTTCAACTGGCCAACCGAAAGATCAACCAATTCGGCGCCGAGATCTTGCAACTCGTGCATCGCCTCCTTCATCTTGGTCTTGGAGGGACGGTCGTTACCTTCGGTGAAATCTTCTTCTAGCATGGGGCGGGTTCGAGAGCTGGCAATGTTGGGCTGCTATGATAGCGACTTTCCCGAATCGACGCCCCCTCCATGCCCGAAACTGCCGCTTTTTCCTATCCCTTCGCCACCCTGCAGCAACTTGCCGAAGATGTGCTGAAACATGCCCGTGAAAAAGGCGCCACGGCTTGCGAGGTCGATGCCTCGGAAGGTTTTGGTCAGTCGGTTGGCGTGCGTTGCGACGAAGTTGAAACGATCGAGTTCAATCGCGACAAAGGCGTTGGCATCACCGTGTATTCCGGTCAGCGCAAGGGTTACGCCAGTACCTCCGACTTTTCGCCGCAGGCTTTGCGCGAAACCGTCGAGGCGGCGCTCAATATTGCCCGCTTTACGGCGGAAGACGATTGCGCCGGTCTCGCCGATGCCGCCTTGATGGCGAAAGATTGTCCGGATCTCGATTTGTATCATCCCTGGGCGTTGACCGTAGAAGACGCGATCGAAACCGCCCGGCGTTGCGAACAGGCGGCTTTCGCTGCCAGCCCGAAAATCAGCAATTCAGAAGGCGCTTCGGTTTCGACGCAACAGGCGCAATTCGTTTCCGCCAACAGCCTGGGCTTCATGGGCGGCTACCCGACCTCACGTCACTACATTTCCTGCTCAGTCATTGCCGGCGAACAAGACGCCATGCAGCGCGACGACTGGTACACCACCAGCCGCAACGCCAGCCTCCTCGACGATGCCGGCTTTGTCGGCCGGATCGCCGCCGAGCGCGCCGTTTCCCGTCTGGGTGGGCGCAAGGTTAAAACCGGCGAGTTTCCGGTGCTGTTTGAAGCGCCGCTTGCCGCAGGCCTGATCGGTAGTCTGGTGCATGCCGTCAGCGGCGGGGCGCTCTACCGCAAGTCGTCCTTTTTGCTCGATCACCTGGGCAAGCGGGTGATGCCCGAGTTTGTTCAACTCAGTGAGCGGCCGCATATCAAATGCGGCCTCGGCAGTTCGTCCTTTGATAGCGACGGCGTTGCCACCCGGGATCGTGAAGTCGTCACCAATGGCATCCTGCAAGGTTATTTCCTCAGCACCTATACGGCACGCAAATTGGGCATGCAGACAACGGGCAATGCCGGCGGCAGCCACAACCTGATTCTGCAGCCGGGCGAAGATGATTTCGCCGCACTGCTTGTCAAAATGAACCGCGGACTGCTGGTGACCGAGTTGCTCGGCCAGGGCGTCAATTATGTAACTGGCGATTATTCGCGTGGCGCCGCCGGCTTTTGGGTGGAAAACGGCAAGATTGCCTATCCGGTGGAAGAAATCACCATTGCGGGCAATCTCAAAACCATGCTGGCCGGTATCGTTGCCGTCGGGCGCGATGTGCAGGTGCGCGGTTCGAAGCAGACCGGCTCAATTCTGATTGATCGGATGACGGTGGCTGGCGAGTAATAAAAACGGCTACGTTTCTGCTGCTTTCTTCAGTTTTAGGCGGTTAAAACAACAAAACTTAGGGTTTCCACCACTCGTCAAAATTTTGACGCTGCATAGAATGAGGGCTGACTTACCGAATCCTCAATCATTCATTACAAGGTGGAGACAATATGCAACGTCGTGATTTCTTGAAGAAAGCTTCAATCGGTGCCGGGGTGGGCTGCGGGTGGGCAGCCAGCCAGCAATGGCTGCACCGCGCACCGGTCCCAGTGCCGGCCCCAGCGTCAAATGGCGCCTGACCTCCAGCTTCCCGAAGAGCCTGGACACCATCTACGGTGGTGCCGAGCAACTGGCTGATCGCTTGCGCGAACTGACGGGTGGCAAGTTTGATATCCGCGTTTTCCCTGCCGGCGAAATCGTCCCCGGCCTGCAAGCGATGGATGCCGTGCAGCAGGCGACCGTCGAATGCTGCCATACAGCCTCTTTCTACTACGTCGGTAAAGACCGCACCTTCGCCTTCGGCACCACCCTCCCGTTCGGCATGAACGCCCGTCAGACCAATGCCTGGATGTACTACGGTGGCGGCCAGCAGTTGCTGGACGAGTTCTACGCCGGCTACAACTTCATTTCCTTCCCCGGTGGCAACAGTGGCACCCAAATGGGCGGCTGGTGGCGCAAGGAAGTCAATACGGTGGCCGATCTCAAGGGCATCAAGATGCGTATTGGCGGCCTTGGCGGCGCGGTGTTGTCAGAGCTGGGCGTCGTGCCGCAGCAAATTGCTGCCGGTGATATTTATCCCTCGCTGGAAAAAGGCACGATTGACGCTGCCGAGTGGATCGGGCCTTACGACGACGAAAAGCTGGGTTTCTACAAGGTTGCCAAGAATTACTACGGTCCGGGCTGGTGGGAGCCATCAACCTGCCTGCAGTTCTTCGTGAACAAAAAAGAGTGGGACAAGCTGCCCAAGGAGTATCAGGCAGCATTCAAGGTGGCCGCAGCGGAAGCCAACGTCACCATGACGGCTGAGTACGACCACAAGAACCCGACCGCCTTGGGCAAACTTTTGCAGAATGGCGTCAAACTGAAGCCTTTCTCAAAAGAAATCATGGATGCGTCTTACACGGCGGCGCAAAAGATTTTTGCTGACGAGTCGGCTAAGAATCCGGCCTTCAAGAAGGTTTACGACTCTTACACCAAGTATGCAAAAACGCAGCGTGCCTGGTTCGCCGTTGCTGAAATGCCGATGGACGTCTTCAATCAGGCTCACCGCTAGTCAATCCCGGCCTGAATAGGCCCGGATACCAGGCCGAGACAGGGTAAGGGCTCAAGCGCATCGCGAGGTGTGGTTTGAGCCCTTTTTTCGTTTTTCCCGGGCTTTGTTTCTACATTTACTGGCTAGTCGGTATTGTCAATATGAAGTTTTTAATTGGCCCCTAGTCAAAACACGTAAATTGGTAAAGAATCGATGCAGCCAGCTTGGCTGGGCTTGTAAACACCCATAAGGAGACAAAATGCAACGTCGTGATTTTCTTAAGAAGGCATCGATCGGCGCCGCCGCCGGTGCTGCAACAACACTGGCTGCCCCGGCCATTGCTCAATCTTTGCCAAACGTCAAATGGCGTCTGACCTCCAGCTTCCCGAAGAGTCTGGATACCATTTACGGCGGTGCTGATGTCCTGGCCAACCGTTTGCGCGCCATGACCGGTGGCAAGTTCGATATCCGCGTTTTCCCCGGTGGCGAAATCGTCCCCGGCCTGCAGGCGCTGGATGCCGTGCAGCAAGGCACGGTTGAGGTCTGCCATACCTGCTCTTACTACTACGTCGGCAAGGACAAGACCTTCGGTTTTGGTACCTCCATCCCTTTCGGCATGAACGCTCGGCAAATGAATGCCTGGGTCTACTACGGTGGCGGGCAAAAGTTGCTGGACGAGTTTTATAGCAACTACAACGTTCTTTCCTTCGCCGGTGGCAACACGGGCGTTCAGATGGGTGGCTGGTTCCGCAATGAGATTAAATCACTGGCTGACGTCAAAGGTCTGAAGATCCGTATTGCCGGTCTGGGTGGCAATGTGTTCTCGGCACTCGGCGCGGTACCGCAACAGATTGCCGGTGGCGATATTTATCCGGCGCTGGAAAAAGGCACGATCGATGGCGCAGAGTGGGTCGGTCCGTATGATGACGAAAAACTCGGCTTCTACAAGGTTGCCAAGAATTATTATTATCCAGGTTGGTGGGAGCCGGGCCCGGTCATCCATTTCTTCGTGAACAAGAAGGAATGGGACAAGTTGCCCAAGGAGTATCAGGAAGCATTCCAGGCTGCTGCCTACGAGGCCAACGTAACCATGATGGCTGAATACGACCACAAGAACCCTGCCGCGCTCTCCAAGCTGTTGCAGGCCGGTGTCAAGTTGCAGGCTTACCCCAAGGATGTGCTTGAGGCGGCGTACAAGGCGGCTCAGGAACTGTATGCAGATGAGTCCGGCAAGAACCCGGCGTTCAAGAAAATTTTCACCGAGTACGACAAGTATCGAAAAACCCAGAATGCCTGGTTCAGTCTTGCCGAAAACCGGATGGACACGTTCTCGCAATCCCACAAATAGGACTGCTACGGTCAACCCAAAAAAACCGCGAATTTCGCGGTTTTTTTATGGGCTCGTTTTGTGAATCAGGCGTCGAGCATGCTGCGCAACATCCAGGCATTTTTTTCATGGACCTGCATGCGCTGAGTAAGCAGATCGGCGGTCGGCTCGTCGCTGACTTTGCCGACGATCGGCAGAATGCTGCGTGCGGTTTTGGTCACGGCTTCCTGTCCGGCGAGTAATTGCTTGAGCATTTCCGTGGCGCTCGGCACGCCTTCGCTTTCCTTGATGACCGTCAGTTTGACAAATTCGCGGTAAGTGCCGGGGGCGGGGAAACCCAGGGCGCGAATGCGTTCTGCGATCAGATCAAGCGCGCTCCACAATTCCGTGTATTGATCCATGAACATCACGTGCAGCGTGTTGAACATCGGGCCGGTGACGTTCCAGTGAAAGTTATGGGTTTTCAGGTAGAGCGTGTAGGAGTCTGCCAACAAGTGAGACAGCCCTTCAGCGATTTTTTCCCTGTCCTTTTTGCTGATACCAATATCCATGGTCATGATGTGCTCCCTTCAAAGATGGTTCTGGCGGCAGGTTTGCCGTGGAGCAAACCTGTATGCAATTTCATTTTGCAGCGATCAAACGCGGGATGCCAGTGCTTTCTGCTCATGCTGGGTATAGCGGGCAACTATCCATAAAAAAGGCGGGGTCGAAACCCCGCCTTGCGCGTCACGGAAGCTTGCTTCCGATTATTTTTTGTCGCTCTGCAGATCCTTCAGCATCTGGGCGGCAGCGTCGCTTTCGCTTTCTTTCTTGCCGGTTTCAGCAGCCTCGCCACCCTGTTGTTGCATCAGGGTATCAAGATCGACCGGCGGCGGTGCGGTGCCATCGCGTTCCATCTGGGCCTGAGCTCGTTGCGCATCATCGCCATAGCTGACTACGCCCGGGAAGATGATGATGATCGCCACCATGATGATCTGGATACAGACGAAGGGAATGGCACCCCAGTAAATGTCTGTGGTCTTGATCGACGGCGGTGCCACTGAGCGCAGGTAGAACAGCGCGAAGCCAAACGGCGGGTGCATGAACGAAGTCTGCATATTGACCGCGAGCAGGACGCCGAACCAGACCAGATCGATCCCCAGCTTGTCTGCCACCGGTGCCAGCAGCGGCACGATGATGAAGGACAGTTCAAAGAAGTCGAGGAAGAAGGCCAGGACGAAGACCAGAATGTTGACCACGATCAGGAAGCCGACCTGGCCGCCCGGCAAGCCGAGCAGCAGATGTTCAACCCAGAGGTCGCCATTGACGGCGCGGAAGATCAGACCGAATACCGTCGAACCGACCAGAATGAAAATAACGAAGGAGGAGAGCTTGCCGGTGGTTTCCATCGCCTGCTTGAGCAGCTTGAACGAAAGGCGCTTGCGGCCAAGGGCCAGGAGCAGGGCGCCGGCTGCACCCATCGCGCCGCCTTCGGTGGGCGTTGCAATGCCGAGGAAGATGGTGCCGAGCACAAGGAAAATCAGCAGCAGCGGTGGGACCATCGTTGTAATGACGCGCATGCCAAGCTTGAAGCCGCGCAGGGTACGTGCCTCTGGCGGCAGGGCCGGGCAGTGGCTGGGTTTGATGATGCTGAGAATCACCACGTAGCCGACGTACATGCTGGTCAGGATCATGCCGGGGATAATTGCACCCTCGTACATGTCGCCAACTGAGCGGCCAAGCTGGTCGGCCATGATGATCAGAACCAGTGACGGCGGAATGATCTGGGCGAGCGTGCCGGATGCCGCGATGACGCCGGAGGCAAGTCGCTTGTCGTAGCCGTAGCGCAACATGATGGGCAGCGAGATCAGACCCATCGAGATGACGGAGGCAGCGACGACGCCGGTGGTTGCAGCGAGCAGGGCGCCGACGAAGATGACGGCATAGGCCAGGCCGCCACGCATCGGGCCGAACAGTTGGCCGATGGTGTCGAGCAAGTCTTCCGCCATGCCGGATCGCTCCAGCACCAGCCCCATGAAGGTAAAGAAGGGGATGGCGAGCAGTGTGTCGTTGGCCATGATGCCAAAGATACGTTCCGGCAGTGCCTGGAAGAGCGCCGGGGTGAGCAGGCCGAGTTCAATGCCGATCAGCCCGAAGACGATGCCGTTGGCGGCCAGCGCGAAAGCAACCGGGTAGCCGAAGAGCAGGAACATAACCAGAGCGCCGAACATGAGCGGCGCCATGTTGGCGATGATAAATTCAGCCATTATTTTGCCTCCTTGGCTTTGGCGGCAGCGATGGCTGCGGCCAGTTCTTCTTCAGGCGTCGGGCCTTTGGGCTTGGCGTTGGGGTCTTCGCATGCGCCAGTCAGGAAACCGAGACGCTTGATCAGTTCGGAAATGCCTTGCAGCGCGAGCAGCGTGAAGCCGATCGGCAGCAGAACTTTTACCGGCCAGCGGATCAGGCCGCCGGCATTGGATGACATTTCGTTGATTTTGTAGGATTCGGCAATCAGCGGCAGGGAGAGCCAGACAACGGTGACAACCATCGGCAGCAGGAAGAAGAGAGTGCCGATGATGTCGATGACGGCAAGGCCGCGTGCCGAGAAGTTGCTTGAAATAACGTCGATACGGACGTGTTCATTTTTTTGCAGGGTGTAGGGTGCGCAGAGCAGGAATACGGCGGCGAATAAGTACCACTGAATTTCCAGCAGGCCGTTTGAGCTGTCGTTGAAGATGAATCGATAAGTGGCGTTGCCGGCGCTGATGATGGTCATCAGTAGAATTAGCCAGAAAGCGCCTTTGCCAACGCGCTCATTGATCCAGTCGATCAACTGCGAGAGCTTGAGCAGAGGGGTCACAGATAGTCCTCCTAAGGTTGATAAAATGCCCGGCTTCTAAAGGTGGCCGGGGTTAATTGAGAAATCCCATCAGGCGAAATTTACAGCGAAGGATGAGGTCAGAACATGGTGGAAATCCCTACAAACGCAGTAACCCGCCTTTGCCTGGTGCGCCACGGCGAGACGGAATGGAATGCCGCCCGGCGCATTCAGGGGCAGATCGACATCGGGCTCAACGAGACCGGCTTGCGTCAGGCTGAGGCCGCAGGTCGCTGGCTGAAAACGGCCGGCATTATGGCGCTTTATAGCAGTGATCTCAAAAGAGCGCGCACCACGGCTGAAGCCATCGGGCGGGCGCTTGGCCTTGTGCCGGTGCTGGTGCCGGAAATGCGCGAGCGTCGTTACGGCACTTTCGAGGGCCTGACTTACGATGAGGCTAAAGTGAAATACCCGGAAGGCTACGCCGCCTTTGAGGGGCGCAATGCGGATTACAGTTTTGAAAATGGCGAAAGTCTGCACGCCATGTTTGAACGTGTGACAAGCCGGCTCAAGAAAATCGCCGCGGCCCATGCCGGGCAAAATGTGGTGGTGGTTCTGCATGGTGGTGTGCTCGATATCATCAATCGTTTTGCCCGAGGCAACAGCCTTGAGGCGCCGCGTGATTTCCTGATTCCCAATGCGGGGCTGAACTGGATTGCTGCGGTCGACGGCGTTTGGCACATAGAAACCTGGGGTGAAACGGCGCATCTGGAAGCCGGCGTCCTTGATGAACTCCCCTCGTGATAAAATTTCAACCCTTTTCAATGGCTTGAGGCATTCCCCATGTTTTCCGCGAAAGACACCCTGGCAAAAGTTGACCCTGAACTCTGGCAAGCCATGCAGGCCGAAGTCCAGCGTCAGGAAGACCATATCGAACTGATCGCGTCCGAAAACTACGTGAGCAAGGCCGTCATGGAAGCCCAAGGCTCCCAGCTGACCAACAAGTACGCTGAAGGTTACCCGGGCAAGCGCTACTACGGTGGTTGTGAATACGTTGATGTGGCCGAGCAGATCGCGATTGATCGCCTGAAAGCGCTGTTTGGCGCCGATGCCGCCAACGTCCAGCCGAACTCCGGTTCGCAGGCCAACCAGGCTGTGCTGATGGCATTTTGCAAGCCCGGCGACACCATCATGGGCATGAGCCTGGCCGAAGGCGGTCACCTCACCCACGGCATGCCGCTGAACATGTCCGGCAAGTGGTTCAATGTCGTTTCCTACGGCCTGAACGAAAAGGAAGAAATCGACTACGACAAGATGGAAGCGCTGGCCCGCGAGCACAAGCCGCGCCTGATTGTTGCCGGGGCTTCGGCTTACGCACTGCGCATCGATTTCGAGCGTTTTGCCAAGATTGCCAAAGAAGTTGGCGCTATTTTCTGGGTCGACATGGCGCATTACGCCGGCCTGATCGCTGCCGGTTTCTACCCGAACCCGGTGCCTTTCGCCGATGTCGTGACCTCGACCACGCACAAAACCCTGCGCGGCCCGCGCGGTGGCATTATTTTGATGAAGGCCGAGCACGAAAAGGCGCTTAATTCCGCCATTTTCCCCGGACTGCAAGGCGGCCCGCTGATGCACGTCATCGCGGCCAAGGCGGTCGCGTTCAAGGAGGCGGCAACGCCGGAGTTCCGCAATTATCAGGAACAGGTGATTGCCAACGCCCGCGTGATGGCTCGCGTGCTGTCTGAAGAGCGCGGTCTGCGTGTTGTTTCCGGCCGTACCGAAAGCCACGTTTTCCTGCTCGATCTGCGCGCCAAGAACATCACCGGTAAGGAAGCCGAAGCGGCGCTTGGCCGTGCCCACATCACGGTCAACAAGAACGGCATCCCGAACGATCCGCAAAAGCCTTTCGTCACCTCCGGTATTCGCATCGGTTCGCCCGCAATGACGACCCGCGGCTTTACCGAGATTGAGTCTGAAATGGTGGCCCATTTGGTGGCTGACGTGCTTGATGCACCGAACGACGAAGCCGTCGCCGCGCAGGTGCGGGCCAAGGTTTCGGCGCTGTGTGGCAAGTTCCCGGTTTACGGAGCCTAAGCGCTCGTGAAATGTCCCTTCTGCGGTGCCGATGAAACGGCGGTAGCCGATACCCGTCTCAATGACGAAGGTGACGTCGTTCGTCGCCGCAGAAAGTGCAACGCTTGCGATAAGCGTTTCACGACCTACGAGCGGGCAGAAATCCGCCTGCCGCAGGTGGTCAAGAAAAACGGTCTGCGTACCGAATTCAATCGCGACAAGCTGCGGGCCAGTCTGGAACTGGCGCTGCGCAAGCGACCGGTCTCGATCGAGTCAGTCGATGCCGCGGTGGCTGATATCGAAGAAATGTTGCTATCTGCCGGTGAGCGCGAAGTCAGCACCCAGCAACTCGGCGAGTTGGTCATGCGCGAACTTAAAAAGCTCGACAAGGTCGCCTACATCCGCTTCGCTTCGGTCTATCGCAATTTTGAAGACGTCGATGCTTTCTCGCGGGCGATCCGCGAAGTCTCACCTTCACCCAAGAAAAAATGAGTTTTAGTGCCGTCGACCACGGCATGATGGCGCGTGCCTTGCACCTGGCCGAGCTTGGCCTGTGGACGACCTCGCCGAATCCGCGCGTTGGTTGCGTGCTGGTGCAGGCCGGTGAAATTGTCGGCGAGGGCTGGCACGAGAAAGCTGGAGAGCCGCACGCTGAAGTGCATGCCTTACGCGCTGCCGGTGACAAAGCGCATGGCGCAACGGCCTACGTGACGCTGGAACCCTGCAGCCATACTGGCCGAACGCCTCCGTGTGCCGAGGCTTTGATCGCTGCCGGCGTCTCTCGGGTGGTTGCAGCGATGACTGATCCCAATCCGCTGGTGGCTGGCAAAGGGCTGGCCATGTTGCGCGCTGCAGGCATCGAAACGGCCAGCGGTTTGCTTGAAAACGAAGCCCGCGAACTGAATATTGGTTTCGTCTCGCGGATGACGCGAGGTCGTCCGTGGTTGCGTCTTAAAGCTGCGGCCAGTCTGGATGGCAAGACAGCGCTCAATAATGGGGTCAGCCAGTGGATTACCGGCCCTGAGGCAAGGCGTGACGGGCAGCGCTGGAGGGCACGAGCCTGTGCCATTTTGACCGGCATCGGAACGGTGCGTGACGATGATCCACAACTGAATGTGCGCGATCTCAAAACATCACGCCAACCATTGCGTGTGGTTGTGGATAGCCGGTTGGAAACGCCGCTGACCGCCCGAATCCTGCAAGGTGGGCCGGTTTTGATTGCCGGGGCAATCGAAAATGCGGAAAAAAGCGCATTGCTGCGGTCGACCGGCGCTGAGGTGCTAATTTTGCCCAATGCGGCCGGCAAGGTTGAACTCAAGAATCTGCTAGAAGCGCTTGCTCGCCGTGGCATCAACGAGGTGCACGCTGAAGCCGGGTTCAAGCTCAATGGCTCGTTGATGCGCGAAGGGCTGGTCGATGAATTGCTGCTTTATCTGGCGCCCTGCCTGATCGGGCATGAGGCCAGCGGCCTGTTCAACTTGCCGGAACTGGCTACGCTAGACGGCAAGCGCCATTTGCAGATTCGCGATCTTCGGCAAGTCGGTGAAGATATTCGCCTGATCGCACGTCCCCGCTAGCCCCACAAACGCTACAGCCAGCATCCTGTTTGAACTTGACGGTGCGCCATTCCATGTCGAGTGCATCCAGCAGCAATAAACGACCGGTCAGGCTTTCGCCAATCCCGGCGGCCAGTTTCAAAGCCTCGGCCGCCTGCATGGTGCCAATAATGCCAGTCAGCGGTGCGAAAACCCCCATCACGGCACAGCGGACTTCTTCAACGTCTTCAGCTTCCGGAAACAGGCAGTGATAACACGGCGAATCGTCGCGGCGCAGGTCATAAACGCTGATTTGGCCATCAAACCGGATAGCTGCCCCGGAAACCAGGGGTTTCCGATGATGGACACAAGCGCGGTTTATGGCGTGCCGGGTGGTGAAATTGTCGGTGCAATCGAGGACCAGATCAGCGCTGGCGACGAGCGCATCCAGCGCTGCACCGGATAGCCGTTGTTGCAAGGGGACGATTTCAATTTCGGGATTGATCGCGCTCAACGCCAGCTTGCCGGATTCTGCCTTGGCCATGCCGACTCTGGCTTGCGTATGCAGGATTTGCCGTTGCAGGTTGGTGAAATCGACGGTGTCGTCATCAACCAGGGTGATTTTGCCGACGCCTGCTGAAGCGAGGTAAAGCGCCGCTGGTGACCCCAGTCCGCCCGCCCCGATAATCAGTGCGTGGGTGGACAGAATGCGCGACTGACCTTCAATGCTCAGCGCGTCGAGCAGAATGTGGCGGCTGTATCTGAGAAGTTGCTCGTCAGTCATTGGGTCGCCAAGGTCGTGTGGTCGGGAGTGAGTCGTCATCTGCCAGCGTTGGGCCTGCTTGACTGGCAGTCCTGTGCTTGATCCCGAATTTACTTATATTCACGCCATTCCGGTGGCGTATCGTCATGGTCGCCATGAGGGCGCTGTTCCCAGGCGTGAACATAAGCTTCCTGCGAAGATCTCTTCAGGCGTTTTTCCGGGGCGCCCAGATTGTGCAGTTGGGTGTCCTCGACGTAATAAATCAGAGCCCGGGTGAGCTTGCTCATCAATGTGTTGTCGAGGTGATAACCCTTGTCGATCAGATGCTCGTCAAGTTCTTTAAGGGTGTGGTTTTGCAGATCGTAGGCGACTCCCAAGGAGCGCCTCTCAAACTTTGGTTCAATATCGACTTCTTCCAGACGCTCCAAATCACCCGCCGCCTCGGGCACTTGCCCGGGCGGAAATTTGGAAAACAGAATCTCCCGATTTTTCTTCAGGTCTGCGCTGGACATCATCCCTCCCGATCTGTCAGCTATTTCACTTACTGCACCTTGTTCTGCATGAACTGCAAGCCCTTGAGTAGATTGACCGCCTGCTGGAACTGATAGTCGGCTTTGCTTGCATACTCAAGACGTTGCGGCATTTCATCGTCGCCGTCTTCCTTGCTGCCTTTTTCCTTGCCAGGCTTGGCCGGCGTTTTGCTCTGCGGCTTGACTTCGGGTTTGGCTTCCGGCTTGGCAGCTTCTTTGGCCGCATCTTTTTCGCGGTCATTTTCCAGGTGACGATCAAGATCTGCTTCGCGAATGCGGGCGGTAGGCGACGCACTGCCGTTGATCGTTTCTTCGACAACGATGTCGGGCACGATACCTTTCGCCTGGATCGAACGACCTTCTGGCGTGTAGTAACGCGCGGTGGTCAATTTGATGGCGGTATTGCCCGGTAGCGGCAGAACGGACTGGACCGAGCCTTTGCCGAAGGTCTGCGTCCCCATGATTGCCGCGCGCTTGTAGTCCTGCAGCGCGCCAGCCACGATTTCGGAGGCGGATGCCGAGCCGCTGTTCACCAGCACCACCATCGGGACTTTTTTGACTTCAATCGGCAATGCGCGCAGCGGGTCTTCGCGTGTGCCGCGCAGATAGTCGCGGGGCCGGGCGAGGAATTCCTGCTTTGCATCTTCGGTTCGGCCGTCGGTCGAGACAACCTTGACGTCAGGTGGCAAGAAAGCGGCGGAGACACCAATGGCACTGTTGAGCAGACCGCCCGGATCATTGCGCAAATCGAGGACGAGGCCGCGCAGGTTGCCATCCTTGTAGAGTGTGTTGAGGTGCTTGGCCAGTTCGGCAACAGTATTGTCCTGGAACTGAGTGATGCGAATCCAGCCATAGCCTGGCTCAACCAACTTTGACTTGACGCTTTGCACCTTGATCACTTCGCGTAACAAGGTGATTTCCAGCGGCTTGTTTTCGCCTTTACGCAAAATCGTCAATTTAATCGGCGTTTTTGGCTTGCCGCGCATTTTTTTGACGGCTTCGTTGAGCGTTAGTCCCTTGACCAGCGTCTCGTCGAGCTTGTAGATCAGGTCGCCGGATTTGATGCCGGCGCGATAGGCGGGCGTGTCTTCAATTGGCGAAACCACCTTGACCAGGCCATCCTCCATGCCGACCTCGATACCGAGGCCACCGAACTCGCCCTGCGTGCCGACCTGTAAATCCTTGAACGCATCGGCGTCGAGATAGGTCGAGTGCGGGTCAAGATTGGAAAGCATGCCGGAGATGGCATTGCTGATCATTTTTTTGTCTTCAACCGGCTCCACGTAACCCTGTTTGATGGCGCTATAAACCTCGGCAAAGGTCCGCAGTTCATCAATGGGTAGGCCGGGTTTGACGTCCTTTTCGGCCATGGCCGGGAAGTTCAGACTAATCAGTGCGCCGGCGATGAAGCCGCCTAAAGTCAAACTAATGGTTTTCGCTTTGCTCATTTCAGACTGGCCCATTTCATTGGATCGATCGGTTGCCCCTGGTGGCGGAGCTCAAAGTATAAACCGGAATCCGGGTTGCCTCCGCTGTTGCCAACAGTGGCCACCGTTTCTCCGCCTTTTACGGCTTGCCCGACTTGCTTGAGTAGCGAATCGTTATAGCCGTAGATTGATAAGTACGCATCGCCGTGATCGACGATCAAAATATTGCCGAATCCCCGCATCCATTCTGCAAAAACAACACGGCCATTAGCGACTGCTTTTACTTCACTGCCTATACCGGCTTTTATGAACAAGCCACGCCACGTGCCGCCACCCTCACGCGGCGAGCCGAAGCGCCCGGCAACGCTGCCACGCACCGGCAAGCGCAGATTGCCTTTCTGGCGACCAAAACTGCCGTCACTGGCGACCGGTTCGTATCGGTTCTCAGCTTGACGAGTCTCAGCTTCGACCGGTTTCGCGCGTATCGGTTCTCGGATTGGAGCGCTTGGTGTGGTTTCTTTTTCCGTGGGGGCCGGACGTGGCTTGGCTTTTTGCTTGGCTAATTCGGCTTGCCGTGCCGCTTCAGCAACGCGGGCAACTTCCGCTGCCCGTGCTGCTTTGGCCGCTTGTGCGGCTTGGGCTGCTAAAATTTTCGAGACACGGTCGATTAGTTCGGTCAGACGTTTTTCGTTCTGCTGCAGATTGCCGATTTCTTTGCGCTGGCTATTTACCTTGTCGGATACCTGAGCGTAGAGCGATTTTCGCTCTTCACGCTGTTTCTGCAACTCGGCGTGGCGTTTTTGCTGTTCAGCTTCAACTTCCGCCAGTTCGGCGCTGCGCTCCTTGGCGTCAGCGGCCAACGCTTTCTTCTTGTCGAGGTTGGCGTTGATTTCGCCCATCAATTCGGCACGGGTCAGCGCTATCGCTGACAAGTAATAGAGGTCGCGGGCAATCTGATTCGGGTCGTCGCCATTAAGTAATAGTTGCAGTGAGTCCGGCGTGCCACGAAGGTATTGCTTGTAAAGCAACTTTTCCAGTTGTACCTGCTGCTGACCCAGCGTGGCACTTAGCTCTTGCGATTGTTGCTCAAGGTTTTTGAGGTTTTTTTGCAGTTGACCGCGCTGTTCGGAGAACTCAAGCAATTCGCGCTGCAACTGGGAAATCTTGCGTTCCGATTCGCGCAGACGATCCGCCGCGCCCGCCTTGTTCTCTTCACTGGCATTCAGGTCTTTGCGCAGGCTCTCGATGCGGCCACGTAATTCACCGAGGTCGGCCTGTTTTTCGGCAATCTCCGGCGATTGCGGGTTCGTGGTATTTTTTTGTGCCGCGCCCGGAGGCTTCGCTTCCACCAGTTGAGAGCAAAAGAAAACGGCGGCTATCAGCGCCGCCGTCCTGGTCACCCTGGATCGTCCTGCTGTAACTGGCTCTGGCCCAAATACGGCAGCGCGGTCTTGTTCGTGAGCCATTACAATTGATGCCGATTAAGGTCTGCGAAACGTAAAACCTTATTTTATAATGATCCATTCGCCGATAACGAGGTTTTATCTTGGAAACGCTGCCCTTCAATCTGATCGACAAGCAGGAGCACATCGAAACCGCTGCTCGTGCCCTCAAGGCGATTGCTCATCCGTTGCGGCTCAAGATTCTTTGTGTCTTGGGCGATCAGGAAGCCTGTGTGCAGGAAATCGTTGATGCGGTTGGTACGTCGCAAAGCAACATTTCGCAGCACCTGGCCATTCTTCGGGAAAAGGATGTCCTGCTGACACGCAAGGATGCCAATCGGGTTTTCTATCGAGTCGGTGACCAGCGCACTTTGCAACTGGTTAGTTTGATGCGTGAGGTTTTTTGTGGTGAAAAGGATTAATTAATGCCGATGGATTTTATTAATCAGAATGTTCTACTGATTGCACTGGTTGTTATCAGCGGGCTGGCGTTGCTGTGGCCTGCACTCGTCCGACCGGCGGGCAATACCGTTAATCCTGCCGAGGCGACTACGCTAATCAATCGGGAAGATGCACACATTGTGGATGTCCGTGATGCCGAGGAGTTTGCCTCGGGTCATTTGCCCGATGCGCTGAATATCCCGGTCAGCAAGTTGACCGAACGCATTGGTGAGCTCGAGAAGTTCAAGGAGAAGCCGATTATTTTTTGCTGCGCTTCTGGCATGCGTTCGAACAAAGCCTGTGCCGAATTGAAAAAGCAGGGCTTTGCCAAACTTTACAATTTGGCGGGTGGTGTTGACGCCTGGGTCGGAGCCGGATATCCGGTCAAAAAGGGAGCTCGGAAAAAATGAGTGTCGCTGTATTGATGTACACAACGGCGGTTTGTCCTTTCTGCATTCGTGCCAAGCAACTGCTCGCCGCGCGGGGCGTCACTGGCATTGAGGAGGTTCGGATTGATCTTGACGCCGAGCGGCGTGATGAAATGATGCTGAAAACAAATCGTCGTACTGTTCCACAAATTTTTATTGGCGCTACCCATGTGGGTGGATGTGATGACCTTTATGCACTTGATGCAGCGGGCAAGCTCCAGCCCATGCTCGATGGCAACGCCTGAAACCCATTAATTTACTGAAAGCAAATCATGGAACAAAACGAACAGCCCGTCTTCGGTATTGAAAAGCTCTACATCAAGGATCTTTCCGTTGAAGTACCGAACGCACCGGAAATTTTCCTCGAGCGTGAAGCGCCGCAGATTGAAATTCAGCTTAATACCAGCGGCCGTGGTGTCGGTGAAGGCGTATTTGAAGTTATTTTGACGGTCACCGTGACTGCCAAATTTGGCGAAAAGACGGTCTTCCTGGTTGAAGTTGGCCAAGCGGGTATCTTCCGCATCATGAACGTGCCGGAAGATCAGATCGAGCCGTTGATCGCAGTGGCCTGCCCGAATATTCTGTTTCCGTATGCCCGCGAAACGGTCTCCGATGCAGTCACGCGCGCCGGCTTCTCGCCGATCGTGCTGCAGCCGGTCAATTTCGAGGCCATGTATATGCAGCGCATGCAGGAACAAACTGCGGCATCTGCTGAACCCACCATTCAATAACCATGACTATCTGGCGTCGGACGCTGGTTGCCCTGTTGCTGGTTAGTGCCGCGAGTGCGGCGCTGGCCGTGGATTACCGCTCGGTGAGTGTGCCAGCGGCAATTCTTTACGACTCACCGTCGCAACAGGGCAAGAAGCTCTACCTGATCAAGGCGCAAACGCCGGTTGAGGTTGTGGTTCGACTGGAGGGCTGGTTCAAGGTACGCGATGCCGAAGGCTCGCTGGCCTGGATTGAGTCGCGAAGCCTGGCCGAGCGCCGGATGCTTGTGGTTACGGCACCTAGGGGTGAGATCCGTCAGTCTGACAAGCCGGAAGCACCGCTCGTTGCCGAACTTGACAAGTGGGTTGCGGTTGAATTTGTCGAGGCTGCTTCGCCCGGCTGGGCCAAGGTGCGGCACAAAGACGGTGAGGCGGGTTATATCCGCTCGACCCAGGTCTGGGGCTTATGAAAATTACATTGCTGGGCGCTGGCGCCTGGGGTACGGCGCTGGCTATCGCCTTCGCGGGCAAGCATGAGGTTGTGCTCTGGTCGCGTGAGCTTGATGTTGCGGTCGACCTGCAAAATACCCGAGAAAACCATCGCTTTTTCCCCGGCTACAAGTTGCCCGGAGTCAGTGGCGATTTCGACTGATTTCGCTGCCGCCGTTGCCAGTGCTGAACTGCTGGTCGTGGCCACGCCGATTGCCGGCTTGCGGCCCACTGTCGAGCGTCTTGCGTCACTGAAAGTCACGCTGCCTGTGCTGTGGGTTTGCAAGGGCTTTGAGGCCGGTACCGGCAAATTGCCGCATCAGGTCGTCACCGAAGTGCTCGGTTCGCAGGTGGTTTGCGGCGCGCTCTCCGGTCCGAGCTTTGCCGAGGAGGTTGCCGCCGGGCAGCCGACGGCAATCGCATTGGCGGCCAATAACCCGGTGTTTGCTCGTGAAACGGCGCGTCAATTGCACTCGCCCCGCCTGCGTATTTATGCCAATGATGATTTGATCGGGGTCGAAGTCGGTGGCGCCGTAAAAAATGTTCTGGCAATCGCCACCGGTGCCTGTGATGGCCTGGGTCTTGGCCTTAACTCCCGGGCGGCGTTGATGACGCGCGGCCTGGCTGAAATTGCCCGACTCGGCTTGGCGCTCGGCGGCCAGCGGGAGACATTTATGGGGCTGGCCGGTATGGGCGATCTGATCCTGACTTGCACCGGGGATTTGTCCCGGAATCGTCGCGTTGGGCTCGGGCTGGCTGAAAACAAGTTGTTGCCGCAAATTCTTGAAGAACTCGGCCACGTTGCCGAGGGTGTCTACACGGCGCGTGAAGTTGATCGGCTGGCCCGCCAACTGGATGTCGATATGCCGATCAGCGCGGCTGTCGCTGCGGTATTGGACGGCAAGCTGTCGGCCGCTCAGGCGGTTGAACAGTTGATGGCACGCGACCCCAAGGAAGAAGTCGCTTAAAGCGACCCAGTAAAGCCGGTCTGGCGCCAGGCTTCGAAGACGGTCACGGCGGCTGCATTTGACAGGTTCAGGCTGCGCTGACCGGACTGCATGGGCAGACGCAAGCGCTGCTCCGCTGGGAACTCGGCCAGCACTTCCGCCGGCAGGCCACTGGTCTCACGGCCAAAGACGAAAACATCATTTTCCCGAATCGCCGTCGTGAATGGGCTCGCTGTCCCTTTGGTCGTCATGGCAAATATCCGGCGCCCAATCAATGCCGATTGGCAGGCCGCCCAGTCGGCGTGGCGAACGACGCGGGCGTATTCGTGATAGTCCAGCCCGGCACGGCGCAACCCCTTGTCCGTGATGTCGAAGCCGAGCGGTTCGACCAAATGCAACTCGGCCCCGGTGTTGGCGCAAAGGCGAATGATGTTGCCCGTATTGGGCGGTATTTCGGGCTGGTAAAGAACGACAGCGAACACGTTGGTTTGATCTGGGGTGTTGGAGGTGGCGGATTAAAGCACGGATTAGCCGCTTAGTGCTTCAGTGCGCGGGCGGCAACGACGACTGATATATCGCTCGCCCCGTGTAGTTTGATGATGCGGGCACATTCGTTCACGGTGGCGCCGGTGGTCATTACATCGTCAATGAGCAATATGGTTCGCCCAGTCAAATCCGTGCTGCATTCAAAAGCCCCCCGGACGTTTTTGTGGCGTTCTTTCAGCGGCAGTTCTGCTTGTCTTGGGGTCGCTCGGTTGCGAAAGACACTGCTACGGTCAACCGGCAAATTGAGCTGATTTCCGATAACCCGGGCGATTTCCGCCGACTGATTGAAACCGCGTTCGCGCAGACGGTCGGGGTGCAAAGGGAGCGGGATGATGAGCTGATTGTCAGCTTGCAGTCGCGCTGCAAGCTGGTTGCCCAACCAGCCCGCAACAGCCAGTTGATGGCCATATTTGAGGGCGTGAATGATGCGGTCAACCGGAAAATCATAACGAAAAGCAGCAATCGTCCGATTAAAATGCGGCGCATCCTTCACGCAGGCACCACAACGTTCCCCATGAGTTGTTTGTTCGCCACATTGCGGACAACAGGCCGCAGGCAGTGCCGGGAGGTCGATAGTGCACTCGGGGCACAGCAGGCCGCCTTGACTATCGGCGCTACACAGCAGGCAGCTTTCTGGCAGCAAATTGGGTAGCCAACGGCAGATGAGTTGTTTTAGGGCTTGCACGAAGGCCTGGGGTAAAATTGACATCGTTCCGAAGGTTCTCGATAATTCATAATTACCGATACGCCGTGTATCTGATTATTATCGTATTTTTTCAGCAAGGCCACTCATGCAAGCTAGCTCAATCGCCGCCGTTTCTTCCATTTCTCAAGCTGCGGCCGCGCCGCGTTGGACTGTTGCCGAGGTGCTCGCTCTCTACGAGATGCCCTTGATGGATTTGATCTGGCGGGCTCAAGGCGTGCATCGTGAGCATTTTGATCCTAACGCCATTCAGCGCTCGACCTTGTTGTCGGTGAAAACGGGTGGTTGTTCCGAGGATTGCAGCTATTGCTCCCAATCTGCGCGCTACGACACCGAGACCCAGCGCGAGCGTCTGATGCCGCTTGATGAAGTGATCGCCGCTGCCAAGGTAGCCAAAGAAAAGGGCGCCTCTCGCTTCTGCATGGGCGCCGCCTGGAAAGGCCCGAAAGATAACGATCTTGACCGTGTCCTCGACATGGTGCGAGAAGTCAAAGCGCTCGGTATGCAGACTTGCGTCACGCTCGGCATGCTCGGCGCAGGTCAGGCCGAAAAGCTCAAGGAAGCCGGTCTTGACTACTACAACCACAATCTGGATACCGACAAGGAATTCTACGGTCAGGTCATCAAGACCCATACCCACGACGACCGGCTTGATACGCTTGACCAAGTCCGTGAAGCCGGGATCAACGTCTGCTCCGGCGGCATCATCGGCATGGGTGAATCGCGCAAGAACCGCGCCGGGCTGATTGTCCAGCTGGCCAATCTGCCAAAGCCACCGGAGTCCGTGCCAATCAACAATCTGGTGCCGATTCCCGGGACGCCGATGGCAGCGAATGAGCGCCTTGATCCCTTCGAGTTTGTTCGCACAATTGCTGCCGCTCGCATCACGATGCCGCGCTCCTGGGTGCGTCTGTCGGCTGGGCGTCAGGAAATGAGTGATGAGTTGCAGGCCCTGTGCTTCCTGGCGGGTGCCAATTCAATGTTCTACGGCGACCGTCTTTTGACGACCGGCAATCCCGATGTCGACCGTGACGACCAGCTGTTTGCCCGTCTGGGCGTAAAGCCCATTTGAGCGCGGCCTTTGTCGACCGGCAGCAGGTCAGTCGGCGGTTCTCCAAAGTTGCGAAGCGCTATGGCGATGGGGATTTCTTCGCTCGCGAGGTAGATCGCCGGATGTTGGAGCGGCTTGATTACGTCAAAATCGAGCCCCAGCGAATACTAGACCTGGGTTGTAGCCGTGGCGCCAGTTTTCTTGACCTCACGGCGCGCTATCCCTCGGCCCAACTGATTGGGCTCGATGCTTCCCCGGCAATGCTTGATATTGGCCGCGAGCAGCGACCCGGCTGGCAGCGCTGGCTTGGGTTGGGCAAACAGTCTGGCCCGCTTCGCCTGGCGGCTGACGCCGCAAATTTACCCCTAAAATCACGGTCGACCGCGCTAATCTGGTCAAATCTGTTGTTGCATTGGCTGGATGATCCGTTACCCGCACTTGCTGAAGCTCATCGTGTGCTGGAGGTCGGCGGTTTACTCATGTTTTCGACGCTGGGTCCCGACTCGTTGAAAGAGTTGCGCGCCGCCTTTGCCGATGGATACGCCCACACCCAGCGATTTATCGACATGCACGATCTTGGCGACATGCTTGTCGGCTGCGGCTTTGCTGATCCGGTGATGGATATGGAAGTCATCACCCTGACTTACGACGATCTGGATGCGATGTTTGCCGAATTGCGTGCGGCAGGTTCATCCTGCGCGATGAAGGCTCGGCGCCACGGACTCACCGGTCGCGGTACCTTAGCGGCAGCGCGCTCGGCCTATGAAAAAATGCGTTGTGATGGCAAGTTGCCTGCGACTTTTGAAGTCATTTATGGCCACGCCTGGAAGGTTGAAGCAAAACAATCAGCCGATGGTCGCGCTATCGTTCGTTTTGATCTGCCCCGCAAGAAATAATCAATCCGGCTTTTGCTTGAAAAACTTGAGCGGCTTGGCCGTTTGAACCTGTGGCACCGGAATTGCCTTGCGTCGTCGTTCCTGCACACGCCAAGCCAATAAGAGGCCCAAGGCAACGCAGTAGGTCAATGGCCAAAGTAGCGCCTCAATTTTCGTCAGCCAGAGGTAATGGATGGCGGCAATAATGCCGACCAGATAGATGTTGCGATGCAACTCCTGCCATTTTCGCCCGCCCAGCTTGCGAATTGCCCACTGATTCGAGGTTGCAGCGAGTGGAATCAGGAGAAGGAAAGCAGCAAATCCTGCGGTTACGAAGGGTCGTTTGAAAACATCCTTGGCGATCTCGTCGATCGAAAAGTTATGGTCGAAGCCGACAAATGCCAAGAGGTGTAATACGGCATAGAAGAAGGTGAAAAGCCCGAAAAGACGGCGCACCCTGAGCAGCCAGTGCATTTGCGTGATGGCACGCAAAGGCGAGACACAGAGCGTGATGAGCAGTAAGTTGAATGTCCAGGTGCCTGTCCAGCGTTGGACAAATTCGACGGGTTCAGCACCGAAGCCATTGGTGTACGCAGCCCATAGCAGGCGCCCGAGAGGCAGCAGGCAGACTATAAAAAGCGCCGCTTTGATCTGAAATAGTTGTTGCTTGTCGGGCTGGCTGCTCATTGTATATAAGTGTTTTATTAAACACCCGGAAGTATAGAGTGCCGTATAGGACTCCGCCAAATGATTCCAACTAAAAATGCCTGTTTTTGCTGAAGGCGTTGGATCGCTTGACTACGCTAATATCAGAGGGCCGTAAGTTGTTTCGGGCAAGGTTTCAGGCGTTAAGCGCATTGCGTAGATCAAGGATGTCTTCCTCGGCTTCCTTGATCAGATCAACGTAACGGAGGCGGTCAGCGGCACGGATTTCAACCTTGACTGGGTCGGTCTCTGCGTCAATCAATAATGGGTCGGCATCGGCCAGTAAATTCGCAAAATACAGTACATCGCGAACTGAGCATGGGGTTTCCACGTTCATGAATTGATGGTGGTCGCGGGCTGCTTCGGAAATGTTTGAGGGCAAACCGAGGATGTGGAGGAGGCTCTCACCAATGCTTTCGTGCCAGCCGCGAAGTAGTTCAAAGGTTGCTGCCAAATCGCGGCGGTATTCAGGATATTCCGCAGCCCGGTAAAGAAGGTAGAACACGCCGATGTCGTGCACCAGTCCGGCTAGCATGGCTTCATCCGGGTTGATTCGACCTAGTCGGCGTGCAAGAACGCGTGAAATTGCCGAGACTTGAACGGAGTGTTCCCAAAAACTCTGGCCAATCTTGTCGAAATTAGCCAGATTTCTGGACTTCAGCATTTGGTCCATTGCCACGGCAAGCGAGGTGGTGCGAACGACGTCAAAGCCGAGTCGCGCAATCGCTGTTGATAGATCAGAAATGGATTTGCCAGCAGGGTTGTAACTGACCGAGTTGGCAAGGCGCAGTAGTTTGCTGGAGATCAGTGGTTCAAACCCGACAACCTGAGCCACTCGATCCAGATTGGTTAGTGGGTCTTTCAGCGTATTCCTGATCAGAATGGCTGCGTCCATGCATATCGGGAAGTTGATATCGCCCGACAGGTCGCGGGCGATATCCTCAAGTATTCGGAAGTGGAGGATGCTGTCGCCCACTATTTCAGCCAGCGATATAGCGTTCCAGTTCGGCAATGAGGAATTGCTGGGAGCTGATGGTTTCTTTGACTAGGTCGCCAATCGAGATCATGCCGACGACGCTGTTTTTTTCATCAAGTACCGGGAGGTGGCGGAAGTGCTTTTCGGTCATTAGCGCCATACATTCATCGAGTGTCGAAGAGGGGGTCACGTAGGCAACTTTGTCGCTCATGATTTCACTCACCAGCGTTTCCTTCGATGTTTTTCCCTGCAAGATGATTTTCCGGGCGTAGTCACGCTCGGAAAATAGCCCGACGAGTTGCTCACCATCTAGAACTAGAAGTGCGCCCACATTATTTTTTGACATAACCGTAAGGGCGTGAAAAACAGAGTCGCCAGGCGCAACAACTGCCAGCGGACGGTTCTTGTTTGCAAGCAACTGTTTAAGCGTTTTCATGAGAAATGTCCTCTCGAAGGGCTGAGTTATATTGGAAAAGAGTCTATCGCCGTGTGATCTGGCTGCCAAGCCTCAAAAACAAAAAAGGCAGCCTGGGCTGCCTTTTTTAGCTGCGGTAAATTGTTTAGCGCAATCCCGCTGCGTATTCCGCAACGGCCTTGATTTCAGCATCAGAAAGTTTTGCTGCAATCGTCCGCATCATCTTCTCTGGGTCATTGGCCCGTTCGTCAAGGCGGAAGGATTTCAGCTGAACTTCGGTATATTCGGCAAACTGGCCAGCCAGGCGCGGATATTGTGCCGGCAAACCTGCACCGGTCGGGCCGTGACAGCCGGCACATGCGGGAACGCCCTTCTTGAAGTCGCCCTGACGCCAAATTTTCTGACCTAGCGCAATTTTGCTTTCGTCAGTAGCAGTTGCCGGCTTGAGTTTCTGGCTAGCGAACCAGGCAGCAACGTTTTTCATGTCTTCATCTGACAAGGGGGCTGCCATTCCGCCCATGATGGCATTATTCCGTGCTGCCGGCTTGCCATCGACCGCCTTGAAGTTTTTAAGCTGTTTGTAAATATATTCTTCAACCTGACCAGCAAGGTGTGGGTTAGCAGAGGCAGCGCTGTTGCCGTCGGCGCCATGGCAGGCGACACACACGGTTTCAGCAATGACTTTACCCTTGGCAGGATCAGCCTTGATCTTGGCTTCTTCAGATGCATGAGCAATTAAACTAGTGGCAAACAGAATTGCCATTGCCGCGGTACGAATCATTTTCAAGCTCCTTGTACGCGTTTTTGGGCGCTTTGGCCGGAACGGAAGTTACAAACCTGTTATTCTATATTAGTTCTCCGCCCCCTTGGCGGGTCTTCCGAGTTTTTTATGCCTCTGTTCCAACAGGCCGTATTCCTTACCACTGTCGCTAATTTGCGCGACGTTCCTATTGACTCCGTTTGCGAGGTTGCGTTTGCCGGGCGTTCCAATGCTGGTAAATCCTCCGCAATCAACACATTGGCAGGGCGGGTTCGTCTTGCTTACGTCAGTAAGACGCCCGGGCGAACTCAGCATCTCAATTATTTCACGCTAGCCGAAGGTAAATATTTTGTCGACCTGCCGGGGTATGGTTATGCCAAGGCGCCAGAAGCGATTCGTTCGCAATGGGAAGGCTTGATTGGCCCTTATCTGGCCCACCGCGAACAGTTGGCTGGGTTGGTCGTGATCATGGACATTCGACGTCCGTTGACTGATCTGGATTTTCGTTTGATCAACTGGTTTCGCCCAACGGGGCGACCTATCCATATCCTGCTTTCCAAGGCTGACAAATTGAGTCGTCAGGAGCAGACCAAAGTATTGAGTTCGGTCAAGGCTGAACTGGCTACCTGGGGAGATGCGGCCCTTTATTCCGTACAGCTGTTTTCCAGTCTGAAAAAGACCGGGGTTGAAGATGCAGAGGTTGTTCTCGCCAACTGGCTTGGTATTGAGAAAAAGAAGCCAGAAGAGAAAAATAAACCAGAAATCAAGAAGCCAAAAAACAAAAGGCCTCCGGATAAGGGGAGTCCGGGGGCCAAAAAGCCTTAACGTAGTCAAGGCGCCCGCTCAGGGAGGTGAAGCGGGAGACAGCGCGTGCTATCTGGTTGTTAAGATAAATGAGAGCTCAAGAAGTTCCGTGCCGCTGAAGAATTTTCTTTTAAGTTGATTGAGGTTTAAGCATGAGTGCTACCGGAATTTTTCCTGGAACCCGCATGCGCCGGATGCGGCGTGATGATTTCTCGCGTCGCTTGATGCGAGAGTCGGTGCTGACGGTTGACGACTTTATTTACCCGGTTTTTGTTCTTGAAGGTGCCGGGCGGGTCGAGAAAGTGGCGTCGATGCCGGGCGTTGAGCGCCAATCGCTGGATCTGCTGCTGAAAACAGCGGAGCGTGCCGTCAAACTGGGTGTTCCCGCCCTGGCGCTGTTCCCTGTAATTGATGTCTCATTAAAGTCGCTTGGTGCAGAAGAGTCTTTTAACGATCAAGGTCTGGTACCGCGCGTTGTCAGGGCGCTGAAGCGTGAGTTTCCAGAGCTGGGGGTGATTACCGATGTTGCACTTGATCCCTACACCAGTCATGGACAGGATGGCCTAATCGACGCAAGTGGCTATGTTCTGAATGATGAAACGCTGGAAGTGCTGGCCAAACAGGCGCTTTGTCACGCTCGGGCTGGTGCCGACGTTGTGGCCCCTTCTGACATGATGGATGGTCGCATTGGCCGTATTCGTGCCGAGTTGAATGAGGCTGGGCAAATTTACACGCGTATCCTGGCTTATTCTGCGAAATATGCTTCGGCCTTTTACGGCCCGTTCCGTGATGCCGTAGGTTCAGCAGGAAATTTGGGTAAGGGCAACAAGTACACTTATCAGATGGATCCGGGTAATTCTGACGAAGCCTTGAAGGAAGTTGCGCTTGATCTGGCCGAAGGTGCGGACATGGTGATGGTCAAGCCTGGGATGCCTTATCTTGATATTGTTCGTCGGGTTAAGGACGAGTTCAAGGTGCCAACCTATGCCTATCAGGTAAGTGGTGAGTACGCGATGCTGAAGGCTGCCGCACAAAATGGCTGGCTGGATGAGAAAGCCTGCGTGCTTGAAAGTTTGCTGGCTTTCAAGCGGGCCGGGGCAGATGGCATCCTGACTTACTTCGCACTGGATGCGGCGGAGTATCTCAAGCGCTGATTCAACGGCAAACTGTGCGAAAAGCGGCCTTGGCCGCTTTTTTTATGGGCTGCCAGGTGCGCCGGATTGGGAGAGGCAGGCAAAGTAGAGCATTGGCCACTGCTGTGGCCATTGTGTCAGCGGTTCCCGAGTGAAGCCGCTTCTGGCATATTGTTCCCAGCGCCCGACGACATAGCAACGTAGCAGGTTGGCCAGCGCACCGAAGTCGGCATCCGGTTTGAGGTTGTCTTGGGTGGCGGCGACGCGCAGCGACTGTTTGATTGTTGCTTCGACTTTGTCGAGCAGGGTGTTGATGCGGAATTGCAGGCGTTCATGTTCATTGACCAGCGCATCGCCAATCAGGACACGGGTCATGCCGCGGTTCTTCTGGGCAAAGCGGAGTAGCAGGCCAATGATGGTTTCGACCTGTTTGAAGCCCTGGCTTTCTTCGGAGGTGATCTGGTTGATGACGCTGAAGAGGCTTCGTTCGATAAACTCGATCAGGCCTTCAAACATCTGAGCCTTGCTGGCGAAGTGGCGGTAAAGCGCCGCTTCGGAGCAGTCAAGTTTGGTCGCCAATGCAGCCGTGGTGATTTTTTCCCCTTTTGGGGTTTCGAGCATGCCGGCCAGGGTTTGTAAAATTTGCAGGCGGCGCTCGCCCGGTTTCGCTGCCATTATTGTCCCCTCTTGATTTTTGGTTTTTGCCCAAAAATTATAGTCGACCGCAGCGCTCCGGTAGTTGCAGCACCGACTTTATCTTGATGTCGACAAAAGGTGACTGTCGTAAGCTAGTGCTCACCCACACCGTTTTCATCCCCAGTTTTTTGGCGCTGATCAGGTTGGGCAGGCTGTCTTCGACCATGGTGCAACGTTTTGGGTCGAGATGCTCCGCGCGGAGGAGGGTGCGGAAGCCGGCGAGCATTGGTTTCGGCTGGAATCGAAGGTTTTCAACTGAGTAAGTCGCTGAAAAGCAGCGATCAAGGCCGGTTATTTCAAGAATGGCATCGGTGTAATGGCGCGGAGCATTGGAAAAGAGAATCTTTTTCCCCGGAAGTTTTCGCAGTGCATGCAGCATCGGTTTCTCGAAATCCAGCATGCGCCGGAGATCGGGAAATTGATGTGTCTCCCACAAAAAATGCTTGGGATCGGTGCCGTGGTGGCGCATCAGTCCACGCAGCGTGGCACCGTAGCGTATCCAGTAGTCCTGGCGGATACGGGTTGCTTCTGATTCATCAACCCCTAAATGTCGCTCGATGTATTGACGCATTGAGCGGTTGATATGGGGGAAGATGTGCGGGGTCGCGTTATGTAGCGTGTTGTCGAGATCAAACAGCCAGGTGCGACCCGCAAAGCTCATCAGTGTGACTTGATCATCGTGCCGACACCGTGGTCGGTCAGGATTTCCAATAGCAGGGCGTGTTCTACCCGGCCATCGATGATATGGACGCCCTTGACCCCATTGCGAGCCGCATCGAGTGCGGAGCTGATCTTGGGTAGCATGCCACCGGACAAGGTGCCGTCTTCGACCATTTCATCGATCTGCTTCGGCGTGATACCGGTGATCAGATTGCCGTCCTTGTCGAGCACGCCTGGTGTGTTGGTCAATAACACGAGTTTTTCTGCTTTGAGAACTTCGGCAATTTTTCCGGCGACAACGTCGGCGTTAATATTGTAGGTTTCGCCATCTTTACCGACGCCGATCGGCGCGATAACCGGGATAAATGCTCCCTTGTCGAGGTGGTCAATCAGCGAGGGATCAATCTGGGTAATTTCGCCAACCTGGCCGACATCAATCAGGTCACCGGGGTTGTTTTTGTCTTCCAGCATCAGCTTTTTGGCGCGGATAAAGTTGCCATCCTTGCCAGTCAGACCGACGGCTTTGCCGCCATGCTGATTGATTAAATTGACGATATCCTTATTGACTTGGCCACCCAGCACCATTTCGACCAGTTCCATCGTCTCGGCATCGGTGACGCGCATGCCCTGGATGAACTCGCCCTTCTTGCCGACGCGAGCGAGGAGGCTTTCGATTTGCGGGCCGCCGCCGTGAACAACAACAATATTGAAACCGACCAGTTCAAGCAGGACGACGTCGCGGGCGAAACAACTCTTCAGGTGTTCGTCAGTCATCGCATTGCCACCATACTTGACGACGATGGTCTTGCCGTGGAAGCGTTTGATATAGGGCAGGGCTTCAGCCAGAACGGCGGCCTTGATGCCCGGGGAGAGGTTTTCGAGACTCATGGCATGCTCCGAGTGGAATCGCCGCGGATTGTACAAAGAAAAAGGCCGGAACGGGGTCCGGCCTTCTCGGTGCGAAGTGAATTCTGGTTCTGAACGACTTGGATATTCCCGGCTAAACCCTCAGTCAGGCGAGGTAATGTTCTTGCCCAAGGCCAAAATGGCGTCACGATTGCTCCAGGAAAAGCAGCGTTCGGCGGCGTCTTGCCAAGGTAACCATTGATAGCCGATATGCTCACCCGGTGAAATGGTGACCGGTCGAATGGTCGGTATTTCGAGGGAGAAGACGTGCTCAACGTTTTGCGTAACGCCGGGTGCATAACGATGTCGCCATTCCGGAAAAATTTCGAAAGTATTGGTTTGTTGCCAGTCGCGCAATTTGAAGAGCACGGTATCGATACCCGTTTCTTCCTGAACTTCCCGATGAGCCGTTTCGATCAGTGACTCGTCCTCTTCGTGGCTACCGGTGACGGATTGCCAGAAACCGGGATGCGCTGCGCGCTCCAGGAGAAGAATATCGAGGGCGGGGGTGTGGATGACGACCAGGACTGAGACGGGCTGTTTGTAGGCGGTCATGCGTCGGGCAGGTCGGCAATGCCGGGTGTCGGGCTGGTTAGCAGAATCCAGAGTGGGGTTTTTTCGGCTGAACGAATCGAGGCTGCGGATTGCAAGACCTCAATCAATGTTGAAAATGAGTCTGGGTCACGCTCATGAAGCAAGTCGAGGCCGGATATTTGCAAAACAACGCCTGTTTTTGGTTGCCAGTCCGGGTCAGTCAGGCAATCGTGCAAGGCATCGAAATTGACACCGTACCAAGCAGGAAACTTGCAAGCCTTGCCCAATTCACTAAGGGCTTGGTGCTTGTCTTTGCAATCCCCGAGGTTGGCGGCCAGCAATATCAAATGCGCTTTTGCGACAAGGCGAGGCAGGTCAAGCTGATGCTTGGCGGGCAGATGGTAGATGCCGGCCTGGGTGGGGTCTTTGAACAAACCGGGTTTCATCGCCTACTCCCGTATCCGGCGAAAAGACTGGTAGTGATCGTCGGTGTAGTAATACTCGGCATTCTCTCCGGCGACAATGCGTCGTGGGCCACGGTCGCGTCGTCCCGGCGTTTTGACTGTGTATTCGGCGTAGTAACCGCGCTTCTTTATTGGCAGGCGTTTTTCATAATTGCCGAAAATGATACCGTCGCGCGAATACGGAAAAGGGCCGCCAGTTTTGATCAGCGTCAGGGTTTGCTGGGCTTCGCGGGGTAAATTTGTGGCTAAAACCCAGTCGACCGCAGCATCGTCCCGGCCAAAACTAAAACCGAATGCGCTCCCAACCGCCAGCCAGGCGACGAGAAGGAAGCGCAAATAGCTCTTCATCAATGTTTAAGTCGGGCTGACTTCGACCTGCGTTTCCACCTTCTGGCGTAAGCGAATGTGCAATTCGCGCAGCTGTTTTTCATCGACATCACTGGGGGCGTCGGTGAGCAAACACTGGGCACGCTGGGTCTTGGGGAAGGCGATGACGTCGCGGATCGACTCGGCACCGGTCATCATGGTGACAATACGGTCCAGACCGAAGGCCAGGCCACCATGCGGCGGTGCGCCGTACTTCAGGGCGTCAAGCAGGAAGCCGAACTTGGCCTGCTGTTCTTCCGGGCCAATATTGAGCGCCTGGAAGACGGTTTCCTGAATTTCGGAACGGTGAATACGCACCGAGCCGCCGCCGATTTCCCAGCCGTTCAGCGCCAGGTCGTAAGCTTTGGCCAGGCACTTGCCCGGATCAGTTTTCAGCAGGGCGATATGTTCGTCCTTGGGGCTGGTGAAGGGGTGGTGGCAGGCGGTCCAGCGTTTGGCTTCCTCGTCGTATTCAAACATCGGGAAATCGACCACCCACAGCGGTTCCCAGGCTTTGCCATTGACGAAGCCCTTTTCGTGACCGAGCTTGTAACGTAATGCGCCGAGGGCGTCATTAACCACCTTGGTTTTATCGGCGCCGAAGAAGATCAGGTCGCCGGATTGCGCTCCGGTGCGGTCAACGATGGTTTTCAGTGCATTTTCGTGAAGGTTCTTGACGATGGGCGACTGCAGGCCGGTTTCGTTGAGCTGGGTGACATCATTGATCTTGATATAAGCCAGGCCCCGGGCACCGTAGATGCCGACGAATTTGGTGTATTCGTCGATTTCGCCACGCGTCATGCTGGCGCCGCCCGGCACGCGTAACGCGGCGACGCGGCCGTTTTCGCTGTTGGCCACGCCGGCGAAGACCTTGAAGGCCACATCCTTGACGGCATCGGTGACTTCGGTCAGTTCAAGCGTAACGCGCAGGTCCGGCTTGTCCGAGCCGAAGCGGCTCATCGCTTCGCTGTAAGCCATGCGGGGGAATGGATCCGGCAGGTCGACATTGATCGCATCCTTGAAGACGTAACGGATCAGCTTTTCGATCAGGCTGGTAATGTCGTCCTCGGTCATGAACGAGGTTTCGATATCGACTTGGGTAAATTCAGGCTGACGGTCGGCGCGCAGATCTTCGTCACGGAAGCACTTGACGATCTGGTAGTAACGGTCGTAACCGGCGACCATCAGCAGTTGCTTGAACAGTTGCGGCGACTGTGGCAGGGCGAAGAACTGGCCGGGATGGACGCGGGACGGCACGAGGTAATCGCGGGCGCCTTCCGGGGTGGATTTGGTCAGCATCGGGGTTTCGATGTCGATGAAGCCGTGGTCGTCGAGGAAGCGGCGGAAGGCGCGGGCTGTCTTGTAGCGCAGCATCAAATTGTTCTGCATCTGTGGGCGACGCAGGTCGATGACGCGATGCAACAGACGGACATTCTCGGAAAGATTGTCTTCGTCGAGTTGGAACGGCGGTGTTACCGCAGGGTTCAGGACTTCGATCTCGTGACAAAGAATTTCGATTTCACCAGAAGCGAGATTGGTGTTAGTCGTGCCTGCCGGGCGCGGACGAACCTTGCCGGTGATTTTTAGGCAGAACTCGTTACGGACCGATTCAGCAATCGCGAAGGATTCTGCACGATCCGGGTCGCAAACGATCTGGGCCAGACCTTCGCGGTCGCGCAAGTCGATGAAGATGACGCCACCGTGGTCACGGCGACGATGCGCCCAGCCGCAGAGGGTGACGATTTGCCCGTCAAGGGCTGCATTGAGTTGTCCGCAATAATGGGTACGCATGAAACTTTCCAGTTGATTCAAGTCTTGGGGATGGTGCGCGGGCGTGATGGCGGGGCCACGACACCCATCGAAATAATGTATTTGAGGGCTTCATCGACGGTCATGTCGAGTTCGATCACTTCGCTGGCCGGCATCATCAGGAAGAAGCCTGAAGTCGGGTTGGGTGTGGTCGGAACGTAAACGCTGACGTAGCTGCCCGTCAGGTGATTGACCAGGTCGCCGCCCGGTTGGCCGGTCATGAAAGCAATGGTCCAGCTACCGTGGCGGGGGTACTGGACCAGCAAGGTCTTGCGGAAGGCGTTACCGTTTGGGGCAAATAACGTGTCGGAAACCTGCTTGACGCTTTTATAGACGGAGTTGACGACGGGGATTCTGGAGAGCAACTTGTCCCACCAACCGACGAGCTTTTGTCCGATAAAGTTGGCTGCGAGCAGGCCGGTCAAAAAGATCATCAGCAGCGTCAAGACGGCGCCAGCGCCGGGAATTGCAAAGCCGACCAGCGCCTGTGGATGGATGGTTTCCGGCAGAAGGCGTAATGACTGGTCGAGCGCACTGACGATCGTCGACAGTACCCAGCCGGTGATGACCAAAGGCACCCAAATCAGGAGCCCGGTAATGAAATAGCGTTTGATTAGTTGGCCGCGCACGGAGTGCATGCTCCCGAGCCACCCTGGCAAGGCGGGGTGCTGTCGGCCTTGGCTGCAGGTTTGCTGCCACCCTTGAAGTCAGTGGCGTACCAGCCATTGCCTTTGAGTTGGAAGCCTGCCGCTGAAAGCAGTTTTGTGTAGCTTTCCTTGCCGCATTCCGGGCAGGTGGTCAGCTGCGGATCGCTGATCTTGCGCAGATGCTCCTTTTGGTAGCCGCAGGAGTCACAGCGATATTCGTAGATAGGCATGAGAATCCTCCAAAACCTTGAATTATAACCGAGAGTAGGGACTGCTTATATCGGGCCGGCTTTCAATGTTTCAAGCAATCAGGCCGAGATAGTTGCGAGTCAGTTGTGGCCCCCAAAAAAGGGCGATGCCGCCCGCGGCTGCGAGGTAGGGGCCGAACGGGATCGGTACGTTACGGCCGCGCCGGGCCACAACAATCAGCGTAATACCGACGACGGCGCCAACGACTGACGAAAGGAGAATGATGGTTGGTAACATTTGCCAGCCAAGCCAGGCACCAAGTGCCGCCAAGAGCTTGAAGTCGCCATAGCCCATGCCTTCCTTGCCTGTCGCTAGCTTGAATAGCCAGAACACTGTCCATAACGCGAGATAGCCAGCCATCGCCCCCACGACTGCTGCGGGTAGGTCGACGTAGGTGTCCATTAAGTTAAATACCAGGCCCAGCCAGAGCAGGGGCAGCGTGATTGCGTCAGGTAATAGCTGGGTATCAAAATCAATGGCAGCAAGCGCAATCAGGCACCAGAGGAGTAGCAATGCGCCAACGGTTTGCAGCGTTGGTCCAAAATGCCAAACCGCATAGGCAGAAAGTACAGCGGTAAAAACTTCGATAATGGGATACCGGGCGGAAATGGAGGTGCCGCAGCCGGCGCATTTACCTTTCAGCAAAAGATAGCTGAGCACCGGGATGTTCTCCATCGAGGTAATCTGGTGTCCGCAATCTGGGCAGCGCGAGCGTGGCTTGGCCAGTGAGAGGTTTGCTGCGGTCGACGCTGGTTCTCCGCGTAATTCCGCACATTGCGCCTGCCATTCCTGCTCCATCATTTTGGGTAGGCGATGGATTACGACATTGAGGAAGCTGCCAACGCACAAGCCGAGCAGTCCGGCCATGGCAGCCAAGCCGCCCAGTGATTCGGGGAGTATCAAACGACAGCCCCCAGTTTGAAGATGGGCAGATACATGGCAATGACCATGCCGCCGATCAGTGTGCCGAGGACGACCATAATGATGGGTTCCATCAGGCTGGACATGGCATCCACTGCGTCATCGACTTCTGCTTCAAAAAAGTCGGCTACTTTTGAAAGCATCGAGTCAAGTGCGCCTGATTCTTCACCGATGGCGACCATCTGGGTCACCATGTTGGGGAACAGATTGACGTTCTGCATGGAGACAGTAAGGCTGGTGCCGGTTGAAACCTCGCTCTGGATTTGCTTGGTAGCTAATTTGTACACATGGTTACCCGCGGCTCCACCGACTGAGTCCAGTGATTCAACCAGGGGTACGCCGGCCGCGAACATTGTTGAAAGCGTGCGGGTCCAGCGGGCAATGACCGATTTGCGAATGATATCGCCGAAAACGGGAAGACGAAGGAGGGTTCTGTCCATTGCTATCTGCACCTTTTCCGAGCGCTTCCAGCTCTCGAAGAAGGCGTAAAACCCACCGCCAATGATGCCGAAGATGGCCCACCAGTAGGTAACGAAGAAATCCGAAATGGCCATGACGACCAGTGTTGGGGCTGGCAAATCGGCACCAAAGCTCTTGAACACTTCTTTGAAGGCAGGGATCACGAAGATCATGATGACTGCGGTGATGACGAAGGCAACCACAAGAATGGATATTGGGTAAAACATCGCTGACTTGATCTTGCTCTTGATGGCGATGATTTTTTCTTTATAGGTCGCCAATCTGTCCAGTAACGTGTCGAGAATGCCGGCTTGCTCGCCGGCTGAGACAAGGTTGCAGTAAAGCGCATCGAATTGCAGTGGGAACTTGCGGAAGGCTTGGGAGAGCGAACTACCGGTCTCGACATCAGCCTTGATGTCGAGCAGCAACTTGCCAACCGTCGGGTTGGAGTGCCCGCGGCCGACAATGTCGAATGCTTGCAGTAGCGGCACGCCGGATTTCATCATGGTAGCTAGTTGGCGGGTAAAAAGAGCAATGTC
This sequence comes from Candidatus Dechloromonas phosphorivorans, assembly GCA_016721185.1. GTDB lineage: Bacteria > Pseudomonadota > Gammaproteobacteria > Burkholderiales > Rhodocyclaceae > Azonexus > Azonexus phosphorivorans. Next base: position 268,033 of record JADKIP010000015.1, read on the forward strand.
TTTTTCCGTAATCTTGCTGCCGCTCTTGAAGCGGACTTTTTTGACTTTGGTATTGGTAATGCCTTGGCGGCGAATCTTGGCTTGAACCACCGACTCGCTTGCTGCACGCATCTCCCCGCGGACTAGCTTGCCATCCCTGTTTTTGCCTTCCCAAAGAAAGGCTACCTCCTTGACTGCCGAGGCTCTCGATTTTGCGGCGGTAGCCATATTTTTCCCTCGATTATAAGTTGGTCGTGCTCAATACCTCGTCAAGCGAGGTCACGCCTTGTTTTACTTTAAGTAATCCGGACTCACGCAGATCCTTGACACCTTCAAGCTTGGCCTGAACCGTCAGGTCTAGTGCGTTGGCGCCGCTCATGATCAGGCGCTGCATGGCCTCGGAAACGGGCATCACCTGATAAATGCCCACCCGTCCTTTGTAGCCTGAGCCTTTGCAGCGCTCGCAGCCGCCGGGGCCATAAAGTGTCCATGAGCCGTCGAGTTCTTCTTCTTTATAGCCAGCATCGAGTAGCGCCTGATTCGGGACGCTGATGGGTTTTTTGCAATTACATAACCGCCGAGCCAGGCGCTGGGCTGTAATGAGCAGGATACTTGAAGCAATATTGAACGTTGGCACCCCCATATTCATCAAGCGGGTCAGCGTTTGCGGCGCATCGTTGGTGTGCAGCGTCGATAATACCATGTGCCCGGTCTGGGCCGCCTTGATGGCGATTTCAGCAGTTTCCAGGTCACGAATTTCCCCGACCATGATGATGTCTGGATCCTGGCGCAAAAATGCCTTCAGTGCGACTGGAAAAGTTAGCCCGGCTCGGTCGTCAATATTTACCTGATTGACCCCGGGTAAATTGATTTCGGCCGGATCTTCGGCTGTCGAAATGTTGACGCCGTCCTTGTTCAGGATATTCAGGCAGGTGTAAAGCGAAACGGTTTTGCCTGAGCCGGTCGGCCCCGTCACCAAAACCATGCCATAAGGGCGGTTCACCGCATCAAGCAACGCTGCTTTTTGCTCTGGCTCATAGCCCAGTGCTTCAATGCCCAGTGTGGCCGACGTTGGGTCAAGAATACGTAGGACAATTTTTTCGCCCTGTAGTGTTGGTAGCGTGCTGACCCGGAAATCGATGGCGCGATTCTTGGATAGAATTAGACGCATACGGCCATCCTGAGGGACGCGTTTTTCCGCTATGTTCAGGCGAGATATGACCTTGATACGAGAAGCGATTTTTTCCTTGATGGCCGGCGGCGGGGTGGCAATTTCACGCAAAATGCCATCAACCCGGAAGCGGATGCGATAGAGTTTTTCATAGGGTTCAAAGTGAATATCGGAGGCACCATCATTGATGGCATCCAGCAACATTTTTTGGATAAATTTTACGACGGGGGCGTCATCAACATCCTGCCCCATGGCTTCTTCAGGCTTGGCAGCAGAGTCTTCATCCAGAAAATCCAGATTAATGTCGTCGTTTGCGAGGTTTTTTAGCGCGTCAGAGGCCGATTCAGAGTACTTCGCCACCATCGGCGCAAGTTTTGAGTGTTCAACCACAATCGGGTCGACGGTCAGACCTGTCTGGAAGCGGATTTCGTCAAGGGCACGCAGATTGGTCGGGTCTGCAATCGCTACTGAAAGGCGATTACCTCGCTTATTGAGCGGGATAACCTTGTGTGTTGCGATCAGTTTTCGATCAATTGCATTTTCGGGAATGTGGGCTTCGTCGAAAGCGGCAAGATCAAGTAATGGATACCCAAAAGTGTCTGCGATAAATCTTGCGATAGTGGCCGCAGAGGCTTTCTGGCTGATGATGATCTGTTCGATCAGAGAAATCTTGGCGCTACTGGCTTGCGAGAGCAGTTGGTCGGCCTCGACCTCTTTTAGCTGTCCGGCTTGGACAAGGGCGCGAGCTAGTCCGCTAAGTGGAGGGTTTTGTGGAGTCGCTGCCATTGAATATCGTCAAATGCCGGTTAGGTCGTCCGATGATGCTACGCAGGGGCGGGTTTGTAAAGGCGATGGGGCCGGTCTATTCCCGTTCTGGGCGGTAAATTCGTACGTTGATCACGCTACGCTCCCGAGTCTGCAAAATTTCGACCGCAATCCCGTTTAATTTGATGCTCAACCCGGCTTCAGGGATGTCCTGAAAGTGCTCCAGAATCAGGCCGTTCAATGTTTTGGGGCCATCAAGCGGGAAGTTGAGATCAAGCATGCGGTTAATGTCACGCAGGGAGCGGGAGCCTTCAACAATGGCGTCACCTGTCGGCGACCAGTTGAGTGTTTGATCGAGTCCGGGTAGTGAGGTAGTGAAGTCGCCAACAAACTCTTCAATAATGTCTTCCAGCGTGAGTAGACCAAGGATTTCGCCGTATTCGTCAACGATAAAGCCAATTCGTTGTCGATTTTCCTGGAAAAAAGCGAGTTGGGAGAAAACGGCAGTGCCCGCTGGAATGTAGTAGGGGGCCTGAAGTTGCGATAGTAATGATTCCTTATCGAATTCAGGGTCGCCGATGCTGGCCAGCAAGCGGCGAACCGGCAGAATGCCGACCAGTTGGTCTAACGATTCGCGGCAGGTTGGAAGGCGGCTGTGGTGGCTGGTCGCCAACTGGGCACGGACTTCTTCCCAAGGGAGGTCGAGGTCGAGAATCTCGATATTGCCGCGCGGGGTCATTACGTCTTCGACTGTTATGTTGTTGAGGTCAAAGAGGCTGGAGAGAATGGCGTGGTGTTTTTTTGGAATCAGGTGCGACGACTCGAGTACGAGGCTGCGCAGTTCTTCAGGAGATAGATGGTTGGTTTTGTCTGACTGTTTTGGCGTGAGTCGAAGCAGGCGGAGTAAGCCGCTGACAAACAGATTGATGAACCAGACTGCCGGGTAAGCAAGGCGGAGCAGTGGCGTCAAAATGTGACCGAGAACAAGCGCAAGGCGGTCAGCATGAGTGGCACCGATGATTTTGGGCGTGATCTCGGAGAAGACGAGAATGGCAAAGGTGACAATCAGGGTGCTGGCACCCAGCGCCCATTTTTCCTCGCCAAATAGCTCAATTGCGATGACGCTGACAAGGGTGGCGGCTGCTGAATTGACCAGATTGTTACCGAGCAGAATGACGCCGAGCATCTTGTCGGTACTGTTGAGCAGAGCAAGCGCCTTTTGGGCGCCATGATGGCCGGATTGAGCGAGGTGGCGCAGGCGGAAACGGTTGCTGGCCATCATTGCCGTCTCACTCAGTGAGAAAAATCCCGACATTGCCAGTAGTACGACCAGTGTTATCAGCAATGCTGATATGGGAACTTCATCCACGGATTACACGCGCCCGAGAATTACTTCGCCAACGAAGCGGCTGCCGACATAGGCCAAGATTAGCAGTGCAAAGCCGGCCAGTGTCCAGCGTAAAGCGCGCTTGCCGCGCCAGCCCCAGGCGTGGCGGCCAATCAACAGGGTTGCGAAAATCCCCCAGGAGGCAAAGGCGAAGAGGGTTTTGTGGTCAACGGTGAGCGGTTTGCCGAACAGGGCTTCCGAGAAAAATACGCCACTGCCAACGGTCAATGTGAGCAGAATGAATCCAACCAGCAACATACGGAACAATAAGGATTCCATGGTGAGTAGCGGTGGCAGGCTGTTCAGGCGGAGCTTCAATGAGCGCTTGTGCAGGGCGTTTTCGGTAAAACCCATGAAAATGGCGTGTAAGGCAGACAGTGTCAGCAGGCTGTAGGCCAGCATGGCGGCGAGGAAGTGCAACTTGAAGCCCGTGGCACTGGCGTGGGCGACCAAATGTACCTGTGGGAACACCACGGGCAAGGCGGCGCAAACAGCGGCCAGTGGCAGCACCATTGGCTGCATGCCCTCCATGCGTGACATGAAGCTTTCCAGCCAGTAGATCAGGACAGCCAGCCACATCATCAGCGACAAGGCAAAGCTGAAAGAGAAGCGCATGCCGGCTTCGGAGAATAGTGCGACGTAGAGGCCACTGGCGTGAATTATTAACGCTGCGGCAATGGCGCTACGTTCCCATGCTTGCATGGGGCAGGCAACGCACTGGGTTTCGCTTTCGCGCCAACGGGTGTTCCAGAAATGGAAGCCGAGCGCGCCATATAACAAGGCAGCAAGAATGTGCGGCAGAAGCTGAATTACAATGTCGGCCATCCTTAGATTCTACTAGAAGCCCAACTGACATGCTCGATAACCTGACTAATCGCCTTGCTCGCGTCATGAAGACGCTGAAGGGCGAAGCTCGCCTGACTGAATCCAATATTACCGATGCCCTGCGCGAAGTCCGCATGGCGCTGCTGGAGGCCGATGTGGCGCTACCGGTGGTCAAGGATTTCATTGCTGCCGTCAAGGAAAAGGCGGTTGGCGAAGAGGTGGTTGGCTCGCTGAGCCCCGGTCAGGCGTTGGTCGGTGTGGTGCATCGGGAGTTGGCCAAGATCATGGGCGATGCGCATGAAGGGATCAACTTCAACACCCAACCACCGGCAATTATCCTGATGGCAGGTTTGCAGGGGGCTGGCAAAACGACCACGGTCGGCAAGCTGGGCAAGTTCCTCAAGGAAAATCACAAGAAAAAAGTGCTGGTCGTTTCCTGCGACGTCTATCGGCCGGCAGCTATTGAGCAGTTGAAATCGGTGGCCGGGCAGGCCGGGGTTGATTTCTTCCCGTCGACAGGCGGTGAAAAGCCGGAAGCCATTGCACTGGCGGCGGTGGATTGGGCCAAGCGGCACTATCACGACGTATTGCTGGTTGATACGGCGGGTCGTCTTGCGGTCGACGAAGAAATGATGGCCGAAATCAAGCGGCTGCATGCCGCGATCAACCCGATCGAAACGCTGTTCGTGGTCGACGCCATGTTGGGTCAGGATGCCGTCAATACAGCCAAAGCCTTCAACGAGACGCTGCCGCTGACCGGTGTTGTACTCACCAAACTGGATGGCGATGCCCGCGGCGGTGCAGCATTGTCGGTGCGTCATGTAACTGGCAAACCGATCAAGTTTGCTGGCGTTGGTGAAAAATTGTCGGGTCTTGAGGCATTCCATCCGGAGCGGATGGCTTCCCGCATCCTCGGTATGGGTGACGTGCTATCGCTGATTGAAGATGCGCGCAAAGGGCTGGATGAAGAAAAAGCTGTTGCCTTCGCCAAGAAGCTGAAATCTGGCAAGGGTTTTGATCTGAGCGACTTCAAAGAGCAAATCGCTCAAATGCGCAACATGGGCGGGCTTTCCGCGCTGATGGACAAAATGCCGGCGCAAATCGCCCAAGCGGCCGGAAATTTACCAGCAGGGGCCGAGAACAAGATGATTGGGCGTGTTGAGGGCATCATTAATTCAATGACGCCGACTGAGCGCGCCAAGCCGGAACTGATCAAGGCCAGCCGCAAGCGCCGCATCGCCATGGGCGCTGGCGTTCAGGTGCAGGACGTTAACCGCTTGCTCAGCCAATTCGAACAGACGCAGAAAATGATGAAGCAGTTTTCCAAGGGCGGTATCGGCAAGCTGATGCGCGGCATGAAAGGCATGATCCCGGGCATGGGGCGCTAACCGCGCCGTGGGTCACTGCCCGGCTTGGCTGAGCCGGGTAGTTTTTTCGTAGCCCCACTGACTTTGCCAGGCGGCACGGACCATGTTGGGATATTCCGGTTTGCCCAGGCTGCCGTTGTAGCGGCCAAGGGCGCGGAACAGGTCGCCCTTTTCGATATCCAGATAGTGGCGCAGGATTGTGCAGCCATAGCGCAGGCTGGTCCGGAGGTCGAAGAGGCTATCCTCCGGTCGACCGATTAATTTGACCCAAAATGGCATGACTTGCATGTAGCCGCGGGCGCCGGCTGACGAGACGGCATATTTGCGAAAACCGGATTCAACCTGCATCAGACCGAGCACCAGTTGGGGGTCGAGCCCGGCCCGGGTGGCCTCGTAGTGCACGCTGCGCAACAGGTCGATGCGGTATTCCCGGTTCGGGATGCGCTTTTCCAGTCGGCGGGACATTTCCCCCAGCCAGTCGACCGCGTCGATCGAGTTGCGGAACGAACTCACCGCGGGGCGCGAATCCGATACTGCCTTGTGCAGAGCGCCTCGGACACTGGCCGAGAGGGGTTCGTATTGCTGCGCGCCGGCAAAGGCTGCCGACGCGCCAAGCAGGCAAATTGCGGCAATCAGCCGGCGCACAACTTCCCTTTGATGCTGCTGACGATGTCAGCTTGCGGCAACAGCGTTGCTTCGGCATCCAGGCGGCCCTTGTATTCAACCTGGCCTTCTTTCAGTCCGCGCTCGCCAATCACTACCCGGTGCGGGATGCCGATCAATTCCATGTCAGCAAACATGACGCCCGGGCGTTCGTTGCGATCATCGAGGATGACATCGACACCGGCTGTTTTCAGTTCAGCGTAAAGCTGGTCAGCGGCGGTCTTGACGGCATCGCTCTTGTGATAGCCCATCGGCACGATACAAACTTCGAAGGGGGCGATGGCGGTAGGCAGAACAATGCCTTTTTCATCGTTGCCCTGCTCGATGGCCGAGCCGACGATGCGTGACACGCCGATACCGTAGCAACCCATTTCCATGATCTGGCTTTTGCCATTTTCATCAAGATAGGCGCAGTTGAGGGCTTGCGCGTATTTCTGGCGCAATTGGAAAATATGGCCGACTTCGATGCCGCGGCAGATTTCTAGCTTGCCTTTGCCATCTGGCGATGGGTCGCCCGCAACTACATTACGCAGGTCGGCAACGTCAGGCTCCGGCAGGTCGCGGCCGAAATTGACGCCGGTCAGGTGGAAGCCGGCTTCGTTGGCGCCGCAGACAAAGTCGCTCATTGCCGCGACTGAGCGGTCGGCGAAAATCGCCACGTTTTTGCCGTCGACCGCAGCAGGTCCAATGTAGCCCGGCTTGCAGCCCAAATATCCTTCTACCTCGCCCTCGGTGGCGAAACGGAAGGGTGAAATTGCAGCGATTTTGCCGGCCTTGATTTCATTCAACTCATGATCGCCGCGCAGCAAAAGCAGGGCGAAAGTCTTGCTGCCATCCTCTTTTTCGCTGAACACGGCAATCGCCTTGACGATCTGAGTCAGCGGCACGCCCAGACATTCGGCAACATCAACGCAGGCCATCTTGCCCGGTGTGGCTACCTTCTCCATTGCCTTGGCGGCAGTCGCACGAGGCGCGGCAGGGGCGACTGCCTCGGCCAGTTCAACGTTGGCGGCGTAATCGGAGTCCGGGCAGAAGGCGATGTCGTCTTCACCGGAGTCGGCCAGCACATGGAACTCATGCGAGCCGGTGCCGCCGATCGATCCAGTATCCGCCGCAACGGCACGGAATTTCAGGCCAATTCGGCTGAAAATCCGGCTGTAAGTCGCATACATCTTGTTGTACTCGCGTTCCAGATCGGCGAACGAGCTATGGAAAGAGTAGCCGTCCTTCATCAAAAATTCACGGCCGCGCATGACGCCGAAGCGGGGGCGGATTTCATCGCGGAACTTGGTCTGAATCTGGTACAGGTGAATCGGCAGTTGGCGGTAGCTCTTTACGTCACGGCGCACGACATCGGTAATGACTTCCTCGTGGGTTGGGCCGATGACAAATTCGCGCTGATGACGATCCTTGAAGCGCAGCAATTCCGGTCCATATTGCTCCCAACGGCCCGACTCCTGCCAGAGTTCGGCCGGTTGCACGGCCGGCATCAGCAGTTCCAGTGCGCCCGCATTATTCATCTCCTCGCGAACGATGTTTTCAACCTTGCGCAGAACGCGCAGGCCGAGCGGCATCCAGGTGTAAATGCCAGAGGCGGCGCGCTTGATGAACCCGGCACGCAGCATCAGTTTCTGGCTGATAACTTCGGCGTCAGTCGGGGCTTCTTTCAATGTGGTGAAAAAGAACTGCGAAGTGCGCATGGGATGCTCTTGAATTCGTTGCTAAAACACGATTTTACACGGAGGCCACGCTTTGCACGCAGCCTTGCTTTGTGAAAGAATCAGGGTAACTTTTAATTTTTGCAGGATTCTCATGCTCGACCGTGAAGGCTATCGCCCGAACGTCGGCATTATTCTTTGTAACGCCAAGAACGAGGTTTTCTGGGGTAAACGCATACGGGAGCACTCCTGGCAGTTTCCACAAGGTGGCATCAAGCGCGGCGAAACGCCGGAAGATGCCATGTACCGTGAACTGTACGAAGAGGTCGGGCTGCTGCCCGAGCATGTGCGTATTCTCGGGCGAACCAAAGGCTGGTTGCGTTATGAAGTGCCGACACACTGGATTAAGCGCGAATGGCGCGGCTCTTACAAAGGGCAAAAACAGATATGGTTCCTGTTGCGTCTTGTTGGGCGCGACAACGATGTCAGCTTGCGTGCGACCAAAAAGCCAGAGTTCGATGCCTGGCGCTGGCACGATTACTGGATTCCGCTCGACGCTGTGATTGAGTTCAAACGTACGGTTTATGAGCACGCGCTGAATGAGTTGGTTCGTTTCATCGATCTGGATCGGCGTAGCAGATCATTGCGTGTCGGCGTTTTGGCTCCCGTAGCCGACTCGTTGACATCGAACGAGGGAGAGTCGGATGGTTTTTCTGCGTAGATTTGCTCCGCTGCTTGTGGCGCTGCTGATTTCCGGGGTTGCCTCTGCAGACTCGGAGGATGATGGCGAACTAAAGCAGTGGCAGGAAGCTGAAGTTCAGTTGCCTGCTGCGCCCAGGAGCGAAACGCTTCAACCGTTCTATGTCAGCGCAGTGAGTGATAACCAATTTTTGATCGACTTGGCGACGCTAAGCATCGGTAATGATGGGGTCATTCGCTACGTTTTGCTGATAATTACGCCGGGGGGCGGGCGCAATGTGACGTTTGAAGGTATGCGTTGCGAAACACGTGAGCACCGTATGTATGCCTCTGGCCGCCAGGATGGTTCGTGGTCCAGGTCGCGCAACAATGATTGGTCGCGCATACGGGAGGTGTATGCCAATCGTCATCACGCCACACTCTTTATGGAATATTTTTGCCCCAGCGGCATCAGCGTGGCCTCAGTCGCTGAAGCAAAAAATGCGCTGCAGCGTGGTGAGCATCCCAGCAACAAAAGGAATTGGTGATATCCATGTCCCCAGATCAGGCAATTATTGAGTTTGACCGAGCGCTGCGTACGATTTCAGCCGTGGCGCGGAGTGTCCGTCCTCTGCCAGGTAAGGATTTGCCGGACGTTGATCTCAATCAGGCACAAAAAACCCACGTCGTCGGATTGATGCGGGTGAATCATTGTGGCGAAATTTGCGCTCAAGCCCTTTACCAAGGGCAGTCGCTGACTTCCAGCAATGCTGAGATTAAAGAGGCGTTGCGTGGTGCTGCTGATGAGGAAACAGAGCATCTGGCCTGGACCGAACAGCGTATTGCCGAACTGGGTGGGCACAAGAGCCTGCTGAATCCGCTCTTGTATCTCGGCTCGCTGGGTATGGGGTTGATCGCTGGCAAGTTCGGTGACAAATGGAATCTAGGTTTTCTGGCCGAAACCGAGCGTCAGGTCGAAGCCCATCTTGATAGCCACCTGCTGGCGTTACCTGTCGAAGACCAGCGATCACGAGCAATTTTGGAGCAAATGCGCCGGGATGAAATCCGGCATGCTGAGACGGCTATTCACTACGGTGCGGCTGAGCTACCTTCAGCGATCAAGCTTGCCATGAGGTTGGCCGCCAAGCTCATGACCAAGGCTACCTATCACCTCTAGTCGTCACGACAAGCTCAGACTTCTTCAATGATTTCAAAGTCGTAGGTTATTTCAGCGGTTTTGGCAATCATGATTGAGGCTGAGCAATACTTATCCTTCGATAGTTCAATAGCCCGAGCCACTGCATCCGCTTTCAGTTGCTTGCCTTTCACGCGATAGTGGAAATGAATGTGAGTAAAGACTTTCGGGTCGGTTTCGGCGCGCTCGGCCGTTAGGCTGACATCGCAGGCTGTAACTGCTTGCCGACTTTTCTTGAGAATAAGTACGACATCAAAAGCCGAGCAGCCCCCTGTGCCAGCCAGTACCAACTCCATTGGGCGCGGCCCGAGGTTTCTGCCGCCGGCTTCCGGCGCGCCGTCCATTACCACCGCGTGACCGCTACCTGTCTCAGCAACAAATGACATTCCCGCATCATTCCCCATCCATCTCACAGTGCATTCCATGCATTTCTCCTTGAAAGAAGAGGGATTTTAGCGGATTTCAGATTGCCGGGTGGGTCTGCGGGGGAATGCTGCGCCGCAGCAATTTCTGGTATTTTGCGATCTTGATAAATTCAGGCGCATCAGTTTATTAATTGTGAATAAGTGTATTTTCAAACATCAAAATACTTATTAAACAGTACTTTAGGTTGTATTAATTTAGTTAATTAATTGATAATTTAAAAAGTGCTGCGTTGCACAAATAGTTCTTGCTGCCTTCCTTTTGTTGATAGAGAATGCAATGCATACGAACTGACGTTTCTTTGAATTTACGAGCTACCCAGTTCAGGATTGTCTCCTCCACCCTCCTCCTTTGGTGTGGATTTAACGCGGCTCAGCGAGCCGCGTTTTTTTTGTCTTCAATCGAGTGTGATGGTTAAAGTCATTGACACTTGACGTGTGATTCATCTAGAATCCGCGCCTTTCTCCAATCTGCGCCCCATTTTTCAGGACGGCACACACATGAAAACGTTTTCCGCCAAACCACATGAGGTGGTTCGCGAGTGGTTTGTGGTCGACGCCACAGACAAGGTGCTCGGCCGCCTCGCTACTCAAATCGCTCATCACCTGCGTGGTAAGCACAAGGCTATCTTCACGCCGCACGTTGACACCGGCGATTTCATCGTCGTCACCAATGTTGACAAGATCGCCGTTACCGGTAACAAGGCCGAAGATAAGCAATACTTCCGTCACACTGGTTACCCCGGTGGTATTAAAGAAACAAACTTCAAGAAAATGCAGCAACGTTTCCCGGGCCGTGCTCTGGAAACTGCCGTCAAGGGTATGCTGCCGAAGGGTCCGTTGGGCTACGCCATGCTGAAGAAGCTGAAGATGTACGCTGGCGACCAGCATCCGCACACTGCCCAGCAGCCGAAGGCTCTGGAAATCTAAGGGGTCATCATGGCTGAAAGTTATTTCTATGGTACCGGCCGTCGCAAGAGCGCCGTTGCCCGTGTCTTCATGAAGCGTGGTTCTGGCGTCATTGTTGTTAATGGCAAGCCGATCGATCAGTTCTTCTCCCGCGAAACCGGTCGAATGATTGTTCGTCAGCCGCTTGAGTTGGTTGAGCAACTGACCGGTTTCGACATCAAGGTTAATGTTATTGGCGGTGGCGAGTCTGGCCAAGCCGGTGCCGTACGCCATGGTATTACCCGCGCTTTGATCGAATACGATGCCACCCTGAAGCCTTCGTTGTCCAAGGCTGGCTTTGTTACTCGCGATGCTCGTGAAGTTGAACGTAAGAAAGTGGGCTTCCACAAAGCTCGCCGCCGGAAGCAGTTCTCCAAGCGTTAATTCGCTTCGACTGCAAAAAAAGCCGCCTTTGGGCGGCTTTTTTTATTTTTGACCTGCCGGAGTATCATGCTCTCTCATTCAAGAGATCGGGCGCGATCAAAAGTGGGTTTTTGACGGTACCTATTTTCACCAGCTTCGATTCGCTATGACCTTCTTGTAAGGGGGTATAAATGAGATTCCAAGGCTGTGAAGTTGACGCCTGAGCTCTCAGTGTTCGCTCCGGACGAAATTAAGGGTCTATGCCAACTGCCGCTGCTGCCTTAAAGCTAAAAAAAATTCGGCGTCGTTTCGGCATAACTGCATCGAGTGTCGTCGTGCGTAGCCATATGCCCTGGCAGTGGCTTGCTTTGGCTGCGATAGTTTTTTGTTCGGTGCTCGGTGCCCTGGTCTGGCTGGTGATGCAGGGGAATGGGGCTGGTCTCATGGAGCGTGAGTTGGATAGCCTTCGCCAGCAAATTGCTGAACAGAAAGATGAGCTTAGCTTGCTTCGCTCAAAGGCGGGTACGGGCCAAAATGCAGTAAGTATTGAGCGTGCCGCCCAACAGCAGTTACTTGCCGAGTTACAGCGCTTGGAGCGTGAAAATGCAGCACTCAAAGAAGATATTCTTTTGTTTGAGAGATTAATCCCGCTTGCCGGCAACGAGACTGGTGTTCGCGTCGAAAACTTTCGGGTGACTCAGGAGGCTTTGCCGCGATACCGATATCGATTGTTATTGGCTTTTCAGCCGGCCAAACAAAGTCCGGAATTCCGCGGACGCCTACAATTGGCGATTACGTTTGTGTTGGCGGGCAAGGAGCAGCAACTGTTGTTGCCCGAAAAGCGTGGGGTAGTCGGCGACTTTCAACTTGAAATTAAGCATTTCCTGCGGCGTGAAGGTGCATTTGAACTACCTCCTGGTGCCGAATTGATGGCGGTTGAGGTACGTGTTCTGCAGGGTGATACACTGATGGCAAAGCGTCTGGCTCAACTTTAGGAATGGCCCATGTTTGGAAAAAAGAGCGAAAACAAGCCTTCGGGACGTATCGATAGCTTGATTGGTGCGGGAACCCGAGTGGAAGGTAGTATCCGCTTCTCTGGGGGCTTGCGCATTGATGGCGAGGTGGTTGGTAGCGTTGAAGCTGCTGAAGGCGCCTCTTCATCTACCTTGGTAATAAGCGAGCATGCCCGTGTTGAGGGCGCTATTTGTGTCGCCCATCTGGTCACTAACGGCATGGTTGTGGGCCCAGTGACTGTGAGCGAGTCGCTTGAGATGCAGTCCAAAGCACGTATTGTGGGCGATGTGGATTACGCAATGATCGAAATGCACCAGGGCGCGGTGATCGAGGGGCATCTCGTCCATCGCGGTGGAAAATCAGTTGAACTAAAGCTTGCGGCGTCAAACTAATACAATTGACCGCGACACCACGGGCCAGCATAATCTCGCACCAATTTTTGAGGAGTTTCCATCATGAGCGCAGTAGCCGAAATGCCTTCTATTCTTCTTTTTACCGATAACGCCGCTAACAAGGTCAAGGAACTGATCGAAGAAGAAGGTAACCCCAGCCTTAAGTTGCGCGTTTTTGTGACCGGTGGTGGTTGTTCCGGGTTTCAGTATGGCTTTACTTTCGATGAGGAAGTAAATGAAGACGACACCACGATGGAGAAAAACGGGGTCATGTTGTTGATTGACCCGATGAGCTATCAATACTTGGTCGGGGCCGAGATTGATTATTCCGAAGGGCTTGAGGGTTCGCAGTTCGTGATTCGCAACCCCAATGCATCGTCGACCTGTGGTTGCGGTTCTTCGTTTTCTGCTTGATTGAGTTTGCTCAAAAAAAGCGGCTTCGGCCGCTTTTTTGTTTTTTTGGGAGGCATCAATGGAAAAGGCAACATTGGGTGGCGGATGTTTCTGGTGCCTTGAGGCTGTTTTTGAGCAATTAATTGGCGTTGACCGCGTCGTTTCCGGTTACGCCGGAGGTGCTGTCGTCAATCCGAGCTACGAGGCTGTTTGTTCAGGGACAAGCGGCCATGCCGAGGTCGTCGAAATCCTTTTTGATCCGGCAAAAATATCGTACCGCCAGTTGCTTGAAGTATTTTTTGCCATTCATGATCCGAGCAGCCGGAATCGTCAGGGGGCTGACGTGGGTACTCAGTACCGTTCAGCGATTTTTACTCATGGCGAGGCGCAAAAAGCCGTTGCTCAGGCAATGGTTGAAGAACTAACGCTCAGCAACGCTTTCGGTTCACCGGTGGTAACGGAGGTGCAGAACGCACCTGTCTTCTATGCGGCGGAAAGCTACCATCAGGGCTATTTTAGAAACAATCCTGATCAAGGCTACTGCGCTTTTGTGGTGGCCCCCAAGGCCCTCGCCACCCGCCGTAAATTCGCCAGCCTGATCAAGCCGCCTGCGCAATGAAGGCCATCAGTTCTCTGGAGAAGCGCTCGCGCTGCCATTGGTGCGGCGAATGGTCGCTTTCCTCGTAAATGTGCAGAATTGAGTTGGGTATTTGCCTGGCGACGTAATTTGCTGTTTCAACGCCGTAGAAGTTGCTCTCACCACCATAGACCAACATGGCAGGCACATCGATATGGCCGAGAACGTCGCGATAGTCTGCGGCTGTGAGGCTTGCCCAGCAGTCAATCAGCGGTGAGGGATCTTGAGCCCGCAGAGCGGCCCGCGAACGCTCCCAACCACCGGTGCCATCGAGATATTTCTCTCGAGCCCGCTGGTTCAACCCAAAGGCTGCCAATTTGAGGACGCCTTCTGCAAAATCTTCGTGCAGCCAGGACATCATTTCGTTGGCTTTGCCTTGGTCGAACCCTCCGTAAATGCCGTGTGCCCAAGTTTCATCAGTCAGTAGTTTTGGCGATTGGTCGATAAAGCACAGCTTCCCAAGGCGCGCGGTGCCAAAGTCGCGAATGTATTGCCACAGGGTCAAAGCACCCATCGAGTGGCCAACGGCGGTGATTTTTTCAAGTTGAAAGTGATCCAGCAAGTTGGCCAAATCCCGTGCCATCCGATCAGCGCTGGGGGCTGTCTGGTTGCCCAGCGGGTGACCGCCGTGTCCACGAGCGTCCCAGCGATAAACCCGATGCTTTGCGGTTAGCGCGCCGAGGAAAGGAAACCATTCCTGGTGGCTGGAGGTCCAGCCATGCAGCATGACGATTGGCGAACCTTCACCGGAAATTTTGACGTGGATTTTGGCCCCGTCGTCAGCAAAAAAGTGGGACATGGCATTAATTGGGAATTAAACGAGGCAAGTATAATCCGGCCATCAATACGGTGGAGTATGGAAATGTTTGATTGGCGAGACTATGGCAACGGGATTGTTGCCTTCGATGCAGGCTACGTGCGCCCGATTCTGGCGGCGATTCACATGGTGATCGAGAATGGCCGCGTCGCTTTCGTCGATACCGGCAGCAACGATGCGCTGCCCAATGCGCTTGCGGCATTAAAAAAATCAGGGCTGGACGTTGCTGCGGTCGACTATGTTTTTCTCACCCATATTCACCTCGATCATGCGGGCGGCGCCGGGCGCATGATGGCGACGTTTCCCAATGCAAGGCTGGTTGTTCATCCGCGAGGGGCGCGTCACATGGCCGAGCCATCCAAACTCGTAGCCGGCGTCAGTGCGGTTTATGGGAGCGAGTACGTGGCGCGCGTCTATGGCGAAATTCTGCCGATCCCGGCGGAGCGCATTCTCGAAGCACCCGATGGCACGGTGATTTCGCTGGCCGGTCGGGAGCTGCTCTGCCTTGATACGCCAGGGCACGCCCGGCACCATATCTGTATCGTTGATAAAAAGACCGGCGGTATTTTTACCGGCGACATGTTTGGTCTTTCCTACCGCGAACTTGATGTTGATGGTCGCCCGTTCATTTTTCCGACGACAACGCCAACCCAGTTTGAACCGCAGGAGATGCGCCAGTCGATCCTCCGCTTGCTTTCGTTCAATCCTGAAGCCATGTACCTGACGCATTACAGCAGGGTGCAAAACGTTCACCATTTGGGTGAAGACTTGCTACGTCGTCTGGACGTCATGGTCAACCTGGCTTTGGCAGAGAAAGATAGTGGCGTGGATCGCCATCAGCGGATCAAACAAAGCCAAAGCGATTATTTACTCGGAGAAATCCGCGCTCATGGCTGCCAATTGGACGAATCATTGGTGATCGAACTGCTGGAAACCGATCTTGAATTGAACGCTCAGGGTTTAGGCGTTTGGCTGGATGCGCAAAAGCCTTAAACGAACTTTCGGCGCCAGAAAAGAATCAGCATGATGCTCGCGATCAAGCCCATTAACCCGAGCGCATAGACGAAACCACTGTGTGAGGTCAGCCAAGGCATTTCGTGGAAGTTCATACCGAAAATGCCGGCGATGAGGGTGGCGGGCATGAAAATGGTCGTCACCACCGTTAATGTGCGGACTTCAAGATTGACCCGGTGGCTGATTGTTGTCATATAAACATCGAGTAGCCCGGTCGCCAAGTCGCGCAAATCCTCCAATGATTCAAGGATATGCACTGTGTGATCATAAACATCGCGGAGATATAGCTGCATTTCGGTGCGGAAAAAATCGCCGGCATCGCGATGCAGTGTGCCAAGAAGCTCGCGCAACGGGTGCAGGTTGCGCCTGAGATAAGAGACGCAGCGCTTGAACTGGTGAATGCCTTCCAGCGTTGCAGGTGTGGCGTGACCGAGAATGTTGTTTTCCAGCGTTTCGGCGTGATCATAGAGTTGCTCGATGACGCCAAAATAGCTATCCACCACCGAATCAATCAATGAGTAGGCCAGCATATCGACGCCGCCCTTGCGCAGGCCCGCGTGTTCGGCGCGCAGTCGCTGGCGTACCGGCTCAAAGGTTTTGGATTGGCGCTCCTGAAAACTCAGTACGTAGTCGCGACCGATAACCAGGCTGATCTGATCCTGGCTGAGGTCAAATTGCCCTTCTTTCAACTCATAGCGATGCAACACAAGATAGAGGTAGTCCTCATAGGCATCGATTTTTTGCCGCTGAACATTATTCAGAATATCTTCCTGAACCAGCGGGTGGAGTGAAAAGATATTGCCGATAGTGGCCAGATCGGCCGGGTTCGGCGCCCCGTAAATGTTGGCCCAGCGCGTCGTGAAGGGTCTTGGCTGACTGCCCAGCGCAGCCGCATTGGGTAACTGGGTTTCCTGCAAGCCGCGCTCATCAAAGTCGATGATCGAAAAACTCGGCTTACTGGTTTTGATCTCGCCGATATGGATCAGCGACCCCGGCGGTAAGCCCGCCTTGCGCGAGCGCAGTTTCTTCGGTTTGCTCATGGCTGTGTAATCAGATTAATCGCCTGTGCCGCCGCCGCCATGCCGAAAACGGAAGTAACACAGACTGATGAGCCGAATCCCGCACAGTTCAGTCCTGCCGGACCGCGCTCGGCATCACAAGTCGCATTCTTGTCGGGGTAGCGCAGTGCTTCCGTTGAAAAAACTGCCGACACACCGAATTTCTTTTTGCCATCACGGGGAAAACCATAGTCGCGGCGCAACACCGAACGGAGTTTGGCGAGTAGTGGGTCTTGCACCGTCTGGCTGAGGTCGGCGACCCGCACCTGGGTCGGGTCAAGCTGTCCGCCAGCCGCCCCAGCAACAATGATGGGTATTTTTTGGCGGCAACAAAAGGCCACCATCGCCGCCTTGGCCTGCATTTGATCAATAGCGTCAATAACGACCGAAAAGTCTCGCCCCAGCATTTCGCTGACGTTTTCCGCTGTAACGAAGTCCTCGATACAGTTCACCTGGCAATCCGGGTTGATGGCGTGGATACGTTCAGCCATGGCAAGCACCTTGGCTTTGCCGTAAATATCGCCCAGTGCATGAATTTGTCGATTGGTATTGGATTCAGCCACCATATCGAGGTCGACCGCAGTAATCCGGCCAACGCCCGTTCGCGCCAAGGCCTCCGCGCTCCATGAGCCAACTCCGCCAATCCCGACAATGCATACGTGTGCATCGTGTAGGCGCTTGGCTCCATCAGCGCCATACAGGCGTGCTACGCCACCAAAGCGACGTTCGTGATCTACCGACATCAGTTCTCAACAGTTTTACGAATGACCGCGTTAAAAGGCGCAATCCATTCCGGAGCAAACTGATTGTCACAAGCGTTGATCTCGGCAATGGCACGCAGCACCGAGCGGTTCTTGCCCCGGTGAATATGCTTCAACATGACTGCTTCAAAGGCATCCACAATTGCCATGATTTTGGCGCCGGCACAAATGTCGGCACTCCGCAACTCATTTGGATAACCGCCACCATCCGGCATTTCATGATGCTGGGCGACAATTTCAGCGGCGCCTTCCCAGCCCGGCATGCGTTGCAGTAGACCACCGGCAAAGCCCGGGTGGTTGCGCAAGGCTTGCTTATCCTCCGCAGTCATTTTCCCGACCTTGAGCCAGATCGCCTCTGGCAACAGCATCATCCCGACATCGTGCAAATAAACCGCCGCTTCAAGCTGGACAGGATCAACGATGTTGCCGCCAGCTTTGTTTGTTTCCAGGGCAAGGCGCAGGATGCGCATGGTACGGCCCTTGAATAACGGCGAACGGCTCTCAAGTTGCAGTGCCAGCGAGCGAAAAAACTGCAAGTCAGTTGTAGCATTAACCTGTTCGCGCTTGGGCGTGGCGACGCGCGGTGCTCGGCTCGAAATTTCCCCGATCACCGGCGAAAAACCGGTCACCTTTTCAATGACTTCGGCACATCGGCTGTCAACGTCCTCGTTGCTTGCCAGTGCAAGCATCTCCAAGCCCTGCACCAGATCAAGCAAGCGCAGGTTTTCCAGCGGCTTGCGAGCGAGCAGGGCATCGGTGGCGAGTTCCAGACGGTCAACCGCAAGCAGAATCAATTCGGCCAGCAAATCGGAAAAGGGGATTTCACCTTCCCGAAAACGCGCCATCATGGTTTCTATTGGATGCGTAATTGCCACACCCAGCTCAAATTTGCAAAGCGCAGAATCGCCCTTGATATTGTGAATGGCGCGGAAAAGATCGGCGATCACTTCGCGATCTGTCGGCGCCTTTTTCAGCCGGGCGACATCGCGCTCAACCTCGGGCGCGCGGTCAGTCAGGGCATCGGCAAATTCCTCCAGCGATTCGCGATCCTGAATAACCGGCGCTATGATCGAGCGAATATCCATGCCAATCTCCCATTGACGGTTTCCAATCCAATGAGTTTAGCCCAAACTCCCGTCGTTTCAGAGCGTATCCTTGATTTGCTGGCCTTGACGGCCCAACCTTCGCCACCTAAGATTCCGCGCTTCAAAATAGAATTGCCTATCGTGACACTGGAACACCTTTCCGCCTTGATCGGGCCTGACATGAAGGCCGTCGATGCGGTGATTCGAAACCGCCTGCATTCCGACGTCGCACTTGTTCGGCAGGTCGCCGAGTACATTATTCATAGTGGTGGCAAGCGCATGCGTCCAGCGCTTGTCCTGCTTGCCGCCGGAGCATTAGGCTATCAGGGCAATCAACACCACGAAATGGCCGCTGTCATCGAGTTCATTCATACCGCCACGCTCCTGCATGACGATGTGGTCGATGAGTCAGCACTGCGGCGCGGTCGCGATACAGCTAACGCCATCTTCGGCAATGCCGCCAGCGTTCTGGTCGGCGACTTCCTTTACTCCCGCGCCTTTCAGATGATGGTCGAAGTCGACGACATGCGCGTCATGCGCGTGCTGTCCGATGCGACCAATATCATTGCCGAGGGCGAAGTTCTGCAATTGATGAACTGCCATGACGCCGATGTCGATGAAGCGCGTTACATGCAAGTCATCCACTACAAAACGGCCAAGCTCTTCGAGGCAGCGGCACAACTCGGGGCCATTTTGGGCCAGGCATCGCCCGAGCTTGAGCGGGCGCTCACGCTGTACGGCAAGCATCTCGGCACCGCATTCCAACTTGTTGATGACGTGCTTGATTACTCCGGCCAGGAAGCTGACACCGGCAAACATATCGGTGACGACCTCGCTGAAGGCAAGCCAACCCTACCGCTGATTTACGTCATGCAGCATGGCACGCCAGAACAATCTGCCTGTGTACGAAAAGCGATCGAAGAAGGTGGTCGCGAAGACTTCCCGGCGGTGCTGGAGGCCATTCGCAGCAGCGGCGCATTGGCGCATGCAAGAGCCCGCGCCGCCCAGGAAGCAGAGCTGGCCAGAGTAGCAATTGAGTGTCTGGGGGGTTCAAATTACAAAACAGCTCTGTTACAATTGACGCTCTTTGCAGTTGAGAGGAATCATTAGTCCTCTCAGGTGATGTCGGAGTGTAGCTCAGCCTGGTAGAGCACTGCGTTCGGGACGCAGGGGTCGCAAGTTCGAATCCTGTCACTCCGACCAAGCAAAGACGAAAATAGCCCTGATTATTCAGGGCTTTTTTTTTTTGTTTACGTGCGGTCAGTTGGCACGTTTGAATTCATGCTTGGGCAAAAAATCAACTGCTACTGAATCTATTGATCACATCCAGTGCGATCGGCGTGTTGTCACGCACAAGCGGTCAATTGGCTTATACCCATGAGTCAGCGCCGCAGTCCAATGCTTTGATTCTTCAGGGGTGGGTTTAAATAGCAATCCTGATGAGATTGCTTAACAGACCTTGGCGTTCTCATGAAAGTAGTTGGTCTAGCTGGCGACAGGCTTGAAACTGCCTCTGTTTTCGAGTCATCGTAGCGAAAATAGCTTGCCTGAATCGTTGGCTCATTGTCGACGCCATTTCGCTAAAAATAGAATGACAAAGCGCTAAATAAAGCATTATTCAGGGCGGGTTATTAATTTTAACAATTCCAAATTTATTAAGAGATAAGTCATTATTTACAAATATTTGTTGCGTTGCGGTGTCGGATTTCTTTACAGGTGCGTGATGCTTTCCGTATGCATATTTTATGAAGATCATATAGAAGAACAAGTTAAGATTTGTGGCATATAAATTGCTCTACGTACAAGCAGGTATTTGGGTGTCCCGTGATTGATGTACATGCAAGTTGGTATTCGGGTGGCTCGCAATTGCTTCGATTAGCTTGGCGCTGCCTCATAGGTTTATAAGTTTCGGTTCGGCTGATCATGCAAAGTGTTGATCGCCATCTAAAAAGGGGTTTTTTGTGAGTATTTTTGGAATGAAGACAAAAGCGCTGGTCGCTGCAATGGCTATGGTGGCTTCTGTGGGCGCTCATGCGACCCAGTTGTCCGTGGTTTCCGTTACTGGTCTGGCTTACTCTTGGGTTGATACGGGCTCTGGTGCGCTGGCGCCGATTCTTGCAACCAACTTCAACGCTGGGTTTGCCTTGGGTGGCAATGCCGCTGCGCCAGGTGGCAATCTTCAACTGGGCGAGTTTGGCACGCCAGCGGGCCAAGGGTCGGTCACCGGCACTGGCAATGGTCACACCGTAACGTTAAGCAGCCTGTCAATTGATGACTGGACAGCCAGCGGTGGTGCACTGACTAATCGCTACATTCAAGATGCCGCAACTGCCGCCTTTGGTGCGCCTCTGGCCGCTGTTGATCTGGCGACTGCGATCTCCAATTTCTTCAACTTGAACATCGGTGGTTACAAGCCTTGGCAGTTGGTGAGCGACCCGAATGTCTCCTACGTCGACATCACCGGCAATACCATCTCCGTCGGTTTGGCCGGTTTGCTGAATGCCACACCATTCCTGGAAGACATCAGTGGCATTGATTTGCCCGCTGGCAAGCAGGCAAGCGAAGTGGTCAAAATGACCGTTGATGGCTCTGGTCCCATCTATCTCTATGGCTTCGCTGCGACAGCCTCGGGTGTGACTATGTTTGGCGATCCTTCCAAAACCGTATTTTCCGGTAACTACGACGTCAAATTTGTCCCGGAACCCGCCGGTCTGGCCCTGGTTGGTGTTGGCCTGCTGGGTTTGCTGGTGAGCCGTCGTCGTCGCACCTGAGTTTAGTTGTCGTTGTTGTGGGTGAGTGGTTCGCTGCTCACCCTGGTTTGATGTTTTGAATGGCAATGCTGATTAGGCGTTGTAAGGCCGCTCTATCAGCGGCAATTTAGGGGGTGGCCATGTCTTTAGCCCTTTTTTTTGGCCTGTGTATACTCATTTCGAGTATTTTTATTCGATTTGGGATTTTGCTGTCGGGATATTTCGGGGTTTTAGACCACCCCGGTGGGCACAAGCAACATGACACCAGCACACCCTTTGTCGGTGGCTTTGGCGTCATTGCGGTGGTTCTGTCCACGCTCTATCTGGGCGCTACCTATTTTCCAGAACTCTCACAGCGTCCTATGCAGGCCATTGCAATAGGTGCGGTTGTTCTATTTGTGACCGGGTTTGCCGATGATATCTGGCACCTCAATTTCAAGACCCGGTTTGTGATTCAGGCGCTGGTAGCGGTTTCCATGGTTTTTCTCGGCGGTGTCGAGCTTGTCTCCCTGGGAGAGCTTATCCCCGGCGTAGACATCGACCTTGGTGCGCTAGGCATCCCGTTCACCATTTTTGCCACCATCGGGTTGATCAATGCGCTGAACATGATTGACGGCATTGATGGCCTCTCGGGCTCGCTTTCCTTTATCAGCCTTGGCTTTGCCGCACTGGTGGCGTTGCTGGCTCAAGACAATACCTACCTCGTATTCATTATCGCGGTCATGGGCGGCGTCTCCGGGTTCCTCTATTTCAATTTGCGCTACCCATCCAATGGGCGAGCCCGGGTTTTTCTCGGTGACAACGGCAGCATGCTGCTTGGGTTTGTCTTCGCCTGGATACTGATTGCCCTGTCGCAAGGGGAACACCGAGCCATGACGCCAGTGACCGCGTTGTGGATTTTTGGCGTCCCCCTGCTTGATACGGTCAGTGTCATGCTCCGTCGAATCTGGGTCGGCAAATCGCCGTTTCATGCCGACAGAAATCACCTTCACCACCTTTTCCTGCGCGCCGGCTTTCGGGTGAGCGACACGGTCTGGATTGTGGCCTTCCTGCAATTGACGCTGGGCGCCATCGGCGTTATCGGTCTACATCTGGCGCTCCCGGAGTCCCTGATGTTTGGCCTATTTATTGTCGTGTTTTGTTTGTACTTTTACGTCATCGCACGACCTTGGCGTTTTGTCCCCAATCTGCGCCGCCTGAACATTGCGCTCGGTTTGCCATCAGTCCATGCCAGAGGTGTTTTCGTCGGCTACTTCAAAACCGAACAGTCGCAAGAGGTTTTGGATGCGCTGATTGAAGAGCTCGGGCAACGATATGACTATCGGCTAAGTCTGCATCAAATAGAAAGAAAGCTGCCCAATAGCGCAAACATCTACGCCCTCATCGAGCTTGAAGGCAGTATGGACGAAATTTCGGTGGGCGAAATTCGTCGTCTGATGCTCCAAATCAAGGCCCATTTCGCTTCAAGCGTCAGCTTGCAGGTCCGTCTTTTCATGCACCGCAGCAAAGACAATGATCGTCGCCTGGAAAACAACAAAGAAGGCGATCGCGTCGAGAACTGCATTCGAGACAGTGATCGTCGAGCTGCGCAAGGAAGCAGCGCCTTCTACACAACCGTGACCGATGGGGAAAACAAGGAGTCATCTGTTGTCCAGGTGTAAAATCGACCCTTTTGGCATTTGAAAACGACATTTTTTGTTCAACAAAATCATCACAATTTGTACCGGCAATATCTGTCGTAGCCCAGCCGCCGAATTCCTGCTGCGACAGCGACTTGAAGCCGTGGCTAGCTGGCAAGGATCGGTGCATTCGGCGGGTATTGGTGCGCTGGTCAATCATCCGGCGGATGAAAACACCCAGGCCATGATGCTGGCAAAAGACATTGATCTCAGCGCGCATCGGGCAAAGCAGCTAACCCTGGAGCACTTGCGCCAGGCCGATTTGGTGCTGGTCATGGAGAAACATCACCGGCAGGCCGTACTCGATCTTGATCCAACCGCCCGCGGCAAGACGTTTTTGCTCGGTCACTGGATCAACACAGAAATTCCAGACCCCTATCGGCGCGGAGAAGAAGCGCATGCAGAGGCGTTAAGGCTAATTGAACTCGCCATAAGCCCCTGGCTGGAAAAACTGTAAGTTATTTGTTGAAGTGCGGTGAGCATGCCTGCGGTCAACGGTTATTTAGATGCAAAAAGTAATTGAGCATTAATGAGGATTTCAGAATGGATTCAGCTTTCGTGTTGCCCTCAAAACTTCGCCTGTTTTTAGCCTGCCTCGTTGTCAGTACGCTATCGGCCTGCGCCATTTCCCCCGGTAATACCAGCTTCTCCGGGCGCGAGCAGTCCGACGTCAAACTTCCGGTACAAAAAGGCGAAGAGATCGTCCCGGAAAACGTCAAGGTCAAGCCCATTACCGCTGAACTGATCATCGAGATGTTCAACGCCGCGCGCCCATCACGTGCGGTCGGCAGCACCGCCAACGCGCAGCCAGCGCAAGCCTCGCAGATTGATCCCGCCACGCAAGCGCTCAACTACAAGCTAGGCCCCGGCGACATCCTTTCCATCATCGTCTGGGACCACCCCGAACTAACCACCCCGGCCGGTACCTTCCGTACCGCAGAGCAAGCCGGTACCGTCGTTGCTGAAGACGGCACCATTTTTTACCCCTATGTCGGCGTAATCAAGGTGGCCGGCAAAACCATGCGTGAAGTGCGAGACATCCTTGCCGTCAAACTCGCCAAGTTTATTGAAAAAGTTCAAATCGACGTCCGAATGGCGATGTTCCGAAGCAAGCGCGTTTATGTGGTGGGCGAAGTTGCCAAACCTGGCACGCAAGACATCACCGATATCCCCATGAATGTCATTGAAGCCGTCAATCGTGCTGGCGGCTTTACCGCCGAAGCCGATTACAGCCGCGTCTTGCTCACCCGGCGCGGCACCACCTACCGGGTCGACATCCAGGCCATGTATGAAGATGGCGCCACCGAGCAGAACGCCATGCTGGAGCCCGGCGACATCGTTAACGTGTCAGATCGCAGCTACAACAAAATCTTTGTGCTCGGCGAAGTCATCAAGCCCGGTTCCATGATCATGAACAAAAAACGTTCGACGCTGGCCGAAGCCCTGGGTGATGCCGGCTACCTCAATCAGGAAAAAGCCAGCCCGCGCTGGATTTACGTCATGCGCGGCGACAGCGACACCCCGGAGCTATTCCATCTTGATGGCCGCGCACCGGACGCCATGCTGCTCGCCGACCGCTTCCCGCTACGCCCGCGTGACATCGTCTATGTCGACACCTCCGACCTCGTTCGCTGGAACCGCGTCATCACCAACATGCTGCCGACTTCGCAAATGCTCAACCTGACCAGCGGCGTCAGGTACCCGCTCTTCGGCGGGCGGCAATAAACCGGCGTGACCTAACCAATAACGCAACCAAGAATAACGCAGCCCCCCGGCAACCGCCGGGGCTGGCATCAACGGATAGCAAATGGAACAAGATCAGCTCAGAACAACCGCCAATTCACCGGCTTTAACTTCATCAGTGGCACAACAAATCGTTCATGATGACGAAGAAGAGGGCATTTCCCTTGGGGAGATTATCGGCACCGTCATGGAATACAAGTGGCTGGTGGCGGTCATTACCCTCGTTGCCCTGATCGTCGGCCTGGCCTTTACCTTTACCACCAAACCAATTTACCGCGCCGATGGCCTGCTTCAGGTTGAAGAAAAAAGCTCTGGCGCGGGCTCGCTCAAGGCATTGCAACCGCTTATCGGTGACGACACCACTGTATCTGCAGAAATTGAGATATTGGCCTCACGCATGGTGCTCGGCCGCGTCGTCGATAAACTCAAACTTGACATTATTGCCATCCCCAAAACCTTCCCCTTGATC
Source organism: Candidatus Dechloromonas phosphorivorans (assembly GCA_016721185.1). GTDB lineage: Bacteria > Pseudomonadota > Gammaproteobacteria > Burkholderiales > Rhodocyclaceae > Azonexus > Azonexus phosphorivorans. The sequence continues at coordinate 293,266 of JADKIP010000015.1, forward strand.
GGCGGTACCATGGCCCGCCGCTATGGGGGAAGAGCCCAATGATGCCATTGCTTGGCCTTTCCAGCTACGCCTGGGGCGGTGAAGTCATTCAGGTGGATTCACTCGATGTTCCCGAAATCCCATATCGACGCACCAATGCAACTGATTGCCGGTGAAGCAGGCGAGTTCACCATTGCAAACTTGGATGGTGATGTTTTCCTCACCGGAAAAGTCAACGTCCGCGCCAGCGGCAAAGGCTTTTCCCTTTATTTCCCAAGCTGAAGGCAAGGCCTGGCACCCGCTTTACGCTAATCAAACTTTCGGCAGAATCATCAATTTCCGCCTTGCGTAATACCTATGCCGTCAAAGAACGCGGCAAAAAATCCGGCGTATTGGAGCTCTGCCTGCTCGGCGGAGACCCCAACAGCAGACCGAGCTGGTCCTTGATGAAATTCTCAAAACTTATCTGCGCCAGAATGTCGAGCGCCGCTCGGCAGAAGCCGAAAAAAACCCTCAAATTTCTCGACGCCCAGCTTCCTGCCCTCAAGGTCCAAGTCGATGCTGCTGAAGCCGCCTACAACAATTACCGCCAAAGCCGTGGCTCGCTGGATTTGAGCCTGGAAACCCAAGGTGTACTCAAATCAGTCGTTGAAGTCGAAGACGCCGCCGTAAAACTCAAGCAGGAAAGAGAAGAACTGCGCCAGCGCTTCACATCCGAGCACCCCACCGTACAAGCCGTCGATGCCAAACTGGCGCGGCTCAATGACCGCCGCAAGCAGTTTGATGGCGAGGTATCCCGGCTTCCCGAAACGCAGCAAACTGTCCTGCGCCTGGCGCGCGACGTCGAAGTCTCCACCAAGCTCTACACCGAACTCCTCAATACCGCCCAGCAACTCAAGGTTTCCAAGGCCGGCACGGTGGGCGATGTACGCATCATTGACCCGGCTGTCGTCGCGCGCAACCCGGTTGGCGCCAAGCCGCTGGCCATCCTGACTATCGCCATCGTGCTCGGTGTGCTCATCAGCCTCGTCGTCATCTGGGTGCTGCGCACCCTGCGCGTCGTTGTTGAAGACCCGGAGACGATCGAAGCCCAACTCGGCCTGCCGGTCTATGCCACCGTACCCCACAGCAAATCCGAACTGGCGCTTGACCGCCGACTCAAGAAGGGCGAAGGCACGGGCGAACTGCTGGCCGTCAAATTCCCCGAAGACGATGCCGTCGAAAGCCTGCGCAGCCTGCGCACCACCCTGCACTTTGCCCTGCTGGACGCCCAGCACAACTCCCTGCTCATTACCGGCTCCAGCCCCGGGCTGGGCAAAAGCTTTATCTCCAAAAACCTGGGGGCCGTGCTGGCCCAACCCGGCAAGCGCATCGTGATTATCGATGCCGACCTGCGCCGCGGGCACATCAACAAGGAATTTTGGCCTGCCTCAGGCCATGGGCGTTTCAGAATACGTCACCGGCCAGGCCACCCTCGAAGACATCATCAAGCCAACCTCGGTGCCGAATCTCTACGTCGTTACCACCGGGCAGATTCCGCCCAACCCCTCCGAACTGCTGATGCACTCGCGTTTTGAAACCTGCTAGACGAACTGGGAAGACAATTCGACAACCTGATTGTCGATGCGCCACCGGTTTTAGCGGTATCGGACGCCGCCATCATCGGCCGCCATGTCGGCGCCACGCTAATGGTCGCCCGCGCCGGCAAACACCCCATTCGTGAGCTGGAGCAGGCCGTCAAACGCATGAATCAGGCGGGCGTGCAGGTCAAGGGCTTTGTCTTCAATGACCTCAACGTCAGCCGCCAGAGCTACCGCTACGGCTACAAGGGCTACGTTTACCGCTATTCATACAAATAAGCCGCTCGCTTGAGCACGTACAGAAAATCAGCATCAGAAACCAATAATGACAGCACAGAAAAAAGTCACCCTCATCACCGGTGTCACCGGCCAGGACGGCGCCTATCTGGCAGAACTGCTTCTGAACAAGGGATACGAAGTCCACGGCATCAAGCGCCGCTCGTCGCTCTTCAAAACCGCCGACATGATCATCGACGACCGGCAATTTGCCGACACCCTCTTTGGCAAGAAGCTACTAAAAGAATAGCGACATCAACATGACCCAATCTTTCATACATCCCTTAGCCGACGTCCACTCCGCCGCCATCGGCGCCACGTTGCTGCCCGGTGTGCTGATTGGTGCTGGCGCTACCGTGGGTGCCGGTGCCGTGGTTACCAAAGACGTGCCGCCTGGCGCCACAGTTGTGGGCAACCCAGCAAGAGTAATCAGCCAAACAAGCTCAGGTGAAATCAAATGAAATTCAATATTGACCTCTGCAAAGTAATTGAGCTTCCAAAAATCTCTGACCCCGTGGCAACCTGAGCTTTGTCGAAGGTGGCAACCAGATACCTTGACATCCAACGCGTCTATTACCTCTACGATGTGCCGGGCGGCGCCGAGCGTGGTGGCCATGCCCATAAAGGGCTGTACCAGCTCATCATTGCCATGTCGGGCAGCTTTGACGTGGTACTTGATGACGGGAAAGACAAGAAACGCGTGCACCTCAGCCGCTCATACAACGGCCTATATGTCTGCCCCATGATCTGGCGCGAGTTGGACAATTTTTCATCCGGTTCCGTCTGCATGGTGCTTGCATCTAATAAATACGACGAAGAAGACTATTACCGCGACTACGCAGAATTCATGCGGGCACGGTGGCAAGCATGAGGGTATTGGTTACCAGAATTTTGAAACCGGAACCTTCGGTAGATGGTTGGCGACTGGTTCTTATCGGAATCCAATACGCTTTCCCGCAACAGACGCTGTGCTGTTGGTCTTTGCCTCGCACTATTACGACAGTGCCGACTACATCCGCGACTATTCAGAGTTCACCGGCGCAATCGGCACTAACTGACTAGTATCCCCTATTTTTAGATTTCTCGCTGGACTTACACATGATTCATCCTACTGCTCTTATTTCACCCGACGCTCAACTTGGTGCTGATACCTCGGTCGGTGCTTACACCATAATTCATGGCAACGTGCGAATTGGTGATGGCTCCTTCATTGGCTCACATTGTGAAATCGGTCATCCCGCCCCGCGCGCGCAAGGTCGGCCTCTGGTTATCGGTCGAGGTGCAAACATTCGCTCGCATAGCATTTTTTATGAAGGTTCAATATTCGGGGATGGATTGGTGACGGGCCATCGAGTCACTGTAAGAGAAGGTACGCAAGCCGGATTAAATCTCCAAATAGGAACACTGGGTGACATCCAGGGCACCTGCCAAATTGGCAACTACGTGCGTTTTCATAGCAACGTCCACATCGGTCAACACTCAACAGTTGGAGACTTTGTCTGGATATTCCCCTATGTGGTCTTGACAAATGATCCGCATCCGCCCAGCGAAGTCATGCGCGGTGTGACGCTACGCGACTATGTGGCCGTAGCTACCATGTCCGTAATCCTGCCGGGTGTGGAAGTGGGGCAAGGTGCCTTGATTGGCGCCAACAGTTCAGTAAGTCGTAACGTCGATCCCGATACGGTTGCAGCAGGTGTTCCAGCAAAGATGATCTGCCGCACAGAGGAAATTCTCCTCAAGGATGGCTCAGGACATTCAGCCTACCCTTGGCGACGCCACTTTCATCGTGGCTATCCTGATGAAGTTGTCGCTCGCTGGTTGAAAGAGTTTGGGGCGGGTGCTTCGGTTGATAGCGTGAGTGGAGCGACTGAATGATTTCTTTTCTTGACCTAAAAGCCCCCTACCTGGAACTGAAACAGGAACTGGACGACGCTATCGCCCGCGTCGCCAGCTCCGGCTGGTTCATCGGTGGGCCGGAGGTAGAAGAGTTCGAGGCGGACTACGCCAGCTACTGCAGCGCAGCCCAATGCGTGGGTGTCGCCAACGGACTGGACGCCCTGCATCTGGCCCTGCGCGCCATGGACGTCGGGCCGGGCGACGAGGTCATCGTGCCCAGCAACACCTACATTGCCACCTGGCTGGCCGTGAGCCAGTGCGGGGCCACGCCGGTGCCGGTGGAGCCTGATGCGTGCACCTACAACATCGACCCGGCGCTGATCGAGGCGGCCATCACGCCGCGTACCAAGGTTATCCTGCCTGTGCATCTGTACGGCCAACCAGCCGACATGGACCCCATCCTGGCCATCGCCCGCAAGCACGGACTAAAAGTGCTCGAAGACGGGGCGCAAGCGCACGGCGCACGCTACAAAGGCCAGCGCTTGGGCGCACATGGTGATGCCGTGGCGTGGAGCTTCTACCCCGGCAAGAATCTCGGCGCCATGGGCGACGGTGGCGCGGTGACCACCGACGATGCGCAGTTGGCCGAGCGCATCCGTGTGCTGCGCAACTACGGTTCGCGCGTGAAATACGTGAACGAAGTGCAGGGCTACAACAGCCGGCTGGATCCGCTGCAAGCCGCCATCCTGCGCGTGAAGCTGGCACACCTGGACGAATGGAACGCCCGCCGCAGCACCATTGCGGCGCGTTATCAGCAGGGCTTGGCCGACTGTGGCCTGAGTTTGCCGTACGTCCCCGGCTGGTCCGAACCCGCCTGGCACCTTTATGTGGTGCAACATCCGCAGCGCGATGCGCTGCAAAAGGCGCTGACCGATGCCGGCGTGGGCACGCTGATTCACTACCCGATTGCACCGCACCGCCAGCAGGCTTATGCGCAGGCTGGCTGGACGCAAGGCGCTTTTCCGCTGGCCGAACGCATGGCGGATACCGTTTTAAGCTTGCCGATAGGGCCGCACATGCACCTTGATGATGCTGCACAAGTTGTGTCGCGGGTTACGGCAAATGCTTAAACAGCGGTTAAAGCAGAGGAGAGCCGGTTTGTTACGCTGCGTGGTGCAGACTCCCCGTCTCTGGTTCTTTCATTTGCAGTCGACCATTCACGGAATGAGGGTTGCTGACAGGTGTCGATCGCTTGCGGAATGGGCGGCCACGGTGTGTGTTGGAAACAACGTTTTTATCGGCTCCAACGTCAAGCTCATGAAAGGTATAACCATTGGTGATGGCGCTGTTGTAGCCAACGGTACATTGGTGGTGAGTGATGTTCCTGCCAACACAGTTGTAGGCGGCGTTCCTGCAAAAGTCATTCGGGCGGTTGAGTAACGTGGCTAACTCTTACCGCCATATTCTCCGTTCGTCGTCCATCATCGGCGGCGCATCGGTGATCAATATCATCGTAGGGCTGCTGCGCATCAAGGTGGCGGCAGTACTGCTGGGGCCTGCTGGCGTCGGCCTGATTGGATTGCTGACCAGCCTTGCCGGCACGGCATCCGCCGTGGCAGGGTTGGGGGTTGGCGTTGTTGGCACACGACAGATCGCGGAAGCGACGGGGCGCAACGATGCCGCCACCTTGGCCGCGGCGCGGCGCGCCCTTTTCTGGGGCTCCCTGGCGTTGGCATTGCTTGGTGCAGCCGTATTTTGGTCACTGCGCGGTGTGCTGGCGGTGCGCGTGCTGGGCGACGCGTCGCTGTCGGGTGACGTAGGCTGGCTTGCCCTGGTTGTGGCGCTCACAGTAGCTGCGGCTTCACAAACGGCGTTGTTAAACGGCATGCGCCAGATTGGCGACCTTGCGCGAGTGAGTGTGTTATCGGCGCTACTCTCCACCGTACTGGGTATTGGTGCGCTGTTGTTGTGGGGGCGTGGTGGTTTGATGGTTTTTGTCATTGCCGCGCCGTTGGCCAGTTTTTTAATGGGTCATGTGTATGTGGCCCGGCTGCCCAAAATCGATGCTCCGCGCACGGCACTGCCGGTGATAGCTGGGCAGTGGCGGATTCTGGCGCAACTGGGCATAGCCTTCATGATCGCGGGTTTGGCGAGCACGTTGGGACAACTGCTGGTGCGTACGCTGGTGCAGCGGCAACTGGGTGCGGAAGCCCTGGGCTACTTTCAAGCAGCATCAACTATCTCCATGACCTACATCGGCTTTGTACTGGCGGCCATGGGCACCGACTACTACCCACGCCTCACGGCAGCCATTCACGACCATGCGGCAGTCAATCGTATGGTGAACGAGCAAACCGAAGTCGCGTTGCTGCTGGCCGGCCCGGTCTTTTTGGCCATGCTTGGTTTGGCCCCATGGGTGATCCAGTTACTGTATTCCAGCACCTTTGATCCCGCGGCCGATGTGTTGCGGTGGATGGTGCTGGGGGATGTCTTGAAGGTGGCCAGTTGGCCGCTGGGCTTCATCATTCTGGCGGCGGGGAATGGGCGCACCTTTATGCTGACTGAATCTCTTGCTGTGGGTATGTTTGTGCTATTGACTTGGTTGGGGCTGACCTGTCTTGGCGTTGTGGCAACGGGTGTGGCATTTGTTGGAATGTACGCCGTGCTGTTGCCCGTCGTGTATTGGTTGGCGCAACGCAAAACGGAGTTCAGGTGGGCTCCAACCGTGCGACGGCAGGTTGGGGGGCTAATGTTGAGTGCGGTAGCAGTACTGGCCGCTTCCGAGCAGACGGTGACAATTGGTGCTCTTGCCGGAATGGTAATGAGCGTTGGCTTTGGGCTTTACAGTTTCGCCCGATTGGCGCACAAGACAAATTTGTCCGGCCCATTGGGTCAATTGGCTGGGCATTTCCGACAAATATTAATGAGATGGGGAGTGTGGTATGAATGAACCAAATCGACCGTTAGTGACATTTGCGCTATTTGCGTATAACCAGGAAAAATATATTCGTGAGGCTGTAGTTGGAGCTTTGCAGCAAGATTACTCTCCAATTGAAATTATTATCTCGGACGATTGCTCGACAGACAAAACATTTGAAATCATTCAAGAACTGTCCGAGGAGTACGAAGGTTGCGCCAAGATAATTTTGAACCGCAATAAAAAAAACGTTGGACTTATTGGTCATATAAACAAAGTTATGGATATTGCGAGTGGTGAGTTAGTTATTGTCGCAGCAAAGGACGACATCTCACTTTCTGATCGTGTATCTAAGAATGTCAAATTCTATCTTGATATGGGTAAACCAGATTCAATTTTAGTGACTATATTGATATTGACGAAGCCGGATGTACTTTGAAACCTCGCATAGAGCGGCCACCGTTCGAACAATCTCTTGAAGAGTTTGTTGCCATGCCTGCAATTAAGGGGGCTGCACACGCATGGACCAAAAAAATATTTTCAGAATTTGGGAAAATAAATGAAAACGTATTGTGTGAAGACCAAGTAATTCCATTTAGGGCTTATCTGCTTAGCCGCCCAAGATATCTAGACGAAAAATTGATTAAATATCGGCGGATGGATAATGTATCTGATAGGGCAAGCTACTTTAGAAGGGCAAACAAACGCGCATGGGTGTCCAGGGTTCAATACCTCAAAGATTTGACTACTAGTAGTAGAAATTTGGATGAAAGCCTGCGCACTAAAATTGCGAACCAAGAAAAAATTTTCAGAATTAAAGATGAATTCTGGTCCGGTGGGCGGCTATCAGCCCTGCGAAAAATTAAGAAGCTAATATCGACAATTGGCATTAAATCTGCTTTATTGGAGATTTACAGAAGATTTGGTCATAAATGGTTTTCATGATCAATATAGACAATATCAAATTTACGATTTTCTCCAACAAAGGTTTGTCTGAACAAGGCATGATTTTTGGGTGGCCTGTCATAAAAATGTTGAGAAATGGGCTATTTTCGCCCGTTGACCGTGGGGATCGGGTGTTTTACCCCTCATTTCCCGCATCACGGACGCACCTGGCCTGTAGAGGTTATCCATCTCTGCCAGGAACACCGCTTACCGGGTTTGCTTCCCCGCTTTGTGCAAGAAACCCGACTCGGCAAGGCTCAATTGCTTCATCTCTTTCATCTGTTTAGTCGGCACCATGACAATGGCGCGATTTTTACAAATCAGGCTGCATGACGGTAACTTATGCAGAGTTTCCTTAGTGGAATTGTTAAGCTTTGATTGACAATTACGTTTTATTACAGACTATCCAAGACGGTTGTAAATATGATAATGCTTTCTCAGTTAGTTATTCGAGTCAATTAAATGTCGATTAGGTGCAAAATCAATATTGGAATACCACCAGTCAAAGGCGGAATTACGGATTATGATGAAATTTTGGCAAGCCGTCTTTGTACCAACTCAAGAGTATTTAACATTTGTGAATCCGACTTCAGCGATATCATAAAGGAAGTCGATATTTTTTTTCTGCAATATAGCGGCTACGGATATCAAAAGCGCGGCACTCCCCTTTGGCTACTTAAAGAAATCGATCTAATACCAACCGGATTGTCTGTGTTTGGAGTATTTTTTCACGAATTATATGCCATTGGATTTCCATGGAAATCATCATTCTGGCTTTCCCCTATCCAACGAATTATTGCTAAAAAAATTGCTGAACGCGCTGATTTCTGGGTTACAAACAGAGAAAAATCGGCAGATTGGTTGATGCAGTATGCAGGGAATAAGCCGCACGCAGTATTGCCCGTATACTCAAATGTTGGCGAGCCAATTTGTTATACTGAAGATAGAAATTTGATAGCGGTTGTATTTGGTAGTCCAAAAGTAAGGGAAGCTGCATACAAATTTAATGGGGGTGAAATATTTGAATGGGCCAAACGCAATAATATGTCAGTGCATGACATTGGCCCCCAATTATTGATAGACAAATTGAAATTAATTTAATAAAACACAACATAATACGGCATGGTTTAATTGATGCTGAAGAGGTTAGTAAAATCTTGTCCAAAGCCCAATATGGTATCGTGGCTTACCCATTAGATTATGTTGCCAAGAGTGGAGTATTTGCAGCTTACTGTGCCCATGGTACATGTCCAATACTCCTTTCGGATGATTATTTGCCAAGTGATCAACTAATTCCGCGCAAAAATTTCATCCCGGGATTTTCTTCATTGAAAGAATCAGGAATTGATACTGCTAGTATTGGGTTTTCAGCATGGAATTGGTATCAACCGCATCGAATTGCAGTACACGCAAATACAATTGAGGCGCTCGTTATTGAGGCAAAAAAATCGTGCTGAATGATTTAAAGCTACTTTGGTCTTTACGAGAAAAACCTAGAAGTGCATCGCGTTTGTTTATCGTCTGGGCTAAGCGCCTAATTACTTTTCCAGCCTTACTTAAAATTCTTACTCGTATACAATTACTGCGATTGAGAGGTGCGCAGATTGGTAGATTGGTTGTAATTGGCCAAGCAAAATTTGAAGGGAATTTAAAATATCTTAAAGTTGGTAATGGGGTTTCCATTGGTAAATGTATTATCACATTACATGAGAATGTTGAGATTTTCGATAACTCAGTCATAAGCGATGGGGCCGTTCTCTTGACAGCATCACATAAACTTCGTGATCACTATTGGGGTGGTGAATGTAAATCACTAAGATTCGATAAATATTCTTGGGTGGCAGTTAATTCAATTATTTTGCCTGGGGTTTCGCTTGGGTGCGGAGCTGTTGTTGGTGCTGGTGCCGTTGTTAGATGTAATGTTCCTGATTATTCGCTTGCGATAGGGAATCCGGCTGTGATTGTAAACAATAAACGTGTAAATGAATTGAAATACAGCCCATCGCTATTAAATGCACCTTTGGAAGCATGGGTTGGCCCAACGAAATTTATCTGCTGATTCTAGCTAATTGCGAAATTTATTTATGCTGATATTTATACGAGTTTTAAAGTGGCAATGAAGAATATCTCGTACCCCAGATTAATGTTAATTATTTTTGTGTTGCTAATGGTTTTTGAAGGTGCAATTCGAAAGTGGATATTCCCTTTCTTGGGCACGCCCCTTCAGATTTTGCGGGATTTAATACCGGCATTAGCATTTATTATTTTTATTGGCAGCAAGTCACTATCGCATAACTTTAAAAAACTATCACCTAATAACGTGATTATAATACCATTCTGCTTTTATTTTGTATTTTCGATTTTTTCATCATTGATTAGTGCTTTAGATTCGTTTTTTGTTGCACTTCTTGGGATTCGGACTCACTTTGCATATGCTCCCCTTGCAATATTAATACCTTTTGTTTTGAAAAATGTGTCTTCAGTTAATGTATTATTATTTCGCATGGCGCTTATAAGTGTACCGGTTGATATATTGGCGATTTATCAGTCAACTCAATCGGCAGAAAGCTGGTTGAATATTTATGGAACCGGAGAAGAGGCCGGCGCATTTTTCGGTGATCAATTATTGGTTCGTGCGACAGGTACATTCAGCTATATCACTGGTATGGGTTACTATTCACAGTTTTCCGCTATCACAAGCTTTTATATTGCAATGACTACTTCTGATTTACGAACACGTTTATTTTCAGCACTTGCTATGTCCATTGCTATTATGGCTTGTTTTTCTACTGGTTCTCGTGCGGTTGTTTTTGGGGTCGTTCTACAAATATTTATTATGATTCTCATTTATCCTGCACTTTTAAAGCAGATTTTAACTAGTTTAAATAAAAATGCATTTGTTATCGCTTTCGCAATTATTTTGGTTGCTTATTTTTCATCTGACCAATTGGATGCTTTTGTCCAGCGATCTCAGATTAACTCGGACGATACAGGTTGGCGATTGACTGATGGTTTTTTCGAGTGGGTTAATATCGTAATTTCAGAACCGATAGGTAAAGGTTTGGGTTCAGGCCACCAACAAGCAGCAATTTTTAGCGGTGGTGAAGGGGGATTTGGAGGATCAAATTCTCTTCCGGAGTCGGAATTGTCGCGAGTTGCACTGGAACTCGGAATTCTCGGATTCTTATCATATTTGGTTTTTAAAACGGCTGTTATTTATACGAGTTTTCGTGTTTCAGTAAGTTCAAAAACTAAAACTTTAAAAATGCTATCTGGACTTTCACTATCTTTTTTCTTGATACTTGTATTAGGTGGTGTTTACTCCCCTATTTCAAATGCAATTTATTGGTTTTCGATTGGCTTGATATTTATAGTTAATTGAGAGAATAGGGCTGGTTTCTGATGGAAATATCATCTTCTAGGTATTGCGATGGAAGGCGAATAATTATTGGCCATCCTGACCGACAACACTCACACCATCTGGCATCTGGCCTTTTCAAAGCGAATTTGCTGTATAAGTATTTTTGTGGTCAGTTTAATCAGCATCAAGTTGCAGCGTTTCCAGCCTGGCTTATACAGCTCTTCCCTAAAGCGATAATTAGAAATGCTGTCCCATTTCTTGGAGAGAGTATTCACAAGGCTCTGCCATTTGGGGCTGCTATCAATCTAATTTCTCGTCGTTCACCATTGTCTTTGCTAAAGTTATGGGGTGAATGGGCCGGTTTTTCAATATTTGACACACAACTTGCATCGATGATTGAGTTGATGTCGCCTGACGTTGTAATTGCTTACGAAATGTCGGCATTCAAGACGTTTAAGGCTGCAAAGAAGAAAAATATAGTTTGTATTCTCGATGCTGCGGCATGCCATTATCGGTTGCAAGACGAACGATTGAACATTACCAAATCCGAAGCAGATTCGATGCCCGCTCGATTGATTCGTGCACGCAAAGATATCGAGGTTTCTCTGGCTGATAAAATTATTTGCCCATCGAGACTTAGCGCTGATAGTTATCTGGCGGCAGGGGTGCCTGAAAATAAAATTGTTGTAAATACATTAGGAGTTGATAGCGCTGTATTCGAGGCGGCATCGAGAATATTTCGTGAAGGTACTCCACGTTTCGTATTTATTGCAAATTCGGCTTTTGTTAAAGGGGCAGATTTTGTTTCTGCAGCCATCGCTGACCTAAGGAAGCATAACATTCCAGCCATTATTGATGTTGTCGGTGCAGTTCGATTGGATGTAGTATCTTCGGGGAGTTATCCAGATAGTAAATCATGGGTCCCTTCCGCAAGATCAAGTGGCTCAGGTTTTGAGCAAGGCAGACTGCCTTTTGCTTCCATCACGTTTAGAATCTTTCGGCATGGTGGTTCTTGAGGCGCTAGCTTCCGGTGTACCAGTACTCGTTTCAAAATGGGCAGGTGCTTCAATGGTCATTCAAGATGGTATCAATGGCTGGACGTTCGATTCTGATTACGGCGATTTTAGAAATAGAATCTTTTGGTGTGCTACGCATGTTGATGAGTTACGGTCCATGCGTCTTAAGTGTGTCGAAATTTCACATCTGCACAGTTGGTCGGCCTATCAAGCACGTGCGATTGAGATAGTTATTAATGCAAGTCATTATTAAGATAGTTGGTTCGAAGGTAACAGAGAAATCGTCCGTGGATTTGCCGCGGCTAGGATTGGTTGTTCCTTCTCTTGCAGATGGAGGTGGAGTTCCAGCAGTTGCCCGATTTATTAAAGACGCGGTGCTGGACTCTGGTCGTTACCAGTTAAAGTTAATTTCACTAGCAACCGCATCAGGGGATGCGGACAGTTTTTGTCTACTAAAACCAAAAACTTGGCACCGTGGCACAGTCGTTTCTGAGGGCGTATGGGATGGACTGCCATTTGTCCATGTTGGGGCTGTTTGTGGGGAGTTTGAGTTCCAGCGGTACATGGCTCGTGATGTGTTAGCTAGAGTTACCGCTGATTGTGACGTGCTTCAGGTTGTCTGTGGTACGCCTGCGTGGGCAAATGCCGTCTGTGGTTTGGGCAAATCGGTGGCGGTTCAATGTGCGACTCGTGCTCGTGTAGAGCGTAGATTGCGGGATTTACAGCCAAAGGGTATGGGTGATTGGTGGCGAAAGGCGATGACGGAGATTACAGATCGAATGGATGATCGCGCGCTCCGAAGGGTTGACGCGATTCAGGTTGAGAATCCCTGGATGCTTGAATACGCCAAAGCCATAAATGGCGTGCGGAGGGTAGACCTGCGTTATGCCCCCCCAGGTGTTGACACGGAAGCGTTCCAGCCTTTGCCACAGCGCCCGCTTGCAATCGATCCTTATATTTTGTGCGTAGCGCGCTTGAGTGATCCACGAAAGAACATTGGACTGCTTTTAGAAGCATATGCAAAGTTACCGCTGACTGTGATCGATTGCGTTAGATTGGTGTTGGCTGGTTCATCTGGCCCACCAGATGTTTTTTGGCAGCGGGCAGATCAACTCGGCTTACGCGAGCGGATAACTTACATTCCCCGCCCAGAACGTGAAGAATTGATCAGTCTGTATCAGAGGGCTTCTGTTTTTGCGTTGCCTTCTGATGAGGAGGGGTTAGGGGTCGTACTTCTGGAGGCAATGGCCTGTGCGGTACCGGTCGTGGCTACTAGATGTGGTGGACCAGATGGAATTATCTCGAATGGTAAGGATGGCTACTTGGTGGATCTCGACGATGCACAAAGTATGTCCGATTGCCTTCAGCGACTACTGTTGGATGATTTCTTAAATCAGAAGATGGGTATTGAGGCACGTTTGACTGTTGAAAATCGGTATTCAAAGACAGTTGCAGGTGCTGCCTTCTTAAGTATGTGGGATAGGCTTCTAACTGAAAGATGAGCATTTGATTGGAGTCGAACATGAATTTCGGGAATGATGCACATGAAAAAACATGTATCAAAGAGGCTCAAACAAATGCTTCAAGGGAAACGCCAGCAGTGAAACCAATAATTTTAACTTTTACAGAATTCTATTTGCCCGGTTATCGAGGTGGTGGGCCAATCCGCACCATTGCAAACATGGTAGAGCAATTAAGTGATGATTTCGATTTCCATATCGTCACCGCAGATCGGGATTTACACGATGAGTCCCCATATCCACATGTGAATGTGGATGCGTGGAATACAGTTGGTAAAGCTAAAGTTTTTTATGCGAGTCCTTCGGTGCAAACTTTGGCCGGGATAATAAAATTGCTTCGCGAGACACAGTTTGACTTGCTATATCTTAACAGTTTTTTTGATGTCCGTTTTACTTTGCGCCCATTGCTGGTGCGTCGATTAGGTCTAGTTTCTAGTAAACCGATAGTTTTAGCTCCACGCGGTGAGTTTTCGGAGGGTGCTTTTAAACTGAAACGTTGGAAGAAGGCTCCATTTGTTATGCTCGCGCGCATAGTTTCGTTTTATAGAGGAATTACATGGCATGCATCAACTGCGTTTGAGGCAACCGATATTTGCAATGTTGTTGGCGTAAAGATGAATAGAGTGGGTATCGCAGCGGACATCTTAGTCGCTCCGGATTTGGTAGACGTTGCAGCTATGGCCTCCTCGAATATTGATGAAGTTGCAAGAGTGATTGGGCCTCTCAAGGTCTGCTTCTTATCACGCATATCACCAAAGAAAAACTTGGATTTCGCTTTGAGGGTGTTGGCTAAAGTCAGTAGGCCTGTTGAGTTTAATATTTATGGGCCGCTAGAGGAGCCGAGTTATTGGCAAATGTGTAAGGATCTGATCGCGAAATTGCCCCCACATATTAAGGTCAGCTACGGCGGTAGTATTCAACATGAATTAGTGCATGCCACCCTAATGGTTCATGATTTGTTTTTCTTGCCAACACATGGTGAAAATTTTGGCCATGTTTTTGTTGAAGCATGGTCAGCAGGTTTGCCCGTCCTTGTAAGCGACCAAACACCATGGCGTGGGTTGGAGCAGAAGCGATTAGGGTGGGATATTTCGCTCGATAGTCTAGATGGGTTCGTTGGTGCATTGGAAGAAAGTGCACTACTTGATCACGAGCAACGTTTATATAAACGTAAGTGTTGCTTAGAGTTTGCAAGAGAAATGAGTAGAAGCGACGATGCTTTAGATTCGAATAGGCTCCTCTTCTTAATTGCTTTGGGCAGACATGAGGCGGTTGCTGCGACTTAATTCAAATTTTTGCAGATCAAGGTCGCACCTAACGCTTTCAATTATTCGAGGTCACTTTGCTATTTTTTTGATGGTATTTTGTGATTCGAAGTGACAGTTTTGATAGTTATTGGAGGTGTTGTGTTTTCAAATATGAAACTTTTAATTACCGGCGGTACGGGTTCATTTGGTAATGCCGTACTGCGTCGCTTTCTTTCTACGGGTATTGCTGAAATCCGCATTTTCAGCCGTGACGAAAAGAAGCAGGACGACATGCGCAAGCGCTACAACAGTCCAAAGCTGAAGTTCTACATCGGCGATGTGCGCGATTCACGGGCGGTTGCTTCGGCCATGCGTGGTGTTGATTACATTTTTCATGCAGCGGCGTTGAAGCAAGTGCCTTCGTGTGAATTCCACCCGATGCAGGCGGTGCGCACCAATGTGCTGGGTACGGAGAACGTGCTGGAGGCGGCGATTGAGGCCAAGGTCAAGCGCGTTGTTTGCTTGAGTACGGACAAGGCGGTTTACCCGATCAACGCCATGGGTATCAGCAAGGCGATGATGGAGAAGGTGATGGTTGCTGCTTCCCGTAACCTGGAAGGGACGGGCACGGTGATTTGCGGGACGCGTTACGGCAACGTGATGGCTTCGCGTGGCTCGGTGATTCCGTTGTTTGTGGAGCAGGTTCAGGCGGGCAAGCCGCTAACGGTGACGGACCCGGCAATGACGCGGTTCATGATGACGCTGGATGATGCAGTTGATCTGGTGCTTTATGCCTTCGAGCATGCCAACAATGGCGACATTTTTGTGCAAAAAGCGCCGGCTGCTACGGTCGACACGTTAACCAAGGCAATTTTCGGTTTGATGAAGTGCCCGGATCATGAGGTTCGGGTGATTGGTACGCGCCATGGTGAAAAGCTTTTTGAGGCTTTGCTGAGCCGTGAGGAGCGGGCGTGTGCGGAAGACCTGCCGGGTTATTTCCGGGTGCCGGCTGATGCGCGTGATCTGAATTACGACAAGTTTGTGGAGCAGGGCGAGCAGAAGATTACCGAGGCAGTGGAGTACAACTCGCACAATACCGAGCGCCTGGATGTGGACGGTATGACGGCTTTGTTGCTGAAGCTGAATTTCATGCAGCGGATTGCTCGTGGCGAAACTGCCGTGGCCGAGGATTGATTGGTCATGCGTATTGTGATTACCGGGGCCGACGGGTTTATCGGCCGCAATCTTTCCGTTCGTCTTGGCGAGCAGGGTTTTACCGATGTGGTCGGGATCACGCTTGAGTCTTCAAGCGATGACCTGCGCGCTGCCTTGCAAGGGGCTGGTTTTGTCTTTCATCTGGCGGGGATCAATCGGCCGAAGGATGTGAGCGAGTTTGCCACCGGCAACGCGGCGTTTACCGAGACGGTTTGCGAGTTGCTTGCTGCGGCTGGCAACAAGGCGCCAGTGGTGCTTTCTTCTTCGACGCAGGCGGCGGTGGATAACCCTTATGGGCTGAGCAAACGGGCGGCGGAGGATGCGCTGCTGAAGCATGCCGCAGCGAGCGGGGCGCCGGTCTATTTGTTCCGCTTGACGAATGTTTTTGGTAAATGGGCGCAGCCGAATTACAACTCAGCCGTGGCGACGTTTTGCCATAACACCGCACGTGGTGGCGAGATTTCGATCAACGACCCCGCTGCCGCCTTGCGCCTGGTGTATGTGGATGATGTGGTTGAGGCGTTTATCGGGCTGCTGAACAAGCCGGAAACGCCGAGTGGTTTTGTTGAGGCGGGGCCGGAGTACGAAACCACGGTGGGCGAGGTGGCCGAGATGGTGCGCGGCTTTGCTGCAAGCCGGGCTTCGATGCTGACGCCGCGCGTCGGGCTGGGCCTTGTCCGGGCTTTGTATTCGACTTACCTGAGCTACTTGCCGCCGGAATCGTTTGCTTACGAAGTGCCGCGCCATGGCGATCCGCGCGGGGTGTTTGTGGAAATGCTGAAGACGCCGGATTGCGGCCAGTTTTCTTATTTCACGGCGCATCCCGGTATTACGCGTGGCGAGCATTACCACCACAGCAAGACGGAGAAGTTTTTGGTGATCAAGGGCACCGCCCATTTCGGTTTCCGCCACATTACGACCGGTGAGCGTTACGAGTTGGTGACCAAGGGTGGCGAGGCGCGCATTGTGGAAACGGTGCCGGGCTGGACGCACAACATTACCAATATTGGTGACGATGAAATGATCGTGATGCTGTGGGCCAACGAGATTTTTGATCAGAAAAAACCGGATACGTTTGCTTGCCCCGTGTGATGCCATGATCCGCTCCTTCGGTTTTCCCGCTTCGATCACCGCTTTGCATTTGTTTACGCAGGATGCTTCGTTGAAGGCGCATCCCGCGTATCGTGAAGCCAAGGCGGGTGGGCGGGATGCAGCATTGGAGCTGGTCGTCAAATTGGCCGCACCCTGGTTGGGTGAGCAACGTTCCCGCTTTAAGCCAGGCTTGAGTTTCGTGGCGCCACATGCGCAGGAGGCAAGCGGAGACAATGCGATTCCGCAGACCTTGGCAGCGGTATGTGCTGAGCTTTTTGGTGGCTGCGTTGACACCGAGATCGTTCAGTCGGATCGGGTGTATCACACCGGCGCCGACCCTATGGAGCGGATGGCGGCGCGAGCCCAGTTCGTTGGGCAGGTAACTGCCGGGCGAGACGTCCTGGTTGATGACGTGACGAATTTGGGTGGAACTCTGGCAGAATTATCGAGCTACATTCAGGTCTACGGTGGTGTAGTGGAGAATGTGGTAGTGCTGGTGAATGCGGGGCGTAACCCGGCGCTGGTGCCGGAAAAGAAGTTTGTACGGTTGATCAAGGAGCGGTTTGGCGATGAAATCACAGAAATCTTTGGCGTCGAGCCAGCAGCCCTCACAGCCAACGAGGCCCAGTACCTCGTTGGTTTCCAGTCAGTTGACCAGCTCAGAAATCGACTCGCTGCGGCAGAGCAAGAAATCGATCGCCGCCTACGTTCAAAAGGAATTGCCCGAGCGCCTGAAAAAGCATCATCTGGAGCATCTGCTGATCAAAGCCTGAATGCCGCTGGCCTGGGGGCTGGCGATTCTTAATTTCAAGTTACCGCACTGTGCTTTCTGGCACCGTGCGGTTTTTTATTTTGGGTCGGATTATGAAGAAACTAAAAGTCGTTACCGTGGTGGGCACTCGCCCGGAGATTATTCGTCTTTCCCGAGTGCTGGCGCGTCTGGACGAGTATTGCGAGCATGTGCTGGTGCATACCGGGCAGAACTACGATTACGAGTTGAACCAGATCTTTTTTGAGGATCTTGGCGTGCGCAAGCCGGACCATTTTTTGAGTGCGGCGGGTGCTAGCGGTGCTGAAACGATTGGCAAAGTGATTATTGCGGTCGACCAGGTTTTAGCCCAAGAAATGCCGGATGCCATGTTGGTGCTGGGTGATACGAATAGCTGCATGTCGGTGTTGCCGGCGAAGCGTCGGCGGATTCCGGTATTCCACATGGAGGCCGGTAATCGTTGTTTTGATCAGCGTGTGCCGGAAGAGATCAATCGCCGCATCGTCGATCACACTGCCGATATCAATCTGACTTACAGCTCGATTGCCCGTGAATACCTGCTGCGCGAAGGCTTGCCGCCGGATATGGTGATCAAGACCGGCAGCCCGATGTTCGAGGTGCTGAATCACTACCGTGCCGGGATCGAGGCGTCGGATGTGCTGGCTCGGCTGGAACTGACGGCGGGCGAGTTTTTTGTGGTGAGCGCTCACCGTGAAGAAAACATTGATTCGGATCGCAACTTTACCCGCCTGGTGGAAACGCTGAATGCGGTGGCGGAGCGCTATAAATTCCCGGTCATCGTGTCGACACATCCGCGGACGCAAAAGCGGGTGGATGCAATGGGTGCCAAGTTCCACCCGCTGGTGCGTTTGCTGAAGCCGCTTGGCTTCAAGGATTACAACAAGCTGCAACTGACGGCAAAAGCGGTGCTTTCGGATAGCGGCACGATTAATGAAGAGTCGTCGATTCTCAACTTCCCGGCCCTGAATATTCGCGAGGCGCATGAGCGGCCGGAGGGGATGGAAGAGGCTTCGGTGATGATGGTCGGGCTGGGCATGGAGCGCGTGCTGCAGGGGCTGGCGATTCTTGAGGATCAGCCGAGCGGGGCGACGCGTTCGCTGCGTCAGGTGGCTGATTACAGCATGCCGAATGTCTCGGACAAGGTGGTCCGCATTATTCACAGTTACACGGATTACGTGAAACGCAAGGTTTGGTACGAGTGATCTGATATGCGTATTGCCTTGGTTGCTGATGCTTATCCACCGCTACGCTCTTCCGGCGCGGTGCAGTTGCGGGACTTGTCGCAGGAGTTTGTGCGGCAGGGGCATGAGGTGACGGTGATGGTGCCGTCGCAGGATATTGATTCCCCGTTTGCGATTGAAATGCTGGCGGGGGTTCAGGTGCTGCGGCTTGCGGCCTTGCGCACCAAGGACACCGGCCATGTGCGGCGAACCTTGGGCGAGATGCTGCTTTCTTTCCTGATGCTGCGCGGTTACCGGAAGAGCCCGTTACGGCAGGTGAAGTGGGATGCGGTGATCTGGTATTCGCCGACCATCTTTCTCGGCCCGCTGGCGGCGGCGCTCAAGCGCGCCTCTGCTTGCCCCGGCTATCTGATTCTGCGCGACATTTTCCCGGAGTGGGCGGTGGATATGGGCTTGCTGCGCAAAGGCATGGTCTACCGTTTTTTCAAGTTGGTTGAGCGCTATCAGTATTCCGTGGCGAATGTGATTGGCGTGCAGTCGCCTTCTGGTTTGCCGTATATGCAGGCTTGGTCGCAGCAGCCGGGGCGTCGGCTGGAGGTGCTGCAAAACTGGCTGGCCCCGGCGGCGAATGTCGGTTGCAGCGTTTCTATCGCCGAGAGCAGTCTGGCTGGGCGCAAGATTTTTGTTTACGCCGGCAATATGGGGCTGGCTCAGGGCATGGATGTGGTGCTGGATCTGGCGCAGCGCCTGGTTGAGCGTCAGGATATTGGTTTCCTGTTTGTCGGGCGCGGCAGCGATGTGCCTCGGCTGCGCGCGCTGGCTGCCGAGCGTGGTTTGAGCAATGTTTTGTTCTACGACGAGGTTGAGCCGAAGGAAGTGCCGGGTTTGCTGGCGCAATGCCACGTCGGGCTGGTGGTGCTCGACCCGCGCCACAAAACCCATAATGTGCCGGGCAAGTTTTTGACTTATATGCAGGCGGGGATGCCTGTGCTGGCGCGGATCAATGCCGGAAACGATCTTGCCGACTTGATCCGGCGCGAGCATGTGGGTGCGGCTTACGTTGGGGATTCGCTGGCCGAATTGCAGGCGCTGGCTTTGGGCTTGTGCGACGACGAGGCCGGGCGCGAGGCGATGTGTGCCAGTGCGCGTGGTTTGGCGGAATCCTTGTATTCGGCACGGGCTGCGGTGGCGCAAATTGTTTCGGCGGTGTCGGTGAGGCCTTAGTTGAGATACGTCCGGTGAGGTCTTTTCAATCAAGGATTTTGCGGGGCTTGTTGTTGGCTTTAGTGCTGGGTTTTTTTGCGCTCGGGCCGATTCTTTCGTTTCCTGCGGGGCCGCCGGTTACTGCGGAACTGGTTGTGGTGCTTGGCGGTGGTGGTGGCCCGGCTCGTTTTGCCATGGGGCTTGAACTGGCGGGTTCGGGCATCGCGCCCAAGCTGTTATTGATTCACCCTGAGCCAGATCAACTGAAAATGGCGAAAGAAGCGCCGGGGCTTGATCGAGTGAGTGTGTTCTCGGACGATTTCTCGGTTAATTCCTGGGATGAGGCGGTGAGCACTCGGGCCTGGATGGAGGCGCGGGGCGTGAAGCGTGTTCTGGTCGTCAGCGATCCGCCGCATATGTTGCGGCTTTCATATGCTTGGTCGCGCGTATTCGCCGGTAGCGGGCTGAGCTTTTCACTGGTTTCGTCGCGTCCACCGTGGTGGTCGGCCTGGCGTTGGTGGGCGAACGAATACTCGCGCCATTTTGTCGGCAATGAGGTGCTGAAACTGGCTTACTACATTTGGCATTACTGAAAAGCCACTGCTAATTCACCAGCACCCTGGATTGAGATAACCGAAATGAACATGCCTCAACGGAAGAGATCTCGTCGCACCAAGCCTCGGCTGGGGTCTTCGCGCTGGTTTCGGCGTTACCGCACGCCGGTGATTATTGGCTGGGTTGCGGTTCTGGCTGCCATGGCCTGGCTGCTGTTTTTCAGGGCCGAGCCTTTGCCTGGAGCGCCCTTGGCGGTGGTGGGCGATGTACCGATGGAGCGAGCCGGCCAGGGGCCGCAAGCCGCGCCCAAAATGGCGGCGGTGACGTTGCCGGCCGATGATGCGCCGCATGAGAACGTGACGGAGTGGTGGTATTACAGCGGCCACGTTCAGACGGAGTCCGGCGAGCGTTATTCGTTTCATATGGCGACTTTCTTGCGCCAGGGCGGGCTGTCGCACACGGCTTTTCATGGTTCGTTGCTGGATCACAAGTCGGGCAAGCAGTACACCGATCAGGCGCGCACTGAGGGTAAGCCGGCGGATGGCCAGCCTGACGGGTTCGGTTTTTCGTATGGCCCCTGGCAGATGGCGGGGGCTGGGCCAAAGCATTCGATGAAGATGGCGGGCAAGGGGTTTGCGCTTGATCTGGCGATGAATGACAGTTTGCCGCCCGTGTTGCATCAGGCGCCCGCGACGCCGGTGGCTGGTTTGCTGGATCTGGGCGCGGCGGGCAAGAGTTATTACACCTCGCGCCCACGCTTGAAGGCGGCGGGTAACCTGACCATTGACGGGGTGAGCCAGGCAGTCAAGGGCGAGGTTTGGTTCGACCACCAGTGGGGCGATTTCGAGGCGGCGCAGTTGCGCTGGAACTGGTTTGCGCTGCAGTTGGCAGATGGTGCGGACTTGATGATCTACGAGTTGTTTGATCGCCAGGGCGGGCCGGTGCTGCGCATGGGGACGTATGTCAAGGATGCTGCGGTCTACGCGCTGGGGGCCTCAGATTTCAAGGCGAGTGCGCGCGGCACCTGGAAGAGTCCTTCTTCCGGCATTGTTTATCCCATGGACTGGACGATAACGGTGCCGGGCAAGGGCTTGGATTTGAAGCTGGAGCCGGTAATCCGCCACAGCCAGTTTGATGCGCGGATAACGACGCTCAATCTTTACTGGGAGGGGGCGGTAAAACTGAGTGGCTCGCAGGGCGGGGTGGGGTTCATGGAGTTGAGCGGGTACGAGTCGGTGAGGGCTAAGTAGAAGGGGGGCGTGGTATTCGGTGTCGGTTTCCTTGAAATCCAGCGCGTTCAGGCTGGGGATGTTCTGGATGTGGTTGTGGGTTTAGACCGAGCCAAGCAAGTTAAATGTTGCAGCGCAGGTTGCAGGGGTGCAACATCTCACGCAACATCATTGGGAGGTGACTATGCCGCTTACTGAGCGTCAGCAAAAAATCATCGACGTTTTTCTCGAAGCACCGGAGGAAACAAGGTCTGTTGCGGATTTTGCGGATTTTGGCTTGGAGAGAACCACGGTCTTTCGTGACATCAAGAAGCTCGTACAAGCTGGATTGCTGCAGCTTGAAGGGAAGGCGTACCGTGTTAACACTGATTCTGACGCTTACCTGCGTTGGGACTTGTCCCGCGCGCCGCATCATCGGGCGCCGGTACGATACAACCCAAAGTTGCTTGGCGATTACCAGCCCAACTCGACATTTTTGCTGACTGATGACCAGCTTTTGGCGCTGGAGCGAGCCGGGAGAGTGGAAGGAATTTCGGCAGCAAAAGAGAAGGGCAAGCTGTACGAACGTGTGTTGGCTTCCTTGTTGATTGATTTGACGCACGCTTCAAGCAACCTGGAAAACGTCAATATTTCATGGCTCGATACCAAAACCCTGATTGAGTTCGGCGAGCATCCTGAGGGATTGACGGAGCAGCAGATGCGAATTGTGCTTAACCACAAGGAAGCTATCTCGTTCCTGAAAGACCATGGCCCAAGCCTGTCCTTTGCAAAACGTGACTTGCTGGACATCCATTCGTTGATCATCAAGGGCTTGCTTGGCGACCCGTCTGCCGTTGGTGCTTTGCGCTCGGTTGTCGTTAAGTTTGAGGACAGCAAATACCTGCCGCCCGATAATCCGCATCAACTCAAGGAAATCTTCGACGAGTTTTGCGAGAAGGCTGATGCCATTGCAAACCCGTACGAACAGGCTTTCTTTGCGATGGTATTCATCTCGTATATCCAGCCGTTTCAGGATGGTAACAAGCGAACTTCGCGCATTGCGATGAACATCCCCCTGGTAAAGCATGCCCTTGCCCCGTTCTCGTTTTCTGACATCCGGGGCCGGGATTACACATTCGGATTGTTGGCGTTTTACGAAAGAGGGCGGCACAGCTTCTTGGCTAATACCTTCACGGCGGCATATCAGAAGTCTGCGGCTCGCTATGTCGACCTTGTGTCGCACATCAATGACGGCGGTCTGTTAGGCACTATCTCAACTTGACCTCTCAACTCGCTAGGTTGAGGAAACGCTGATTTAATCCGTTTGTTCGGGTTTGGAAACCACCGCTTCCGTCGCAATGTGGTTCAGTTAGCGCAGGGTGCCTCTCCGTATTAACGCGCAATGAGCTGTATACGACCCGCAATGACTACCAATGAGTCAAATATGGCTCATTAACTTGACGGTCGTTCGTGCTTGTCCAATAATGGCTCAATATCATAGTTTAAGGGTCATATATGGCTCAAGAGTCGACCAGCCAACTTCCACGCGAAGTGCTCAAGCACCTTGAGGAACTTGGGCTGCGCGTGCGCACTGCGCGTGTGCGCCGCCGCATGAGTACAGAAGACTTGGCGCAGGCCTGCGGTATTGGCCGGCGCACCTTGTATCGCATCGAGAGCGGCGAGTCTGGCATCGCCCTGGGTACGTTCCTGAGTGTGCTCTGGAAACTTGGACTCCTGGATACCCTTCACGGCGTCGCCAATCCAGACACCGACGAGCACGGAAAGACTCTCGAAGCGGCCTCCCGTCCGCAGCGCGTACGCGCGCCTACCCCTGACAACGACTTCTAAATTCGCTATGGCCGACAAAGAGAACCTCTGCTACGCCTACATCCAGCTGCCAGGCACTTTTGAATGGGTGCCCTGCGCCTCACTGAAGGTTAAGGAGGTGGGGGCGGGCGCATTCCAAGGCAGCTTCACGTACGGCAAGCGCTATCTCGCACGGGCAAATGTTGTCGAGTTGGACCCGTACCATCTAAAGCTCACCGACAAACCGATGTCGTTCACCAAGCTCAAGGGGATTCCCGGTGCTTTGCGCGACGCCAGTCCGGACGCATGGGGGCGGCGAGTCATCCAGGCCCGGCTCCAGCGAGAAGCGTCGGATATATCCGAAATGGAATACTTGCTCAATGGTCCTGACGACGGCGCTGGCAATTTGCGTTTCGGCCTTTCAGTACAGCCCCCGGGCCCAGCCAAGCCCTTCAACCGCACGCACCAGCTTGAAGCTCTGGCCAAGGCTGCTGAGCAACTGGAGGAGACAGGCAAGCTCCCTTACGAAATCATGGAGAACCTGGAGCCTGGAACCAGCATGGGTGGCGCACGCCCCAAGGTCACGGTCGAAGACGGCCATCGCATCTACTTGGCAAAGCTTCCTGAGAAGCAGGACAAGCACAATATGCAACGCATCGAGTACGCAACGCTCGAACTCGCCCGCGCGGCTGGATTACAGGTGTGTGGCACACGGATGGAGTCGGTCGGCAAGGCGGAAGCGCTGATGCTGCTGCGCTTCGACCGGGAATGGAATTCGGATGCCAACGCCTATGCGCGGCATGGTCTGGTGTCGGGGCTC
Source organism: Candidatus Dechloromonas phosphorivorans (assembly GCA_016721185.1). Classification (GTDB taxonomy): domain Bacteria; phylum Pseudomonadota; class Gammaproteobacteria; order Burkholderiales; family Rhodocyclaceae; genus Azonexus; species Azonexus phosphorivorans. The sequence goes on from JADKIP010000015.1 coordinate 317,816, forward strand.
ACTGTCCTGGATGCCGAGGATGGCTACACCGGCCGCGACCGTTGGTCTTACTTGCTGCTCGCCGACGAAATTCGCCGCTGGTCTGTCAAGCCCGATGCAGACAGGCTGGAGCTATTTCGCCGGATGGTCTTCAACGCGATGGTCACCAACAACGACGACCACCCGCGCAACCACGCCATGCTCCGCACCGCAGGTGGCTGGCGCCTGTCTCCTGCCTACGACATCGTACCTGTTCCGCTTCTTTCCATGGAGCGGAGAGATTTAGCCCTGGAGGCCGGGCGCTACGGCCGCGTAGCGAGCGTCTACAATCTCGTATCGGATTGCGGAAGCTTTGGTCTCACTCTCGAGGAGGCTCAGCAGGTCATCAACAAGATGGCGGATGTGGTCAAAGGCTGGCGCGAGTTGTTCGTGAAGCACAAAGTGGAGGGGCGCTCAATCGAACACATTTCGGGCGCCATCTTGCCCGAATGCTTCTTCCGCAAGGAGCCGACCACGCCGCCTTAAGGGGCAAGTGCTACCTAATGCCGCGCTTGGGCCGATTCTTTCGTCGTTTCGTCGTTTAGCCGTGCGATTGGCGATGAACGCCTAATTCAAACTTCCTTTCATAGGTTGTCATTGTATTAACGATTGCTTTAATATCTTGGGTATCGTTTAAAGAGTTCTTTCATAGCATGCGCCGTACCGGTATTTACACCACTTCCACCACGCTGGGCGAAGCTGTTCAGGCATTTGTCCCGCTGCCGTTGCCGCCGAGCGATCCGGTATTGGCACCCGCCTGCTTCGCGGCGGGCAACCACGCGGCTGAACTGGCGTTGGCGCGTTTGTCCGGGGTGTCAGGCCTGGTGCCTTCGGTGGACTGGCTGCTCTATAGCGCCGTCCGCAAGGAAGCTCTGCTGACTTCGCAGATTGAGGGCACGCAGGCCACGCTTATCGACCTGTTCGATGCAGAGGCTGGTTTTGCCATCGGCAATACCGACGATGTCGAAGAAGTGACCAATTACCTGCGGGCATTCCGGTTGGTGCAGGACAATCTGCGCGATCCGGCGGGGCTGCCGATCAGTGTTCGGTTGTTGTGCGAAGCGCACCGTTTGCTGCTCAACGGCGTTCGCGGGAGCGGCAAGCAGCCCGGCGAGTTGCGTCGTTCGCAAAACTGGATTGGCGGCACGCGGCCCGGCAACGCGACGTTCGTGCCGCCGCCGGCAGAGCGGGTGGCGGATTTGCTGGCCGATGTCGAGCGCTTCATTCATGACGACTCGGTCGCCACCCCGGCCTTGCCGCCGCTGGTGAATATTGCGCTGGTGCATGCCCAGTTTGAAACCATCCACCCGTTTCTTGATGGCAATGGTCGTATCGGGCGCTTGCTGATTGCGGTATTGCTGGAGCATTGGCGGCTGCTACCCGAACCGCTGATGTATCTCAGCGGTTACCTGAAGCAGCACCAGTCGGCCTATTATCACCAGTTATCGGCGATCCGCACGCAAGGCGACTGGGAGGGCTGGGTCAGCTTTTTCCTGGAGGGCGTCGCGGCCGCGGCCAGCGAGGCCGAGCGCGGCATTGTCGCCATTGCCAGTTTGATTGCCGCCGACCGGCGTCGATTGCTGGCCTCGCCCAAGGCTGGCCCGGCAAGTTATCGTCTGTTTGAAGCGCTACCCATGATGCCGCGCTTTACCGTTGAACTGGCCCGCCAGGCGCTCAATACTAGCTTTCCTACGGCCAACGCAGCGGTCAAGCTGTTGGAGGATCTGGGGATTGTCTGCGAACTGACCGGGCAGAAGAAAAACCGCAGTTACAGTTATCAGGCTTACATCAAATTGATGGCGCATTGATGTACTGGTTCCGCAGCCAGTCATTGGCAATTTTTAATACCATTTTGTGGGAGTAATCATGATTTTAGTCACCGGAGCCGCCGGCTTTATCGGCAGTAACTTTGTCCTCGATTGGCTGGCCCAATGCGATGAGCCCGTTATCAATCTTGATGATTTGACCTACGCGGGCAATCTGGAAAACCTTGCTGCGGTGAACGGTGATTCTCGCCATATTTTTGTGAAGGGCAGCATTGGCGATTTCGATCTTGTGGCCAAGCTGCTCGGCGAATACCAGCCGCGCGCGGTGGTTAATTTTGCGGCGGAAAGCCACGTTGACCGCAGCATTCATGGGCCGGAAGATTTTATTCAGACCAATATCGTCGGCACCTTCCATATGCTGGAAGCCGTACGCGCTTATTGGGGCGGGCTGGCCGATGATGCGAAGCGCCAGTTCCGTTTCTTGCATGTTTCTACCGACGAGGTTTACGGCTCGCTGGCGAAGGATGAGCCGGCGTTTACCGAAACCCACCGGTACGAGCCGAACAGCCCGTATTCAGCCAGCAAGGCGGCAAGCGATCATTTGGTCAGGGCTTACCACCATACGTACGGTTTGCCGGTGCTGACGACCAATTGCTCGAACAATTACGGGCCTTTCCACTTTCCGGAAAAGCTGATTCCTCTGGTTATTCACAATGCCTTGGCGGGCAAGCCGTTGCCGATCTACGGTGATGGCCAGCAGATTCGTGACTGGTTGTATGTGAAGGACCATTGCTCGGCGATTCGGCGCGTGCTTGAGGCCGGCCGCTTGGGTGAAACCTACAACGTGGGCGGCTGGAATGAAAAGCCCAACCTCGACGTGGTGCACACGCTGTGCCATATCCTCGACGAACTGAGCCCGCGTGCGGATGGAAAACTGTACAAGGAGCAGATTACTTACGTGACCGACCGGCCGGGGCATGACCGCCGCTATGCGATTGATGCGACCAAGATCGAACGCGAGCTGGGCTGGAAACCTGCCGAAACCTTCGAGACGGGCATTCGCAAGACGGTCCAGTGGTATCTCGATAACCAGCCCTGGGTGGCGAATGTGACGAGCGGGGCGTATCGGGATTGGTTGGGCAAGCAGTACGGGTGAAGGTTTGAACGGTTATTTTTGGGCTGACATTGCTCGCCGGGCAAAGCGCTCTGGCTCAGGTGCGGCAACAAATTTTGTGATTAAAGGAAAAGATCATGCGTAAAGGAATAATCCTCGCTGGCGGTTCGGGCACGCGTTTATACCCGGTGACGTTGGCTGTTTCAAAGCAGCTCCTGCCGATTCACGACAAGCCAATGATCTACTACCCGCTCAGCACGCTGATGCTGGCGGGAATTCGTGACATCCTGATCATCTCCACGCCTCAAGACACGCCGCGCTTTCAGCAACTGCTTGGCGATGGCAGCCAGTGGGGACTCAACCTTCAATATGCGATCCAGCCGAGCCCGGATGGCCTGGCCCAAGCCTTTATCATTGGCCGCGATTTTGTCGGTAACGGCGACAGCGCTCTGGTGCTGGGCGATAACATTTTTTACGGTCATGAATTTGCCCACGATCTCAAGCTGGCCGGCCAGCAAGCGAGCGGTGCCACCGTTTTTGCCTACCATGTGCATGATCCGGAGCGCTACGGCGTGGTTGAGTTCGACGCCGCCGGCCAGGCGATCAGCCTCGAAGAAAAGCCAACCCAGCCAAAATCCAACTACGCGGTGACCGGGCTGTATTTTTACGACAACCAGGTGCTCGACATCGCTCGTGATCTCAAGCCATCGCCCCGCGGTGAACTCGAAATTACCGATGTAAACCGGGTCTATCTGGAGCGTCAGCAGCTCAATGTTCAGGTGATGGGGCGCGGCCACGCCTGGCTTGACACGGGCACCCACGAAAGCCTGCTTGATGCCAGCCAGTTCATCGCTACCATCGAGAAACGCCAGGGCCTGAAAGTCGCCTGTCCGGAAGAAATTGCCTTCCGCAAAGGCTGGGTCGATGCAGCGCAACTCGAAGCGCTCGCCCAGCCGATGCTTAAAAACCTTTACGGCCAATACTTGATGAGTGTTTTGAAGGAAAAGGTGTTCTGATGCGTTGTACGCCTACTGCTATACCGGATGCTCTTATCCTGGAACCCAAAGTCTTTGGTGATGACCGCGGCTTTTTCTATGAGAGCTATAACCAGCAAGCCTTTCAAGCGGCGACTGGCCTCGATGTCACGTTCGTCCAGGATAATCACTCGAAGTCCGCCAGAAATGTCTTGCGCGGCCTGCATTATCAGGTGGAGCAACCCCAGGGCAAGCTGGTGCGCGTCGTTCAAGGTGAAGTCTTCGATGTTGCGGTCGACATCAGAAAAGGCTCGAAAACCTTTGGTCTGTGGGTTGGACAGATTCTTTCGGCGGAGAATAAAAAGCAGCTTTGGGTGCCGCCCGGATTGGCGCACGGTTTTGTCGTGCTCTCCGAAACTGCCGAGTTTCTCTACAAAACAACCGATTACTACGCACCCGCCCATGAGCGCTGCATCGCCTGGAATGACCCGGATCTGGCGATCAACTGGCAGATGCAGGGCGAACCGCTGCTCTCGGCCAAGGACGCGGCAGGGGTGGCGTTTAGAGATGCGACAAGCCGGCTTTAATGCTCAATATTCAATAGCTTTTACAGGCGTATATTTTCATGACCAAAATCCTCCCCGTCGTTCTCTCTGGTGGCTCCGGCACTCGCCTCTGGCCGCTCTCCCGCGAGAAATACCCAAAGCAGCTCTTGCCTTTGGTCGGCGAACACTCGATGTTGCAAGCCACCCTCCTGCGCCTTGGCGGTCTGGCTGATCTGGCGGCGCCTTTGCTCGTTTGCAATGAGGAGCACCGCTTTGTCGTCGCCGAACAAGTCCGCACGCTGGGCCTGCACGGTAGCGTGCTGCTTGAACCCATCGGGCGTAACACGGCCCCGGCGCTGGCGTTGGCTGCCTTGTGGGCGGTGCGGGATGGTGATGACCCGGTTTTGGTCGTTATGCCAGCGGATCACGATATTGCCGATGCGGCGGCTTTCTGCAACGCCGTCAGCCGCGCCGCGGTGCTGGCTGAAACCGGTATTGCCGTTACCTTTGGTATTACCCCGGACTGCGCTGAAACCGGTTATGGCTATATCCAGCAAGGGCTGGCGCTGGGCGATGGTTCTGGCGCTTTTCAACTCGCTCGCTTTGTCGAAAAGCCCGACCGAAATACTGCAGAAAGCTACCTCGCTGCGGGTGATTACCTATGGAACAGCGGCATTTTTGTCTTGCGTGCCTCAGTCTGGCTGGCTGCCCTCGGTGTCTGCCGCCCTGACATGCTCGCCGCCTGCCAGAATGCATTGGCCAACGGCAAAACCGATGGTGATTTTGTTCGGGTCGATAGCGAGATCTTCAAAGCCTGCCCGGCAGATTCAATCGACTACGCGGTTATGGAGCGCTTGACTGCCGGGATTGCCGGTTTGCCCAAGGCCGCCGTCATTCCGCTGAGCGCTGGTTGGTCGGATGTCGGGGCTTGGGATGCGCTATGGAAAGTGCTGCCCAAATGCGGCGATGGCAACGCCTCGCGGGGTGATGTCATGCTGGAAAACTGCCGCGATACGCTGGTCGTTTCCGAAAGCCGCCTGGTCGCCTGTATTGGTCTTAATAATGTGGTGGTGGTTGAAACCGACGATGCCATTCTCGTCGTTCATCACGACGCGACTCAGGATGTCAAAAAAATTGTTGACCGCCTGAAAGCAGAGAAACGTAGTGTTGCCCAATGGCACCGCAAGGTTTATCGGCCTTGGGGTTGGTACGACGGGGTGGATGCCGGTGATCGCTTTCAGGTGAAGCGTATCGGGGTCAAGCCGGGCGGTACGCTGTCACTGCAAATGCATCATCACCGAGCCGAGCACTGGATTGTGGTGAGCGGTACGGCGCTGGTGACCAAAGGCGATGAGAGCTTTCTTGTTACGGAAAACCAATCGACCTACATCCCGTTGGGTGTCAAACACCGCCTTGAAAACCCCGGTATCGTGCCCTTGGAAATGATTGAGGTGCAATCGGGCAGTTACCTCGGTGAGGATGACATCGTGCGTTTTGAAGATACTTACGGGCGCACATGATGCTCGGTATGGCCAGTTGGCGCCTGCGCGGCCTGGTTTCTGCGATCTCAGCCTGATTTGTCGTCGAGCTTGTTGATGGGATCAACAAGCTCGACATATCATGCCTCTTTCCATACGGTACCGTATGCGGTAAATTGTGCGGTTGTCATGGTCAGTTTTGTTTGGAGAGATAAAGCGTGCAAATCAAAGATAAAGTTTTTCTGGTAACAGGTGCCGGTTCAGGTCTGGGGGCTGCGACGGCCCGAATGCTGGCTGAGGCCGGGGCTAAAGTGGTATTGGCTGATTTGAACCGTGAGGCGGGCGAAAAGCTTTCGCTGGAACTTGGCGCAAGTACTTGCTTCGTTGAAACCGATGTTGCAAACGAAGCTTCTGCGGTCAACGCGGTTAATACGGCAATTTCCATGTTCGGTGGGCTGCAGGGCCTGGTGAATTGCGCCGGTGTGGCGCCGGCGGAAAAGGTGGTTGGCAAGGAAGGTCCGCATCGCCTGGAGAGCTTTGCCAAGGTGATCAATATCAATCTGGTGGGTACGTTCAACATGCTTCGCCTGGCGGCAGAGGCGATGTTGAAGGGTGAGCCGGATGCCGGGGGCGAGCGCGGTGTGATCATCAATACGGCTTCTGTGGCGGCTTTTGATGGTCAGTTGGGGCAGGCGGCCTATGCTGCGTCGAAGGGCGGTATTGTCGCCCTGACCTTGCCGGTGGCGCGTGAATTGGCGCGTAGCGGGATTCGTTGCATGACCATTGCGCCCGGCATTATGGAAACGCCGATGCTGCTGGGGATGCCGCCCGAAGTGCAGGATTCGCTCAACAAGATGGTGCCGTTCCCGACCCGTATGGGCAAGCCGGCCGAGTATGCCGCGCTGGTCAAGCATATTGCTGAAAACGCCTATCTCAATGGCGAAGTCATCCGCCTGGATGGCGCAATCCGGATGGGAACCAAATAAACTATACTTTGGCTCCGCCATTGATCCCTAAAGGCACTTCGGTGCCTTTTTATTTGCATGTCTGAATCCTCCTGTTATCACTGTGGCCTGCCGATTCCGGATGGCGTTGATCTGTCGGTAAAAATTGCTGCAGCACCGCGCGCCATGTGTTGCTATGGCTGCCAGGCGGTGGCGCAATCCATTGTTGATAATGGCCTCGAAGAGTATTACCGGAGCCGTGATTCGCTGCCGGAGTCGCCGCGCGAGGCGATGCCGGCCATCCTCGAGCAACTGGCGTTGTTCGACCATGCCGAATTCCAGAAGAGTTTCGTCAAGGAACTGGGTGAAAACGAGCGGGAAGCTTCGCTGTTGCTGGAGGGGATTACCTGCTCCGCCTGCATCTGGCTGAACGAGCAGCATGTCGGCCGGTTGCCGGGGGTAACGGCGGTCGATATCAATTACACCACTCGCCGGGCGCGCGTGCGCTGGAACGAGTCCCGGGTCAAACTCTCCGATATTCTCGGCGCGATTGCGGCTATCGGTTATCGCGCTTATCCCTATGATGCCGCCAAGAATGAGGAAATCTCCCGCAAGGAGCGGCGCGATGCGCTATGGCGCCTGTGGGTCGCCGGCTTTGGCATGATGCAGGTGATGATGTACGCCTATCCGGTGTATATCGCCAATGGCGACATGAGCGCCGATATTGAAAACATGATGCGTTGGGCAAGTTTGCTGCTGACGCTGCCGGTCGTCTTTTATTCCTCGGCGCCGTTCTTCCGCAATGCCTGGCGGGATCTCAAATTGCGTCGCGTCGGGATGGACGTCCCGGTGGCTCTTGGCGTGGGCGCCGCTTTCGTCGCCAGTTGCTGGGCAACCTACATGCAGGCCGGCGAGGTTTATTTCGACTCGGTCACGATGTTCGTTTTCTTCCTGCTCGGTGGGCGTTATCTCGAAATGACGGCGCGGCAAAAGGCGTTGAGCGTGACCGAGGCGCTGGCCAAGCTGATGCCGACCTTTGCTCAAAAAATGCCGAATTTTCCGGTTGACCGCAGCACTGAGCAACGCGTCGTCAGCGATTTGCTACCAGGTGATTTTGTACTGGTGCGGGCCGGCGATATCGTGCCGGCGGATGGTCGGGTCGTCGAAGGTGTCAGTTGCGCCAACGAAGCGCTGCTGACCGGCGAGAGCAAGCCCGTGCCCAAGTCGCCGGGTGAGTCGGTGACCGGTGGTTCGATCAATGCCGAAAGCCCGCTCGTCGTTCAGGTGGAGCAAATTGGTGATGGCACAAGGCTCTCGGCGATTATTAATCTGATGGAAAGAGCCGCTGCCGAAAAGCCGCGCATTGTTGAAATGGCAGACCGTATTGCCAGTTACTTCGTTGCGGTTTTATTGGCCATTGCGGTGCTGGTCGCCCTCGGCTGGTATTGGGTTGATCCATCCAAAGCGCTGTGGATCACCGTTTCGGTACTGGTGGTGACCTGCCCTTGTGCGCTATCGCTGGCCACGCCCATCGCGCTGACTGTGGCTGCCGGGGCGCTGGCCAAGGATGGCTTGCTGGTCACCCGTGGCCACGCCATTGAAACGCTGGCCCGGGCAACCCATTTCGTTTTTGATAAAACAGGTACTTTGACCACCGGGCGCATGCATCTGATCGATGTTGGCGTTGTTGGAAACCTGCGCGAAGCAGAGTGTCTGGCAATTGCCGCGGCGCTTGAGCAAAGTTCGGAGCACCCGGTAGCAACGGCGCTAAGAAAGGCTGCCGGGGAGGCGTTTCCGACAGCGGTGGATGCTGTGAGTGAGCCCGGGCAGGGCGTTGAGGCGCTGGTCAACGGGCAGCGTTATCGTATTGGCCGGCCATCCTATGCGCTCGCCCTGAGCAATGCTGATTTGCCGGATACTGCGGTCGACTGGCTGGAAAGCGGCGATACGGTGGTTATGTTGGCTGATAGCACTGGCTGTCAGGCATTTTTCCGGATCGGCGATGAGATCCGTCCGGAATCATTGGCGCTGATTGCTGAACTGAAGTCAGTCGGTAAAAAGGTCATCTTGCTGACCGGAGATGCGCCAGCGGTGGCGCGGCGTGTGGGCGCCGCCCTGGGGATTGAAAATGTTCGTGCCGGCATGACGCCGCAGGGCAAGCACGATTGTGTCAAAACGCTGCAAGTGGAAGGTGCGGTAGTGGCGATGGTGGGTGATGGGGTTAACGATGCGCCGGTGTTGGCGCAGGCTCAGGTTTCAGTGGCGATGGGGGGCGGGGCGCAACTGGCCAGAACGCAATCCGATTTTGTGCTTCTATCGGAAAATCTTGATCACCTGCGGCATGGTCTGCGCCGCGCCGTTAAAACCTTGCAGGTGATTCGCCAGAACCTCTGGTGGTCATTTGCCTACAATTTTATTGCCTTACCGCTGGCCATTGCCGGGTATGTAACGCCCTGGATGGCCGGCATCGGCATGTCGGCCAGTTCTTTGCTGGTTGTTCTCAATTCACTGCGCATTCAGCGTGTGAGGTCTGACTGATGGAAAGTATCTACCTACTCATTCCGATTTCGGTAATCCTGGTCTTTGTCATCGCCATTGCCTTCTGGTGGTCGGTGCGCAGCGGACAGTTTGACGATCTTGAAGGCCCTGGATTTCGGGTGCTGATGGATGAAGATATGCCGAAACTGCAAAATGATGTTCAAGAAAGCAATGAATCAAAAAAAGTTTGACTTGTATCAACGTACACATGGGGTTGGCCGGGCAATATGTTGGCTGTGTGGAGAAAAGTTCCACGAAAGATCTCTGTTGGGGTTAGGGTGCGTTACGACGCACCCTTTTTTTGTCCACATATTGTCCACAATATGCGTTTTTAGGGTGTCGCTAGGCACTTTGAACTAATTTGATGTAGATAATAGGTAGGTTGATCTATGTCAAATCACCTTCGATAAACTAGAATACTATCCGTTTCCATGTCCCTCCTTGGGTTCGTGGGGGGGTATCCAGTTTTTATTTAACGAGAGGTGGGTTCATGTCGGTAGCGAAAACCACATATAACGACAAGGTTGTACGGCAATTCGCCGTAATGACCGTCATCTGGGGCATTGTTGGCATGCTGGTCGGTGTCATCATTGCGGCGCAGTTGGTCTGGCCGGAGCTGAATATGGGCTTCCTGCATTTTGGCCGTTTGCGTCCGTTGCATACCAACGCGGTTATTTTTGCGTTCGGTGGCTGCGCGTTGTTTGCAACTTCTTACTGGTGCGTTCAGCGCACCAGCCACGCCAGACTCTGGGGTGGTCCGCTGGTTCCCTTTACCTTCTGGGGCTGGCAAATCGTCATTCTTTTGGCTGCTATTACTTTGCCGTTGGGTATCACCCAAAGTAAGGAATACGCCGAACTGGAATGGCCAATTGACATCCTGATCACGCTGGTCTGGGTTTCTTATGCAATAGTTTTCTTCGGCACGATCGCGAAGCGCACTGTTTCCCATATCTATGTTGCAAACTGGTTTTTCGGTGCGTTCATTATTGCCGTTGCCCTGTTGCACCTGGTTAATAGCGCTGCGGTACCGGTTTCGCTGACCAAGTCCTATTCTGTCTACTCTGGCGTGCAGGATGCGATGATTCAGTGGTGGTACGGTCACAATGCCGTAGGTTTCTTCCTGACTGCAGGCTTCCTGGGCATGATGTACTACTTTGTGCCGAAGCAGGCTGGCCGTCCGGTTTATTCCTACCGCCTTTCCGTGGTCCACTTCTGGGCGCTGATCTTTACGTACATGTGGGCGGGTCCGCACCACCTGCATTACACCGCCCTGCCTGACTGGACGCAATCGGTCGGTATGGTTTTCTCCCTGATCCTGTTGGCACCGTCCTGGGGTGGCATGATCAACGGCATCATGACGCTGTCGGGTGCCTGGCATAAGCTGCGCGACGATCCTATCCTCAAGTTCCTGATTACCTCGCTGTCCTTCTACGGTATGTCCACGTTTGAAGGTCCGATGATGGCGATCAAGACGGTTAATGCACTTTCGCATTACACCGACTGGACCGTTGGTCACGTGCACTCCGGTGCGCTTGGCTGGGTAGCGATGGTTTCGATCGGTTCCTTGTACTACCTGCTGCCGAAGCTCTTTGGCAAGACCGAGATGTATAGCACCAAGCTAGTGACGACCCACTTCTGGATCGCCACGATCGGTACTGTGCTTTATATCGCTTCCATGTGGATCGCCGGTGTGATGCAGGGCCTGATGTGGCGTGCGGTGAATACCGACGGCACGCTGGCTTACAGCTTTGTCGAGTCGGTCAAGGGTTCCTATCCGTTCTGGGCAATCCGTTGGCTGGGTGGCGTTCTGTTCCTCTCCGGCATGCTGATCATGGCTTACAACATGTTCAAGACAATGGCCGGTGGCAAGATCCAGGATATTCCGGTGTTCGTTCCGGCTGGCCATCACGCCTGATTAGGGAGAAATAGTAATGTTCAAGCATGACCAAATTGAGAGAAGCGTTGGCCTCCTGATCGTTTTGACAATATTGACGGTAAGCGTGGGCGGTCTGTTGGAAATCGTGCCGCTCTTTTACCAAAAGTCGACAACGACACCGGTTGAGGGGCTGAAGCCTTACGAGGCAACTCGTCTGGTGGGCCGTGACGTCTATGTGCGTGAAGGCTGTTATCTCTGCCATTCGCAGATGATTCGTCCTTTCCGCGCTGAAACCGAGCGTTACGGGCACTATTCTGTTGCGGGCGAGTTCGTTTATGACCACCCGTTCCAGTGGGGTTCCAAGCGTACAGGTCCGGACTTGCATCGCGTTGGTGGCCGTTACTCCGACGAATGGCAGCGTGCCCACCTGACCAATCCGCGCGACGTCGTGCCTGAGTCCAATATGCCGGCTTTTGCCTTCCTGGCAAATACCAAGGCCAAGGATTCAGTCGGTGCCAATGTCGAAGCCAAGATGGAACTGATGCGTGGCTACGCCAATGTGCGAGGCATTCCTACCTACACCGATGAAGAGATCAAGGGTGCCAAGGCTGCTATTGGTGAAATGACTGAAATGGATGTTCTGATTGCCTACCTGCAAGGGATGGGATTAGAACTGAAAAACGCCAAGTAATAGTCATGGATATCAACGATCTGCGTTCCATTGTCACAGTGGCCGGGCTGGTTTGTTTCCTGGCAATTGTGTGGTGGGCTTATGGCAAGGGCAGCAAGAAGGGGTTCGATGAAGCTGCCAATCTGCCGTTCGCGGAGCACGATGATCGGGATGCGGTGTCTGGCACATCGCATCCTCGCTGAAAAAAAGGAAAGCAAATGAGCGATTTCGTTAGCGGTTTTTGGAACATGTACGTCATTGTGATCGTGCTGGTGAGTATTCTTGCCTGTGCGCTCCTCTTGTACATGCAAGGCAAGGCCACTTTCACGCCGGGCAAGACCATGGGTCACGTCTGGGATGAAACCCTTGAGGAATACAACAACCCGATGCCCAAGTGGTGGAGTTGGCTGTTTGTACTTACAGTTATCTTCGCCCTCGTCTATCTGGTTCTTTATCCTGGGTTAGGTGACTTCAAGGGCGTTTTGGGTTGGTCCCAGCAAGGCGCGCACAAAATTGAAGTTGCAAAAATGGACGCCACCGTCAAGCCCTTGTTCGACAAGTACCTGGCTATGGATGTCAAGGCAGTGGCTGGTGACAAGCAAGCCAATGAAATGGGCAAGCGCCTGTATCTGACTTATTGCATGCAGTGTCATGGTGCCGATGCTCGTGGCGCCAAAGGCTTCCCGAATTTGACCGATAGCGACTGGCAATATGGCGGCGAACCGGAACAGATCAAGGAGTCGCTGGTCAATGGCCGCATGGGCATGATGCCCCCGCACGCCCAGTTGGGTGCGGATACAGTCAAGGATCTGGCTAATTTTGTCCGTTCCCTGTCTGGTTTGCCGAATGACTCCGTTCGTGCAGCTAAAGGTAAGGAAGCTTTTGCTTCTGCTGGCTGCCTTGGTTGCCACGGAGCCGATGGTAAAGGTATGCATGCAGTCGGTGCGCCAAATCTGACCGACAAGGTTTGGTTGTACGGTTCGTCCGAAGCAACCATTACCGAGACGATCAACAAAGGTCGTCAAAACAAAATGCCGGCTTGGCAGGAGTTTCTGGGCGATGCCAAGATTCATCTGCTGACGGCTTATGTTTATAGCCTGAGCCAAGGCGCCAAGTAATTGGACAAAACGGGGCAGTTGGCTGCCCCGTTTTTTATTTGGTTTTGCATTAGTAAAGACTGATTGATATCAAAATTGCGTTGATGCAAGTCGCTACTCACAAGCACTTAGCGCCATTCTGATAACGATACGGCCATTATGGAACCTACCGAAAAAACATCTAAAACCCCGTCGACCGTAGCACCGGCCCCTGTTTCGTTTTACGAGAAACATAAGACGGTGTACATCCGCGATGTGAAGGGTTGGTGGAATAGCTGGCGCTGGGCGCTGGTCTGGATCACCCAGATTTTGTTTTACGGCATGCCGTGGCTTCAATGGAATGACCGCCAGGCCGTTCTTCTGCATGTTGCAGAGCGCAAGTTTTATCTATTTGGTCTGGTGCTCTGGCCGCAAGATGTGTTTTATCTTGCCCTGCTGCTCATCATCTCGGCCTATGCGCTGTTCCTGTTTACCGCGATTGCCGGACGTTTGTTCTGTGGCTATGCCTGTCCGCAGACGGTGTACTCCGAAATTTTCATGTGGATCGAGAACAAGATCGAAGGCGATCGTTCGGCTCGCATGAAACTGGATAATGGGCCGATGAACGGCCGCAAGCTAAGGCTTAAGGCCGTCAAGCATGCGATCTGGATTCTGATTGCGCTTTGGTCAGGCTTGACGCTGGTCGCTTATTTCACACCAGTGGCCGAGTTGTGGGCGGAGTTCCCTTATGACTTTTCCGGCTGGGAGCTATTCTGGATATTTTTCTACGCCAGCTTTTTCTATATGCAGGCTGGGTTCCTGCGCGAGCAGGTTTGCAAGTACATGTGCCCTTATGCTCGTTTCCAGGGCGTGATGTTCGACCCGGATACGCTGGTTATTACCTACGATCCCGAACGGGGCGAGCCGCGTGGTGCCCGCAAAAAAGGAAGTGATCCTGCCGCCTTGGGGGACTGCGTCGATTGTGGCTTGTGCGTTGTCGTTTGTCCGACAGGTATCGATATTCGCCAGGGCCAGCAGTACGAATGCATTGGTTGTGGCGCCTGTATCGATGCTTGCGACCCGGTTATGGACAAGGTTGGAAAGCCGCGCGGCCTGATTCGGTACACCACTGAAAACGCGCTGGAAAAGCATTTTTCGGCCAAGGATGTCGTTAGCCATATTCTGCGACCGCGGATCATTCTCTACACGACGATTCTTGTCGCCATTACCGTGGCGTCGATCTGGTCTTTGGCGGCTCGTGTTCCACTCAAGGTAGATATCATGCGCGATCCGTCCGTGCTTTCCCGTGAGGCGGATGATGGCCGGATCGAGAATGTCTATAACTTGAAGATCATGAACACGACTGAAGATGCCAAGAGCTACGTTGTTTCTGTGACAGGGATGGACGGTATTGAACTACTCGGCGAATCCGTGGTTAATGTCGCCAGTGCCGAAAATCATGAAGTGACTGTGGTTGTTCGAGTGCCGCCGGATTCCGGTAAAAAAGGCGCCAACAAGATTTATTTTGATATCAAGGCCCAGAACCACGAGAGCATCGCGGTTCATGAGAAGGCCTCTTTTTTGATGCCCTGACATGAGTTCCTCAATGACTTTACGTAGTGAAAATCAACCTTGGTACAAAGACCGTTGGCCGTGGATTTTGATGGCAGGCCCGGCGGTTGTGGTCGTTGCCGGATTTGTCACGCTCTGGTTGGCGATCAGCAGTGATGATGGTTTGGTGTCCGATGATTATTACAAGCAAGGCTTGACCGTCAATCAGCGGTTGCAGCGCGACCATCTTGCGGGCGACCTCGGCTTGCACGCGGATGTGATGAAGTCAGGCTTGGGGGTTCGGCTACTTTTGGCTGCGGATGGTGATGCGAAATTGCCGGGAGAGATCAATCTCAAGTTGGCTCATCCAACACGGGCTGGTCAGGATCAGTTGGTGAAGATGACTTTGGAAGGCCAGGGCTTCTACACCGGAAAGCTAGTCAATGATGTTTCCGGGCGTTGGTTGGTCTCGCTTGAAGATCCGCTTGGAAAATGGCGCCTGCAGGGGGATTGGCAGGCTGATTCTGTGGAACCGCTACGCTTGACGGCGAAAACGGTCAATTAATTTAAATCTGTTACTGGGAGGTGGCTTATGGCTTGGGAACTTTTGTTTAGCAGTGATATTGGTCTGATGAGTCTGGGTGTTATCGTCGGCGTAATGGTGATTGGTGTTTTGATGGGCAAGCTTTACGCTAGCAAAATGAACGAAGAAAGCCGCAAGCTTGGTAAGTAAGCTGCGAAATTACCTATCGCCTATTGGGGCGAATAATCCCTCCGCCGGAAAACGCTGTCGGGGGGATTTTTTTCGGCTGCTCCGAAAGTAATATTCGGGATGCTACACCGCGCACTGGCGCTTTCCTTGGTCATTCACTTTTTAGTTCTGCTTGGGGTGCGCTCGGTTTTCCCTCCGTTTTTACCCGAACCAAATAATGGCGTGGGTGCTTTGAGTGCGTTGCTTGCGCCCAGACCAATCGAGAAGCGCATGCCTCAATCGAATCAGGCCGCTGTTGCAATGCCCCCGCCCACAAAATTACCGGAATCAGTGGGCCGCCGGGTAAGCCCCCAAACGCAAAATACCGTGCCGGATTTTCCCTCATTCTCTCGGTCGACCGTAGCAAGTGACCGGCCTGCAGAAACTGTAACGATTCCACCGATCCTTGCTACCCAAAACAAGAATGCCGTCTTGGGGCGGCCGGATGATCTGAGCCGAGGTAAAAAACGCTGAGGTGAAAAACGCTGAGGGACTTGGCGAATATCGCCTTGGTTTGGCGCGGGAGGCTCGACGCTTCAAACGCTATCCAACTGTGGCCCGCGAGAACGCCTGGACAGGTGTGGTTGTTCTGATGATTCAAGGGGCTGCGAGCTCCGCTGTGCCGACGGTCTCAATCGATCAAAGTAGCGGACATGCTGTGCTCGATGCGCAGGCGCTTGAAATGCTCGAAAAGGCAACGCGCCTTGCGCCGCTACCAGACAGCCTGATGGGTAAGCGGTTTGCGATTAGCTTGCCGATTCACTATCGGCTGGATGATTGACTACGGCGTGCTTGGGGGGGCGGAGTTCTGTTTCGTGAAAAGCAAAATCGCCACGGGCGCGATCTGCAAGATAGCGCTCAAGGCATAGGCTGACACTTCTGAAGGCAAGGTCTTGCCAGGGAATTTCCTCCGGGCTGAGCAAGGCGACTTCCAGGCTTTCTTCGCCTGCGCAGTAATCCGGGCTGATCAATCGCCCGCGGTAAAAAAGGTGTACCTGATTAATGTGGGCGATGCTGATCATGGCGAAGGGGGCATCGATCGTCACTCTGGCCCCACTTTCTTCCAGGGTTTCGCGGAAGGCGCCCTCGGCAGTGGTTTCACCGTTTTCCATGAAGCCGGCAGGAAGTGTCCAGAAGCCACGTTGAGGTTCAATGGCGCGGCGGCAAAGCAGGATCTTGCCTTCCCATTCGGCGACGCAACCTACCACCAGTCGGGGGTTTTCATAGTGGATGTGACCACATGTGCCGCAGACGTGCCGAGGCAATGAATCACCGAGCGGGACGATGAAAGAAGCGTCTGAACCGCAAAGCTGGCAATAGCGAATCACGAAAGTGGCCCGAGTTGAAATTTGGTGAAGTTTAGCATCGCCTGATAACGTCATTTTGGCGGTATTTTGGCGCAACTCTTCCTTTGCGCTTGAGTGACGCCTGTGGCTACAATAGCGGACACTAATAAATATGCGCACATACGCCGGTCAACGGCCGGCGTCACGGGGAGCTCTGGATGTTTCTAATTGTTGGCTACGTAATTATTCTGGCTTCAGCGCTGGGAACTTACGCGCTTCACGGCAGCCTTCTTGCGCTCTGGGTGCCCACCGAATACGTCGCTATTATTGGCCTGACGATTGGCGGTTTTGTCGCTGGTAACGACATCAAGGTCATCAAGGCTACCGTGGGCGCTCTGCCAGGCGTTCTCAAAGGTTCAAAGTACAACAAGGCGTTTTACGTGGATGCGCTGGCCATGTTGTTTGAAATCCTCGGCAAGGTGCGCAAAGAAGGCCTGATGTCGATCGAGGGCGATATCGAAAATCCAGAAGCCAGTCCAATTTTCAGTAAATATCCCGCGCTGGTTCATGATCACCACATCATGGAGTTTGTGACAGATTATCTGCGCATGATGGTGGGCGGTAATCTGAATACCGTTGAAATTGAGAGTTTGATGGATGTTGAGTTGGAGACGCATCACCATGAGGCAGCCGAGCCTGGGCATGTGGTCGCAAAGATCGCCGGTGCGGTTCCCGCCTTCGGTATTGTGGTCGCGGTGATGGGCGTGGTGAATGTGATGGGTTCAGTGGGTAGCCCGCCGGCAGTCCTTGGCAAGATGATCGGCGGTGCGTTGGTCGGTACTTTCCTCGGTATTCTGATTTCCTACGGTTTTGTTGAGCCCGTTGCCGGCCTGCTTGAACAAAAAGCCGCCGAAGAAGGAAAGATTTATCAAACCATCAAGATGGTCTTGTTGGCGTCCATGTCCGGCTATGCGCCGCAGGTAGCGATTGAGTTTGGTCGCAAAACGCTGGGTTCGCATGTTCGCCCAAGCTTTGCCGAGCTTGAAGAAGAGCTCAAGGCGCGCAAGGGCAAGTAAGCGTCGCCCATACCTAGATCAATGAGATGAGCGACGACTCCACACGCCCCATAATTATCAAGCGCAAGAAGGTCATTGCGGGTGGCGCCCATGGCGGCGCCTGGAAAATCGCCTATGCCGACTTTGTGACGGCGATGATGGCTTTCTTCTTACTGATGTGGCTACTTGGGTCTACGGCCAAGGGCGACTTGGCTGGGATCGCAGATCATTTTCAAAATCCGATGAAGGTTGCGATGTCGGGAGGCGATGGCGCCGGTGACGCAACCAGTATTTTGAAGGGTGGCGGCAAGGATCTGACCCGGCAGTCTGGGCAAGTTAAAAAAGGCGATGTCGAAGCCAAGAAAACGACCTCGTTTTCCAAGGAGGCGCAGGCCGAATTTCGGCGCAAGGAGCAGGAGCGCCTGGAAACGTTGAAGGCGGATATCGAGAAAATGATCGAACAAAGCCCGCAACTGGCGCAGTTCAAGAAGCAGATGCTGCTCGATATCACCTCCGAAGGCTTGCGTATCCAGATCGTCGATGAGCAGAATCGTCCGATGTTCGACTCCGGCGGCGCTGAGCTCAAACCCTACACCCGGGATATTTTGCGTCAAATTGGCAAAGCGCTGAATGACGTCAAAAATCGGATCAGCCTTGCGGGGCATACGGATGCGGCTGGTTTTGTGGGGGGCAGCCAGGGTTTTACCAATTGGGAGCTATCTTCTAACCGGGCAAATGCATCCCGCCGTGAATTGGTGGCTGGTGGCATGGATGACAGCAAGGTATTGCGTGTTGTGGGCCTGGCTTCCACCGTTTTGTTCGACAAAAATGATCCTTTGGGCTCGGTCAACCGCAGGATTAGTATCGTCGTACTTAACCAGAAAACCGAAGATGCCATTCTCCAGGAAGAGGGGCCTGCCTCCGATGAGGCCGACGAAGAGTCCCTCCCTGATGGGCTGAAGTTGCCGGGCATCGGCAAAGGCACGGCGGGTTGATTTGCCGGCGCGAGACAAAATAAAAGATAAGGGAGAGGCATGAGCGGTATCGGGAAGTTGCTTTCTATTGGCATGGTTTGGTCTGTACTGGTCGTCGCCTTGTTGCTTGCCTTGGCTCCCGAGACCCGCTCTTTGCCCGTGGTCTTTGCATTTGTCGCGCTGCTGGCGGGTTGGGCTGTTGCGGCGGGATTTTGTGGCGGTTCAGCTAAAAATCAAACATTGCACTCCGCTGCCGGCCCATTGGGCATGGAGATCGCCGAACACAGTAGTGCGGCGATTGTTCGTCTCTCCAGCGAATTTTCGACCCAGATTCAGGCGATGCGAGACGAGGTAACGCGGGCGCAAGTGATTTTTAGCGAGGCAATCGACAAGCTGATCACGAGCTTTCAGCAAATGAACGCGCTGGTGCAGCGCCAACAGCAGTTGGGCTTTCAGGTGGCTGGCGGTACTTCCGATAGTGGCTCGGTCGATGATTTTCATGTCTTTGCGGTGAAGACTTCAGATGCCTTGCGCCAGTTTGTTGAAAGCGTCGTTGAGAACTCTCGTCTCGCCATGACGCTGGTGGAAATGAATGACCGCATCGCCGGCCAGACGCGAGAGGTGCGCGACATGCTGGGCGAGATCGAAGGGATCGCCAAACAGACTAATTTGTTGGCACTCAATGCAGCCATAGAAGCGGCCCGTGCCGGTGAAGCAGGGCGTGGTTTTGCGGTCGTGGCTGATGAAGTCCGTGATCTTTCCGGGCGGACTAACCATTTCAGCAAGCAAATACGCAGTTCGCTGGCCAATATGCAATCGACCATTGCGGCAACTGAGCAAGCAATCACTCAGATGGCAGCAAAGGATATGACGTTCGCGCTGACTTCAAAAGGTGATGTCGAGCAGGCAATGAACGATATCGAGGGAATGAGCCGGCGGACCAAAGAGACCGTCGGCGAGTTGAATGGTGTTGCGGTCGAGGTTGAGGCTGCGGTTCATCAGGCCATTGTTTCCCTGCAGTTTCAGGATATGGTGACGCAGTTGCTCACTCATGTTTCCAAGCGGCTGGAGATTCTTGATGAGGTGGCGGGCGATGAGCAGAAACTTGCTCTGGCTTTACGGGATACCAGTAATCCAGCCAACACCTTGCAGGCACTGGATGCCATACGGGATCACGTTGAATTGCTTTCGCAAAAACTGAGCACCCTGAAACAGGGGGTTAGTAAAAATCCAGTCAGTCAGACCGGCTTCGCCAGTGGCGATGTCGAGTTGTTCTAATTCACAAACGAGGAAAAAATGGCGAAAACCATTCTTGCAGTTGATGATTCTGCCTCCATCCGTCAGATGGTTTCATTCACTTTGAAAAGTGCCGGCTACGACGTTGTCGAGGCGGTGGATGGTATGGACGGGTTGGATAAGGCCAAAGCCAAAAGCATTAATCTGGTTCTCACCGATCAGAACATGCCCCGTATGGATGGGCTTACTCTGATCAAGAGCCTGCGCAAGCTACCGCAATATGCCTCGACGCCCATCCTCATGTTGACCACAGAGTCTTCCGATGCAATGAAGGCGCAGGGGCGTGCTGCGGGTGCTACCGGTTGGCTGGTCAAACCGTTTGACCCGCAAAAACTGATCGAAGTCGTTCGCAAGGTGATTGGCTGAGCTGAGGCCGGTAAGCTGGCCTGTGGGCTGGTATCCGTTGCATTCGATTTCCGGCTGCCCCCATAGGCGCAGCTGCGGTGAGGGGGTAGCATGGCTATCGACATGACTCAGTTTTACCAGGTCTTCTTCGAGGAGTCGGAGGAGCACCTGGCTGCAATGGAAACGCTGCTGCTCGATCTGGATATCGAAAATCCGGATTCGGAGCAACTCAATGCCATTTTTCGGGCAGCGCACTCGATTAAGGGCAGCGCCGGAACGTTTGGTTTTACCGATCTGGCCGAAACGACCCACATCCTTGAAAACCTGCTCGACCGCATTCGTAAACGCGAGCTTGGCTTGCGGGCCGACATGGTGGACGCCTTTCTCGAATGTGGCGACCTGCTGCGCGGCATGCTCGACGGCCATCAAGGACGTGGTGGCGTGGCGCCTGATGCCGTTGAGGCAATTTGTTCGCGCCTGCGCGAGTTATCGTCCGGACAGTCTGTTGCTGCCACACCGCCCCCTGCTGTAATTGCTGACGCCGTTGATCAAGTGCCGATTGCTGTCGAAATTTCTGGTCGGCGTGTTTTTGATATTCAGTTCCTGCCGACCGAAATCTCTGCCAAGGGGGAGGGTGTCGCCAATCTGCTTGATGAGCTGAGGGCGATTGGCGATCTTGAAATCCTTGGCCAGCCTGACGCTGAGGCGTGTAACGTGGGTTTCTGGCAGCTTCGCCTGATCACGGAAGTGCCGCAGGAAAGCTTTTCCGATCAGATCGATTTCATTGCCGATCATGGCGCCTGGCGGGTTGTCGAGGACAAGTCGGTTGCGGTCAACGGTACTTCTGCCTTCGGATTCTTCAAGGATCAACCGGGTGTTCCAGACGAACATCGGGGGTATGGATTTTTTACCTCGGTTGCAGGTGAGCCGCTCAGCGATTTGACTGAAGCCATCGGCAAGATCGTTGAGGACGATAGCTACGGCTTTTTTGACCCACTGCCAGCGGTGGCATCTGCGGTTGAAGAGGTGGCGATGGCTGAAGAGGGCGATGGCTATGGTTTTTTTGCGCCGTTGCCAGTCGCTGTTGCCGCCCTCACGCCAGAACCAGTGATGGCCGAAGAAGGCGACGGATACGGCTTCTTCGCGCCGATCACGCCACCTTTGACGGAAGCGCCACCGGTTGCAATGGCGGAGCCATCACTCCCCGCCCCGATTGTTCAAGCCGCGCCCGTTGCCATGGAAAAACCGACGGTGCCGCCGGTTCGGGCTGCTAAAGCAGCTGCGCCGAGCGCCGTTGCTGCCGATTCTTCGATTCGGGTCAGTATTGAAAAAGTCGATCAACTGATCAATCTGGTTGGTGAGTTGGTCATCACGCAGTCGATGTTGCTGCAAACCGCGACGCAGTTGCAGGATAGTGCGCCAGAGCGATTGATTCACGGCCTGGCGCAACTGGAACGTAATACGCGTGATCTGCAGGAATCGGTGATGTCGATTCGCATGATGCCGATCTCTTTCGTCTTCTCGCGCTTTCCGCGGGTGGTCCGTGATCTTTCGGGCAAACTCGGCAAGCAGGTTGAGATCAAGACGACGGGTGAAACTACCGAACTGGACAAGAGCCTGATCGAGCGCATTACCGATCCGCTGACCCACTTGATCCGCAACAGCCTGGATCACGGTATCGAAACGCCGGAAAAACGGGTGGCCGCTGGCAAAAGCCCGGTCGGGACCATTACGCTGAAGGCTTATCACCAAGGCGGCAATATTGTCATTGAGGTGGGTGACGACGGTGCCGGCTTGCCGCGTGACAAGATCCTCGCCAAGGCGCGCGAAAAGGGTTTGCCCGCTTCGGATCAAATGACCGATCAGGAAGTGTTCAGCCTGATTTTTGAAGCTGGTTTTTCGACCGCCGATCAGGTCACCGACGTTTCCGGCCGTGGTGTCGGGATGGATGTGGTGCGCAGGAATATTCAATCAATGGGTGGCCGGGTCGAAATCGAGTCAATCTTTGGGGTTGGGACCCGGATGACCGTTCGCCTGCCACTGACCTTGGCGATTCTCGATGGCATGTCGGTGGCGGTGGGCGACCAGACTTACATTTTGCCGCTCTCTTATGTGATCGAATCACTGCAACCCGAGACTGGTGATATCAAGACGCTCTCCAATCAGGCGCGGGTAATTCAGGTGCGTGGCGAGTATTTGCCGGTGGTGGTGTTGCACGAGGTCTTCAATATCAAGTCGAGCTTTATCGACTTTACGCAAGGCATCATGGTTGTGCTCGACGCCGATGGCGCCAAGGCCGCACTCTTTGTTGATACGCTGGTCGGCCAGCATCAGGTAGTGATCAAGAGCCTGGAGGCAAATTACCGCCGGGTTCCGGGCGTTTCCGGAGCGACCATCATGGGTGACGGTCATGTGGCGATGATTCTCGACGTGTCGGCAATTGCCGGTATGGCCAAATCGAATATGCAGAAGGCCGGTTAACGGCTGAACCAAGGAGCAAAACATGGAAGTGATGACGCATACCGGCGCCGCTGCAGGTGAATCAGATATGGCAGCCAGCGAATACCTGACCTTTACCTTGGGTAGCGAGGAATACGCGATCGACATCCTGAAGGTGCAGGAAATTCGTGGCTATGAGCAGCCAACGCTGATCGCCAACGCGCCGCCTTTCATCAAGGGGGTGATCAATCTGCGCGGCATCATCGTTCCCGTGGTTGATCTACGCATCAAGTTCAATCTCGGCAAGATCGAATACACGCCTTTTACCGTGGTGATCATCCTGAATGTCGCCCGGCGCGTGATCGGTGTTGTGGTCGACAGCGTTTCTGACGTGATTTCGCTGACGCCGGCGCAAATCCGGCCGGCACCGGATTTCTCCGGTACTTTCGATACCCGATATATCCAGGGACTGGCGACACAGGGGACGCGGATGATGATCGTCACCGATATCGAGCGTATGATGACCAGCGCCGATATGGAATTGATTGACACGGCTGCAGCGTAAGTTCTGGCGTTAAGGGAGCAGCGGAATGCTGAATAAAATACGGATCGGCCCCCGGCTATTCTGGCAAGCGCTGGGTATGGCTTTTTGGTTGGTGGTTCTGGCACTCGTCGCCTTGAACTACTTGCGCGACCTCAACCGAACCACGGCCGCGATCTATACCGAAAAACTTGAGCCGGGTGCGATTGTCCTGCGCATTCAGACACTGATGGCCGAAAACAACATGCAGGTGCTGGGGGGGCTGTTGCACGACCCCGCGGGTAAGCAGGCGGCGCGGCATGAGCACCCGATTGCCCAACACACCGATCAGTTGATTAAAAATCGTGATGCCATCAGCGAACTCTGGAAGACCTTCAAATCCCGTTCGCTGAACGAGCAGGAACAAAAGCTGGCCGAAGCCTACGAGCAGGCGCGTGCCGTCTTCGTCAAGGAAGGCTTTATGGTTGCCAATCAGGCATTGCAGGCGGGGGACTTTGAACAGGCGGCGTTGGTTTACGCCAGTGTCGTTCGCCCGACATACGCCAAAGCGAGCGCGGCGGCTGATGCTTTGCGTCTTTATTACGCCAATTCGGGCACCGCCATGTATGAGGGGGCGCAGCGTGCTTACGAGACAGCGGCGAAGCTGTTACTCGGTCTTTCAATTCTGGTGATAGCGCTGATCGCTGCGTTTTCCTATGTGTTTGCCCGCAGCATCACCTTGCCCTTGGTGGGTGCGCTGAAGGTTGCTGATGCGGTTGCGTCCGGGCAATTGGACAACCAGATTGACAGCTCGGGCCAGGATCAGGTGGCCGACTTGCTGCGCGCCCTGGAAAAAATGCAATCAGAGTTGAAAGCGCGGCTTACGGCAGAGCGTCGGGTCGCCGACGAGACGCTGCGGATTAAAGTGGCGCTGGATGTCAGTTCAAACAATGTCATGGTCGCTGATCTCGACGGCAAAATTATTTACTGCAATGTGGCCGTGCTGGAAATGATGCGCCGGGCTGAAGCCGATTTGCGCAAGGTTTTGCCGGCATTCCGGGCTGATGCCATTCTGGGTTCCAGTTTCGATATTTATCACAAGAACCCCGCCCATCAGCAGAACATGCTGGCCAGCCTCAAGGCGGTTCACCGGACTGAAATCCCGGTCGGCGGCCGTATTTTTTCACTGGTTGCCACCCCGATTACCAACGAGCGGCACGAACGACTCGGCACGGTCGTCGAGTGGCTTGATCGAACGGCTGAAGTCGCCATTGAGAACGAGGTGGGCAGCATCATCAAGGCGGCTGGCGCCGGTGATTTTTCGCGGCGTATTGCAGCCGATGAAATGAGCGGCTTTTTCCGGCTGATTTCACAGGGCATCAATGATCTGCTGAACGTCAACAGCCGGGCGCTTGATGACCTTGGGGCAATGCTCAAGCGTCTGTCGCAAGGTGATCTGACGACTAAAATCGATACTGAATACCAAGGTGTGCTCGGTCGTTTGAAAGACGATGCGAATGTCACGGTCGACAACTTGCAGGAGATTATTTTCTCGATCAAGGGCGCGACGGATGCGATCAATACCGCCGCGCAGGAAATTGCCAGCGGTAATCAGGACCTTTCCAGCCGCACCGAGCAGCAAGCCTCCAGCCTGGAGGAGACGGCATCAAGCATGGAGCAGTTGACCAGTACGGTCAGGCAGAATGCCGAAAATGCCCGTCAGGCCAACGAACTGGCGACCAGCGCTCAACAGGTGGCGGAAAAAGGCGGCCAGGTGGTCAGCCAGGTGGTGGAAACGATGGGGGCCATCCATCAATCCTCCAGCAAGATTTACGACATTATCAGCGTGATTGACGGGATTGCTTTCCAAACCAATATTCTGGCTTTGAATGCAGCGGTTGAGGCAGCGCGGGCCGGTGAGCAGGGGCGAGGGTTTGCCGTGGTGGCTACCGAGGTACGCAACCTGGCGCAGCGTAGTGCCGCTGCCGCGAAGGAAATCAAAGGCTTGATT
The DNA here is from genome assembly GCA_016721185.1 of Candidatus Dechloromonas phosphorivorans. Lineage (GTDB taxonomy): Bacteria > Pseudomonadota > Gammaproteobacteria > Burkholderiales > Rhodocyclaceae > Azonexus > Azonexus phosphorivorans. Next base: position 343,043 of record JADKIP010000015.1, read on the forward strand.
TCCGAGTCGGTTGAAAAAGTCGAGACCGGTGGTCGTCTGGTCGATCAGGCCGGCCAGACAATGGATGAGGTCGTTGCCAGCATTCAGCGCGTTGCCCGGATCATGTCCGATATATCTCACGCGACCCGCGAGCAGACGGCCGGAATCGAGCAGGTAGGTCTGGCCGTGAGTCAGATGGATGAGATGACACAGCAGAATGCAGCCCTGGTTGAACAGGCAGCCGCAGCCGCTGAAAGTCTTGAAGAGCAAGCACGCAATTTGGCACAGTCAGTGGCCGTTTTTCGCCTCTCCGGGGCGCTGGTGGTGCACGGTCAGTCGCAAGTCGCTGGCCTGGATTTTGAGGGTGCAATAGCCGCTCATGGCAAATGGAAGCAGCGCCTTCTGGATTACGTCGCCGGCGGCAGCGAAGCGCTCGATCCTGTGGTGGTGGGGCGTGACGACCAGTGCGCGCTGGGCTGCTGGATTCATGGCGATGGCCGGGCGCTGCGCGGGAATGCTGAATTTGCCGAGCTAAAAGGCGAACATGCCGGTTTCCATCGTTCCGCGGCTGACGTGATTCGCACCCAGTTGGCCGGCGACACCAGCGCGGCGCGGGCGCAAATTGCCGGTGAGTTTTCCCGGCGCTCGATGCGTGTTATCAGCCTGCTGGAGCGCATGCGCAACGGCGAGAAAAACACCCCTTTTAAAGCGTTGACCGCAGCAAGCCCCATTAAAAACTCAACCCGACCCATCCCCGCACTTTCGGCGCCGGATGAGGACGAGTGGGCCGAATTCTAAGAACAACGAAAACCGGACGGATGAGCACCCATGCGAAATAACTTGCCTGTAACCAATGTGGAAATTCAACTCGATGCCCACACCCTGATTGTCTCGAAGACCGACCTGAAAGGTCAGATCACCTACATCAACAAGGATTTCATCGATATCAGCGGCTTTGTCGAAGCCGAACTGATTGGTCAGCCGCACAATATCGTGCGCCATCCCGATATGCCGGTCGAGGCTTACACCGATATGTGGGGCGACCTGAAAGATGGCCGTCCGTGGACGGGCCTGGTCAAAAATCGCTGCAAGAATGGTGACCACTATTGGGTGCTGGCGACGGCGACGCCGATTCGTGAAGCTGGTCAGGTGGTGGGATATATGTCGGTGCGGCGCCAGGCAAGCCGCCAGCAAGTTGATATGGCTGAGAGTACTTATCGGCTTTTCCGCGAAAAGAAGGCGGGCAGCTTGCGCATTCGGCATGGCGCATTCGTCAAGGGTGGCGAGGGCATGCTGGCCGGGCTGAGCCTGAAGAGTAAATTAATCGGTGGCTTTGGTGCCGTGCTCGGCGCTTTGGTGGTGGTTGCGGCGCTGGGTGTCTGGGGGATGGGGCAAACCAATAGCGAAGTGGGCAAGCTCTACACGGATCGTCTGCAGCCGACCCAGTCACTCGGCGTGATCGGCAAGCTGATGGCGGATAACCGCTCGCAGGTATTGCTCGCCTTGCAACACGACCCGGCCGGTCAATATGCCAACTTGCATGACCACCCCCTCGATTTCCACCTCAAGCAGATTGACGCCAACATTGCCGAAATTACGGCGCAGTGGGAAGTTTACAAAAAAGGGATCAATAGCGACGAGCATCGGCAACTCGCCGAAAGCTATGCTGAAGCCCGCAAACGTTATGTCACGGAAGGGCTTCTGCCTGCCAAGCTGGCCTTGTCAGAAGCGCGGTTTGCCGATGCCAACCTGCTTTTGCTCAAGCAGATCAACCCGGCCTATGCCGCTGTATCTGAAAAGGCTTCCCTGCTTTTCACGAGGCAGATTGAAGGCGGGCAGGCTCAGTTGACCGATAGCGAGCAAACGTTCTCCCGTAATCGGCTGACCATAATCGCCATCGTGATTGCCGCGCTGGTCGCTGGATTACTGATTGCGGCGGCCATCGTTCGTTTGATCACGCGTCCGATTGAAACGGTGATTTCTACCTTCCAGGCGCTGGCGAATGGTGACTTCACCCGTAACGTCGATATTTCGCGCAATGACGAAATGGGCAAGGTCTTGCAGGGCCTGCAGTCGATGCAGATTCAGCAAGGCTTCGATGTTGCGGAGAGCATGCGCATTGGCAATGACAACCTGCGCATCCGGATTGCGCTGGACTGCGTTTCGGCAAATTTGCGGATTGCCGATGATGCGGGCACGGTCCTTTACGCCAACAAAGGCTTGCTAACTACGCTGCGGCAGATAGAGCCGGGTCTGCGTGAGCAACAGCCCAACTTCTCGGTCGACAAGTTTGTGGGCAGCAATATCGGCGCCTTTTATCAGGATGCGGCGGCTGCGTTGAAGACGCTGCGTGAATTGAGTGCCACCCGTCAGGGCGAACTGGAAATCGGTGGTCGCATCTACAACATCATCACCAATCCGATCATCAATGATCGCGGCCAAAGGCTGGGCACGGTCGGCGAGTGGGTGGACCGGACGGCCGAACTGCATGCCCAGCGTGCGGTCGGTGCCTTGATCAGCCGAGCTTCCGCTGGCGATCTGGAAGCTCGCCTCGACACCGAGACGATGGAAGGTTTCTACAAGGAGCTGGGCACGGGGATCAACAGTTTGCTCGAAACCAGCGGCTCGGCCATTGGCGAAATTGCGGCGCTGCTTGAGCGGGTTGCCGGCGGCGACCTGATGCATACGGTCAACTCTGAATATCAGGGTACTTTCGGCAAGTTGCGCGACGATGCCAACCAGACCGTTGGCAAGCTGCGCGAGTTGGTGGGCGATATTCAGAATTCGGCGGAAACCATCAATACGGCGGCGCGGGAGATTGCCAGCGGCAATCAGGATCTGTCGAGCCGTACCGAAGAGCAGGCGAGCAGCCTGGAAGAAACCGCCTCCAGCATGGAGCAACTGACGACAACCGTGCGTCAGAACGCCGACAACGCCCGTCAGGCCAACGAACTGGCGGCGGGGGCCCAGGCGGTGGCTGAAAAGGGCGGCGAAGTGGTTGGTCAGGTGGTCCACACGATGGGCTCGATTCATCAGGCGAGCAGCAAGATTGCCGACATTATCGGGGTCATTGACGGCATCGCCTTCCAGACCAATATCCTGGCCTTGAATGCCGCAGTTGAGGCGGCGCGGGCGGGTGAGCAGGGCCGTGGTTTTGCCGTCGTGGCCACCGAGGTGCGCAGTCTGGCCCAACGCAGTGCCGCGGCCGCGAAGGAAATCAAGGGGTTGATCTCCGATTCGGTTGATCGCGTTGAAGCGGGCAATCGACTGGTTGATCAGGCCGGGCGGACGATGGAGGAGGTCGTTTCCAGCATCAAGCGCGTCGCCAAGATCGTCACCGATATTGCCGAAGCCAGCCGCGAACAAAGTGCCGGGATCGATCAGGTCAGTCTGGCGGTCAGCCAGATGGACGAGGTCACGCAGCAGAATGCGGCGCTGGTCGAAGAGGCTGCGGCAGCCGCCGAGAGCCTGGAAGAGCAGGCCAACCATCTGGCCCAGTCGGTGTCGGTGTTCAAGGTTGCCGAGGGCGTCGCCAATGCACCACGCTTGAGCGCCCCGGCGCAGGCACCCCGAGCCCCGGCTCAGGCCCAACGTTATGTTTCCGGCAAGAAGCCGGCGGCACTTCCCGCCTCGCTCGACGATGAATGGAATGAGTTTTAAGAGTGCTCAGAACTCGTTGATAAAGGTGAAGCCATGAAAATCAATCTGCCGGTAACGCAACATGAGGTCATGCTCCTGGCGGGACAAAACATCGTCTCGAAGACTGATCTCAAGGGGCAGATCACCTACGTCAACGAGGTCTTTCTTGAGATCAGCGGCTTCAGCGAAGCCGAGTTGATCGGCCAATCCCACAATATTGTTCGCCACCCGGACATGCCGCCTGAGGCGTTTGCCGATTTTTGGGCAACGATCAAGGATGAGCGGCCATGGACCGGGCTGGTCAAGAACCGCTGCAAGAACGGGGACCATTACTGGGTATTGGCCAATGCCACCCCGATTTTTCAGAATGGCGTCGTCACCGGGTATATGTCGGTGCGGACAGCACCTTCCCGTGAACAGGTCGAGGCGGCGGAGGCTGCCTATCGCCTTTTCCGCGAGGGACGGGCGGCGGGGTTGGCCATTCGCGAAGGGCAGGTGGTCAAAGCCGGCTTTAGCCTGGCTGCCTGGCTCAACAATCGAAGCATTGCGCAGCGCATTTTTGCGATTGGCGGGCTGTTGACCGCAGGCATGTTGATCGTTGGCGGCTTGGGTTTGATGGCAGTCGGCGAGGGCAATGAGCGGCTGAATACGGTGTATGTCGATCGTGTCGTGCCCTTGCAGCAACTCAAGGAAGTGGCCGATGCCTACGCGGTGTCGATTGTCGATCTTTCGCACAAGGCGCGTGATGGCGCCGAGAGTTTTGAGTCGGGACTCGGCAAGGTCAATCAGGCACAGGACGTGATTCGTAGCCGCTGGCAGGAATATACGGCGACCTATCTGACCGATGAAGAGAAAAAATTGGTCGGTGAAGCGGCCGCGCTGATGCAGAAAGGCGATCTGGCGACCAGTCGCCTCAAGGAAATCCTTGCCAGCAAAGATAAGGACGCTTTGACTGTTTTTGCCGCGAAAGAGCTTTACCCGGCGATCGACCCGATTTCCGACAAATTGAGCGAACTGGTTGCCCTGCAGTTACGAGAGGCGAAGGTGAATGTTGATCAGGCGAGCAGCGATGCCCACGATTTCCAGAGCCGGTTTGCTTTGTTGATTCTTGCCTTCACGCTGCTCGGTGGCTTTTTGGCATTGGGGCTGGTGCGCAGTATTCGCCGCCCGATCAGCGAGGCGACCGCATTCTTCAAGGCATTGTCCGAGGGACGGAGTGATGCTCAGTTGAATTTCGAGCGGCGCGATGAATTGCTGGCGATTGCCGATTCGGCTCGCTCGATGCAGATCAAGTCGGGTTTCGACCTGAGTGAAGCTCGCCGTATCGCTGCCGAAGGCATGCGGATCAAGCGTGCGCTGGACGGTTCGGCAAGCGCCGTCACCGTTTCGAATGAAAGCAACACGCTGGTTTACATGAATGCCGCTGCTGAAACCCTGTGGCGGAAAATGGAGCCGGAGATGCGCCTGCGGGTGCCGGACTTTTCGGTCAGCGAGATGTTTCGCCATTCACTGGTTGAGTTTTTTGATGATGAGGCGGCCAAGGCCGCTTACAGCGCTGAATTGACTGCGCCGCGAACCCTGGATGTGGTGATGTGCGGCTGTATCCTGCAAGTGACGGCGACGCCAGTTCGCGATAGCCAGGGCAAGTACCTGGGCCGGGCCAGCCAGTGGCTTGATCGCACGGACGAGGTGGCCGTCGAGAATGAAGTGGCCGGTATTGTTAGCGGTGCCGCCCGCGGTGACTTCACGCAACGGGTTGCGGTCGACGGTAAAAAAGGCTTCTTTTTAAGCTTGGCCAATGACCTGAATACACTGATGCAAACCAGCGAGGTCGGTCTTGAGGATGTCGTGCAGGTGCTTTCGGGCATGGCTGAAGGCGATCTGACGCGGAAGATCAGTGCTGAATACGAGGGGACGTTTGGCCAGTTGAAGAATGATGCCAATCAGACGGTTGCCCGGTTGCAGGAAATAATTTCACAAATCCGCATGGCGACCGATGCAATCAATACCGCGGCCCGCGAAATTGCCAGCGGCAATCAGGATCTTTCAAGCAGAACTGAAGAGCAGGCGAGCAGCCTTGAGGAAACGGCCTCAAGCATGGAGCAACTGACCAGCACCGTGAAGCACAATGCCGACAACGCGCGCCAGGCCAACGAACTGGCGGGTGAGGCGCAACTGGTGGCGATTCAGGGCGGCGAAGTGGTGGGGCAGGTCGTACAGACGATGAGTGATATTCACCAGTCCAGCAAGCGGATTGCCGACATCATTGGCGTCATTGACGGCATCGCCTTCCAGACCAACATCCTGGCGCTCAATGCGGCGGTTGAGGCCGCTCGGGCCGGGGAGCAGGGGCGTGGTTTTGCCGTGGTGGCAACCGAGGTCAGAAATCTGGCGAAACGCAGTGCCGATGCCGCCAAGGAAATCAAGGGATTGATCGCCGATTCAGTCGATAAGGTTGAAAGCGGCAATCGTCAGGTGGCGCAGGCCGGCCGAACGATGGCGCAGGTGGTGAGCAGCATCAAGCAGGTTGCCCGCATCATGGGCGATATTTCAAGTGCCAGCCGGGAGCAGAGCGCCGGCATTGAGCAAGTCAGTCTCGCCGTCAGCCAGATGGATGAAGTGACCCAGCAAAATGCGGCACTGGTTGAAGAGGCTGCTGCAGCGGCCGAAAGCCTGGAGGAGCAGGCGCATAATCTGGCGCAGGCGGTCGCTGTATTCAAACTTTTTGAAGCGGCTGAACCGTCAAGACAAGAGGCGCTCGTCGCCTTACCAAAACAAGCCCGGCTGGCGCGTCCAGCCACCAAAAAGCCAGCTGCGCTTTCTGCCAGCCTGGATGACCAATGGGAAGAATTTTAATGCTTGATAGCCGCAAGCCTCCACCGTCCACGCCAGCTTCATCCATCGGGTCTGCGATGGGACGGGAGCAAGGGACCCGCGAATTCAGTTTTTCCAGTGCCGATTTTGAGCGTGTGCGCAAACTGATCTACCAGCACGCCGGGATTTCACTTTCCCCGGTCAAGCAGGACATGGTCTATTCCCGACTTGCCCGCCGTTTGCGCGCGACAGGCACGAATACCTTTGGTGAATATCTCGACCTGCTGGAACGTGGCGGCGCGGACGAGTGGGAGCGCTTCGTCAATTCTTTGACGACGAATCTGACCTCTTTCTTCCGTGAGCCGCATCATTTCCCGCTGTTGGCTGATCACCTCAATAAATTGGGCACCAAACGCCCGATCCGGATCTGGTGTTCTGCCGCGTCAACCGGTGAAGAGCCCTATTCGATTGCCATGACGGTGCTTGAAACCTGTGGCGCCAATGTGTCGCATGTGTCGATTTTTGCGTCTGATCTTGATACCAACGTGTTGGCCACGGCACAAAAGGGTGTCTATCCCATTGAGCGCGTTGAAAAAATATCGCCGGATCGCCTGAAGCGCTTTTTTCTCAAAGGCTCGGGAAGTCAGGAAGGTTTTGTTTCGGTACGGCCGGAGTTAAAGCGCCTGATCGAGTTCCAGCGGGTCAATCTGCTGGAACCCAATTGGCCGGTGCGTGGGCCGCTCGACGTTATTTTCTGCCGTAACGTGATGATCTATTTCGACAAGCCAACCCAATACAAAATACTCTCCCGTTTTGCCCCGTTGTTGCAGCCTGACGGCCTGATGTTTGCCGGGCATTCCGAAAGCTTTCTCCATGCCGCCGACCTCTTCAAGTCGCTGGGTAAAACTGTGTACGCCCTCACCAAGGCCCGATAAGCCAATAAAGGACATCAGTGCAGCACGCCTACGATGAGAATCTCGCTACTAACCGTTACTTTGATCGACACTTCGATACCGAGGCCGCCAAAATATTGCCTGGCGAGTACTTCGTTACCGACAAGGGCATGTTGTTGGTGACCGTGCTTGGCTCCTGTGTCTCGGCCTGCGTCCGTGATACGGATTCCGGTATCGGCGGGATGAATCATTTCATGCTGCCGGACGACGGCGGGCGGGACACGATCGGTACTTCAGCCCGTTACGGCACTTACGCGATGGAGATTCTGATCAACCATTTGTTAAAAATGGGCGCCCGGCGCAATCGTCTGGAAGCCAAGGTTTTTGGCGGTGGTGCGGTGATGGCCAGCCTGTCGAGTAGCAATGTCGGGGCACGAAATGCCGAGTTCGTGCTGGATTATCTCAAGACCGAGAAAATCCCGATTGTGGCGAAAGATCTGCTGGATTCGTATCCGCGGAAAATCTACTATTTCCCGGACGCTGGGCGCGTTCTGGTCAAAAAACTGCACCGCGTCCATAACGAAACCCTGTTCAGTCGCGAGCGCGACTACAAGGCTCGCTTGGCCGGGGCAAAAATGGAAGGCGATGTGGAGTTGTTCATTTGATGCGGTCAACCCTGAAAAAATGGCTATTTTCTGATCTTGTGCGGGAATTCCGTCGATGAAAATTCGTGTATTGGTCATCGATGACTCCGCGTTGATGCGCGGTTTGTTGACCGAAATGATCAACTCGGCACCCGACGTAGAAGTCGTTGGCGCCGCCCCGGATGCGGTCATCGCTCGTGAAATGATCAAGGCCCTCAATCCGGATGTGCTGACGCTGGACGTGCATATGCCGAAGATGGACGGCCTTGAGTTTCTCGATCGTCTGATGCGCTTGCGTCCCATGCCTGTCGTGATGGTTTCGTCCTTCACGGGTGCGGGGTCGGAAACGACCTTGAAGGCCCTTGAACTCGGTGCCGTTGATTTCATTGGCAAGCCGCGTGCCGATGGTGCCAAGCGCATCGAGGAATACGCGGAGGAATTGATCGAAAAAATTCGCGCAGCCAAAGGGGCGCGTCTGCGTCACCACGTAGCGCCAGCGCCTGTCACAACCTTACCGACCAAAGCGCCGATGACTCCTGCTCCGTTGGCAACTGCCAGGCTTGGTGCCGGCGGCAAAATCATCTTTCTGGGGGCGTCGACCGGCGGAACCGAGGCCATCAAAGAGTTTCTCATGGCCATCCCAGCCGATTGCCCGCCCATTCTGGTGGTTCAGCACATGCCTGAATCCTTTACCGCGTCATTTGCCCGTCGCCTCGACGGTCTTTGTGCCCCTCGAGTCATGGAAGCGCAAGGAAACGAGAAGGTTGAGCCGGGGACTGTCTATATCGCCCCAGGCCATTCGCATTTGCAAATTCGTCGCACGGCTGCGGGTTACGTTACCGAATTATTGGCGACGCCGCCGGTCAATCGGCATCGCCCTTCCGTTGATGTCCTTTTCGACTCCGCCGCCGCCCTGGTCGGCCGCCAGGCGGTCGGCGTCATACTTACCGGCATGGGCAAAGACGGTGCCCAAGGTTTGTTGCGTATGCGTCAGGCTGGCGCGAGAACCTTCGGCCAGAATGAGGCCAGTTGCGTTGTCTACGGCATGCCGCGGGAGGCTTTCCTGATTGGTGCGGTCGAGGAGCAGTGGGCCTTGGAAGAGATTGGCAAGCGGGTTCTACAGGCCGCGATCCGATAAATTTTATTTGGCTTGTCGTCTATGGCAAAAGTATTAAACTAGAGCCCGGTTCAGAATCCACAAAACTAGGAAATTACATGCAAACAAACGTGCTTAAAGATGCCGGCAAGGCGGTTATAAAGTTGGTTGGGCGGTTTGATTTCAATACCCATCGTGACTTTCGAAGTGCCTATGAGCCGCTGGTTTCCGATGCTGATATTCGTTCGGTAACCGTTGATTTTTCAGGGGTTGACTACCTGGATAGCTCGGCACTCGGCATGTTGCTCATGCTCCGTGACAAACTCGGTGGCGCCAATAAAGAAGTAGCATTGACTGGTGTGCGTGGTAATGTAAAGCAGGTTCTTGATATTGCTAATTTTAGTAAATTGTTTAATATTTCATAAAATTGAGCTTAAGCAAAACCCCACGAATGATTGAGTGTCACCCGAGAATCGGCCCGGTTGGTGGGCTTTTCTGCGGTTTGTCAGGTGCTCAAAAGCGTGTATTCTAGATTTTTTCGATGCCTCATCGAAAGTAAAAAGCCGATTGCTCGACGTTCGAGGGAGTAGCAATGTCAGAATTGTTAAAGAATATTGATGCGAGAACCAAGCTTGCTGGAACCAACAAGCTTGAGATTCTGCTGTTTTTTCTTGGTGTCGATCATCGTACCGGGCGCCGTGAAACCTATGGCATCAATGTCTTCAAAGTGCGCGAGGTCATGCGTACGCCGATCATTACCGCCGCCCCTGAAATGCCATCCTCGGTCGAAGGCATGGTCAGTTTGCGTGGTGCCTTGGTGCCGGTGATTGACCTGGCCAAGTACTCCGGTCTTTCGGCCGAAACGCCACGTGAAATAATGATCGTCACCGAGTACAACGGCCACACACAAGGTTTCCTTGTTGAAGGGGTTGATACGATCCTGCGTCTGGACTGGAGCAAGATGCGCGTTCCTCCGGAAATGCTGACGGCCCAGACCGGTGGACTGGTCACGGCCGTCACTGAACTTGAAGATGGCCGTCTAGTCATGATGATGGACGTTGAGAAGGTTCTTTCCGAAACAACATCGATTGATAGCGAAGCCATGTTCCGCGGCGTCATTCCTCTGGATCGCCCTGATGTAACCGTGTTTTATTGTGACGACTCAAGCGTTGCACGCAAGCAGATTGAGCGCACGCTGGCTTTCATGGGCGTCAAGAGTGTGAGCGCAGTCAATGGCCGCCAGATGTGGGAGGAGATGGAAAAGATTGCCAGTTATACGCAGTCGATTGGCCAGCCCGCCTCATCCATTATCAGTTTGGTCCTGACGGATATTGAAATGCCGGAAATGGACGGCTATATCCTCACCAAGAAAATCAAGTCCGATCCTCGTTTCAACGGTGTGCCAGTCATCATGCACTCATCGTTATCTGGAATGTCGAACCAGAAGCTAGGCTCTTCGGTTGGTGTAGATGAGTATGTGCCCAAGTTTGAGCCGCAACGATTATCAGAAACATTGGCTCGGCGATTGGGTGTGGACAAATTGCCGGTCAAGGCAGAATGAGTATTAGCGGGGGTTGATATGGATCTCGTTCAAAACAAGAATCTTCTCGATAGCGTCGATGCGCGTACTCGCTTGGCAGGTTCCAATAAAATGGAAATTCTGCTCTTTTCATTGGGTACCCGAGAAATTTTCGGTATCAATGTCTTCAAAGTGCGCGAAGTAGGTCGGACGCCAAGGATTACCAAGACACCTAACATGCCGCGGGGGGTTGAGGGCTTGATCTCTCTACGAGGAAACGTGATTCCCGTTCTCTCGCTAGCGCCGTTCATGCAGCTGGAAGGGGTGCCGCCGGGCCTTGGCAAAACCATGATGGTGGCCGAGTATTCGAAGCGGACCCTGGGTTTTCTGGTGCATGAGGTCGATCGTATTATTCGAGTCGATTGGGAGCGAGTTAAGGCTCCAGAAAGTGTTCTTGCTTCGAATCAGGGGTTGATTACTGCGGTCATTGAACTGGACGGTAGCAACCTTGTTTCTATTCTCGATGTTGAGCAAATTCTGGCCAATGCTTTCGGTGAAGCAATGATTGTCGATATCACGCCGGCCAAGGTGGATGCGGGTACGAGCGTATTTTTTGTTGATGACTCAATTGTCGCGCGTCGCAAAATTGCCGAGGTGCTTGATAAGTTGGGTGTCCGCCATAAACATGCAACCAACGGCATGGAGGCCTGGACTCGCTTGCAGGGTTTGGCAACGCATGCGCTACAGAGCGGTAGCAAAATACGCGACGAGGTTCGATTGATTCTTGTCGACGCAGAAATGCCCGAAATGGACGGCTATGTGCTGACCAAAAATATCAAGTCGGATCCCCGCTTCGAGGGGGTGCCCGTGGTAATGCATTCGTCTCTCTCTTCCGAAGCGAATCGCGCCATGGGCAAATCAGTGGGCGTCGATGCCTATGTCGCAAAATTTGATGCTGAGGCGCTGGCCGATACCTTGCGCCCGCTGATTGAACGATAACAACCAAAGATTCTGGAGTAGTGCATGGCAGCTGATCCGAAAATGAGATTTCTGGTGGTGGACGATTTCTCCACCATGCGTCGTATTGTTCGTAATTTGCTCAAGGAATTGGGCTTTACGAATGTCGATGAGGCTGAAGATGGCGCGATTGCGCTGCAGAAGCTTCAAAACGGAGGTTTTGAGTTTGTCGTAACTGACTGGAATATGCCCAACATGGACGGCTTGACCTTGTTGCAGTCGATACGTGCAACGCCAAGCCTCAAGCATTTGCCCGTGTTGATGATTACGGCAGAGGCAAAAAAAGAAAATATTATCGCTGCTGCTCAGGCGGGTGCTAGCGGCTACATTGTCAAACCCTTTACGGCCGGAACCTTGTCAGAAAAACTCAACAAGATTTTCGAGAAAATGGGTCAGGCTTGAGGCAGGATCATGACAACAACTAACGATACATCCGACCTTGAAGCGCTCTTCGACTCAATTGCCGCTGATTACACACAAGTTGCTCCTGTCGTCGTGCCTGCCGTCAAGCCTGCACCCGTTGTGGCTAAAGCGCCGCCGGCCAGTGACGACAATGATGACCTGCAAGCCTTGTTTGATAGCGTCTCGGCTGAAGCACTGACGGATCAAAAGCTTGCCTCTAGCCCTGCGGCGAGCATGAGCGAGGCCGGGGAGCCGTGGTCGCAGCAGGAAACAGTCTTCAATCGTATCGGCCAGATGGCGCGCACCTTGCACGACACTTTGAGCCAACTCGGTTACGACAAATTTCTTGAAAAAACGGTAACGGCTTTGCCGGATGCCAAGGATCGCCTGGCATATGTCGCTAATTTGACTGAGCAGGCCGCTTGCCGGGTTCTTAACGCGACTGATGTTGCAGGGCCCTTGGTCGATGAAATCGAAAACTGTGCCCGAACGCTGGGTGAGCGCTGGAACAAGGTTTTTGCCAACCAGATGGGCGCTGAGGACTTCAAGCAGTTAGCGATAGAGACACGAGCCTTTTTGAACAGCGATTTGCCGCAAAAAACCAAAGCGACGCATGCGCAATTGACTGAAATCATGATGGCTCAGGATTTCCAGGATCTAACCGGGCAGGTCATCAAAAAAATTGTCGCTTTGGCACAGGATCTCGAATCCAGCTTGATGAGTGTTCTGCTTGAGGTGGTTCCTGAGACCAAGCGCACCGACGAGGTTAACAGTCTGATGAATGGTCCTGTTGTCAGTGCAGAGGGGCGTACTGATGTTGTGGTTAACCAGGAGCAGGTTGATGACTTGCTCGATAGCCTTGGTTTCTAAGGAGGGTCAAAAATGAGCGACTTTGCTGGCATGGAAGAGCTGCTTCAGGATTTTCTTCAGGAAGCCAGCGATCTGCTGTCCGATGTGGACAACAAACTGGTTGATCTTGAGAAAATGCCAGATGATCATGGCCTGCTCAACGAGATATTTAGAGGGTTCCACACCGTTAAAGGGGGGGCTGGTTTTCTAAATGCGACCGAACTGGTGACTCTGTGCCACCTAACCGAGAACTTGTTTGACAAGCTGCGTAATGGTGAGCTCGAACTGACCGCCAACTTGATGGATGTCATCATGGCAGCCACTAAAGGTGTACGCGAAATGTTTGGCGAACTCGGGCAGGGGGTACAACCCCAGCCTGCTGATCCCCATGTGATTAATGCTCTCAGGGCTGCCCTCGAGGGTGAGTCGCCTGAAATACCTGCTGCTCCGGTTGCTCCGCAAGCAGTAGAGACTGCCCCGGCTTCTGATGAGCCGGACTGGAATGCATTGCATTCGGCGGTGACAGGCAAGGAAGCTGAGCCGGTAACCCAGGGCGAACTTATTACCAAGCTGGAGGCCGAGGTGCCGCCAGCGCTTGGCGAAATATCTGTTTCGCCACAGCCTGCTGCGGTAGCACCTACTGGCCGTCGAGCTAGCGATCAACCATCCAGTCAAGCGGCTGCAGGTCGGCGTGCCGATGAGCGGGGGCGAGAAAATACGATTCGGGTCGACACTTCTCGGCTTGATCAGGTTTTGAATCTTTCGGGTGAAATTGGCTTGACCAAGAACCGATTGACCAGCTTGCGCGTCGATATTCTGGCCGGTAAAAACGATTCAGAAACCTTGCAGGCCCTTGATCAGGCGGTGAGCCAGCTCGATTTGCTGGTTTCGGATCTGCAAAACTCGGTGATGAAGACCCGCATGCAGCCGATTGGCCGCTTGTTCCAGAAATATCCTCGCATTGCCCGGGATCTGGCTCGCCAGTTGGGTAAAGACGTTGAACTGGTGCTGGCTGGTGAAGAAACCGAAGTCGACAAGACGATGATTGAGGATCTGGCAGACCCGCTGATTCACCTGATTCGGAATGCCGTCGACCACGGCGTCGAAATGCCGGCTGAGCGTCAGGCTTCAGGCAAGCCAGTCAAGAGCTTGGTACGACTCGAGGCCAGGCAGGAAGGTGATCATATCGTTTTGATCATCGCCGATGATGGTAAAGGCATGAGTGCGGAGCGCATTCGGGCCAAAGCAGTCGAAAAAGGTTTGGTCTCTGAAGAAGAGGCCAATATGCTTGATGAGCGGCAGAGTTTGAATCTGATTTTCCTGCCAGGTTTTTCCACGATGGCTCAGGTGTCAGCCGTTTCGGGCCGAGGCGTCGGTATGGATGTGGTTAAAACCAATATCCATAAGCTGAATGGCTCCATTGAAATTCGGTCGGAGCCGGGGAAGGGTTCAGTTTTCATTATTTCGCTGCCACTGACACTGGCTATTTTGCCGGTATTGCTGGTGCTATTGGGCGATCAACCGTTTGCGTTGCCGCTATCAATGGTTCGGGAAATTTTGCCAATCGATCAAAGTCGTATTCAAGAAGTGGGCGGCAAGGAAACGCTGGTGGTCCGTGGTGAAGTTCTGCCTGTTATTTCGTTAGCCAGTATGCTGGGCTGGCCACTTGAGCGGTATCCGGAATACGGTGTCTTTATGCAGACAACCGAGCGTAGTTTTATTCTTGGTGTTGATAGCTTCGCCGGGCGCGATGATGCCGTGATCAAGTCGCTTGAAGACTTCCGGCCGAAGGGCGTGGCTGGCGTGACTACTCTATCAAATGGTCAGATTGTATTGATTTTGGATATGAAGGAGCTGCTGGCTGATCTCGGTCAGCATGCCGATATGAGAGCTGGATTGCGGGCGCTCGAATTGGTCTGATTTCCGTGTTGGGTCAACGACTTGAGAGGGGGCTTGCCCCCTCTTTTTTATTTTCAATGTTTACTCTGTTGTCATGGGCTTGCGATGGCCTCCTGAGAAACTAGCTAAATAAACACGCGTACCTATTTAATTTCTTTGGTTTTTTCCTATAATAGCCTCATCAACTCCAGAAGATGGCTATGGCGGAAGAGAGCGACCTCGAGAAAACGGAAGAGCCTACTGGTAGGCGATTAGAGCAGGCTCGAGAAAAAGGGCAGGTTCCACATTCTCGTGAGCTCGGTACGTTTCTGGTTTTGATTACGGCGGGTGCTACTTTCTGGACGATGGGTAGCTGGTTTATGCAGCGCTCCATGGTTATTGCCCGCAAAGCTTTTTCCTTCGAGCCGCAACATATGCATGAGCCAGCCATGATGGTGCCTCGTTTGCTCGATATTTCGCTTGACGCGCTGATTGTTTTCTCCCCGCTGTTGGCACTGTTGGTCCTGGCTTCCATCCTTCCTCCATTTTTTCTGAATGCCTGGGTTTTTTCCGCCAAGGCATTAGTGCCCGATCTGAATCGGATGAATCCGTTGACTGGGCTGGGGCGGATGTTTTCCTGGAATAGCTTGATGGAACTGGGCAAGGCGGTCCTTAAAGCGATCCTGATCGGTGGTGTTGCGGTTCTGCTGATCTGGAAGGAGCGCGATGAAATATTCGGCCTGCTGGGTGAGCCACTTGAAACGGGTCTGGCTCATGCGGGTAATCTGGTTACTTTTTCCTTCCTGATTCTTGCTTCGACACTTGTCCTTGTCGTTGCTGCTGATGTGCCCTTCCAACTCTGGCAATACTTCGAAAAGTTGAAGATGACGAAGGAGGAGGTCAAGCAGGAGATGAAGGAAATGATGGGCGACCCGCAGGTGAAGGGGCGCATTCGCAGTCTGCAGATGCAGGCTGCCCGCAAGCGGATGATGGCCGCAGTGCCGCAGGCAAATGTCATTGTTACAAACCCAACGCATTACGCTGTGGCGCTCTCCTATCAGGCGGGTATGGCGGCCCCCAAAGTTGTGGCCAAGGGCGTCGGGGCGATTGCCTTGAAGATTCGTGAAATTGGTGCCGAGCATGCGGTGCCGATTATGGAGTCGCCGCCATTGGCGCGTGCGCTCTACAAACATGCCGATCTGGATGCGCCGATTCCCTCCGCCCTGTACAACGCAGTGGCGGAGGTTCTTGCTTATATCTTCCAGCTTGCCACCTGGCGTCAGCAAGGGGGTGTTTATCCCGTGCCACCACGCAATCTGCCGGTGCCGCCCGAATTAGTGCCGGAGGCCGCGTAAATGGCAAGCTCCTCACTCAGCATGCAGAATATTCTCGGGCGTTTAAACGCGACGCAAATGGCTGCGCCGGTCCTGATCCTGATGATTCTGTCGATGATGGTGTTGCCATTACCGGCTTTCGTTCTTGATCTGTTTTTTACCTTCAATATTGCGATTGCCGTGTTGGTGTTGCTGGTTGCGGTCAACACGCAAAAAACCCTGGAATTCTCAGTCTTCCCGACCGTTTTGCTGGTGACAACGCTGATGCGCCTTTCGCTCAACGTTGCTTCGACTCGTGTGGTTCTGCTCGAAGGCCATACCGGACCGGATTCGGCCGGTAAGGTTATCGAAGCCTTTGGTCAATTCCTGGTCGGTGGCAACTTTGCAGTCGGCATTGTGGTTTTCATGATTCTGGTGGTCATTAACTTCACGGTGATTACCAAAGGTGCTGGTCGCGTTGCTGAGGTGGCTGCTCGCTTCACGCTGGATGCAATGCCGGGCAAGCAGATGGCCATTGATGCCGACCTGAACGCTGGTCTGATTGGTGAAGAGGATGCTCGCAAGCGCCGTCTGGATATTTCACGTGAGGCCGAGTTTTTCGGTTCGATGGACGGTGCTTCAAAGTTTGTCCGCGGCGATGCGGTGGCCGGCATTGTCATTACGCTCTTGAATGTCGTGGGCGGTTTGATTGTTGGCGTTCTCCAACACGATATGGCGCTGGCTCAGGCGGCAAAAAACTACACCTTGCTGGCGATCGGTGATGGCCTGGTTGCCCAGATTCCTGGGCTGATCATTTCCATTGCCGCCGGTATGGTGGTGACTCGTGTCTCGGACGACCGTGATGTGGGTCAGCAGGTTATGGGGCAAATGTTCCGTAACGGCCGGGCGCTGGGGATTGCCGCTGCTATCGTTGCCCTTCTCGGCATCATCCCGGGTATGCCGAATCTGGTTTTCCTGTTGATTGCCTCATCAATGGGCTGGCTTGCCTGGAAGATGCTTAAAACCGAGAAGCAAGTCGTCGAAACGCCGGTCAAGGTCGCGCCGGCTCCCGTTCAGGAGGCGATGGAGGCTAGCTGGAGTGACGTGGCGCCGCTCGATGTACTGGGTCTGGAAGTCGGCTATCGCCTGATTCCGCTGGTCGACAAGTCGCAGGATGGAGAATTGTTGCGTCGAATTCGCGGCATCCGCAAGAAGTTTGCCCAGGAAGTCGGGTTCCTCGTTTCGCCAGTGCATATCCGCGACAATCTTGAGTTGAAGCCAAACGCCTATCGGATACTCCTGAAAGGGGTTGAGGTTGGCCTTGGTGAAGCCTATACAGGGCAGTTCCTGGCAATCAACCCTGGGCGGGTTGCTGGTACGTTGAACGGCACTGCTACCAAGGATCCAGCCTTCGGTTTGCCCGCGATCTGGATTGATGCGACTCAGCGCGATCAGGCCCAAGCCTACGGCTATACCGTGGTTGATGCCTCGACCGTTGTCGCGACGCACCTGAATCACCTTATTTTGACCCATGCCGCTGAATTGCTGGGTCGTCAGGAAGTGCAGCAGTTGCTTGAGCATCTGGCCAAGGAAATGCCCAAATTGGTCGAAGATCTGGTACCCAAGGTTTTGCCGCTGGGTATTCTGCAAAAAGTGCTGCAAAGCTTGCTCGACGAAGGTGTGCATATCCGCGACATGCGAACCATCATCGAAACGGTCGCCGATCACGCGACGCGCACCCAAAATGCCGATGAGATTGCTACTCAGGTTCGCAATGCCTTGGGTCGTGCCATCGTCCAGCAACTGTTCCCCGGGAGCAGCGAGATGCAAGTCATGTCACTTGACCCAGCGCTGGAGCGTCTCCTCTCGCAAGCGATTGGTGGCGGTTCCGATAACACCAGCTTTGAGCCAGGCCTGGCCGATACGCTGGTCCGCGAAACTGCGGCGGCTGCCAAGCGTCAGGAAGACCTTGGTTTGCCAGCTGTCCTGCTCGTGCCGGCCAGTTTGCGTTTGCTGCTTTCCCGTTTCTTGCGCCGCACCGTACCGCAATTGAAGGTGCTGGCCCACAACGAAGTTCCAGAAAATCGAATTATCAAGGTGACCTCGGTTATCGGAGGTAGAACATGAACGTCAGAAAATTCATAGCCGCGAATGCAAGGGATGCCTTGAGGAAAGTGAAGGAAACGCTCGGTAACGATGCGATTATCCTTTCGAATCGAGGGATTCCCGGGGGCGTCGAAATCATGGCGGTGGCTGCCCGAGATATGGCGATGATCGTCCCGACTCAAGTTGCCGACCGGGCGCCACCCGAGCGTCGTCCTACGCCTGTTGACGCCGATAGCGACTACCGCGTTTCCTTGTCTTCGGCACGAGCTCAGGCGTCACAGCCGGCACCGCAGGTGCAGCGCCATGCTATTCCACTGCAGCCCGCTTCCGCACCGATCCAGCGCCCTGCGCCACAGCCAACCGTAGCCTCAGCGCCGGTCAATCGTGCGGTTGGTTCAGTGAATGCCGGTATTCCAAGAACAGGCTCCCTGCGCAATCTGGAAATTGGCCGCCCACAAGCGTCGACCGCAGTAAACACGCCACCGCCGCAAAATCCTGCTCCTCCACCTCGACAGCAAACTCAAGCCAGCGCACCGCAGCGCACCGAGGCCGAAGTTGTACCGATGCAGGTGATGGATGAAATTCGTTCACTGCGAAAAATTGTCGAACAGCATTTGGCCGGGTTTGCCTGGGGTGAGGCTTCGCGGACGGCGCCGGTGAAGACTGATGTGTTGCGTCAGATGCTTGACGCTGGGTTTTCGCCTCAGTTCGCCCGTGATCTGCTGACTGACCTGCCCACTGAAATGGATGGTAGTCAGGCCATGGCCTGGGTAAAAGGGGCGGCGGATCGTTCCTTATTCACCATTGGGAATGAGAGCGACATTGTCGACCGCGGCGGTGTTTATGCGTTGGTCGGTCCAACCGGCGTCGGCAAGACAACGACGACCGCCAAACTGGCTGCCCGTTGTGTCTTGCGTCACGGGCCGAGCAAGGTCGCGCTAGTGACGACTGACGGTTATCGGATTGGTGCTCACGAACAATTGCGTATCTATGGTCGCATTCTCGGCGTCACGGTTTATCTGGTGAAGGATGCTGCCGAACTGCGGCAGACGCTGATTGAATTGCAACACAAACATATGGTGTTGATTGACACCATGGGGATGAGTCAGAAAGATAAGCTGGTTCCGGAACTGACTGACATGCTGGCTGGTTGCGATGTGCAGCGTCTTCTTCTCCTTTCGTCAACCTCTCGTGGCGACACGCTGGACGACGTAGTTCGCGCTTATCAGGGCGATAACCTGGCCGGTTGCATCCTAACCAAGATTGATGAAGCGGCGAGCCTGGCGACACCGTTGGACGTGATCATGCGTCATAGCCTGAAACTGCATTACGTTTCAAATGGTCAGCGCGTGCCGGAAGATTTGCATCTGCCGAATCGTAGCTATCTGCTGCATCGTGCATTCAAGGATGTGCCGGATAACTCGCCGCATAAATACGACGGCATTGAATCGGGTCTCGTGATGGCCAACGCCGGAATGATGGCAGTCGGCGGTCGTCGTGGCTGATTTTCGCGTCGATCAGGCGGCTGGGCTGCGTCGTATGCTGGGTGGCGGCGGACAACTGCAGGTGGTGACATTTGTCGCTGGTTGCGAAGGGGTGGGCCGAAGCGTTGCGATTGCCAACCTCGGCGTTGCGCTAGCGCGATTAGGCAAAGAAGTGCTCATCATTGATGAGCACGCTTCCAATGACGATATTGCCTCATCTTTCGGTCTGGTTGCGCGTTTTGACTTGCTCAATGTTGTCCAGCGCGAAATGGCCTTGTCGCAAGTGCTTTTGCAGCCGATGAATGGCTTGCTCGTTTTACCAGCGGCCAAGGCTGTCAAGAAAATGGGGCGCCTTTCCCTGCCGCAACAACAGACCTTGCTTGATGCCATGTCGGGACTTGAGCGGCCGGTAGACGTTATTCTGGTCGATGCCAGCATGGCGCATCCCAACGGCTTTTCACCCTTTGGTCTCGCTTCCCAGGAGACAGTGGTTGTGCTCTCCGGTAGCAGTGCATCGATTACTGAGGCTTACTCGTTGATCAAAAAGGTCAGTCATGCTTTCTCACGCAAGCATTTCCGTATCTTGGTGAACAAAGTTCGCAGTCAGCCGGATGCTCGCTCGATTTTTGAGAACATTGCGCAGGTTGCAGCCCAGCGGGGTGTGGCACGGCTTGAATTCGCTGGTGCAATTCCACTTGATGAGTCTTTGCGTCAGTCAGCCCAGCTTTGCCGGCCAGTGCTTATGCAGGCGCCAACATCCCCTTCTGCCGCCGCATTCCGCGATATTGCTGCAGATCTGCTTTATTGGCAGCGGGGCGAAAGTGAAGCGGGTGGCGTCGAACATTTCATGCAGCAACTGCTACACTTGAGCCAACGCATAACCCCAAACGTACTACGAGCCTGATGTATACAGCTGCAGGGCAGCCAGATAGGGACCAGTTGGTTCAGCGCTTCGTGCCGCTGGTGAAACGTATCGCCTATCATTTGATGGCACGCCTGCCGGCCAACGTCCAATTCGAGGACCTGGTACAAAACGGCATGTTGGGCTTGCTTGATGCGCTGGATCGTTTTGAAGAGGGCTTTGGCGCTCAATTTGAAACCTATGCGACACAACGTGTACGTGGCGCCATGCTTGATGGCTTGCGCGAAAACGACTGGTTGCCGCGAAATTTGCGCCGAGAATTACGCCGTATCGAGGGTGCCATCAGTGCTTTGGAACATACGCACGGCCGCGCCCCCTCAGAGCGCGAACTGGCCGACACGCTGGGTATGTCGCTAGCCGACTATCAAAAAACGCTACAGGATGCACGTGGTCATCAATTGGTCTACTTTGACGACTTTGCCGGTGAGGGTGATGAGGACTTTCTCGAACGCCATTTCACCGATAACAATGCTGACCCAAGCAATATTCTTGAAGAGAAGAACGTCAAGGCATTACTGGTCAAAGCGATTGAGCGCTTGCCAGAGCGCGAGAAATTGATGATGGCGCTCTATTACGAGCAGGAACTGAATTTGCGTGAAATCGGGGAGGTCATGGGGGTGACCGAATCGCGCGTTTGTCAGTTGCACACCCAGGCTATTGCTCGTTTGCGTAGCCAGTTTACCGGTGAGCCCCCCGCCGCCAAGCAACGGCGCAAGGAGAAGTCTGTTGGATAAAATCAGCTTGGCCGGCTTGGCTATTGGCTTGGTCGCGATTATTGGCGGGCAGATACTTGAGGGTGGCCATATCGGCTCGCTGGTTCAACCGACGGCCTTGCTTATTGTCTGTGGCGGTACGCTAGGTGCCGTATTGTTGCAAAGTCCACTCCATATTTTTACGCGTGGCGTAAAAATGGCGAAGTGGGTGTGGGTGCCACCCGTCATCGAGCAGAAACGTCAAATCGAGCAAATACTGGCCTGGAGTCAACTTTCCCGCCGCGAGGGTTTGCTTGCTCTGGAAAACTATATTCCTGCCCTCAAGGATGATTTCACCAGAAAGGGCTTGCAGCTACTTGTCGACGGGGCAGACCCGGAGCGGATACGTGAGCTGCTGGAGGTTGAGATAAATACCTATGAAGAGGAATGGCGTCAGTCAGCAAAGATATGGGATGCGGCGGGGGGATACTCGCCAACGATCGGGATTATTGGTGCCGTGATGGGCTTGATTCACGTGATGGAAAACCTTTCCGATCCGACCAAACTGGGTGCTGGTATCGCCGTTGCGTTTGTGGCGACAATTTATGGTGTCGGCTTGGCTAACCTGGTTTTCTTGCCGATTGCCGGCAAGCTCAAGTACTACATCACCCGGATGGTGGCTTCCAAGGAGATGTTGATCGATGGCCTGGTGGGTATCGCTCTCGGCGACAACCCACGCATTATTGAAGGCCGCCTCAGGGGCTACTTGCTCTAATGGCTCGCAAGCGGCGTCAGGAGGAGCACGAGAACCACGAACGCTGGCTCGTCTCATACGCTGATTTTATTACCTTGTTATTCGCCTTCTTTGTGGTGATGTACGCCGTCTCATCAGTGAATGAAGGCAAGTACAAGGTGCTCTCCGACTCTTTGACCAATGCTTTCTCGAATACGAGCGGCAAGGCTGGAGGGCAGCCGATCAACGTCATTCAGGGGGCTCCGCCGCTTTCCCCGCGCCCGGTCGCAAAGATGGAGCGCTTGCCCGAGCAGAAAAAAAGTGACGGGAAAAAACTCGAACAGCGGCAAAAAATGAAAAATGTCGCTGGCGATATCATGGAAGCGTTACAGCCATTGGTCGCCCAAGGCAAGGTCAGGTTGCTCGAAACCAGCCGTGGGGTCACCATTGAAATTAATGACAGTATTTTGTTTCCGGCTGGCCAAGCTAGGCTTCAGCCGGCCTCAATCAACGCGATGCGGGCGATTGCCTCGGTATTGGCTGAGTCAGACTTTCCGATCACCATTGAGGGGCATACTGACAACGTCCCAATATCGACACCTCAATTCCCCTCAAACTGGGAACTGTCAGCCATGCGAGCGACGACGGTGCTACGTTTGTTTAACGATGGTGGTGTCGGGGCGGAGCGACTGACGGCTATTGGGTATGGTGAAACGCGGCCGTTGGAAACCAACACCACATTGGAAGGTAAAGCGCGGAATCGTCGCGTCAGTATTCTGATCGATTCCAATCGTCCGGAAGAGCCTACCGAGATCCAGCCAGGGCAAGTCAGCAATGCCCCGGTTTCGACACCTTGATCGGCGTTTAGGCCGAATCGACGATACGGCTACCGCTGACTTGAGCGGCCTGGCCGTTACTGCCATAAAGAGTGTGTTGCTCTGCCTGACGAGTCAGAATAACGAGCGCCTCGGAAGTTTGCTGTAAATGCATACCCACGAGTTGTGCATTGAGTTCATGAAGCTGCTTGGCCTCTTGAGCCAAATTCAGCAATTTTTCCCAGTTGACCGCAGCGGTCTGATCGTTGGGTTTATTTGCCAGCCAGGCGCCCATTGCCGCCCGAGTATTTTCGTCGCCGACAATACCTAAGGCGGCGCGTCGTTCTGCTTCAAGCAAATTAAGTTGTTCGACAAGACCAATTTTTGCCGCGCTTATTTCTGGCAACGCCGATGCGTCGGCGCATTTGAGCGCGTTCTGCTCATCTTTCAATAACGCAACAAAACGCGAAATCAGTGCAATTTCACGTTCTGTAATCGCTGCGATGTCAGGCATCAGGCTTCGCGTTTGCTGTTGCTATTAACCAGGTCGCGTGCAGACTCAATCAGGCGGTCGGCGATGGCTTCCGGATTAATCTTGAAGCGCCCCTCGGAAATGGCTTGCTTGATTTCCAAGATGCGCGCCGTATTTACCGGCATATTTTCACTGGCTTTCAAACTGCCAGATAACTGGCTGAGACTCACAGCATCCTGCGCCCCGGTTTTGGGTGCGGCCTGAGCCGTCGCAGCTCGCGGCGTTGCGACTGGTGTTGTCGGCTTGTATGCGCTATCGATTTTCATGATGACCTTCTTAAACTTTATAACTCAATCCGGTTAACGACCGCCCAAGACAAAACTTTAGCCTTAAAACGAAATTTCTACACTACCGTCAGCTTGGGCGGTGCCGCTAACGGTTTGCCCGGAGCTCATACGAATTTGGGCGATCTGACCAACCGCAGCATTATTGAGGGCTTTGCCCTCGCCGCTGACAGCAAACCCGGGGCCCTTCGAAATTACCCGAACGGTCTGGCCTTGGCGAATGACCAGTGGCGCGAGCAACTGGTCGTTGCGTAATGGTTGTCCGGCGCCCAGTGAGTTGCGTAGCGTCTTGCCAATGGCGTTGGCGGGGTCGGTGATGATCCCCGCCGGCAGGCTGGACATGTCACCGGAAAGTGTTGTCAGGTCGGTGGCCTGCACGGCTTGTCCTGCGGCAAGTGAGCGGGCGGTGGTGACGTAATTGCCGGTGACGGCAATTTGTGCCGGCACCAGCACGCTCCAGATGTTGGGCCCGAGGCAGCGAACGCCGATATAGGTTTTGCCGCTGAGACGCGTACCGGGTGGTGAAAAAGCCTCCAGAGCCGTACATGCAGGCAGGCGATTGGTATCGAGTTTGCCCATTGTGATCGTTACTTTGCCCGGTAGCCCCTGAGTTTGAAGGTGAACGTAACGTTCGGCAGTATCCAGAACCATCTCCGTTTCGGCTGAAAAAAGCCGGGAAGAGAGCATTAAGGCCAGAGTGAGCAGTAAGAGGCGAGCAAGCATGCTGCCATTTTGCCTGATCGTTACTCGATGATGCCAAATATCAACGTTTGCTGGGTCGATTCAAGGAATTAACTGCTTGGTAACAATTGTTGATCGATGGCATGGACTATGCTTTTATCGATGTAAATCTTAGGAGCATTTGATGGCAAGCATCGAGCAAAGTCTTTCAGTTTTCAGTCAGGCGCTAAATCTGCGTACCCAGCGCCATCAGGTTCTGGCGTCCAATATTGCCAATGCGGATACGCCGAACTACAAGGCCCGTGACTTTAGCTTTGAGACAGCCATGCAGAATGCCATGAGCGGACGCAGTGACGTCGGTCGAGTCGATATGGCAAGAACGTCGGCTGGACATATTGCAAGATCTGGAGCGGGAGGCTCTGCCGATTTTAAATATCGAAGCGAAACCCAATCCGCAGTGGATGGGAACACGGTAGACATGGATGTCGAGCGCGCCCAGATCACCGAGAACGCAATGCAATACCAGATTCTCACTCAATTGATCAGCAACAAATTCCAAGGCATCCGCAGTGCGCTTGCCTCGACAAACGGCTAAGGACGGATCATGAGCCTGCTTAATGTCTTTCATATTTCATCAAGCGCAATGACGGCGCAGTCGATGCGACTTAATACCGTGGCCTCCAATCTGGCCAATGCGGATAGCGTCATTTCATCGGATGGCAAGCCATACCGCGCCAAACAGGTGGTTTTTGAGGCGACACCGATGGGTAACGACGGCGAGTTGAGCAAAGGCGTTCGTGTTCGCCAGGTTGTTGAGGATGCCTCGCCACCGCGCATGGTCTACGACCCCAAAAATCCAGCGGCTGACGAGAAAGGTTATGTCGCTTTCCCCAACGTCAATGTGGTCGATGAAATGACCAACATGATTTCCGCCTCGCGTTCCTATCAGACCAACGTCGAGGTCATGAATACCGCCAAGACCATGATGCTGCGTACCTTGCAGATCGGTCAGGGCTAAAGGAGAAATAAAAAATGGCTACCAGTAATGTGTCGGGCGCGACGAATGCCGCTGCTGCGCTGACTTCGCAAGATGCTTCGACCAAAAAGACCGCTGCTGAAGATATGGAGACGCGGTTTTTGACGCTGCTAATGACTCAGCTGAAAAATCAGGATCCTTTAAATCCGACCGACGCCAACCAGATGACCACGCAACTCTCCCAGATCAGTACGGTGAGCGGTATCGAAAAACTGAATGCCAGCATGGACAAATTGCTGGCCAGTTATTCCAGTACCCAAAACATGCAGGCGGCAGCAATGATCGGCAAAACGGTATTAACTGCCGGCAACGTGCTCGAGTTAGGTGCTGAAGGTGCCATTGGTGGTATCAGTCTTGATGCTGCGGCCGAAAGGGTTACCGTCACGATCAAGGATGCCAGCGGCAAGGTCGTGCAGACCCAGGAGTTGGGCAAGCAGGCAGCTGGGGTGGTGAATTTTGTGTGGGACGGTAAATCGGATGCAGAGACAGCGTTGCCTACCGGTAACTACACATTTGCTGTGGATGCCGGCAATGGAAGTGATCCAGTGAAAACGACGGCATTGGCAGCTGGCATGGTAAGTGCTCTTACTTTGACAACGGATGGCGTGTCGTTGCAGCTGGCGAATAATAAGTCAGTCGCCTACAGCGATATTTTACAGATTATGAATTAAGGAGATTCATCATGGGGTTTCAACAGGGTTTAAGCGGTCTTGGCGCCTCTTCTCGTGCGCTTGATGTGATCTCCAGCAACGTGGCCAATTCAGGAACGGTAGGTTTCAAGGCGAGTTCGGCGGTGTTTGCAGATACGTTTGCCTCGGCGATGACGGGTGGTGTATCGAATCTTCAGGTCGGGATGGGCGGGAATACGCTAGCTGTTCGCCAGTCATTCACGCAAGGTGCAACGACATCGACTAACAATCCCTTGGATATGGCAATTGCCGGTAACGGGTTTTTTGTGGTCGAGCGTAGCAATGGGTCAGATGCCTATTCGCGTAACGGTCAGTTTGATCTAGATAAAGATGGATACATTGTTAATTCTCTGGGTGAGCGCTTGCAGGGCTATCAAACTGCGAATGCCGATGGATCGGTATCCTTCCTTGGAAGCACTACGCCACGTTCTATCTTGGTGCCGCCCGATGGCATTAGTGCCAAGGCCACTGGTAATGGGGGGCTTGGTGATCCGGTAGCGATTCGCGGAAATCTTGATTCTGCTGCCAAAGCACCAGATATCACTATCAACCCTTTCGCCATCACTGATCCAAGTAGCTACAACTATACGACTTCAGCCACTGTCTATGACAGCTTAGGTAACGATCATTCGTTAAGTATGTTTTTTGTGAAGCAGGACCCGACAACTGCCCCCAACGAGTGGGACGTTTATGTCACATTCGATGGCGTAGCATTGGCAGCCCCCGATACTCCGGCTGGCACTCTTGCGAGTCGGATAGGGTTTAACTCATCCACAGGATCTTTTGATACGGCCCTCAGCACGGGTATTCCGATTTCTGTGCTGGTGGATAAAGCAACGCTAGGTACGGGGGCGGCAAACTTACAGTTCGATGTTGATCTTAGTAGCTTTACACAGCGACGCTCGGCATCTGCCGTTCTGGAGATTACTCAGGATGGTTCCCCACCGGGCGAGATTGCAAGCGTTTCAGTGAGTTCGAGCGGTATCGTTCAAGGACGCTATACGAATGGTGAAACGAGGGATTTGGGTCAGGTCATTCTTGCAACCTTCAGAAATCCGAATGGTCTGGTTTCTTTAGGTGACAATTTATGGGCTGAAACCATCGACTCTGGCCAGGCTGCTATTGCGGGTCCTGGTGAAGGGCTAAATGGCTCTATTGGTTCTGGGCGGGTCGAAGAGTCCAACGTCGACATGAGTCAGGAACTGGTCAATATGATCATTCAGCAGCGTAATTATCAGGCGAATGCTCAGTCAATCAAGACGCAGGATCAGATCCTGCAGACGCTGATCAATCTTCGCTAATGCATCTAGCCGTCAAATGATATGGACCGTCTGATTTACACCGCAATGACCGGTGCAAAGCATGTTTTCATGCAGCAGGCTGGCACTGCAAACAACCTGGCCAACGCCAGCACCATCGGCTTCAAGGCGCAGGAACATCGTTTTCGGGCGGTGCCGGTGCTTGGTGAAGGTATGCCAACACGTGCTTTCGTTGTCGATGCTTCTGTCAGTGATGTGATGGACCAGGGGCCGTTGATGTTTACCGGGCGCAATCTGGATGTGGCGGTGAGTGGTAAAGGCTGGCTAGCTGTTCAGTTGCCGGATGGCAGCGAGGCTTACACGCGAGCAGGCAGCCTGGATGTCGACGTGACTGGCCTGTTGCAAACAAAGGCAGGTAATCCGGTCTTGGGCGATGGCGGACCGATCAACATTCCGCCTGACAACACGATAGAGATTGCACCAGATGGCACGATTTCGGTAGTGCCAACGTTCGGGACACCGAATAATGCCAATGCGATCGGTCGGCTCAAGCTGGTTAATCCGCCTGAGGCCGAGATGGTACGTGGGGCTGATGGCTTGTTTCGCCTCAGAAGCGGCCAGCCCGCGCCAGCCGATCAAAATATCCAGGTTTCCTCTGGCACGCTTGAGGGTAGCAACGTCAATGTGGCTGACGCTATGGTCAATTTGATCAGTCTTTCTCGCCAGTTTGAGATGCAGATCAAGATGCTGCAGACAGCCGACACTAATGCTCAGCGTGCTGACCAGCTGCTGTCAATGACTTCCTGATAGGACCCGAATTATGATCCGTTCCCTGTGGATTGCCCGTACCGGCCTCGACGCACAGCAAACCCAGCTTGACGTTATTTCTAATAACCTGGCTAACGTCAGCACGAATGGTTTCAAGCGCTCGCGGGCGGTTTTTGAAGATTTACTTTATCAAACCCTACGTCAGCCCGGCGCCCAATCCTCCCAGCAGACGCAGATTCCGGCTGGCCTGCAACTCGGTAGTGGCGTCCGTCCTATATCGACTGCATCCATTTTCACGCAAGGTAATCTTCAGAAAACCGATAATGCGCTCGATTTAGCTGCGCAGGGCAACGGCTTTTTCCAGGTGCTGCTCCCTGACGGGACTTCGGCTTACACTCGCGATGGCTCGTTCCAGAAAGACAATCAGGGGCAGATCGTGACTTCGGATGGTTATCCGTTGCAGCCGGCGATTACGATTCCGGCTACGGCTTTAAGTGTGACCGTTGGTACTGATGGCACCGTTTCTATTACTGAGGCTGGCACGGCGGCAACGACGCAAATCGGCAGTATTCAGCTAGCAACCTTCATTAATCCCGGTGGTTTGCAACGAGCCGGGCAGAACCTGTTTCTTGAAACTGCCGCTAGCGGCACACCTACCCCGAATACGCCTGGAACAAACGGTGCTGGTATCGTCAATCAGGGTTATGTCGAAACCTCTAATGTCAATGTGGCAGAAGAGTTGGTGACCATGATTCAGACCCAGCGGGCTTATGAGCTGAATTCCAAAGTTATTTCGACGTCGGATGCCATGCTTGGCCGCCTGACTCAACTTTGAGGTGAAATCATGAAGCCGCTCATGCTGCTCGCTGTGTTGGTGATCGCCGGTTGTACGACCGTGCCGCCGACCAATGTGCATCAACCAATGACCGCACGTCCAGCGCCCCGTTTCGAGGCTAGTGCAGGTAATGGGGCCATCTATCAGGCAGGTACGGGGCGTCCGCTGTTTGAAGATCGCCGAGCGCGTTATGTCGGCGATACGATCACGGTGAACATCACCGAGAGCACCACAGCTTCTGCCAAGTCGAATAACAAAGTAGATAAGTCGAACAACCAAAAGGCCTCAGTGACTGCCTTGAGCGGCTTGCCTGGCAAGGGTTTACTCGGCCTTGATCTGGGCGCAACCAGCTCGACTGCTTTTAGTGGCAAGGGCGAAGCGGCCAACAACAATGTCTTTACCGGCAATATTACAGTTACTGTTATTGACGTAATGCCCAACGGTAACTTGCTGGTTTCTGGCGAGAAACAGCTGGCTATTGGTAACGAGCAAGAATTTGTTCGTATTTCCGGCGTGATCAACCCAAGCTTTGTCGATGCCTTCAATACGATTGCTTCGTCGAAAGTTGCCGACGCCCGGATCGAATACAAATCAGCCGGACAAATCAGTGAAGGCCAGATTATGGGATGGATGGCACGATTCTTCCTTAATGTCTTGCCATTCTAGAGATTTCTCGTAAAGGCACGTCATGATCACAAAAAGCGGCAAATGGTTCCGGCAAGCGGCAATAGCCACCGCATGCATTTTGCCGCTCTGGAGTCATTCGGCTTTTGCCGAGCGGATCAAGGATCTGGCAAGCATCCAAGGGGTGCGTAGTAACCAGTTGATTGGTTACGGTATCGTCGCCGGGCTCGACAATACAGGCGATCAGACAACCCAGACGCCTTTTACCACTCAGGCGATCGGCAATATGTTGTCGCAGATGGGGGTTAACCTGACGCAGGAACAAGCCCTCAAGCTGCAATTGAAGAACGTCGCAGCGGTCATGATCACCACCAGTTTGCCGCCATTTGCCAAGCCGGGCCAGCCGATTGATGTGACGGTATCTTCACTGGGTAACGCCAAAAGTCTGCGGGGCGGCACTTTGTTGATGACCCAACTCAAGGGCGCTGACGGGCAGGTTTATGCGGTGGCGCAGGGTAATGTGCTGGTCGGTGGTGTCGGCGCGTCGTCAGGTGGGTCGAAGGTTACGGTCAACCACCTTTCTGCCGGCAGAATCCCCGGTGGCGCGACTGTCGAGCGAGCTGTTTCCACAGCCGTCGGGCAAGGCGGCTATGTGTATTACGAACTGGCCGAATCTGATTTTGCGACTGCTCAGAATGTCGTGGACGCAATCAACAAAAATATGGCGCCGGGAACAGCCCAGGCCGTCGATGGCCGGCGAATTGCCGTACGTGCGCCGGAGGATATGGATGCCCGTGTAGCTTTCATGGGCCGAATAGATAATCTGGAAGTAAAGCGTGTGGCCGGCATGGCCAAGGTGATCATCAATCCGCGTACCGGTTCTGTGGTGATGACGCAGAAAGTGACGCTGGAGTCCTGTGCGGTCGCCCATGGCAGTTTATCGGTGGTGGTTGATGCAGCGCAACCTCTAGAGGGGCTGGGAGCCGAGATCCAGGTCAAACAGGACAATGGCAGCCTGATGAATGTCAAGGCGGGGGCCAGTCTGGCTGATGTGGTCAAGGCATTGAATGCGCTTGGGGCTAACCCGCTCGATTTACTGGCTATCTTGCAGGCGATGAAAGCCGCGGGTGCCTTGCGCGCCGATCTCGAAGTTATCTGACGCGCTGCTATGACCATCAAAATTCAGGATTTGCCCAACAGGGCGGCTTTCGATGTCAAGTCGGCTCAGGACTTGCGAACCCAATTCTCGAAAAATCCGCAGGAAGGACTCAAGGCTGCAGCGCAGCAATTTGAAACACTGTTTTTGCAAATGGTGATGAAGAGCATGCGCGATGCGGTGCCGCAGGATGGCTTGTTCAACAGCGATCAGTCGCGGTTTTATACCGGTATGCTGGATCAGCAAATGGCGCAGAATCTGGCGACCAGTGGCAAAGGTGTTGGTTTCGCACGATTGATTGAGCAGCAGTTGGGCCGAAACATACCCGGTGCCGAAGCCCTATCCGCCCCCGCCGAGGCGGCAAACGCTGCCGGCAACGCTTTGCCGCTTAACGCATCAGATGGCCGCCATCTCAATTACAAAACTGTGCTTGGTAGTCTGCCAACTTCTGCAGCCTATGCTGCGTCGATTGGCGCCACGGCAGGCACTGCCAATGCCGACGCACCGGCTACATCGAAAGAATTTGTAAATCGGGTATGGCCGCATGCAGTCGAAGTGTCACGGTCAACCGGGATTCCGCCGCAATTTCTGGTTGCTCATTCGGCGCTTGAAAGCGGTTGGGGAAAGAGCGAAATACGTCAGGCAGATGGTTCTTCCAGCCACAATCTTTTCGGCATCAAGGCGGGGAAAAACTGGACGGGTGCGACCGTGGCGGCGACGACGACCGAATACGTCAATGGCCAGCCGCAGCAAGTGGTTGAGCGTTTTCGTGCTTATGCTTCCTACGAAGAATCTTTCCGTGACTACGCCAATCTGCTGCGCAACAACTCACGTTACAGTGCGGTCATTGGCTCCCAGAGTGGCACAGAGTTTGCTAAAGGATTGCAACAGGCAGGTTATGCCACTGATCCGATGTATGCAGACAAACTCTCGCGCATCATCAATGGACCAACCCTGCGCCAGGCACTGATCGGTTGATCTCCGCCTAAACTTTCCGGCGATTTAGCCGTAAACCTCTCAGAGGTGAATGATGAGCACAGGACTTTTCGGTATTGGTGTTAGCGGTTTGGCAGCAGCCCAATTGGGGTTGCTGACGACTGAACACAATGTGACCAACGCCAGCACGCCGGGTTATACCCGTCAGCGTACGATTCAGACGGCTGTCGTTGGCTTGAGTACGGGGTCCGGTGCGGTAGGGCAGGGTACTAATGTGGCGACGATTGAGCGCATGTACGATAAATATTTGACCGCTCAAGTCAACTCTTCGCAGACTAAGCTAAGCGAGATAGACACCTACTACGCTGAGATTTCTCAAATCGATAATTTGCTGGCTGACTCCAGTGCTGGATTAACGCCTGTGCTTCAGGGTTTTTTCAATGGTGTACAGCAGGTTGCGGCTAATCCGTCGCTGTTATCCGCTCGCCAATCGATGATCGCATCAGCAGAAACATTAGTTTCTCGCTTCAATTCACTCGATGTACGTCTTGATGAACTGGCAAATGATGTTAACGGGAGAATTGAAGATACCGTCAGCAGCATTAACTCTTACGCGAATCAAATTGCTGAACTGAATCAGCGCATCGTGATTGCAGAGTCATCTTATGGTCAGCCGGCGAATGACATACGTGATCAACGCGACCTTTTGCTCAATGACTTAAACAAACTGATCAAAGTCTCAACCACGGTGAACTCTGATGGTGGCATTAGCGTTTTCGTCGGGAGTGGCCAGCCATTAGTGATTGGAACCAGAGGAATGGTGATGACGGCCAATCCATCGGCCGCTGATTCAGCCAAAATGGCCATTGGTTTTGAAACTGTTTCTGGTAGTTCGGTTGAGTTGCCGGATAGTCTCGTGATGGGTGGCGAGTTAGGCGGATTAATTAAGTTTAGAAACGAAACGCTAGGCCGGACTTCGAATGAACTTGGTCGGATGGCAGCATCCATGGCGCTCACATTCAATGCACAAAATGCGTTGGGCCAGGATTTATTGGGTAGGGCAAATGGCGATACTGGATTTAACGCTGAATTCTTCTCAATGACTGACATGAAGCCGATTGTGAAACAGATCGGCGCAGTTACCGGCACTCCTGTAATTGCAGTCAATTTTGCATCACCAAGCTATGGTCCGGATGTGACCAATGGAAATTTTTACACCAATCTTAGTACGAGTGATTATCGCCTAACGAATGTCGATGGTACGAACTACACGTTGACGCGCTTGAGCGATGGACAGGCACTGCCGCCACCGCCTGCTGCGGCAACAAACACTTTGGCAACAGTTGCTGCTTACGCCGCTGCGAATGAAGGTTTTTCAATTTCACTCACTGGCGATGCCGCAGGGAATAGCTACCTGATTCAGCCAACCATTAATGCAGCAGGAAGCCTTGCAGTTAACTCCGCTGTGGTTTCCGACCCAAGAACGGTTGCTGCCGCGCTACCATTTAGAACCAGTTCAGTAATAACTAATACAGGAACCGGATCAATTTCCGGGGGGGGCGCAATTCCTGGTGCAGATCTCACTCAATTGCCCATAGCCGTGAGTTATGTCTATACGTCTGCATCGTCCGGGCCACCTGTTGTAGCAGAAGCAAGGGAACTGTCATTCCCCTTGGCCCTGGCTGGCGAGACCATCACAATCAAGCTTCCTGGCGCTGCGGAATCAACGACGGCGTTACCGGCGAATGGAAAAATTGCCTATACCTCCGGTATGGAAATTGGCTTTTCCGGGATGAAGTTTACGTTGACCGGAGTTCCGAATAATGGTGATACTTTCAAGCTGGAGCGCAATGTTGCAGCGACCACTGATGGTCGAAATGCCCTGGCGTTGGGGAAGTTGCAAACTCAGAATACGGTTGCAGGTTCGGCGACCGGTGCTCAAGGAACCGCGACCTTCCAGACGGCATTTGCTGAAATGGTTGCAAATATTGGTATTAAAACACGCGAACTGAGTGTAAGCGGTGCTGCTCAGGAGTCCATGCTTGAGCAGGCTCAGGCGGGGAGAGATGCTCTGTCTGGCGTCAATCTTGACGAAGAGGCAGCCAACATGATTCGTTTTCAACAGGCTTATCAGGCATCAGCCAAAATTCTCGACATTGGTTCAAAGCTCTTTGATGAGTTGTTGCAGCTAGGTTGAAGGAGATTAACGTGAGAATCAGCACCGCTCAAATTTTTGACTCAGGTACGCGCGGTATCGGTCGCAACCAGTCTGATCTATACCGGCTACAAAACCAGATGTCATCTGGTCGAAAAATGCTGACACCGGCAGATGATCCTGTTGCATCGTCGCAAGCCCTGATTTTGACTCAGTCAAAGGAGGTTTCTGCCCAGTTTTTGCGGAATCAGGATACGGTGAAAGGGCAACTGGGCGTGGTCGATGCGCAGCTCACCGCCCTAGATGACCTTATGCAAAATGTCAGGGATAAAGTTGTTCAAGCTGGCAATACAACACTGAGTAACGCTGATCGTGGCGTTATCGTAAAAGATCTTGAAGCAAGTTTTTCTCAGTTAATGGGCCTAGCCAATGCCCAGGATGGTACCGGGAGTTATCTCTTTTCTGGCTATCAAGGTTCCGTGAAGCCGTTTTCAGTGAGTGACACAGGGGCGAATTACGCGGGTGATGATGGTCAGCGTCTTGTACAGGTCGATGCTTCGCGTCAGATGGCGGGCAATATCCCTGGGAGTGAGTTATTCGAGAAGATTCGAAATGGTAATGGCACCTTCGTAACCTCAAACGGAGGAAACGTGGATTTGAGTGGGATCAATCACGGTTCAGCAATCATTGACAAGGGAAGCGTAAATAATCAGGCTTTGTGGAATCAGGCAATCAATTCGCCGGGGTTCAGCGATGTCAGCATTCGCTTTTTCGTCGATGCGGGTGTTACCAGTTACCGACTTTACGATCAGGCTGGTACGGAAATTTCTACAACCGCTAGCACTCCTGCGCCAGGCCTACCTTTCCCGCCCCCCAATGGCGTCATACCGATCAATAAAACCACAACAACGCCATTGCCTGCGCAAGATTTCGGTGTTTCTGTGGTGGTACAAGGTGCGCCGGCCGATGGCGATCGTTTTGTCATAAGCCCGAGTACCGATCAAAGCATTTTTACGACATTGCGCAACACTATCAACACCATTAGCCAAGGAATTAGCACTTCGGCGGGTACGACCTCCACAGAGTTCACGAATAACCTGTCGGCAGATCTGGTCAACATTGATCAGGCGATGGGAAACGTATTGAATGTCCGTACGACAGTTGGTAGCCGGCTCAACGAGATTGAGTCACTAAGCGATAGCTCTGCCGATCTGCAGTTGCAGTACGCAGCATCGTTATCCTCGCTGCAAGATTTGGATTACGCTAAAGCAATTAGTGAGATGGCCCAAAAGCAGTTACAACTTGAGGCTGCGCAATTATCATTCAAGCAGATTAGCCAACTTAGCTTGTTCAGTATTCTATGAAAGTTGCAGCACTCATGATGGTGGCAGCTGTCTCAATAACCGGTTGCAGTTCGACTGGCAGTGCTGCTTCACCGCTGATTCCTGCCAAGTCAATCCAGCTGACCACTACAACCTCAGTTTCGCTCTCTACCTTGGCTACTGCTGCGGTAGTGGTTGCAGCTATCTATTTTGTCTACGATCCGCTGGCGCCGAATTGGGAAATTGAGGAGTCCCGACTCAACGATGATACCTATCGGTTTTCGCTAAAAATGAAGCGATACCATACGGGTGGTGCGGGTGAGTCGATTCAGATTCTCAAACGTCGCGCCAGCAAGATTCAGTACGAGCAGGGTTTTTCTGGATACCAGATTCTTGAATACACTGAAGGTATTGAGTCGCAAACCATTGGTGCGCGCCGCATGGCCGAGGGAACCATCAAACTGGTGCAGCGCCAGCAGGCCGACTCGTTCCTTCAAAACGAGCGTTATTAGCCACCTGGCACGGCGAAGCCGAGCATTGCACTCATGGCGAATTCGAATATCGCCTGAAGTGGCGTGGCGAGGTAGTTCATGCTGATGGCAATGGCAATAAACCCACCGAGTAGCGTGAGCGGGAAGCCGAGGGCGAAGATGTTCAATTGAGGTGCGGCGCGGGTTAGTACGGCAAGCGCCACGTTGGTGATCATCAATGCGACGACGACGGGTAGTGCCAGCAAAAGGCCGGCTGAAAATATCTTCGATCCAAGTTCCGCCAAATTTAGCCAGGAAGCCGAGCCAAGCGGGGTGGTGCCGACCGGCATGGCAGAAAAGCTTTGGGCCAGCGTCGCAAAGTAAAGCAAATGTCCGTTCATCGACAGGAACAGTAGCAGGGCGATGAGACCATAAAACTCTGCAATAACCGGGGTTTGAGATGAACTCAGCGGATCATAAAATGTGGCAAAGCCAAGGCCCATCTGAGCGCCAATAAATTCGCCTGCCAAGTCGAAAGCTGCAAATACGATGCGTGCAGCGAACCCCATGCCAATACCGATCAGCATTTGCTGCAGCATTATCCATAGGCCTGTCAGTGAAGCAGGTTGAACACTGGGCATGTTCGGCAGGCTGGGGGCGATGGCTACCGTAATCGCAATCCCAAGGATCAAGCGGGTGCGTCGTGGAATGCCTGCGGTGCTCCACAGCGGGGCTGCTGCGATAAAAGCCAGGATGCGAGCCAGCGGGAATATAAAGGCCGCAATCCAGGCATCGATCTGCACGGAGTCGATGCTGATCATGCTCAGCCGATCAGTTGCGGAATGCTGCCAAACAGGCGCTGAATGTAGTCGATCAGATACTGAAGCATCCAGGGCCCGAGCAATATGAGTACAACAAACATTGCCACCAGCTTGGGGACGAACTGCAGGGTTGATTCGTTAATCTGAGTGGCTGCTTGAAAGATGCTGACAATCAGGCCAACGGCTAGCGCCGTAATTAATGTTGGAGCCGCAATCAGCAACGTAACCTCAATTGCCTGCCGCCCAATTTCCATGACGGTTCCCGGTGTCATCGCGTAAAGCTCTGGACCAACGAGCCGATCACCAAATGCCAGCCATCGACGAGTACAAAAAGCATCAACTTGAAGGGCAATGCAACCATTACGGGTGACATCATCATCATGCCCATCGACATGAGCATGCTGGCCACCACCATGTCGATGACGAGAAAAGGAATGAACAGGATAAAGCCAATCTGGAACGCAGTTTTGAGTTCGCTGATCACAAAGGCGGGTACCAGAATGCGCAGTGGCGTGTCTTCCGGTTTTTCTATCTTATCGACTTTTGCTATGCCGGCGAAGAGTGCAAGATCAGATTCGCGAGTCTGTTTGAGCATGAAACCGCGCATTGGAATCGCCGCCCGTTCAGCCGCCTGCATCACGTCTATCTTGTTTTCCGAGAGTGGTAGGTAGGCATCGACATAAACCTTGTCGAGGACTGGGCTCATCACGAAAAACGTGAGAAACAAGGATAAGCCAATGATTATCTGGTTCGAGGGTGAGGTGGGTGTGCCCAAGGCATGCCGCAACAAGGAAAGAACAATCACAATGCGGGTAAAGCCGGTCATCATTAATATGGCGGCCGGAATGAACGTCAACGCCGTCATCAATACCAGCGTCTGAATCGTTAGTGAATATGTCGTACCGCCACCCGCCGTGGGTATGCTTGTAATTGCCGGGAGTGCAACGCTGGCCTGGGCGATGGCGAGGCTGGCCGGTATCAGCAAGGCAAGGCCGACAAACAGGCGCTTAACCATGCTTGCGGCGCTCAGTTACGCTCTGTAACCACTGACGAAAAGGCTTTTCACCGGCAACCGGCAGAGTGTCTGCAGGCGTTGCGTCACCTTTGACCATCCGGTGCAGCGTGCGAATTTGTCCGGGAACAACACCTATGACGAGCCATTCTTCCCCAACCTCAAGTAAGACAATGCGCTCACGTGGCCCAAGTGCGACACCGCCGACGACCTTCATGCCGCCCTGGCCAAATCCTTTGCTACCCGATACTTTTCTGGCCAACCAAGCTAGCCCGAGTAACAGTGCGACGATGAGCGCCAAGGCAAGTGTCGCTTGCAGGTATGTTCCGGCTGAGACGGTTGGCGTGGATGTTTCTGCAGCAATAGCCGAAAAAGGCAGCGAAAAGAATAGAAATCGTAGCAAAACGGGCAACCCACAGCATCAAATAGTCAGGACGCTATCTTAAAGCAAACTTGCTGGGGTGTTCAGCGATTGAGTTTTCGCATGCGCTCGGAAGGTGTGATGATGTCGGTCAAACGGATACCAAATTTATCGTTGACCACAACAACCTCGCCTTGCGCAATCAGTGTTCCATTCACCAGGACGTCCATCGGCTCTCCTGCCATGGCATCAAGTTCGACGACCGAGCCATGGGCCAGCTGGAGAAGGTTTTTGATCGTGATCTTGGTTCGTCCGAGTTCAACGGTCAGCTTGACTGGAATATCCAGAATCATGTCAAGCTCGTTCATCATGCCGGTATTGCCGGTGTTGCCGCCGAAAGAGGGGAAAATGTCGGCAGGCTGAGCTGCAGGTGATTCCGCGATTGCTTGCTCAGCCATCGCTGTCGCCCAGTCATCCTCGCTGATCTGGCCGTCGTCCTCTGTTGCCAAGTTTTCCATACCTTCCATTTCGTCAGCCATTGTTTTCTCCCATTGCCGGTTCGTTGGCCGGCGCGTCGGGTGGGGATGCAATGAATCGTTCAAGCTTCAAAGCGTATTGCCCGTTTTGTTGGCCGTAGGTGCATTCCATCAGTGGGACATTATCTACCATTGCTTCAATTCGTTCTGAAATGTTGAGCGGAATGACATCCCCAGCCTTAAGCTTGAGAATTTGTCCCAGCGTAATCTTGCCGGATCCCAGGTGGGCAACCAGTTCCACTTCAGCACCTTGCAACTGCTTACGTAGCGTGCCAATCCAGCGTTTGTCCGAGGAGAGCTGGTCGCTTTGCATCGTGCTGTACAAAAGATCGCGAATCGGTTCCAGCATTGAGTAGGGGAAGCAGATGTGCATATCTGCCGTAGCGCCACCAAATTCCAGCGTGAACGTCGTTGAAACAACGATTTCAGAGGGGGTGGCGATGTTGGCGAATTGTGAGTTCATCTCCGAACGCACGTATTCAAAATTGATTTCGTGCACCGGCTTCCATGATTTGCTGTATTCGGCGAACACCACACCAAGCAGCCCCTGAATGATTCGCTGTTCCGTTGCAGTGAAGTCACGGCCTTCAACGCGGGTATGGAAGCGGCCATCACCGCCAAACATGTTATCAACAACCAGAAAAACGAGATTGGGATCGAAAACAAACAACGCTGTGCCGCGCAACGGCTTGGCGACCACCAAGTTCAGGTTGGTCGGTACGACCAAGTTGCGGATAAATTCACTATATTTTTGGACGCGGATCGGGCCGACCGAGATTTCGGCATTCCGGTGCATGTAATTGAATAGACCGATCCGCAAATAGCGGGCAAAGCGCTCATTGACCAGTTCAAGGGTGGGCATTCGCCCGCGTACGATACGTTCCTGCGTACCAATATTGTACGCACGGATATCGCTACCCTCACCCTGGCTTTCCTCGGGCTCGTCAGTCTCGCCGGTGACGCCTTTGAGTAGGGCGTCAACCTCGTCCTGAGATAGAAAGTCGCCGGCCATGGCTCCTTACTGAATGATGAAAGAGGTGAAAAGGACGGATTTGACCGGGCCTTCCGAACTGGTTTTTTCCCCTTTTTTATTCTTCTTTGGTGGTTCAATGATGTCGTTAATCTCTTCCTTCAACGCTTCTGCCAAATTCTCCTTACCCTCTTTTGGAAGAAGTTCAGATGCTTTTTTCGAGGAGAGCAAAAGCATGATGTTGTTTCTAATCTTAGGCATCTGACCCTTGAGCGCGTTCTCTGCAGTGATGTCCTCCAGTTCAAGCGCCAGAATTACCTGCAGATACTGATCTCCTGTTTCGGGGATGAGGTTCACGGTGAACGTGTCAAGATTTATGAAAACTGGCGGGTGAGCGGCCTCAGCTTTTTTGTCTTTCTTTTTCGGCTTTACAGTTTCTTCTGCTGCCTCTTCATCATCTTCGGCGTGATCCCCTTTTTTCAGCAGCATGAAAGCGCCACCACCAGCAAGAACCAGAACAAGGACAGCTGCAACAATGATGATCAATAATTTCTTGCTTTTTTTGGGGGCTTCAGCCCCTTCTTCTGCTGGCTTGGCATCTTTCGCCATGTCTTTTCCTCTCTAGGTGTTCCGGATTTCGCTCATGCAAACAAGTCGACGAGGCCGCGTCCTTTTTGCAGAACTGAACTTGTTGTCACATTCAACGCTTTATCATTGGCCGGGAGTATAGCGTTTTCATCTGCCAAGTGCTTTCCGTTTGCGTTCTGGTAAGGGTTGTCAGGGTTTTGCTGGGCCAAATTGGCGCCAACATTGGTTTGGCCAAGATTAATCCCTGCGGATAAGAACATTTCCTTAAGTTGAGGGAGCGAGTTTTCAATCGCATGGCGAACCTCTGTGTGCGGTGAGGCAAACATCACTTTTGCCTGATCACCACTCAGGCTAAGCGTGATCTGTACCGGGCCCAATTCGGGCGGGTTGATATTGATTTGCGCCGATTGCTGGTCGTTCTTTGCCAGCCAGACGATCTTTTCACCGAACTGTTGCGACCATGAGCTTTCACGGAGATTCGCATGGATGTTTGCCTGATCGGTGTTAGAGCTTTCGCGAGACTGTTTGGTAGCCAGATTGGCACTGGTCAAACTGGTGAGCGGCGCGCTGCTTGTTTCCGAAGGATTGGCTTCTGCGGCAAAAATTGCCGTTTCATTTTCTGCGGAAGCTCCTTCTACTGTGCGTTGCGTGCTTGAGATAAATCTTTCAACCCCCCCCAAGCCTTCTGAGCTTTTGCGTTGCTCTAGTCGATCAAGTCCTTTTTCTGCGCCGGTAATTGTGGCCATGAACTCGGGTGGTCGTTTTTCAAGCTTCTCTGTATCCGCTTGCAGTCCTATTTTTCCTGACAGTGGAATCGCTGGTAGCAATGGTGGGGTGACGGCAAGTGATGCCAGCGTGGATAGATCAACCATACTTATTTTTTCATCAGGCACCTCTTCCGGAGAGAGTTTGGTGCCTTTCTTAGGCTCGCTCGCGTTAAGGAGTTTTCCGGAAACTTCTGCGATCACTCCGTCCGCGCTGAGCTGCTCTTCCGAGGTGAGTTCGGCGTTTTCTCCAATCCCGCTTGCGCTGAATCGCTCTTCAGGCAACAAGGCGGCAGACTTGCCAAGGAACTCTCCCGGAGTGAGTTTGGTACTTTTCCCAAGTCCGTTCGCGTTAAGGAGTTTTCCGGGAGTTTCTGAGATCAATCCACCCGCATCGAACCCCTCTTCCGGTAATAAGGCGGCAAACTTACCAAGCAATTCTTCCGTAGTGAGTTTGGTGCCGTTCTCAAGCCTGCCCGTGCCGAGCAGCTGTCCCGACAGTAATGCAGCAAACTCACCGGGCAAGCCTTCGCTGAGCGATGTGTTTGTTGACGCTGCAAGAAGGCTTAGGCCCTTGGGCAGTGATGAATTAACGCTAAGGCTCATTTTTGATCCCGTGGTGTACGTTGTCTTGACGGGATATAAGCAAGGCGTGTGCCGGCTATCTTATTCGGTGGAGTCGGGCGTACTGTATTTTCTCGACGAAAATTCATCCAGGATCTTTTGCTCTTGTTTATTTTCCCGGTAACGCTCGCGGGCATCATGGCGTGAAGACAACGTGTCAATCGCCATGAGCTTTGTATTCTGATTTCGCCATTCCGTCTGACCGGCTTTGGTGCTGAGTTCGGAGTTTTGGACAGCTTGGCGCTGTTGTTCGATGGCTTCATCAATGCGCGCGAGAAAGTCTTGATAATTGCGCAGAATCAAGCGTGTAATGCCTTCTGCTGTCGCCTCGCGCATACGTTGTGCATATTCGTCGCGGTACTGCTCCAGCATTTGCAGTCGACTACGCTGACTCTGTTCAGCCGTGATCAGTTGGCCAAGCTTTCGGCTTGCCTCGTCAGTGCGATTTTGCATTAATTCGAGGAGCGTTTGCAGCGGGAAAGTTTGGGCCATCGCTTATTAGAACAATGATTTCAGCGCGAGGACACTACTCGCAAAGTCGGATTGTTCGGTCAGTCGTTGCTGCAGGAAACTCTCCATCC
The DNA here is from genome assembly GCA_016721185.1 of Candidatus Dechloromonas phosphorivorans. Taxonomy (GTDB): domain Bacteria; phylum Pseudomonadota; class Gammaproteobacteria; order Burkholderiales; family Rhodocyclaceae; genus Azonexus; species Azonexus phosphorivorans. The sequence continues at coordinate 384,842 of JADKIP010000015.1, forward strand.
TCGGGTAGAGATTGATCGCCTGATCGAGCACTGGGTCCGAGCCGGGAACGTAGGCCCCCACCGAGATCAGGTCACGCGAGCGCTGGTAGCGAGAAAACAATACCTTGAACTTGCGAATCTGCTCCATGTGCGGCTGGTCAATCAGGTTCACCATCGCCCGGCTGATTGATTGTTCAATATCAATGGCAGGGTAATGGCCAGCATCTGCCAGCGTTCGTGAAAGCACGATGTGGCCATCGAGAATAGCCCGGGCAGAGTCAGCAATCGGATCCTGCTGGTCATCACCCTCGGCCAGAACGGTATAAAAAGCCGTAATCGAGCCGCCACCTTCGACACCGTTGCCGGCCCGTTCAACCAATTGTGGCAGGCGGGCGAAAACCGAGGGTGGGTAACCACGAGTTGCCGGGGGCTCGCCAATGGCCAAAGCAATTTCTCGCTGGGCCATGGCGTAGCGCGTCAGTGAATCCATAATCAGCAGAACCTGCTTGCCTTCGTCACGGAAGTGTTCGGCGATGGCGGTCGCGTAGGCGGCACCCTGCAGGCGCATCAGCGGCCCGGTGTCAGCCGGTGCGGCAACGACAACGGCGCGACGCATGCCTTCTTCACCCAGAATCTGCTCAATAAACTCTTTAACTTCACGACCGCGTTCGCCGATCAGCCCGACGACGATTACATCGGCTTCAGTGTAGCGAGCCATCATGCCGAGTAGTACCGACTTGCCGACACCGGAGCCGGCAAACAAGCCCATTCGTTGGCCTCGTCCTACGGTCAACAGTGCATTTATGGCACGAATGCCGACATCCAGGGGTTGGTGGATGGCAGCCCGTGACATTGGATTGACCGGGCGGCTCTGTAAGGGTCTCGACTGTGTTGTCAGAACAGGGCCCCTGTTGTCGAGCGGGCGGCCAACGCCGTCAAGTACGCGGCCAAGCAGTTCTTCGCCGACCGGTGCCTGTTTTACGCGGTCGATGGCTCGACGACGATAGGGGGCTGGAGCATCCACGTGGGGGGGCATACTGGGTGGTTCAAAAGCAACCACCTTGGCCCCAGGTGCCAGGCCATAAACATCATCGGAGGGCATTAGGTAAAGCTTTTCACCGGCAAAACCAACAACTTCAGCTTCGACCGGTGCGCCACCCAGCGGGTAAATTCGACAGGAGCTACCCAATGGCAATTTCAGCCCGGCGGCTTCCATGACCAAACCGTTAATCCTGGTCAGTCGGCCGATCGGCCACAGGGGCTGGGCGTTGCTGACTGCAGTCATGCAGTTCTGCAGAAAACCATTCCAGCGAGTGGCGTGGTCCGGTGTTAGGGGGTCAGCCATTTTTGCGGTTCTGTACCGATTGCTTCGAGTACTCGCTTCCAGCGGGTTTCGATGGTGGCATCGACTTCGCTGGGGCCTGCTTGAAGCATGCAGCCACCCGGCGTTATCTCTCTATCCTCTACGATCCGCGTGCTTGTCTGGGCAAATTGTTCAGTCAGCTGGGTTCGGATGTTTTCAGCATCTACCGGATTAAGCCGCAGGACAAGGTTGGTATGGTGTAGCGGAAGGCTGGCAATCGCTTCGCGAACAATCGGCAGCAACAACTCTGTATTTGCTGCAATACTGCCTCGGGTCACTTGCGCTGCAATTTCGATGGCGAGGGCCAGCAGTTGTTGGGCGACAGACTGGTCAACATCGGCAATGGCTGTTTCCAAATTGCCGATCAGAGCAGCGTAGCGCTGGGCGTTTGCCTCAATAGCCTCACGCGCCGCTGTCTCACCAACCGCTTTTCCTTCAGCCAGTCCTGCCTCGTAACCACTTGTTCGAGCGTCTTCGTGCATACGCTCGATTTCATCGACTGTTGGCAGCGGAATATGTGCTGGTGTTTCCGGGGCTGCTTGCGCTGCAACAGCTTGTTCCGTGCCGACACTCTTCGTGGCCGGTGCAGGTTTCCGGTCAAAAGAGCTGGCTTGCCAGCGCTGAAAACTGAACAGTTCTTCCTTGGGGATGATCACGGAGGCGTTCCGGCCTGTTTAGAGCATCTGCTCACCACCGGCACCACCAAGAACAATCTGTCCTTCGTCAGCCAGGCGGCGAACAATCTTGAGGATTTCCTTCTGTTCCGACTCAACCTCGGACAGACGAACCGGTCCTTTGGATTCGAGATCTTCGCGCAACATTTCTGCGGCACGTTGCGACATATTTTTGAATATCTTTTCGCGCAAATCCGGCGAGGCGCCCTTGAGGGCCAGGATGAGCGAATCGGACTGAACTTCGCGCAGGATGAGCTGAATCGAGCGATCGTCGATATCCATCAGATTCTCAAAGACAAACATCTCATCGAGAATTTTCTGGGCCAGATCCGGGTCGTATTCGCGGATGGCGTCAACGACCGAGGTTTCATTGGCGGTGCCGATGAAGTTCAGGATTTCGGCAACCGTGCGCACGCCACCCCGGGCCGAATGTTTGACGTTGGTCGAACCTGAAAGAATACGCATCATCGCCTCATTCAGTTCGCGTAATGCCGCCGGCTGAATACCTTCAAGGGTGGCGACACGCAGTACCACATCGTTACGCAGGCGCTCAGTGAAACGATTGAGAATTTCGCTGGCCTGATCGTGCTCAAGGTGCACCAGAATGGTGGCGATGATTTGCGGATGTTCATTCTTGATCAGATCGGCAACAGTGGGTGCATCCATCCATTTCAGCCCCTCAATGCCTGAGGTTTCACCGCCCTGCAGAATGCGCGAAATGAGGTTGGATGCCTTGTCGTCTCCCAGTGCCTTGGTGAGCACCGAGCGGATGTAGTTGTCCGTATCAACGTGAACCGCCAGGCTTTCCTCGGCGATCTGATTGAACTCGTCGAGGACGGCCTCTACCTTGGTGCGCGGCACGGATTTAAGCAAAGCCATCGCATGGCCCAGTTTTTGCACCTCACGCGGACCAAGGTGCTTGAGCACTTCGGAGGCGCGATCCTCGCCTAGCGCTATCAGCAATGTAGCGCTCTTTTCCATGCCATCTTCGGGGCTAGCTGCCACTTGGATCCATCCAGTCTTTAATGATGTTGGCTACCGCCTTCGGATCCGCCTCGGCAGCATCCCGCGCTTTCTGAACCTTGACGGCGTAATGATCGATCCGAACCTCGGTTGCGCCTTCTTCCTCGCCCCCGCCGGGCAGGCCACCAGCGCCGCCGAACAGGCCACCTTCTTCTGCACTTTCCTTCTCGGATTTCGCTGGCGGCTCGAACATTGTTTTGAGCGATGGCTGAATGATCTTGAAGTAAAGAAAGGCAATGATGGCAGCGATAATCAGATACTTGGCGATATCTTTGGCGTAGGAAATATTTTCCGGGTCTTTCCAGAGCGGTATTTCACTCTCACTCTTATCTACTGCGGTGAACGGTGCATTCGCTACCGAAATGGTGTCGCCACGTTCCTTGTTGAAACCCATCGCCTCGCGAACCAGTTCATTGATTTGCTTCATTTCCGCGTCAGGGATCGGTTTGCTGACCGGCTGGCCATCTTTGCCCGTTTCCCGGCGATGGTTGATCACCATTGCCGCCGACAACCGGCGAATATTGCCCATTGCCTGTTTCGTGTAACGGATGGTTTTGTCCACCTCGTAATTGATCGTCGCATTTTTGCTGGTGCTGATTGGCTGACCCACCGGGTTGAGCGGTGCCGTAATCCCTGCGGATTCCAGCTTACCTTGAAGTTCGCCTGGCTTTGCCGGTTTGCCGGGGGCGGCAGTTGTGCCGGTTGCTGGCTGAGTGAGCGGGGCGGTGGCAGGTACGGGGGGTTGATTGGTTAGCGCGCCGGGCACGCCACCGATGACCTGATTGATGTTGGCTGTTTCGTTATTTTGCTGGCTACGGATACTGGTCGTTTCCGGCGTGCTATTCGGGCGGTAGCTCTCAGCTGTTTGCTCGCTTTGCGAGAAATCGATATCGGCCGCGACTTGCACCTTGAAATTGCCAGCGCCGAGCATCGGCTTGAGGATTTCCTCAATACGAGTAATCACCCCGTTTTCAGTTTCACGCACGTACTTGAGTTGTGCCGGATCAAGTCCGGCATCCGAAAGCTTGCTCTTCAATTGCGAAAGCAAAGCGCCGTTCTGATCAATGATTGCCACATTGGCCATCGGCAGCTGCGGCACGCTGGAGGAAACCAGGTGGCCGATACCGGCGATTTGTCCGCTATCCAGTGTTCGTCCGGGGTACAGGTTAAGCATGACCGATGCGGTCGGTTTTTGCTCCTCGCGGACAAAAACGGAGGGCTTGGGAATGGCCAGATGTACCCGCGCCGCCTGCACAGCGCCGATCGACTGAATCGTCCGTGCCAACTCACCCTCAAGGCCCCGTTGATAATTTACTTGTTCGGCAAACTGGCTGGTGCCGAATTTCTGATTCTCCATCAACTCGAAACCGACCATGCCGCCCCGCGGCAACCCTTGCGACGCGAGTTTTAGCCGCACTTCATGAACACGTTCAGCCGGCACCATCAGGGAGCCACCGTCGCTATAGCGATGTGGGGTATTTTGCGTTTCGAGGATGGCGACGATCGCGCCACCATCTTTTTCGTTCAAGTTGGAGAAAAGCACTTTCCAGTCAGGCTGGCGACTCCACAGGATGGAGCCCACAACGACCGCAATCAAGGCGGCCACGCCCACCAGAAAAATCATCTTCTGTTGTTCACCCAGCCGGTTAAACGCTTGGCGCAAACGTTCCACAGGATTCGCATCCGGAGCCGTGCCTGCCATCGTTTCAGTGGTTGCTGCCATTAATGCCCGGTTGAAATGCTGTGAAATACAAGAAGAATCAATTGATAGGGCAAATTACCCTAGAAATATTTTACTATTACCGGCGCTGAATCCACCCTATCTTTTTTCAATGCCCAACCTGCAGGCTAACGCCGCCACGCCCGATCCAGAAACCAAGACCGCTGAATTGCAACGGGCATTTGCCATGTTCAATCAGGTTTCGGCTGAATTGACGCAAGCATATGAGGCGTTGGAGGCGAGGGCAGCGTCGCTCACTGAACAACTGGCTATCGCCAATGGCGAGTTGCGGCGCCAATATCAGGAAAAAGAAGCGCTCTCCGAACGCCTTTCGTCCCTGCTTGATGCGCTGCCAGCTGGGGTCGTGGTGCTTGATGCGGCAGCGCTCGTGGCGGCGGCGAACCCGGCAGCCATGGCGATGTTTGGTGCCGATATGCTGGCCCGACACTGGGGCGACATCGTGCGGGCCCATCTTGAACCCACGATGACCGTTGGTGAATGGTTGCTTGGCTCGGGACGGGTATCGATTGCCGAGAGCGTGCTGGCCTCGGGCGGTGGAAAAATTCTGCTGGTTCATGATGTGACCGCTGCGCATCAGATGAAAACCGAGTTGGAGCGCAGCCAGCGCCTGGCGGCAATGGGCGAAATGGCGGCTTCTCTGGCCCACCAATTACGTACGCCCCTGGCGGCCGCCTTGCTCTATGCCGCCAATCTCGGGCAGCCCGGCGTGCCGGATGAAGCGCGCGCCCGCTTTTCCGAGAAAGCCACCGGCCAACTACGCCGGCTTGAGCACCTGATTCAGGATGTGCTGCTTTTTGCCCGTGGCGAAAGTATCGGGCGTGACATCATCGTGATCAGCGATTTGCTAGCCGAAGCAGCGCAAACGGTTGAACCGCTGATGCGCGAACATGGACTGGCATTTGCTGCGGTCGACCAGTGTTTCGAGGCAAAAATCGTCGGTAGCCGCAAAGCGCTGTTCGGCGCGCTAATCAACTTGCTGGAAAATGCGATGCAAGCGGCACCGGCAGGCGGCAAAATTTGCCTAACCGGCAAACGGCAAGGTGATCTTCTGGCAATTGGCGTGCGAGATACTGGCCCGGGGATAGCCCACGAAAATCAGGCGCGCATCTTCGAGCCATTTTTTACCACCAAGGGGCAAGGCACGGGTTTGGGTTTGGCCATCGCACTTGGCGTCGTGCGTGCGCACGGCGGCGCGATTGAGCTTTTTTCAGAACCCGGGGAAGGTGCCGAGTTTGTCATTACACTGCCGCTTGGCTCGGCAGAGAGCGGAAATGAAATTGATGGAAAATAATGGCTGAACATAGCTTGCCGATTTTGGTGGTTGAAGACGACCCCAGTCTGCGCGAAGCCATCGGCGACACGCTCGAACTGGCCGGGCGCCCCTATGTGGCAGTAGGTGGCGGCGAAGAGGCCTTGAAGGTATTGGCCGAGCAAGCCTTTTCGCTGGTGCTCAGCGATGTGCGCATGATGCCGATGGATGGCATAACCCTGCTCAAGGAAATCCGCTCGCGTCTACCGCACCTGCCAGTTGTCCTGATGACGGCTTTTGCCGAAGTCGACAAAGCTGTCGACGCCATGCGTTCGGGTGCTTGTGATTTTCTGCTCAAACCCTTCGAGCCAAAGGCACTGCTGGCGCATATCAACAAATATGAGCTGCCGGAAACCGGCGAATCAGCCGGCGTGGTCGCGATCGACCTGGCCAGCCGTGAGCTTTTTGCGATGGCTCAGCGGGTGGCGCAGACGGATGCGACAGTCTTGCTCACTGGCGAGTCCGGTGTCGGCAAGGAGGTCGTGGCGCGTTTTATCCATCGCAATTCAGCCCGAAAAAATGGGCCATTCGTTGCCATCAACTGTGCCGCGATTCCTGATAGCCTTCTCGAAGCGACTCTGTTTGGCTATGAAAAAGGGGCTTTCACCGGGGCGTCGCAGGCCCAGGCCGGCAAGTTCGAGCAGGCACAGGATGGCAGCTTGCTGCTCGATGAAGTCACCGAAATGCCGATGAGCCTGCAGGCCAAGTTGTTGCGCGTCCTGCAGGAGCGTGAGGTCGAGCGCGTTGGCGGCAAGAAACCGGTGCCCTTGAATATCCGCATTATTGCCACCTCCAATCGCGACATGGCGGAGGCGGTTGCCAAAGGAGTCTTCCGGGAAGACCTTTTTTATCGGCTCAATGTGTTTCCCGTGGCTATCCCGGCCCTGCGCCAGCGGCGTGAGGATATTCCGGCCATTGCCCGCCATTTTGTCGTCGAACACGGCGGGCGCCTCGGGCGTTCAGGCGTTTCCCTCACGCCTGCCGCCGAGGCATTGCTGTTGGCCCATCAGTGGCCAGGCAATGTGCGGGAACTGGAAAATGTGATCCAGCGCGCCTTGATCCTGTCTACTGGCCCAAATATTGGTCCTGAATATTTCAATCTGTGTTCCGGCGCAAAGCATTTGGCTGAGCCGGCGCCTACCGTATTGGCTCATCAGGCCGGGTTGTCGGATGTTGGGAATAACGCAGACAATATGAAAAACCTGGAGCGCGAGCATATTCTGCGTACGCTGGCCGAGCTAGGCGGTTCGCGCAAACTGACCATTGAGCGCCTGGGAATATCCGAACGGACTTTGCGCTACAAATTGCAGCAGTATCGGGATGAAGGTTACTTCAAGGGCTGATTCTGGCCTGGAAATTGCATGTAATCGCCCAAAGTTTCAGGAGCTAAAAATGAGCACACAAGGTATCGAACAAATGTTGAGCATGCTACGGACCTCCGCAGCGCAGGCAACAGGCAAACCGGCAGAAGCGACACCCGTCGCAGGAGCGCCTGATTTCGCCGAAGTGCTAAAAAACTCAATCAATAAAGTAAACGAAACCCAGACTCAATCAACCGCGATGGCGGAAAAGCTGGCAGCAGGCGATACCAATCAGAATTTGCATGAAGTCATGATCGCCCTGCAAACAGCCAGCGTCTCGTTCCAGGAAATGGTTCAGGTCCGCAACAAGATTGTTTCAGCCTACCAAGATGTGATGAACATGCAGGTTTAATCCGCGAGGCCGGTATCTCTGGCCTTGCGCTCACGTTCGATGCGCGTGATGTAACGCTCGATAAATGCCAGGCGGGCGCCTGGTAGATTGACAAATTCGCAGCCTATACGCAGGCTGTGCTGCCCGCTTCGGTCTGACATCTCGACGCTTTTCCTGATCCGCAAACTTACTTGTATGACCCCCTCGCCAGGAATCTCCAGGCGGCATTGCTGAAACAGAGCATCGCGCAGGAAACTTTCTCCAAGCTCGGTCGGGACGATCAGGCAAACCCCGCCGCCGCTGATATCGGCAAGTCCAAACTCGAAAGTCTGCATTACGCCCGTCACGTCTTTTTTCGCCAGTTTGCAATGAATGGGCTGAGTGATCGGCGGTTCAAGCCGGAAAAATTCGCGGCGCTGCAAGCGCAGAATGGCTGGCGGGATTGGTGCAGATAGTACGCTCTGCCCCTCAAACTTGCTCAACTGTAATGCTGGTAGGCGAATCTGCATTTTGACGCTATCGAGATTGCCAACCAGCGTAATTTGGCGGGCGTTAGCAAATTGGGCGTTGCTCTCTTCCGCATGCTGGGGGTCAAGTAAAATCAGGCCTGCAGCCTCGTCGACCGCAACAATCGCGGTTAAAAAGAAATCTGCGCCCTCATCAAGGTAGGCCGTGAGCAAGCTACGCCGCTTGGCGAGGATGCGCAGGTAGAAAAGTATTTCGCGCAGGTTGCGGAGAAAAAACGGAGCAAACTCCTTGGGCTGATCGATTTCGAAATCAGGAGCAATGCTGACTGGGGTAGCGCTGGACAATGGCAGTTCTTCGGCAATGGGTGTCATGCGAATGGGCTGGATATTTAATATCTTGATGGTAAACCATTCGTCAGGCTCCGCGCCCAGGTTTTCTCGGTGCGCTGTAGTTCGCAATCTTTACATCGTAAAACAGGCGTTCGCTCAACCGACACGGTTTACAAATCGAACTCAAATGCCAGGTGGCGGTATTTTTTCGCCATGCTCAATGCGATAAAGCCAGGCGAGTAGTTCAGCCACGGCCATGTAAAGTTGGGCCGGAATGTGTTCGTCAATGTCCACCTGCGTTAAGAGGGCGACCAGTTCCGGTGACTCATGGACAAACACCCCGTGTTCCCGGGCGCGAGCGATGATGGCTTCGGCGATTAGCCCTTTGCCCTTGGCCACAACGCGCGGTGCGGCATCGGTTTGGCTGTAGGCGAGGGCAATCGCCTCGCGGGCTGGGTCATTCCTTGGTTTCGCCATGCTCAACCAGAAGTTGGGTAAGGGTAAGACCTGCAGCTTCCATCTGTCGGCCGAGCACAGAAGCGCTTTCGCGCAACCGGGCTTCGCTACTGGCTGAGTCGGCAGTCAGGGTGACGCTAACTTCGCCGGCCGGGTTCAAGCGCAAAATGGCGTCAATGCCGCCCAGCATCGGCAAGACCAGTTTTAGCCGGGTTTGCCATCGGGCGATTGCATCGTTTTCGGTTGAGCGCGCTCCATCCGGGTTCTCGCCAATTTCCCACTGCATCTGCTGGCCCGGCCAAATTTGACCCTGCCAGGCGTAATTTTGTGTCGACAGGGCATCCAGTTGCTGCTGAACAATCGGTACCAGATCACGCGGCATTGCATTCGCCGGTGCGCCAGGTTGGCTGCTTTGGGTTGCAGCCTGGGTATTTGTCGCGACATTAACCGCCTTGCCCGTATCCGGGGTTTTTGCCGCTGAATTGCCGTCGACCGCAGCAGTGTTTGTGGCGGTTGCATTTTGCTTACCTGGTTCGTCCTGCTTGATGGCGGCACCTAGCGAATTGATTGCCGCATCGTCTGGGCTTGCCCCGTTCGCAATTGTTACGGCCTCGCCGGCACTGGTAATGGTGCCGGCACCGGCACCAGCGCTGATTGCCGGTAGTGCAGCGTTGAACGTCACCGTTGGTGGCGTGATTGAAAACTTCCCTTGCGGCTCCAGTTTGAGTGCGGCTGTCGGTAACTCACCGGCTACCCAGCGAGCCTGATGCGACTCGTAGAAAACGCCACTCTTGGTCAGCGCGTCTTTCAATATGGGCGCAAGGTTTGCAGCCTGGTCAGGGAAATCATCGACCAGCGGCAAATTGCCGTTAAGCGGTGCAGGGGCGGCGCGTTTGCCTTGGTCGCTGATGCCATTAAGCAAATCCCCAATCAACTTTCCTGTCTGACTTAGTGTCGTCGCCGCTGAATCGTTAAGTTTTCCCGCCTGCTCGCCAGTTGAACGGTTGGCGACAAATGCCAGGGCAATCTTGCCATCGTTTTCCGCAACCTCAAGCTCCAGCGTATCGCCGGCCTTGGCTGAGAACGGCAAGGCTAGGGTAATTTCCCGCTGCGCGACGATGGCGCGATAGTTGCCATTCGGCAACAGTGCCTGGATCTCCGCCAACACGCGTTGGCCGGGTACCAGATTGGATAAAACATCGGCGATCTTTTGCGCCGCAGCGACCGGCATCGTCTGCGTATTGGTCGCCGCCTGCTGATCCGGCAGTATCTGCCGCAAACTGCTGGCAACGTCAGGCGGGATCATGCTGCGGGATTAAGCTTTTGTTTCAAGGCGAGCCAGCAGGTTGCCAACGCTATCTCGCCATGGCATCAGATACTCCCGAACCGTTTGGTCGCATTGCTGAATTTGCTCAATAAGCGCCCTGATGGCCAACTGTTCGCTAATCGGAAGCGTTGATAGGATCATTTTGGGCGACTGCGAAATTAACGAGCGGCGTTCCAACTCAGTTTTTGCTAAATCATTCCAAGCCTGATCACACGCCAGGCTTGCCATGTGTTGGGAGTGCTCAAGCAAGGCTTGGTAATACGTAAGAGGGCGCATTAATCAGGCTGCTGCCTGTTGTTTACCTGGTGCAATCTCTGCCCAGGCCTCACGTAAACTAGCCAATAACTCTCCAACCTCATCCAGCGCTGCGACATTGTTTTTCAGATTGGCAAAAAGTAGTCGCTGGGTCATGTACTCGTAAAGCGCCGCCAGACGTTCAGCAAGATCGCCCCCTGCCGACATGTCCAGACTGGCTAGCAAGCCATTAGCGATCAGATCAATCGCCTTGGATGTAGCCATGCCTTTTTGGGCAATATCGCCTGATTTCATATGAATCCGGGCCAAGGAAACTGCAGTAATCGCACCATCGAAAAGCATCAAAATTAAACGGTGGGGATCGGAGGACTCAACTGCTGCCTCGACGCCGACCTTGGCGTAACTCTCTGCGGGGCTGCGCATCATGCCGAACATTGTTGGATTTCCTAGTTATTGTTTGATCTGTAAGCACCTGGCAAGTTAGCCAGTTGCTGGGTGAGGTAAGCGCTTGTCCCATTCATGCTGGTAACCAAGGTGTCGAGCGCCGAAAACTGTTTGCGGTAACGGCTTTCTATGGTGGTCAGACGGCTTTGCAACGCGTTCGCCCGCTTATCAAGATCGCTGATTAATCGGTTTATCCCATCGGTAGCGTTAGTGATACTCCCTGTGCTGCCAACCACATTATCGATATTGCTTTTGAAGGAAGAGCCAACTGTTGAGACCAGCGTCGAAACACCGCTAAAGTCAGCCGCGATGGCCGCAGTCAGTTTCGTTGTGTTGAGCGCCAGCGTGCCATCCTTCTGGATTGAAACGCCGATGTCGGACAATGTTTGATAAACGGAGGTGCCGCCCGCTTTGGTCTGCAACAGGTTCCGCGTTTCGTTCTGGACGCTGCGTAACGTCGCGTTACCTTGGAGTGCCCCCGCTTTTTTTGTGGTTGCATCGTAATAGCCGAGGTTCTTCATGACGCCGGCAGACTCGTTATAAGCTTTGATAAAGCTGCCCAAAGCAGAAACCAACTGGGTGGTGCTATCTTTGGTAACGGTCAGTGTGGTTGGCGTTCCTGACGTGGTCTTGAGCAAACTCAGGGTTACCCCATCGAGCGCGCCGGTGACTGAATTGGTACTGCTGGTGCCTGCGATGCCATTTAATTTATAGGCAGCATTGGTGGCCGCTTGCCCACCCTTCAGGGAATCCTGTGACAAAACACCTGAACCTGCGCCGCTTGGGTCAAAGTCAAATCCGCTGACGCCAGAGAGTTTCATTACATTGGACAAACCGGTTTGACTGCTGCTCAGTACCAACTGCTTGCCGTTAGTGCCGTTGATGATGGTGGCGCTGACGCGGCCATCGGCTGCTGCGGTATTGATTGCGTCCCGCATCTGCTCCAGCGTGCTACCTGCTGCGACCGTTACATTTAACTCGCGAGCGGTGTCGGCTGCGAAGGCATAAGCGCCACTGAGACCAGACTGTGTACCCAGTTCGATCTTTAGCGTGCCCCCGGCCGCCAGGCCGGCAGTGACTGCGGCTGCACCGGGGATATCTAAACTATCAGGGCTCGTCAGGCGATGTGATACGGCGAGGGCAGTCACTTCCAGATTGTAGTTGCCAACGACTGCGCCGGATGCTGCCGTAGCGGTGGCGATGGTGGTATCTGCCAACGTAGCCTTGAAGCTGGCAAATTTGTCGTTTGGATTTTGCCCAACATTCAGCACCATGAATTGCGAAGCAGTTAGCAACGAAGACAAGCCGCTCTTGAGATTACCCAGCGCCGAGATCCGGGCTTGGTAAGTCGCTTCTTTGGTCTGCAAGGCAAGTAGAGGCTGCTGCTCAACCTGCATCAAACTCGTGACGATGCTATTGAGATCGATTCCTGAACCAGCGCCGAGAGATGAGATGGCCATAGCGCGCCTCCGTTAATAGGTGATTGCGTAGTTTACGCTTTTTGCTGCACCAAAAGGCCCTTCATCTGGTCGATTGCCTTGGCAATTACCAGCATTTCCTCGGAAGGTATCTGCCTAATAACTTCCTTCGTCGCGACATCGATCACCTTGACGACGGTAATCCCGGTGTCTTCATCCAGGCTGAAGTTGATTGAATTATTAATTGGCTTCAAAAACTCATTGACTGTTTTAGCCGCTTCTTCAACTTGCTGGCGGCTAGGCTCGACTTTTTGCGTTTGCTCAACTGCCTGTGCGGTCTGCACGGGTGTTGAACTACTGTTCTGAGTTGCCCGCACTTGACGCACATCAGCTGTCAACGGTTGTTGTGCGGTTGTGTTTGAGGGCGCGTTGTTGCTCACAGAAGAAATATTCATGGCCAGCTCCTGGCTTTATGGACAAAGGGCGCGAGGCGTTTCCGCCACCGCGCCCGGTGTGTTACGGCCGGGCGCGGGGCCGGGCCGGGGTCAGGATTATTGCAGCAGGCTCAGCACGTTTTGCGGCACGGAGTTAGCTTGGGCCAGCATCGCGGTACCTGCCTGTTGCAGAATCTGCGCACGGGTCAGCGTGGCGGTTTCCTGAGCGAAGTCGGCATCCATGATCCGGCTGCGTGCTGCGCTCAGATTTTCTGACGAAGTTGCCAGGTTGCTCACCACTGCGCTGAAACGGTTCTGCACTGCACCAAGATTGGCTCGACTCGAGTTGATGTTGGCCAAGGCGGAATCAATGGTTGCGATGGCATTCTGAGCACCGGCAGCGGTCTTAAGGTCGACCGATGATACGCCTGCACCGAAAGTGGCAGTTGCTGCTGTATATGCTGACGTTAGGCCTGCTCGTGCGATATCAGCACCGTTCAAGGTTATGCCCGCGCTACCTGTCGAATTTAGTGAGACCGTTCCACGCGAGACTGAGGCGGTATTGGAATTCAATTGAGTAGCATCAAAACCGGTTCTGGTTACCGTTGTAGCTTGGTTCGTCAAGCTGCCACTGATGCTGATGTCTTGCCCAGCAGCGGTGGTCAAGGTCAAAGTACCTGCGCCATCAGTGGCGGCTGTGACGCCGGTCTTGCTGGTCAGAGCATTAATGGCGGCAGCGACGTTGTCGCCTTGAGTTGTGGCATTGGTTCCGGCGGAAACAGCACCGATATCATAGCCGTTGATCGTCAGGTCGCCGGCAGCCAGGGCGCCCGCAGCGGCAGCGCCAGCGCCGGTAACACCGGCGGCGGAGTAGGTGGCTGCGGTCAAGCCAGTCTTGGCTGCTGAAGCGCCGCCAGTGCCGGCCATCAGGCTGATGTTGCGGCCGTCGGCAGCAGTCAGCGAGATAGCGCCAGTCGTTGTGCTGAAGGTTGCGGTAACGCCGGTCTGGTTGGATACGGCATTGATAGCGGCCGAGACGTTATTGCCCATGCCGGTTGCGTTGGTGCCGGCTGCAACAGCACCGATGTTGACGCCATTGACGTAGATGCTGTCGGCTGCAGTTCCGGCAATTGCCGTGAACGTGGTTGCTGCGACACCGGTAACCGTGGTTGCGCCTGCGGTAGCCGTTACGCCTGTCTGGCCAGAGACAGCATTGAAGGCTGCTGCCTTGGCAATTGCGCTGTCATTGCCGCCTGCAGCAGAAACGCCGTCGCGCTGGGTGGGGCCGATGCCGTAACCATTGACCGTGATGCCACCGGCGGCAATATTACCGGCGGCGAGGGCGCCAGCGACTTTTGTCGAGTATGAGGAGGTTGTGCCGACACCCAGGGCATCCGTCTTGGCGCTGGCAATCGAATTAATTGCAATCGTTTCGCCGGCGTTGGCGCCGACCTGGAAGCTTTGTGCGTTGAAGGTACCGTCAAGCAATTTGACACCGTTGAATGAGGACTGGCTGGCTACCGTATTAATTTGCTGGACCAGTTGTTCAACTTCTAGCTGAAGTGCGGCGCGGTCGGAGGCGCTGTTGGTGGCGTTGGAAGCCTGTACAGCCAGTTCGCGCATCCGGGACAGGGAGTCGCTGACACTGGCCAGCGCGCCTTCAGCCGTTTGCGCCAGAGAGATGCCGTCGTTGGAGTTACGTTGGGCTTGATTGATGCCGCTGATTTGTGAGCTCATCCGGCTAGAAATGGCCAAGCCTGCTGCGTCGTCTTTGGCGCTGTTGATGCGCAGGCCGGAAGACAGGCGTTGCAGCGAAGTAGCCAGATCAGATTGCGATTTCGTCAAATTGCGTTGTGCATTGAGTGACGATACGTTTGTGTTGATAACTTGTGCCATTTTGTATCTCCTTGGATCAGTTAGCCATTTGGCCAGCGCTTTGCGCTAACCGCTTCAAATCTGGGTAGAGCAATCAATTTGTTCTACCGTTGAATCAATTTACGGAGGCTGTCGGGAAAACTTTAGGGTATTTTTGCCTTATTTTTCAGTTCACCGTGACTGTCGCTGTTATGGGTACTCTTACGACGAAAAGTCGGCGGAAGTGCGTGACGTTCCATAATTTCAGTTTAGAGTTCTTCCATGACCGATCCAAAACTACATCCTCCGTCTTTGTCGCCAACGCTGGGCGATATTTGTAGCAAGGCCATTGAGTACCATCATGCGGGTCAATTGGAGGCTGCTGAAACTGTCTATCGTGCGGTACTGCAAGCTGATCCACGGCATCCACTGGCCAACTATCAACTCGGCTTGCTCATCTTCCAGTTACAGCGGCCGGAGGCGGCGTTACCTTATTTGTTAGTCGCTTTGGAGGCTGACCCTGAGACGGCGGAACACTGGTTGGTATATGCCGAAGCGCTGATGCAGGCGGGGCAGCGTGACGATGCCCGGGAAGTTTTGGCGCTGGGGAAATCACACGGACTGGCGGGGCAGGCCTTTGATGCACTTTTGGCACTTTTGGACCATTCTGAGCTAGACAAGCCCGTTTCCCCGTCGCTGGCGGCAAAAAAATCTTTGAACAAAGGTGTTCGGCCAACTGCGGCGGAGGAGGCTGCACTGATTCAACTACTTGATCAGGGAAGCTATAGCGAAGGCGTTCCGCTGGCTATTGCGATGACTGAGCGTTTTCCGCTGCATGGCTTTGGCTGGAAGGTTCTTGGGGCGTTGCTCCGATCACAAGGCAAAAGTGCCGCCGCCCTTCGTCCAACGCAGCGGTCGGTGCAGTTGCTGCCGCGTGACGCGCAGGCGCGAACAAATCTCGGATTGATACTGGGTGATTTGGGCCGTCTTGTGGAGGCGGCGGCTTGCCATCGCAGGGCAATAGGTATCAATCCATGTTTTGCCGATGCACATAACAATCTTGGCACGACGCTTAAGTTGCAAGGTCAACTCGACGAAGCTGAGGCCTGTTATCGGAAAGCGCTGGCCTTGAATGGAAATTTCGCTGAGGCTAACAATAACTTGGGCGTGATGCTTTACGAGCAGAAGCGCTTTGCCGAGGCCGAGGTTGCCTACTTGGGGGCGCTGGCGATTCAGCCAAATTACCCCGAGGTTTGCAATAACCTGGGTAATGTTTTGAGAAAGCAGGGTCGGTTAGCCGAGGCAGAAGCCTTTTTGCGGCGGGCTCTGGTGTCTCGGCCTGACTATGCTGAAGCGTATTACAACTTAGCCAGTACCCTACGCGAACAGGGGCGCCTCAGTGAAGCGGTTGCCAGTTTTCGGCAGGCGCTGACGCTTAAACCTGACTTTTTTGAAGCTCGACTGAATCTTGCTCTTACCGTCAGTGAGCAAGGGCAGCTAAAAGAGGCGGAGCGTATTTATCAGGAACTTCTCGCAGTAAGCCCCAAGTATGTAGAGGCCTATAACAACTTGGGTGGGGTGCTTCGCCAGCAAGGGCATCTTCGAGCAGCGGAGGCAAGCTATCGACGGGGCCTGAGTTTCAAGCCGGATGACGCTGAGATGTTCAGCAATCTGCTCTTTAATCATTGTTGCGGGTCGAGTACTTCTGTTTCGTATTATCTCGAAGAAGCACGCCAATATGGCGCTTTGCTGGACCGTATTACTGGGGCGAGATTTTTGAGTTGGATATCTACGCCCTCGCCTGGTCGTTTGCGTGTTGGTTTGGTTTCCGGTGATTTGCGCAACCATGCTGTTGGGCATTGGTTAGAGTGCCTGGTTACTCATATTGACCCAGCACGCATTGAACTGATTGCTTATCCGACAAATTTGAATTTCGATGATCTAAGCGCGCGCGTGGCACCATTTTTTTCAGCCTGGAAGCCGTTGTCCGACCGTAGCAACGAAGATGCCGCGAGGATGATTCACGCCGATGGGATTCATGTTCTTATTGATGCCTCGGGCCATACAGCGGGTAATCGGCTTCCTGTTTTTGCCTGGAAGCCCTCACCAGTGCAAGTCAGTTGGCTAGGGTATTTTGCGACGACGGGTGTTGCGGAAATTGATTATCTACTGGGTGACTCATTTGTTACACCGGCCAATGAGGCGGCTCATTTCACCGAAAAAATCTGGCGGTTGCCGGAGAGTTATTTGTGTTTCACACCACCCAAACTCGCCATGGAAGTCGGGCCTCTGCCGGCGTTAGTTAACGGCTATGTCACCTTCGGTTGTTTTAATAATTTGGCGAAGATGGGCGATGAGGTAGTCGCTGTGTGGGCCCGAGTGCTTCATGCGGTACCCAACTCTCGGTTGTTTTTGAAAACCGGGCAGTTGAACGATGTTGATCTCTATGCATCTACTTGTCAGCGCTTCGCTGATTTTGGCATTGCGGCTGACCGCTTGATCATGGAGGGAGGGGCGCCGCGAGCCGAACTTTTGGCCGCCTATCAGCGGGTCGATATTGCCCTCGACCCTTTTCCTTACCCAGGTGGAACAACCAGTGTTGAAGCAATATGGATGGGCGTGCCGCTGATTGCCCGGTGTGGTGACCGTTTTCTTTCACATATGGGGGAGACGATTAATCATAACGCGGGTTTGGCTGACTGGATTGCATTGGATGATGATGCCTACGTTGCCAAGGCTGTGAACTTTTCAGGCGATCTGGTACAGCTCGCAGGTACGCGTGCTAGGTTGCGTCAACAGGCACTTGAGTCTCCACTTTTTAATGCGCCACGTTTTGCTCGAAACTTTGAGACGGCGTTGTGGGGGATGTGGCAAAAGTGGGCAACAGAACATGAGGTTTCAAAATGACTCCAACGACTTTGGTGACGGGAGGGGCCGGTTTTATTGGCTCTCACCTTTGTGAAAGGCTGGTTGCGGCGGGAGATGAGGTGTTGTGCCTGGATAATTTCTACACCGGCACAAAAGAAAATATTCGCCATTTATTGCTCAAGCCGAATTTTGAGCTCGTTCGCCACGATATCTGGTTACCAATATATGTGGAAGTGGATCGAATCTACAATCTCGCCTGCCCGGCGAGCCCTGTTCATTATCAGAATAATCCCGTTTCGACGACCAAGACATCCGTCCTTGGCGCGATAAATATGCTGGGCTTGGCCAAGCGTCGGCAGGCGCGGATTTTGCAAGCTTCCACGAGTGAAGTTTACGGTGATCCGAAGCAGCATCCGCAAACGGAAAGTTATTGGGGAAACGTTAACCCGATTGGACCACGTGCTTGTTACGATGAAGGAAAGCGTTGTGCTGAAACCCTATTTTTCGACTATCACCGGCAAAGCGGCGTCGATATTCGTGTGGTTCGCATCTTTAATACCTATGGCCCACGGATGCACCCCCGCGATGGCCGGGTAGTGAGCAACTTCATTGTGCAGGCATTAAGCGGCGAGCCCATTACTTTGTACGGTGATGGGCAGCAGACACGCTCGTTCTGTTATGTCGATGATTTGGTTGATGGCTTACTGGCGATGATGAAGCAGGAGGAAGAGGTTGGTCCGGTCAACCTCGGAAATCCGGTGGAATTCACTATTCGAGAGTTGGCCGAGGCGGTGCTTCGCCTTACTTGTTCGAAAAGTGAGTTGATCTTTCTTCCGTTGCCGCAGGACGACCCTGCTCAGCGCCAGCCGGATATTGCCAAGGCGAAATCCATTATTGAGTGGGCGCCTAAAGTGGGGCTTGAGGATGGATTGAAAGAGACTATCGCTTATTTTCGCCGCAAGTTAACCGCTTAACTTTTAATCTGGAAGTTATCTATGCAAGGTCTTACTGCTTACAATTTGAAAATTGTTTCTGAAGTTTTGGGTGGTAAAGCGTACCCCCTAGAGCTTCTTCATTTGTTAGGTGAGAGCCCCCTTGTGCTCGACCTAGGCGCGAATATTGGTTCGTTTTCGTTGGCCTGCCATGCTTTGCGCAAGGACGTTCGTCTTGTTGCTCTTGAGCCAGATCCTGCTAATTTCATTGCATTGAAAGCAAATCTGGCGGTGACGGACGCTGTGTTGTATCAAGCAGCTTTGAGTGATTGTGATGGTGAAGTTGTTCTTTTTTTAGGGGAGCAAGACGCGGTAGCTAATTCAATTTTTTCAGGGAAGATGGTTTCAGCGCAACGTTTGGTTGCTGTCCAAGCATTAGGAATGAAGAGTTTCTTGGGTCAGATTGTCATTCAGTACGGAGAAATTGGCTTGCTGAAATGTGATATTGAAGGGGGTGAGTGGAATTTCCTGAGTTTAAGTGATGATTTTCTTTCGTCTATCCCTGCTATTTTCATTGAATATCATTCGGCGTCTTTTCTTGCAGAGTTTTTACCCAAAATATTACAAAGCCATGTGCTTTACAGCGGTCTTGTTCGCTTCCCTCATCGGGGTGAATTGGCGCTGATTAGGACAGATTTGGTTTCTTGCGAACAGTCGGCTTACGAAATTCGACCAGGAAAATAGGGGACTGTAGCTCTGGCACTCTTTGGACTAAGCCTTAATTTGCTTTGCGGTACATAGATATCCAAGGCGATGTGATAACGATTGCGCCGCGGAGATCATCGCGCTGGCGAGCGGGCTATCCCATTCGGCATCGAACTCGCCCATTGATCCAAGTGCCGTTATGGCCGCCACCATACTGCCTGTGTGGTCGTAAACGGGGGCGCTGAAGCCATTGATACCGGGTGTCAAACTCCCTGTTGCCCGCCCAATGCCACGAGCGCGAATTTCTGTAAGTGACTTTTCCAGCTGGCGTCGTATTGTTGTAATAGCGGTTTTGCTGGATTCGGCGATCTGGCGTAATTCCTCATCGAGCATCTTTTTAAGGAAGGGTGATCGGTAGAAGGCTGAAAAAGCTCGGCCGGTGGCAGAGCTGTAGAGCGGGAGTACGGTGCCTGCACGGAGGGTTATCGTTACAGGCGCGCCTGCGTCGATGATCCGGACAATGGTCGCGCCGCGATTTCCCCAAACGGCAAGCGCAACGGTTTCCTGAATCTCTTCGCATAGTGCTTCCAGGATCGGTCCTGATAGACGAACGGGGTCGAGTCGCCCAAGCCCGGATAGCCCAAGTTCAAGCGCGTAAGCCCCGAGGTCGTAGCGCCCGCTGCCCGCATCCTGCTCAACAATGCCAATCCGCAAAAAACTAACCATATAACGATGCGCCTTTGCTGCCGGCATTGAGGCACCTTTGGCGATGTCTCGCAACATCATTGGCCGATTGGTTGCAGCCAGAACGCTGAGTAGTCGAAAGCCAACTTCGATTGACTGGATGCCTTGCCTGTCGCTTGCCACTTTTGTAACCATGTCTTTGCCCGAATAATCTCAAATAGTGCGATGCATTCTATGCATCTGTGACGCCTGTTAGGGCGGCGAATATAATTAGACATTAAACAATAAATGGAGACTCTATGCGTGCAGTTCTGGTTGCAAACCCGAAGGGCGGGGCGGGGAAAACGACGCTAGCCACTAATTTGTCTGGATACTTTGCCAATAACGGTGAAAAAACCACCTTGTGCGATCTTGATCGGCAGCAGTCCGCCCTCCGCTGGATGGCTTTTCGTGATGCTTCACTGCCGCCGCTGACCGGATATTTCGCCGGAAATCAGATCGCTGTTAGTTTGCCGACCGAGGCTGATTGGGTTGTTGTCGATGCGCCAGCAGGGTTGCAGGGCTACAAGCTTTCTGACTACCTCCGTGCGGTGGATAAAGTTGTTGTCCCACTGGTGCCTTCGATTTTCGATATGGCAGCAACTGAAGATTTCCTCAATTCAATACGTACGGAAATGCGTAGCCAGCGGACAAAGGTGGGTATCGTGGCAATGCGGGTGGATCCACGCACCAAGGCTGCCAGCATGTTGGAAGAGTTTTTGACCCATTTTGATATCCCGATTGTTGCGTACATTAGGAATACCCAGAACTACGTTAACGTGGCAGCAGCAGGTGCAACTATTTTTGATCCGCCTCGTGCCAAACATCGTCGTGACGTCGAGCAGTGGGCCACTCTTGTTGAGTGGTTGAAAAACTAAATACCTAATTCCCCAGATATCGCTTGACGTACCACGGGTCGGTCTGGATAATGCGCCCTCTCACTGACGCGGGGTGGAGCAGTTGGCAGCTCGTCGGGCTCATAACCCGAAGGTCGCAGGTTCAAGTCCTGCCTCCGCAACCAGTAAAATTTGCCTCTGTATCAAGGGTTTATGAGGGTCGGGATTAGCGGTTAGATGAACGTTGAGCTTGACGAAGTGGAGGAAAGGGTTCATAATCTTTCTTCTGTGCTGCAGACGGGCTTTTGGGTCTGGCGCAGCGAAGATGATCTTTAAAAATTTGGACAACCGATAGGTGTGGGTGCCTTGATGCGAAGTGACTTTGGTCACACAAAAGCATTAAAGCAGTCACACGGATGGAGAGATCCATCGAAGTAATGAGAATTACTGTCAGTGAATTGTTGATTTGGTTGGATTAAACTGAAGAGTTTGATCCTGGCTCAGATTGAACGCTGGCGGCATGCCTTACACATGCAAGTCGAACGGTAACAGGGAGCTTGCTCCGCTGACGAGTGGCGAACGGGTGAGTAATGTATCGGAACGTACCATTCAGTGGGGGATAACGTAGCGAAAGTTACGCTAATACCGCATATTCTGTGAGCAGGAAAGCAGGGGATCGCAAGACCTTGCGCTGATTGAGCGGCCGATATCAGATTAGCTAGTTGGTGAGGTAAAAGCTCACCAAGGCGACGATCTGTAGCGGGTCTGAGAGGATGATCCGCCACACTGGAACTGAGACACGGTCCAGACTCCTACGGGAGGCAGCAGTGGGGAATTTTGGACAATGGGGGCAACCCTGATCCAGCCATGCCGCGTGAGTGAAGAAGGCCTTCGGGTTGTAAAGCTCTTTCAGCCGGGAAGAAAATGCATGGGTTAATACCCTGTGCAGATGACGGTACCGGAATAAGAAGCACCGGCTAACTACGTGCCAGCAGCCGCGGTAATACGTAGGGTGCGAGCGTTAATCGGAATTACTGGGCGTAAAGCGTGCGCAGGCGGTTTTGTAAGACAGGCGTGAAATCCCCGGGCTTAACCTGGGAACTGCGTTTGTGACTGCAAGGCTAGAGTACGGCAGAGGGGGTGGAATTCCACGTGTAGCAGTGAAATGCGTAGAGATGTGGAGGAACACCAATGGCGAAGGCAGCCCCCTGGGTCGATACTGACGCTCATGCACGAAAGCGTGGGTAGCAAACAGGATTAGATACCCTGGTAGTCCACGCCCTAAACGATGTCAACTAGGTGTTGGGAGGGTAAAACCTTTTAGTACCGTAGCTAACGCGAGAAGTTGACCGCCTGGGGAGTACGGCCGCAAGGTTAAAACTCAAAGGAATTGACGGGGACCCGCACAAGCGGTGGATGATGTGGATTAATTCGATGCAACGCGAAAAACCTTACCTACCCTTGACATGTCAGGAACTTTCCAGAGATGGATTGGTGCCCGAAAGGGAACCTGAACACAGGTGCTGCATGGCTGTCGTCAGCTCGTGTCGTGAGATGTTGGGTTAAGTCCCGCAACGAGCGCAACCCTTGTCGTTAATTGCCATCATTCAGTTGGGCACTTTAACGAGACTGCCGGTGACAAACCGGAGGAAGGTGGGGATGACGTCAAGTCCTCATGGCCCTTATGGGTAGGGCTTCACACGTCATACAATGGTCGGTACAAAGGGTCGCCAACCCGCGCGGGGGGAGCCAATCCCAGAAAGCCGATCGTAGTCCGGATTGTAGGCTGCAACTCGCCTGCATGAAGTCGGAATCGCTAGTAATCGTGG
>JADKIP010000015.1:412500-516949 GCA_016721185.1 Candidatus Dechloromonas phosphorivorans
ATTCGCGGTATGGCGTCAGCATTTTCTCCTGAGTATGTTCAGTTGGCGTATCAGATTGCCAGTCATGGTCGTAAAGAGCTTTCCGTCGCACCTGACGAGTACGCTGGATTCGTCATGACATTGCTCAGGTTGCATGCATTTCGCCCGAGCAGCGTTGCTGACGTTATTTCCTCTGTGGCGCCTCGTTTGCGATTGAATGAGTCTGCAGCAACGAGCCCTGCTTTAACCATTGCCCCGGTGCAGCTTGCTGCCAGTAATTCTGCGCTGTCCGGTATCTTGGAGTCGTCGAAGCAGCCTCAGGAGCACGATTGGCATCAAATTGTCGCGTCGTTGTCATTAACGGGCTTGCCGCGCACGCTTGCGCAGCATTGTGAATTACGTCAATTCAAAGATGGCGAGTGTTTGTTGCGTATTGCCCCGGCACATGCTCATTTGCAGATGAAGCCGGGGCCTGAAAAATTGCAGCGGTCGCTAAGCGAATATTTTGGCCAGCCATTGTTGCTTCGCTTCGAGCTGGCACAATCGGATGCAAATACTCCTGCGGAAACGGCAAGCCGTGAAAAGCAGAAGCGTCTCAGCGGGGCTATTTCCTCAATAGAGCAGGATGTGTTTGTCCGTGATGTCATTGAGACATTTGATGCGTCACTTGTTGAGTCCTCTATCAAACCCATAGACTAACGAATGGAGTAATCGAAATGATGAAGGGTGGTCTTGCCGGCCTCATGAAGCAGGCGCAGGTAATGCAGGAAAACATGAAAAAGGGTCAGGAACAATTGGCTCAAATTGAAGTTGAAGGTCAGGCAGGAGCGGGGATGGTCAAGGTTGTTATGACCTGCTCACATGACGTTCGCCGTGTGAGTATTGATCCTACAGTAATGGATGATCGAGAAATGCTTGAAGACTTGATTGCGGCGGCGGTTAACGATGCCATGCGACGTGGTGAGGCGCTCAGTCAGGAAAAAATGTCAGGGTTCACGGCAGGGCTTAATTTGCCTCCAGGTTTCAAGCTCCCCTTCTAGGTGAACCCTTCCGGTCTTGAGGCGCTGATTGAGGCGCTGCGTTGTTTGCCGGGGGTTGGGCCAAAATCGGCTCAGCGCATGGCTTATCACCTTTTGCAATATGATCGGCAAGGCGCTCAACGTCTTGGTGACGCGGTGCAGCATGCGTTGCTGGCTATCCGACGATGTCGGCGCTGTAATACATTCACCGAGGCAGATATCTGTCAACGATGTGTCTCGACTCATCGTGACGCTTCTCTGCTTTGCGTTGTTGAGACGCCCGTTGATATGAACATGATGGAGCAAACCCAAGCCTATCAGGGTCTTTATTACGTTTTGATGGGGCGAATTTCTCCGCTTGATGGTGTTGGTGCTCGTGAGCTTGGTCTTGAGCAGCTCATGGCTCGCGCACTCGACGGTGTGGTCACCGAAGTTATTCTGGCCACCAACTTCACCAATGAAGGTGAGGCCACGGCACATTACGTGACAGCCTTGCTGGGCTCAAAGGGGCTATCTGTGACCCGCATTGCTCGAGGTGTGCCCGTCGGTGGAGAGCTCGAGTATGTCGATAGTGGAACGCTTGCGCAATCACTACGTGAGCGTAAAACGTATCTACGCTGACAACAGCTTTTATCGCAGGGTCGGATGTCGTATAATCCAGCGTTTATTTTTAATCCCATCCAATTCCTTTAGGGGTCAGCGTTATGAGCAAACAAGGAAAAATGGACTGTGGTAGACGGCGTTTGATCGTTGCTACCGCGGCCGTGGGCGGAGTGGGTGCAGTTGCTGCACTCGTGCCGTTCGTGTCCAGCTTGCTTCCATCCGAACGCGCCAAGGCAGCAGGCGCTCCGGTCGAAGTCGATATCAGCAAGCTCGAGCCGGGTCAAATGATGACCGTTGAATGGCGCGGCAAGCCAGTCTGGATTATCAATCGCACAAAAGAAATGCTCGAAACGCTGACCAAGCTGAGTGATGCCGTCGCTGATCCGAAGTCGGAAAAGGATCAGCAGCCAGCCTATGCCAAGAACGATACCCGTTCGATTAAGCCTGAGCTGATGGTTGTGGTCGGTATTTGTACCCACTTGGGTTGCTCGCCGTCCTCCAAGTTCAAGTCGGGTGCGGACGAAGGAATGCCTGGCGACTGGCTTGGTGGCTTCCTTTGCCCCTGCCACGGATCAACCTTCGACTTTGCCGGCCGAGTTTATAAATCAAAGCCAGCTCCGACGAATCTCGAAGTGCCGCCGCACGTGTATCTCTCGGATACCCGTATCATCATCGGCGAAGACAAGAAGGGAGCATAGAAATGGCTGCTGGCAATTTCGAAAAATACAAATCTGACGGCTCGCTCGGCGGAAATGCTCTTGAGTGGTTGGATGCCCGTTTCCCGGCAACTTCACTTTGGAAAGGTCATCTTTCCGAGTATTATTGCCCGAAGAACTTCAACTTCTGGTATTTCTTTGGTTCGCTCGCCTTGCTGGTGCTGGTCATACAGATCGTTACCGGTATTTTCCTAGTCATGCATTACAAGCCGGATGCCGCGCTGAACGCAAATGGTGTGCCTATTGCATTCGCTTCGGTTGAATACATCATGCGTGATGTGCCCGGCGGTTGGCTGATTCGCTACATGCATTCGACAGGCGCTTCGGCCTTTTTCATTGTCGTTTACCTGCATATGTTCCGTGGCTTGATTTACGGTTCATATCGTAAGCCCCGTGAACTGACCTGGCTGTTTGGCGTGGGTATTTTCCTGGTTTTGATGGGCGAAGCGTTCTTCGGCTATCTCTTGCCATGGGGACAGATGTCCTACTGGGGCGCGCAGGTCATTGTCAATCTGTTCTCGGCGATTCCGGTCATCGGCTCCGATTTGTCACTGATCATTCGCGGTGACTTCGTTGTGGGTGATGCAACGCTGAACCGTTTCTTCTCCTTCCACGTGATTGCTTTCCCGCTCGTGCTGGTTGGCTTGGTGGCAGCCCACGTATTGGCTTTGCACGAAACCGGTTCAAATAACCCGGATGGTGTCGAGATCAAAGCTAACAAGGATGAAAACGGTATTCCGCGTGACGGCATTCCATTCCACCCTTATTACACGGTGAAGGATATTGTGGGGGTCGTCGTTTTCCTCATGGTCTTCTCTGCTGTCATGTTCTTCGCACCAGAGGGTGGTGGTTACTTCCTTGAGACGCCTAACTTCTATCCCGCTGATCCGCTGAAGACGCCGCCGCATATCGCGCCGGTCTGGTACTTCACGCCTTACTACTCGATTCTTCGGGCGATGGTTTGGAACTTCTTCGGGCTTGATGCAAAGTTCTGGGGCGTTGTTGGCATGGGGGCTTCGGTCGTTATTTTCGCCTTGCTTCCTTGGCTCGACCGTAGTCCAGTGAAGTCGATCCGTTATCGCGGCCCGATCACTAAAGTAATGATTGGTCTTTTCGTAATTTGCTTCTTCATTCTCGGCTACTTGGGAACGCTTTCACCATCGCCAATGGGTGAGGTGATTTCGCAAATCTGCACGGTTTTCTATTTTGGGTTCTTCCTCGGTATGCCTTGGTGGTCCCGGATGGACAAGTTCAAGCCGGTGCCTGAACGCGTGACGATGAAGTGAGGATGAAAAAATGAAAAAATTTCTGATCGCATTACTCTTCGCACCGGTGATGGCATTTGCCAGCACCGGTGGAGCGCCCATCGACAAGTGGCCTGGTTCTGTTAGCGATAAGGCTGCACTGCAAAACGGTGCAAAATTGTTCGTCAATTACTGCTTGAATTGCCACGGCGCATCCTACATGCGTTACCAAAACCTGGTGGCTTTGGGGCTGAGTGAACAGCAGGTCAAAGACAACCTGATGTTCACCTCCGACAAAATCGGTGAATTGATGCGCATCGCGGCGCGTGCTGATGAGCAAAAACAGTGGTTTGGGGCAACCCCACCTGATTTGACCATCATCACCCGGGCTCGCGGTGAGGCAGGTAATGCGGGAGCCGGCGCTGACTGGGTTTACACCTATTTGCGTTCGTTTTACCGTGATGAGAATCGCCCGACTGGCTGGAACAACACCGTTTTTGAGAATGTGGGTATGCCGCACGTTCTCTACGGTCTGCAAGGTCAGCAAGTCTTGAATCACGAAACGCACAAGTTGGAAGTAGCGGTTCCGGGTCAAATGGCACCCGCTGAATTTGACAAGGCTGTTTCTGATCTGGTTGGCTTCATGGTGTGGATGGGCGAACCGCAACAGGAATTCCGCCGCAAACTCGGTTTCTTTGTACTCGCCTTCCTGGGCTTGCTCTTCGTGGTTGCTTACGCACTGAAGAAGGAATACTGGAAAGATATTCACTGATCCATCCAGGATCAGCTAACGGCATCGCGGGTTGGCCTTTGGCCGGCCCCCGATGCCGAATCGCATTTTGAGGGTTACCACAAATGATGAATCTTTATTCGGGCACAACCTGCCCCTTTAGTCATCGCTGCCGTATTGTCCTTTTTGAAAAGGGCATGGATTTTCAGGTGATTGATGTCGATCTGTTTAACAAACCGGAAGAAATGGCTGCCATCAACCCGCACAACCGCGTGCCGGTGTTGGTTGAGCGCGATCTGGTTCTGTTCGAGCCGAATATCATTAATGAATACATTGACGAACGTTTCCCGCATCCACAACTGATGCCGGCTGACCCGATCATGCGTGCCCGGGCTCGCCAGCTTTTGGTGGGCATGGAGCGCGAGATCTTTTCCTTCATGGAATTGATTGAAAAGAACGGCAAAACGGCCGACAAGGCGCGTCAGGAAATCCGGGCACGTTTGACCGAGATCATTCCGATCTTCAATAAGCAGAAATTCATGTTGGGCGATGAGTTTTCCATGCTCGACGTCGCGATCGCACCGCTGCTATGGCGTCTCGATCACTATGGCATTGATCTCGGCAAGGCTGCCGCGCCGTTGATGAAGTACGCCGAGCGTATTTTCAGCCGTCAGGGTTTCATTGACGCGCTGACGCCGTCTGAAAAGGCCATGCGCAAATAAGCTATGGGGCTTCCATCTACCAAACCTTATCTGCTGCGTGCCATTTGGGAGTGGTGCTGCGATAACGGCTTTACGCCCAATATCGCGGTTCAGGTTGATTTGCGCACTAGAGTGCCGCGTGAATTCATCAATGATGGTCAAATCGTCCTTAATATTGGGCCGGATGCGACCAGCCAGTTTCAAATTGGCAACGAATTGATTGAGTTTCAGGCGCGGTTTGGTGGTGTTTCTCGCAAAATATCCGTACCGGTCGAGCAAGTGTCTGCGATTTATTCGCGGGAAAACGGCGCGGGGATGGCTTTTGAGATTGAGGCGGGTTCTGATGCCGAGATTTTAGAAACGCCGGATGACGATTTAACACCTGAGCCACCTGAGCCGCCACGCCCAGAAGGAGGGCGTCCCAAGTTGCAACGCATCAAATAGGGACGACTGCTGCGGTCGACGCACCAAAACAGGGCAAATTCATTTTGGATTTGCCCTGTTTTTTGTTTAAGCCCATGATTTTTAAAGGTGGCATGGCTGTTGCTGTAGTCATCCCGGAAGGAAAATCATGAAAACTGAAGTCAAATCCACCTGTTGTTATTGCGGCGTCGGTTGCGGCGTGCTCATCGAAACCGATAACGGCACAATTTCCGGGGTCCGCGGCGACCCTGCACATCCCGCTAATCGAGGCCGTCTTTGTACCAAAGGGGCAACGCTGCATTTGACCGCGGACTCAAGCTATCGCCTGCAATTTCCGGAGAAGCGCGAGAATCGTGGCGCAAATCGTCAACGCATTTCCTGGGACGCGGCGCTGGACGAAGCGGCAACGCGCTTTGCCGAAACTATCCGGGCACATGGCCCTGATTCGGTCGCTTTCTATATATCCGGTCAATTGATGACCGAAGATTATTACGTCTTTAACAAGTTGGCTAAAGGATTGATCGGCACCAACAACGTCGACACCAATTCGCGACTTTGCATGTCGTCAGCCGTTGCCGGTTATAAACAGACCTTGGGTGCTGACGCGCCGCCTTGTAGCTACGAAGACATTTTGCAAGCAGAGGTGATTTTCATCGCCGGGGCCAACCCGGCGGTGGCGCATCCGATTATTTTCCGTTTTATTGAAGATGCCAAGGCGGCGAATCCTGAGCTAAAGATCATTGTCGCCGACCCGCGTTTTTCGGAAAGCGCCGCGATCGCCGACCTCCATCTGGCGCTCAAGCCGGGGTCTGACATCGCCTTGTTCAACGGCATGCTTCATGTGCTGATCAATGAGGGGCTGGTCGATCAGTCCTACATCGAGGCGCATACCAGTGGCTTCAGCGCCCTGAGCGAAGTCGTGAAAAACTATTCGCCCGACGTGGTCGCCGAAATTTGCGGTCTTACGGTGGCCGATATTGTCCAAGCGGCGACGTGGTTTGGTCGTAGCAAGGCCGCGTTGTCGATGTATTGCCAGGGATTGAACCAGTCAGTCCACGGCACCCACAACAACGCCGGGATCATTCACCTGCATTTGGCGACCGGGCAGGTCGGCAAGCCGGGCGCCGGCCCGTTCTCTTTGACCGGGCAACCGAATGCCATGGGCGGACGTGAAGTGGGTGGCTTGTCGAACCTGATGTCGGCCCACCGTGACCTCGGCAACCCGGCTCATCGCGCCGAGATGGCCCGTTTCTGGGGCGTGCCGTTTGTCCCCAGCCAACCAGGGAAGTCTGCGGTCGACCTCTTTAAAAGCCTGAAAACCGGCGAGATCAAGGCGGTGTGGATTGCCTGTACCAATCCGGCGCAGTCATTGCCGAATCAGGCGGCGGTGCGCGAAGCGCTGCAAGCGGCCGAGTATGTCGTCCTGCAGGAAGCCTATGGCAATACCGATACCGCTGACTACGCTGATTTATTGCTGCCCGCCAGCGGCTGGGGGGAAAAATACGGCACCGTGACCAATTCCGAGCGCTGCATTACCCGCGTCATGCCGGCTGTTCAGGCACCGGGTGAGGCGCGCCACGATTGGGAAATTGTGGTTGATTTCGCCCGTCGCCTTGGCCAGAAGCTGGATCATGCCGGGGCGCAAAAGCTTTTTCCTTATACCGATGCTGAAGCGATTTTTAACGAACATCGTGAAAGCACCCGTGGCCGCGATCTGGATATTACCGGTCTGAGTTACGCCTTGCTCGAAGTCAATGGCCCGCAACAGTGGCCCTATCCCGAAGGCGCGACCGCCGGCAAGGTTCGGCTTTATGAGGACGGCGTTTTTCCGACGCCTGATGGCAAGGCGCGCTTTGTCGCGATCGAGCATCAGCCGACCGCTGAAACGACGACGCTCAATTTGCCGATCAGCCTGCTTTCAGGGCGGATGCGTGATCACTGGCACGGCATGAGCCGGACCGGGACAGTGCCACGCCTCTTCAATCTGGAAGACGAACCCTTGCTCGCGATGCATCCTTGCGACATGCGCCACCGTAGTCTCGAGGCCGGTGATTTGGTCAAAGTGACCAACGCCCGAGGCGCAATGACCGTACGGGTCAGCGAAGGCGAGGGTCTGAAAAAAGGCCGCGCCTGGATACCCATGCATTGGGGCAATCAGTTCATGAATTCGCCGGGTGCCAATGCCGTGGCGAGCGATGCAACCGACCCCTTTTCAAAGCAACCCGAACTGAAACATGCGGCCGTGCAAATCACCAAACTCAAGCTGCCTTACCCGCTGGCGGTGGTGCGCAGTTGCGACAGTCAGGCGGCAGCGCTTGAATTGATGCAACGCGTCCGCAGTCTCCTCAGTACTTATCCCTATGCCACGGTTAATCTTTATGGCCGGAAGCGACCGCTGGTGGTTTTTCGTGCGGCGACCGAAGCACCCATTGAGGCCAATCTCATCGCCGAACTGGACCAGATATTCGGTATGGCAGGCGACGAAGGCGCGATTGTTTATGCCGATGCCAGCCGCAATGTCAGCAAAAAAGCCATTGCACTAGATGGCCGACTGCTTGGCGTACGGCTGGCTGGCGAGACCTTGGCACAGACCTGGTTGAAGCGTGCGATGGCTGAGGACGAACTCGGCGCCAATATGATCCGTTTTGCGTTGGCCCCCACGGCCAAAGCGCCCGGAAACATCGCGCCGCGCAATATTGTCTGCAAATGCGCTGATATCAGCGATGTGCAAATTCGCCAAGCCATTGCCGCCGGGGCCGATTTGCCGCAACTGCAGAACACGCTTAAGTGCGGTACGTTCTGCGGTTCATGCGTGCCTGAAATAAAGCGCATGGTGGCAGAATGCGAAACAAAACAAGCAGTGACAGCCTGATCGCTGCGAGAGGAGACTATGAGTTACGCACACTACATCAAGGAAATTGGTCGCGGCGCTGAAGGGGCGCGCAATTTGTCGCGGGACGACGCATGCCAGCTCTACGCGGCCATGCTTGATGGTGGCGTACCCGACCTTGAGTTGGGTGCCATCATTTTGGGCCTGCGGGTCAAAGGTGAGTCGCTCGATGAAATGCTCGGTTTTTTGTCAGCCGTCGATCAACGTACCAACCGCCTCGATATGCCACAAGGGCGGGTGCGTCCCGTCGTTTTGCCGACCTATAACGGGGCGCGCAAGGAAGCCAATCTGACCCCGCTACTGGCGCTGCTTCTCCAGCGCTTTGGCGTGCCGGTGCTGGTGCATGGTTTGCTCGAAGGATTTGGCCGGGTGACCTCCGGTTTGATTTTCAGGGAATTGGGCATCATGCCGATGGCCTCATCCCTGCAAGCAGAGGCCATGCTGACCGAGCAAGGGCTGGCTTTTCTGCCGCTGACGGCGCTTTGTCCCGGTATCCATAATCTGCTGACCTTGCGCAGCCGAATGGGCGTCCGTAACAGTGCACACAGCCTGGTGAAATTGCTCAATCCGTTTCATGGTGAGGCGGTGTTGGTGGCACCAGCCACCCATCCCGACTTCATTGAATTAATGCGCGGTATTCTGGTTGACCGTGGCGAACGCGGCCTGGTGATGCGCGGGACCGAAGGTGAGCCGTTTGCCAATCCGAAGCGGCGGCCACGCCTCGAGTATGTTCATGACGGCAGGGTTGATATTCTGTTTGAGGCTGAGCACGAAAGCCTGCGGTCATTGCCTGATCTTCCTGATGCGGCGGATGCGGTGAGTACGGCCAAGTGGATTCGTCGGGTGATGGACAAGGAAATTGCACTACCCAAGCCGATAGCCAATCAGCTCGCTTGCTGTCTCTACGCCAGCGGCTACGCCGAAGACTTCAATCAAGCCAAAGCCATTGTCGCCGTAGAGGCAACAGGGCTTCTGGTCGGTGGGAATTAGTAGGAAAGAAGCCGCACCAAGGAAAGAATCCGCACCGGCTTGGATGTTTATGCCCAAGTTTGGTGCGTGACTGCTGCGGTCAAACCGCAAAAAACCCCAAAAATCAAGTAGATAAGTTGCTGGCACGCCGATTGCAATACGTTGTGCAGTGCAGCGAAAAAACCGCCAATGATGGCGGCCAAATGGCAAAGACGTCATGCGCTGATGTGAAATTTGCACCCTAGGGTGCGCGCAACGTTGGAGTCACAAATGAGCAAACCTCGTCTCGTCCTGATCGGCAACGGCATGGCCGGTGTCCGTACTGTCGAAGAACTGCTGAAGATCAAGCCGGATCACTACGACATCACCATCTTCGGTGCCGAACCGCATCCGAATTACAACCGTATCCTGCTTTCACCCGTGCTGGCTGGCGAAATGACCATTTCCGAGATCGTCCTCAACGAGCTCGACTGGTACAAGGAAAAGGGCATCAAGCTGCATACAGGCAAGCAGATCGCCAAGATCGACCGCGTCAAGCGCAAGGTCATCGCCGAAGACGGCACGGAAGAGGAATACGACCGCCTGCTGATTGCCACCGGTTCGACCCCATTCATGCTGCCGATTCCCGGCAACGACCTGCCCGGCGTCATCGGTTATCGCGACATCAAGGATACCGACGAGATGATCGAAGCCGCCAAACTGCACAAGCATGCGGTGGTGATCGGCGGCGGCCTGCTCGGCCTTGAAGCCGCCAACGGCCTGAAGCTGCGCGGTATGGATGTGACTGTCGTGCACCTCGGCCCGTGGCTGCTTGAGCGTCAGCTCGACGAAATCGCCGGCAAGATGCTGCAGAAGTCACTGGAAGACAAGGGGCTGAAATTCCTGCTGCAAAAGCAGACCGAGATGCTGATTCAAGGCGAATCCGGCCGCGTTGCCGCCATCCGTTTCAAGGACGGCATGCAGATTCCGGCCGACCTCGTCGTCATGGCCGCCGGTATCCGCCCGAACTACGCATTGGCTGAATCCTCCGGCATCTACTGCAACCGCGGCATTGTGGTGAACGACACCATGCAGACCTACGACCCGAAGGTTTACGCCGTCGGCGAGTGCGTCACGCACCGCGGCATTGCCTACGGTCTGGTCGCGCCGTTGTTCGAACAGGCCAAGGTGGCGGCCAATCATCTGGCTGGCTACGGTATCGGCCGTTACACCGGCTCTGTGACCTCGACCAAGCTCAAAGTCACCGGTATCGACCTCTTCTCAGCCGGTAACTACATGGGCGGCGAGGGCACTGAGGAAATCGTCCTCAACGACCCCTATGGCGGCGTGTACAAAAAGCTGGTCATCAAGGACAGCAAGCTGGTCGGCGGCGTCATGTACGGCGATACGGCCGACGGCCCGTGGTACTTCCAGTTGCTCAAGGACGGCCGCGATATTCACGACATTCGCGATCAGCTGATTTTCGGCCAGTCGCTGGTCGGTGACGTTGGGCACGCCGGCAACAGCAAGGCGGCCTCGATGGCTGACAGCGCCGAGGTTTGCGGCTGTAACGGTATCACCAAGGGCGCCATCGTTCAGGCCATCAAGGCCAAGGGATTGTTCACGCTGGACGAGGTCAAGAAGCACACCAAGGCGGCTTCTTCCTGCGGCTCCTGTGCCGGCCTGGTTGAGCAAATTCTCGCGTCGACCATCGGCGGCGCCTACACCCCGGCCGCTTCCGACAAGAAGCCGGTTTGTGGCTGTACCGACCATTCGCACAAGCAGGTTCGTGATGCCATCCTGAATCAGCATTTGACCAACAAGGAAGCCGTCTTCAAGGCGCTGGAGTGGAAAACCCCGAACGGCTGCGACAAATGCCGCCCGGCGGTGAACTATTACCTGATTTCGACCTGGCCGCATGAAGCCAAGGATGATCCGCAATCGCGTTTCATCAATGAACGCGCCCACGCCAACATTCAGAAGGACGGCACCTACTCGGTGGTTCCCCGTATGTGGGGCGGCTTGACGACGCCGAACGAACTGCGCGCCATTGCTGACGCAGCAGAAAAATACAACGTCCCGACGGTGAAGGTCACCGGCGGTCAGCGTATCGACCTGCTGGGCGTCAAGAAGGACGACCTGCCGAAAATGTGGGCCGACCTCAACGCGGCCGGCATGGTTTCCGGCCACGCCTACGGCAAGTCAATCCGTACCGTGAAGACCTGTGTTGGCATGGAGCACTGCCGCTTTGGCACGCAGCTCGCCATGTCGATGGGCGTCAAGCTGGAAAAGATGCTGTTCGATATGTACGCCCCACACAAGGTCAAACTGGCTGTTTCCGGATGCCCGCGTAACTGTGCCGAAGCAGGTATCAAGGACGTCGGCATCATCGGTGTCGATTCCGGCTACGAAATCTATATTGCCGGCAACGGCGGTATCAAGACCGAAGTTGCCCAGTTCCTGTGCAAGGTGAATTCGGACGAGGAGGTCATGGAATATTCCGGCGCCTTCCTGCAACTCTACCGCCTTGAAGGCTGGTATCTGGAGCGCACCTGCCATTACCTGGAGCGCGTTGGCATGGATTACATCAAGGGCAAGATTCTTGAAGACGAAGAAGGCCGCAAGGCGCTCTACGCCAGCCTGCTCGACTCACTGAAGGATGCCAAGGATCCGTGGGCAACCTCCCGCGAACCGGAAGCGATCAAGCAGTTCGAGACGATCACGATCTGGGACCACACCGTCATTCCGTCGCAGGTCACCCCGCTTGGGCGGGGTGACCTAGCCAGACATCGCATGAAAAGGAATAAAAAATGAGCAACTGGAAACTAATTTGCCCGCTGGTAGATATCCCGAAACTTGGCTCGCGCATCGTCAAGCCGGCCAACGGTGGCGACATCGCCATCTTCCGCACGGCCGATGATGAAGTGTTCGCCATGCACGACAAATGTCCGCACAAAGGCGGCCCGCTGTCGCAGGGCATCGTTCATGGCAAGCGCGTCACCTGCCCGCTGCATGGCTGGAATATTGGTCTTGAGGATGGTCATGCCGTCGCACCGGATGTCGGCTCCTGCACCAAATTTCAAGTCAAGCTCGAAAACGGTCAGGTTTACCTCGCCGTTTGAGCAAAAACAAAAACGATAAATTTAAACAAAGAGGGAAATCATGGCTTATCTAGCACCTACCGAATTCGTCACCAAAATGATCGATGCCGGTGAATCAAAAATCTTCATGTCCACCCGTGACACGCTGATCCGCGCCTTCATGGCCGGCGCCATCCTCAATCTTGCCGCAGCCTTTGCTGTCACTGTCACGGTGCAGACCGGCCTGCCGCTGGTCGGCGCCATCCTCTTCCCGGTTGGCTTCATTCTGCTTTACCTGCTCGGCTTCGATCTGCTGACTGGGGTGTTCACGCTCTGCCCGCTGGCCCTGATCGACAAGCGCCCGGGCGTCACGATGAAGGGGATCCTGCGCACCTGGGGGCTGGTATTTGCCGGCAACTTTGCCGGCTCGCTGACGGTCGCTGTGCTGATGGTGATCGTCTGGACTTTCGGTTTCTCGGAGGCCCCCAGTGCCGTGGCGCAAAGATTGGTTCCATCGGTGAGGGTCGTACCGTGGGCTATGCGGCGCACGGTGCGGCCGGCATGCTGACCATCTTTACTCGTGGCGTGCTGTGCAACTGGATGGTGTCAACTGGCGTTGTCTGCGCGATGATTTGTACCAATGTCTCGGGCAAGATCATGGCCATGTGGATGCCGATCATGGTCTTCTTCTACAT
Source organism: Candidatus Dechloromonas phosphorivorans (assembly GCA_016721185.1). Classification (GTDB taxonomy): domain Bacteria; phylum Pseudomonadota; class Gammaproteobacteria; order Burkholderiales; family Rhodocyclaceae; genus Azonexus; species Azonexus phosphorivorans. Next base: position 425,529 of record JADKIP010000015.1, read on the forward strand.
GGGGTTTGAGCACTCCGTCGTCAATATGTTCCTCTTTCCTACCGGTTTGATGATGGGCGGTAACTTCACGATCATGGATTACCTGATCTGGAACGAACTCCCAACTGCGCTGGGCAATCTCGTTGGTGGTCTGTTTTTCGTTGGTCTGACGATGTATTCGACGCACGTCCGTACGGCACCGAAACGCGCTCGCTGATCGACCAGGATTGACTCATCGGGCTCCCGGCCATGCGGCCGGGAGCTTTTCCATTTCAGGGCAAGGGTATCGGCATGGGCCAGCATCTCAGGATTTCGGTTGGACAATTTTCGGACAAGGGGCGCAAGGAGCTCAATCAGGATTTCCATGGCGTGCTGGTGCCGGATGGGCCGCAACTGGGTAGCAAAGGCATTGCCATCGCGCTGGCTGACGGCATCAGTAGCAGCGATGTCAGCCAGGAGGCAGCGCAGGCAGCGGTGACCAGCTTTCTTGAAGATTATTACTGCACCTCGGATGCCTGGTCGGTCAAAACCTCGGCCGAGCATGTGCTGGTCGCCACCAATTCCTGGCTTTATACGCAAACTCAGCAGAGCCAGCACCGATACAACCGTGAGCGCGGCTACGTCTGCACCTTCAGCGGCATCATCATCAAATCGCGCACGGCGCACCTGTTCCATGTCGGCGATGCTCGTATTTACCGCCTGCGCGGCGCAGCACTTGAACAGTTGACCGAGGATCATCGCGTCCGCGTTTCATCGGCAAAGAGCTATCTGGCGCGCGCCATGGGGATGGACCGCAAAGTCGAAGTCGACTACCAGGCGATCCCGCTGGAGGAAGGCGAATTGCTGGTGCTGGCCACCGATGGCGTCTACGAATTTACTGACGCGGCCTACGTTGCAGCGGCTATCAAAAGCTGCACCGGCAATCTTGATCAGGCGGCGCAGGCCATTGTTGAAGAAGCCTTGAAGCGGGGTAGCGGCGACAACCTGACTGTCCAGATCGTCCGCGTCGACGAACTGCCCAGCCCCGAATCCAACGAAATGTACCGCCAGATTTCCGAGCTGCCCTTCCCGCCAGAACTCGATGCCCGGATGGATTTTGACGGCTACCGGATCGTTCGCGAAATCAAGGGCAGCGCCCGCAGCCACATCTATCTCGCGGTCGACAGCGAAAGCGGCGAAAATGTCGTGATCAAGACGCCGTCCGTTGACCTGCAGGCCAATCCGGCCTATCTCGAACGCTTCCTGATGGAAGAGTGGATTGCCCGGCGCATCAACAGCCCGCATGTCCTCAAGCCATGCTCGCAAACGCGTAAACGCCACTTTATCTACGTCGTCACCGAATACATCGAAGGCCAGACCCTGGCCCAATGGATGATCGACAACCCCAAGCCCGACCTGCCCACCGTGCGCGGCCTCATCGAGCAGATCGCCAAAGGCCTGCAAGCCTTCCACCGCCTCGAAATGGTCTATCAGGATCTGAAGCCGGACAACATCATGATCGACAGCACCGGCACGGTGAAGATCATCGACTTCGGCGCGACACGGGTCGCCGGCGTCATGGAAATCGCCACGCCCATCGAACAGATCAACCTGCTCGGCTCAGCCGCCTACGCCGCACCGGAATACTTCCTCGGCGAAAACGGCTCGTCGCGCGCCGACATCTTCTCGCTCGGCGTCATCGCCTACCAGATGTTCTCCGGCAAGTTGCCGTATGGCGTCGAAGTCGCCAAATCGCGGACCAAGGCGGCGCAAAGAAAGCTCGCCTATCAAACCGTCCTTAACGAAGAGCGCGAAATTCCCGCCTGGATCGACGATGCCATCCGTAAAGCCGTCGAGCCAGACCCCTTCGAGCGTTACGAGGAACTCTCCGAGTTCATCTACGACCTCCATCACCCGAACAACGAGTTCCTGAACAAGACCCGTCCACCGCTTATCGAACGTAACCCGGTGGTTTTCTGGAAGAGCGTTTCGTTTGTGCTGATGGTGGCGCTGCTCGGGGTGAGTGTGGTGCGCTTTCACTGATAAGGCCGCCGGAAGCGGAAATGCTACGGTCAACCGAGAAAAGGGCTAAAAATGAAAATAGGCGCGGGTTAAGCCTGCGCCAATTTTTCCGTCAAAGCATGGATTTCTCTGATCTTCGTAATTGACAATGTACGGCATTGCCGTATTATTTGCGCATGCATACCGTTGCTGAAACTGAGGTATTCCTGCGTTACGCTGCCTCAATTTGGTCCGAAAGCGAACGTCTCGAATTTATCGAGTGGATTGCCGCAAATCCGCTGGCCGGTGATGTTATTCCCGGGTCCGGTGGTTGCCGAAAGGTGAGATGGAGCCGCAGCGGGATGGGCAAGCGCGGCGGTGCGCGGGTGATTTACTTCAACGTGGTGGATGGCCGAATCTGGCTGCTGATTGCCTACGCAAAAGCCAAGTTTGACAACCTGCCAGCCGAGTTTCTATCCAAACTGAAAGCTGAGGTGGAACGTGGATAAAGAAATGGAACAATTCCAGAACGATCTGCTGGCATCCGTTCGCCAGATGAAAACCGGCAAGGCGGCACGGGTAACTGCCGTCGAAGTTTCGGCCGCAACCGAAGCGCGCAATCGTGTCGGCATGTCGCAAAGCGAGTTCGCCAAGTTGCTCGGCGTTTCGGTTCGTACTTTGCAGGATTGGGAACAGGGCCGCCGCGAACCCTCCGGTGCCGCGAAAACCCTGCTACGCATAGCGTCGCAGAATCCGGAGGCGGTCAAGGCGGCTGCTTGAATGAAATCCGTGGTCTGTCTCCCATGGCACTACGATAGGCGAAATACATAAGGGCTGACCGGTCCACAGGTTGCTTTGCTGAAGTTGATCGACAACGGCACGGCAACAAAGGAGGTCAGCCCAAATGGATGCTACCAAACGGCAGCAACAAATGCGTCGTGGCGTGACAGCACTGCGCCACCAGTTTGCCCAGGGAGGAAGTGGGGGTGTTCTCGGCGGTTCTTGAAGGGCGGACGCCGCCCAATCATCGAGACGGAGGCGGGCCATTACCGGGACCGGTGCTATCCACCGCTGACCACACTGCGCCTGTTTATCGGTCAAGTCCTGTCGGAAGATGGCGCCTGTCAGGATGTTGTCGGGCGGCATTTGTCGGCGTGTGTCGCCACAGGGCGGCGGCCATGCGGACTGAACACAGGCCCATACTGCCAGGCCCGGCAAAGGTTGCCGCTGGCGATGCCGCAACGGCTATCGCGGATGGTCGGCGAGCGTTTGGAATCGCGCATGCCCAAGGCTTGGTGCTGGCGCGGCCGCCACGTCAAACTGTTCGATGGCACCACGGTATCGATGCCGGATACACCCGAGAACCAGCGCGCATTTCCGCAGAGTTCCGGAGCAGAAGCCTGGACTTGGATTTCCTGTCGCCCGGATCGGTGGCTTGATCAGTCTGGCGAGTGGCGCCGTGTTGGCCCATGCCGTTGCGGCCTGCAAAGGCAAGGGAACAGGCGAACAAACCTTGCTGCGAGGGCTATTGCCGCTGATCGTCAAAAGCGACATTCTGCTGGCCGATGCGCTGCTGGCGACGTGGTGGATCGTCGCCGAGATTCGACGGCGGGGTGGTGATGTGCTCATGGTTCAACAGGGAAGGCGCCTGACCGACTTCGCGCAAGGTCGTCGCCTGGGCCAGAATGATCATGTGGTCGAATGGCCCCTGCCGCAGCGTCCAAAATGGATGAGCCTTGACGACTATGCGCATTGCCCGGCAGTGCTGCGTGTGCGGGAAGTTGAGGTCGATGGGCGGATATTGATCACGACCCTGCTCGACCCCAAGGCAGTGACGCCCCGAGAACTGGATGCCCTTTATGCCTTGCGCTGGAATATCGAAGTGGACTGGCGAACGATCAAGGTGACGATGGCGATGGATGTGTTGCGCTGTCGATCACCGGAAATGATTGAGAAGGAGATCGCCGTACATCTGCTGGCCTACAACTTTGGTGCGCTGGACCATGGCAAGCGCCGCATGGCTGGGCGACGTCCTTCCCCGGTGCTTGAGTTTTACAAGCGCAAAGCGCGTGCTTCTGGCATTTGATGAGCAACTTCGACATTGCGGCGGTAAGCGTTTGTCCTTCATGTTCGCCACGGTGCTGGCGGCCATCGCCGACTTGAGAATTCCTCATCGCCCTGGCCGGTTTGAGCCTCGCGCCAAAAACGACGCCCAAACCCCTTCCGTTGCTGACCGTCCCCAGGCTCATCGCCAGAGCGAAAATCCGCGAGCAACGGATCGCTCGTGGGCTTATCGTAGTGCCATGGTGGTCTGTCTCCGATTGTTATGGCGCTGTGCATGCTGACAGTTCGTACAGGGCGAATTGTTGGATTGCAAGACTTGCCCTCCTTTCCCGGGAGTGTCGGGAGCGATCCCCGCCCTTTTGGTTATGTCTTTTTGGAAAAACGTATTCCGTTGTCTCCTGCGTAGGGAGTGTGGTGGGGAACGCGATTTTCTAGTATTTCGTTCGGTATGCCCTCAGGGAAGGCAAGGCAGCGGAATGGATCTTCACTATCTTGGTGAGCGCAGTCCAAACATTGTGGACGCGTAACGGTCAGATATTCTCCGACAAACCTCCCTGATTTTTTTGAAGTGCCGCCAATCGTTTCTTTTGGCAAGATTAGCCAAGGGTATTCAGCAGATCCTGGTTGGCCACCTTGTTTCCAGACCTCGTGCTTCGCCTTCATGCAGTGGCCGCAAGGGCGATAGCCGCTGGCAATTGCCGTGGCTTCGTCAGCAAAAAACACCCTGTGTTTTGCATACTGCCCCTTTGCTAAAAATTTTTTTTGCAGACCAGCAGTCGAGGCGACCATATATTTTCCCAACCGAATATCCGCCTAAGTTGCCGGGAGTCTCGCTTTCGTAATCTTTGCCATCAGGGGCGCGAAGCTTGAATTTTTTGCTCATGGTTTTTCGTGATCTAGCAGCCTGTCGGACTACTGCAGTGCAAATGGGATAATGCGTACCTGCCCACCGAAACCCGTCCGAGAAATGAGCCGCTTCCACCCCGTTGACCGCCAGACCGGCTACCTGCTTCCCCCCTCGGTCGATGAATGGCTCCCGGAAGACCACCTTGCCCGGTTTATTGTTGAAGTGGTTGATCGGCTCGATGTTAGCGCCTGGAGAAAGCCTACGCAGGTCGGGGCAGCGCGGCGTATCACCCTCCGTGTTGCTGTCGTTGCTGGTGTATGGGTACGCCACCGGGGTGTTCTCGAGCCGGAAGCTTGAACGGGCAACCTATGACTCGGTGGCATTTCGCTTCATTGCGGCCGGCACGCACCCCTGACCATGACACGTTGGCGATCTTTCGCCGACGCTTTCTCGACGAGTTGGCAAAATTGTTCGTGCAAGTGCTAAAAATGGCTCGGGAAATGAAACTCCTGAAACTGGGCACCCTCAGTCTGGACGACACCAAGGTCAAAACGAATACCCCCCGCCACAGCGCCCTGTCGCATGGCCACATTGAACAGTTGGAAATCCAGCTCAAAGCGGGAAGTCGCGTCTTTTGCTGGCGCTGGCCGAACAAGCCGACCAATCGGCGGTGCCGGACGGGATGAATTTACCCGCGGAAATTGCTCGGCGCCAGGCACGACTGGAAACCATGGCGGCAGCCAAGGTCAAGATCGAGGAACGAGCCAAGGCACGCCTAGAAAGAACAGGCCGAGTACGAGGCCAAGCTGGCGCATCGCGAACAGAAGGCCAAGGAAAGCGGCAAAAGCCCGGCGGCAAGCCGCCGAAACCGCCGGTTGCCGGGCCGAAGGCGCAAGACCAGCTCAATCTGACCGATGAGCAATCCCGCATCATGCCGGTGCCCGGCGGTGGTTTAACCAAGCGTACAACGCCCAGGCTGCGGTCGATACAAGCAGTATGCTGGTCGTCTCACTGACCGTCACGCAAGCCTGCAATGACAAGAACAGGTAGTGCCGATGCTTGCGCAACTGGCCGCGCTGCCTGCCTCGCTGGGTCAGCCGAAGGAACTCCTGGCGGACACGGGTTTCCAGCGCCAAGAACGTCGAGGCCTGTGAGGCGTGCAGCATTGACCCGTTCATTGCGGTGAAGCGGGACGAGCATCATCCGGCGCCGCAGGAACGCTTTACCGAGCCGGCCGCCTTGCCGGCTGATGCAACGCCCGCCAGGTCATGGCGCACAAGCTGAAAACCAAGGCCGGCCGCGCGCTCATGCCCGCAAGCAAACCGTCGAACCCGTGTTCGGCATCATCAAGTCCGTGCTCGGATTCCGTCAGTTCTCCTGCGCGGCCTGAAGAAAGTCTCGGGAGAATGGACGCTGGTTTGCCTCGCGTGGAACTTCTTGAACGCATGGCCGTATTGCGTCCGCAGTAGCAAAAACACGGGGAAATCGTGCGTCTTCAGGCAAAAATCAGCAAACTCCTGCCTTGCAGCCTCAATTTCTTTTGCTGGTCGGCTCAAGTCCGACAGGCTGCTAGGTTTGTTATTCGGAAGGCATTATCCGACGATTCAACACCATCCATATCTTGTCGAGTGCAAAAAACGATATGGATGTATGCGCATTTCGCGGAACGTGACCGGTGATTTCACGGCATCGTGACCGATGCGGGGATGCTGCATGGGTACGAGTTGATGTTACCTTAATCGGTCACGCTTTTCGTGAAATCGCGGTCACGCAATGGCGAAACGGCGGTCATGATGGCGCGAAATCTACCAAATGTGAGGCTTATCCACGGTGCCGGGCTACGGAGGTCCTTCTCTACCGGAGGCGACCGGCGCGGTGGGTAAGCCGGATTCGACGCGATGTAGTTCATAGCGGAGACTTTTCGGGTTTGCGCAGGGACTCTCCGGTCAATTTAACCTTGTGAGCCGCATGCAGTACCCGATCCAAGATGGCATCTGCCAGTGTTGGATCGTTCAGATAGGCATGCCAATTGGCCGGTGGTAACTGGCTGGTGATCAGGGTGGCGCGAGTGCCGACGCGATCATCGAGCACCTCCAGCAAATCATTGCGCTCGGCCTGATTGAGCGGCGCCAGCCCCAATCGTCGAGGATCAGCAAATCCGTCTTGGCCAGCGTGGCCAGGCGCTTGCCAGCTCCGTCGCCATGGGCGATCCGCAGCTCCTCGAAGAGACGCGGGGTGTGCGCATAGGCGACCGACAGCCCCTGCCGGCAGGCAGCGTTGCCGAAAGCGCAGGCCAGCCAGGTCTTGCCGCAACCGGTGGCGCCGGTCAGCACCAGATTCTGGTGCTGGTGGATCCACTGGCAAGACGACAGCTGCGCCATCAGCGATTTGTCGATCTGGCGACCGTTGCCATAGCGAATGTCCTCGACACAGGCTTGCGATGATTTAAGTTTGGCTTCCCGGAGCAGGCGGGTCAGGCGACGGTTCTCCCGCCAGGTGTGCTCACGATCGACCAGCAGGCTGAAGCGCTCATCGAATGACAGGTCGGCCATGGCGGCTTGGTGCTGCTGTTCCTCGAGGCCGTGGCCATACCCGGCAAACGCAGCGCCTTCAGGGTGTTGTAGTGTCTGTTCCATCAACATCAGATTTCCTTTCCAGGTCAGTGGTAGTAATCCGGACCGCGCACATTGGCGTGATCCGGCAAAGCCAGTTCGGCATGTGGGGAGAATGGGCTGACGATCAGCCCCTTCTCAGAATCGAAGCCACCGAGCGGTAGCGATAGGCGCCGACGGCCAAGGCGCGCTCGCAGGCGGCCTCCATCCGTTCCCGGCCATGGTTACGGGCCAGGCGCATCAAGCCCAGGCAGGCGCGATAGCCCTGTTCCGGATGTTTCTTCTCCATCATGAGGCGCTTGACCAGTTAAGCGGTGGATGGCCCAACCGATGCCACCGGGTCAGCAACGCCCGGCGACCACTCGGCATGCGCCCGATGGGCGGCCGGCATATGCTCGGCGAGCGTGGCGTAATGGCCCTTCCAGGCTGCTTCGGGGATGGCTGGCGACGCGCTTGCCTTTGGCCAGCACTTCGACCGTGCGGCGCGTAATGCGCAACTCGACCACTTGATGGATCAGTTGGTGAGGCACGCTGTAGTAATTGCGCTCGAATTCGACGTGGTAGTCGATATTGACCGTGGCTTTCTTCCACTCAGCGATGACGAAGGTAGAAACTGGAAGCGGCCGCAGGTACGGCGCATCCACCAGTGCAAAGGCCTCTTGCCGAGACCCTGGCAATTTCTTGAATGGGCGGGTGTTCAGGGCCAGGGTAACTCCGCCACCGCGGCATCGACTTCGGCCACCGAGAAGAAGCGCCGGTGGCGCAAGCGGGCAATAATCCAGCGCTCGACCACCTGCACGCAAGATTCGACCTTGGCCTTGTCCTGCGGCTGTCGGGGGCGCGCCGGCAGAATCACCGTGTCGGAGTGGTGGGGAAATTCGGCTGTGGCTAGATTGAGTTCGGGTGCGTAGCGGTCAGGCCCGGAGACCAGGCCGCAGGGTTGTCGGGCACGATCAGCGGCGGACGCCGCCGATGAAGGTCAGCGCCCGACTCATGCCGGTCAGCCAGTCGGCCTGGGTTTGCCCCGGTGTGGCGCAGGCGAAGGTATAGCTCGAAGCGCCGAGTACAGCGACGAAGATGCTGGCCGGGCAGATTTCACCGGTGCTGGCATCTACAATCGGCACTGTGGGGCCCGCATAGTCCGCAAACAGTTTCTCACCGGCCCGGTGGATCTGGCGCATCGAGCGCTTGAGCTTGCCGGCCCAGTCCCGGTAGCGGGTACAGAAGGCGGTGTATTGGTAGCCCCGATCACCGACCGCTTGCCGATACTCCTCCCAGAGCAGCGTCAGCGTCACGCCTTTCTTCTTCAGTTCTTGATGCACCAGCGCGTAGTCGGGTTCGGCAAAGGTCGGCTCGCGGGCGGCGCTCTGCCGGTAGAGCAACTTCTCCAGCGCCGCATCGTCGAGTGCGTCAGGAATCGGCCAGGTTAGTCCGGCGACCGTGGCCAGTCGCAGATACTTGGCGACCACGCCTTTTGAAATATTGAGCGCCCCGGCAATGGCCTCCAGGCTCAGGCCGGCGCTGTGCCGGTATCGCAGTACATCTCTAATTTTGCGCATGGATAGTCTTTCCTGTGGCATCCCCGACCGCTTTCAAAAGCGGCGAGGCTACCTTTAACTATTCATGCAACATCTTCCTCATCGGTCACGTTCAGCGCGAAATCGCGGTCACGCTTTCGTGAAACGACGGTCACGCTTCGGCGAAATCACCGGTCACCGATGCCGCGAAATACGCAGATGTAGATCGTTTCACTACTGTCCGGTTAAAAATCGAATAGATTCAATTGGTTGCTGGTGCTGCCACTGTCCGAAGTGTAGTCGTTGTCCGGAAACGCTTGCTGCAAGGGCATTTTCTCGGAAAGGGCGAGTGATAAAACCTGTAGCAAAGTGCAGAGGGAGACGTCGAGATTTAGCTTTTTTCGAACAATGGCGACCAGCACATAGACTGACACCGCGATCCAGATTTGTGTCTTGACCGCATTTTCCGACGTACCGAAAAACTGCTTGATCCGAAGATGCTGCTTGATCCATTTGAAGAACAACTCGACCTGCCAACGGTTTTTGTAAAGAGTGCAGATGGTTTCTGGCGGCAACACAAAAAAGGGTCAGATTCTCATGGCGCTACGATAAGCCCGCGAACGATCCGTTGCTCGCGGATTTTCGCTCTGGCGATGAGCCTGGGGACGCTCAGCAACGGAAGGGGTTTTGGGCGTCGTTTTTTGGCGCGAGGCTCAAACCGGCCAGGGCGATGAGGAATTCTCAAGTCGGCGATGGCCGCCAGCACCGTGGCGAACATGAAGGACAAACGCTTACCGCCGCAATGTCGAAGTTGCTCATCAAATGCCAGAAAGCGCGCTTTGCGCTTGTAAAACTCAAGCACCGGGGAAGGACGTCGCCCAGCCATGCGGCGCTTGCCATGGTCCAGCGCACCAAGTTGTAGGCCAGCAGATGTACGGCGATCTCCTTCTCAATCATTTCCGGTGATCGACAGCGCAACACATCCATCGCCATCGTCACCTTGATCGTTCGCCAGTCCACTTCGATATTCCAGCGCAAGGCATAAAGGGCATCCAGTTCTCGGGGCGTCACTGCCTTGGGGTCGAGCAGGGTCGTGATCAATATCCGCCCATCGACCTCAACTTCCCGCACACGCAGCACTGCCGGGCAATGCGCATAGTCGTCAAGGCTCATCCATTTTGGACGCTGCGGCAGGGGCCATTCGACCACATGATCATTCTGGCCCAGGCGACGACCTTGCGCGAAGTCGGTCAGGCGCCTTCCTGTTGAACCATGAGCACATCACCACCCCGCCGTCGAATCTCGGCGACGATCCACCACGTCGCCAGCAGCGCATCGGCCAGCAGAATGTCGCTTTTGACGATCAGCGGCAATAGCCCTCGCAGCAAGGTTTGTTCGCCTGTTCCCTTGCCTTTGCAGGCCGCAACGGCATGGGCCAACACGGCGCCACTCGCCAGACTGATCAAGCCACCGATCCGGGCGACAGGAAATCCAAGTCCAGGCTTCTGCTCCGAACTCTGCGGAAATGCGCGCTGGTTCTCGGGTGTATCCGGCATCGATACCGTGGTGCCATCGAACAGTTTGACGTGGCGGCCGCGCCAGCGCAAGCCTTGGGCATGCGCGATTCCAAACGCTCGCCGACCATCCGCGATAGCCGTTGCGGCATCGCCAGCGGCAACCTTTGCCGGGCCTGGCAGTATGGGCCTGTGTTCAGTCCGCATGGCCGCCGCCCTGTGGCGACACACGCCGACAAATGCCGCCCGACAACATCCTGACAGGCGCCATCTTCCGACAGGACTTGACCGATAAACAGGCGCAGTGTGGTCAGCGGTGGATAGCACCGGTCCCGGTAATGGCCCGCCTCCGTCTCGATGATTTGGGCGGCGTCCGCCCCTTCAAGAACCGCCGAGAACACCCTCACTTCCTCCGGGCAAACTGGTGGCGCAGTGCTGTCACGCCACGACGCATTTGTTGCTGCCGTTTGGTAGCATCCATTTGGGCTGACCTCCTTTGTTGCCGTGCCGTTGTCGATCAACTTCAGCAAAGCAACTTGTGGACCGGTCAGCCCTTATGTATTTCGCCTATCGTAGTGCCATGGGGGTCAGACTCGATATAGATAATATATGCGGTGTCGGCACTCAAACTTGATACCAGTCCGACTCACATTTCCAGGGCGTTCCAAAGGGGGGGGGGGGTCAGCACTGCTATTCGCGCCAAAGCCTTCAGTGGTAATCCTCTTCCAGTTGATGCCGTACCGCCAGAATAGTCACTGTCTGGTCGTTGTCGATCTCGAACAAAGCGACATACCCGGAAGCGCCGAATGGAATGAGCAGTTCCCGCAGGAACGGGTTGCCCGGGCTTGCCTTCCGGTAGCTGAATGGCGAGAGTTCCAGACTGCGGATGCCGTTCTTGATGGCTTCAAGGGCTCGGCTTGCCAGTGACCAGTCGGTTTGGTCTTTCGTCAGGATGAATTCGTAGAGTCTGAGCAGGTCGGCTTCGGCGTCTTGCGTAAACCGTACCTGAACTCATTTGGCCCTTGGCTGTCGCCAGCATTTGTTCCAGCCGTCCGATCACGCTATCGGCGCTGGCGTATTTGCCCGCTCTGACGAGCCTCGTCGCGCGCACGCAGGCCGCGGGCGATGAATTCCTGCTGGTGTTGACGCCGTCCGATACTCGCGAATCGATTGTTCGACGAAGCTGGAGAGGTTTCACCTTCCTGCAGAATTTGTTCGGCGGCTTGCCTCAGTTCGGGCGTGACGCGCAAAGAGGGAAAAGTGGCGGTTTTCATCAGCATTCCTTTGAGTTGCATTTGCGATGCAGTTTGGCGCGCTTCTTGCAATCTTGCAACAAGCCAGGCTGTGAAATGCTGCACCGCAATAGCGTGGCGTGCCTTGTTTTTGGTGCGAGTCTCTGCGGGCGTGCTTTGATAAGTATCAATAAATCAAGGCCTTGCCAACCTGGCATGCAGCTTGCGAAGTAAAGCCATCACAGCGATTTTCCGCCAACGAGGTGGGCTGATGGCGACGACGCCATGCGCTGAAACAAGCCATTCCCCCTCAACGACCGTTTGCTGCGGTCAACCCGGAAAACAGACCAAAAATGGACAAGAAATCATTCCTCAAGGCCGGCCATACGCCGACGCTGCTGGCCGCCTTCCTTTACTTCGACCTCGCCTTCATGGTCTGGGTGCTACTCGGGCCACTCGGCATTGGTATCGCCAAGGATCTGGGTTTGTCACATGCCGAAAAAGGCATGATGGTGGCGACGCCGGTGCTGGCTGGCGCGCTGTTGCGCATCGTCATGGGCATTCTGGTTGATCGCTTGTCGCCGAAAAGGCAGCGATCATCGGTCAGGTGGTCGTCATTGCCGCGATGGCCTACGCTTGGCAAGTGGGCGTCCATTCCTACGCCGAAGTGCTGATTCTCGGCTTGTTCCTCGGTGTGGCCGGCGCGTCGTTTGCCGCCGCCTTGCCACTGGCTTCGCGCTGGTATCCGGCCGAACATCAGGGCACGGCGATGGGTATTGCTGGCGCCGGTAACTCCGGCACGGCGCTGGCTGCGCTGTTCGCACCGGGTCTGGCGGCCGCTTTCGGCTGGGTCAATGTTTTCGGTATCGTGCTGATTCCGCTGACCATCGTGTTGATCGCCTTCATCTTCATGGCCAAGGATGCGCCGGATGCGCCGCCGCCCAAGACTTTTGCCGAATACCTGAAAGTGCTCAAGGACAAGGATGCCTGGTGGTTCATGTTCTTCTACTCGGTGACTTTCGGCGGCTTCGTCGGCCTGGCTTCCTCGCTGGTCATCTACTTCAACACCCAGTACGGCCTCGATCCGAAGATGGCCGGTTTCTTCACGGCTGGCTGTGTCTTCGCCGGTTCGCTGGTCCGCCCGATTGGCGGCAACGTGGCTGACCGTATCGGCGGCGTCAAGTCGCTGACCGTGATGTATATCTTCGCGGCCTTCTTCCTCGGCGTGGTCAGCTTCGATCTGCCGCAAGCCTGGATGGCGCTGATCGCATTCGTTTGCGCCATGCTTGCGTTGGGGATGGGCAACGGCGCGGTGTTCCAGCTGGTGCCCCAGCGCTTCCGCAAGGAAATCGGCGTGATGACCGGCCTGGTGGGCATGGCCGGCGGGGTCGGCGGCTTCTACCTGGCCTCCAGCCTGGGCTACGCCAGGCAGCTCACCGGCAGCTATCAGATCGGCTTCCTGATCTTTGCCGCGCTCGCCATGCTGGCGCTGGTTGGCCTCACCGGTGTCAAGACCCGCTGGCGTACCACGTGGGGTGCCAGCCACCTGACGAGCGCCAAGATCTGAGCGGCAAGTTGTTAGCTGTTAGGATCAAGGATCGAGTGGTGGCCTGCCGACTCGATCCTGTTACCTCGATCCTGGATCCTGATAAACCATGCCCTTAATCGTTGAAGTTGGATACGCCTCACTGACCGGGCCGCGCGAACGGAACGAGGACTTTTGTGGCGTGGCTACGCCGGAAGGGCAGGAGCTCGATAACAAGGAATTCTTGCCGCCGTCGCCGATGGCATCGGTGGTCACAAAGGCGGCCGGGAAGCCGCGGAATACACCGTACGCGGTCTGCTTTCCGACTACTTCGCGACGCCGGATACCTGGAGCGCGTGCCGCGCTCCATTGAAACCGTGACGACGGCGCTGAACCGCTGGGTGATCGCCGAGGGCAGCCGCAACGCCGAGCTGGCGGGGATGGCAACCACCCTGTCGGCGCTGGTCTTGCGCGGCCGGCGCTTTTACACCGCGCACATTGGCGACAGCCGGATCTATCGTCTGCAGCAAGGATTTTTGCAGCAAATGACGGTCGACCACCTGGGAACATCCGGAACTCAACAATGTCCTTTCCCGCGCCATTGGCCTTGATCCGCGCGTCCTGATGGACTTCTCCGATGGCGATCTTGCGGTCAACGACCGTTTTTGCTGATTTCCGATGGCATCTGGGGCGTTTTGCCCGATGCCTTGATGGTCGAGGTCTTGCTCGATCATCCCGAACCACGAGCCGCCGCCGCCGCCCTGAGCAGTCTGGCACTGGCACACGGCGGCCATGACAACGCCTCGGCCGTCGTCGTCGACGTACTTGCCTTGCCCGCCGCTAGCCTGCGCGACAGTCTTGAAAGCGAAGCCAGCCTGCCCCTGCCGCACCGCCTGAAAATCGGCCACGAACTTGATGGCCTGCGGGTTGAAGAAATTCTGCACGATGCTCGGGAGACCTTGCTTTACCGCGTGCGCAATCTGCGTAATGGCCAGCAACTGGTCCTCAAAACCCTGCAGCCCGGCATGGAAGGCGATAGCGGTGCGACCGCCGCGCTGCTGATGGAAGAATGGCGGGCCAAACGGGTGGTCTCGCCCTTCTTTCCGCAAGTGGTGCCGGTCGAGCAAAAAAGCTGCCTTTATTACCTGATGACCTGGCACGCCGGGGCAACCCTGCAAAGCCGTCTCGACGGCGGTCAGCATTTTCCGGCGGGCGAGGTCGTTCGTTTCGGCGTTGCCCTGCTCAAAGCTATCGCCACCCTGCATCGTCTCGACATCGTGCATCGCGATATCAAGCCCGACAACATTCATCTCGGGCGGGATGGCGTGCTGCGCCTGCTCGATCTCGGGGTCGCGATCAGCCTCGGGGAACGCAAGGCGGACGACCCGATCGGCCAGGCCGGCACCCCGTCCTATATGGCCCCCGAGCTCTTTGAAAATCCCGAGCCGCAATTTGGCTACGACCTTTACGCGGCCGGCGTCACCCTCTATCACTTGCTGACCCGCAAATACCCCTACGGTGAAATTGAGCCTTTCCAGACCCCGAAATTTGCTGAGCCGAGCCGACCGACGCGCTGGCGAACCGAGATTCCCGGCTGGCTGGAGACCATCCTGCTCAAAGCCGTGTCCAAAGAGGCCAAAGATCGCTTTGAAACCCCGGATGAATTCCTGCTCGCCCTCGAACGCGGCGCCGCTCGGCCGATTGCCGCGCCGAGCCGGCAACCGCTGGCCCAGCGCAATCCGCTCAAACTTTGGAAGATCATTGCGGCAGGCTCGCTGCTGATCAATTTCGTGCTTCTTTTAATCCTCTTGCGGTAGAGTCCGCCCATGAAAACTGCTCTCATCCTCTTCGCCCACGGCGCCCGCGACCCCGAGTGGGCCAATCCAATGCGTCGCGTTCAAGCGGCGGTTCGTCAACGTGTCACGGACATCCCGGTCGAACTGGCTTTCCTCGAATTCCTGCCGCCGACACTGCCCGAGTGTGCCGCTCAACTGATTGAACAGGGTGCGCAGAAAGTAGTCATTTTGCCGATGTTCATCGCCCGCGGCGGGCATTTGAAAAATGAAGCCCCGGAAATGGTGGCAATGCTGCGGTCAACCTATCCCAACGTCGAATTTTCGATGAGCGGGGCGATCGGTGAAAACGAAATCGTCGTTCAGGCCATGGCGACGGCAGGTCTTGAGGCCGCTGGCCTGTAGCTTGCTGAGTACGCCGCATGCTTAGTGTTCTCGTTATTGACGAATCCCGTTCGCGGGCCGGAGAAATCTGCGCCGGGCTGGCGCTCGCCGGTTATCAGGTGGCGGCCATTCTGGCCGGTGCCGAAAATCTGACGGCTGAGGTCGAAAAACTTCAGCCGGATGTGATCCTGATCGATACCGACAGCCCGAGCCGCGACACGCTGGAACATCTGGCGGCGATGAATAAACACATGCCCCGGCCGGTCGTGGTTTTTACCCAGGAAGAAGCCCAGGACACGATGCGCGATGCCGTCAAGGCGGGCGTTTCGGCCTATGTCGTCGATGGGCTGGACCCCAAGCGCATCAAAACCATCGTCGATGTAGCGCGGGCCCGTTTCGAGGATACCCAGGCGCTGCGCCGGGAACTCGATGAAATCTCACAAAAGCTTTCTGACCGCAAGTTGGTCGACAAAGCCAAGGGCGTCCTGATGAAAGCCCGTGGCCTTGATGAAGATGCGGCTTACCACGCCATGCGCAAACTGGCGATGGAGCGTGGCCAGACGATGGCCAAGGTGGCGCGTGACGTCATCGATATGGCACGGGTGCTGCTCTAAACCTGTGCGGGCAATTGGCGTGTTGCACTGCAACAGTGCATCCATAACTTGCCCCTGCTTCGCTTCATAGCGCTGCTAAATCCCTGAAAACAAAGCGAATAAAAATAACTAGTCCGTTATGGCTAGGCTGGCACGACCATTGCACTAGTTAATTCGAAGCACGGTCAATGGCGACCGGGCATGCGTCAGACGAAAGTCGGCGCACAGGACAACGGCGTCCATCCCCGCTGCCAACCGGTAGCCAGGATGTGACGCCTGTTTTTTGAATTTTCGCAATCAAGGAGCACGCAATGGAAGATAAGAAACTGGCCCCGGAAGGCACGTTGGAAGCCGCCCCGTCCTTTACTCGTCGTGATTTTGTTTCAGCCGCTTTGGGAGCCTCTCTGATGGCCATGGTACCCCCCGCGTCCGCAGTGGTGCCTGGGCCGCTGGTTCGGATGCCCCCGAAAAGAAGGAAGTCCGTATCGGTTTTATCCCGCTCACTGACTGTGCCTCCGTGGTGATGGCTGCGGTCAACAAGTTCGATGAAAA
Organism: Candidatus Dechloromonas phosphorivorans; assembly: GCA_016721185.1. Lineage (GTDB taxonomy): Bacteria > Pseudomonadota > Gammaproteobacteria > Burkholderiales > Rhodocyclaceae > Azonexus > Azonexus phosphorivorans. Next base: position 442,121 of record JADKIP010000015.1, read on the forward strand.
GTACGGCATCAAGATCATCGCTACCAAGGAAGCGAGCTGGGCTTCGGTGCGTGACAAGCTGGTCAATGGCGAGCTCGATTGTGCTCATGTGCTGTACGGCTTGGTCTATGGCGTGCAACTCGGCATCGGTGGTCCGAAGAAGGACATGAACGTGCTGATGAGCCTGAACAACAACGGTCAGGCGATCACGCTTTCCAACCAGTTGAAAGACAAGGGCGCGACCGATGGCGCCAGCCTCGCCGCGCTGGTCGCCAAGAAGGAGCGTGAATACACCTTCGCCCAGACTTTCCCGACCGGCACCCACGCCATGTGGCTGTATTACTGGCTGGCGGCGCAGGGCATCAACCCGCTCAAGGATGTCAAGACAATCACCGTGCCGCCACCGCAGATGGTTGCCAACATGCGCGTCGGCAACATGGATGGTTTCTGCGTTGGCGAGCCGTGGAACAACCGCGCCATCATGGACAACATCGGCTTCACGGCGACAACAACGCAGGATATCTGGACCGATCATCCGGAAAAAGTGCTCGGTACCACCGCTGATTGGGTGCAGAAGAACCCGAACACCGCTCGTGCCGTGGTCGCGGCCATTCTCGATGCCGGCAAGTGGATTGATGCGTCGATTGCCAACAAGCAGAAGACCGCCGAGGTGATCGCCCAGAAGTCTTACGTCAATACCGACACCGATGTCATCGTCGCCCGCATGCTCGGCCGTTACCAGAATGGTTTGGGCAAGAGCTGGGATGACAAGAATCACATGAAGTTCTTCAACGACGGCGCGGTGAATTTCCCGTACCTCAGCGACGGCATGTGGTTCATGACGCAGCACAAGCGCTGGGGTTTGCTGAAGAGCCATCCGGATTACCTGGCGGTTGCCAAGCAGGTGAATCGCATCGACATCTACAAGCAGGGCGCTAGCGCCGCCGGTGTTGCCTTGCCGAAGAGCGAAATGCGCAGCCACAAGCTGATCGACGGGGTGGTTTGGGACGGTAAAGACCCAGCCAAGTACGCCGACGGTTTCAAGGTGAAAGCCTAAGTGCTTATCGGCATTCCCGGCTTGCTCGGGAATGCCGGCAAACGAAAATTTCGAGGAGAAGGTCATGGGCGCAGTGATGATCAACGGTGATTTTGGCGTAAAAAAGCCAGTCGACCGCAGCACGCCGGAGATGTCCCCGGCGACCAGTAGCCAGCGGCTTGCGACAGTCGTCGCAGAGCCGGTCAAGGAAAAGAAAATGGAAACAGCCGCCGTTTCAGGTGAAATCAGCGGTACGCCGCTGAGTGAAAGAATCAGCACGCTGGCGCGGGCACTTTTGCCGCCCGTGCTGGGCATGTTGATCCTGCTCGGCATCTGGTATGTCGCCACCTTCAAGGGCGGCAGTATTCCGGGGCCGGGGAAAACCTGGGATGCCGCGGCAATCCTGTTTTCCGACCCGTTCTATCGTAATGGGCCGAACGACCAGGGGATTGGCTGGAACGTGCTTTCTTCCCTGCAGCGCGTCGGCATCGGTTTCGGTTTTGCTGCGCTGGTCGGTATTCCGCTCGGCTTTATCCTGGGCCGTTCGCAATTTCTCTCGGCCATGATTAATCCGATCATCAGCCTGCTGCGCCCGGTTTCACCGCTGGCCTGGTTGCCAATTGGTCTGCTGGTCTTCCAGAAGGCCGACCCGGCGGCGACTTACACCATTTTCATCTGCTCGATCTGGCCGATGATCATGAATACCGCCCAGGGCGTGCAGCGCGTGCCGCAGGATTACCTGAACGTGGCGCGGGTGCTCAATCTGTCGGAATGGAAAGTGGTTACCAAAATCCTGTTCCCGGCCGTGCTGCCCTACATGCTGACCGGTATTCGCCTCTCCATCGGGACCGCCTGGCTGGTGATTGTGGCCGCTGAAATGCTCACCGGCGGCGTCGGCATCGGCTTCTGGGTGTGGGATGAGTGGAACAACCTGAAGGTCGAACACATCATCATCGCCATCTTTGTCATTGGTATCGTCGGTCTGATTCTTGAGCAAATGCTGATCGTGCTCGCCAAGAAACTGACCAAAGAATCTGCCTGATCCGGGAGCGCATCATGGAAAAATTTGTTCAAATCGAAAAAGTCGGTCAGACCTTCGCCACCAAGAAAGGCAAGTTTGTTGCCTTGCGTGATATCGACCTGACGATCAAAGAGGGCGAGTTCATTTCGCTGATCGGCCACTCCGGTTGCGGCAAATCAACGCTGCTTAACCTGATCGCCGGCCTGACGACTCCGACCATCGGCGTCCTGCTCTGCGATGGCCGCGAAATCGCCGGCCCCGGCCCGGAGCGTGCGGTGGTTTTCCAGAACCACAGCCTGCTGCCCTGGCTGACCTGCTTTGAAAACGTCTATCTCGCCGTCGAGCGCGTTTTTGGCGAGAAGGAGAGCAAGCAGAAACTGAAGGAGCGCACCGCCGCTGCAATCAGTCTGGTCGGCCTCGATCACGCCAGTAGCAAGTATCCGAACGAGATTTCGGGCGGCATGAAGCAGCGTGTCGGCATCGCCCGGGCTTTGTCGATGGAACCCAAGGTGCTGCTGATGGACGAGCCGTTTGGCGCGCTGGATGCGCTGACCCGCGCCAAGTTGCAGGATGAGTTGATGAAGATTTGTCAGGCGACGCAGGCCACCACCGTCATGGTCACCCACGATGTCGATGAGGCGGTGCTGCTCTCCGACCGTATCGTGATGATGACCAACGGCCCGGCGGCGACCATCGGCGAAATTCTTGAGGTCAATCTGCCGCGGCCGCGCCATCGGCTGACGCTGGCCCATGACCCGGCCTACATCGGCTACCGGGCGGCGGTGCTGGAGTTCCTTTATGAGAAACAGGCGCACGTCGAAAAATTGGCGGCCTGATTTCCGTTTTAACTAATAGTCGCGCTGCGTTTTGCAAACGACTTCAGCCCGCCGGTGCGAATCGGCGGGTTTTTTCTTTGACCTAAATCCTTGCCTAAACTCGCTGTCGAGGACTAAGGTTTGTGCCACCTCGTCATGGATCAGTCTGATGTTCGCCAAGCCCGGCAAAATTTCGCGCAAAATTTTCTCTGTGCTGCTGGCCTTTTTCCTGATTGCAACTTCAGCCATCGGGATGACTTTGCTGATTTCGTGGCAACTGGAAGGCGTTGCCGCAGCGATTAACGATGCCGGCAGCCAGCGGATGCGCACTTACCGCATCGGCCACCTGATGGCGCGCGGGCTGAGCGCTGAAACGCTGGATGTCACGAAAAACCAGGCGATCAGTGATGAATTGGTGCGTTTTGAGACTGTGCTACGTAATCTGCAAATCGGTGATCCAGTGCGCCCGCTTTCCCCACCGCGTAATGGCGACGTGCAAAATCAACTAAGCGAAGTCCAGAACGCCTGGCAAGGAAGCGTGCGTCCGCTAGTGGGGGCTTATCTGGTCGGTAACGCGGTCGAGCGCGCCGCCGTGCTCGACCGCTTCGACAGTGAACTGGACTCGTTTGTCGGTCGGATTAATCAGCTGGTGCTCGTCATGGAGCGCAGCTATGCCGATGACACCAACGTCTTGCGTACGATGCAGGTCACGCTGGTTTTGCTGGCCATCATCGGCACCATCGTGCTGATTCGTTTTTTCAGCCTTCTCGTCATCCGGCCCGTGGGTGTCCTGCATGACGGCATGCGGCGAATGATCAGCAATGACCTGGCCGTGCGCTTGCCCGAGGGGAGCGATGATGAACTGGGCGGGCTGGCGCAAGGCTTCAATCAGATGGCAGAGCACTTGCAGACCGCCTACAGCACCCTGGAGGAGCGGGTTGAGGCCGAAACGCGCAGCCTGGCGCAGCGCAACCACGAACTCAGCATTCTTTACGCCGTCACTTCTTTTCTCAGCGAACCACTCCAGCAAGAGGCGCTTTGCCAAGGCTTTATTGATCAAATCAAGTCCGCACTGGGGGCCGATGCCGGCGCTGTGCGGCTCTATCAGCCAGAAACCCAAAAACTCACACTGGTCACGCATGATGGTCTGTCCGACGCTTTCCTGCTCCGTGAGCGCGAGTTGAATTGCGGCGAGTGCCTTTGTGGTGAGGTGATTCAAAGCGGTATGCCGGCGGTGTTCGATACGGTCAACCCGCCGGTGGGCATGAAATTAGGCAGCTGCATCCGTGAAGGTTTTGCCACGGCGACGGCTTTCAATATTCTGCATGGCAAGCGCCGGTTGGGGGTTTATAACCTTTATTTTCTCAAGACCCACCCGGTGTCGGCGCAGGAAAAAAGCCTGCTCGAAACCATCGGCCAGCATCTCGGCGTGGCGATTGAAAACCAGCGTCTGCGTTCCCGCGAGAAGGAACTGGCGGTTTTTGAAGAGCGCAATCTGCTCGCCCAGGAGCTGCATGATTCGATTGCCCAAGGCCTGGCTTTCCTCAATATCCAGGTCCAATTGCTGCAGGATTCGCTGCGTAACGGGCGTTCGGAAGAGGCCATGCAGACCGCGGCACAACTTCGTGAAGGCGTGCAGGAGAGCTACGACGATGTGCGCGAACTGCTGGTGCACTTCCGCACGCGTGTTCTGCAGTCCGATCTCGATACGGCGATTGCCAGCGCGCTTGATAAGTTCGAGGGCCAGACGGGCATTGCGACCGATCTTCAGCAGATTGGCGGCGGTACGCCGCTGGCGGCGAGCGATGAGACTCAGATCATGCACATCGTTCAGGAGTCACTTTCAAATATTCGCAAACATGCCCAGGCCAGCCGGGTCAATGTCACGGTCAGCCGGAATTTCGGGGCGATTGATATTGAGGTTCAGGATGATGGCGTTGGTTTTGACCCGGTGAATGAACCCAATGTGCTTTCGGATCGGCATGTCGGCCTAAAAATCATGCGTGAGCGCGCCCACCGTGTGGGTGGAGAATGTCGGATAACATCAAAAATTGGCGAGGGAACACGCGTGAAACTCACCTTGCCCAAGGAAAGTAGAGAGGCTGTTTAAATGAGCGAAATAATCCGTGTGCTGCTGGTCGATGACCACACTCTTTTCCGTAGCGGCATCAAATCGTTGTTGCAACGAAACAGTGACTTTGAGGTGGTGGGCGAGGCCGGTGATGGCTTGGAAGGCATCAAGCGCGCCCGTTCCCTGAAGCCGGATGTGGCGCTGATCGATCTCCATATGCCAGGCGTTTCCGGACTGGAAGCAGTCAAGGCGATAACCGAAGAAATGCCCGATGTGCGCGTGCTGATGCTGACGGTGTCTGAAGATGCGCAGGATCTGATCGATGCCTTGCGGGCGGGGGCCAGTGGCTATCTGCTGAAAAATATCGAGACTGATACGCTGATCGATGCTATTCGTCGTGCCGCAAAGGGCGAGTCCATCGTGTCGCAGCAAATGACCGCCAAGTTGATCCAAGGCGTGCGCAGGCAGGCGTCAGGCGACCCGGCGGTACTGGACCGCGACAAATTTTCGCCGCGTGAGCGGGACATCATGTCTTCCCTTGCGCTCGGTGAGAGCAACAAGGAAATCGCCCGAAAACTCGATTTGGCCGAGAGTACGGTGAAAATTCACGTTCAGAATATATTTAAAAAGCTGAATATGAGCAGCCGCGTGCAAGTCGCGCTTTATGCCGTTGAACACGGCTTCGGACAACCACGGAACGGCTAATTTCCCGCACTGGTGAGGCGCCCACGGACTTACAACCGAGGCGACGGAGCGTTGCGGTCAACGCTGAATTTTGCCGGTTTTTGTGAAAGGCATCCCGGCCGTAAAGGCCGGGTAATATTCAGGCCGTGGAAACTTCAGGGGCGCCCGGAAAATGAATGCGTCGGTATCGGGTGGGTGCGCTGCAGGTGCTGATAAGTCTTGGCCAATTCCTCAGCGTGCTGGTAACGACCCGCTTGAAGTGCCTGTTCCATATTTTCAATAATCATGGTGTGAAGGCGGCAAACGCCGTCTGGTGAGCAAAGCAAATCCTCACTTAATTCAGCAGCCAGCATCGTCGGGATATGTTCATGTTCCGCGATTGCCTCGATTTCGCCACTATCGAGATCGCAATAATCAATAACATCTTGCATAGAAAGCATGGAGTTCCTCCTAAGATCGGAAAACAATAATTCAGGTGGGTAGGCCCTGTCGTTTATTGTTGTTCTGTCCGCCTTGTCGTATTTGTAGGTGGAGGATCACTACTCTTTATAGCCAGTTTTGCCGGTAATTCAAGGCGGCCCTGGCTGGCCTAGAAGCGCAAATGGCCATCCGGCAATGGGTGCATCAGTTGTAAGCGACTGATTGTGGGCAATAAATCGAGGCCGTGATCTTTTTTCAGCTTGACGGCCCGCTCCCGCATTTCTTCGAGTGACAGATCGACCGGCTCACCGCCAGTGGCGAAGGCAATGGTGTTGCCACTGTCACAAGACGGAAAAACAGCAGCCCGATTGTCAAACGCTGATTTGATGCGCTCGACACTGCCCTGAAACCCCTTGTTGTGGCCCAGCAGGTTGGCCCCGAACAGGCCTCGGTCACTCAAGCGGGCGCGGCACGCCTGATAAAAAGGCACCGTATCCAGCGCGCCCGCTCTCGCATCCGCATCAAAGCCGTCGGCCAGTAGCAGATCGAACTGTCGGTCGCCACTGAGCATGTAGTCGGCACCGCAGCCGATCACCACATCGAGACGCCGCGGATCGTCCGGTAGTTTGAAATACTGGCGGGCGATGAATTCAATCTGTGGATTGATCTCGATAATCGTAATGCGGCAGTCGGGGAGATTGCGGTAAATAAACTTGGCCAGCGAGCCTGCACCCAGGCCAACCAGCAACGCGCTACGCGGCCAGAGATTTGTCGGGCGAAGCAGCAGCCCGGCCATCATCTCGCGGGTATAAGACAACTCCAGCGCCCACGGACGGGCAATGCGCATGGCGCCCTGCACCCAGTCGGAGCCGAAATGCAGGTAGCGCACGCCGGCTTCTTCGCTGATGTCGACAGAATGCTTGGGAAAGTTTTTTGAAGGTTTGGTTGGCATGTTTTTCGGGGTGCCCCCAGGTGGAATCGAACTAGAGGCGTTATGGCCATTTAGATGTGGGTTTTTAGACTTACTGTTTTTGTGGATACCAACAAAAGTACCAACACAAAAAAATGCTGTCAAAGTTTGGTTGCATTATTGACCACATCAAGGATCGATTTGCAGACTGAAAAGGTACAGATTGGCACGTGCCGATTTTACGTGATCTCAAAATGGTTCATTTTTTTAAGAGGAGACACGCTGTAAGCCGCCTAGACGTATCGGAAGGTCCTGCGGAGGCATTCCAACGAAGCAATTTGAGTGGACCATTAGTCACTCGGGCTAGCGCGGAGAAGGAAAAGGCAAAGTGATGCGCTGCTACACCCAGCGCCTGGAACTCGAAATCAAGGCCACCGAGATCCCGGACTAGTCAAATACACACCAATACACACAAACCATTGACTATCTAAAAATCGTGTGTAAAATTACACACAAGCATTCCGGAAAGGGCGATCATGGATTCACAGAAGCTGATCCGGATGCTGGAAGTCGATGGCTGGAGACAGGCGCGTGTTGTAGGTAGTCACCATCACTTCAAACACCCAACAAAGCGGGGCCTTGTAACGGTGCCACACCCGAAGAAGGACTTGCCCGTTGGAACAGTGAACAGCATCCTGAAACAAGCCGGACTCAAATGAGTCCGGTTTTTTCGGCCATGTGATATGCATTAGCAATGAAATATGCTTTTCGGGTATCGGTAGTTTTTTTAACTTTTATTTTTGATGTTTTTACGGGGAGTGCGGAATTTCCCATCGCAATCCATAAGGATGATGGGAGCGTCTATGGGGTGATCGTCCCGGATGTTCCGGGGTGCCACTCATGGGGCGATTCCATCAATGAAGCCATTCGCAACGCGAAAGATGCAATTTATAGCCATATCGAGACCCTGCTTGAATTAGGTGAACCAGCAGACTTCTCGGCATCAACCATCGATGATCTAACCGGCAAGGAAGAATTCATTGGGGCAATCTGGGCTTTAGTCGATGTCGATTTTTCAGAACTCGACCCAAAGCCGGAGCGTGTCAACGTAAGCCTTCCACGGTTTGTTCTTAGGCGAATTGATGAATATACGAAAGCTCACCACGAAACCAGAAGCGGTTTTTTGGCACGAGCGGCAATGCATGCACTAGCTAGTTAGCAGGGGCAAATGAGAGAACCAGCCCGCCACTCGGCGGGCTTTTTTTGTCTACAGAAACCCTGAACAACTCTGTGGATAACCCGCAAAAAAGCCCGGCCATCAAGACGATGCCGGGCTGCTTTGTTTTTGGGCTAAATCTGGCGTTGACCGCAGCAATCGGCCATCACGCTTCTTATCGTCGTTGCTTTCTCAAGTCTCTGATCGCGCCTGGCGCTTCATGCTCCATGTGTCGATGGTTGTTGCGAGCGGAACTGTCTGGCGCATGAACTCAAGAAGGTCTGGCAAGTCTGGAATTGCCACCGTCTCTATCACGTCACCGACATCAAGGTTGGCGAGGTATTTGTATTCCGAACCCGGGAGGCCTTCTGTGAACCTTTCACGGGTATAAACCCGCACAGCGAAGTCGCCCCCATCATCGTTACCAACGCTTATGGACTACTTCCGGGTGCCCCCAGGTGGAATCGAACCACCAATTCGCCCTTAGGAGGGGCGTGTTATATCCATTTAACTATGGAGGCAAAACCTTGCTGCTGGCAGGCGCGCATTGTACCGGTGCAGCGTCGGCTTGTGATAGATTCAATAACACTAATATAAAGCGGAGGAGGGGAATCATGTTTTCTAGTTTGCAACGTCGCCCAATTGCCCAACAGCTTATTTTGGCGACCATTGCCGCCCTGGTGCTGGTGTTCACGGTGATGACCATCATCGTTCAGCGCAAGGCGGATAGCGCGGCTATTGCCGTTGCCGAGTCGAATCTTGAGCACGAGGCCAAGTTGATGGCGGGCACGCTTGATTCGTTATTCGAGGCGGTCAAGATCCGGGGCGAAACCCAGTCCCGGTTTTTCATTAAATATATTGGTAGCACTCCCGAGTTGGGCCAGGGAATGGCCAAAGCGGGCGAGGTGGATTTGCCGGTGGTCAAACTCGGCAATGAGATTCTTAACGGTAATGAGCGGGTTTTAGCCGCATTTAAGGCGTTGACCGGAGAAGAGGCGGCTTTCCTGTTCATCAAGGAGGGCAAGGTTTATCGTCTTGCCACCTTGTTGAAGGATAAGGATGGCAAGCCGATGCATGGTGTGCCAATTGCTGACGCTGACCCCGTGGCGAAGGCGTTGCTGGCCGGGCAGGATTATCAGGGCTTGGCAATTCGTGGCGGCAAATATAATTTCAGTACCGTCAAACTGCTCAAGGATGGTGATGGCAAGCCCTGGGGGGCGTATTCCATACGAATTTCACTGGACGGCGAGTTAAAACGAATTCGCGATCAGTTTGGCGGATTGGTCGCAGGAAAGACCGGTTACGTCTATATCGTTCGCCCGACTGACGAAAAAACAATCGGTGAGTTTGTTTTGCATCCCAAATTTCAGGAAAAAAATATTGTCGAAGTGGATTTGCCGGCAGCCGCGAAGGCCTCCGTCACGGAGGTGGTAACGCGTAAAGGCGGCATGTTCCGCTACTCAATGGCCGATCAAAGTGGTGTTGAACGCGAAAAAATTATTTTTGCAGCAACTTCGCCCGCCTGGGGTTGGACTGTGGCTACCGGTAGCTGGCTCGATGAGTATCTTGAAGAAAGCCGTGCGCTACGCAACCTGATGATTTTGATCAGTATTGCGGCGGCTTTAATCCTGTCTGTGCTGATTTACCTGTTGGTGAACTCGCGACTCGGCGGTCTTCGCCTGCTGGTGCAGGAGGTGTCAAAAGTCAGCGCGGGTGATTTGCGGGCAGCGGTGCGTGATGCCGATCCGGCGAGCCGTAATGAGGTGCATGCCATTGCCCATGCGTTTAACCAGATGGCCGAGGGAATGCGCAATCTGGTCAAAGGCGTTGCCAGCACATCGGCCCAGGTGGGTGTGGCGGCGAACGAATTGCAGGATGCGGCGCGCTCGGCGATGGATGGCTCTGCTCAAGCCTCACAGTCAGCCTCAGGCATCGCGGCCTCGGTGGAAGAGTTGTCGGTGAGTATTTCCCATGTGGCCGACAACGCCAACCATGCGGCTCATATTTCGGAGGATGCCAAAGCGGTGACCGGGAGCGGGCGTGAGGTGGTGCAACGGACGATGAATGAACTGGAGCGGGTGGCCAATGACATCAAGGAGTCGGCGGTGCTGATCCAGTCTCTTGGCGAGCGCTCCAAGCAGATTTCCAGCGTTGTCGGGGTTATTCGGGAAATTGCCGAGCAAACCAATTTGCTCGCACTTAACGCGGCAATCGAAGCCGCCCGGGCCGGTGAGCAAGGCCGCGGCTTTGCTGTGGTTGCCGATGAGGTACGCAAGCTGGCTGAACGTACCGCCATGTCGACCCAGGAGATTTCGACGACGGTGAGTGCCATTTTGCAAGAGACCAGCGGCGCCGTGCAGCGGATGCAGACAGTGAGCGCCAACATGAGCGACAGTGTCGGGCTGGCGCGCGAAGCCGGTGATTCTTTACGGACGATTGACCAGCGAGCCCAGGAAACCGTTGAAGTGGTGCACGGTATCGCCGACAGCACCCGCGAGCAGAGTGCTGCCAGCCAGGAAATCGCCCGCTTGGTCGAAAACATTGCCCAAGCGGCAGAAGGCAGCAGTAACCGGTCGGTGCAAAATACCGAGCGGGCGCAAAATCTGCAGCGTCTTGCCGCTGAATTGCAGTCGCAACTTTCGCGCTTTACCACCTGATTTGACGACGAGCGGCTAAAATCCCCTCCTTCCCAACGCGGCGCCTTACGGGGCGCCGCTTTTATTGCGACCCATGCCTTATCTAAAACTCTCCAATGCCTGCCTTGCCTACGGCCACGTGCCGCTCCTCGATCACACTGATTTTATGCTCGACCCGGGCGAGCGCGTTGCGCTGATCGGGCGCAACGGCACCGGTAAATCATCCTTGCTGGCCGCGCTGGCGGCCGGTTCCGGGCGGGGGCGGATCGACGACGGTGAGGTTTGGGTGCAACCCGGCATTCGCGTCGGCTATGTGCCGCAGGAGCCCATTTTTGACCTCGAGTCGACCGTTTTTGAGGCAGTGGTTTCCGGGATGGGTGAAACCTCGAAGCTGCTGGCTGAGTATCACGAAGTAGCGCATCAGATGGGCGAAGCGGGTGCGGATTTCGAGGTGCTGATGGCGCGTATGGAAACCTTGCAGCACGAACTGGATTCCCGCGGTGCCTGGGCTTATGAAGCGCAGGCCGATCAGGTCATTGAGCGCTTCGGACTCGACCCTGACGCCAAGGTGGGCACCCTGTCCGGTGGTCAGAAAAAACGCCTGGCGTTGGCCCAGGCGCTGGCGGTAACCCCGGAAGTTTTGTTGCTCGATGAGCCGACCAACCACCTCGATATCGCGACGATTGAATGGCTGGAGAACTTGCTGATCGAAACCAATGTGACGCTGTTTTTCATTACCCACGACCGTTCCTTTCTGGACCGCGTTTGCACGCGCATCGTCGAACTTGATCGCGGCAAGCTCTCCAGCTTTCCCGGCAGCTTCAGCGAATATCAGCAGCGCAAGGAGCATTTGTTGCACGAAGAGGGGCTGGCGAATGCCCGTGCCGACAAGTTGCTCAAGGAAGAGGAAATCTGGATTCGCAAAGGTGTCGAGGCTCGTCGTACGCGCGCGATTTTCCGCGTTCAGCGGCTTGATCAGTTGCGCGCCGAACGCCAGGCGCGGCGGGATCGGATGGGCAAGGTCAATCTGCAGATCGACGCCGGCGACAAGAGCGGCAAGCTGGTGGCCGAACTTGAGCATGTCAGCAAAAGCTACGGTGAACGCGTTATTGTGCGCGATTTCTCGGCCCGCATTCAGCGTGGCGACAAGATTGGCGTGATCGGCCCCAATGGTGCTGGCAAGACAACGTTGCTGCGGATGATTCTGGGCGAATTGCAGCCGGACGAAGGCATTGTCCGTCAGGGCACCAAGATCGATGTGGCCTATTTCGACCAGTTTCGTACCCAGCTCAACCCGGATTCCAGCCTGATCGATGTCATCTCGCCGGGCTCGGACTTTGTCGAAATCGGCGGCGCACGCAAGCACGTGATTGGCTATCTTGAGGATTTCCTCTTCGCGCCCGAGCGCTCCCGTTCGCCGGTCAGTTCGCTTTCCGGTGGCGAGCGCAACCGCCTGCTGCTGGCCCGTTTGTTTGCGCGCCCAGCCAACGTGCTGGTGCTCGACGAGCCGACGAACGATCTCGATATCGAAACGCTGGAGCTGCTCGAAGAGCTGCTGCAGAACTATCACGGCACGCTGTTTCTGGTCAGCCACGACCGAACCTTCCTCGATAACGTCGTCACCCAAACTATCGTGGCGGAAGGTGATGGCAATTGGCGCGAATATGTCGGCGGTTACACCGACTGGGCAACCTACCAGGCCAGCCTGGCGAAAGAGGCCAGCAAAGCCAAGGCGGTCAGTAAGCCGATCGTCAAGACCGCCGATCCGGTCAAGTCAAAAGGCGAAAAACTGCCCTGGAAGGAGCAGCGCGAACTCGAAGGTTTGCCCGGCAAAGTGGCGGCGCTTGAGGCGGAACAGCTTGAACTGAGCAAGCGCCTTGAGAATCCGGCCATTTATCAAACCGACCCGGTGGCGGCCCAGAAGTCTGCCGAGCGTCTTGCCCTGATTGATGATGAATTGATTAGCCTGCTGGAGCGCTGGGAAGTTCTTGAAGCCAAGGCAGCTTGAAGCCAAGGCCGCTTGAAACTAAGACGGGCGCCGCCTGATTCCTGAAAGCCAGGATCGGCCAAGCTGGTTTTTGGGTGTTTTCTAAGGTTGACCGCAGCAGCCAGAATTGCTGCGGTCAACGCCGCGATGTTGAACGATGCGTTGCAGCCAGCGCAGGATTCGCCAATTTGGCTGACGCTTACTGATCTTCCGCTTCGCGAGCCGGCATCGGCTCAAGGCCCAGGCGCTGGCGCACTGCTTCCGGCGAGATATTCAACAGGCGCCCGATAGCCACGTAATCATCAGGCAAGGCCGGGTCATCCCAGCCATGAGCCGAATGGCGTGCCAGGCGGACGGCCAGGCTGACATTCATCGCCCGCGCATTTTCGCCCAGTTCGTCATTGATCAAGATTTGGAGCAAGTCTGGGAGGTGCCAAACCCGGCAGAGTGCCAGCTGAATATCCTGATAGGCCATGCCCAAGGTGTTGGTTTGGGCATCTACGCTGCGCATGGTCGGTTGGGCCAACTGCCAAGCCTGGATCTCCAGTCCCAGTTTGGGGGCAAAACACCACACCAGGATTTCGGCAAGGTCGTGGAGCAGCGCGGCAATCCGCACTTCTTCCATATTGACGTCCTTGCGCCAGATCGCCCATTCCTGAGCGTAATCGGCAGCGCGCTGGGCGCGTCGGATAATCTGCAATACACCCAGCATGGCGTGCTGATCAACCCCTTTGAGAATGCCTTCAATCGTTGGCAGATCGTTGAAATGATTAAAAAATGGTTCAACGCCGATCATCATCACGGCGCTGGCAATGGTCGTAATGTCGTGCTGCAGTGAGCGCCCGCGTTTGGCTTGCGTGAGGGCCAAAACGCTGACCGTCATGACCGGGTCAAGCAGAATGACCCGTGCCAATTCCCGGCCATCAACCTGATCCAGGTTCTTGCGCATATCGTCGAGCCGGCGCTTGGTAACGCGCAGTACCGGCAGACTGTTGTTGCTGAACAGTACGACCCAGTCGTCGATCTCCGGTAGCGGGTGGTCTAGCATTTTGTTGTTATCCCCAACGTGCGTTGTCTCGCCAATGTTTTTTTCGTGATAAATGCAGGGTACACCGGGCCGGTGAAGCTGCATGCGATAATTTGCGCCATTCCAATATTACGATTTTTGCCATGCGCTACGCTATCGTTCCGGTGACCCCGTTTGAACAGAATTGCACCATTTTCTGGTGCGAAAAAACCCGCAAGGCCGTGGTGATTGATCCCGGCGGCGACATTGAGCGCATCTTGCAAAAACTGGAAGATGAGCAACTGAGCTTGGCCAAGATTCTTGTCACCCACGGTCATATCGATCACGCCGGCGGCGTTGCGGCGCTGGCCGAACGGGCCGGCGTACCGATTGAAGGGCCGCACGAGGACGATCGTTTCTGGATTGACGGCATGCCCCAGCAGAGCAAAATGTTCGGCTTCCCCTGCGTCAAGAGTTTTGAGCCGACGCGCTGGTTGCACGCTGGCGACAAGGTGCAGTTCGGTGAAGTTGAGCTCGACGTGCTCCATTGCCCCGGCCACACTCCGGGCCACGTGGTTTTTTATCACCAACCCAGCCATCTTGCCCAGGTGGGCGATGTCCTGTTTCAGGGCTCAATCGGGCGTACCGACTTCCCCAAAGGCGATCATGCGACGCTGATCCGCTCAATCAAGGAGCAACTCTTCCCGCTCGGCGACGAGGTGGAATTTATCCCCGGCCATGGCCCGATGTCGAACTTCGGTGAAGAGCGTAAATACAACCCTTTCCTGAGCGGACGCTTTGGCTGAACGGCTGGCGCTAGGCGGTTGGCCGGATCTTGGCGGCCCAGCTATACGAAGCCAGTTGGGCATCGCAGTAGATGTCGCTCTTGATGCCGAGCTCTTTCATGGTGCTTGCTGCCAGCTTCAATTCGCCAGCTTCGGCCGCCTCGATTGCGCCCAGCAATTTCCCCAGTCCGCCTGCATGCTCCGCCAAAGCGTCGTTAACGACAGGGGCGAGGGGCAATTGCTGCAGAATTTCCTTGGTCGACATGTTGAGCAGGACGTCAAGCAGAGAGAATGTGCCGACCATAAATGCGGCATCTTCCAGGCATTCTGCCTCTGGGGAGGGGCTTAAATGAGACGCCAGGATTTCCAGTTGACGGCCACGAGCGGCGGCTTTTTGTAGTAGCGGATTGGGACGCTGGCTATTATTCGGATCGGCATAAACCAGCAGCTGCAGCCAGCGCTGGAGTTGGCGCCGGCCCAGCAGATTGATCGCCTGGGCAAAGCTGGTGATTGGATTGCGCGGTGCAATGGCTGCTGAATTGACCAGTCGTAACAGGCTGTAGGAGAGTTTCGGCTCTTGCCGAAAAATGGCTTCAAGCTTGCCGGTGTCGGCATCGTCAGCGATCAGGGTCAGCATTTCAAGGAGCTTTATCCGCGACATATCGGCTTTTTTGCCGGTGTTCTGACGTGACTGCAGAAACTCCGATGTCGATAGCGTGCAGGCATTGTTTAACACCCAGTCTCGATCATTGTGGCTATGGACATCTTTTGCCACGACAACGGTGCGGCTGGCCATGCCGAGCAGGGCATAGGGCGGCAGGCTGCGGGCGTGGCTGGCACTGATCAGCAAATAATCCCAGGCGCCTGTTCCCGGCAGCTTTATTTCCGGCGTGGCGAGGAGGGCGACTTTGCAGCGTGTCTGACGCAAACTGGCCTCATATTGTTTCATAGCCTCGATTTCCAGCGGCCCAGGCAAGGCCGGAAATACGGTCACGGCACGCTCCCCGAGCGCACTCTCGATGCGGCTGCCGGGAAGGGCCGGAATGAACCAGGGGTGGCGCTGGTCAAACTGACTGACGAGTGGTGCGTCACACAATTGATTTAATGCTTCCCGATTGTTCTGACCGGGGGCGAACTCGACGCGGTAGCCAGACCAGCTGTCATCAGGGCCAAGCAGTGGATAAATGAACAGGAGTTCAGAAGAGGGCATTAAGCGTTTTCTTTGTTGTTTTTAATGATGCTAGCAAATTCAAACGGGCGCGTCTTCTATCTGACTTGATTTCTGCTTTTTTTGGCCGTTGACCGCAGCACTCTTGGCTAAACATCAAAAAAACCTTCTCTGGCCGCGGGGCTTACGTCTGCCGTGAAGCGAGATCGAAAAGCTGGCCGAGTAAACCTTTAAGGTTAAAATACGCGCCGAATCAGAAAAATGAGCCGTCCATGAAAACAAGTTTCCTCGACTTCGAGCAGTCCATTGCTGACCTCGAAGCTAAAATCGAAGAGCTGCGCTTCGTCCAGGATG
Source organism: Candidatus Dechloromonas phosphorivorans (assembly GCA_016721185.1). Taxonomy (GTDB): domain Bacteria; phylum Pseudomonadota; class Gammaproteobacteria; order Burkholderiales; family Rhodocyclaceae; genus Azonexus; species Azonexus phosphorivorans. Next base: position 458,209 of record JADKIP010000015.1, read on the forward strand.
ATTCCGCTGTTGATATCTCGGAAGATATTGAACGTCTGGAAAAAAAGGGCGCCCAGCTGACCAAGGATATCTACGCCAAGCTCACCCCTTGGCAGGTTTCCCAAGTCGCCCGCCACCCGCAGCGCCCCTACACGCTTGATTACCTGTCGTTGATTTTTACCGATTTTGAAGAACTGCATGGTGATCGTGCTTTTTCCGACGACCACGCGATCGTCGGTGGCTTGGCCCGTTTCAATGGCCAGCCGGTGATGGTGATCGGGCACCAGAAGGGGCGCGATACCAAAGAAAAAATCTACCGCAACTTCGGCATGCCGCGTCCGGAAGGCTATCGCAAGGCCTTGCGCCTGATGAAACTGGCCGAGAAATTTGGCTTGCCGGTGATGACCTTTGTCGACACACCGGGCGCCTATCCCGGTATTGACGCCGAAGAGCGCGGTCAGTCGGAAGCGATCGGCCGTAATCTTTACGTCATGGCAGAGCTTAAAGTGCCGGTGATCGTGACCATTATTGGCGAGGGTGGCTCTGGTGGCGCGTTGGCAATTGCCGTCGGTGATGTGCTGCAGATGCTGCAATACTCCACCTACTCGGTCATCTCGCCGGAAGGTTGCGCCTCCATCCTCTGGAAGAGCGCCGAAAAGGCCCCGGAAGCCGCGGAAACCATGGGTATCACGGCGCAGCGCCTGAAAACGCTCGGTCTGGTCGATAAAATCATTAGCGAGCCGTTGGGTGGTGCGCATCGTGACTATGCAGCGATGGCCCACAATCTCAAGAAGGCATTGCAGGATGCCTTGAAGCAGCTCTCCGGGCTGTCCACCGAAGAATTGCTGGCAACGCGCTATGAGCGGCTGATGAGCTATGGCCGTTTCAAGGAACAAGCCGTCAACTGATTTGCCGGGCCGGGTCAGCGATTTTCTCGCTACCCGCCTGGCCGCGAGTGACAACCTTTGTGTCGGGCTCTCCGGCGGTTGTGATTCGGTCGTCCTGCTCCACCTTTTGAGCCGGCTCGGTTTTTCAGGCCGCCTGACGGCCATCCATGTTCATCACAATTTGTCACCCAATGCTGATCGCTGGGCCGCGTTCTGCGCTGATTATTGTCACGACTTGGGTGTTCCACTAAATATTCAGCATGTTACGGTCGACCGTAAAAACGGGCTTGGTTTAGAGGCTGCTGCGCGCCAGGCGCGTTATGCCGCCTTTGCTGGATACGCCACCGATTGTCTGTTGCTCGCGCAGCATCGCGGCGACCAAGCTGAAACCGTGCTTTTCAATCTACTGCGCGGCACCGGCGTCACGGGCGCTGCCGCCATGCCCTCTGAGCGCAGCTTCGGAAAATTGCGTTTGCTGCGCCCGTTGCTGGATATTTCCCGAGCTGAAATCGAGGCTTACGCTTCGGCCAATCACCTGGCCTGGGTTGATGATGAAAGCAATACCGATCTTTCCATTACCCGCAATTATCTCCGCCACGAGGCGTTGACCGCATTAACACAGCGCTTTCCGGCAGCCGAGGTGGCGCTAGCCCAGGCCGCCGCCAATTTTGCCGAGGCGGGCGGTTTGCTTGACGAACTGGCCGAGCTGGATTGGGCGCAAGCCCGTGAAGGCGATACGGCGCGTTTGTTGGCGTTACGTGCGCTCTCGTTGCCCCGCCTGAAGAACCTGTTGCGCTATCACTTGCGCCAACTGGGTTGGCGAGTTCCGGTCGCCGCACGGTTGGACGAGTTTGCCCGCCAGCTACAAACAGCCGGGCCGGATCGTCACCCCGAATTGGTTTTGCCCGAAGGGAAAATGCGTTCTGCGCAAAGGTGTCTGCACTGGGTTCCCGCAAAATAACAATCTGTTACGAAGCGCCTTTCCGCTCTGATTAGGCTTCAGTTACAATCCAAACATCACTTTTTACGTAAACAGGCCATGATTACCGGATCCATTGTCGCCATCGTCACGCCCATGCACGAGGATGGCAGCCTCGATTTGCATTCCCTGCGCAGTCTGATCGACTTTCACGTTCGCGAAGGAACCGACGGTATCGTGATCGTCGGTACGACCGGCGAATCACCGACAGTGAATGTCGATGAACATTGTGAGTTGATCCGTGTCACGGTCGACCACGCCGCCGGCCGCATTCCGGTGATTGCCGGCACCGGCGCCAATTCCACCGCAGAAGCGATCGAACTGACCGAGTTTGCCAAAAAGTCGGGTGCCGACATGGCGCTGTCGGTCGTGCCCTATTACAACAAGCCGACCCAGGAAGGCCTCTATCGTCATTTCAAGGCGATAGCCGAGGCCGTTGAACTGCCTGTGCTGCTCTACAACGTACCGGGCCGTACCGTCGCCGACATGGCCAACGATACGATCCTGCGTCTGGCCCAGGTGCCGGGTATCGTGGGCGTCAAGGATGCCACCGGCAACCTCGATCGTGCCTGCGACCTGATTGCCCGTGCGCCAAAGGGATTCGCGCTTTATAGCGGTGATGACATGACCTGCGTTGCGTCAATCATGCTCGGCTTCCACGGAAATATTTCGGTCACCGCTAACGTCGCCCCGCGCTTGATGCATGAAATGTGTGTTGCAGCAGCGGCCGGTGATGTCGCCAAGGCCCGCGAGATTCATTTCAAACTACTTGGCTTGCATCGCGATCTGTTTTGCGAAGCCAATCCAATTCCCGTCAAGTGGGCGGTACAAAAGCTGGGCTTGATGCCCGGCGGTATTCGTTTGCCCCTGACCCCCCTATCTGAAAACAACGAAGCGCGCGTGCTGGCTGCGATGCGCCAGGCTGGCCTGGTCGCCTGACGGAGTAATGAAAAACATGAATCGTCGGCTTTCCGGCCTTACGCTCTCCCTGCTCGCCCTCGCCGTTTCTGGCTGCAGCATCCTTCCTGATTCCCGCAAGATCGATTACAAGTCCTCAACCAAGGCGGTGCCGACGCTCGAAGTGCCGCCTGATCTTTCTCAGGTCTCTCGCGACGAACGCTTTCTCGTGCCGGATGCGGCCGGCAAAGGCAGTGCAACATACTCTGCCTACAGTGCTGATCGCACGCCGCTGGCCCAAGCGCAGAGTTCGACCGTACTGCCGCAGGTGGACAAGGTCCGGGTTGAGCGTTCAGGCAATCAGCGTTGGCTGGTTGTCGCGGCAACGCCTGATAAATTGTGGGATACCGTCAAGGATTTCTGGCAAGAAACCGGGTTTATCGTCAATATCGAGCGCCCGGATGCGGGCGTGATGGAAACTGATTGGGCTGAGGATCGGGCCAAGATCGGCGGCGATCTGATCCGCAACACGGTTGGCAAACTGCTTGACTCGCTCTATTCGACCGGCGAGCGCGATAAATACCGGACTCGCTTCGAGCCCGGTGTTGAGCCAGGGACAACCGATATTTTTATTAGTCATCGCGGCATGGAAGAGGTCTATACCTCATCGGCCAAGGACGACACCCGCTGGCAGCCGCGGCCGCCGGATCCGGAACTTGAAGCTGAAATGCTGCGTCGTCTGATGGTTCGCATGGGCTCTGACGAGAAACGTGCTGAAGCATCGGTCGCCTCGGCCAAGGCAGAGCCGCGGGCCAATCTGGCCAAGTCGGATGATGGGGCTGGTACGCTGGAAGTTTACGAGCGTTTTGATCGTGCCTGGCGTCGGGTTGGACTGGCGCTTGATCGCGTCGGCTTCACGGTGGAGGATCGTGACCGTTCGCGCGGCCTGTACTTTGTGCGTTACGTCGATCCTGAAATTGACAACACCAAAAAAGATGATGGCTGGGTTTCCAAGCTGGCCTTCTGGAAGGGGGCAGAACCACCCGCCAGTTCAAAGGTTCAGTATCGTATTTACGTGAGTGACGCTGGTCCGAAGAGCGTTGTTCAGGTGCTCTCCAGCGAAGGCGGCGTCGACAAGTCGGATACCGCCAAGAGAATTCTCAGCTTGCTTCTCCAGCAGCTGCAGTGATCCGCTTCGCCTCACTCGGCAGCGGCAGCGCGGGTAATGCGCTGCTGGTCGAAAGTGAGGCGACTTGCCTGATGCTGGACTGTGGGTTCGGGTTGCGGGAAACCGTGGCCCGACTCCAAAATCTCGGGCGCCAGCCCAGTGACATTTCCGGCATTCTCGTCACCCACGAACACGGCGACCACGTTGGTGGCGTTTTTCGATTTGCCCGAAAGTTTTCCCTGCCGGTCTGGATGACTCACGGTTCCTGGGTTGCTTGCGGTGAATCCGATCTCGGGCTTGATCTGCATATCATTGATAGTCATCGTTCCTTGACCATCGGCGATCTTGAGGTGCAACCCTTTCCCGTGCCACATGATGCACGCGAACCTGTGCAATACATTTTTTCTGATCCCACTTTTCGCCTTGGTGTATTGACTGACATTGGTGAAATCACCCCGCATGTGCGAGATTTGTTGTCAGGTTGCGATGGGTTGGTACTGGAATTCAATCACGATGCGCAAATGCTGGCACAGTCATCCTATCCGGTTTCATTGAAACGGCGGATTGCCGGGCGTTATGGCCATCTGGAAAACTCGGCCGCGGTCGGCTTGCTCAATCAAATCGATTGCTCTCGTCTGCAACATTTAGTCGCCGCTCACCTTAGTGAGCGCAATAATCTACCCAGTCTGGTGGTGCGCTCAGTGGCTCGTGTTTTGGGCTGTGAGGAAAGCTGGGTGGGCGTGGCGACGCCTGATATGGGTTTTTCCTGGCGCGAACTGTGTTGATGGACGGTTTAGCTGCGAATAAAAATAGACAATAAAAAACGGGGCCGAAGCCCCGTTTTTTTTAAGCTTGAAGAATTACTTCTTCATTTCTTCAGCAGGCTTGGCTGGTTCGCCGGCCGGAACAGCAGGAGCAGCGGCAGCATCAGCCGGCTTGGCAGCGTCAGCAGCAGGAGCGGCGGCCGGAGCAGCGGCTTCAGCAGGCTTGGCAGCTTCCGGAGCCGGGGCGGCAGCAGGAGCTGGGGCGGCAGCAGGAGCGGCAGGAGCCGGAGCTTCGGCAGGCTTGCCACAAGCGGCCAGGGTTAGAGCGAGCAGAGCAGCAACGAGGTAGGACTTGTTCATGGGGTTTCCTTATCGATAGAAAGCGGCAAAAGCCAATAAAATTTAGAGATCAGGAGCGACCTAATCAGGTTACGATTATAACAATAAATTGTGTCAATTTGCGGGAATTGCTGCACCGCCGCATGGCGGCTGGGTATCAGAGCCCCAGCGTGCTTGTCCTGATCGGCTCGCCGCCCGCTGAGGATAGTTCCGAGAAGCGGTTCAGGTAGGGTTTTAATTCATCAATTTCGTCGACCAGCAGTTTGCTGCGCGGCAAATCCCGCTCAAAGCGGATCAGCGCATGTTTATCGTCGATGATCAGCATGCTATCCCGTAAATGTGCCATGTTTGGCGGGCTTTGTTGCGCAGTTGCCAAGTGGCTGAAGTCGGTAAGCAGCTTGATCAGTAACGGGGATTGGTTGTGCAACCGCTCGGCATTGCGGACGATTATCTGGAGGCTTTCCTTATGCCCCGCGCGCAGAATTCGCTTTATCTGGGGCAAGCGCAGGGATGATTCCAGTTTGAGTTGGCCGAGATCCTCGTCGTAAATGCAAATTTTTTGGCAAGCCATAAAGAGCAGACGGTCAATTGCCGTCTGGTAACCTTCCCAGGAGGTAATCAGTTCGCGAGCCATAGCGCTCAGTCTAGCTGATTGTTAGAATTTGCGCTTTTTTTGGAGTTGACCGTGGCAATCGGGATCATCGAGTCGCTGGATCATGAGGCGAGAGGCATTACTCGCCTGGAGGGCAAGGCGGTTTTCGTTGACGGCGCGTTGCCCGGTGAAACTGTTGAGTACGCTAGTTTTCGCCGCAAATCGAGTTACGAGCTGGCGCATCTGGTACGTGTTATCAAGCCTTCAAGTGCTCGTATTGAACCACGCTGCCCGTATTTCGGGATCTGCGGTGGCTGCACCATGCAGCACATGGACCCGGCGGCACAGATGGCGGCCAAGCAGCGGGTGCTTGAGGACGGACTTTGGCACATTGGTCGCGTACGGCCCGAGCAAATGCTGCCGCCGACGCAGGGCGCGCCGTGGGGTTACCGGCATCGGGCACGCCTTGCGGTGCGGAAGCTGCCGGATAACGGGGGAATGTTGATTGGTTTTCACGAGTGGCGCAGCAGTTATATCGCCGACATGAAAACCTGTGAGATTTTGCCGCCACACGTCTCGGCCTTGCTCATGCCACTGCGCGAATTGTTCGCTGCGCTAACTATTGCCGAGCGTATTCCACAGGTTGAGGTCGCAGTCGGGGAGCAATGCACCGCACTTTTGTTGCGTATTCTTGAACCACTCAAGCCGAAAGATGAGCAATTGCTCCGCGAGTTTGCCGATCGCCACACTATTGTTTTTTATTTACAAGCCAAGGGGCCGGATTCGGTCTATCGCTTTTATCCCATACCGGGGCCACGTTTGTCCTACACGCTGCCTGAGTTCGACCTTGAATTCGATTTTCGGCCAACCGATTTTACTCAGGTGAACCATGCCGTGAACCAGGTTTTGGTGCGGCGAGCGCTGCGCTTGCTTGACCCGCAACCGGGCGAGCGGATTGCCGACATGTTCAGTGGCTTGGGTAACTTCACCTTGCCGATTGCCCGTTCAGGTGCCACGGTGCTGGGTGTTGAAGGCAGCGAGGCGCTGGTGCAGCGTGGACGCGAGAGCGCTGCCGCGAACGGTCTGGCGGCGAGTGTTGAATTCGCCGTAGCCAATCTGTTTGAATGTACCGAAGCCTCACTGGGCGCGCTGGGGAGGTTCGACAAGATGCTGATTGACCCACCACGGGAAGGGGCAATGGCGCTGGTCAATGCGCTGCACGCGGATTTGCCAAGCCGTATCGTCTATGTTTCTTGCAACCCGGCCACATTGGCTCGGGATGCAGCGGTTTTGGTCAGCGCGAAAGGCTACCGTTTTGTCGCGGCAGCGGCGGTCAATATGTTCCCGCATACCTCACACGTTGAATCAATCGCCATTTTCGAGCGGCCATGAAAAAGGGCGGCCTCGGCCGCCCTTTCAATTCAAATGCTTACGAATCAGTCGCGTTCGCCCGTGAGCGCCATGATCAGTTGCAGCAGGCTGACGAAAACGTTGTAGATACTGAGGTATACCGACAAGGTTGCGCTGACATAATTTGTTTCGCCGCCTTGAACGATCCGGCTGATGTCATAAAGAATGTAGGCCGAGAAGACCATGACGGCTGCAGCAGAAATCGCCAGCGACAACGCAGGAATCTGGAAGAAAATATTAGCCAGCGCGGCCAGCAGAATCACAATCATGCCGATGAACAGAAATTTGCCCATGCCGCTAAAGTCACGCTTGCTGACGGTTGCAATTGTCGCCATTGTGAAAAATACTGCGCCGGTGCCGCCTGCAGCCATGGCAATCATGCCGCCGCCGTTTGAAAAGCCGAGGGCAACCTGAAGAATGCGTGACAGCATCAAGCCCATGAAGAAGGTAAAGCCAAGCAGCAGCGCAACGCCGAGGCCGCTATCCTTGTTCTTTTCAATGCCATACATGAATCCCCAGGCGATACCCAGGAAAAGCAGGAAACTCATCAATGGACTGCCGGCCATGAAGCTGAACTGCATCTGGATGCCAACCATCGCACCGAGTACCGTAGGCACCATGGAGATGGCAAGAAGCATGTAAGTGTTGCGCAGGACGCGGTTTTGCTGAAGAGCCAGCCCGGAAGAGCCTTGGCTGGCAATATCGAAGTTCGTGTTCATGGTTGTGCAATCCTCCTTAAAATTACTACATTGCTAAGACCAACGAGGCTGGCCGAAAGTTTCAATCATCGGCAAATGGGTCGGTCGGTCAATCTCTCTGCAGATTATGTTATCATGCGCGCCTTCAAAAGCAGGGCTGGCGCGCTTGATGGTGCTGGTTCTGAAGTTGATTGTTAGTGCGGGGGGGTTTGGCAGAGTGGTCGATTGCACCGGTCTTGAAAACCGGCAAACTGAAAGGTTTCCAGGGTTCGAATCCCTGAGCCCCCGCCAAATACAACATTTGACGTTTTGAAGTTAAAAACCGGTTTTGGCCGGTTTTTTTACGCCTGATGCTTGATCAGCCCACTCAATCGTCGATCTTTTCCTGGTTTTTGACATAGCGCTGACAGGCCTCGCGCAGGAAACTCATCTGGCTTTTGAAATTTTTGCAGCCTTTGCAGATGGCGAGGTGCATTTCCAGATTGACCCGTTCGGGCAAGGTGATTTTTCTATCCTGTGCTTCGGATAGCAGGTGAGTGACTTCCTTGCAGCTCAGCATGGTTGTTCTCCTGCGGTGAACCAGTTTTTCTCCAGACAATTGCGCAAGCCGTTGCGGGCGCGATGAAGAATGACGTTGCAATTGCTGATGGTGATACTGAGTTCCTGGCAGACCTCGGCGGTTTCAAACTCCAGAAACTCGCGCATCATGAAAACGCGGGCGGTGTTTTCGGGCAGGTGCTTCAGGCAGGCGTCGAAAACGTCCCAGAAACGTTGCTGCCGGAGGGCTTCTTCCGGATTGCCCCAATCGTTCGGGCGATTTCCCGGTGACCAGTGGGCGTTGGCCTTGAATAGTGTTTCAAAGGTTTCATCGAGACTTTCCTCTTGCTGCGAGAACGAGGAAACATTGGTCGTGCGGCTTTGCAAGCGAATCTGATCGATGATCTTGTTGCGCAGAATCGCAAATACCCAGGTTTTCAGCGCCGAACGGCCGGCGAACTCCTTGGCGCTGGTCAGCGCGGCGGCGAGGGCTTCCTGAACGACGTCTTCGGCCAGCGTTTCATCGCGTAGTTGTAAATGGGCAAACTTCATCATGTCGCGGCGAATGTCGGTCAGTGTGCTGTTGTCAATCATCATCTTGGTTGCGTCGGGTAGCGGAGCCATGATCGTACTGGGTTAGCGATGCTCGGTCGATCAGTTGTTGGTTTGCCAGTTCGGGGCAAAACTGAAGCAGGCGCTCGAAGTCTTCCCTGCGGTCAACGTCCCAAAACGGCTCAAATTCAGCCCACTGCCAACCCAGGCTGACGAGGCGCTGGCGCGTTTGTTGAAGAACACGCTCGGTGCTCCAGGCAATATCGGCAAAGGCCAGAAATGATGCCTGGCGCATGCCGATCAGCACGTAGCCGCCGTCTTCGGCTGGCGTCAGCACGGCTTCGTTTTCGGTCAGCGCCGCAGCGGCACCTTGCAAGTGAGCCGCGTCGAGCATCGGGCAGTCGGTGCCGATGACCAGCGTGCCCGTGGGCGATGGAGATTCGGCGATGGCGAGATGCATGCGCCCACCCAAATCGCCTTCGGGCTGCTGGCGCAGGGTGATCGGGCCGTTTGCCGCACATTTGGTGAAATCGGGGTGGCTGGTATCCGGGGCGCACCACAGCGTGACCGGGCCGATGTCGGCGGCCAATGCGGTGGCCACCGTGCGCTGGAGCAGCCAGCGTTGCAGGGCAGCGGCACCTTCAGCGCCGAGGTGAGGAATCAGGCGGGTTTTGGTCAGGCCGGGAATCGGCGCTTTGGCCATAATCGCGATGGCGACTTTGAGTTTGTCTTCAGGATTTGCGGGGGGCATAGCCGTATTCCCGAGCCAGATCATGCGGGTTAGCGCCAAAAAAGAAGCGCAGGCGGAGTTGCCACATCAACAGAATGGTTCGCAGCACGCCGTGTTTTTCCCAGCGCCGGCCGGATGTGGCGACTCGTTCGGTCAGGCAGGCGGGGCGCGACAAGGCGCGTAGTTGGCGGGAGAACACGATGTCTTCCATCAGCGGAATGTCGGGGAACCCGCCGATCCGGTCGAACGCTTGCCGGGTGACAAAAATGCCCTGATCGCCAGTGGCGATGCCGCTGAGTCGCGAGCGCCAGTTCATCATGAAGGCGACCAAACCGAGGCCGGAAACCGTGCCTTCGATTCGCACGTCAAAGCGCCCCCAACTCGCGCCTTGCTCGATCGCCTGGCGGATCAGAGCTGGGGCCGAGGGTGGCAATTGGGTATCGGCATGCAGAAAGAGCAGCACCGGGCCGCGGGCGAGTGCGGCGCCGGTGTTCATCTGGCAGCCACGGCCGCTCGGCGATGTGGCGATTTGGTCGGCTAAACCGGCCGCTAACTGCACGGTGCTGTCGCTGCTGCCGCCATCGACGACGATAATTTCGCAGCTTTCGTGTCGGCAGGGCTGCAACCGCGCCAGCCATTGGGGCATGCCCAAGGCTTCGTTGAGCACAGGAACGATGATCGACAATTGGGGCGTTTCACTGGCGCTGCCCATATTCATTCGGCGGTGGCTGCCGTGCATTCTTCGTCTTTGGCGACAAAGCGGAAATCGGCGAAGCCGGCGTGGGCTGTTTCGCCGGTATTGTCGGTGTCGGAGGCAATCGCCAGGCCGCTCAAACGTCCGCTGATGTCGCCAAAAGCGCGCTGAAAATCCTTCACCACATCGCGCCGTTCCTGCACCCAGCCACCGGCTTTGCCTGCGCCGGAGCGCAGCACCAGCATGCGGGCGCGGTCGGTGTAGGCATTGTTTTGTAACGTTCCGACCGGCTGTTTGTTGTCCCAGACGTAATTGATCGCCGCGTCCGGCACCTGGTTGCCGTAAATGGAGCGGGCCAGGCTGAGCTTGGTGCGGGTGGCAAAACCCAATTGGTCCGGTGGTACGGTAAAAGTCAGGTAAACCCGCGCCGCGTAGTCGTCGCCGGATTTTTTGTTCATGTCGGCCGAAGCCACCGGCGCGTCGATGCGCCATTGCCAACACAAAATTGGCGTTTTTTTCAGGTCGACCGCAACCGTCCGCCCGAGCAGCGCCATGCTTTTGTTGGCGTGCGCTTCGACGGCCTGAACGCCATCCCACTGGCGCAAGGCGTAGCGCGTCGGCGGGAATTTGTCGTTCAGTTGCTCGATTTTCCAGGGCGCGGGAATTGCTGGATCGCTGGCATTAAAGCGACCCACCCAGAGCGGTTCGGCCGCTGCGGCGAGCGGCAACGCCAGATTTAGCCCCAGGGTCAGCAACGTGGGTAAACAATAATTTTTCAACGTAATCATCTGATTCATCCCCGACGCCAAGTGTGGAAACGTTCGACCCAAGCCAGCAGTTTCTCCGGTGCATGGGCTTTTTTCCAGTTGCCGGCCACGTATTTATTCACCTCGGCCAGGGTTGGATAAATATGAATGGTACCGAGAATCTTGTTCAGGCCGATCCCCTGTTTCATTGCCAGTACATATTCCGCAATCAGGTCGCCGGCATGTTCGCCGGCAATGGTCACGCCGAGAATTTTGTCTTTGCCGGGAACGGTCAGCACCTTGATGAAACCGTGCGCTTCGCCGTCGGCAATGGCGCGGTCGAGATCGTCGATGCCATAGGTGGTGACTTCGTAGGGAATATTTTTTTCCTTGGCCTCCAGTTCGTTCAGGCCCACCCGAGCCACCTCGGGTTCGACAAAAGTCGCCCACGGGATTACCGAATAATCTGCCTTGAACTTCTTGAATGGGTCAAAAAGGGCGTTGACCGCGGCATACCAGGCTTGGTGCGCGGCGGTGTGGGTAAACTGGAACGGCCCGGCGACATCCCCGGCGGCGTAAATGTTGGGGTAATTGGTTTGCAGGAATTCATTGGTCTCGACCGTGCGCCCGGTCGGAATGCCCAGTTCTTCCAGGCCGAAGCCTTTCAGGTTGGCCGAGCGGCCAACGGCAACCAGAACGGCGTCGAAGGGAATCCGCACATCCTTGCCGGCATGCTCGGCAATCAGGATTTTTTCGCCGTTTTCAATGACGAATTCCTTGGCGCGATGATTGACCAGCACGGCCACGCCTTCGTCACGGAAGCGCTGCATGACCAGTTCGGAAACCTCCGGATCTTCGCGCGCCATGATGCGGTCGCCCATTTCCACCTGCGACACCTGGGCACCGAAACGGGCGAAGGCCTGCGTCAGTTCCGAGCCAATCGGCCCGCCACCCAGCACGACCAGGCGCTTGGGGAGTTCGCGCAAGTCCCAAATGTTGTCTGAGGTTAAATAGCCGACCGCCTCAATGCCCGGAATCGGCGGCACGAAGGGCTTGGCGCCGGTGGCAATGACGATGCTGCGTGTGCTCAGGCGTTGCCTGCTGCCATCTTCGCGCGTGATGTCGACTTCCCACGGCGAGACGATTTTGGCCGAGCCTTGCACGACATCAACGCCCAGCCCGGTGTAACGCTCGACCGAGTCGTGCGGTTCGATCGTTTTAATCACCGTCTGGACGCGTTCCATGATCGTCGCAAAATCGAATTCGGCACGGGCCGATTCGATGCCGAATTCTTTGGAGCGGGCCATGTGCGAGAGCAGCTTGGCCGAGCGGATCAGCGCTTTGGAGGGCACGCAGCCGGTGTTCAGGCAATCGCCGCCGAGCTTGTGTTTTTCCACCAGCGTCACCTTGGCTTTGACGGCTGCGGCGATGTAGGAAGTGACCAGCCCGGCGCTGCCGCCACCAATCACGACAATATTGCGCTCGAAACTGGCCGGCTTTTTCCACTGGGCAAATACTTTCTTCTTGCGCACGACCTCGACAATCCGGCGGGCGATCAGCGGGAATATGCCGAGCAGCACAAAAGAGCCGAGCAAGCCGGGTGAGAGGATGCCGGAGAGCGATTCCAGCTTGCCCAACTGGGTGCCGGCATTTACATAAACCACGGTGCCGGCGAACATGCCGAGCTGGCTGACCCAGTAGAAAGTTCGCGCTTTCATGCCGGTCAGGCCGAGCAGCAGGTTGACCAGGAAGAAGGGAAAAACCGGCACCAGGCGCAGCGTGAATAAGTAAAGCGCGCCTTCGCGACGGACCCCTTCATCAATCGCCGCCAGGCGCTGACCGAAGCGTTTTTCCACCCAGTCGCGCAGCAAAAACCGCGACATCAGGAAAGCCAGCGTTGCGCCGATGGTGGAGGCGAAGGAGACGATCAAGGTGCCCCAAAGCACCCCGAACACCGCGCCCCCTGCCAAGGTCAGCAAGGCCGCACCGGGTAGCGACAGTGCCGCCATCAGCACATAAGCAGCGAAGTAAATGGCGACACTGAGCAGTGGCTTGTCTTCGTGAAACTGGCTGATCGCCGCTTGTTGATCCTTGAGCGTCTGGAGATTGAGGTACTGCCCCAGATCAAAGGCAAAGAAAGCGAGGATGGCGGCACCTGCGATAAAAATAAGGGCCAGTTTGCGAAGTTGCATGAAATGCTTTCTGAAAGATTGATCGGGCATCGGCAGACGTCCGGCTTGCTGATTAGTCGGGCGGACGTCGTGCTTTCTTACAAACCCGGGTGATTATTTGTACTGCATTGCTCGTTTGTTCGCTCGTTCGAACACGAAGCGGCGTCGAAGGTGCCTCGAAAATCGGCCATCGCTTCACCGCAGTATGCTGGCCGGGAGATTTTTTCGCCATGCCTCGGCAAGTGGCCATGCTTGTGTATCATTAATCGATTAAATTGCGTTGTGGGTATGCAGTCGGTACTGACGCAAACTGCGGGAGCTTCTGGTGACTCGCGCTCGCCTGCAAGTTGGCCCCATCAGGTTTAGTTTTCGGTAAATCAACCCAAAATATATTTTGATGACATCTTCCGACTCTCTGCCGGCCAAGCCTTCGTGGTGGCGCTTCTGGCCGCTGATAACAGCGCTGGCGCTGGCCGGCCTGATGCTCTGGTGGCTGGATGCTTTTACCGGCTTGGGCCAGTTTGCGCTTGGCCATTGGCAAGCATTTCATGGCCATTTTCTCGGCTTGGTTCAAAGCCATCCGCTCCTCGCCTCGGTGGCGATGTTCACTTTGCATATGCTGCTGGCTGCTTTCGGCTTACCCGGCGCTTCCGTGCTGATGCTACTGGCCGGGGCCGGGTTTGGCAGTTTTGCCGGGACGCTGCTTTGTCTGACTGCCTGTACCGCGGGGGCCAGCTTGTGCATGCTGACGGTTCGACATTTTTTGCGGCGCAAGTTGCAGCAAAAAATGGGCGATCGGCTGCTCAGGCTTGATCGTAGGATCGCCGACGACGGCGCCCATTATTTATTCAGCCTGCGCGTTCTGCCGGTGATTCCCTTTGCGCTGGTAAACGTTGCGGTCGGTTTAAGCCAGATGAACGCCTGGACTTTTACCTGGGTGAGCTTCGTCGGCATGCTCGCCGGCACTTTTGTGTACGTCAATGCCGGCAGCGAATTGGCCGGGATTGACGCGGTCGGTGATATTTATTCGCCACGCGTCCTGATTTCGGTCGCCGCCCTGGCCTTGCTGCCCTGGCTGATCAAGCTGCTGCAAAATATCTGGCAAGCCCGGACAGGGCAGCGCGCATGACGTCGCCGCGTTGTCTGGTGCTGTTCAATTACGACTGGGACGAGTTGGGTTTTTCGCGCTGGGCGACGGATTTCCCGACCGACAGCGCTGGTTTCGACCTGTTCAGCTTTCCCAGCAACGCCCATCTGGTCAATTTCAATCTGCAACGCTTTGTTGACCGACTTGCGGCCAAGGCGGCGCGGGCCGGTTGGCAGGCCGTCACCTCAAACCACGAACAATTCGGCGCGCTGGCCGCAGCCATGCTGGCCGAGCGCATGGGTTGGCCGGGAACGCCGGTGAGTGCCGTGCTTGCCTGTCAGCACAAGTTTTACGCCCGGCAGGTGCTGGAAACCGTTGCGCCGGAAGCCAATACGCCGTTTGCCTTGCTGCCCTCCCATTACGGTGAGCCGGTGCCGCATGACCTGACTTATCCGATCTTCGTCAAACCGATCAAAGCCGCATTTTCGGTGTTGGCCCGTGTCGTGCACAACCGCGATGAGCTGGCCGAACTGACCCGTTTCAGCGTTTGGGAATTGTGGATCATCCGGCATCTGGTCGAGCCTTTCGAGCGCGTCGTTCGGGCCCGTCTGCCGGAAGCCGGCAGCGCCCACCGCATGCTGCTGGAAGAGCCGGTCAATGCCCTGCAATACAACCTTGACGGCTACGTCTTTGCCGGTGAAGTACGGCCATTGGGCATTGTCGAATCGGTGATGTATCCCGGCACCCAGGCCTTCATGCGCTTCGGCTACCCGTGCCAACTGGCTGAAGCCGGGCGGGCTCGGGCGCTGGATGTAGCGAGGCGCTTCCTGCAGGCGGTGGGTTTTACCCACGGCTTGTTCAACATGGAATTCTTCTACGACGCCGCCACCGACCGGCTGACCGTGATCGAATTCAACCCGCGCATGGCGTCGCAGTTTTCCGATTTGTATCTGCGGGTGGATGGCATCGACCTGCATCGGGTCGGGCTGGAACTGGCCTTCGGCCGCGACCCGGCCTTGTTGCCCCGGGCCGCGCCCAGCGCCGGGGCGGCGGCCAGTTTTGTCTATCGCAGCTTCGATCCGGCGGCCCGGCCCGCGATGCCCGGTGCCGGCCAGCAAGCGCAGTTGGCGCAACAGTTTCCCGATGCCATGCTCTTCCGCTTTGCCAAGGCACCCGCCGAGATTGCCCGTGATTTCAAATGGCTGGGCAGTTACCGTTACGGCATTCTGCATCTGGGCGGTGACGATGCGCCCGATTTGCATCTGCGTTGCGAAAAGGCCAGCGCATTGCTCGGCTGGCCGACGCCAGCCACCCAGCACGATACCGACAGCCCCCCGGTTTCACCCTATCCGACCCCCGCATTTTCTCTGGAGACTTCACGATGAATTTTCGATGCCTGCCATCCTGGCTGCTGGCTATTTTCGCGGTGCTGGCCCTGAGCGGCTGCGGCGCCATGACGGCGCAAAACCCGTCCGGCAAATATTCGCCGGTCAATGCCGTGGCCGAGGGCAACGACAGCCGCGTGCTGCTCAAGGGCGCCGATGTCGTCGCTTATTTTGTCGATGGCAAATACCTTGCTGGCAATCCGCAGTTCAGCAGCCAGTACGAGGCAGTGACTTTCCGTTTTGCCAGCGCTGAACACAAAGCCCTGTTCGACAAGGAACCCACCGCCTACCTGCCGCAATTCGGCGGTTACTGCGCCAACGGCATCGCCTACGCCATCCCCTGGGGCGGCGACGCAGACACCTGGAAAATCATCGACGGTAAGCTCTATATTTTTGGCGGCCAAGGCTCCAAGGATGCCTTTGCCCTCGATGAAAAGAAAAATCTGGCGCTGGCCGAAGCCTATTGGAAAGACGAAGTTGCCGGTAGCCACAGTTTCATTCAGCGCTCAAAACGCCTGATCTTCCGCGTGCCGCATTATCAGAGCGGTGAAGATCTGGCCCGTGCCGTGGCCAACGCCAAGACTGCAACGGGTAGCGCCAAATGAAATCGCCGCGTCTGCTGCAGTTTGCCCATGACGACCCGGCGGCGATCCGGGACGAGCTTTTTGGCGGTTTTTCAGCGTCGACCGCAGCAATCCCGCCCAAGTACTTTTACGACGCCCTCGGTTCGCGTTTGTTCTCGGCCATCACTGAATTACCCGAGTACTACCCGACGCGCACCGAGGCAGCGATTTTTGCGCGCAATGTCGGGCAAATGGCCGAAGTGCTGGGTCCGGTGTCGACGCTAGTCGACCTCGGCGCCGGTAATTGCGAGAAGGCCGCCAGCCTGTTTGCATCGTTCAAGGTGCAGCGTTACGTCGCGGTCGATATTTCGGCCAGCTACCTGCGCGATTCGCTGGAGTGCCTGCAGCGCAAGCATCCGGCGATGGACATGCTGGGCATCGGGCTCGATTTTTCGCAAACGCTGAATCTGCCCGCCGAGGTCGGCGACGGGCCGCGCACGCTGTTTTATCCCGGTTCCAGCATCGGCAATTTCACCCCGGCCGAGGCGCTGGCATTCCTGCGTCAGGTCCATGCAGCCTGCCAGGGTGGGGCGCTGCTGATCGGTGTCGATCTGGTCAAGCCGACCGCCATGCTGGAACTGGCTTACGACGATCCGCTCGGCGTAACCGCAGCCTTCAACCGCAACATGCTGCGCCACCTGAATGCGCTGGTTGGCAGCGATTTCGACATTGCCGACTGGCGCCATATCGCCTTCTTCAACACAGCGGCCTCACGGATCGAAATGCATCTGGAGGCGGTTGGCGAAACCGTGCTGCATTGGCCGGCGGGCGAGCGCCGCTTTGCGCCGGGCGAGCGGATTCATACCGAAAATTCCTACAAATGGCGTACCGCTGATTTTGCCGGTTTGCTTGAGCAGGCCGGGTTTTCACGGCTGCAATACTGGACCGACGAGAACGCATGGTTTGCCGTATTTGTCGCGTTTTCCTGAAGCGATGTTTTTGCAACAATGCGCCGGCAAACGCGGCTCTGCCAAGCGCAGCGATTACCGCGCGCAACTCCGAAATCCGCCATGAATGTCGTTACGTTCCGGCGTGAAATAGTTGCGATAGCGCGGGTGCGCCATGCGTGGCGAGGTCGCCCGGCTGGCACCGCGCAGCACGTAGCGCTCGCCGAACCAGGGCGCGGAATAGTCGCGGTAGGGGTGGGCGCTGAAACCGGGGTAAGGGTGGAAGCGGCTGGCGGTCCACTCCCAGGCCTCGCCCCATTGAAAATCCGGCAGCGTCAGCGCCGCGGCTTCCCATTCCGCCTCGGTGGGCAGGCGACGACCTGCCCAGCGGCACCAGGCATCGGCTTCAAACCAGCTCAGGTGAATGGCCGGGGCCGCAATGTTCAGCGGCTGCCAGTGGCCGCCCACCAGGCATTGCCAGCCAGCGCCATCGGTAACGCCATTGCCGGTTTCGTTTCCGGTTTCATTTCCATTGCCATCGTTAGACCGGCGCAGGTAGCGCGGTGGCGCAGTGCCGGTGGCATCGAGGAAGGGCAGGTAGCGCGCCCAGCTCAACACGCAACTGTCAATTTCACAGGCAGCAACCGCCACCGGGTGAGCCCCCAGTTCGTTGTCGAAGGCGAAACCGTCGCCGCTGTAACCAAGCTGCCAGTCTTGCGCCGGGAGTTGCAGGGCGCGGTTTTCCGGCAGCGCCCGGGCGGGGGCCAGCAAGGCAGCCGGCAGCGGAATATTCAGGGCTTGCGCCATGTACACCGCAGCTTCGGTGTGCATGTCTTCGTGGAACAGCGCCAGCCGGTAAAAATACAGGTCGTCGTCGGTTTCCGGCGTGACGGCGAGCAGAGCCAGCGTTTCGGCGAGGCTTGCCGCCAGATAGTCGCGGGTGGCCGCAAGATCGGGCAGCGGCAAATCCCAGCGGTTTTGATGCGGCACGAGGCTGGAATTGAACCAGCTATCGGCTTGCGCCAGTCGGCCGCTCGGCCGGTCATGCGCCGGCTCGGCCGCGATGCCGCGTTCGCGCTGACGGTTGCGGGCAATCCAGTAATCCTGAAACCACGCCACATGCCCGACTTCCCAGCGCGGCGGATTGAGCTGCGGCGAGTCGGGCACGATCAGTTCTTCACCCAGGCTGGCGACATAAACATTGAGCAGCGCCAGCGTGCGTGCTCGGCTTTCCTGCAGGGCGTCGGCAAGGATGGCGCGGCCACCGCTCCGGGCGAGCTGGGCAGGGAGGGCTGGCTGGGCGAGGCTGGTGAGTTGGGCGAGTTGGGCGGCCGGCCGGGCTGGATGGTTCATCATGAATAGGCTCAAACGCATGAACAAGGCAGAAAGTATGCCTCAAGTCGTCATCGTCAGCCCGGCGCTGCGCGATGCCAACAATGGCAACTGGCAAACCGCGCGGCGCTGGCAGCAGCATCTTTCCGCGCTCTTCCCGACGCGTATCGTCAAGCAATGGCCGGATGCCGAAGCGGGCAAAGATCGCGTGATGATCGCCCTGCACGCGCGTCGTTCCGCCGACGCCATTGCCGCCTGGTGCGCGGCGCATCCGGCGCCGGCCGCGGCAAGCGGGCTGGCCGTGGTGCTGACCGGCACCGATTTGTATCGCGACATCCAGACCGACCCCGCCGCCCAGCGTTCGCTGGCGCTGGCGCAGGCGCTGGTTGTCTTGCAGGAATGCGCGCCGGAATCCCTGCCGGCTGACGTGCGTTGCAAAAGTCGTGTTATTTTTCAGTCGACCGCAGCACGGCAAACCCTCGCCAAATCGCCGAACCGTTTGCGCCTGGTCATGGTCGGCCATCTGCGCGCGGAAAAATCGCCGGAAACGCTATTCGCCGCGGCGCGTTCTGCTGGCCGGGCAACCGGCAATTTTTCTCGACCACATAGGCGATATCCTCGATCCGGCGCTCGGCGAGGCGGCGCGGCAGACGATGCACGCCGTGCCGAATTACCGCTGGCTAGGTGGCTTGCCGCATGAAACCGTCCGCCGGCGCATCCAGCGGGCGCATTTGCTGATTCACGCCAGCCGCATGGAAGGTGGCGCCCATGTGATCATGGAAGCGGTGGCCAGCGGCACGCCGGTGCTGGCGTCGCACATCGCCGGCAATATCGGCATGCTGGGGGGCGATTACGCGGGCTATTTTCCCTGGGGCGATGCGCCGGCGCTGGCGGAGCTGATTCTGCGCTGCCAGCAAGATCGCGGCCCCGATGGCCTGATGGCAAGGCTGGCCGCACAATGCCGGGGGCGCGCCGCGCTGTTTGAACCGGCCACCGAGCGCCGGGCGCTACTTCAGTTGGTCAATGAATTACTGGGAGTTGAATAAATGCAAGCCACGGCCAGCCCGGTGCTGAGAGATATTGTGTTGATTGGCGGCGGTCACAGCCATGTTGGCGTGCTCCACATGTTCGCCATGAAACCCATGCCGGGCGTGCGCCTGACGGTGATTTGCACCGATACCGACACGCCTTATTCCGGCATGCTGCCGGGCTACATCGCCGGTCATTACAGCTTTGACGCGGTGCACATCGACTTGCGCCGGTTGGCCGAGTTTGCCGGGGCGCGTTACTACCGCGATGAAGTGGTCGGCATTGATCGTGCTGCGCGCCAGGTGCTGTGTCGCAACCGGCCGCCGGTGACTTACGACGCCCTCTCGATCAACATCGGCTCGACGCCGCAACTGGCCCAGGTGGCGGGGGCGAGTGAGCACGCCGTGCCGGTCAAGCCGATCCGCCGCTTCAACGAACGCTGGCTGGCCCTGCTGGAACGCGTTTGCCAGCATCCGGGCGCGACGACAATTGCGCTGGTCGGCGCCGGTGCTGGCGGGGTTGAACTGACCTTGGCCATGCAATATCGCCTGCGCAATGAATTGCTGGCGCGCGGGCGAAATCCTGACGATTTGATGTTCCATCTTTTCTCGGCCGGGCCGCAAATCCTGCCGACACACAACGCAAAAGTGCGCCGGGCATTTGAAAGCGTTCTGGCCGAGCGTGGCGTCGTTGTGCATCTGGATGCCGAAGTGACGCAAGTCGCCGCCAACAGCCTGCAAACCGCAACCGGCGAGGTGCTGGCGGCCGATGAAATTGTCTGGGTGACGCAAGCCGGCGGCGCGCCGTGGCTGCGCGAAACCGGGCTGGCGCTCGACGAAAAAGGTTTTATCCGCGTCCACGACACCTTGCAAACCGAAACCGATCCGCTGATTTTTGCCGCTGGCGATTGCGCCGCGATGGTCGATCACCCACTGGAAAAAGCCGGTGTCTTCGCCGTCCGCATGGCCAAACCGCTGACTGAAAATCTGCGGCGAACGATCATGCGCCAGCGTTTGCTCAGCTACCGGCCGCAACAGCGCTGGCTGGCCCTGATCAGCACCGGCGACCAGCACGCCGTCGCCTCGCGCGGCAATTTTTACGCCCGTGGCGATCTGGTCTGGCGCTGGAAAGACTGGATCGACCGCCGGTTCATGCGCAAATTTACTGAACTGAGCGCGTTGCCGATGGCGGGCGGGCCGCAGTTGCTGGAGGAAATCCCGCTCGACGAACGGGAAAAGACCCAGGCCATTTCGGCCATCGCCATGCGCTGCGGCGGTTGCGGCGCCAAAGTCGGTGCATCCGTATTGTCGCGGGCGCTGGCCAGAGTGCATCCCCTGGAGCGCGACGATGTGCTGATCGGCCTGCATGCGCCCGACGATGCCGCCGTGGTTCGGGTGCCGCCGGGCATGGCCATCGTCCAGACCGTCGACTTTTTCCGGGCTTTCATCGACGACCCCTGGGTGTTTGGCCGCATCGCCGCCAATCATGCCCTCGGCGACGTTTTTGCGATGGGTGCCGAAGCGCAAACTGCGACAGCGATTGCCACCGTGCCGCCGGGGCTGGAAAGCAAGGTGGAAGACACCGTTTTTCAGATGATGTCGGGCGCGGTTTCGGTACTCAACGAAGCCGGTTGCGCGCTGGTCGGCGGCCACACCGGGGAGGGCAAGGAGCTGGCGCTCGGCTTCGCGATCAATGGCCTGATCGATGAAACACTGAGCAAAGTCATGCAAAAAGGCGGCATGCAGCCCGGCAACGTACTCATTCTGACCAAACCCATCGGCACCGGCACGCTCTTCGCCGCCCATGCCCGCCTGCAGGCCGCCGGGCGCTGGATCGATGCGGCGCTGGATTCGATGCAGGTTTCCAATCGCGCCGCCGTTCCCTGCCTGACGGCTCACGGTGCGACGGCTTGCACCGACCTGACCGGCTTCGGCCTGCTCGGCCACCTGGTCGAGATGACCCGCGCCTCGGGTGTCGATGCCGAATTGGAACTCGCCGCGCTGCCCATCCTCGATGGTGCGGTCGACACGGTTTTAGCTGGTATTTTCAGTTCATTGCAGCCCGCCAACGTGCGTCTGCGCCGCGCCCTGCACAACCCCGAAGCCTTCATCAATCACCCGCGCTATCCGCTGCTTTTCGACCCCCAGACCGCCGGCGGTTTGCTCGCCAGCGTCCCGGCCGAATCAGTCGAAGCCTGCCTTGCCGAGTTGCACCTCCTGGGCTATTTGAAAGCCGTCCGCATTGGCCGAGTCCTGCCCCAGGGCGAGGCGCTTGAGCCGATATCGCTGATCGCCTAACCGCCGATCAGTTGCAGAGGTTTTAAATAATCGGCACCAATCTGCAGGCGGGCGAGGCGTCCACCGCGGTAATTAAGTTGACGACAGCTTTCCAGGTGTAATACTTGCCGTATTTGCCATTACGTTGCAAAAATTGCGATCAAACCTTTCAGGCAGAACGATCATGCGAATAGGTGTTTTTCTCATAATTCCAATATTGATCGCCGTTCTTGGCACAGCCCATGCCGAAACGCCGGTGATAACGGTCAGCACGAACAACACGCCGCTTGATCGCAAGGCTTTGCAGGAACTCTCGCAAGAGGCTTTTCGTCGGGCCGGTTTGGCAATCAAGTTGGTCAGCCTGCCCTCCGAGCGTTCGCTACAGTCGGCCAATGCCGGCGAGGTGGATGGCGAAGGGCTGCGCGTGGCGGGTTTGAGCAGCCAGTATGTGAACCTGGTGCAGGTGCCGGAGCGTTACATCAGCGTCAGTTTTGTCGCTTTCGCCAAGGACGCGATGATCAACCTCGATACCGGCTGGGATGCCCTGAAGTCGCAGCGAGTGGCTTTCATCACGGGCTGGAAGATGTTCGAGGCGAATGCCGCGGCGGCCCGGGTGATCAATAAAGTGGATAAGCCTGAACAGATGTTCCGCATGCTCGACAGTGGTCGGGTTGATTTGGCGCTTTACACGCGCACCGACGGGATTGCCTTGGTGCGCAGCATGGGGCTGTCGTCGATTGCGCCGCTCTCGCCGCCCCTCAAAGAGGTCGATATGTATCTCTACCTGAACAAAAAACACGAAGATGCGGTGCCGAAAATAGCGCGGGCCTTGCGCGAGATGAAGTCGGACGGCACCTATAACCGCATCATGTCGTCGCTATTGGCTGAGTAGAGGGGCACGCATCTTGACGCAGTATTCCGATAGCCGGCAGCGCGGCCTGCTTGGATTGAAAAGCCGGATTACCCGGCAACTGATCATCTGGTCGCTGATTGTCGGTAGTGTCGCTTCCTTGCTGATTTCAGGGGGCGAGGCTTACCTGAACTATCAGGAGCGCCTGAATGGATTGGATAAACACCTTCAGTCCGTCAGCACTTATACCTTGCCGCCATTGGTCCAGAGCTTATGGGCCTTTGACGAACGGCAACTCCAGTTGCAGCTGAACGGGCTGACCCGGATGCAGGATATTTCTGCTGTTCGATTGCGCCAGCCGGGATTGGCCGATCAGTACTACGGAACGCCGCCAGCGTCGGGTGATGTGTTTGAGCGTTCTTTTCCGCTGACCCGCATCGAAGACGGACAGGCGGTTGAGCTGGGGACGCTCACTTTAATCAAGGATCTCGAAGAAATACGCGCGAACGCCCGCTTCCACATGGGGCTGAGCTTTGCGGGCAATACGCTGGTGATCTTGCTGATCATATTCATCACCTTGCTGGTTTATCAGCGGGTCGTACGCCAACGTCTGGTCGCCATTGCCGACGAGTTGCACAACATCAAACCGGATGAGCTGCGTCGTGCGCTGCCTGAACTCAGTCGTGTTCCGGTTCAACCGGGGCAAGATGAGCTTGACGAGCTGATGGCCTCGGTGATCAGCCTGAAAATCACCGGTGGGCAGGCGCTGCGCGAGGTTGATGAAAAGAATGCGGCGCTCAACAAACTCCTTAATGAATTGGCCGAGTCATCGCAGTTACTGCAGACCGTGATCGACACCACGCCGATTCGCGTGTTCTGGAAAGACTTGAAGCTGCAATACCTAGGCTGCAATCCGCTATTTGCCCGAGATGCCGGGAAGCAAGACCCGGCCGAACTGATCGGGAAAAACGACAGCCAGATGGCGTGGGCTGAACACGCCGATCTGTACCAGAATGACGATCAACAAGTCATCGAGTCAGGGCTGCCCCGGCTGGGCTACGAGGAACCCCAGACCACCCCGGAAGGCGCTTTGATCTGGCTGCGTACCTCCAAAGTGCCGCTAAGGAACCGAAACGGCGAGATTGTCGGTGTAATGGGGATTTACGACGACATTACGGAACGAAAACAACTGGAGTTGCGATTGCAGGAGCGCCGGGACAATCTTGAAACGCAAGTGACAGAACGCACCCGCGAACTGGCCATTGCCAAAGAAGCGGCCGAGGCGGCGAATCAGGCGAAGAGCATGTTCCTGGCCAATATGAGCCATGAACTTCGCACGCCGATGAACGGCATTATGGGCATGACCGCAATGGCGCTGCGCCGAGCCGAAGACCCGCGCCTACGCGACCAGTTGATCAAGGTCGAACATGCTTCCCGGCATCTTCTGGGGGTGATTAACGACATTCTTGATCTGTCGAAGATTGAAGCCGGACGGATGGTGCTTGAACAGACCGGCTTTCAATTGGCCGGGGTTATGGAGGATCTGAGCAATTTGCTGGCGCCGCGGGCACGCGACAAAAACCTCCAGTTCATGATTGATCTGCCTGCCGCACTGGCCAATTTTCCGCTGTATGGCGACCCGCTGCGTCTTGGGCAAGTTCTGCTCAATCTGGCCGGCAATGCCCTCAAATTTACCCCGCAGGGCAGCGTAAATGTCCGGGTGCATCTGCTGGAAGAGCGAAGCAGCGAGATTGTGCTTCGCTTTGAAATTGCCGATACCGGGATTGGTATTTCAGCCGAAGAGCGCAGCCGGCTATTCGCCTCATTCGCCCAGGCGGACAGTTCGATGACGCGCAAATATGGCGGCAGCGGGCTGGGGCTGATGATCAGCAAGCGCCTGGTCTTGCTGATGGGCGGTGAAATCGGTCTTGAAAGTATCCCCGAACAGGGCAGCTCCTTCTGGTTCACGGCCACTTTTTTGAAAGACACGGCCATTGCCTCGCTTGATGCCGCGGTGAAGCCTGAGCCAGCGGAGGTGCTGATCAAGCGCCACCATGCCGGGGCCCATGTGCTGCTGGCTGAAGATGAACCGATAAACCGCGAGATCGCGCTTGAGCTGTTGGGTGAGCTTGGTTTGGTGGTCGATGTCGCGGAAGACGGCCTTCAGGCGGTCGATTTCGCCGGGAAACAGCGCTACAGCCTGATTTTGATGGACGTTCAAATGCCCAATCTCAATGGCCTTGACGCCACCCGAGTCATCCGGGCCGAGTCCTTGAATGGCAATACGCCGATTTTGGCAATGACCGCGAACGCCTTTGAAGAAGACCGCAAAGCCTGCCTGGCCGCGGGCATGAGCGAACACCTCGGGAAGCCGGTGAATGTTGATCTACTGTTTGAAACCGTCTTGAAATGGCTGGGGCGGAAGCATCAGCAATAAGGGGCGCTGACGGCGGGGTTCAGCTTTTAACGGCTGCCGTCTTGATAACGCCCAGCCTGCCCCTTACTTTTTCTCGCCCCACAACTGCTCAACCCGCGCATCGCGGCCGCAGGAGGTCCGGTAGTAGTTATAGCGCACCGGATTTTTCTTGTAGTAATCCTGATGGTATTCCTCGGCCAGCCAGAAGGGCGTTGCGGCGGCGAGCTCGGTGTAGATCACCGGGAAGCGCTTGCTCTTCAGCAGCGTATCGCGGCTGGCTTCGGCGACTTGGCGTTCAGCCTCGTTTTGCCAGTAGATGCCGCTACGGTATTGCGTGCCGGCGTCGCAGAATTGCCGATCTTTGACTGTCGGGTCGATGTGGCGCCAAAAGTAGTCGACCAGTTGGGCGTAGCTGACTTTTTGCGGGTCGTAGATGACGCGAACAGCCTCGGTGTGGCCGGTGCGGCCGGCACTGACTGCTTCGTAGGTTGGGTTTTTGGTTTGGCCGGCGGTGTAGCCGGATTCCACTTCGATGACGCCGGGTAGCTTCTCGAAATCCTTTTCGATACACCAGAAGCAGCCGCCGGCAAAAATGGCGCTGGCGCCCGGGCCTTTGTAGGCAGGGGGCTGATCAGCTTTAGGTTCGGCGGCTTGGGATTGCGCCGCAAGGCCTGAAAAGGCGAATGCTGCGGTCAACGCAATAAAACGAGTAATTTTCATGGCTGTTTTCATGTCCGCTTTCATGTCCGTAACGCCGGCAAGGCTGCACCCTGAGCCACGAAAGCGAGGGCGACGCCGTTATTGCAATAGCGCTTGCCGCTGGGTTTCGGGCCGTCATTGAAGACGTGGCCCTGATGCCCGCCGCAATGCGAGCAGTGATATTCGGTGCGCGGGTAAATCAGCTTGAAATCGGTCGATGTGCCGAGGGCGCCAGCGATCGGCTCCCAGAAACTGGGCCAACCGGTGCCGCTTTCGTATTTGTGGGCGCTATCGAACAAGGGTTGATTGCAGGCGGCGCAGATATAAGTGCCGGCGCGTTTTTCGGCGTTCAAGGCGCTGCTGCCGGAACGCTCGGTGCCTTCCTCGAACAGCACGGTGTAGGCATCAGGCGGCAACAGCTTGCGCCATTCCTCGCGGGATTTGCTCAGCGGAAATTTCCCCGCAGCGCTGGCTGAGCCGAAGGGCAGAGCGGCCGCTGCGATCAGCCCGCTCATCTGCAAAATCCAGTGACGACGGTTCATGTGACGGTTCATGTGCTTCTCCTTGGGATGGCTGGCGCGCTGGGTAGCGGCGCTCGCTTTTGTTCTGGTACTGATCATTAGTCGGCTGCGGGTCAGATTTCTTACAGCTGTTTTTTGCCTGTTTTTTTGCCTGTTTCTTGCACCCGAATTTCACTGATTAATCAGGCAGTTCCCGGGCAAGGCAGTTCCATCGTTGTGCGGGAATCGTTGCTGCTGAGAGGGTTCTCTTGGGCCGCATCGGGGCGGTACAAATTCAGCAGTTTTTCATCGTTGACCGCAGCAACCGGCAAATCGAAGGCGATTCGGCCATTCTTCAGGCCGATCACACGTTCGGCCAGCAGCGGTAGTAGTGCAGGGTTGTGCACGACGGTGATCAAGGTCGCCTCGGCGGCGGCTTTGACCAGCAACTGGCAGACTTCGGCGGCGGCAGACGGGTCGAGCGCCGCGGTCGGTTCATCGGCCAGAATCAGGCGCGGGCCTTGCATCAGCAGGCGGGCAATTGCCACTTTCTGCCGTTCGCCACCGGAGAGTTTGTCGGCCCGGGTTTGGGCGCGGGGCAGCAAACCAACAGCCTGCAGCGCCGCTTCGGCCCGGCTCACTTCGTGCGCCGGAAAGTAGCGCGTCCAGCTGCGCCAGCCGGTGACGCGGCCGAGGCTGCCGATCAGCACGTTTTCGCGGGCGGAAAGTCGGGCGACCAAATGCAAGCCCTGCATCACCTGACCCAACTCAACCCGCAAGGCGCGTAAATCAGCGCCCGGCAGCGGCTGGCTGAGAGAGTGGCCGAGCACTTCGATTTGCCCGTGGCTGGGCGGCATGAAGCCGCTCAACAAACGCAGCAAGGTGGATTTTCCGGCGCCGTTATGGCCGACGATGGCGATGCGTTCGCCGTGATTGATGGTGAGCCGGTCGATCTCCAGCAGCACCCGCCCCTCGGCGGCGCAGCGCACTTCGTGCAGCGCAATGCAGGGCAGTGAGCTCATGCTAGAGCCATTCGGATGCGCCGGCTCAGGGCATCAAATGAAACCACCAGCGCAATGACGACGAGTAGCACGGTCGACAGCCGTCCCCATTGAAAAAGCGAGGTCGCTTCGGTAATCAGCAGCCCCAGGCCACCGGCGCCGATCAGGCCGAGGATGGTCGAGTCGCGGATATTGAATTCCCAGATATATAAATGGCTGGAGACAAATTGCGGCAGCACCGAGGGCCAGACTGCATTGAAAAACACCTGCACCGGCCCGGCGCCGACGCTGCGCACGGCGTCGATGGCCGCCATGTCGAGCGACTCGATAGCTTCGGCGAAGAGCTTGCCGTAAGTGCCCATCGAATGCAGGCCGATGGCGAGAATGCCGGCGGTGGGCCCGAGCCCGACAATGCCGACCAGCACCAGCCCGAAGACCAGCGTGTGAATCGAGCGCGCCACGTCGAGCACGCCTTTCGCCAGCCAGGCCAGCGGCTTGGGGGCGGCCAGGTTGCGCGCAGTCATCACCGCCAGCGGCAAGGCGAGCAGGGCGCCGAGTAGGGAACCGAGCGTCGCAATGCGAATCGTCGTCCACGTCGCCCGCCCCAGCCCGGCCAGATAATCCATTTCGACCGTCTGGCGGTTTTCAGAACGCAGCAAAGTGCCGTCGTCGCTGCGATATTCGAGATTCGGGTTGCCGAACCAGACATCGAGAAAGCTCGGTCGGGCGAATTCGCCGGCCGTTTTCAGCAGATTGGCAATCGGGCTCCGCCCCAGCGACAACTCGCCTTCCTGCGCCAGCGACCCGAGGCAGGCGGCGATCAGCACCAGGTAAATCAGGGCCAGCCCGAGAAAGCCGAGCCGGCCGCTGAATGGCCCGAGCGCGCGATTATTCAGGGCGGATGCCAGCCTCATTTGACCTGAAGTTTGCCAGTGGCCAGCCCGGCGTCGCGGATTGGCTTGTAAAACGCGTTATCGCGGCTGACGAAACCGGTGTAATGCGCCGGCAACAGATTGGGCTGGATTTTCAGCGCCTCGCCGACCCCGTTCAGGGCGCTTTGCAATTGCTTGATCAGGGCGGCATCACCGCTCAAGGTCTTGCTGACGGCAAAAGCATCGTTCGGCAGCGGAGCCGAGGTCCAGATGATTTTCGACAACTCCGGTTTGATCAGCCCCTGTTCAATCATCGCGTTGCGGTTACGGTTGTAGTCGGCGCCGGCATCGAGCACGCCCTGCGTGACCTGTGTTTCGATCGCCTGATGCGAGGTGTGTACCACTTTGCTGAAATAGCCTTCCGGCGTAATGCCCTGCGTCATCAGGTAATGCAGCGGGATCAGGTAGCCCGAAGTCGAGCCCTTGTCGCCGAAGGCAAAGGTCCGGCCCTTGAGGTCGGCTGGCGAGTTGATGCCGGAATTCGGGTGGGTGATCATGATGGCGAAATACTCGGGTTTGCCGTCATAAAGAATGGTCGAAATGACCTGCGCCCCGGCCTGATGATTGGCCAGCACATACCCCCACGGCCCCATCAGCGCCAAATCGGTTTCGCCATTGGCCAGCGATTTGGCCAGACCTTCCCAGCTATCCACCGTGCGCAGTTCGACCGGGCGGTTGAGCTTGGCGGAAAGATAGTTGGCCAGCGGGCGATAGGTGGCGTCATTTTTCTCGCGGTCGGGCTGGAATAGGCCAACGCCGAGTTTCAGCGGCGGTTCGGCTGCCAGCGCGGGGTTGGCGAAGGCGGTGATGAGGAGAGCCAGAGCGGTGGCGAGGGGAGCCAAGGCGGTGGCGAAGAGGCGTGGAATATGGGTTCAAGAGGATTCCTTTTTTGCTCAATTTAATTTGTCATCCCGCGTAGGCGGGAATCCACGCGGTGGCTGGATCCCCGCCTGCGCGGGGATGACGGGTGATGTTTTCGGGATGACGGGTGCGGCTTTTGGGATGAAAGCTGCGGTTTTTGGGGTTACGGGTGCGTGTTCAGGTGCATCGGCTACTTGCCGGGCCAAGATGCAAGCCCGTTCATCACCTAATGCGTCGCCAACGATTGCCCTTGTCCAGCTGTTTCGTCGGCCACCAGCGCCCCGCCGCAACTGCTGCCTTGTCCGGCGGTGCAGCCGTAGCAATGATCGGCAATTCGGATTGGCCGGTTGGTCAGATCAGTCTCGAGCAGTGCTGAGAGCTGTAGCGGTTTGGCCGCTTCGCCACCCAGCGTCAGGCCCAGCATCTGGTTGAAGTCGCAGTCATAGACATCGCCTTGCCAACCAACCGAAATCAGCGTTTTGCACATTACGCCTTCGAGGTTTTCAGCTTTGTAAGCGCCTTTGAGTAGTTGCATGTAGCCGTGAAACTCGTTGCGCGTCACCAGTTGGCTGCCAAAACGCTGGATCGGCATGTTGGCGAGCGCGAACAAATGATTGAAAACCACGCCGTAGCGGGTTGCCAGTTGTTCCTTGTAAGCCTCCTCCAGCGCTGCCTGATCCGGCGGCAGGGTGGGGCCGAGCGGGTTGTAGACCAGATTCAAAATGCGCCCGCTGCCGGGTAGACCGTAGCCCAGTGCGTTCAACTGGCGCAGGCCTTCCAGGCTGGCCTGAAAGACGCCGTCGCCGCGTTGTTTGTTGACGTTTTCTTCAAGATAGCAGGGCAGCGAGGCAGTAATTTCGACCTGTTGTTCGGCTAAAAATGCAGCCGTGGTTTCATGGCCCGGTTCGCTCAGTATCGTCAGGTTGCAGCGATCAATCACGCGCAGGCCCAGGGCGCGCGCCGCAATCACCAGGCGGCGGAAGTGCGGGTTCATTTCGGGAGCGCCGCCGGTTAAATCCAGCGTCTGGATGCCTTGCCTGGCGGCAAAGGCGAGCAGGGTTTCCATCGTCGCCCAACTCATCTCCTCGGTCCGCTTGGGGCCGGCAGCGACGTGGCAGTGCAGGCAGGACTGGTTGCAACGGTAGCCGAGGTTGGCCTGCAGCGTATCCAGTGGGCGGCGGCGAATGGCGGGAAAGTCGGTTTTGATCAGCAGGGGAAAGGTGTCGCGCATTGGTGTTCTCCGGTGGGCATATTCTTTAGTCGCGCCAGATCGGGATTTATTACATATCTGCTAAAAAATCCTGCGCTTATTATTCGGCGTTATACTGATTTTAAGGGACGAGAGGCAATCTGCAGCGGGGTTTGGACCCCTCAAAACAGTGCAGGCAAGCCTCGATACAAAGTTGCTCAAATGAGGCTGGAAAGCATCAATGCGCTTTAAAACAAAAACATCGTTACATGCCGCCCTCTGGCTGGTGATCGCCATTGCCACGGTGCCTACTCTGCTGCTTGCCTTTTTCGACTATCAGCAGAACCGGCGGGATGCGCTGCTCAGTGTTACCAATGATGCTCAGACCATGTTAACCATGGCGCGTTCCAGCGAGCAAGCGGCTGTCCGCGAGGTTCAGCAGTTGCTGCGTGTCATGGCCGGGGCGAACGAAATGCAGTCGGCCGACCCGGCGGCCTGCAATATGTTGGCGCAGCGCCTGATCAAATCAAGTAGCGATATATCCAATATGGGCGCGGTGACGCCTGACGGCCTTTGTCTTTTGCAGCGCCAGGCCAATCCCCGGTGTGGTGAATGTGGCCGATCGACAGTGGTTCAAGGATGCATTGATCAGTCCGGATTTTGCTCCCGGCCAGTTTCTGGTTGGCCGTATCTCGGGGCAGGCGGGAATTACCTTTAGCTACACCTTGCGGCATCCCGACGGCACGCCAAAAACCCTTTTTTTTGCTGCCAGCCAGCCAGCCTGGCTGGATCAACTGGTTGAGAACTTCAATCTACGCGAAGGCTGGGAGGCGACCTTGATGACCCGCAGCGGGCAAATCATCAGTCGCTACCCCAACCCGGAAAACTGGCGCTTGCATCAGGTCAGCCCACAAATGCTGAAGACTTTTCAGGCGGCTTTTGAGCAACCCGGTTTTGTCGGGGAATTGACTGGTTTTGACGGTTCACCGCGGGTGTATGGCGTGGCGCCGCTGCTGTCGACCGGCGGTGAGGTCTTTGTCATGATCGGCGCGCCGCTGGAGCGTTCGCTGGCCCAGGTTAACCGGGACGGAGTGAGGCGCCTGGCCACCTTGTTGATCATTACGCTGCTCTCTGCACTCTTTGCCCGGTTCTTTATTTATCGGCTGATTGAAACCTCCATCGGCACGCTGCGCCAGGCCGTCAAAAAGCTGGCCGATGGTCAGCTCGATACTCGCGTCAGTGGCCTGGAGGCGGCCAGGGAGTTTGAAGAGTTGGGGCGTTGGCTTCAATGCGATGGCGGATACGCTCGAAAAGCGTGAGGCCGAGTTGCAGCGGCTTTCCAGTGCCATCGATCAAAGCCCGGAAAGCATTGTGATGACCGATCCGCAGGCCAACATTATTTATGTCAATAAAGCCTTCACCAGAGTGACCGGCTTTACGCCCGATGAAGTAATCGGGAAAAATCCGCGCATCCTGCAGTCCGGTGAAACGCAGCCTGGCACCCATCAGGACCTCTGGGCAACAGTGGCTGCCGGTAAAGTCTGGCGCGGCGAGTTCAGGAACAAGCGCAAGGACGGCTCGTTGTACGATGAGTTGGCGACTATTTCACCGATCATGCAGGCCGATGGCCGCGTCACCCATTACGTCGCGGTCAAGCAGGATGTGACCGAGAAGAAGCGCATGGCGGCGGAGCTTGAGGCGCACCGTAACCACCTTGAAGCGCTGGTGCATTCGCGTACTTACGAACTTTCGGTGGCCAAGGATGCGGCCGAGGTCGCCAATCGCGCCAAGTCGACCTTCCTCGCCAACATGAGCCATGAGATCAGAACGCCGCTCAATGCCGTGCTCGGCCTCAGCCATTTGCTGGCGCATAGTCCGCTCTCGCCACAACAGCATGAGCGGCTGGACAAGATCGCCGGGGCCGGCAAGCACCTGTTGCAAGTCATCAACGATATTCTCGATCTCGCCAAAATCGAGGCCGGTAAAGTCGATTTGCAATCCGGTATTTTCAGCCCGGCGGCGATCCTGCAGGAAGTGAATACCCTGATCAGCGACAGCGCCCAGAAAAAGGGCCTGAGCATTCATCTCGACCACGCCGGCCTGCCCGCCCGCGTCGTCGGCGACGCTACCCGGCTGCGCCAATCCCTGCTCAATCTGGCCGGGAATGCGGTCAAATTTACGACGCACGGCAGTATCTCCCTGCGCGGCGAGGTGCTGAGCGAAGACAAGGCGCGCTACCAGTTGCGCTTCATCGTTGAAGATACCGGGGCGGGCATCGCCCCGACCAAGCTGCCCTTGTTGTTCACCGCCTTTGAACAGCTCAATAATTCGGCCAGCCGGGAATTTGGCGGTACCGGGCTGGGCCTCGCCATCACCCGCCATCTGGCACGGCTGATGGGGGGCGAGGTCGGGGTGGAAAGCACGCTCGGGCAGGGCAGTTGTTTTTGGCTGACAATTCGCGTCGGCCGCAGCAATGCCAACGATCTGGCGGCCCATGTGGTGCCGGGGCTTTCGGCTGAAAGCACCTTGCTGCAGCGCCTCTTGCCGGCGCAAATCCTGCTGGCGGAGGATGATCCGATCAATGGCGAAGTGGCGGTTGAATTGCTGACCCGCGTCGGTTGCCAGGTGGATGTTGCGGTCGACGGTGAAAAAGCGGCAAAAATGGCGGCCACCCGCAACTACGACCTGATCCTGATGGACATTCAGATGCCGGTGATGAACGGTTTCAAGTCCACTGATTTGATCCGCCAGTTGCCGCAGCATAAGAACACGCCGATTCTGGCGATGAGCGCCAATGTGATGCAGTCCGACCGGGAGCGCAGCCTGCGTCATGGCATGAATGATTTCGTGCCCAAGCCGGTTGATCCCGAGCAGCTTTACGCCACCTTGCTGCGCTGGCTGCCGATGGTGGAAAACGCGGCGCCGCCTGTCGCGCCGCCGGAAAAAGCCTATACGCCACTGCCGGCGGGCGAACTGGCGGCCAAACTCAAGGGCTTGGCCGAGTTGCTGGCCAGCGGCGATATCGCGTCCGCGGCGATGTTCTCGCAACTGGAAGCGCATCTGGCCCATCGTTTCGGCGCAGCAGTGGCGCCGCTGAAAGCGGCGATCAGCGAATTTGATTACGAGGTGGCGAATCAATTGCTGGCTGAATTGGTCGAGGCGGCACCAGAAATCGGTGGGATAGCCTGATGCCGGCTCGGGGCGACGAAAGGGCTCAAGTGCTGGATCGGCACCCCGTGCAGGAAAACAGCGAAATCAGGAAACCTGGGGAGAGGTTCGCGTGAGTGATAGCGAGAAAGACAATTCGTCGAGTTGCGCCGCAAGTAACGATTTGAGCAACGAGATAGGTAGCGATAGCAGCCGCGATGCCAGCCGAGATGCAAGCCGCCTCGCCAGCCACGGCCAGTATCCCAAGCCGTTGATTCTGGTCGTCGATGACTTGCCGGAGAATCTCGCCACCTTGTCGGCGATGGTGAGCGAAGACGGCGCCGATGTGCGCGTCGCCAACGCGGGGCCGGTTGCTTTGCGTTACGCCCGCCTGGCGCCGCAGCCCGACCTCATCCTGCTCGACATCATGATGCCCGGCATGGATGGCCGGGCGGTGCTGGCCGAATTGCTGAAAGACCCGCAGACCGCTCACATTCCGGTTATTTTCGTCACGGCACTGGGCGACGCGGAAGATGAAGAGCGCGGCCTGGAAGAAGGTGCGGTGGACTACATTGCCAAGCCGATCAAACCGGCGGTGCTTCGGGCGCGGGTGCGGGCCCAGCTTGAGATCAAGCGCTCGCGCGAGTTGCAGGCAAATCAGCAGCAATGGCTGGCGGCGGAGGTTCAGCGCCGGGTCAGCGAGAACGCCCAGCTTGAGGCCAAACTGCAACTGACCATGGCCTCCACCGGGTTTGGCGTCTGGGAAATTGATCACACCTCGGGTCGGCTGGATTGGAACGAGTCGCTCTGCCAGATTTTCGGTGTAGCAAAAGGGCCGGAAGAGGCCCAGGATTTTCTGGCGATGATCCACCCGGAAGATCGGCCTCAGGTCGAAAAGTGCCTGAACTCGCTGCAAGTCAGCAGCGGCATTGTCCATGCTGAATACCGGGCGCAGAAGGCGGATGGTAGCTGGATATGGATCGAGGGGCGCGGCAAGGCCATTGCGGCTGATGCGGCCGGCCAGCCAGTGCGCTCCGTGGGGGTGATGAGCGACATCACCGTGCGCAAAACGGCGGAAGCGGATCGACTGCTGGCCAGCGCGGTCTTGCAGGGTATCAGTGACGGAGTATGTATCACCGACGCGAAAAGCAATATCGTGCTGGTGAATGAGGCGTTCACGCAGGTCACCGGTTATGCCCAGGACGAGGTCTTGGGGCACAACCCGAAAATTCTGAAATCAGGTGTGCATGGGCCGGCGTTTTATCGGGAGATGTGGGAAAAAATAGCGGCCTACGGCAACTGGCAGGGAGAAATCACCAATCGGCGCAAGGATGGTTCGCTAGTCAGTGAGTGGCTCAGTATTTCTGCGGTCACCCGCGCTGACGCCAACGAAAAACACTATATCGGTATTTTCAGCGACCTTTCGGAGCGCCATCAAGCTGCCGAGCGCATCCAGTTTCTGGGCAGTTTCGATGCCCTGACCGGCTTGCCCAACCGCAATCTTTTCGCCGACCGGCTCGATCAGTCGCTGATTACGGCCCATCGCTTCGAGCGCAGTACCGCGGTCATCCTGCTCGATCTCGACCGTTTTCGTCTGGTCAATGACACGCTCGGGCCGCCGGTCGGCGATGAGGTGCTGGTTGAAGTCGCGCGCCGGCTCAGCCTGCAGGTGCGCGACGGCGACACGGTTGGCCGGCGCAGCGGTAACGAATTCGGTTTCGTGATGGCCAACCTCGGGCACGAGCGCGACGCTATCGCCCTCGCCCAGCGCATGCTGGAAGCGATTGCGGTGCCTTTTACCGTCAACGGCCATGCCACGGTGATCACCGCCAGTATCGGCATCAGCGTGGCGCCGAAAAACGGCGAAACCGGCGCGGTGCTGTTGAAATCGGCCGACGCCGCCCTGTTGCGCGCCAAGTTGGCTGGGCGCAACACCTTCCGTTTTTACTCGCCGGATATGGATGCCGACGCCGCCCGTCGGCTCGGGCTGGAAGTCGAGTTGCGCGAAGCGCTGGCGCGCAATGAACTGACGGTGTTTTACCAGCCGCAAATCAGCCTCGATAGCGGCCAGATGATCGGGATGGAAGCCTTGTTGCGCTGGAAGAGCGCGGCGTTCGGCAATGTCTCGCCGGTCGAATTCATTCCGATTGCCGAAGAGTGCGGGCTGATCATTCCGATTGGCGAATGGGTGCTGCGCACGGCTTGCATGCAAACCCGGCAGTGGCTCGATCTTGGCCTGCTGCCGCTGCGGGTTGCGGTCAACCTCTCGGCGCGGCAGTTTTCCCAGCCCAATCTGGCGGTTGTGGTGCGCGAGGCGCTGGCCCAGAGTGGCTTGCCCGCCGCCGCACTGGAACTGGAAATTACCGAAAGTGCCTTCATTGACGATGTCGATCAGGCGGTTGCCATTTGTCGCGAATTGAAAAATGTCGGGGTCAAACTGTCGCTGGACGACTTTGGTACCGGCTATTCCTCGCTCGCCTATATCTCGCGTTTCCCCTTCGATAAGCTCAAGATTGACCAGGGTTTTGTCCGCGACATTATCGAAAATCCGGTCAATGCCGCGATTGCGACCGCCGCCATCGTCATGGCGCGCAGCCTGAACCTGACCGTGCTGGCCGAAGGGGTGGAAACCGAGGCGCAGGCCAGTTTTCTGCGCAGCCGGCGCTGTGATGCGATGCAGGGTTACCTGTTCAGCCGCCCCTTGCCGGCTGAGGAGTTTGCCCCGCTGCTGCTCGGCAACAAGCACTTGCCGATTTTTGACCAGCCGCGCGCGAACGCCCAGACCTTGCTGCTGCTCGATGACGAGCCGAATATCCTGAATTCGCTCAGCCGTTTGCTGCGCCGCGAGGGTTACACCATTCTGACCGCCGGTTCATCGACCGAAGCCTTTGAAATGATGGCGAAACAACCGGCCCAGGTGGTGATTTCCGACCAGCGCATGCCGGATATGTCGGGCACCGAGTTTTTGTCGCGCATTCGCCAGCTTTACCCGGACACCATCCGCATGGTGCTGACCGGTTATACCGATCTTGAGTCGGTGACCGGCGCGATCAATCGCGGCGCCATCTACAAATTCCTGACTAAACCCTGGGACGACGACCAGTTGCGCGAGCAGATTCGGGAAGCTTTCCGGATGGCAAAAAATCTGCAGAGCGGCCATGTTTCCGGCTCGGGAAAGGCGCCATGAATCGTCGTCTGTTTGCCTGGTTACGGCTGTTTTTGCCGGTGGCATTGCTGATCGGCCTCGGCGCCTATGCCTATGTCGACAGCCACCGGGCGTCGCGTTTATCGGAGATTCGTGCCAGCGAGGCATCCAATGTCAGCATGGGCGCGGCGATGCTCGACCGGCGAACGCAGATTATTCGCCATGACCTCAATTATCTGGTGCGCCTCAATGCCATTCAGGGGGTGGCCGGGCCGGATATGGCGCGCATGGAAAAGTCATTCGTCGAGCTGCTGCGGGTCAAGCCGGTTTATGACCAGATGCGCTGGATTGATGCCAGCGGCCAGGAATTGCTGCGGGTTGAGCTGAAGGATGGGCAGCCGTTCGTCGTCGCCAAAGACAGGTTGCAGAACAAGGCGGGGCGCTATTACCTCACTGAAACGCTAAAGCTGGCGGCGGGTGAGGTTTACATCTCGCCGATTGACCTGAATATCGAAAACGGGGCGATTGAAGTGCCGCACAAGGCGACGCTTCGGCTCGCAACCCCACTGAGCGATGAGCAGGGGGAAAAACGCGGCATTATTGTGCTCAATTATCTGGCTGATGAAATGCTCGCCTACATGGAGTCGGTGACCGGGCCGGTGGCTGATCACCTGATGCTGCTCAACTCCGCCAGCTATTTTATTCATGCCCCGAACCCGGCCGATGCGTGGGGTTTCATGTTTAACGATACCTCGCGCCGGTTGTCGGCGCGTTTCCCCGACGCCTGGGCGCGTCTGGCCAACGACGATCACGGCCAGTTTGTCGATGCGCAGGGTTTGTGGACTTTTCAGTCGGTTTATCCCCTGCTGGCAGGGACATACAGCGCCCCGGCCATTCGTGGCGGTGAGCAAAATCCGCTGAACACGGCTGAGCAAACCCGCCGCTGGCGCATCGTGACGCATTTATCAACGGCGCAGCTTGATCAGATGGTTCGCGAGGGCGAAGCCCATGTTTATCTCTGGGTGCTGTTGCTGATTGGCCTGTTTGCCGGCGGCGCATTTGCCATCGTGCGCGCCAGTAGTCGAGAACGCGAGAGCGAGCGGCGCGGCAAAGTCTTTTTTGAGTCGGCAATGGTCGGCATGGCGATGGTCTCGCTCGACAAGCAGTGGGTTGCGGTCAACCCTGCTTTATGCCGAATTTTGGGGTATTCAGCCGAGCAGTTGATGCATAAAACCTGGGCCGATGTAACGCATCCGGATGATCTGGCGGTCAGTATTGCCCACTATGACGCGCTATTAAACGGCGATGGCCTTGGTTATGAACTGGAAAAGCGCTATCTGCGCGCCGATGGCCAGGTGCTGAATGTCAGGATTGGCTCTCAGTTGGTGCGGAAGTCCAATGGCCAGCCCGATTACTTCATCGCCATTGTCGAGGATATCAGTCAGCGGATTTTGGCCGAAAAGCAAAGGCAGCAATCGCTCGAAACGCTGCGTCGATTCATCGACAACCTGCCCGGCATCGCCTACATCACGGATCACGAAACGCGGGTGCTGGTGGCCAATCGCCGCTTTCAGGAAATGCTTGGCGTGCCCCCGGCATCCTTGATTGGCCGGTTGACCGCCGATATTTTTCCCGGCGAGAGCGGCCAGAAATTCATGGCTGACGACCTGCGCATCATGGCCAGCGGCCATGCCGAGATGATTGAGGAAGCGCTGGGTGATCGGGTCTACGAAACGATCAAGTTCCCGATTCTGCACGATGCCGGGCCGCCTGAACTGGGCGGGATCACGATGGATATTACGGCGCGCAAGCAGGCTGAAATGCTGCTGGAAATGCAGGCGCGCCGTGCTACGGCTTTGCTGGCCTTGCCTGAACAAAGCGCAGTGATGGCGGAAGCCGATTTCATGCGCTACGTGCTTGATCTGGCCGAAGAGTTGACCGGCAGCGAGATCGGTTTCATGCATTTCGTGAACGCGGAAGAAGACACGATCGAGTTGGTGGCCTGGTCGACCCGAACGCTGGCCGAGTATTGCCATGCCGCTTTCGATAACCATTACCCGATTTCCGCCGCCGGCATCTGGGCGGATGCGGCTCGCCAGAAACAGCCGGTGGTGATCAACGATTATGCCAGCGCAGAAAACAAGGGCGGTTTGCCCGCCGGCCATTCAGCGTTAGTGCGGCTGATCAGCGTACCGGTGATGGAGGACGGCGAGGTTCGGATGATGACCGGCGTGGGTAACAAGGCCACGCTTTACGACGCGAAGGATGTCGAAACGGTGCAGTTGCTGGGCAATGAAGCCTGGCGCATCGTGCGTCGGCAGCGGGCAGAAAAGGCGCTGCGCATCGCCAATCAGGTGGTCAATGCCAGCCCGGTTGTCTGTTTCCGCTGGGCCGCCGTCGAGGGCTGGCCGGTGGTTTTCGTGTCTGAAAATGTGCGGCAGTGGGGTTACTTGCCGGCAGATCTACTCGCTGGCCATCCTCCTTTTGCCGAACTTGTGCATCCTGATGATCTGGCCCGGGTGGTTGATGAGGTGACGAGCAATACGGCCGCTGGTTGCGCCGGTTACGAGCAGGAGTACCGGATTGTTACGCCGGAAAATCAGCTCATTTGGGTGGTTGACCGTACCAATGTGCTGCGCGATGCCGAGGGCAAGGTGGTGTTTTACGATGGCGTATTGACCGACATCACCGAGCGCAAGAAGCAGCAACTCACGCTGGCCCGCAACCTGAGCGAGCAACGCGAACTGAACCGGCGGCTGGAAGAGGCGCATAGCCAGTTGTTGCAGTCGGAAAAAATGGCGTCAATCGGCCAGTTGGCGGCGGGTATTGCCCATGAGTTGAACAACCCGATCGGCTTTGTCCATTCCAATCTCGGGACGCTCGATGGTTACGTCCGTGACCTGATGGAAATCATCGATGCCTACGAACTGCTGGCGAAGAGTCAATGCGCCGAGAACCCGTTGCTTGATAAGGTGATGCAGCTGCGCGAGGAGCGGGATTTCAGTTTCATGCGCGACGATATTGTCCAATTGATGCATGAATCGAAAGACGGCCTTGGCCGCGTCCGGCGCATCGTTCAGGATTTGAAGAATTTTTCGCATGTCAGCGAGCAGGAATGGCAATGGGCCGACCTGCACGAAGGGCTGAATTCGACCCTCAATATTGTCTGGAACGAGTTGAAGTACAAGTGCAAGGTGGTCAAGGAATACGGCGACTTACCGAAGACCCATTGCATGATCTCGCAACTGAATCAGGTGTTCATGAACCTGCTGGTCAACGCCGGCCATGCGATTGAAACGCAGGGCACGATTACGCTGCGCACCGCCCGGCGGGGTGAGCACGAGGTTTGTGTCGAGGTGATCGACACCGGCAAGGGCATTGCGCCGGAGCATCTGACACGCATTTTCGAGCCCTTCTTCACGACCAAGCCGGTCGGCAAGGGGACGGGCCTCGGCCTGTCGCTCTCTTACGGCATTATCAATAAACATAACGGACGCTTTGAGGTCGAGAGCACCCTCGGTCAGGGCACAACTTTCCGCGTCATTATTCCGATCAATCAGGACGCCGGCACTGCCGGCCCGTCTCCGGAGGCTCTTGTATGAGCGAAACGCTCGCCCCCGCCACGTTGTTGTTCGTCGATGACGAACCGGGCATTCTTTCTTCCCTGCGTCGTCTTTTCCGTCCGCACGGTTATCGCATTCTGGTCGCCGAAAGCGGCGCGCTGGGTTTGGCCGAACTGGAAAAAACACCGGTCGATCTGGTGATTTCAGACATGCGCATGCCGGAGATGGACGGCGCGACTTTTCTCAAGGCGGTGCGCCAGCGCTGGCCGGATACGGTGCGTATTCTGCTGACCGGTTACGCCGATGTGACCTCAACCGTGGCGGCGATTAACGAGGGCGAAATTTATCGTTATGTCTCCAAACCCTGGGACGACAACGAAATCGTCAACACGGTGCGCGAGGCTTTGGAGCGTTACCGCCTGAAGCAGGAGAACCTGCGCCTGACGGCACTGACCCAGTCCCAGAACGAGGAATTGAAAGGGTTGAATGCCAGCCTTGAGCAAAAAGTGGCCGAGCGCACTGCCGAGTTGCGCCAGGCCTTGAGCTTTGTCGAGCAGTCCCACGGTGAACTGAAAAAATCCTTCCTGACCAGCGTCCAGGTTTTTGCCGGCCTGATCGAATTGCGTAGCGGCCCGGCCGGTAGTCGTCTGGCCGGTCATGGCCGGCGGGTGGCCGACATGGCGCGCAACCTGGCGCAACGCCTCGGCATGGGTGATGTCGAGGTGCAGAACATCATGCTGGCCGGTTTGCTGCACGATGTCGGCAAGATGGGTTTGCCCGACGATTTGCTCGGCAAGGCATTCAATACGCTGAGCCAGGATCAGCGGGCGCTGGTGATGAAGCACCCGGTGATTGGTCAGAATATCCTGATCGCCATCGACAAATTCAAGGATGCGGCGATTCTGGTGCGCCATCATCATGAATCGTTTGACGGCAATGGCTACCCGGATCGTCTGGCCGGCATGTCCATCCCGCAGGGCAGCCGTATTCTGGCCGTGGTCAATGACTATGATTCACTGCAGATCGGCACGCTGGTACAGCGGCCATTGCGCCCGGAAGAGGCGCTGGCCTTTATCGCTGACAACCGCGGCAAGCGTTACGACCCGGCTACGGTCGACGCCTTTTTGAAGCTGATTTCCGAGACGCGGAAAACTGTGCCGACCGAAGTGCCTCTACGCACCATGCACCTCAAGCCGGGCATGGTGGTCAGCCGCGATCTGCCGCACCGCGATGGCTATCTGCTGCTGGCCAAGGGCAGCGTATTGACCGGCGATATCATTGGTCAGCTGGTCAAACTTGAACAAAGCGAGCAGCAAACGCTGACGCTCTATATCCGCCAGGAGGAAAAATGAGCCGCATCATGATCGTCGATGATGAGGAGTCCATCCTCAAAGCCTTGCGCCGCGTACTGCGCATCGCGCCCTGCGTTTATGGCAACAAGAGTTTCAGCCTGGAAGTCGAGGCGTTCAGCTCGCCTGCAGAGGCGCTGGAGCGCGCCCGCCACGAAACGTTTGACTTGTTCATCAGCGATTTCCGCATGCCGGAAATGGATGGCATCGAGTTTCTCAAGGGTGCCAAGGCGTTGCAGCCCGATGCGGCGCGGCTGATTCTTTCCGGCTACGCCGATCTCAATGCGCTGCTGCGGGCGGTCAATGAGGTTGGCATCGAACGCTTTATCGGCAAGCCGTGGAACGATTACGAGCTGATGTCGGCGATTGGCCAGGCGCTGGCCCATCGCGAGCTGCTCATGGAAAACCGCGAGCTGGCCAATCTGGTGCGCCTGGAAATGGGCGACAAGACCGCGGAGCAAGTCGAAGCCGAGCGCCTCGAATCCATCGAGCCGGGGATTACCGAGGTCAATTGGGGGCCGGATGGCTCGGTGTTGCTCGACCCCGAGTTTCAGCCCAAGGACTGAGTCATGTCCGAGCGCGAAAATAACAGCCTGACCTTCAAGCTGGTCTATTACGGCCCGGCGCAGAGCGGCAAGACGACCAATCTGCTGCGCCTGCACGAAGAGCTTTCGCCCGAGCTCAAGGGCGAGGTGATGACGATGGAAACCAAGGATGACCGGACGCTGTTTTTCGATCTGCTGCCGCTCGGTTTTCGCGCCCCTTCAGGTTTGCTGATCAAGTTCCGGATTTTTACCGTGCCCGGCCAGGTAGCGCACGACGGCACGCGCAAGGCGGTTCTGTCGCGGGCCGACGGGATTGTTTTTGTCGCGGACTCGGATCGTTCGCAGGAAACCAATAACGGTGAAT
Organism: Candidatus Dechloromonas phosphorivorans; assembly: GCA_016721185.1. Classification (GTDB taxonomy): domain Bacteria; phylum Pseudomonadota; class Gammaproteobacteria; order Burkholderiales; family Rhodocyclaceae; genus Azonexus; species Azonexus phosphorivorans. The sequence continues at coordinate 500,532 of JADKIP010000015.1, forward strand.
CTTTCCAGAGTCTGGCTGAAAACTGCCACCGGGTCGGGCTGGATTTCGAGCACATGCCGCTGGTGGTTCAATTCAATAAATGCGACTTACCGAGCGCCGTGCCGGCAGCGGAAATTCGCGAGCGCTGGTCGGCGGCGCCCTGGCCGCTGGTTTTGCCGTGGCCTTGAACGGGCAGGGTGTTGAGCCCACCTTCGAGGCCTTGCTGCGCGCCTTGTATCAGCATCACGTTGAGGCGCTGGCACTGGCTGCGGTGCACGGCCTGAATGAGGCAGATTTTGTCGCCGGTGCCTTGGGGCGGAAATGAGCGATTTCGGCTTCGATCACGAGTGGCATCTCGGCGAATTGCTCGACGGCGCGGCGCTGGCCCGGCTGGGCTCGGCCCTGAGCGAATTGCTGGCGGGTGATCTGGCTATTCTCGACTACGACGAAACCCTGCTTTGGGGCGTGCTCGCGCCCGCCGCCCGGCGGCAGCCGCTGGTGCTGGAACTTGAGCCGATTGGCTTCATTGCCAGCGCCGCGCCCAGTGGGGCGGTCAGTGCGGCGGCCTTGGTCGGGGCCGGCCAGTTGTTCACCGCCTTGTTGCGCGCCGAATCTCGCTTCAAGATGGCTTCAACGCTGCATCTTGAAGCGGTGGCTGAAGATTTCGAGTCGCTGAAACGCTCGCATGCCCGCTTGCTCGAATCCGAAACCCGTTACCGCAAGCTCGCCGAGGAGCTGGAGGCGCGGGTCAAGGCACAGGTCGCGGAACTGGAAGAGCGCCAGCAGATGCTCTATGAGGCCGAAAAACTCGCCTCAGTCGGCCAACTGGCCGCCGGCATGGCGCACGAAATCAATAATCCGCTCGGCTTTGTGCGGAGCAACCTGAATACTTTCAAGGATTACCTGGCTAAATTCACCCAGCTCAAGACGCGCCTGGCTGAGGGTGGTGCCGGCTGGGAAAGCGTTTGGGATCAACTCGATCTCGATTTCACGCTGGAAGATGGTGTCGATCTGCTCAGCGAAAGCACCAAAGGGGTCGACCGGATTGCCCGCATCGTCAGTGATTTAAAGAGCTTTTCCAACGTTGACCGCGCCACTGAAGAATTCACCGACATCAATACCTGTCTGCGTCATGCCGCCAGCGTGCTTGAAAGCCAGTTACCGCCCGGTATCAGCCTCAAGCTTGATCTTTTGCCGCTGCCCAGTTTGATCTGCCTGCCCGGCCACCTCAACCAGCTTTTTTTCAGCTTGCTGCGCAACGGCGTGCAGGCGATTCAGGATGCCGGCCGGCCGGGCGTCGTGCGGATCAGCAGCGTTGCCGACGACGTGGGCGTGACGGTGCAGATTCACGATGACGGGATCGGCATGAATCCCGATCAGCTTGACCGGGCGTTCCAGCCTTTCTTCACCACCCGCGCGGTGGGGGCGGGCGCCGGGCTTGGCTTGTCGACGGCGCGCAATATTGTGCTTGCCCACAGCGGCCGCATCGAACTCGCGAGCGCGCCGGATGTCGGGACCACCGTGACCGTCTTTTTCCCGATACCGTTATGACCGATTACGCCAGCCTTTTTACCGGTAAAACAGGTGCACCGCAGGCGCCGGCAACGCATTTGACCCCGCCGAAATATCGACTGCTGCTGGTGGATGATGAATTGGGCATCGTCAAGGCCCTGACCCGGGTTTTTCGTCAGGAAAACTACGAGGTGATCACTGCCGGCAGCGGCAAGGAGGCGCTCGAAAAGCTGGCGCAGGGGCCGGTGCATCTGGTTATCAGCGATTTCATGATGCCTGGCATGAACGGTGCACAGTTCCTGCATGAGGTGAAACTGCGCTCGCCCGAGACGATCCGCATCATGCTCACCGGCCACGCCAACACCGACGCGGTGATGGGGGCGATCAACGAAGGCGCGGTCTATAAATTCATTCTCAAGCCGTGGAACGACGATGATCTGCGCGTCACCGTGGCGCTGGCGCTCGAGCAATTCGACCTGATCGCCCGCAACAAGGTGCTGAAAACCGAGAACGCGCAGAAGACCAAGGAAATTTCGGCGCTCTCGAAGCTGGCGGCGACGCATCGCAGCCGGCTCGGCATCATGCTACACAAAAAGAATCTGCTCTCATCCGCCCAATTGCAGGAATTAACCCTGCTGCAGGAGCGCCGCAAGGAGCCGCTGATCGCGCTGTTGCTGGAAAAAGACTGGGTGAATGAGCGCCATATCCGCGAGTTGTTGAAGAAGGACATGCTGATCGAGGAGGTGCAGTTGCCGGAGTTTCGCGTTGACCGGTGATGGTCGAGCTGATTCCCGCACAGTTTTTGCCAGCGCCAACTGGTGGTGCCGCTCAAGCTGGATGGCAAACGCCTGCTGCTTTGCATGGCCGACCCGCTCGATGAAGGGCTGATCGAGGAAGTGCGCTTCACCGCTGGGCTGGACCTGAATGTTGTCACGGCCGACATCGCGGCCATTCGCAAGAAAATCGCTGAAATTTACGGTGGCGGCGATGTTGATTTCAAGGAGCTCGAAACTCTTGTCGGCTCACCCGATCCCTACGAAGGGATCGAGATCGTCATTGAGGACGACGATGTCGCCAAGCTGGAGGATTTGCTGCGCGATACCGAATCGCCGCCGGCGATCCGCATTGCCAACGCGATCATCATTGAGGCGATCCGGCTCGGTGCTTCCGACATCCATATTCAGCCGCGCACCAAGAGCGTCGTCGTGCGCTACCGGATTGACGGGGTGCTGATCGACAAGATCCATATCCCGCACCAGATGCATCAGTCGCTGGTTTCGCGCCTGAAAATTATGTCGGAACTCGATATTTCCGAGCGCCGCCGGCGCAGGATGGCGGATTACGGTCAAGACGCCGATGCGCATGGTCGATCTGCGCATTTCCACCTTGCCGACGATCAACGGTGAAAAAGTTGTGATGCGGATTCTCGACCGCAATTCTGCAGTGCACGGCCTGGAAAAGCTGGGTTTCTCGCCACTCGATCTGGCCCGCGTTAACGACATGGTGGCGCGGCCGCAAGGCATCATTCTGGCTACCGGGCCGACCGGCAGCGGCAAGACGACGACACTGTATTCCTTGCTGCAACACGATGCGACGCCGGAAAAAAATTACGTCACGATCGAAGATCCAGTCGAGTATTACCTCGATATGGCCGGGCAGGTGCTGGTCCGCGAGAAAATCGGCCTGACTTTTCCGAACATTCTCCGCGCCCTGCTGCGCCAGGATCCGGATGTGGTTCTGCTCGGTGAAATCCGTGATTTTGAAACCGCCGAGTCGCATTTCATGCCGCCTTGACCGGCCACCTGGTCTATTCGACGCTGCACACCAACTCGGCGATTGCGACGATCGCCCGTCTGTTCGATCTCGGCCTCAAACCCTATGTCGTGGCCACCGCGCTGGAGGCATCATTGCCCAGCGACTGGTTCGTCAGGTTTGCCGGTTTGTCAGGAGGAGGTGGCGGTTGATATAGCACTGCGCGACCGCCTGGGCCGGGCTTTTTCCTCGATTGAGCGGGTTCACCGTGGCAAAGGATGCAGCAATTGTCATTGCTCCGGTTACAAGGGGCGGGCCGGGCTTCATGAGGTTTTGACACTGGATGATGATCTGCGTGACCGGATCGGCAGCGGCGCCAGCGTGCTCGAAATTCGCAAGGCGGTGCGCCAGAAGGGCTTGCGCGGCATTGCCCATCACAGCGTCGAAAGAGTGCAGGCGGGGGCAACCAGCCTGGAAGAAATATTGCGCGTGCTCGGCCCGCAGGCCGGAGAGGATTGACCGTGGATGCCTTTGTCTGGACCGAGCGTTTTGAGACCGGTATCGAGTTTGTTGATCGTCAGCATCGGCAATTGGTCGATACGACCAATCAGTTGGGTGAGCTGTTGCTGGTGGGCGAGGGGATTTCTGATGAGGAATTGCAGGCTTTGTTTCATAAGCTTGCCGACTACGGGCGCCGTCACTTTTCAGAAGAAGAAGCGCTGAGCGCCAAGGTCGGGCTCGATCCACGTCATCGGGAGCAGCATGCAGCCCACCATCGGCACCTTTCGAGCAGTTGCTCGGCATGTGGCGGGCCCGTGCCTCAATGGCGCACCGGCGGAGGTTATTCAGGGCTTTCTCGCCGCCTGGCTGACGGTGCATATTCTGGGTGAGGATCAGGCGATGGCCCGCCAGATCGTGCGGATTCAGAATGGTGAATCGGCCGCGGCGGCTTATGACGCTGAGCAGCGCACGCTCGACCCGGCAATGGCGGTGCTGCTGGACGCGCCGGCGGCTTTATTTTCTGCTGGCCGAGCAAAATAAAAATTTGGCGCAAACCAATCTGGGGCTTGAAGAACGGGTGGCAACACGTACCCGCGAACTGGCTGACGCCAATGCGCGGCTGGAGAGCGAGCAGGATGAGTTAACCGCGCTGCTGGGGAAAATCGAGTCAGCGCAGCAGCAACTGTTGCAGTCCGAAAAAATGGCAGCGATCGGCCAGTTGGCGGCGGGTGTTGCCCATGAAATCAATAATCCGATCGGCTTCGTCAATTCAAATCTCCGGCACGCTGAAAACCTATTCGGCCCAGATACTCAAGCTGCTTGATACCTATGAAAAGCTGGGGATCAACGGTGACCAATCAATCATTGACGCAGCGCGCGCCGAAGCCGATATCGACTTTCTGCGCGAGGATTTGCCGGCGCTGCTCGCCGAATCGCAGGAGGGTTTGAGCCGGGTTACCAAGATCGTTCAGGATCTGAAGGATTTCTCGCACGTCGACCAAACCGGGCATCAACTGTCCGACCTGAATGCGGCGATGGAAAGTACGCTGAACGTGGTCTGGAGCGAGCTGAAATACAAGGCGGAGGTCGTGCGAGCTCGGTGATATTCCTGAAGTCGATTGCGTTCCGGCCCAGATCAACCAGGTTTTCATGAACCTGTTGGTCAATGCGGCGCAAGCGATTGAAACCACCGGGCGCATTACCGTCCGTTCCGGTTTCGAGAACCAGCATGTCTGGTTCGAGGTGCTTGATACCGGCATGGGGATGCCGGAGGCAGTCAGAAAGCGTATCTTCGAGCCTTTCTATACGACCAAACCGGTAGGCAAAGGCACGGGGCTTGGGCTCTCCATTTCTTACGACATGGGCACCTGCTTCCGGCTCTGGTTGCCCTTGAACCAAGCGAATTTGACTGCCTGATCGGCGGGTTCGTTTGGGCATTCCGTGAGGGCTTCCCGTTCTGGCCGGTCGCATTTATCGCCGGCGCCTGCCAGAAAACCTTTCACAGTCCGAGAAAATCCCCGACTTCCGTGTCGCGGGCCATCGTGTCGGCATAGCCGAGATCGATCAGGCTCGGGTGTAGGGGCGTTCAAACAACAGATAGCTGGTGAGCGCGCCACCGCGGCGGTTCATGGCGCCAATGCCGGTGAGCATGACTTTGACCGCCCAGGGTAAGGCGGTAGCGTGCTCGGCAGCAATCCGGTCGAGCCGTTCCGACGGATAAATGATCAGTGTTTTGACTGGCCGCAATGGAATCTCGGATTGAAGGCGAAATGTCAGGTGGAATCGACGAGTGTCTGGTTGATGCGCTGCATACGCTCGATGTCGACCTCCAGGCTATCGAGAAAATGCTGGAAAGCGCGTGGCCGGCGATCTGGGCGAGCGATGGGTGGCATTCGACGCGTTGCCGGTCCAGGTGTTCATTCTTGCGACTGGCGCCGACAATCATCACTTGTTCAGCCCCCAGGTGAATGGCCGGAGAGATTGGCGCCAACTGGCGCATTGAGCCATCGCCAAAGAATTCACGATGAATGCGGGTGGGCGGGAAGACAAAGGAATGGCGCTGGAGGCGAGTAGATGTTCGACCCCGAGCTTCGAGCGAATGTAAGCCTTTGCACCCGTCGCCAAGGGTGTGCCGAAGGATGCGCTCAAAGAAGCTGATGCTCGCCCGATTCGTAACCGGAGGCGGTAATGCTGATCGCGTGCAGGGCGCCTTTGTCGATTGAGCGCTGAATGCCGCTGAAATCCAGGTTGCGCCGCAGCAGGTCGTCGAGTGGCGAGTTGTCGAGCAGTGAGCGGGGCTGGCTGGCGGATCAGCCAGCCGAGATCAAGCATGGACATCCAGCGGGCGCCGGAAGCGCCGATGCCCAACGGATCGGCCCGATAAATGTCGCCGGCGTGCATGTTGCGCCAGACTTCGGCCAGGATCGACACGGCTTTGCCGTAGTTGTCGGCCAGGCAGGCGATGCCGGCCGCATTGATGGCGCCGGCCGAGGTGCCGCAAAGAATTGGGAAAGGGTTGCGCCGTCGGTTGCTGGAAAGTTTGGCCACAGCGAGCAGAAAGCCGACCTGATAAGCCGCCCTTGCCCCGCCGCCCGTCATGATCAGTGCGGTTCTTGGTCGCCTTGCCTGAGCCGTGTTAGGCACGAGGGGTCAGTCTTCAGTCCGAAACTGGCAGGTAAACCCGTGCTGGATCTGTGAATTCATCTTTCCCCCTCCGGTGTCTTGCCGGGTATTTGTGTCGTTGTGCGAGCAGTATAGGAGGATATTTTTGTTCGCTCAATCCAGCTGGGTACGCCGGGCATCAGCCCAGCAGTTGGGCGTTTCGTAAAGACGAACCTGATGAAGCTGCAATTGATTGCCGTAGGTGTCGCGGTAGACCGCATCCAGACATTCAAAAGCAATCCGGGCAAGGTTTTCTGCGGTCGGGACACGATCGAGAATGACGGTTTTGTGGTCGGGCAGCGAGTTCAGGAAATCGACAATGGCCTTGTCGCCGGCAAAGGCGAGAAACGCGTGATCCCAGGCATCGACCAGATGCTGTTTGTGAATCCTTGACCTGCGAGAAATCCATCACCATACCGTTCGCGGCGTCACCGGATTTGTCGATCACGCTGCCCGAGCGTGATTTCAATGGTAGCGATGCCCGTGCAGATGACGGCACTGGCTTTTGTGATCCGGGGATGCGGTGCCCGGCATCGAATTCCAGACGGCGGGTGATAAACATGGGCTTGGTGCTCTTCAGAAAGGTTGCAGATTATACAATGCGGCATGCTTACCACTATTGATCACCGCCGGACAGCGCCGGTCTGCTCTACGTTTATCCGGTCATTTCGCGTCGTGCCGGCGGGGTGTCGGTCGGCATCAATTTAAATACCAATAACGCCTGCAACTGGGCGTGTGTTTATTGTCAGGTGGAAAAGCTGACGCGCGGCGGTCCGCCGCCGATTGATCTGGACCGGCTGAAAGTGAGCTGGAAGGCTTTCTCGACGACGCTTTGCACGGTGATTTCATGCAGCGCCAGGTGCCGCCGGAAGCCCGCCAGTTAATGGATATTGCTTTTTCCGGCAATGGCGAACCGACCAGTGCGCCGGAGTTCGCCGACGCGGTTGAGCGGGTCGCGTCGGTGCTTGAATCTTTTGGCTTGCGGGGCAAGTTGATGGTGCGGCTGATTACCAATGGCAGCCTGATGCACCGGCCCGATGTGCAGCGTGGCATCAAGTTATTGGGCGAACTGGGGGCGAGGTCTGGTTCAAGATTGATCGGGTTGAATCGGCGGATGCAGCCGAAGTCAATGGCGTGCCAATTCAGGTCGAGAAGATCGCGCGTCATCTCGAAATTTGTGCGGGCCTGGCATCCAGCTTGGGTTCAAACCTGCTGGTTTGCGCTGGATGGGCAGGCGCCGGGCGCATCAGCCGCGATGCTTATTGTGCTTTTGCGCAGCCGCTGGCCGGTCAATTGGCGGGCATTCATCTCTACGGTCTGGCTCGTCCCTCAATGCAGCCGGCCGCGCCGCAGCTCAGCCGCTTGTCCTCCGCCGAACTGACGGCATTTGCTGAAGAGATACACAGAAAACGGTATCCGGGTGATGGTTTCCCCCGTAATACCCGTTGTTGCGGTCAACGGCTCAAATGAGCCGATTTCTAGTCCGTTTTTCAGGCTGCTTTTTTAGCGTGGCTGCGCGCCGATTTCTTCAGTGACTTGAACAGTTCCGGTTCTTGCGCCTTCAGATATTCAACGACATCCCAGTCTTCACGCTTGATCGATTTGATATCGATCTGCTCAACGGTGCATCCGCGCAGCAGTTCGCGCACTGGTTTCGGCATGTTGCGCCGCTTTCGTAGCGTGAGCCACCGCTCTGGGTAACACCCAGCCAGGACCAGAATTGCTGCTGGTTCAGGCCAAGTTTGCGACGGATTTCGCGAGCATCAACTTTTCGATAGTTTTAACAGCGGTCATTCATTCTCCGTACGCCAGTATCATAAGGTTACCTAAGCATCCTAGCGATATATGACTTAGGTTATATATAAGTGTATAGGCGGTTATGACGTTTTGCAAGTGCAAATGCCATAAATTTTCATTCACCTCTCAACGTAACTCATTGGATACATAAGCTTGCTTGTGGTTCCCGCGAATCTACCCGACCTTTGCCGGATTAGCCTTCCCGAAATCCGGCCGATGCTCTAAGATCGATCAACTAAACTAAATTATGTTTTTGGAGACTTCAATGCAGGTTAGAGAGATTATTGGACTCAAGGGGGAACGCTCTACACGGCCACGCCGCAACAGTCCTGGCCTGCCAGCGCTATCCACGATGGCGGAGCTGGATTCGGTTCCCTGGTCGTCGTGCACGAAGGCAAGATTGCGGGATGCTGACGTTTCGCGAGGTTCTGCTGGCGCTGAAGAAACATGCGTCTTCAGCGGATGGTCTGTCGGTGGGCGACGTGATGGTGAAAACCCGGTCACGGCCTTTCCGGCTATGGAGGCCAATCTGCGTCGTCTGATGATCGAAAAGCGCTCGCGTTGTTATTTTCCGGTGCTTGAGGGCGACTTGCTGATGGGGGTGATTTTTCGCCTATGTCGCCAAGGCGGTTCTGGAAGAGCAAAGCTTCGAGAACAAGATGCTGAAGAGCTACATCAAAAACTGGCCGGACGGGCCGCAAATTGAAACTGCGCAACGCCGACAAAGCAGCTTCGGCTGCTTTTTTAGGGCGGTCGATGCCGTTTCGCTTAACGACTATCCCAGCCATAGCGCTTGCTGCGGTGCCAGCGGTTGTCCGGTTGCTGCCGCGGGTTTTGCTGGTGCGAGGGCGGTGTTCTTTCGGGGCGCCGGTTGTGTCGGAACCTTGGTTGCGGTCAACGGTGCTGGAGAGGTATTTCTTTGCTCGTCATGATAAACTCCGGTTTCATCTCTATTAGAGCGCTGCAAACATGTCCGGCAATACTTTCGGCACCCTATTTACTGTTAACCTCCTTTGGCGAGTCGCATGGTCCGGCAATTGGCTGCAAGTGGACGGCTGCCCACCGGGGCTGGCCTTGTGCGAAGCCGATATTCAGGCCGAGCTTGATCGCCGCAAGCCAGGCACCTCGCGCGCGTCACGCAAGCGCCACGAGCCCGATAGCGTCGAAATTCTATCCGGCGTTTTCGAGGCAAAACTGACCGGTACGCCGATTGCGTTACTGATTCGCAACCAGGACCAGCGCAGCAAGGATTACGGCAACATTGCGGATACCTTCCGTCCGGGTCATGCCGATTACACCACACCCATAAATACGGCTTCGCGATTATCGCGGTGGCGGCCGTTCGTCAGCGCGCGCGAGACGGCGGTGCGCGATGCCGCCGGGGCGATTGCCCGTAAATGGCTGCTTGAGCGTTACGGCATTAACATCCGTGGTTGGATGAGCGCCCTTGGCCGGTCTGAAATTCCATTCGTCTCGGCCGACGAAATTGATGGCAACGCTTTCTTCGCCGCCAATGCGATCGTCCCCGAGTTGTAAAACTTCATGGATCGTCTGCGCAAGTCGCTTGATTCAGTCGGTGCCAAGATCACAGTCACCGCCACCGGTGTTCCGCCGGGTTAAGGGCGAGCCGGTTTGTGACCGTCTGGATGCCGAAAATTGCTTTGCCGCGATGGGTATAATGCGGTCAGGGGTTAAGTTGGTGCCGGCTTTGCTTCCGTGGCGCAAAAGGGCAGAACATGGCGAGTCGAGATGACGCCGCGGGTTTCGTCAGTAATTACGCCGGCGGTGTGCTCCGGTAATTTCGACCGGCCAGGAAATCGTCGCCAATATGGCCATCATGCCGACCTCGTCGATTGCCCAGGCGCGCCGCTCGATCGATGCCCATGGCAATGCCATTGAGGTGGCCACTGAAGGGCGGCACGATCCCTGTGTTGGCATTCGTGCGACGCCGATTGCCGAAGCCATGCTGGCGCTGGTACTCATTGATCATGCCTGCGCCACCGGGCGCAATGTGGCGATGTTGTATGTGCCACGCCGCGCATACCCGGGGAAACCGCGTAAAATTTATTATTCAACACACGGAAGCAAAAACTGCAAGGAGAAGAAAAATGCAAATCGACCATCATGATCTTCACCACGATTTTCGGAACTGAACGACGCTATTCATGCCTTGAAAACCGGCAATGCCCATTTTGCCAAGCTGTTCGCCACTTACCATCGTCTGACTGGTAATGTTGAAAGTCTGGAAGAGCACGACATGCCGGCTCGCTGATTTCACCATCGAAGATATGAAAAACAGCGTCAAACCCAAGGATGAGCTTTATCACACTGCTGGCTTTCCGTGCCGGCCAGAAACTGCCAAGGCCCAAATAGCGCCTTTGCCCGACAGTGCATCCGGTATAATATCATCGGATGCGCTTTTTCTACTGGCGCCCTCTCGGGCTACTTCCTTTATTTCGCCTTCATCGGCGCCTTCTCGCGCCCTACTTCGGGCCCCATCTCCAATCCCCGAGTTTCTCTGCCTGGGACATCCAGTTTGCTGATGTCGCAGATGCAATGATGCGGCCTGTTTGAATTTGGGGTTGGCTGGCCGATCGCTTCGGGCGGCGGATGATGATCATTCGACTGGCGGCGCTGACTCGTCTTGCCTGATTCAGTGCTTTTTCTGGCTGGATAAATTGCCCGGGATGTTGGTTACGATGGCGGCGCTTGCCTTCTTCTGGAGCAGCCCTGCCGCTCGTCGAGACGCTGACTTTCGATCATTTGCGTCAGGCGCCCGAGCGCTAAGCAGCCGTATCCGTCTTTGGGGTCGATCGGTTTTATCGTTGCCGTCATGTTGACCGCGGTGCCTTGCTTGACATGGCGCCAGCCGTTCCATGCGCTGGATCTGCTGGGGAATTTTGGTCGGGATTCTTGCGGTGGCGCTGGTGGTGCCGAGGCCTCTGGCGAAGCCTTCCGATGAGGCGCCAGGCGTCGCGAGACTTCGCGTCAGCCACGGTCAGGGGCGCTGATGGCCGCCTGCTTGGCGATGTCGGCCGCACACGGCGCTTTCGCCCTCCCGACTTCACTTGTCAGCCCATGGTTGCGCAAAACCGGTGGGCGGGCTTTGGTCGCTCGGTGTGCTGGCTGAAAATGCTGTATTCACTGATGGCGCGGCTTTCCATGCGTTTTTTCAATGCGTTTCATTTTGCTTGGCAGTTTTGCCGCTGCAGTCATACGTTTTCTCTTGATAGGTTGGGGTGTTGAATGGTCTGTCATGATTTGGTGCAACTGCTTCACGGGCTGACTTCGGGGCCTATCACGCCTCCGCCATTGCCGCCGTCAATGAATAGTTTCCTGGTGCCCAGTCGCCGGGGCAGGCTTTGTATTCAAGTCTCGTTCGGTGCCGGCGGTTTTGATCGGCGCCTTGATCAGTGGTTACACCTGGGATGCTTGGGGGCTGGCTGGACCCCTTCACGCTCAGTGCGCTCTTTGCGCTGATTGGCTTTGGGTTGGTCTGGGGTTGGGTCGGCAAGAATGCTGCGGTCGACCGCCTTTTCAAGGCAAAAAATCGCGATCTGTGCAATAATTCAGCATGGCCCACTTTACAAGACCCCATGTCGAAGACCCTTTACGACAAGCTTTGGAGAACCACGTTGTCCATCAGGAAGCAGATGGCACGGCGCTCCACTATTGACCGCCACCTCGTTCTGAAGTGACCAGCCCGCAGGCTTTTGAAGGCCTCAAGCTGGCTGGCCGCAAGCGCAGCGGATTTCTCCCATTGTTGCGACGGCTGACCACAATACGCCGACCGATCATTGGGAAGAGGGCATCAAAGACCCGGTTTCCGTCAGCAGGTTGAAACGCTGGATAGCAGCATCACGCGAAGTCGGCGCGCTGGCCTATTTCCCGTTTAAAGACCCGAAGCAAGGCATCGTGCACGTCGTTGGTCCTGAAAACGGTGCGACATTGCCAGCATGACCGTCGTCTGCGGCGACTCGCATACCTCGACGCATGGTGCCTTTGCCTGCCTGGCGCACGGTATCGGCACCTCGGAAGTCGAGCATGTGCTGGCGACGCAATGCCTGCTGCAAAAGAAGTCGAAAACCATGCTGATCGCCGTCGATGGCAAACTCGGCAAGGGCGTTACCGCCAAGGATGTGGCGCTGGCCATTATCGGCACCATCGGCACGGCCGGTGGTAACGGTTACGCCATCGAATTCGGCGGTAGCGCTAAACCTGGGACAAGGCAGTCGCCTACTGGCAGACATTGCATTCCATAGCGGCTGCGAGTTTTGACCAGGTGCTGACGCTGCGGGTGATATCCGCACAAGTGACCTGGGGAGCGTCGCCGGAAATGGTCGTCGCCATCGATGCTATCGTGCCCGATCCGGCCAAGCAGACTGATCCGGTCAAGCGCGAAGGTATGGGCGCGCCCTGCAATATATGGGGCTGAACCCGGAACACGCCGATCCCGAGTATTGCCATTGACAAGGTGTTCATTGGTTCTACCAAACTCGCGCATCGAGTTGCGCGAAGCCGCATCGGTGCTCAAGGGCGCCATCGCCGCCACCACCATCAAACTGGCATGGCTGTACCGGGTTCCGGTCTGGTCAAGCGTCAAGCCGAAGCTAGAGGCCGGGATAAAGTGTTCCTTGCTGCTGGTTTTGGTGGCGCGAGCCTGGTTTGCTCAATGTGTCTGGCGATGAATGCCGACCGTCTGGAGCCGGGCGGCGTTGCGCCTCGACTTCCAACCGCAATTTTGAAGGCCGTCAGGGCCGGGCGGGCGCACCATCTGCTCAGTCCGGCGATGGCCGCTGCGGCGCGCAGTACCCAGCCATTTGCTGATGTTCGCGACATTACTTGAGAGGAAAGTTGACCATGAAAAAAGTTGCTGTTGTGTTTTCACTGATTTCCGCGCTTTCTTTTCTTCCTGCAACACCGTGCATGGCATCAGCCAAAAAGATATTGAAAGGGTGGTGAAGCCATCCAGAAATCGTCAAGTAAGAGGTCGCATCGGAAAGTTCCGCGACTCGAAGGATTGGTAGCGCCGCTCGACCTGTTAATGTCGACACCGATGCCCACATCATCCCCAACCGTTTCTCAAATCGATCAAGCGTTCCGGTTTCGGCCCGAACGCCTTTGACGAATCGGCGCTGGACGTTGATCAACCGGGGCGGGATGCGACCGGCCGTGAAAATCCGAATTTCGTGCTCAATCAGCCGCGCTACCGAGGCGCGCAGGTCTTGCTGACCCGGGCCAATTTTGGCTGCGGCAGTTCGCGTGAGCACGCGCCCTGGGCCTTGCTGGACTTTAACCAAGGCCATTGTCGCTGAGTCCTTTGCTGATATTTTCTTTAAGCAACTGCTATAAAAACGGCATCGTGCCCATCGTCCTGCCGGCCAATGAAATAGAAGCGCTGTTTCCAGCGAGTCGAGGCAACGCCGGGCTACAAGTTGGTGATTGGAGTTATCTGCCCGGGCGGTAATTCGTCCCGATGGTTACGGCATTTCGTTTCCAGATCGACAGCTTCCGCAAGAATGCATGTTGAAAAAGATGGTTGGGGACGATATCGGCGTTTGTTTGCGTGTGGAAAAATTCGTGGTTTTGAAGAGAAAAACGTCGCATTAGCCAGCCTTGGCTTTTTGCTTAAGAGGAGTGACAATGAAAATTTGTGTTCTGCCGGGTGACGGCATTGGCCTAAAGGAAGGTATCGCGCAGGCGGTGCGCGTTCTAAGTCCCTGGATCTCAAATTTGAGCTGGAAGAGGCGCTGCTGGGCGGTGCTGCGGTGTTGCGGCAGGCGGCCCTTATCCGACGGCCGAAGGCTGGCTCGCGAAGCCGATGCTGTGCTGCTTGGTGCCGTCGGCGGCCCGCAGTGGGATATAGCCTGCCGCACTGGCGCCCGGGCGTGTTCGCTCGGTATTCGCAAAGACTTGAACCTGTTTGCCAACCTGCGCCCGGCGATTCTTTACGGAACGTGGCCTCGACGCTAAAGCCGGAAGTCGTTGCCGGTCTGAATCTCTCATCATCCGTGAACTAACGGGTGACATCTATTTCGGCCAGCCGCGCGGTATTCGTGAGGAAAACGGTAGGCGGGTCGGCTTCAATACGATGGTTTATAGCGGGTGAGATTCGCCGCATCGCCATGTCGCCTTCACGGCGGCCGGCAAGCGTAACAAAAGCGTGTTCAGTCATTTCAAGATAGATAAATATACCGGAATGTATGAACTCTCAAACGACGTGATGATTGAAGTGTCCAAGCCTTACCCGGATATCGAGCTGTCGCATGCTGGTGGACAATGCCGCGATGCAATTGGTCAAGGCGCCCAAGCAGTTTGACGACGTGATGGTGACCGGTAACATGTTCGGCGATATTTTGTCGACGAAGCCTCAATGCTGACCGGTTCTATTGTAGCATGCTGCCATCGGCCCTACAACTCGACGTAAACAAAAAGGTTTGTACGACCTTCGCATAGGTTCGGCGCCGGAACATTGCGATGGGCGTTACCAACCCGTTAGCGAGCATTCACCGTCGGTGGCGATGATGCTGCACTTTTGGTCGGAAGTGCAGGCACTACGCATCGAAACGGCGGTCAAAAAGTCTTGGCACAAAGGTTTCCGCACCGGCGATATCTACGAAGCGCGGAACCAATCGGGTGGGCACGAAAAACCGGCGACCGCCGTGTGGCGACTCTCTGACTCGGGTCCGTTTGTCGAGATCGAGGTTTTGAGCTGGCAACTAACTCGATCCTAGGCAACTATTAATTGAGATGATGCTATGAAGAAGGTTGGTCTGGTTGGTTGGCGCTGGATCGGTGGGTTCGGTTCTGTGCAACGCACTGGTGGAAGAGAGCGATTTTGCCCACATCGATCCAGTGTATTCTCAACCTCTCTGCGGCGGGTGACTAGGCCCGGTTTTCGGCATGGGAGGCTTCGCTGCCTTTGCAGGACGCTGCTGCCGTAAACTGTCAAAAACAGTGCAGTATATTTTACCTGCCAAGGCGGTGATTACACCGGAGGTTTTCGAAGCTGCGCGCCACCGGCTGGAATGGTCACTGGATCGACGCCGCCTCGGCGCTGCGCATGGCTGATGATGCTGTGATCGTGCTTGATCCGGTCAATATGAACGTGATCAAGGGCCTCGCTGGCCAAGGGCGGTAAGAACTGGATCGGCGGCAACTGTACGGTTTCCCTGATGCTGATGGGCCTTGGCGGCCTGTTAAGAACGGCTGATCAAGTGGGCCAAGCTCAATGACTATCAGGCCGCTTCCGGTGCCGGTGCGCAGAATATGCGTGAGCTGATTTCCCAGATGGGCGCGATCCACTCGTCGGTGGCAGATCTGCTGGCCGATCCGGCTATATTCCTACTCGATATCGATCGCGAGTTCTTTCAAAGCCAATTAAACAGATGCTTTCCCGAAGAAGAACTTGCGTAACACGCCACTCGCGGGTTCGCTGATCCCGTGGATTGTCTCCCGTTGAAGCGGCCAGTCAGGAAGATTGGAAGGGCGGTGCCGAATGCAACAAGATTCTTGGCCGTCCGGCTCCGGCTCGCCAGGCTCGATTCCTATCGATGGCCTGTGTGCCGTATCGCCTCCATCCGTGCCATAATGACGCACTGACCATCAAGCTCAAGAAAGACGTGCCGCTGGATGAAATCAGTAACATATTGGCCGGACCAATCTAAGCCCAAGAGTCGTGCCGAATGATCGTGAAATATCCGAACGCGAACTGACGCCAGCCGCACTGTGACCGGCACCTGACTGTGCCGGTAGGTCGTTCTGCACAAAATGGCAATGGGGCCGGAGTGCCTGGCTGCATTTACCTGTGGCGACCAGTTGCTATGAAACAGCCGAGCCGCTACGTCGTATTGCGGGTAATTTCCCTAAACGCCTGATCAAATATTGTTTTGAAGACAAAAGCCGGGTGCTGAATCCCGGCTTTTCGTTGTGCGCCCGGCATGGGCGCGATCTTGAGTGGAAGATCGCCCGTAAGCGTTGACCACAGCGAACGGTAAAGCCGCAACTGCATGAGGGCGACCGAGTGTGGGGGAGGAAGCGTGTAACAAAACCGCGAGCCGATGGACAGAACCGAATATGAGGCGGTGCCGAGCAGGGCGAGTGGGCAACATTCGCAAGCTCTTGTGGTAAAACGAGATGACATCAACTCGGTTGTGCAGGGAAGGATCCGCGTTCTTGCCCGGGGAGGCCTCGCCTCATGCCTGAAAGAGGGCGAC
>JADKIP010000016.1 GCA_016721185.1 Candidatus Dechloromonas phosphorivorans
AACAGCTTCATCGGGAACATCTCCTTTGGGGTTTTTGGTCGTAATTGATATAGCCAGCATTTTGACTTTTTCGCTCGTTTCGACTATGGCAAAGCTTATGGCGCTTTTGTTCAGAATTTCATGCTATGCCATAGCAATATAAGTATTCGACTATGCATATGTGAGATTCTGGACTGATTGTTGATCAATTTCAAAAACGAAAGTGGACAAAGAAGCGGCAGGGTGTTTCCAGCAAGTTCGGTCTCAACCAGCCGCCGCCGAAGAGGTGCGGCCAATAATCAGGGATGACATGGTGAATAAAATACGTACTTGAAGCGCTGGCTGGTGGTCAGACTGCTCGCGCTTCCACATTAAGCTTCGCCGCCGACTGGAGCCTCGGGAGCACCGATTAGGAACAGCTTCCTGAAAATAAAACGCAGCAAGCTGGCGCTATATCTGACACCAAAGCGGAGCTTACGAGATGAAAGTGAAGGACCGGAAGGGCGTTGCCTTCTTCGACATTCGCACGCCTGCGGAAGCCATATTACGTCGGCTGGCCATTGATGCCGATGCCCTGGTTCCATTTGTCGAGCCCCCGGAACTGATGACTGAATGGGACGAGCGCGCCATGTACAAGCTGGAACCCAACCAGGATTTCGTGCCCGAGCTGGAGCGTCGGCTGAAAGAAATGGGCCTAGGTAAGGAGACCACCATCATCCTGATTTGCCCGCTCTGGCGACCGCAGTTCTGAGGCGCAAGACCGCTTGCAGGTGGCCGGCTATAACAAGGTTTTGGTATTGCCGAAGGTTTTAGCGACACCGCCGAGGGCGGCACCAAAGACGGACAGCGTGCGGTCAACAAGCTGGAAAAACGCCAATTTACCTTGGACCTACAAGCTGGATAAAGCGAATGTACTTTCCCGCTGATTTTGTCAGCCAGGAAAAGCCCGCCAATCTTGTCTTGGCAGGCTTTCTGATTTTCAACTTTGTAGGTATTCAGGATTTATGAATGGGCGATGAATAACCTGCGGAAACATCCAAATAGAAGGTTGCAATGGCAGCACGTTCATTCAAGGCCTTTACGGGCAAGATAGGCAGCGTTCAGAAGACATGGGGAGAAGCCATGAACGAAATTGGATCCACCGCACAATCGGTAATCAACATCAACGCCTTCCTGGCTGACTCGCGGGCGTATTTGGCGATCAGCGATCGTCGAAGGCGCCGCAGGAACCAACTGTCAGCCATTTCAACCGTAACCGCCAGGTTGCAAAGGGCACCAGCGAGTTCGTATCATAAAGTTGCCCAATCATTTCTTCTCATTGCCGGACTGGGTACGTTTGCTGCCGGGCCGGCCATGGCCGATCCGGTTGTGGCTGGGTGGCCAGCGCGGCGGCTATCAAGGTACCCTACCAGGAGCATCATGCAAAAATGATGGAGCAGCATCACAAGCAACTGCCTGAGGCGCTGAAGCTGACGCCGGAACAAGAACCCGCATGGAACAAGCTGATGGAAACCGGAGCCCAGGCCAGCGCAGGCAGCGGTGAAGCAGAGGATTGGACCAAACTCAAGGCGCCCGAACGTGCCGAGAAAATGTGAGCTCTCCAAAGCGAGACAAGTCGTCATTGGCCGGGCATGTCGCTGCCCTGGAGACTTTTATGCCTTACTGACATCAAGCAACAGAAGATGCGAGGAGCAACATGCCGCGCAAAAGCATCGCGGCAAATCAGAACCAAGATACCGAGTCCTGACAAGACACCACCCAAGTCCTGATCCAGCCGTCGCTTACTTTATAAAAGCCCAGCAAGTTTGCTGGGTTTTATTAACCTCAACCCCGCCGTTCCGGACAACGAGGGCATTTCACACCTGGCAAGTGTCATTGACCGGCAATATGGAAGACCACCGATGATCGGCGTAATGGAAACCAGTTTGAAGAGGTAAACGGGCTAAATCGGGGCTTAAAGCGGAGTGGATTTTACACCTGTTTTACGGGTGCTGATTTTGGGGCTGTCAGCGCCAGTTTTGGCGAGCGATAAGAATCGCCGTCGAGGGTCAAGCAGTAAGCGTTATGGCGCAGTCGATCCAGGGTGGCGGCGGCGAGCAATCGGTTGGCCGGGAAGGCCTGGTCCCCTCGGTGAAATCAAGATTGCTGGGCGACGATGGTCGCCCGCCTGCTCATGGCGTTCGGCGATCGGGTATGGAAGTCTTCATCGGCCGGCGGGCGCATGGTTTGAGTCCAAAGTCGTCAATGATCAACAAAGGAATCCAGGCCAGCGTGGCGATTTTGCGTTCGACCGTACCGACGGCCGCGCCGTGGTCAGGCTGGCACACAACTTGAGGCCTGCGTCGTAAAAGAACATCGACGCCTTGGCATTCTGGACGCAATGGCCCGAGCCTTGGGCCAGATGGCTTTTGCCGGTGCCGCAGGGGCCGACGATGAGCACGGGCGCCTTCTCCTGCAGATAGCGCCCGGTCTGGATCATGGATCAGGATCGATTCAGATTCGGCAGGCGCGAAATCAAAGCCTTCAAGCGACTTGCCGGCGCGGAAAGCGGCGCGGCGCAGGCGTAATTCAAACTTCTTCTGATCGCGGCGGGCGACCTCATCGTGGATCAGCAGCGAAAAACTCGGTATACGCCCGGCCTTCGCTTCAATGGCTTGGCGATTTCACTTTCCAGCAGATCGAGGATGCCGGAGGGGCTGGAGCTGTTTCAGATGAGAGGGCAAGCTCAGGATGGGGTTCATGCTCCCTTCAGGATGGAATTGGCCGGTTGGCCGGAGTTCCGAGGTCGGGGGGTCAGGTCAGGCAACGCCCGGCAGCCTATGCTCCGACGCCCGGCAGCGGAAGATACTGTCACCATGGCTGAGCCGGCAGAAAGTAAGTTCGACCGTGGAGGATCAAGTTAGCGGTCTCATTGGACGGTGTCAGGGCGGCAAACAGGCTGGCGGCATTGCCGGGCAAAACCGGCCTGAATGCGTATCGCCTCCGGGGTGGTAGCGGCCCGGTCGTCGCTCCGCAGTCGCGACCGCTACGCCGGAATGGTCTTCACCGTGCGGTAATGCGGTGACTCGTGCGCCAGCGCCCGAGGCGCAGGCCGCTTCCAATCGGGAGGCGGCATAGGTTTGCTGCAAGCGCAACACGCCTTGCGCAGCACGCAGCCGTTCAACGATGCGATCAGACAGCAGTCGCTCGATCAATTCGGCACAGGCTGGACCAATCCGTCCGGCTTACTCCAGACACCAAGCCCGGTCGCGGGCAAAAAGGCCTGGGCGTCGGGCGGTAGATGGTCGTTCACCGTGCGCCGATCACCGTATTGCAGGTTCGTCCGTGGGCGGCGACCGGTTTGAAATCTGGTAAATCGTCACCATGCCGTCGGTGGCCTTGAACCAGAACAGCTTGCCGACCAGACTGAAGGGGACGGAATAGTAGGCATGCTCGAACTGGATATGGCAGTCGGGATGGACATTGGCCTGCGACCAGACACCGAGATCCGGGCGCTACCGGGGTAACGGCAAGAGCACGGCGCGCTCGAGTTCGAAACAGACCAGCGGTGCTTCGCCGGTCGTACCGTGCCGTCAGGTGCCGGCCTCTTCCGCCCAAGCAGCCTGGCGGTTGAGTCGGTGAGATCACGAAAAGTTTGAGGGTGGGAAGTTGCCCTTCAGGTATTTGACGCCCGATTCGACAATACCTTTCTTCTGCGGATCGTGGGGTGGGCATGGGTCGATCTTGGAAACCGTAGCCTTCGGCGCAATCGGCATAGGAGCGCTGCTTCCCGGATCACAGATACAGGCTTTGACGATGGCGCATTTGGCGTTATCAGATGACGCGGGCCGGCACGGCGGCAAACCATTCCGAAAGGCCCGGCGGTGGCGGCCGAGCCAGGTGGCCACCACGTTTGATCC
Source organism: Candidatus Dechloromonas phosphorivorans (assembly GCA_016721185.1). Taxonomy (GTDB): domain Bacteria; phylum Pseudomonadota; class Gammaproteobacteria; order Burkholderiales; family Rhodocyclaceae; genus Azonexus; species Azonexus phosphorivorans. Next base: position 3,879 of record JADKIP010000016.1, read on the forward strand.
CAGACAAACTCGACGTACTGGTGACGCGAGAAGCGGGAGGTCATGACGAAGGCCCAAGTCCGGCGTTGCCCGCCAGCGGGATGTTCAAGCGTTGGTCGCCCGAAAATCCACCTGGGCGCTTCGCCGAAAGGCGCGAAGTTCAGGCGGACCGTGGTCTTCGGCGGGACGTCCCTGGTTCAGGCGGTCCAGCATGCGACGAACGGCCGGTAATGGCCGGTGAAGCCGTGTTCGCGCTCGGGACCGTGCTGAATGACGACGCCGGAAACGCCTTGCGCCAAGCCAGAAGCGGCGATGCGTTCCCGATGCGGCTCCAGCCGCTGGACCTCGGTGGTGATGCCCCGTTGCTCGGCATCAGCGCCTCGGCAATCGTCGCGTCGTCGGGTGCGGGCTGTTCGGTGGCGAGCCAGTCTCGTTCACCGACCAGCGTCCGCAAACTGGCTGCCGTCCGCCGGCCCAGAAGCCACTCTTGGCAATGTCGCGGTCGGAATCGCCTTGTCGCATGCGCAGCAACCACTCTCGGTAGTGGTGCGTTTCGATCTTCGTTCGACTCATCGCTTCCTCGGCAAAAAAGCCGCCGAGGTAGTGATGAGGGTGAAATCCGAAATGCCCGCTCTACTCCTTCAACGGCGAGTGGAACCAATACGGCGATCCGGTGGATCTATATGCCGATCACTGACGGCTCCATTACGCCGATCACGACCTGGATCAATATGCCGATCTCCAGTGGATCCTATAGGCCGGTCACTGACAGCAAGATAATTTCCCGTAAAAAAATGAAGCCCGTGAAAAGCGGACGCTTGATGCCACGGCAAAAATGGCGACACCGACTGAAATAACTCCTCAACTTATTGCGCACTTCGGACGTTAGTTAACTCATCGCAACCCGCATCACCGAACGATCCTCAAGGAAGCCATCATGTCCCACTTGACCCTGACCGACCTCAGCGCTCTTGGGTCAACCAACGACGGCGGCGGCTTATCTCGACGCCTGTGACAGTGGCGCCAAGTTTGTTCGACTGGACCCACCTGTACCAGGCCTGTGGAAATCTGTTGCTGAGAATTTTTCAGTGGTCGTGCTTACGAAGCTTTCCCCGGTTTGGTGGCTCAATCAATGCGGCGCGTGATGTTGCCGAAGCCGTCGAGATGGGCCATAAAATCGAAGTCAGCAGGCTTGCTTACTACTGCACTTGCCGCCATCCTGAGCCGTGCCTCGGTGGCAATCCGGAACCCTGCAAGCATTTTTCTTCAATAAGCTTTAAATATTGGACTTGGCCTGTGGATAAAGCCCTCTGCACCAAGTCGCCGGCTATATCCCCGAGTTTCTGCAAAGGCTTTCGCGGTCGACCGGATTACGGCCTGAATTTGAATCACTCAAATTCCACTATACTGTTATGAACAGTATTCGCCGTATTGCCCATCTGGATATGGATGCTTTTTCGCTTCCCGTTGAACTGCTCCATTACCCCGAATTGCGCGGACAACCCGTGGTGGTTGGCGGGCGTAGCGTGCATCAGCCGGTGGCGCAAGCTGATGGTAGCCAGCGTTTTGCCCGTCTTCGGGATTATGCGGGGCGGGGGGTTATCACCACCTCAACTTACGAAGCGCGGGCGCTCGGCGTGTTTTCCGGGATGGGTTTGATGAAGTCGGCGCAGCTTGCCCCGGAAGCCATTCTCCTGCCTGCCAATTTTGACGCCTACCGCGATTACTCCCGTCGTTTCAAAGCAGCCGTAGCGGCGATTGTGCCAAAAATCGAGGACCGCGGCATTGACGAGATCTACCTTGATCTTAGCGACATCCCGGAAACCACGGATGCTCTGGCGCGGCGCATCCAAGCAGGCTGTTTTCGATGGACCGGCCTGACCTGTTCGATAGGCATTACGCCGAACAAGCTGCTGTCAAAATCTGTTCCGACCTGGATAAACCGAATGGCGTGACCATTCTGGATATGGCTGATGTACCGACGCGCATCTGGCCGCTAGCGGCGAAGAAAATCAATGGCATCAGGCCCAAAGCATCAGAGAAGCTCGCTCGCCGGGCATTAACACCATCGGCGAACTGGCTGCCACACCGGTCGATTTTCTTGTGCGTAAATTTGGGGGTGCCACCGGCACCTGGTTGTCGCGGGGTGGCATGGCATTGATGAACGGCCGGTGGTTACTGGGTCAGCGCCGAAATCCATCAGTCGTGAAAGCACCTTTGAGCGGGATTTGCATGCCCAACTGGATAAAGCCGAATTGTCAGGGAATTTTTACGTCCTTTGCATGCGCGTGGCCGATGACCTGCAACGGAAAGGCTATGTCAGTCGAACCATCGGTATCAAGCTGCGCTATGCCGATTTTCAGGTGGTGACGCGTGATGTCACCTTGCCCATGGGCGTGAGCGACGGTCTTGAAATTCGCAAGGCGGCAGGCGAGTGTCTGAAGCGAATTCCACTGACCCAGCGAATCCGCTTTGCTCGGCGTGCGGGCCGGCGGCTTGCTGCCATTGGCCAGTGGCAATCCTGATTTCACCAGCCAGCAGGCAGAATTACCGTTTTAATTGGCGGATGGGATGGATCAGCTAGGAGTGGGCGGGTTTTGGCGGTTGACCAAAAGTGGTCAGGCCGGCACCAAGCCAGATGCCGATTCCTACGATTCATGGGCGCTGCTTACTGTTGGCCGCGAGAACGAGCATTCGCGAGGCGCAACCAAGCGCCAGAATCAACCCAATGCCGAACAGCAAGCCGGTCAGGGCCATACTTTGCTTCTCGCTGAGTCATTCGGTCAGGCTGTTCAGATCCATGATTTTTGCCGCAAAAATGCGGTTGACCGCAGCATTCAGTGTGAGGCGGTGGCGCGGCTAAAATCAGTAGCGGTGACGCGCATTTCGCTCAGACATCCCGTCAGAAAAGCTCAATATCGCCATCATCATTGCCAGCTGGCGATTTCGTAATGCTGTGGGCGCGCAGCGCGTCGGCCTTGACGTGTGAATTGACCAGTAACTCGATCAGGCGCTGGCTGCGCTGCCGGAAGCGTTGCAGGCCGTCGGTCTGGCCCTGGTCGTGGTGAAGGTTGAGGAAGGCGTGCATGTACTCGCCGACATTCAATGTACGCTGGCTGATGCGGCCCATCATTTGGGTAACGATGTCTTCAAACTGCATGGCCATGACCCCTTCCTGGGTCAGGCTGTGCATTTTTTCGGTGACTTCGGTGATGTGGTCGGAATGCTGGCGGGCGGTTTGCGTCAGCGTTAGTAACTCCTCGCCCAGTTCGCTCAACGTGGCGCGGGACTGTTCCGCGATGCTCATGTCAATGTTGGTTGCGCTGGCGACCTGGACCTACCTCTTGCAGTGATTTGAGAATGCCGCCCAGGGCTTGACGAATATCGATATTGAACTCCCCGGTTCGCGCCGCCAGTTTGCGCACTTCATCGGCAACCACGGCAAAGCCGCGCCCGGCCTCGCCGGCTCGGGCGGCTTCAATGGCGGCATTCAGGGCCAGTAGATCGGTTTTGCTTGGTAATGCCGGAGATGTCATTGAGCGTATTGGTAATTTGCCCAGCCTGGGCTTGTATTTGTTCGAAACTGATGGCAACGCCAGCACTGGTCGACCGCAGTTGATCCATTTTGCTGACGAATTCGCCGATCAGTGCATTGGTTTCGTCAAAGAAGCGTTGCAAGCCGGCCTGTTTCTGGACTTCAACATTGTCCGAGCCGGTCATTTGCAGCATTTCGTCGATTAGCGAACGAAGAATCTGACGCTGATCAGAGGATTGCGATTCAAGGCCGGTCAAGCTGCCCGACAACTTGTTGACCGAATCGCGAATAATCCCTTGTGCCTCAAGCATCTCCTGCTCAAGTGAGGTGAATTGCATCTCGGCATGGGCCATGGCTTCGGTGGACAGCGTGTTGTACTCCGACATCACGGCGTTCAACTCGGTGATGTAGCCTTGCTGACGGGCTTTCCAGCGGCGGCGCTGGTCAAAGGAGAAGAGCGACGCTGCTGCCAGCGTGACGGCCAGCAACAGGAACCAATGCATGGATAGCGGGCCGGTCATCTGGGCGGCGATCCAGAGTCCGAGGCAAAGTGCCACCATCAACCAGAGCAGTATGTCGTCGATTCTTTTCACTTTTTGATTCCGTTATAAGCAATCGGCCCCAACGTGCGGGGGCCGTTTCGCCAAGGATATTACCTTTGTCTTAGCCCATCGCCTTCAAATGCTGAATGATATGCCCGGCCATCGGCTGGGCATCGCCATAAAGCATCCGGCAGTTGTCGGTATAGAACAGCGCATTTTCAACGCCGGAATAACCGGTTCCCTTGCCGCGCTTGATCACAATGACGTTCTGCGCCATGTCGGCATTGAGGATCGGCATGCCGTAGATCGGGCTTGATTTGTCGGTGCGGGCACTCGGATTCACCACATCATTGGCGCCAATAATCAGCGCCACATCGGCCTGGCCGAATTCGCCATTGATTTCCTCAAGGTCGAAAATCTTGTCGTAAGGCACGCCGGCTTCAGCCAGCAGCACGTTCATATGCCCCGGCATCCGTCCGGCCACCGGGTGGATGGCGAACTTCACCTCGACCCCGGCTTCTTCGAGGATCGACGTCATTTCCCACACCTTGTGCTGGGCATGCGCCACCGCCATGCCGTAACCCGGCACGATGATGACCTTGCTGGCGTAACGCATCATCGCTGCCGCATCGATCGCGCTCAGTTCCTTCATCGTCCCTTCGATCGCTTCGCCGGCGCCGCCACCGCCGGTCATCGGGGTGAACAGGATGTTCGAGATCGGCCGGTTCATCGCCTTGGCCATCAACTGGGTGAGCAGCGTACCGGCCGCGCCGACGACGATACCGGCAATGATCAGCGCCGGATTGCCCAGCACATAACCTTCAAAGCCCACGGCCAGGCCGGTAAAGGCGTTGAACAGGGAAATCACCACCGGCATGTCGGCGCCGCCAATCGGCAACGTGACGATCAGGCCAGGATTAGCGCGATGGCGAAGAAGACCAGGATCAGTTCCGGCTGGGCCGGCGCCATGACGATCATCGCGCCACCAAGAGCGATAGCGGTCAGCGCCAGCACGACGTTGACGACATTCTGCGCTGGCAAGCGGTAAGTCTTCTTGAGCAGGCCTTGCAACTTGGCGTAAGCGACGCAGGAACCGGTAAAGGAAACCGAACCAATCAGTGCGCCAAGTACGGCCAGGGTGGTCACCACCGCACTATGGGTATCGCCCTTGGCGAATTCGATAGCGGCAATCGCCGCCGCCGCACCGCCACCCATGCCGTTATAGATCGCCACCATCTGCGGCATGTCGGTCATCTTGACCCGCTTGCCGGAAATCCAGGCGGCAGCGGCCCCAATGACCAGCGCCAGCGCCATCAGTGCGATGTTCTTCAGGCCGGGGACGAGGAAAGTGCCGGCAATGGCGATCAACATGCCGTAACCGGCCCAGACGATGCCCTTGCGCGCACTGGCCGGCGAACTCATGCCTTTCAGACCGAGAATGAAGAGCAGGGCGCCGGCAAACCAGGCACCTTGAACGTAGAGAGGTAGCGTCATTACGCAGCGTCCTTTTTCTTGAACATGGCGAGCATGCGTTCCGTGACGACATAACCGCCAGCGGCATTGGCCGCGCCGAGGGCGACCGCGAAGAAGCCGATGGCCTGTTGCAATGGTGTATCGGCCGAGCCGAGCATGATCATGGCGCCAACAACCACGACGCCGTGAATGAAGTTGGAACCGGACATCAGCGGCGTGTGCAGGATGACCGGCACCTTGGCGATGATCTCGTAGCCGGTGAAGGCGGCGAGCACGAAGATATAAAGCGCGAGCAGGCCGTCCATTAGGCCTCTCCGAAAATTTGCTTGATTTGGCCGTTGACCGTAGCACCGTCCTTGCACAGCAAGGTGCCGGCGACGACGTCATCGCTCCAGTCGAAAACCAGCTCGCCATCCTTGATCCACGGCGAAATGAAGTTGTAGATATTCTTGGCGTACAGCTCGGAGGCGTGCGTCGGCATACGTGACGGCAGATTCAACGGACCGTGGATATTCACGTCATTGGCCACGACATGCTCGCCGGGCTGGGTCAGGGCGCAGTTGCCGCCGGACTCGGCGGCCATGTCGACGATGATGGCGCCGTATTTCATCCGGCTGATCATGTCGGTAGTGATGATGATCGGCGCCTTTTTGCCCGGAATGGCGGCAGTGGTGATGACAACATCCGACAAGGCGACGGCCTTGGCCAGCTTCTCGGTCTGCTGGGCCTTCTCTTCGGCCGTCAGGTCGCGGGCGTAACCACCGGCGCCGTCGGCCGAAACGCCGGTATCGACGAACTTGGCGCCGAGCGATTCGATCTGTTCACGCGCGGCGGAGCGCACGTCATAGGCTTCAACCATCGCCCCCAGACGCTTGCAGGTGGCAATCGCTTGCAGGCCGGCGACACCGGCGCCAATGACCAACACGCGGGCCGGACGGATCGTGCCGGCGGCGGTGGTCAGCATCGGGAAGAACTTGGTGCAGCGGGCGGCGGCGATCAGGCCGCACTGGTAGCCGGCGCAGGAAGCCTGGGAAGACAAGGCGTCCATGCTTTGCGCCCGCGAGATGCGCGGCAGCAGTTCGAGCGAAAAGGCGGTAATTTTCCGGGCGTTCAAGGCGTCGAGACGGGCTTTGTCCTCGAAGGGCTTGAGCAGGCCGATCAGGACTGAACCTTCCGGTAGCGCGGCGATTTCTTCCGGTGACGGCGGGGTGACGCGCAGGATCAGGCCGGCGTTACCATAGGCTTCGCTGATGCCATTGACCATGCCGACGTCAACATAGTCGGTATCCAGGAAATGACTTTCGGCGCCGGCGCTTTGCTCCATGCGCAGGCTGGCGCCTAGCGCAGCAAACTTCTTGGCCGTTTCAGGAACGAGCGCAACCCGGCTTTCACCGGGGGCGCGTTCCCTCGCGACCGCTATAGATAAGGACATGCTTGATTCTCCGTGGGTAGTTTGATTGTTTTAGTGGTTTTGAATGTAGCTAATGAATATTTTGCAAAATATTTTAATAGTTCGATGGATCAGGAGGCTGGGTCAGCTTCAGGTGGGCAATTGATGAAACGAATTTCCTGCGGGTAGGGGAAAAAGTCTTCAACATGGCCCTCGCGAATTTTAAGTTGCGCATCCTGCCAGAATTTTGCCGACAAGAGGTCACGATGATGCTTGTGAAATATCTTGCGCAGCACCGGTGAGGCGAGCAAAAAAGTGCTGAACTCTTCCGGGAATACGTCGTTTTTGGCCACGGGATACCAGACTTCGCCAGACATTTCTGTTTCAAAATCCGGCGCCAGCGGGATTTTACGGAAGTTGCAATCCGTCATGTATTCGATTTCATCGTAGTCATAAAACACCACGCGCCCGTAACGGGTGACGCCAAAGTTCTTCCACAACATGTCACCCGGGAAAATGTTGGCCTGAGCCAGTTCGCGAATGGCGCTGCCGTATTCCTTGATGGCGTGCTCGACGCCTTCAATATTGTTGGTGCGCTCCATCCGGTCGAGGTGGATGTTCAACGGCTCCATCCGGCGCTCAATATAAATATGTTTGATGATCAGCGTTTCACCATCGATTTCGAAGCAAGAAGGCGCCAGCGTTTGCAATTCCTCCATGACCTCCGGGTCAAAGCGATTGAGCGGAAAGGCTGCGTTGGAAAATTCGAGGGTGTCCGCCATGCGGCCGACGCGGTCGACCTGTTTAACCATCATGAATTTACGCTTGACGGTGGCACGGTCCATGTTTTTGGAGGCGCCGAAAACGTCCTTGATGATCTTGAAAACGTAAGGATAGGAGGGCAGCGTGAAGACCAGCATGACCAGGCCGCGAATGCCGGGCGCCATGATGAATTTGTCTTCCGAATGGTGCAGGTGATAAATGAAATCGCGGAAAAACATCGTTTTGCCCTGCTTGCCGAGGCCGAGCATGATGTAAAGCTCGGAGCGCGGTTTGTTGGGCAGGATGGAGCGCAGGAATTGAACGAAGCCGGACGGCACTTCCATGTCGACCATGAAATAAGCGCGCGATAGCGAAAAAAGCAGGCCGATCCGCCAGGCGTCGAGCAGGATGGTATCGAGGTAAAGCTGGCCGTTTTCATCGTGCAGCACCGGGATGGCGAAGGCGTATTCGGCCGAACCATTGATGGCCTTGCCAATAATGTAGGCGGCCTTGTTGCGGTAGAAGGCGGAGCCGAGCACCTGAATCTGGAAGTTGACCTCCCGCGCCGGCATTCCTTTCAAATGCTGTCGAACTGCGCGATAGACGTAATTGACGTCGCGTTCCAGATCGGCGAAGGGGCGCTGCCACTTGAAATCATCAACAATCTTGCGGATGGCGCCGCGCAAACCCCCGGTTACCGCGTAGTAGCTGCGGTAAGTCGGCTCGAATTCAGCCTCGATGTTTTCGGTAGACAGCGTCGGGCGAACGAAAATGAAGTCATTGCGGAAGTAGTCGCGGTGCAGGATTTTGGTCGTCACCGAGTTGAAAAAACTCTCCGCCAGTTCCGGCTGCTTATGATTCAGCAACAGGCCGATATAGAGCAGTTTGACCTGCTGCCAGGTGGCGTCGTCCAGACTTTGCGAATCAAACTCGTCGTGCAGACGCTCGACACATTCGTCGACGCGGTCATCGTAAAAGCGGATGCGCTCGCGAACTGCCTTATGCACGCCCAGCCAGTCAGCCTGCTCAAAACGGGTTTTGGCATTTTTGCTGGTCGCGCGGAACAGCTTGTAGTGCTTGTTGAAGCCTTGAATCAGGGCCAGCGCGATGTGGTGTGCATTGTTGCCGTAGAGGCCGACAGAGATTTTCATGGAGGCGGTTTATGCTGCACGGAAATGACGATTTTAGCACCGCCAGAAAATTGGCAAGTCACTGGCCGCCCTGCATTTATTCACGCATAATCAATCTGCTGCCTGCCGTAATCCACCCGGCAGGTCTCGCGCTAGTCGCGGCAATCACCGACGAAACCCGTCGTCAAAATATACTTTTGGAGTGACCTATGACATCTCATATCAAAGTGCCGCAAGGCGGTCAGAAAATCGTTCCGGGGCAGGCCACCCCCAACAATCCAATCATTCCTTTTATCGAAGGTGACGGCATCGGGATCGACATCACCCCGGTCATGATCAAAGTGATCGACGCAGCCGTTGCCAAAGCCTACGGTGGCGCCAAAAAAATTCACTGGATGGAAGTCTTCGCCGGCGAAAAATCCACCCGTCTGTACGGCCCGGACGAGTGGTTCCCGAAGGAAACTTTCGATGCGCTGAAGGAATACTCTGTTTCCATCAAGGGCCCGATGACGACCCCGGTCGGTGGCGGTATTCGTTCCCTGAACGTGGCGTTGCGCCAGGAACTCGATCTTTACCAGTGCGTTCGTCCGGTCCAGTATTTCAAGGGTGTACCGTCCCCGTTGAAGCATCCGGAACTGACCAATATGGTGATTTTCCGCGAGAACACCGAAGATATTTACGCCGGTATTGAATGGGCTGCCGAATCCGAAGGCGCCAAGAAGGTCATCAAGTTCCTGCAGGAAGAAATGGGCGTCAAGAAAATCCGTTTCCCGATGACTTCCGGGATCGGCATCAAGCCGATTTCCGTTGAAGGCACCACTCGTCTGGTGCGCGCGGCGCTCAAGTACGTGATTGCCAACGACCGCAAGTCGCTGACCATCGTGCATAAAGGCAACATCATGAAATTCACGGAAGGTTTGTTCCGTGACACCGCCTACAAGGTGGCTCAGGAAGAATTTGGCGCCGAACTGGTTGATGGCGGCCCGTGGTGCAAGTTCAAGAACCCCAACTCCGGCCGCGAAGTCATCGTCAAGGATTCGATAGCTGACGCTTTCCTGCAGCAAATCCTGCTGCGCCCGGCCGAGTACGACACCATCGTTACCACCAACCTGAACGGTGATTACATTTCCGATGCGCTGGCGGCTCAGGTTGGCGGTATCGGTATCGCCCCGGGGGCCAATATTTCCGACCAGTACGCCTGTTTTGAAGCCACCCACGGTACCGCGCCGAAGTACGCTGGCCTGGACAAGGTGAATCCTGGTTCGCTGATCCTTTCCGCCGAAATGATGCTGCGCCATCTGGGCTGGGTTGAAGCGGCCAATCTCGTCATCAAGTCCATGGAAGCGGCGATTGGCGACCGGCAAGTGACGTATGACTTCGCCCGCCTGATGGAAGGTGCCGACGAGCTTTCCTGCTCGGAGTTCGGTGATGCGATGATTGCCCGCATGTAATTGCTGCCTGAATCGGCAAGATCGGAGGCCCCCGCAAGGGGGCTTCTTCTTTTCAAGTAAAATTTGGCTGGGCAGGCACCTTGGTTCCTGCCTTTGCAGAGGCAGCGAATTTGCCAACGAGTTGGTCCACCATTGGCCAGTGAATTGGCCGGTGAATTGGCCGGTGAATTGGCCCGCAATTCTGCCCACGATTTTGCGAACGACTCCTTAACCATTTTTGATTTTTGAAACTGAATATGAGCCAAGACCTTCCCCTGACCCCGTTGAGCCCTGAAGAACTTTTACAGCGTCGAAAGACCGTGCGGGCAAGGGTTTTGCTGCGCGGCGTGTTGATTGGTACATTGATCGCGGGATGGTGGATTTTCTTCGCGCCTGACGCCATGATGGATCCGGGATTGAAGAACATCCTCGGCGTTGGGGCGGGCTTGTTGGCAATGGGGAGCTATCTGTTCAATTTGCGCGATGCCCTGATGCTGCGGCCAAGCAAGACCGAACCAAAGGCCGGGACGGCGGAGTGAGCGTTTTCATTGCCCGTCGCAATGACCCCGATGGCAAGGTTTTTATGCGGCGGACCCAGCCTTGAAACGTCCGGGGATTGCTGTTTTTGACTCCGGACTCGGTGGCTTGACCGTTTTAAGAGCCTTGCGCGGTCAACTCCCGAAAGAGGACTTTTTTTACTTCGCTGATACCCGCTTTTTGCCCTACGGCGACCGCCCGGAGGTTTTTCTCAAGGAACGCGGCGTTCTGATTGCCCGGGCGCTGGTGGCACGCGGCGCCAAAGCCCTGGTCATTGCCTGCAACACCGCAACGGCGGCTGCGGCTGAGGAAATTCGGGCGGCAGTTGATGTCCCGGTGGTTGCGATGGAGCCGGGCGTCAAGCCGGCTGCGGCGCTCAGTCAATCTGGCCGCATTGGTGTGATGGCGACCACCCGTACGGTATCCAGCCCGCGTTTTCAGCGCTTGCTGGACAATCACGCCAGCCATGTCGAGGTAATCGCCCAGGCTTGCCCGGGACTGGCCGAAGCGATCGAAACACACGGACCGGAAAGTGCCGAAGTGGCGACATTGCTGGATTGTTTTGTCAGCCCGCTGGCGGCGGCTGGGGTTGATGTCGTAGCGCTTGGTTGCTCGCATTACCCCTGGGTGGCGGCGGCCATCGCGCAGCGTTTGCCGCCCGGTGTCCAGTTGCTCGATACCGGCGAGGCCATCGCTCGCCAACTGGAGCGCATACTCACCGCAGGGCATTTGCTGGGTGGGGGCAGTGGGCAACTGCAATTGGCGACCAGCGGCGCGCCGCTCACGGTAAAAGCGACGGTCGAACGCCTGTGGGGCCAGCAGGGCAGCGCACATTTGCCGGTCGAACATTGGGAGCCTTGAAATGAGCAAGACGCAAAAGCCGCTGGCCGGCTTGAAGGTGGTTGAACTTGGCACGCTGATTGCTGGCCCGTTTTGCACGCGGATCATGGCCGAGTTTGGCGCCGAAGTGATCAAGGTCGAGTCGCCCGATGGCGGCGATCCGCTGCGCAAATGGCGCAAGCTTTACGAGGGTACGTCGCTCTGGTGGTACGTCCAGGCGCGCAACAAAAAGTCGGTGACCGCCAATCTCAAGCATCCGGCCGGTCGCGAATTCGTCCGCAAACTGATTGCCGAGGCCGATATTCTGGTCGAGAATTTTCGCCCCGGTGTGCTGGAGAAGCTCGGTCTGGGTTGGGATGGGCTCAAGGCGGATAACCCCGGCCTGGTCATGGTGCGGCTGTCCGGGTTCGGGCAGACCGGGCCGTACAAGGATCAACCTGGTTTTGGTGCAGTCGGCGAGTCGATGGGCGGCTTGCGCTACATCTCTGGCTTTCCCGACCGCCCGCCGGTACGCACCGGGATTTCGATTGGCGATTCGATTGCCGCCTTGTGGGGTGCCGTGGGCGCCTTGATGGCGCTGCGCCATAAGGAAGTCAATGGCGGGGCGGGGCAGGTGGTTGACGTCGCGCTCTACGAAGGCATCTTCGCGATGATGGAATCGATGGTTCCGGAGTTCGATGTCTTCGGCTTTGTCCGCGAGCGCACCGGCAACATCATGCCCGGCATCACGCCCTCGAATACGCACACAACGCGCGATGGCAAGCATGTGACGATTGGCGCCAACGGTGACGCCATTTTCAAGCGCCTGATGCTTGCCATGGGCCGGGCCGATCTGGCTGAGAGTCCGGGTCTGGCCGACAACACGGGCCGCGATGCCCGGCGCGATGAAATCTATGGATTGATTGACGCCTGGTGTCTTGAGCGCGATGAGGCCGAGGTGCTGGCGGTTCTGGAAACTGCGCAAGTGCCGTCTTCCCGCGTTTATGCTGCGGTCGACATGTTTTCTGACCCACAATTCATTGCCCGGCAGATGATCGAGTCGGCAAGACTCCCCGATGGCAAGGACTTCAAAATTCCCGGCATCGTGCCCAGATTGTCTGAAACGCCGGGTAGCACAGAGTGGATTGGCCCTGCGCTGGGGGCGCATACCGACGAGGTGCTGCAGAGCCTGGGTTACTCGCCGGCCGATATTGCTGAATTGAAAGCAGGCGGCGCTATTTAAGCTCCGCCTGATTTTCGGTCAAATCCTGAATTTACTCATTTGTTGTTTCAGTGTATTGGCAATGATTTCAAGTTGATGCGCCGTTTCAGCCGTGCCGCGGATGGTACTGGTGGTTTCCTCAACCATATTCGCAATTTGCTCGACACGCTGAGCAATCGAGGTGCTTGTACTGCTTTGCTCATGCGTTGCATCGGCAACTTCGCCAACCCGCTCCAGCGTGCGCCGGGCACCTTCCTCGATGGCGCGCAATGACTCGGATGCTGAAGCCGCCAGTTGGACACCCTCCTGAACTTCAGGTAGTGCTGCATCCATCGCCTCAACGGCGCCCACGGTTTCACATTGAATTCCGTTCAGCATTTGCTCGATTTCAGTGGTTGCCGAAGCGGTACGCTCCGCCAGCTTGCGAACTTCGTCAGCGACTACGGCAAAACCACGGCCCTGTTCACCGGCGCGGGCGGCTTCAATCGCAGCATTCAATGCTAGCAAATTAGTTTGACCAGCAATGTCCTTGATTACATTGGCAATTGAGGAAACTTGCTTGGCCCGCTCCTCCAGTGCCCGAATCCGTGCGGATGCATCGGAAACCGTATCAGAGATTTTCTGGATGGCTTTCGAGGCCAGATGTACCCGCTCTGCACCTTCTCCTGAAAGTTGGACGGCGCTGTTGGTTTCGCGGGCGGTTTCGCGCGCGCTGTCTGAAATATGGTTGGAACTGACCGTCAATTCCTCAATCGCCGCCGCCATGGCTGAGGTCGAATCGGCCTGATGTTCCGCGGACCGGGCAACTTCGTCCGAGGCTAGGGCGATCTGGGCCGCGTTGCCGACCAGGCTGTTGGCTTCGCTATTAATTTCGCTAACCAACTTACGCAGCGAATCCACCATGCCACCCAGTGCGTTCAACAGGCTACCGGGGCGGGTGTTTTCAAGTCGGGCCGTCAAATCGCCTGCAGCAACGCGCTGCATGATTTCGGTCGCTTCGCCCGGCTCGCCGCCGAGCTGACGAACAACACTGCTGCCCACCTGCCAGCCAATCAAACTGAGCAATACCAGCAGGCCGACGGAAATGCCGCCGAGCAGCGTGGCGCCTTTTTTGTATTCGCGATCAATGTCGTCAATATAGATGCCGGTACCAATCACCCAACCCCAGGGAGCAAACAAGGACGCGTAGGAAAGCTTTGGCTCTGCATTTTGCTGGCCAGCCTTGGGAAACCAGTATTCGACAAAACCGCCGCCGGCTTTGGCTGTATTGACCAGTTCACGAATGAGGAATTTGCCGTTGGCATCTTTCATGTCGCCCTTGTCCAGTCCTTCAAACTCAGGCTTGCCGGGGAAGAGCACGTATTTGTTCGAGGTGTCGAGGACGAAAAAGTAATCGTTGCCGTTGTAGCGCAGGTTGCGCAGGCTTTCCTTGGCTGCTTTTTTGGCATCTTCTTCAGGAAGCTTGCCGTCAGCGGCAAGCTTCTGGTGGTGGGTCAGAATGCCGACCCCTACTTCAACCAGATTCTGTGTTTTTTGCTTGCGATCTTCCAGCATGCTGGATTTGAGCTGGAGTAATGCGGTGAAACATAGCACCAGCAAGCCCGCCAGCGTTAATCCTACCAATAGAAGCATTCGTGTCGAAACGCGTAGTGAACCCAGGCTTTTCATGGTGATCTCCCCATTTTGTTTTAACGATCTGGAATAAATGGCATTTGTTACCAAAAATATCCAAAAGCATCATACACCGATAGCAAGGATCAAAAGGTGATCGTTTTCCCTATCTTAAAAATCATCGTTATGGACAGTCTTTGCTACTCATCCCTTGCCTCATGGCCCAGCCGACGTGTTCACGGACGAGTGCTGACGGATGGTCTGCCCGGCTTGCCAAGGCATCGCGAGTGCCGCCTGAATCCGGTGCATTTCCAAGGGCGACGGCAATGTTGCGCAACCAGCGCTCATGCCCTATCCGGCGGATCGGGTTGCCGGCCAGTCGGTCGTTGAATTCCTGTTCCGTCCAGGCGAAAAGATCGCTTAGGCCGGCGCTGTCCAGCCCGTGGCGTGGCGCAAATTCCGGATCGCCGAGTTGGGCGAAGCGGTTCCATGGACAGCACAACTGGCAGTCGTCGCAACCGTAGATTCGGTTGCCGATCAAGGGCCGGAATTCTTCAGGGATGGCGCCCGATAACTCGATAGTCAGATAAGAAATGCAGCGTCTGGCATCGACCTTGTAGGGTGCAACGATCGCTTGGGTTGGGCAGGCATCAAGACAGGCCGTGCAACTACCGCAATGCTCTTCTATCGGTACATCTGGCGTTAACGGCAGGTCGGTATAAATTTCACCAAGAAAACGCCAGGAGCCTTGTTTTGATAACAACAAAGTATGTTTACCACGCCAGCCAAGACCGGCCTGACTGGCAAATTCGACTTCCATGACCGGCGCAGAATCCGAGAAGACCCGATAGCCAAAGGGGCCGACGATTTCGCTGATGGCATCGGCCAGCTTTTGCAGTCGGTTGCGGATCAGCTTGTGATAGTCGCGCCCTTGGGCATAGCGTGAAATCGCCGCCTGCTCAGGCTGCTCAGTGGTTTTCAGGTGTGGCAGGTAGTCGACCGCAGCAGAGATGGCGGTGAGTGTTCCCGGGTGCAGCAATTGCGGCTTGGCACGCAAATCGGCATGGCGAGCCATATAATCCATTTCGCCGTGGCAGCCTTCGCTAAGCCATTGGCGCAGGCCTTCGACTGCCTGACCCGGTTCGGCCCGGGCGACGCCGATGGCCGCAAAGCCTAAATTTTTACCGGCCTCGCGGATTTTTTCCTTGAGCGCAGCGTAATCCACCGTGGAGTTCTGATCGTGCATAGCCCCGATGTTACCGCCGTTTTTCAATTGCCCGACGAAGCCGCGACCCAGCGCCTGGGCGAAATGCTGGCGCCATTGCTGCAACCGGGACTGGTGATTTTTCTTGAAGGTGATCTCGGTACTGGCAAAACAACATTGGTTCGAGCCCTGATTCGCGCCCTCGGCTATGCCGGCCCGGTAAAGAGTCCGACCTATTCTCTGGTTGAAGTTTACGTAATTTCGAGCTTATACTTATATCACTTTGATTTTTATCGTTTTGAGTCACCCGAGGAGTTTCTCGATGCCGGCTTTGACGAATACTTTAATGACACTGCGGTCTGTCTGGTCGAATGGCCGGAACGTGCTGATGGCTGCGTTCCGTCGCCAGACTTGCGGCTGCGCCTTCATCATGCAGGTCTCGGGCGTGTCCTCGAAGCCTTGGCAGATTCACCGGAAGGGACGCAATGTATAAAGGGGCTCGCCTCAGCTTGGGGCGAAGACAACTCCTCCGTTACGCCGGGGCTTCGCTGATCCTGTCTGTTTCGCCGTTGGCAGGTGCCGCGGCAAAGCTGCCGTCGGTGCTTGCAGTACGCATCTGGCCTGCCGCTGACTACACACGGGTGACGCTGGAACATGACGGGCCACTCAAATACACCCATTTCACCGTTGAAAACCCGGATCGGCTGGTGGTCGATATTGAAGATGTCGAATTCAATAGTGTGCTCGACAGCCTGGCGCGCAAGGTGGCGACCGATGATCCGTATATCAAGCTGTTGCGGGCAGGCCGTTTCAAGCCGGGCGTTGTGCGCCTGGTCATGGAGCTGAAAACCAAGGTAACGCCTCAAGTTTTCACGCTGGCCCCGGTCGGCGAATACGGCCATCGCCTGGTGCTTGATGTTTACCCGATCAATCCGCCTGACCCGCTGATGGCGCTACTTGAAGGCCGGAAGGATGCCGTCGAGCCGCTGCAGATGGATCAGGATTTCTCGCTGGCTGAAAAAAAGCCGGACGACGCGGCGCTCAGGAAGGCTGAAAAGCCGATTGAAGCGCCAGAGGTTCACACCAGCAAAAAATCGGGAAAACCGATTGTCGACCGCCTGATTACGGTCACCCTTGATCCCGGCCATGGTGGCGAAGACCCCGGCGCCATCGGCAAGGGCGGCTCTTACGAAAAGAACGTGACGCTGCAGGTGGCCAAGCGGCTGAAGGCGAAGATCGATGCTGAACCTAACATGCGCGCCGTGCTGACGCGGGATTCCGATTTCTTCGTGCCGCTGCAGATGCGTGTCCAGAAAGCTCGCCGCGTTCAGTCAGATCTTTTCCTCTCCATCCATGCGGATGCATGGATCAAGCCTGATGCGCGCGGTTCCTCGGTTTTTGTTCTTTCCGAGCGTGGTGCGTCCAGCACGCAAGCCCGCATGTTGGCGCAGCGTGAAAATGAAGCGGATCTGGTTGGCGGGGTCAATATTGGCGCCAAGGATCTTTTCCTTGCCCGAACACTGCTTGATCTGTCACAGACCGCAACGATCAATGACAGCCTGAAACTCGGCAAGTATTTGCTCGGTGAGTTGGGTACGATCAATACCTTGCACAAAAATAATGTTGAGCAAGCCGGATTCGCGGTACTCAAGGCGCCGGATATTCCCTCGGCGCTGATCGAAACTGCTTTTATTTCCAATCCGGAAGAAGAGCGTCGGCTCAACGATGACGCTTATCAGGATAAGTTGGCTGAGGCGATTGTGCGCGGTGTGCGCCAATATTTCATCAAGCATCCGCCTGGCCCGAAATCCAGGATGGCAGCTTTCAGTTAATAGCTTGCTCGCTGAAATGGCGCGAATTTAGAATTCGCGCCATTTTCTGCACTAAGCCATTCATGAGTTATCCCAAACTTGGTTTGCAAGACGGGCCTCGGGAGCGTCGCTCTGGCGTCTGAGTTAAGCTCAGCCAGTTGTTGCTTGCTTAAAAACTCCTTCCCGAGCGACCAGATATCTCATTTTGGTAGTGTATGAACAAACTGATTTCAGCGTTACAGCGGCTTTATTTCCTCCAAGACCAGCAATGGCACAGTCAGAGCTTGAATGATGGCGGTGACCTCGCTTATGCAGCAGAGGGCCCATTAACGCCAGCTATTGTGACTAAAAGCTTGGCGGGCGAGTTGACCGTAGGACTCAACCTGGTCAGCCCGACGGGTATGGCGCGGGCAATGGTTGTAAGTTTTGCGCGCGCTACGGACTGGGAGCAGGTCGCAAACCTTTATCAGGCAGTACAAGATGAATTGGATTTGCCTGCCCCAGCCGTCTCAGTTTCGGGGCGAAAGGGCTATAGCCTGTGGTTTTCTCTGGCTGAAGCCTTGCCTTTAGCGCAGATCCAGGCCTTTCTCGCTGCGCTCCGCCTGAAATATTTAGCCGATATTCCTCTGGCCCATCTTGAACTCCAGCCCGATGCACTGGCCATAAAGACTTTAGCGCCCGCCCGGCACAATACGACCGGTAAATGGTCGGCATTCATAGATCCGAGCATGGGCAGCATGTTTATCGTTGAACCCGGGCTGGAAATGGCCCCGATTCTGGACCGACAGGCAGGCATGCTTGCCGGCTTGAAGAGTATTAAAACCGCAAATTTTCAAAGGGCACTCAGCATTCTTCAGGCGCCGAGCGAACTGGATGGTGAGCCTGCGCTAACTCTTGCCGAAGCTGCTGCACGATTACCGACTAAAGTATCCAGGCCGCCTGACCTCGCTGATGGCTATCGGTATTCAAAGTTAGGTGAGGGCAACACTTACGCTGACCCGAGAGATTTTCTTCTCGCGGTCATGAATGACTCATCAGTTGGCGTTAAGCAACGAATCAAGGCGGCGAAGGCGCTGCTGCCGTATTTTGTCAGTACGGCGTCTAAAGATGAGTAATTAAGTGTTTTGAGCGCAGGGAATTCGCGCTGAGCATGCCAGCTCAGTCAAATTTCAGCTTAAAAAAGCTCAACTTCGCCCTTGGCTATTTCTTTGGCGGCGAGTTGTTGGTTGGCAACCAGGGTTTCATAACAATCAACCCGATTTCGCCCTTGGCGCTTGGCGTAGTAGAGCGCTTCATCGGCACGGTCGATGGCATCGGTTGGCGTGTCGTTAGGAAGCAGGTAGCTTAAGCCGATACTGATCGTTACGTGACCGACGCGGCTGAAAACTGTCTTTTCGACGTCAGTGCGAAAGCGCTCCAGCGTTGCAATTGCCGACGCCTGGTCGGTCGGTTGCAGTAGCGCAACAAACTCTTCGCCGCCAAAACGAAACAACTGGTCGTCAAAGCGAAATGAGTGACGCATTACCTGCGCCAGCATGATCAGCACTTCATCGCCAATCAGATGGCCGAAATTGTCGTTGACCTGCTTGAAGTGGTCGATGTCGCAAATAGCCAGCCAGTGGTTGCTTGCAGCAGCTGTGTTGCCTTGCCGACGCTGCGGCGATCCGTTCAAGCTGCTCACCAAATCATCGCTAGCTGCCTTGCCAAGCAATTCGAAAAGGTGCTTGTCGAAAGTCTTCCGGCTGGCAAGGCCGGTCAATGTGTCGCCTTCGCCATAGTCGAGCAGGGCGAGGTGGTTGCCGAAATATTCAATCAATCCCATCAGGGCGACTCGTTGATTTGCGGAAAACTCATCCGAAAGCGACAAGTCGATCAAATAAACGGGTTCGTTAAGCCGGTTGACCGGGAAAACAACGCGATGCGAACCATCTTCCATGAAGTCGAGTACTGCAGATTTTTCCTTGCGGCAGCGATTAAGCAACGGGTCGCGCTCAATCGGCAGGCAGTAGCGACGATCGGGTAGGTAGGCATTGCGGAGAAATTGACCTTGTGGCCCGAAGCCGGCGCAGGCAAAAACAACGGTTTTCTTCTTACCGGTGTAACACCGATAAATATTTATGCATTGAGGGTGAAACAAGTCCAGTAGCGCATCAACCATAGCCGAATTGATTTCGGTGCGGTCGAGCCGCGACGAAATTTTCACAACGTGGCTGATCAGATCAAGCATAAATGGATGGCTAATGACTGCCTTACAAGCGGTTGGCGATTATAGCGATATACGGGCCGGGGGGGCGGTCAGGTGCGGCTTAATCGCAAATTTCAGATATCCGGACAAAGGCTTAAGCCGTTATAATTCAACGCTTTTTCCTTCACTTAGCCCATGCGCGTCTTCCGCGGTTATTCGCGTCCTGTTCCGGTTCCCGTTGTGCTTGCCATTGGTAATTTTGATGGTGTTCATCTCGGCCACGCTGCGCTGGTGAGGCAGTTGGCGGATGCCGCTGTGCGCTTGCAGTCAGTGCCTACCGTACTGACCTTTGAGCCGCATCCTCGTGAATTTTTCGTGCCTGCCTCTGCCCCGGCGCGCTTGACCACGCTACGCGAAAAACTGGAACTGCTGGGCGATTCCGGTGCATCTCAGGCCATGATTTGTCCTTTTAACGCTGCTTTTGCCGCACTTTCGGCTGATGAGTTTATCGAGCGCGTTCTGGTGCGAAGCCTGCAGGTCAAGCATTTGATCATCGGCGACGACTTTCGCTTTGGGCGGGGGCGCGTAGGTGACTTTGCCATGCTTCAGGCAGCGGGAACCCGTTTTGGCTTTACCGTTGAAACGATGCCAAGCGTCACGGTCGACGGCGAAAGAGTCTCCAGTTCCGCGGTGCGGGCCGCCTTGGCGGCGGGGGAAATGGAGCGTGCAGCACGCTTGCTGGGGCGTCCCTATATCATTGATGGCCGTGTCGCACATGGCGACAAGATTGGCCGTCAATTGGGTTTTGCCACGGCCAATATTCGCATCAAGCACAATCCTTTACCAATGACCGGCGTCTTCGCCGTTGAGGTCAGCGGTCTGGGTGAGAAGCCTTTGCCAGGCGTGGCCAATCTTGGTATCCGGCCGACAGTCGGCGGTACGCGGCCGCTGCTGGAAGTGCATCTTTTTGATTTCAATCGCGACATTTATGGCGCGCATATTTCCGTTCGTTTCGTTCATAAACTGCGTTGCGAACAACGTTTCCCCAATTTGGATGCCCTCAAGGCGCAGATCGCGGCTGATGCCGCAACCGCCCGGGCCTTCTTCAAGCTGTGAGCACGCAAAATGGCTGATTACAAAGACACCCTGAACCTGCCGGATACGGCTTTCCCGATGCGCGGCGATTTGCCCAAGCGCGAGCCGCAATGGGTCGGCCAATGGCAGGAGAAAAAGCTCTATCAGCGCATCCGCGAGGTTTGCGCCGGCCGGCCGAAATTCGTGCTGCACGACGGCCCGCCTTACGCCAACGGCGATATTCACATCGGCCATGCGGTCAACAAGGTTTTGAAGGACATTATTGTTCGTTCAAAAACGCTCTCTGGTTTCGATGCGCCTTACGTGCCGGGTTGGGACTGTCACGGACTGCCGATCGAGCATCAGATCGAAAAACTGCATGGCAAGAATATTCCGGCTGACAAGGTGCGCGAACTTTCCCGTGCCTATGCCGCCGAGCAGGTCGAACGGCAGAAAAAGGATTTCATTCGCCTTGGCGTACTGGGTGATTGGAACAATCCTTACCTGACCATGAGTTTCAAGGCTGAGGCCGACGAAATGCGTGTCTTGGGCAGGGTTCTCGAGCAAGGCTATCTATATCAGGGCCTGAAGCCGGTTAACTGGTGTCTGGACTGCGGCTCAGCGCTGGCTGAAGCCGAGGTCGAGCACGAGGACAAGGTTTCACCAGCCATCGACGTTGCCTTCCCGGTGCATGAAAACCATGCCGAGAAGCTGGCGACCGCCTTTGGTCTGGCCCATCTGCGTGGCCCGGCCTTCGCTGTCATCTGGACGACGACGCCGTGGACGCTGCCGGCCAACGAAGCGGTCAGCGTCCATCCCGGAGTTGACTTATGATCTGGTGGAAACCGAGAAGGGGGCGCTGATTCTGGTCCACGAACTGGTGGAAGCTTGTCTCCAACGTTATGGGCTGACTGGCGAAACAGTTGCCTCCTGCACCGGCAGCAAGCTTGATCAGATTCTGCTCCGTCACCCATTTCAGCCGCGCGATGTCGCCATGATCTGCGGTACGCATGTGACGACCGAAGCCGGTACCGGTCTGGTGCACACCGCACCGGCGCATGGCGCGGACGACTTTACGATTGGCAAACGCTACGGCCTGCCGGTCAATAATCCGGTCGGCAACGATGGCCGCTTCCTCGGCAACACGCCGGCGCTGTCGGTCGGCGAACTGGCTGGCAAGACGGTCTGGGAAGCCAATCCGCTGGTGCTGCAGGAACTCGAATGCTGCGGTCGACTGCTAAAAAGCGAGAAAATCAAGCACAGCTACCCACATTGCTGGCGCCACAAGACACCGATCATCTTCCGCGCCACGACGCAGTGGTTTATCGGCATGGAACACAAGAAGGACGAGAACGCCTCGACCCTGCGCTGGATTGCCGAGCGCGCCGTCGATGAAACGCAGTTCTTCCCGGCCTGGGGTCGGGCCCGTCTGGAAGCGATGATGCGTACCCGCCCGGATTGGTGCGTTTCCCGTCAGCGCAACTGGGGCGTGCCGATTCCGTTCTTTCTGCATAAAGAAACCGCGCTGCCGCACCCGCGTACCGCTGAACTGATCGAACAGGTCGCCCAGCGTGTTGAAAAGGCGGGTATCGAAGCCTGGTTCAGCCTGGATGCCGCCGAGCTACTTGGCGCCGAGGCCGATCAGTACATCAAGATGAAAGACACGCTCGACGTCTGGTTTGATTCCGGTACGACACACTGGCATGTGCTGCGCGGCTCGCATGCCGCTGAGCTGGCTTATCCGGCCGATCTCTATCTCGAAGGTTCCGACCAGCATCGCGGCTGGTTCCAGTCATCGCTGCTTTCCGGTTGCGCCATCGACGGTCGCGCCCCGTACAAGGCGCTGTTGACGCATGGTTTCGTGGTCGATGGCAAGGGCCACAAGATGTCCAAGTCCAAGGGCAACGTCATTGCGCCGCAGCAGGTTTCCGACAAGATGGGCGCCGAAATCCTGCGTTTGTGGACGGCGTCGACCGATTACTCCGGTGAACTGACGATTTCCGATGAAATCCTCAAGCGCGTCGTCGAAGGCTACCGCCGCATCCGCAATACGCTGCGCTTCATGTTGGCCAATACCGCCGATTTCGATGCCACCAAGGACATGCTGCCGGTTGATCAATGGCTCGAAATCGACCGTTACGCGCTGGCCTTGACTCGTGAATTGCAGGAAAGCTGCCAGGCCGATTACGACCGCTACGAATTCCACCGCGTCGTCCAGGCGCTGCAAAGCTTCTGCTCGGAAGATCTCGGTGGTTTTTACCTCGATATTCTGAAAGACCGCCTGTACACCACGGCGCCGAATTCCACTGCTCGGCGCTCGGCACAATCGGCCCTCTGGCACATTCTGCAAGCCTTCACCAAGCTGATGGCGCCTATCCTCTCATTCACCGCCGAAGAAGTCTGGCAGTTGTTGACCGGTGATGCCGAGCAATCGGTGATGTTCCAGCGTTGGCACGAACTGCCCAAGCCGGCCGGTGAGGGTGATCTGTTGGCTAAATGGTCACAGATTCGCGATGTCCGGGCTGAAGTGACCAAGGGTCTGGAAGCGTTGCGCGAAGCCGGGAAGATTGGCTCCTCGCTGCAGGCTGAAGTCGAGTTGCATTGCAGCGGCGAGAAGTTCGATCTGCTGGCCTCGCTCGGCGACGACCTCAAATTTGTGCTGATCAGCTCCAAGGCAACGCTGGTCAAGGCGGATAGCGATGCGCTGGTCGCCCAGGCTTCGGCGCACGGCAAGTGCGAGCGCTGCTGGCATGTCCGCGAGGATGTCGGCAGCAATCTCGAACATCCGGCCCTGTGTGGCCGCTGCATCAGCAACCTGTACGGTGAAGGCGAGGCGCGCGCGCATGCCTGACGCGAAGCGCTGGTATGCGCTGGCCGGGCTGGTCGTCGGGCTCGACCAGCTCAGCAAGTGGATCGTCCTCGATCAGATTCGCCTCGGCGATGTGATCTACGTCGCCCCTTTCTGGAACTGGGTGCTGACCTACAATCCTGGTGCCGCCTTCAGTTTTCTCGCCGATCAGCCCGGCTGGCAGCGTTGGTTCTTTACCGTGCTGGCATTGGGTGTTTCCGGCTGGATTGCCTTCATGCTGCGCCAGCATCCCCAACAAAAGCTGCTCTCCCTGGCGCTGGCTTTGGTGATGGGGGGCGCGCTCGGCAACGTCATCGACCGTGTGCGTTTTGGCGCAGTCGTCGATTTCATTCAATGGCACGCTGCCGGTTTCTACTGGCCAGCCTTCAACGTGGCCGATTCCGCCATCACAGTCGGGGCGATTTTGCTTGTTTTTGAGCAGTTGACCGCAGCAAGCAATAAATCCGAGGAGAAAAAGACATGACAGTGCGTTCCGACAGCTTCCTGACCCTGCATTACCGGATTTCCGCGATCGACGGCGAAGAATTTCTGTCAACCTTCGACATGAGCCCGGCAACGCTGCAGATGGGCAGCGGCCAGCTCGCCGAGAACCTCGAATCGGTGCTGATCGGTCTGCCGGCGCGCGAGCGTTTTGTTTTCCAACTGGAACCGAACGAGGCTTTTGGTCAACACAATGACCGCCTGGTCGAGCGTATTTCACGCAGCGGATTGCCCGCCGAAATGGAACTCAAAGAGAATTCCGTCGTCGAATTTACCGCGCCCAACGGCGGTACGTTCACGGGCTTTCTGCGTGAGCTAGATGCGACGCACGCCCTGTTCGACTTCAATCACCCGATGGCGGGAAAAACAATCCGCTTCGAGGTGGAAATTATCGGAATCATGTAAATGCAAGTCATCCTCGCCAACCCTCGCGGCTTCTGTGCCGGTGTCGAACGTGCGATTGCCATCGTCGAGCGTGCCCTGGAAAAATTCGGCGCACCAATCTATGTGCGACATGAAGTGGTGCACAACAAGTTCGTCTGTGACGATTTACGCGCCAAGGGGGCGGTGTTTATCGAGGAGTTGAACGAAGTGCCGGCGGGTAGCACGGTCATCTTTAGTGCTCATGGTGTGTCAAAAGCGGTGCGCGATGAAGCCGATCAGCGTGGGCTGAAGGTCTTCGATGCAACCTGTCCATTGGTGACGAAAGTGCACGTCGAGGTCGCAAAAATGCGTCACCAGGCCCGTGAAGTGGTGATGATTGGCCACAAGGGCCACCCGGAAGTCGAGGGAACGATGGGGCAGAGCGGCGACGGCATGTATCTCGTCGAGACTGAGGCGGACGTCAGGGAACTCAAGGTCAACTCGCCTGCTCGGCTCTCCTTTGTTACCCAGACGACACTTTCGGTTGACGATGCAACCGTGGTTATCGCTGCGTTGCAGGCACAGTTTCCGGAAGTTCAGGGGCCAAAGAAAGATGATATTTGTTATGCGACACAGAATCGGCAGGATGCTGTCAAGGCGCTAGCCGAGCAGTGTGATCTGGTGATTGTCGTGGGTAGCCCGAATAGTTCGAACTCCCGTCGGCTGAAAGAGGTTGCCCTGGCTCGCGGGGTCGATGCCTACCTGATTGACGGGGCCGATGAAATCGAAACGAGTTGGCTCACTGGCAAGCGTAAGGTGGGCGTTACTGCGGGTGCTTCAGCGCCCGAGATTCTGGTGCAAGAGGTGGTCGACCGTATTCAGTCGTTGGCCGGTGCGGAAGTGCATCAATTACCCGGTGTGGAGGAGGGCGTGTCTTTCCCCTTGCCTAAAGAGTTGCAGGCCTCCTGAAACGATTTCAGCTGGTTTTTAGTCATCATGGCAATGGGCTTGATTTTTGAGTCGATTCTGTTGGTCTAATGTTGTTGGCGATTTGGTTTTTGCTATATAATGTTTGGCTTAGGTTTTTAACTTTGGAAATTTTACATGGCCAATACCGCACAAGCACGCAAGCGCGCCCGTCAGGCTGACGGCCAGCGTTCCCATAACGCCAGCCTGCGTTCCACGCTGCGTACCGCTGTCAAGCGCGTGCGTCAGGCGATTCAAGCTGGTGACAAGGCTGCCGCTCAAGGCGTCTTCCAGCAGTCAGTCGCAGTTCTCGATCGTATCGCGGACAAAAAAATCATCCACAAGAACAAGGCTTCTCGTACCAAGAGCCGCCTGTCTGCTCAGATCAAGGCGCTTGTTGCTGCCTGATCTACGCGGTGATTAAATAAAAATGGCGCCTTCCGGCGCCATTTTTATTTGTATGTTTGGTTTGTGTTTATAAACTGGCTTTGGTCTATTTCTTCTTGTCCTCGATTGAGCAGACGCCATCGATAATCTGAAGGTCGTTGTCCTGTGCAAAATTCAGCATGAAACGATAAGCCATCGGTTCAATCTCGCCGAGGCGGCCGTCAACGAACACCGCTTTTTCCCCACTGTACTCACCTGGCCCAACGTAAGGTGAGTATTTCATTTTGCGCTCGGCGCCAAATGCCGACATGACACCACAAAGCCTTTCGGCCCAGTCGCTGGGGCGAAATTTACGTCCTTGTTTGGTTAAGCCAACAATGATAAAAGTGGTCGATTCTGTTGTTGTCATTGTTCTACTCTGCGTTTGCGGGCGTTGCGACCTTTGGTAAAAGTATTCTAGCAGAAGCGCTCACGGTTGCCATAATTATGACCGAGGTGTCATTTTTCGAGATTGCTGCGGTCGACTTCCTGGGTGGATGAAATACGCAGGTCGTCGCGCTCGACAAGTTCTTGCATGAGTTTCTTGTAATCATGTGCGCCAGAGCTGCTGGCGTTATGGCGGAAGACGTCCTGGTTGAGCGATGGGCTTTCGGCGACCGCAACATTTTCAGAAATAACGGTTTCCAGCACGTCATCGCCATAGCGTTCGCGCAGCTTTTGGCGAACGTCATCGCTCATCCGGCGGCGGCGATCAAAACGGGTGAGCAGATAGCGGCGTTGAACACGGCGCTTCAGCACCGGCTCAAGAACCTCCAGCGTCCGCGTAATGTGATCGGCCGCCTGCAGGGAGAGGTAGTCGGTTGATACCGGGATGATCAATCGATCGCAGGCAAAGATGGCGTTGAGTGCCAAAACGCCGATGTAGGGGCAGCAGTCGATCAGGCAGGGGCGATTCGGGTGCGTGCCGGCTTGAGCGTCGAGGCCGTGGCGCAGTTTGTTCAAAATGGCGGGGCCTTTGCCAAAGATGGAGTCGACCTTGATCAATTGCTGGTGGGCGGGGATCAGTTGCCCGACGTGTTCCCAGCTGACTTCAAGTTCATTCAGGCTGCGTAAGTCCTGATAAAACGCAAAGAGGCTGCGACCAGATTCCAAAGGGGCGCTACCGTGGATGCTTGAAAGGTGTCCCTGGGGATCGAGGTCGAGCAGTAGCGGGGTGGTGCCGGCTCGATTGATCGCTGCGCCGAGGTTGAGTGCGGTCGTCGTTTTACCGACGCCGCCTTTCTGGTTGAATATGGCAATGCGCATGGTTTTGTCGTTCTATACAAGGCTCTATTTTTCACTTAACATTCAGGTTCATGCAACTCTTTCGGGTTTTGTTAACTCTTTTGAGTAGCTTTCGTTTCGGCGGCAATGGCCGCCGTTTTCGTTTTTTGGGGTTGCCTGATGTCGCATATCATGAATACCTATGCCCGGTTGCCGGTGGCTTTCAGTCACGGACAGGGTAGCCGGATTACCGATACCGAGGGTAAGGAATATCTCGATGCCCTTTCAGGGATCGCCGTTTCTACGCTGGGTCACGCCCATCCCAAACTGGTCGCGGCGATTGCTGCCCAGGCCGGACGCATGCTGCATACCTCCAATCTGTACCAGATTCGCGAGCAGGAGCAGCTTTCTGACAAGCTGGCAGCGCTCTCCGGGATGGAAGAGATTTTCTTCTGCAACTCCGGCTGCGAAGCGAATGAAGCAGCGATCAAGCTGGCTCGTTTTTACGGCCACAAGAAGGGTGTCGAGCTACCAACCATCATTGTGATGGAAAAGGCTTTTCACGGCCGGACAATGGCGACGCTTTCGGCAACGGGCAACCGCAAAGCGCAGGCGGGTTTCGAGCCGCTTGTTTCCGGTTTTGTTCGGGTTCCATATGACGATCTTGCCGCGATCAAGGCGGTTGCCGAGCACAATAAAAACATCGTTGCAGTGATGCTGGAGATTGTTCAAGGTGAAGGTGGTATCCATCTGGCCTCAATCGAATTCCAGAAGGGCTTGCGCCAGCTTTGTGATGAGCATGGCTGGCTGCTGATCTGTGACGAAGTACAGTGTGGCATGGCGCGGACTGGCAAGTGGTTTGGCTACCAGCATGCCGGCATTCAACCGGACGTTGCCACACTAGCCAAAGGCCTCGGGTCCGGTGTGCCAATAGGTGCCTGCATGGTGAGCGGCAAGGCGGCGGGTTTGTTTGCGCCGGGCAATCACGGCTCGACCTTTGGTGGCAATCCGCTGGCATGCACTGCTGCGCTAACGACAATCGACACGATTGAGCAGGAAGGTCTGATGTCGAAGGCCGAGTGTGTCGGCGCCCACATCCGCTCCTTGATGGCAGAAGCATTGGCCGGCGCTAAAGGCCTGGTGGAGATTCGTGGGCACGGTCTGATGATCGGCATTGAACTCGATCGCCCGTGTGGCGAACTGGTTGGCAAGGCGCTGGCTGCGGGTTTGTTGATCAATGTGACGGCCGACAAGGTGATTCGCCTGTTGCCACCACTGATTTTCAGTGAAAATGACGCAAAAGAACTGGTTGACCGTATCACTCCCCTCATCAAGGAATTTTTGGCGGCCTAAATTATGCCGATTAAACACTTTCTGCAGTTCAAGGATTTCACGCGTGAAGAGTTCGAGTATGTTTTCGAGCGCACGCGCTGGATCAAGAATCAGTTCAAGTCTTACCAGAAATACTGGCCGCTGAGCGACCGCACGCTGGTGATGATTTTTGAGAAAGCCAGCACGCGGACGCGTCTGTCTTTTGAGGCTGGGATGCATCAGTTGGGCGGCTCGGCGATTTATCTGAATACGCGCGACTCCCAGCTTGGGCGCGGCGAGCCGGTGGAGGATGCGGCGCAGGTAATTTCGCGGATGAGCGACATCGTGATGATCCGGACATTCGAGCAGGACATCATCGAGCGTTTTGCTGCCAACTCCCGCGTGCCGGTGATCAACGGACTGACCAATGAATATCACCCGTGTCAGATACTTGCCGATATCTTCACCTACATTGAACATCGCGGTTGTATTCAGGGCAAAACAGTGGCTTGGGTCGGCGATGCCAACAATATGTGCAATACCTGGTTGCAGGCAGCACAGGTGCTGGACTTCAAGGTTCATGTCTCGACCCCGCCGGGCTATGAACTGCAGCCTGAATTGATTGAAGGCGTTGACGCTGCTCATTTCAAGATTTTTGCCGATCCGATGGATGCTTGCCGCGGTGCCGATCTGGTCACTACCGATGTCTGGACCTCGATGGGTTTCGAGGCCGAGAACGAAGCGCGAATCAAGGCGTTTGCCGACTGGTGTGTTGATGCAGAAATGATGCACGTCGCTAATCCGCAGGCGCTCTTCATGCATTGCCTGCCAGCGCATCGTGATGAAGAAGTGACGGCCGAAGTCATTGATGGTCCGCAATCCGTGGTCTGGGACGAAGCCGAGAATCGGCTACATGTGCAAAAAGCATTGATGGAATATTTGCTGTTGGGCCGGATTAACGGCTAAACGGTTGAGTTGAAACGAAACAAGGGAACAGAAATGAGCGACGTCAAAAAAGTAGTATTGGCCTATTCCGGTGGTCTCGATACCTCCGTCATCCTCAAGTGGTTGCAGGATACTTACCAGTGCGAAGTGGTGACTTTCACCGCCGACCTTGGCCAGGGCGAAGAACTGGAACCGGCCCGCGCCAAGGCGCTGCAGTTCGGTATCAAGCCGGAAAATATCTTCATTGATGACCTGCGCGAAGAGTTTGTGCGTGATTTTGTCTTCCCGATGTTCCGCTGCAACACCGTCTATGAAGGCGAATACCTGCTGGGTACGTCGATTGCCCGGCCGCTGATTGCCAAGCGTTTGATCGATATCGTCAATGCAACCGGCGCTGATGCCATTTCGCATGGCGCCACTGGTAAGGGCAACGACCAGGTTCGTTTCGAGCTTGGCGCCTACGCGCTCAAGCCGGGTATCAAGGTCATCGCACCGTGGCGCGAGTGGGATCTGCTCTCCCGTGAAAAGCTGATGGCTTATGCCGAAAAGCATGGCATTCCAGTCGACATGAAGCACAAGCAAGGTGGTTCGCCGTATTCGATGGACGCTAACCTGCTGCATATTTCTTTTGAAGGCCGTCACCTGGAGAATCCGGCGGCGGAGGCGGAAGAGTCGATGTGGCGGTGGACGGTTTCCCCGGAAGCGGCGCCTGATCAGGCAGAGTATCTTGATATTGAATACGCCAAGGGCGATATCGTCGGCCTGAACGGTGCACGCATGTCACCGGCCGAAGTGCTTGCCAAGCTCAATCAATTGGGCGGCAAGCACGGCATCGGCCGTCTTGATCTGGTCGAGAACCGTTATGTCGGCATGAAGTCACGTGGTTGCTACGAAACCCCAGGCGGCACGATCATGCTGCGGGCTCACCGCGCCATCGAATCGGTTTGCCTGGATCGTGAAGTCGCCCATTTGAAGGATGACCTGATGCCGCGTTACGCCAGCCTGGTTTATAACGGCTATTGGTGGAGCCCGGAGCGTCAGGCGCTTCAGGTGCTGATCGACCATACGCAACAGTGCGTCAATGGCTTTGTCCGGGTTAAATTGTACAAAGGCAACGTCATTGTTGTCGGGCGTGATTCGGCGACCGACTCCCTGTTCGATCCGACCATCGCAACCTTCGAGGACGATGCTGGTGCCTACGATCAGAAAGATGCAGCCGGTTTCATCAAGCTGAATGCGCTGCGTTTGCGCATTGCCGCCAACTTGCGCGCCAAGAACGGTCAGGCTTAAATAATGGACGGCACCCTGTTCGGTTTTACCGAGGAGCAGATTGCGGATTTTGGCGCAACCTGGGGTGTGGGTGCCTTCATTCTGTTCATGTTGTTCATCATTGGCGAGATTGCATTCAAGTCTAAAGCGGGCAAGACGGGGACATTTGTCCTCTTCTTCGTGCTGGCTTTCGGCATGGTGGGTTTTATCGCCAAAGCGATTATTCAAAAAATCTGGGGTATGTAAATGTCGCAATACGACAAGGTTTCGGTAGTTAAAAAAGCCAACGTTTATTTCGATGGCAAATGTGTCAGCCATACCGTGGTGCTGGCTGATGGCACCAAGAAAACGGTTGGCGTGATCTTGCCGGCGAGCCTGACTTTCAACACCGGCGCGCCGGAAATCATGGAAGGCGTGGGCGGTTCGTGCCGTGTCAAGCTGAAAGGCGAGAGCGACTGGAAAGCTTATGGCGAAGGTCAGTCCTTCAATGTGCCGGGGAACTCGAGCTTTGAAATCGCCTGTGATGAGCCGTATCACTACGTCTGTCATTTTGAGTAAGCGCCATGCCGACTTTTGATTTCACCTCCGAAGTTGACATGGTGGCGATGAAGAATGCGGTCGATGTTGTAGCGCGCCAGGTTGATAATCGCTATGACTTCAAGGGAACATCGGCCAAGCTTGAGTTGAATGAGAAGGACAAGATCATCACGCTCTATGGTGATTCCGACTTCCACCTCGACCAGATCAAGGACCTTCTTTTTCCGGCTATGGAAAAGAAGGAGAAGGAGAGCGTCAAGCGCCTGGATCATCAGACGATCCAGAAAATCTCCGGTAACAAGGTCAAGCAGGAGTTGAAGATCAAGGACGGTATTGAGTCCGATCTGGCCAAGAAAATCGTCAAACTGATCAAGGATGGCAAGCTCAAGGTTCAGGCTTCGATTCAAGGCGACGAAGTTCGAGTGCAGGGTGCCAAGCGCGACGATTTGCAAGCCTGCATTGCCCTCGTCACCAAATCGATTACCGATTTCCCGATCAAGTACGGAAACTTCCGCGACTGAGCGGATTTTGTGGTCTCTAAAGTGATTGCTGCGGTCAACCCGCAACAAGGCAAAAAAATGGGCAGCTTGGCTGCCCATTTTTATTTCAGGTGACGCTTTTTAGCGCCGTAATCCCCTGATCCATACAGCGTAAAGCTGTTCGGAAAGCTGACGCATGGCAGGCAGGCCTGTGGCGATTTCCTGCAGCATGGTTCCCGGTGTCTGCACGCTGGGGTGATCAGCTGCCGCAACAACTTCGTCAGCCCACTGCTCGCTCCAGGTGGCGATCATCTCCGGCGTCATTTCGACATGGCATTGCATGCCGAGGTGTGGGCCAATGACAAACATCTGGTTGGCGCAGTAAGCATTGCCTAGAAGCCGGGTGGCACCGGATGGAATGCTGAAGGTTTCGCCATGCCACTGAAAAACAGTGTTGTTTTTGCCCGTCAACTCGCCCAGCCAGTGTTTGGCAAGCGCATCGTTTTCGCTGGACGCGTTGCTCCAGCCAATTTCTTTGACCGGGTTGCGGGTGACCTCGCCGCCCAGCGCCTTGCTCATCAATTGTCCACCCAGGCAGTGACCAATCACGGGAATATTTTTCGCTCCGGCGTCGCGGATCAGTGCGCAGACTGCATCGATCCACGGTAGCGGATCGTTGACACTCATCGGGCCACCCATGAAGCAGAGGCCGGAGAAGTCATCAGCCGTTGCCGGGACGTTTTCACCTTCGTCGATGGCGATCAGCTTCCACGGAATCCCTTGCTGCTCAAGGAATATGGCAAAATAGCCTGGACCTTCAGTAGGGGAGTGGCGAAAGATGGCGACTGGTTGCATGGCATGGACAATGGTGAAAAAGTGAAACATCATTTTACGCTGTTCGCCGCGGTGATTTGCCTCTTTTCCGTTGGCTCGGCTGCTCAGGATGTGGGTCTGGCCGGCGTCATGGGGAGCAAGGCGATGTTGATGCTTAATGGCGGCGAACCGAAATCAGTCGCTGTCGGTCAAGTGCTGGATGGCGTCAAGGTGATTTCGGTGCAGGGTGATCAAGTCGTGATCGAAATTGCTGGCAAGAAGCGCTCACTGCGTGTGGGTCAGCATGCCATCGGCGCTCCTTCCAGCGATGCCTCCGGCAAAATTGTGATGGCTGCCGATACGCGCGGACACTTTTATACAAATGGAAGCGTCAATGGCAACTCGGTTCGCTTTTTGGTCGATACTGGGGCGACAATGATTTCTCTCGGCGCAGCAGATGCGCGCCGGATGGGTCTGGATTTCAACGGAGGCCAAAAGGGAATGTCGCAGACGGCCAATGGCCAGACAATGGTCAGCAAAATTCAACTCGATACGGTGCGGATTGGCGATGTGACGCTGCACAATGTCGACGCACTGATTCATCAGACCGACATGCCCGTCGCCTTGCTGGGCATGAGTTTTCTAAACCGCATGGACATGCAGCGAGATGGCAATACCATGACGCTCAAAAAACGATTCTAGGAGATAAAAATGCCGCACAACGGACAAGAAGCAGCGCTACTGCGCCGAGAGTTGGAAATGCTGATGAGCGAGCGGCAAGCCATTTTGCGCGTGGTCGGCGCCGCCACTGCGCTGATTGCCTCGCTGGACAGCAAACGTCTGCCGGTGGGGGCGGTTGAGGCGGCCGACATGGTCGCCACGTCGATCAACTATTTGTCCGAGGAAACGCTGCAGGACGCACTTGCTGCGGTCCACGCCGAAATTGAGGAGGATTCCCCGGCGGCATGAGTTTCGATCTTGAACGCTTGCGGGCCAGTCTTCTGCTGGAACCGTTAGCCGGTGATTTCGTTCAGGAGGCCGGTGGGGAAGATTTGCCTTTGACCTCGGCGGCGGTACTTTTCCCGATTGTGCTGCGTGATACCGGACATACCGTGCTGCTTACCCAGCGGACCGCGCACCTCAGGGATCATGCCGGGCAGATCAGTTTTCCCGGCGGTCGCGTCGAGATCGAGGATCTGTCACCCATTCACACGGCGCTGCGCGAGACGGAAGAAGAGATCGGTCTGACTCGCGATCACATCAGGATTCTGGGTTTTTTGCCGGAATACCGAACCGGTACCGGCTTCCGGGTGACGCCGGTGGTCGCGCTGGTGCAACCGCCGTTTGAGCTTCGCCCGGACCCGTTCGAGGTGGCTGAAGTGTTCGAGGTGCCCTTGTCTTTCCTGCTTGATCCGGCCAATCACCAGCGCCATTCGATCCACTATCAGGGTGCCCTGCGGCATTTTTTCGCCATGTCCTATGGTGATTATTTTATCTGGGGAGCGACAGCCGGGATGATCCGTTCGCTGACCGGACGCCTTGGTCTGCATGACGTCTAGGCTTGTGGTATGGTGATGCTTTAGTACAAGAACAAGCCGATCGCGGCAATTTCCGGTCCCCCATGAGCCTTCTCTCGCTGATTGCAGTTTTCCTCATCGAGCAGCTGCAACCCCTCAATTACCGTCGCGCCGTGGCAGAGCCATTGGGTGCGTGGGCTGATTTTATTGAAGCCCGTTTTAATGCCGGGGCTTATCAGCATGGCGTGATCGCCTGGTGCCTCGCAGTCCTGCCGCCTGTCTTGCTGGTTGGCGGGCTCTATGCCCTGCTTTATTCGTTGAATCCGCTACTGGCTTGGGCCCTGAATGTGGCGGTGCTTTATCTGACGATGGGTTTCCGCCAGTTCAGTCACCATTACACTGAAATCCAGCTGGCATTGCGGCTCGGTGATCTTGATCGAGCGCGCCAATTGCTGGCTGAATGGCTGGGGCGCTCGACTTACGGCATGGGGTCGGAGGACATTGCCCGCCTTGCCATCGAAGAGGCACTGGCTGCATCGCATCGGCATGTCTTTGCCGTTCTGCTCTGGTTCGTTATTTTGCCCGGACCTTGCGGCGCCTTGCTGTATCGCATGGCAGCAGTCATGCGTGAGCGCTGGGGGCAGGTCGATGCTGCACAGCACAATGATTTTTCCGTATTCTCCCGGCAAGTTTTCGGTATTATCGACTGGCTACCCTCGCGTGCAACAGCCTCGGCGTTTGCCATTGTGGGTGATTTTGAGGATGCAGTTTATTGCTGGCGGACGCAACCGACGCAATGGCCCGATCGTGATCTGGGCATTGTCCTGGCTAGTGGAGCAGGGGCGCTTGGGGTTCAGTTGGGTCGACCGATTGCCGATGGTGTGGAAGTATCGGACCGTGCCGAATTGGGGCTGGGAGATCCGGCTGATGTTGATTTTATGCAGAGTGCCGTTGGACTCGTTTGGCGGGCCACGGTGTTGTGGATGTTGTTGCTGTTTTTGTTGGGGCTTGCCAGTCTGGCGGGCTGAATAATTTCTATCAGGAGATTTTTATGAGCAGAGATGTTGTCGTTCTGAGTGCAGTTCGTTCCCCTATCGGTTCTTTCGGTGGTTCTTTGGCCGATTTCGAAGCCAGCGAGTTGGCCGGTATCGTGATGAAGGAATCCGTCGTCCGCTCCGGTGTTGATCCCCAGCAGATTTCATATGTCACTGTCGGTAACTGTATGCCGACTGATTCCCGTTACGCTTATGTTTCCCGCGTTGCCTCCATCCAAGCCGGCCTGTCGATGGAATCCGTCGCCATGCAAGTGAGCCGTTTGTGCTCTTCCGGTTTGCAGGGCATCATCACCACCGCCCAGAACATCATGCTGGGTGATGCCGATTACGGTATCGGCGGCGGCGTTGAAGTCATGTCCAAAGCGGCTTACCTGATGCCGGCACTGCGTAGCGGTGCTCGCATGGGTGACACCAAGGCCATCGACTCGATGGTTGCCGTGCTGACCGATCCGTTTGGCGTTGGCCACATGGGTATCACTGCAGAAAACCTGGCTGCCAAACACGGTTTCACCCGTGAAGAGCAGGATGCGCTCGCCGTTGAATCACAGCGTCGTGCCACAGTGGCCATCGCTGAAGGTCGCTTCAAGTCGCAGATCGTCCCGATCGTCAAACAAACCCGCAAGGGCGACGTTGTGTTTGATACCGATGAGTATGTCAAATCCAACACCACGATGGAAAGCCTGGCCAAGATGAAGCCGGCTTTCAAGAAGGATGGCACCGTCACTGCCGGTAATGCTTCCGGTATCAATGACGGCGCTGCTTTCTTCGTGCTGGCTGCGGCTGATATGGCGGCCAAGGCCGGCCAGAAGGCAATCGCTCGTTTGGTCTCCTATGCGGTTGCCGGCGTGCCGAATGACGTGATGGGCGAAGGTCCGATTCCCGCAACCAAGATGGCGCTGAAGAAGGCCGGCTTGACGCTGGATCAGATGGACGTCATCGAATCCAACGAAGCCTTTGCCGCTCAGGCGCTGACCGTTGCCAAGGTGCTCGGTCTGGACCCGGCCAAGACCAACGTGAACGGTGGCGCTATTGCCCTCGGCCATCCGGTCGGTTGTTCCGGTGCCTTCATCGCGACCAAGGCGCTGTATGAGTTGGAGCGCGTTGGCGGTAAATACTGTCTGGTCACCATGTGTATCGGTGGCGGTCAAGGTATTGCAGCGATTTTCGAACGCGCCTGATCACTTCGGCGTTTCAGCTGACCGAAACCCGCCGGAGCGATCCGGCGGGTTTTTTATTTGCACCAGTTTGAATTAGCCCGCACTGCCTTGGGGCATTGCCATCTTTCATGAAATGCTAATTCAATGATTTCATACAGTTTTGCTCTGTGGCACGGAATCTGCTGATTTAGCAGCGAGAGCATCCTCAGCGACGAGTCAACTATGAACTTCTACAACGAAATGATGGACGCCAACGGCGGCGTTCGTGCTCATTACAAAGGCTACGACGATTGGCTCAAGGCCACGCCGCCTGAGCGCATCGCGCGCAAGCGGGCCGAAGCCGATCTGGCCTTTCACCGGGTCGGCATTACTTTCGCGGTGTACGGCGAAGAGGCCGGCAACGAGCGTCTTATTCCCTTTGACATCATTCCGCGGGTGATTCCCTCGGCGGAGTGGAAGTCGATGCAGGGCGGCCTGCGTCAGCGCGTCAAGGCGCTCAACATGTTCCTGCATGACGTCTATCACGATCAGGAAATTCTCAAAGCTGGCAAGATTCCGGCCGAGCAGGTGCTGAACAACGCCCAGTACCGCCCGGTGATGAAAGGTATCGACTTGCCCGGCCAGATTTACGCCCACATCGCCGGGGTCGATATCGTTCGTGCCGGGGCTGGCGAGTTTTACGTGCTGGAAGACAATTTGCGGGTGCCGTCAGGCGTTTCCTACATGCTCGAAGACCGCAAGATGATGATGCGTCTGTTTCCCGAGCTGTTCGCCAAGCACAAGGTGGCGCCGGTGCAGCATTACCCGGACATGCTGCTTGAGAAATTGCGCGCTGTCGCACCGACCGGGGTCAGTGATCCGACCGTTGTCGTATTGACGCCGGGGGCTTACAACAGCGCCTATTTTGAACACACTTTCCTGGCTAAGCAGATGGGTGTCGAGCTGGTCGAGGGGCGTGATCTTTTCGTCAAGGACGAAGTGGTCTACATGCAGACGACGCAGGGGCCGCAGCGGGTTGATGTGATTTATCGTCGCATTGACGATGATTTCATGGACCCGCTGGTCTTCCGTGCCGATTCCTCGCTGGGCGTGCCGGGTATTCTCAGAGCTTATCAGGCGGGTAATGTCACGCTGGCCAACGCCATCGGGACCGGCGTGGCTGATGACAAGTCAATTTATCCCTACGTGCCGGAGATGATCCGCTTTTATCTCGGCGAAGAGCCGACACTGAACAATGTGCCGACGCATATGTGTCGCAAGCCGGACGAACTCAAGTATGTGCTTGATCATTTGCCCGAACTGGTCGTCAAGGAAGTGCACGGTGCCGGCGGCTACGGCATGCTGGTTGGCCCGGCGGCCAGCAAGGCTGAAATCGAGCGTTTCCGCCAGTTGCTGATCGCCAAGCCGGATGGCTATATCGCCCAGCCCACCTTGGCTTTGTCGAATTGTCCGACCTTTGTTGAGTCGGGCATTGCCCCGCGCCACCTCGATCTGCGCCCCTTCGTGCTGTCTTCCGGCAAATGTGTCGAGATGGTTCCCGGCGGCCTGACCCGCGTCGCGCTGACCGAGGGTTCGCTGGTGGTTAATTCGTCGCAGGGCGGCGGTACTAAAGACACTTGGGTTCTGGAGGACTGATCATGTTATCTCGCACTGCCGACCACCTTTTCTGGATGTCCCGCTACATTGAACGGGCGGAAAACCTTGCCCGTTTGCTCGATGTAACGTGGCAGATGTCTCTGGTGCCGCAATCGCTGGATGCGGCGAATCAGAACTGGAATGCCATCATTGCCCTGAATAGCCTGGAAGAGGCGTATGACGCAAAATATGCTGCGGTCAACGCTGAAAATGTGCTGAATTTCATGGTCAGGGATGCCGATAATCAGGCGTCGATCTACAACTGCCTGCGTCTGGCGCGTGAAAATGCCCATGCTGTGCGCGGCACGATCACCACGGAAATGTGGGAAACGCTTAACGCCACCTGGCTGGAAGCACGCGAAAAGAGCTTCGAGCAGATCATGAATGCCGGCGTCGGCGAGTTCTTCGAGTGGGTCAAGATGCGTTCCTCGCTGTCACGCGGAACGACGCTTGGCACCTTGTTGCAGGACGAGGCTTACCACTTCATCCGGCTCGGTACCTTGCTTGAGCGGGCCGACAACACGGCGCGGATTCTTGACGTGAAGTACCACGTGCTGCGGCCGCAGGGTGATGAGGGCGCGACTGATTTTTACCAGTGGGGGGCGCTGCTCCGCTCCGTGTCGGCTTTCGAGGTTTACCGCAAGGTCTATCGTGACGTCATCACGCCGGAGCGGGTGACCGAGCTGCTCATTCTGCGTGACGACATGCCGCGCTCGCTGCATTTCTGCATGAACGGGGTGGTCAAGACGCTCGATTTGATCGCCAACAGCCATTCCGGCGAAACCCAGC
Organism: Candidatus Dechloromonas phosphorivorans; assembly: GCA_016721185.1. Taxonomy (GTDB): domain Bacteria; phylum Pseudomonadota; class Gammaproteobacteria; order Burkholderiales; family Rhodocyclaceae; genus Azonexus; species Azonexus phosphorivorans. Next base: position 42,418 of record JADKIP010000016.1, read on the forward strand.
GCCAAGTGGGTCTGCTCCATGCCCAACTGCACTACGGTCGGGTCGAGGACATTCTGGCGCACGGCCTGCATGAGTGGCTGAGCGACTTCATGGATCGCATCTACATGCTGGGTGGTGGCATCAGCAAGGATTTCCTCGTGCCGATGTCGGAGGCGGCTTGACTTATTGCGTGGCGATGCGCCTCGACGCCGGGCTGGTTTTTCTCTCGGATTCGCGGACCAACGCCGGGGTCGATCACATCAACACCTTCCGCAAGATGCACGTCTTCGAAAAAGAAGGCGAGCGGGTGTTGGTGTTGATGACCTCGGGCAATCTGTCGATCAGCCAGTCGGTGGTCAATACGCTGCGCGAAAAGCTGGACTCGTCGCGGGGCAGCAACCTCAACAAGGTCAAAAACATGTTCGAGGCAGCCAAACATATTGGCGACTGCTTGCGTGAGATTCATACCCGCGATGCCGCTGCACTGGAGAATTTCGGCGTCGATTTCGCCTCTTCAATCATTCTTGGCGGACAGATCAAGGGTGAGGAGCAGCGGGTCTTTCAGATCTACGCGGCGGGCAACTTTATTGAAGCAACGCGCGATACCCCGTATTTCCAGATCGGCGAATCGAAATACGGCAAACCGATCATCGACCGCGTGATCAGCCCGAAGACTTCACTCGACGAGGCCGCCAAGTGTGCGCTGATTTCGATGGATTCGACCATTCGCTCCAATCTCTCGGTGGATCTGCCGCTCGATCTGGTGATCTACGAGCGTGATGGCCTCAAGATCAAGCGGCACGTCAATATCACGCAGGACACGCCCTATTACGGCGCGATCAGCAAACAATGGGGCGAACATCTGCGCCAGGGATTCGCCCAGTTGCCCGACCCGGCGTGGGAAACTTTCTGAACAAGCGCTGAAACCCCGGCGCAATGTGTACTGGGTGGGGGGCGGCAGGGCACTGAATCCAGTGTGCGGCGGATTCCTGCTTGCATGGCCATGTCGATAAATGGCTTAATGAAAGGCCTGACTTTCCCCGCATCGGCCAGCGCATCGCCGCAAGCACATGGCAGCACCCATCAAAAACTGGCATTCCGAATCAGCTGAGTTTGCCGCAGCCCAACTGAAGGTTGAACCGGCCAGTGGCCTTGCGGCTGAGGTCGCGAAAGCGCGTCTGGTCGAATATGGTCCGAACCGCCTGGCAGAGAAGCTGCCCCGTCCCGCCTGGCTCAAATTTCTGGATCAATTCAAAAGTTTTTTGATCCTTATTCTGATCGCTGCAGCGATCCTGGCGGGTCTGGTCGGCGACCTGACCGATGCCGTCGTGATCGCCCTTGTCGTTTTAGCCAATGCCGTGATGGGCTTTATGCAGGAGCATCGGGCAGAGGCGGCGCTGGCGGCTTTGGAAAACATGCTGGCGCCGGTAGCCCGCGTCCGTCGCGATGGTCAGCTTACCGAGATTCCGGCGCTTGAACTCGTTCCTGGCGACCTGTTGTTGCTGGAAGCCGGCGACCGCATTCCGGCTGACGCTCGTATCCTCGTTGCGCATGCTGCGGAAGTGGCCGAGGCGACGCTGACTGGTGAGTCGCATGCCGTCCTCAAGGCGCCTGCTGCCGTGGCGGTTGAGGCGATTCTGGCCGAGCGCAGCAGTATGATTTTCATGAACACGGTGGTTACGCATGGCCGTCTTGAGGCGCTGGTTGTTGCCACCGGCGGGCATACGGAAATGGGCCGTCTGGCTGATCTGCTCGCCGATGCCGTCGAATCGGTGACGCCTTTGCAGATTCAGCTCGACCAGTTGGGTAAACGGCTGGCGGCGATTGCCGGCATTGTGGTTGGTTTGATTTTCATACTCGGTTTAGCCCGTGGCGACGGCTTGCTGCAAACCACGATGACGGCGATCGCGCTCGCCGTCGCAGCCATTCCCGAGGGCTTGCCGGCTGTCGTGATCGTTACCCTGGCGTTGGGGATGCGCCGGATGGCCGGGCGCCACGCCATCGTAAAGAAACTAGCGGCAGTGGAAACACTGGGTTGCACCACGGTGATTTGTTCCGACAAAACGGGCACGCTGACCCTTAACGAAATGACCGCACGCCAGTTTTACTACCAGCGGCAGAGCTTTTCGGTCACGGGCGAGGGTTACGCCAGCGAAGGCAGCATTGCTGCGGTCAACGCTGAATTAGTGCCCAATTTATTGCCGCTGCTAACGCCTGCCGCGCTTTGCGCCGATGCGCGCATCAACGACGGCGTGTTGATTGGCGATCCCACTGAAGGCGCCTTGCTGGCGCTTGCGGCCAAAGGCGGCGTCTCGCTTGACGAACTGGCCAGTCAAAGCCCGCGTATCGCAGAAATCCCCTTTGATTCAGCCCACAAATTCATGGCGACCTTTCACCGCGAAGGCGAGAGGGTGCAGGTCTGGGTCAAAGGCGCGCCGGATATTTTGCTGGCGCGGGCCAGCCGTTATTTGGGCGCCAGCGATGAGCGCGCGCTTGATGCAACGGCGCGTGCCGATTTTGAAGCACAAAATACCGTCTTTGCCGACGACGCGATGCGCGTTCTGGCGCTGGCCGGGCGCAGTATTCCCGTCGAGGACTTCGATCCGGCGGGCGATTTGATGGTCTGGACGCATGATCTCACCCTGATCGGTCTGGTCGGCATCATCGACCCGCCCCGGCCCGAGGCACGCGAGGCGATCCGTATTTGTCAGGCGGCTGGCATCGCCGTCAAGATGATTACCGGCGATCATCGGGCGACGGCGGCAAGCATCGCCCGCAGCCTTGGCCTAAGCGGCGAGGTGCATGAAGGCGGCGAACTGGATGGCCTGGATGCCGAGCAACTGAGTGAGCTGGTCGAGCGCACTGCCGTCTTCGCCCGCGTTGCCCCCGAACACAAAATGCGTATCGTGGAAGCCTTGCAGGCACGCGGTCACGTGGTGGCGATGACGGGTGACGGCGTCAATGACGCGCCGGCCCTCAAGGCTGCCGACATCGGCATTGCCATGGGCATCACCGGTACCGAGGTGAGCAAGGAGGCGGCGACGCTGGTGCTGACCGACGATAATTTCACCAGCATCGTCGGTGCCGTGAAAGAGGGCCGCACGATTTACGACAACATCGTCAAGTTTGTCCGTTTTCAACTATCGACCAATATCGGCGCCATTTTGACCGTACTCGGCGCGCCGCTTTTTGGTTTCCCCATGCCATTCACCGCCATTCAGATTCTTTGGGTCAACATGATCATGGACGGCCCGCCCGCCATGACGCTGGGCGTCGAGCCGGCACGGGACGGCATCATGCTGGCGAGGCCGCGCCCCCGTGATGCCGTCATCCTGACCTGGCATCGCCTGCTCAAAATTGGTCTTTCCGGTTTGACGATGGCCGCTGGAACGCTCGGCGCTTATGCCTGGGGGCAGCAGCAGGGCAAGCATGAATATGCAATGACCCTGGCTTTCACCACCTTTGTGCTTTTCCAGTTTTTCAACATTTTCAACGCCCGGGCTGAACACGGTAGCGCCTTCAATCGTCACTTTTTCAACAACGGTCGACTCTGGCTGGCGCTTGCGTCCGTGCTGTTCCTGCAAGTATTGGTCGTTCATTGGGAGCCGCTGCAGGCTATTTTCGATACCGTTGCCCTCAGCCCGCATGACTGGATGTGGTCGCTGCTCATCGCATCCAGCGTGCTGGTCCTGGAGGAGGCCCGCAAACTGGGCGCCAGGATACTGGGCAAGGTTCGCTAGAGAACGCCAGCTTGGCCGGATTCAACGAGCCCGTGTTCAACGCACAGACTTGGTGCGGGTTTTCGCGCCCGCGTGCATCGAAATGACTTTTTAGAAATTCATCTTCAATAAAACAGTGACTTACAAGCTGGTTCGCGTCTTGCTTAGTTAGTACAACCATTTCGCACGGAGCAACATCGTGTCAATTCACGTCGCACTAAATCACGTTACGCATTATTCCTATGATCGCCTGGTCAATTTGGGCGCACAGATCATCCGGCTGCGCCCCTGTCCGCATTCCCGAACGCGAATCCTTTCGTACTCCCTGAAGGTTGGCCCCGAGAAACATTTCATCAACTGGCAGCAAGATCCGCAGGGCAACTATCTGGCCCGTCTGGTCTTCCCGGAAAAAACCCGGGAATTGCGCGTCGAGGTTGATCTGGTCGCCGAAATGTCGGTGATCAATCCCTTCGATTTCTTCCTCGAACCGCATGCCGAGAAAATCCCTTTCGCCTACGAGGACTGGGAACGTCACGAACTGACGCCGTACCTGCACAAGCTGCCGGCGACGCCCTTGTTCCAGAAGTACATGGACGGCATCTCGCGCGAAAAAATCCGTAGCGTCGACTTTCTGGTCGCGCTCAATGCCAAGGTGCAAAGCGATCTCAGCTACACCATCCGGATGGAGCCCGGCGTGCAAACACCGGAGGAGTCGCTGACCAAGCGCTCCGGCTCTTGCCGCGATTCGGCCTGGTTGCTCGTCCAGATCCTGCGCCACCTCGGCCTGGCCGCCCGCTTCGTTTCCGGTTACCTGATCCAGTTGAAAGCGGACGTCAAATCGCTCGACGGCCCCTCCGGACCGGAAGCCGATTTCACCGATCTGCACGCCTGGTGCGAAGTTTATTTGCCCGGCGCCGGCTGGATCGGCCTCGACCCGACCTCCGGCCTCTTTGCCGGCGAAGGCCACATTCCGCTCGCCTGCACGCCGGAGCCCGCCTCAGCCGCGCCGCTGACCGGCGGCATCGACGAGTGCGAAACCGAATTCGCCCATCACATGCAGGTGACTCGCATCTGGGAAGCGCCGCGGGTCACCAAACCTTATTCCGAAGAGCAGTGGCTGGAGATCGAGCAACTCGGGCATCAGATCGACGACACCTTGCAATCTCTTGATGTCCGCCTGACCCAGGGCGGCGAGCCGACCTTTGTTGCGGTCGACGACCCGGATGGCGCGGAATGGAATACCGCCGCACTCGGCCCGACAAAACGCCTTTATGCCGCCGATTTGTTCCATCGCCTGCGGGAAAAATATGCCCCGGATGGCCTGATGCACTTTGGCCAAGGCAAGTGGTATCCCGGCGAACAACTGCCGCGCTGGAGCCTGAACTGCTTCTGGCGCAAGGATGGCGAACCGATTTGGCATTCGCCGGCGCTTTACGCCAACGAAAAACGTGATTACGGCGCGACCAGCGAGCATTCCGAACGCTTCATGAAACGCGTCGCCGAAAAGCTGGCGCTGGATTCCCAATATGTTTTCCCGGCTTTCGAGGATGCCTTCTACTACATGTGGCGCGAACGCCGCCTGCCGGGCAACGTCGATCCCTTCGATTCGCGGGTGGACGATGCGCTTGAGCGTGACCGTCTGATGAAAGTCTTCACGCAAGGTCTGGCCTGCACCGTCGGCCACATTTTGCCGATCATGAAAAATCCCTGGGGACAGTGGCAAACCGGCCCGTGGTTTCTGCGCGCTGAACGCTGCTACCTGTTCCCGGGCGATTCGGCGATGGGTTACCGCTTGCCGATTGATTCCCAGCCCTGGGCCTCGAAGAGTGATTACCCCTACGTCAATCCGCCCGACCCGGCGCAACCCGGTGCCACGCTGCGTTCCAGTGCTGAAATCCGTCGCCAGTTTGCCGAGCCGCTGCGCTCGTCGGCCCCTTGCGCCGCGCCAGCCAACGCGTCGAGTGCCGATTCTTTGAGCTTCAGTGATGTCGGAAAAGGCAAAGGAAAAGGAGAAGGAACAGCGTCCAACACCCCTCCCGGTTTCAAGGAGTCGGCTGGCTGGATTACCCGCTTGGCAATGTGCGCCGAAGCCCGCGAAGGCAAGCTCTACATCTTCATGCCGCCGACCGAGCAGCTGGATGACTATCTGGAATTAGTCGCTGCCGTCGAGTCGACCGCAGAAGAGATGCAGATGCCGGTGGTCATGGAAGGCTACGAGCCGCCGTCTGACCCGCGCATGACGCATTTCCGGGTCACGCCTGACCCCGGTGTGATCGAAGTCAATATTCATCCGGCCAAGAGTTGGGACCAACTGGTCGAGCAGACCACCCATCTGTACGATGCGGCCCACATCACCCGTCTGACCACCGAAAAATTCATGGTCGATGGTCGCCACACAGGTACGGGGGGCGGCAACCACTTTGTGCTCGGCGGGGCAACGCCGACCGATTCACCGTTCCTGCGGCGGCCGGATTTGTTGAAGAGCCTGATCGCCTACTGGCACAATCATCCGAGTTTGTCCTACCTGTTCTCCGGCCTGTTTATCGGGCCAACCAGTCAGGCGCCGCGGGTTGATGAAGCCCGTAACGATAGTCTTTACGAGCTGGAAATCGCCTTTGCCCAGATTCCCAAGCCCGGTGAAATTGTTCAGCCCTGGCTGGTCGACCGCATCCTGCGCAATCTGCTCACCGACGTGACCGGAAACACGCACCGTTCCGAGTTCTGTGTCGATAAGCTGTTCTCGCCGGATGGCCCGACCGGTCGCCTCGGCCTGCTCGAACTGCGTGCTTTTGAAATGCCGCCGCACGCCCGTATGTCGCTCACTCAGCAACTGCTGCTGCGCGCCATGGTCGCCCGTTTCTGGGAACAACCCTACGAGCCGGCCCGTCTGGCCCGCTGGGGCACCGAGTTGCACGACCGCTTCATGCTGCCGTTCTACGTCGAGCAGGATTTCCGCGACGTGATGGACGAAATGCAGGTCGCCGGCTTCCCCTTCAAGGCCGAATGGTTCGCGGCTCACTTCGAGTTCCGTTTCCCGAAATATGGCGACTTCGCCGTCAAAGGTATGGAATTCGAACTGCGTCACGCCCTCGAACCCTGGCATGTGATGGGCGAAGAAGGTTCGGCCGGTGGCGCGGTGCGTTATGTCGATTCCTCGGTCGAGCGCGTCCAGGTCAAGATCAAGGGCATGGCGCCGGATCGCTATGTGCTGACTTGTAACGGCGTGCCCGTGCCGCTGCAAAATACCGGCACCAACGGCGAATTCGTCGCTGGCGTTCGTTACCGCGCCTGGCAACCGGCCTCCTGCCTGCATCCGACCATCGGCATTCACGCGCCGCTGGTTTTCGATCTGGTCGATACCTGGATGCAGCGTTCGCTCGGCGGCTGTCAGTACCATGTGACGCATCCGGGCGGTCGCAGTTTCGATACCTTCCCGGTCAACTCCTTTGAGGCTGAAAGCCGCCGTCTGGCCCGTTTCTTCCGCTTTGGCCACACGCCGGGCAAGATCCAGGTGGGCGCGCCGGAGATCAGCGCCGAGCACCCGTTTACGCTAGACTTGCGGCGTTCTTAACCACTGAAAATGCGGGTTGCAGCCTTTTTGGGCTGCATAAAAACAGGCCGGAAACGGCCTGTCCGCTTTATGCCCCAGGCAAATGGCCCGCACACTCCTCGCGATTTACCCCAAAGGCGCCCGCCGTTACGACGAAATGTTGTCGGCGGACGGCGAAGTTCGTCCGCACTGGAAACAGTTTTTCAACCATCTCGATTCGGTATCGCCCGATGAGATGCACCGCCGTCTTGAATTTGTAGACCGGCGCATCCTTGAAAACGGCGTTACCTACAATGTCTACGCCGACCCCAATGGCTCGGATCGCCCGTGGGCACTGGACCCGGTCCCCCTGATCATCCCGCCCGACGAGTGGGCAAAAGTCTCTGCCGCCGTCACCCAGCGCGCCAAGCTGCTCAACGCCATGCTGGCCGATCTTTATGGCGAACAGAAACTGCTCGCCGATGGCCTGTTGCCGCCCGCGCTGGTCTATGGTCAGCACGGTTATCTTTGGCCCTGTCGCGGCATCAAACCGGCCAGCGGCACCTGGTTGCATCAATACGCGGTTGATCTGGCCCGTTCGCCGGACGGCCAGTGGTGGGTTATCGCCGACCGGACGCAAGCGCCTTCGGGGGCGGGTTACGCGCTTGAGAATCGCTTGATCGTCTCGCAGGTTTTTCCGGAGATGTTCCGCGATTTGCATGTCCAGCATCTTGCCGATTTCTTCCGCGACCAACGGGATGGCCTCGCCGCGCTGGCGCCGCTCGACGGCAAGGAGCAGCCGCATATCGTGCTGCTGACGCCTGGCCCGTATAACGAAACTTATTTTGAACACGCCTATCTCGCCCGTTACCTCGGCTTTCCGCTGGTCGAGGGGCAGGATTTGACGGTGCGTGGCGACACGCTTTTCCTCAAAACCCTGCGGGGGCTGAAACGCGTCCACGTCGTGCTGCGGCGCCAGGATGATGACTATTGCGATCCCCTGGAACTGCGCGGTGATTCGGCGCTGGGTATTCCCGGCCTGCTCAACGTTGCCCGGGCGGGTCGCGTCGTGGTCGCCAATGCGTTAGGTAGCGGCCTGCTTTCTTCCGGGGTGCTGATGGGCTTTTTGCCCGCCATTTGCCGCAAGTTGCTCGGCGAGGAATTGGCCATGCCCTCGGTGGGCACCTGGTGGTGCGGCGAAAAGCCGGCGCTGGAGTATGTCCGGGAAAACTTTGACGATCTGGTTATCAAGCCGGCGTACCCGACACAACGCATGGACCCGGTTTTTGGTCATGAACTCAAGGGCGAGGCGAGGGCTGAAATGCTGCGCCGGATCGAAGCACGCCCCCACGCCTACGTTGCTCAGGAGATGGTCAACCTCTCGCAGGGGCCGACCTGGAGCCGTTCCCACGAGCGCCGCTTGCTGGCCCGGCCGGTTGGCTTGCGGGCTTATGCCGTTGCGTCGCCCGACGGCTATTCGGTGATGCCGGGCGGTCTGGCCCGCGTCGCCACCGGGGCCAATGCGCGCATCATTTCAATGCAGCGCGGCGGTTCCTCGAAAGATGCCTGGGTGCTGACTGACGGACCGGTCAGTGAATTTACGCTGCTGAAACCCTCGGTCGGCGTTAACGATCTGGTTCGTGCCGGGGCCAATTTGTCGTCGCGGGTCGTTGAAAACCTGTTCTGGCTGGGTCGTTATTCCGAGCGTTTTGACGACAGCGCCCGCATGCTGCGCGTTGCCCTCAGCCGGGTTGTCGAATCCGGCGGCGAAAAAACCCCCGCCGTTGCGTCCGCACTCGAACTGGCGCTGCGCCTCGGCATTCTGCCCAAGCCCGAAGAAGATTCCGTCGTGCGTGAAGGCAGCAAGCACGCCTTGCTCGAAGCGATTTACGACCCCCAGCAGCCCGGTAGCCTGGCCGGTAACATCCGTCATCTGATGTGGTCAGCCACCCATGTTCGCGAGCGCCTTTCGCTCGACCACTGGCATTCGCTAAACCGCCTCCAGCGCGAGCAACAACAGGCCCAGAAAACCCACCCGACGCTGACCGAAGCGATTGCCTTCCTTGATCGCGTCCTTGGCGTCTCGTCCTCGCTGACCGGTTTTGCGATGGATAACATGACGCGTGACGATGGCTGGCGTTTTCTCGTGGTTGGTCGTCGTCTGGAGCGCCTTTCCTTCCTCGCGCTGGCGATTGCCAATTTTCTCCGGATGCCCTCGGCGCGGGGAGCGGGTTGTCTTGAGTCGCTGCTCGAACTGACCGACTCGATCATCACCTACCGTTCGCGCTATTCGCGTTCGCCGGAATTGCTACCGGTACTCGATTTGCTGGTTTTCGATGACAGCAATCCGCATGGCGTGGTCTTCCAGGCCAGCGTGCTTGCCCGTTACCTTGACCGCATGGCGCGGGAGCTGGGTGAAGCCAACGAAGGCGAGCTGGCCGAGGCACTCGACCACCTGTTGCATTTCGATCTCAAGAAGCTTGAACATTCACATTTCAGTGACTGCCACGAGTGCGCGTCCTGTCAGGAAATGGCGCGCTTGCTGGAAGCGCTCAATGGTGCAGCGATCAAGCTGTCGAGCTGGCTGGGCATGCGCTATTTCACGCACGTCGGCAATGTCAGTCGGCAAACGATGGCGCTTTGATCATGACCGATAAACCCGTTCGCTATCACGTCGTACACGAAACACGCTACGAGTATGGCAGCCCCGTTTCCCTCTCGCAGCAGCAACTGCACCTGTCGCCACGCGTTCTCGCCTGGCAGCAGATCGAAGAGCAGCGCGTCGATATCGACCCGGTGCCTAGCTGGCGGCGCGACGGTCAGGACCCCTTCGGCAATCCGGTCACCTGGATTGCCTTCCATTCCCCGCACGAGCACCTGATTCTCCGCTCGGCGATGAGCATTGCCGTGACGCCGCACCTGCCCAAAAATATAGCGCTGTCGCCACCCTGGGAAAGCGTCCGTGATCTCCTCGCTTACGATTCAACGGCACCGCGTTCGGAGGATCTGGATGCGATGCGTTTTCTTTTTGAAAGCTCACACGTCCGGATCAAGCACGAACTGGCGGCTTATGCGCTTGATTGCTTTCCACCCAAAAGGCCGATTCTGCTCGGTGCACAGGCCTTGATGGCAAAAATTTTCAAGGAATTCACCTTTGATCCGGAGGCGACCACCGTATCGACGCCGATCCTTGAAGTGCTGGAAAAGAAACGCGGTGTTTGTCAGGACTTTGCCCATTTGATGATCGGTTGCCTGCGCGCGCTGGGCCTTTCTGCCCGTTACGTCAGCGGCTACCTGCTGACCCGGCCGCCGCCGGGCAAGCCACGGCTGATCGGGGCTGACGCCTCGCATGCCTGGGTCTCGGTGTATGCGCCGGACTGCGATAACGACTGGGTCGATTTTGATCCAACCAATAATCTGCTGCCCAATACCGAACACATCACCGTCGCAGTCGGTCGCGACTTCTCCGATATTTCGCCGCTGCGCGGCATCATTCTGGGTGGTGGCGGCACCGAGCCGGAAGTCGCCGTGACCGTGACGCCGCTGGATGAGGAAGAAATCCCGGCTGGCCTGCTGACGCCGGTTGATGCTGCTTCAGGGAAAGCCAAGGTCGATTTGCCCAAAGCGCAGGCCAAGCCTGTTGGATCGGCCGAAAAATCAGCCGAAAAGTCGGCCGCAAAGTTGGGCGAGAGCGCGCTGGACGAGATGGAGTCGGACGAGATAGCGCCGGAAGAGATGAAGCCGGAAGAGATGAAGCCGGAAGAGGCTGCGTTGGACAAGCAAGCTGAAAAACAATCAGCGGCTGCTGTCGTTCAAGCGGCCGCAGGCGTGCCCGCAGCCTGATGCGCCGCGTCGCCATTATCGGCGGCGGTCCGGCGGGGTTGATGGCCGCCGAAGTGCTGGCGGCCACCCCAAGTGGCATTGCTGCGGTCAACGGCCTGGAAGTGGCTATTTTCGATGCCATGCCGTCGGTCGGTCGCAAGTTCCTGATCGCCGGCAAGGGCGGCATGAACATTACCCATAGCGAAGACTTGAGCGCCTTCAAGGCGCGTTACGGCAAGCGGCAAAGCCAGCTGGCCGGCCTGCTTGATGTTTTTGGGCCGGATCAACTGCGCGACTGGATTCATCACCTCGGCATTGAAACCTTCGTTGGCACCTCGGGGCGGGTTTTTCCCACCGAGATGAAAGCTGCGCCGCTGTTGCGCGCCTGGTTGCATCGCCTGCGCGAGCAGGGCGTGCATTTCCATGTGCGGCATCGCTGGCTGGGTTGGCAGGGGAATGCCGGCGATGGCAGCGATGGCGGGGATGGCCGCCTGCGCTTCGCCACGCCGAGCGGTGAAGCGCTGTTTGAAGCGGATGCGGTGATTCTGGCCCTCGGTGGCGGCAGTTGGGCCAAGCTGGGTTCCGATGGTGCCTGGGTGCCCTTGCTGGCTGAACGTGGCGTGCCGGTTGCCCCGCTCAAGCCGAGCAATTGCGGTTTTGATGTCGATTGGAGCGCCCATTTCAGTCAGCGCTTTGCCGGCCAGCCGGTCAAGTCGGTGATTGCCAGCATCGGCGCTTGCACCCAGCAGGGTGAATTCAACATTACCGCCAGCGGCATCGAGGGCGGTTTGATCTATGCGCTCTCCGCCCCCTTGCGGGATACGCTGGCCAGCGCAGGCCGGGCTGCACTCAGTCTTGACCTTGCTCCAGGGCGCAGCCTGGCGCGGCTGACTGCCGAGCTTTCCCGTCCGCAGGGCCGCGACTCGCTGGCCAATCATTTGCGCCGCCGGGTAGGTATCGATGGCGTCAAGGCGGGCCTGTTACGTGAATTGTGTCCACCCGCCGCGTTGACCGCAGCAAGTAGTCTGGCCGCCGCAATCAAGGCGCTGCCTTTGCCGGTGACGGCGACGCGCCCCATCGACGAAGCGATCAGCACTGCCGGTGGCGTCATCTTCGAAGCCCTCGACCCGGCTTTGATGCTGAAGGACATGCCCGGCGTTTTTTGTGCCGGTGAGATGCTGGACTGGGAAGCTCCGACCGGGGGCTATCTGCTCACCGGTTGTCTGGCCAGCGGCCGGGCGGCTGGGCTGGGCGCGAAAGCATGGCTGGATGCGGCCTCGACTTAATGGAAGAACACTGCTTGCTCGATTGCTAAAACCGGTTTTTCTATATACTTCTGAAACAATGTGAACGACATCAATTGTCGGGGCAAACAAGGACGTTATTTTGGCAAAAACGTGTGTTCTGGTCGTTGATGATGAGCCGATTGGCCGCGAGATGATGGCGGAAAATCTGACGTATGAAGGTTATCTGGTCGTTGAGGCCGACTCTGGTGAGGCGGCCTGGGATTTGATCGATGCCGAACCGGCACGTTTTCATGTCATTTTGCTGGATCGCCTGATGCCCGACATGGACGGCATTGATGTGTTGCGCCGGATGAAAGCCCGGCCCGAAACGATGCATCTTCCCGTCATCATGCAGACCGGCATGACGGCTGACAGCGAGGTGCTCGAAGGCCTCAAGGCCGGTGCCTACTACTACCTGACCAAGCCCTTTGCTGCCGATACCCTGCTCGCTATCGTTGCGGCTGCCGCGCGTGACTATTACAGTCGCCAGGCTTTGGCCGAGGAGGTTAAACGTCAGGGCAACGTGCTCAGCTGCCTGGCCGAGGCGCGATTCATTTTCCGTACACCGCAGGAAGCCCGTGATCTGGCGACCTTGCTGGCCAATACCGCACCGGACCCTGGCCGTATCGTCCTTGGGCTTTCGGAATTAATGCTTAATGCCATTGAGCACGGCAATCTGGATATTGGCTACGATCGTAAAACCGCGCTGATCGAAAACGGCAGCCTCGAAGATGAAATCGAGCGGCTCCTCAATTCCGCTGAATTCAGTAACCGTCATGCCGAGGTCCGGGTGCGCCGTAGCGATGGTGAACTCAGCTTCCGGATTTGTGATCAAGGCGCCGGCTTCAACTGGCAGGGCTATCTGGAAATGAGTCCGGAGCGCGCTTTTGACACTCATGGTCGCGGGATTGCGATGGCGCGCATGCTCAGTTTTGAGCGCGTCGAATACGCCGCGCAAGGGAATGAAGTCGAGGCCGTGATCCGGCTTTAGTCCAGCTTGCAGTTGCGGAGTTTCAGACAAGCACAGCCGCGCCTCAACGCAGTTCAGGATGGCTGGCCAGGGCTCCTTGCAGCAGATCCAGGGCTGAGGGGAAGTCAAAGTTGCCCAATAGCTGATTGAGCTGATGGTAGTTCTTGCCCAGCAGGGCTTGCAGCTGGGCGCTGTTAAGCGTCGCCAGTTCAGCGCTACGCATATCGTCCTCCGCCAACAGTGCGAGCAATGATTTGATGATCGGACGCAGTTTTTCCGGGTCAATAGCAATGGCCGGTTCTGCGAGGCAGCTTTGGGTGCCGAGGGCGAGCCGCAGTGCGTCAATCTGCGTATTTTCGACTTTTTCCAGCTGCTTGATGCCTTGAGCCACGGTGTCCGCCGACGCCTTGTTGCGCAGCGCCTGCTCAAGTGCGGCGGCGGCCTGTTGCGTCGCTGCAAGGCCAAGAATGCCGGCTGCACCTTTCAAGGTGTGGGCGTGGCGTTGGGCCCCAGGCGTGTCACCATCGGCCAGGCTTTGTTCAATGACTGCCGCTGTATGACTGTGACGCTGCAGATATTTTTCCAGTAGCGCGAGGTATTTTTCTGTTTTGCCACTGAAAGAAGTCAGGCCGGCTTGCACGTTGAAACCCGGCTGGGTGGACAGTTGTTCCATGATCGCTGCCGCGTCGTTGTTGACGCGACTGGGCAGCCGGTCCGGTGTCGTGATTGAGGGCTGCCGGCCCGCGCTGGTCGGTAGCCAGTGCAGCAAGACGGCGTGCAGTGCCTTGATCTCGACCGGTTTGCTCAGGTAGTCGACCATACCGGCATCCAGGCAGGCACTACGATCCTCGGCAAATGCGTTGGCGGTCATGGCAACGATGGCTGCGGTCGACTGGCCAGGCAGGGCCAAAATGTGGCGGCAGGCTTCCAGTCCATTCATCACCGGCATTTCCATATCCATCAGGATCAGGTCGTAGGCGGTCTGGCTCGCCATGTCGACTGCAATCTGGCCATTTTCCGCGACATCGGCAATCAGTCCGACCCCTGCCAACTGGTCGAGTGCAACCTCGCGATTCAATGGGTCATCCTCAACCAGCAGGATGCGGGCGCCGGTGCGGGTGTTTTTGATTTCCGTTTCGGCATCAATGGTGAGCAGGTGCGGTTCCGGCACATTTTCAGCCAGATGCAGGCGCGCCGTCATCCAGAAGGTGCTGCCTTGGCCAGGCGTGCTTTCAAGACCGGCTTCGCCACCCATCAGTTGCGCCAGTTGGCGGCTGATGGCGAGGCCAAGGCCGGTGCCGCCGTAGCGCCGGCTGGTGGATTCGTCGGCTTGGGCAAAAGGCTTGAAGAGGTGCATTTGCGCCGCTGGCGAGATGCCGATCCCGGTATCTTCAACCTCGAAGCGCAGCAGCACGCTGCCATCCTGATCTTCCATCCCCTGGGCGCGCAGCACAATATGGCCGTGGTCGGTGAATTTGACTGCATTCGACAGGAAATTAAGCAAGACCTGTTGCAGGCGCAAGGGGTCGCCACGCAGTGCGGCAGGGAGTGTGGTCGCGATTTCGGTGCGCAGTTCCAGGCCTTTGTCATGCGCCTTGAATTCGATCATGGCCAGCGTTTCGGCGATCAGGCGCTCGGTCGAGAAGTCGATTTCCTGCAGACTGAGGTGTTCCGCTTCGATCTTCGAGAGATCAAGAATGTCGTTAATGACGGTGAGCAGGTGTTGTGCCGAATCAGCAACCCGGCCCAGGCGCGCCTTCATGCGCGGCTCAATCACCTCGCGGCTCATCAGGTAGGTGAGGCCGATAATGGCATTCAGCGGTGTGCGGATTTCGTGGCTCATGTTGGCCAGGAAGGCACTTTTGGCGCGGCTGGCGCGCTCGGCCTCTTCCTTGGCGATGGCCAGTTCATAGGTCCGTTCTTCCACCATCGACTCCAGGCGCCGGCCGTAGCGGGCGAGTTCGGCCTGCGCCTTGCGGCGTTCGGTGATGTCGGCGGTAAAGGCAAGAATATGGCTCTCGCCGTCAATTTCGATCAGCGCAGCCGAAATGTCGACGTTATGGATCAGCCCGCTGTGATCCTGCCAGATGGTTTCGTGATGCAGGACGCTGCCTGTCGCCTTGACGGCGTCGATAAATTTGTTACGCAGCTGGCTATCGGGCCAAAGGCCGATTTCCAGCGAGGTTCGGCCCAGCATGTCTTCCCGTTTCCAGCCGAAATCACGCAGATAGTTTTCATTGACATCAATGATCAGCCCATCACGGACCCGTGCGATCGAGGCAGAAAGCGGGCTGGCGTGGAAGGCGATCTGGAAGCGCTGTTGTTCGGAACGCCGTGCCGACTCTGTCTCAAACAATACGCGATAGCGCCGCACCCCTATCGCTTGGTAGATGATGCCAAAGGCTGCCGCGGCGGCAGCGAGCAGGCCGATGATGAGCGCAATAATCAGGTAAGACGATGTTTGCCACTCGGCCATCGCTTCATCGCGCGACACTTTGGCAACCAGGTGCCAGGGGGTTTCGGGAATGGACTTGATGGCTGCCAGCACAGGCTTGCCCTGATAGTCCCGACCTTCCACAAAGCCCTGGAGGCCACCAAAAACCGCCATGACGCTCGGCACCTCGCCCTGAGTTTCCGAGATGCGAAAATGCAGCGCCGCATCGGCACGCTGGCGCACTTCGTTGAGGAACAGCACATGGTCGCCATCCCGCCGAACGAGCAAGGTCTCGGCGCTAGCGCTTGGCACCGGCCAGGATTGCAGGGCGGGAAAGAGGAAGGTGTTGGGGTCGATCTGCAACAAAATGCTGCCGACCCGCCGTTTTGTTTTGTCATCGCCGAGCATCAGCGGCACCACAACGTCGGCATGTGCCATGCCGAGTTTCGGATGCGCATGTAGATCGGTCATGTTGGCACGCCCGGAGCTGAAAGCCGCTTCTTGCGCCACGAAGATACTGTCGTTGAGCTTGCCCTCGTGCCGGCCACTCAGGCTGAGTCGAAGATTGCCATCGCTGTCGATCACCAGGATATCCTGGTAGTGATAGTTGTCCTTGATCGACTGCAGGTGCTCAAGCACACGTTTCATGCTGGCCGCCGGTGCGGTTTTTGCCTGAAAAATGTCGTCGACCGCAGCAACCAGTTGGGGGTTCTCTGCCAGTACCTGCCCATCGGCAATACGACTTTGCCGCCACTCAATAATCTGCCGCGACTTCAGTTCGCTGATCGAACGCAGTTGTTCGCTGACATGTTTGAGCTGGTTCTTGCTTTCGTTCTGGTAATACAAATAGCCACTGATGCCAAGCGCAGCAAAAATCAGTAAAAAAGTCGGGAGAAACCAGCGGGATGGCGGGTGTTTTTCAAATTGATCCATATCCGCCTCAGCGACCCGGGGTGCTGACATGATCGAGCAGGGCGAGGGCGGCTTCGAAATCAAAGGCCGTAATCAAATGTTCAAAATGCTCAAACTCACTGCCTAATACCTCGCGTATCCCCGAACTTTGCTGGCGCACCAGTTCCTGGACCCGCATTTCGCCGTTTTCGAGACAGCGGCGGATGTGGGCCAGTTCGAGGGCGCTGCGGCCAGGGTGTGGCGCCGTTGAGGGGGCAGGTGTTGGCGCCAGCACCCCTTCCTGATTCAACAGGTTGCGGCGCAACGCGCGATAAGCGAGTGCTGTTTGCTCAATGAGCGGGGCAATTATCGCGGCAGGCAGACCATCCTTGATTGCCGCTTCAAGGCTTGCTGCCGCAGCCTGTACCGCGATGGCGCCGAGTGTGCCGGCGCCGCCTTTGAGCGAGTGCGCGAGGCGGCGGGCTTCGATGTTGTCGCCGGTGTTTAGGTGATGCTGAATGAGCGCGAAATCTTCGGAGTGAGTGCTGCTGAATTTGTCGATCAAGCGCTGGTAAGTAGCGACACGGCCCTGGATCGAGGCCAGACCCAATTGGCTGTCGAGGTCGGGAACCTTGGCCAGCGCGGCGCGTAGTGCATCGTTGTCGAGCCTTGCTTGGGGTTGAATCCGGGCTGCTGCTGGCGTCGCCACCGAAGCGCCAGCGATGGGGAGCCACTGGGCCAGCGTTGCGTAGAGCATGTCGGGCTGCACCGGTTTGGCAATATGGCCATTCATGCCGGCAGCCAGACAACTATCCCGGTCATCGTCAAAAGCATTGGCGGTCATCGCCAGAATCGGCGTGGTCGACCAGCCGGGCAGGGCGCGAATCCGTTGGGTCGCCTCGATACCGTCCATGACCGGCATTTGCATATCCATCAAGACCAGCGCGTATTGCTGGCATTGGGCGAGTGTCAATGCTTCGTGACCATCGTGGGCGACATCGACAACCAGGCCAACGGCTTGCAGCAGATTGATCGCCACTTCCTCATTGATCGGATTGTCCTCGGCCAGCAATATTCGGCAGCCCGCCACGAACTGCGGCAAACCGCTTTCGCTGCGGCTGGCGCTCAGCCACGCCTTGTCATCCTGTGCCGGCTGAAGTAGCGCGGTGAACCAGAATGTGCTGCCTTGATCCGGCACGCTGTTAACGCCGATCTCACCTTGCATCGCTTCGGCCAAGCGGCGGCTGATTGCCAGTCCAAGTCCGGTGCCGCCATAACGGCGTGTTGTTGACGTATCGGCTTGCTCGAAAGGCATGAACAGGCGTGATTGAGCCTCGGGCGACAGGCCAATGCCGGTGTCGCTCACGGCAAAGCGCAGCAGCAGGCCATTTTCGTCCTGGCGAAGCAAATGGGTGGCGAGGTGGATGCTGCCTTGCTCGGTAAATTTGATCGCATTCGAGAGAAAGTTGAGCAGAATCTGCTCGATGCGCAGTGAGTCGCCGCGTAGTACTTTGGGGAGTTCGGGGGCGATCTCGCAGTTGATCGCCAGTGACTTGAACTGCGTCTTGTCATCGATCATGTTGAGCACGTTGGTGAAAACCTGTTCGAGCGGAAAATCAATGTTTTCCAGCGTCAGCTTGCCGGCTTCAATCTTGGAAATATCGAGAATGTCGTTGATGATCGCCATCAGGTGCTGGGCGGCATCGGCCACTTTGCCCAGGCGTTCGCTTTGTTGCGGATTCTCCGAATCGCGCTGGGCAATGTAGGTCAGCCCCATGATGGCGTTCATCGGCGTGCGGATTTCGTGGCTCATATTGGCCAGGAAAGTGCTCTTGGCACGGTTGGCCGATTCCGCCTCGTTCTTCGCCTGGTTGAGTTCGGCGGTGCGTTCGATCACGACGGATTCAAGGTGTAAACGGTAACGCTCAAGCTCGGCTTGCGTGCGTTTTTTCTCGGTAATGTCTTCCTTGATCGCCAGGTAATGCGTCACTCGGCCGTCCGGCTGGCGTACCGGGGAAACAATGGCGAACTCTTCAAAGACGCTGCCATCCTTCCGCCTGTTGAGGAATTCGCCGCGCCAGACCTCGCCATGCTCAAGGGCGTGCCAAAGTTTGAGATAGGTTGCGTTCGGCGTCAGGCCGGATTGCAGCAGTTTTGGATTGCCGCCGATTGCTTCGTCACGGCTGTAGCCGGTGTTTTTGACAAAGGTGTGATTGACGTATTCAATCTCGCCAAAGGTATTGGTAATGACGATACTGTGCGGGCTCTGCTCAATGGCCAGCGATAATTTTCTCAGTTCATCCTCGGTAGTGTAGCGGTCGGTGACATCCTGAATCGTCCCGATGACGGCACTGGGCGCACCGTTTGTGTCATAGCTGACTCTGGCGATGGCACGCACCCAGCGAATATTGTCATGACCCATGATGCGAAAATCGATCTCGCGTTCCTCACCGTTCAGCAAGGCCTTATCCCAGACTTCACCGATCCGCCAGCGGTCATCCGGGTAAACGCATGCCATGAAGTTGTTCCGGGCCAGCGGTGCCCCCTGCGGCAGGCCCAAGATTCGATAAGCTTCGTCGCTACCGATCAGCACGTCGGTTTTGAGATCCTGTTTCCAGCTCCCGAGATGTGCGATCAGCTGAGCCTCGCGTAGTGCCGCTTCGCTCTCCCGCAGGCGCTGTTCGAGCTGTTTGCTCTCGCTGATGTCCTGAATGGTGCCGAACATGTGCCGGACCTGGCCGGCTGCGTCGAGATCAAGTTTGCCTGTGCCGTGCACCCAGCAAACCCGGCCGTCCTGGTGGCGGACAATCCGGTACTCGTTGTCGAAATCGAGGCTTTTAGCGATGACTTGATCCTGCAGGTAGCTTGCCATCCGCTCGCTGTCTTCCGGATGAATCAAGGCCAGCCAGCTTTGCGCGGTACGGGCGTAAGCCACATCGATCCCGAAAATCTCGTCGAGGACGGCGGAACTGGTCCACACATCGGCAACGGGGTCGAAATGGTAATGGCCAATTTTGGCCAGTTGTTGCGCTTGCAGCAGGCTGGCTTCGCTGCGCAACAGTGCCTGGCGTGAGCGCTGCATGCTGATACCGAGACTAATTTCGCCGCTCAGGTTTTCCAGCAGCGACATTTCGGCATCGCCAAAGGTATCTGCTTCAATGGCGTAGAGATTGAGCGCGCCATAAATGCGTCCTTCAACCCGCAGCGGCAGGGCGACCGATGATCCATAAGCCTGATCCCGGGCCGGGCCGCGCCAAGGCTCAAAGGACGGGTCGGTATCCATGTTGCGCACAATGCTCGGGACGCCGGTGCGGATGGCGCGGCCGGTCGGTCCGCTGCCTGAGAGATTGTCGGCCCAGCTGATATTCAGTTGATCGAGGTAGTCAGCGCCAAATCCCGACTGGGCAACCGGGATGACCCGCTTTTCGCTGTCGTGCTGTGCTTCCCCGATCCAGGCGAGTTGATAGCCGCCGATCTCAACCGCAATTGAGCAAATTTCGTTCAGCATGGTGGCTTCATCATCAAGCCGAACGACGGCCTGACTGACTGCGCTGATCAGGGACAACGCTCGATTCTGGTTTTTGAGGGCGATCTGATCGTTGCGGAACTGAGTGATGTCGTGGCTGATGCCGAGGACGCCAATGCAATTACCGTTGCCATCGTGTACGGGCGCCTTGGTCGTTAAATGCAGTTCCTCGTGGCCATCCGGGAAAGCGCGCAGATATTCAAAAGTTGCCGGGCCGCCTTTGTCTAGGGCAACCAAGTCCTCACCCCGAATGCGATTGGCAACCGTGGCCGAAAAAAGTTCGTGGTCAGTTTTGCCTATAACGTCCGCGGCTGGTTTACCCAGAAAGCTTTCAGCCCGCGCGTTGCAATCGAGATAAACCCCGTTCGCATCTTTCAGCCAGACCATGTTGGGCAAGGTTTGCAACAGCGTGCGCAGGCGGCTGCGTTCGGCTTCGATGGTCGCGTGCGCGTTGTGGCGATTCGTGATGTCGATCAGGATGCTGATCGTGACCAAAGGGGAGCCATCGGACGAGCGCTCGATGACGCAGCCGCGGTCCTCCATCCACCGCCAATGGCCATTCTTGTTTTTCATGCGATATTCGGTGACGCTGGCCGTCGAATTTTTGCTCTTTTGGGCGTTGACCGTAGCATTCAGTCTGGCGCGGTCATCCGGGTGAACCAAGGCTAGCCAGTCGGCAAATGTTTTCGGGACATTATGGGATGGGCAGTCGAGCAGCGCGATCAGGCTGTCACTCAATACGCAATGGTCTTCGGCGTGAAAATACTTCCAGCTACTGGCGCCGGTAGCGGTGAGTGCGAGGTGAAAATGGCTTGCCAGGCGCAGATTCTCGCGCTCCCGCTCAGCGCTGATCAAGGCGGCCTCAAGTTGATGGACGGCGAGTTGCTCGAACAGGCGGTGCTGGCTGACGACGCCAACCAGATCCCCAGCCTGATCGACCACCATGATGTGGCGCAGGTGGTGGCGGGTCATTGCCTCCAGCGCGGTGCTGACCGATTCGTTAAGGTTGATATTGCACAAGGGCAAACTCATGCTCTGGTCGAGTCGGATCGCCTGTGGCTCCGGGTATTCATTGAGCAGGCGCGGAATGTCTCGTTCGGTCAGGATGCCGAGTGGCTTGCCACCGTCACTGATAATCAGGTAGTCCACCCGGTTGGCGAGCATGTGGGCGATGCCATCCGCCAGCAATGCACTGGGCGGCAGATGCGGGATTTTCCGGTCCATGACGCCTTCGAGCGTCTCCAGGTGGCGGAAAATGGCGCCGCCAATCGCCAGCCGGAAATTGGTTTCGCTGACGATGCCGATGGTTTTACCGTTGGCATCAACAATCACCAAATGGCGGATATTGTATTTTTCAACCAGTTGCCGGGCCTTGATCAGATCGAGGTCGGGTGGGGCGGTAATCAAGGGCGTGGCCATGATCGCCTCAACCGGCGTTTCGGCGGGCCGGCGCTCGTGCAGGGCGCGCAGAATGTTGACTTCGGTGATGATGCCCAATGAGGTTTCGGTACTGCCCACCAGCAGGCTGGAAATGTGCTCCTGCGCCATCAAGTGGGCGGCGGCCTGGAAGGTGCTCCCCGGTGCAATGTACCGTACCGCACGGGTCATGAGGTCGGCGAGCGTCGTGGTGTGCAGTGCGGTCATGGTGAATTTTTCAGCTCGACGGCGAGCAGTTGCTGTAGTGAATTGACGGTGCGCTGCATTTCTTCAGCGAGTGTGGCGAACAGTGCGGGTACTTTGGCGGGCGGGCCGGGTTGGCGCAGCGTGTCATTCAGCGCGCTCGCTGCCTTTTGAATGCCGCTCAAACCGAGTGCGCCGGCCGCTCCTTTCAAGGAATGCGCCAGACGCTCGGCAGCCTTGGCTGAGGAGTCAGTCGAGATGCAGGCCAACGCGGTGCGGATGGCTTCCACGTCATTGCCATGCTGGACAACAAAACTGCGCAGCAAGCGCAAATAGCGAGCGGCTTTGGGCGCAGGTAGCCATTTGATCATCATGGCGTACAGGTTGCTCGGATCGACCGGCTTGGCGACGTGATCGTTCATGCCTGCGTCGAGACAGCGCTGGCGGTCTTCGCTGAAAGCGTTGGCGGTCATCGCCAGAATCGGCAAGCTGCGGCCACGTTCGCTCTGGCGAATGGCGCGGGTGGCGCTCAGGCCATCCATGATCGGCATTTGCATGTCCATCAGGATCAGGTCGTAATCTTGTTGATTGACCATTTCAACGGCTTTTTGACCGTTGACCGCAAGATCGGCCTGCAGGCCAACGCCACGCAGCAACTCCAGCGCTACTTCCTGATTGATCGGATTATCTTCAGCCAGCAGGATGCGCGTCTGGCGATAACGGCTGGACAGCAGTTGCTCCGCTTCATCGGCCGAAATGGCCGGCGCGCTTTCCATGGTCTTGTTGCTGGCCCGTTGCAGGCGCGCCGTGAACCAGAAGGAACTGCCTTGTCCTTGTGTGCTTTGCAGGCCGCTATCGCCACCCATCAGCAAGGCCAGCCGGCGGGCGATGGCGAGGCCGAGGCCGGTGCCGCCAAAACGCCGTGTCGTTGAGGTGTCGGCCTGTTCAAACACATCGAAAATCCGCGCTTGCTGCTCGGCGGGAATGCCGATACCGGTATCGCTGACGGCAAAGCGGACGAGCAAATCATCAGCGCTTTCCGTGACCAGCGTGATCGCCACCGAAATACTGCCCCGTTCGGTAAATTTGGCCGCATTGGAGAGGTAGTTGAGCAAGATCTGGCCGATCCGTAGCGGGTCGCCATGCAGCATGGGCGGCAGTGCCGGGTCAATTTCGCTATGGAATTCAAGGCCGCGCGAACGCACGCGGTCGATGATCATTTCCTTGCTGTTGTCGAGCAAGCGGGCCAGCGCGAAATCGGTCGGTTCAAGCGTCAGTTTGCCGGCTTCGATTTTCGAGATGTCGAGAATCTGGTTGATGATGGCCAGCAGGTGATGCGCGGCATCGGCGACCTTGTTCAGGCGCTCAAGCTGTTTCGGCTCTTTGGTTTCGCGCTCGGCTAAATGCGTCAGGCCGATGATGGCATTCATCGGCGTGCGAATCTCGTGGCTCATGTTGGCCAGGAAGGCGCTCTTGGCAATGCTCGCCTGCTCGGCAGCATCCTTGGCGCCGGCCAGTTCGAGCGTTCGTTCATTGACCAGGTCTTCAAGATGCAGGCGGTAAAGCTCAAGCTGTGCGGCGGTAATGTGCTGTTCGGTAATGTCCTGCCACATGCCGCTGATCATCGGCCGCCCACCAATGCTCACGCTGGCCGCGCTAACGCGCGCAATCTGCTCGCTACCGTCCTTGCGCCGGTGCCGATTTTCAAAAACTGCGCTGCCTGCCTCGATAATGTTGGCAACGGCCTGGCGAATGTCGGCCTCGCTCAAGTTGGCCTGGATACTGCAAAGGTTGAGCTTGGCGAATTCTTCGCGGGTATAACCCAGGCGTTCAATGGCCGCGTCGTTGACCTCAACGAAGCCTAGCGTTTCCGGATCGAACAGGATGATCGACTCCTGGCTTTGGGAAAAAATGCTGCGATAAATCTCTTCCCGTTCCCGCAGCTTTTCTTCGGCCGATCGCCGTGCCGAAATATCGTCAATGTAAACAACAAGATGCGGTTCGCCGTCCATCTCAACGGTATCGGCTGAAATGCTGATCTGGCGTTCTCGCCCGTCACGGCCGATGCCGATACTCTCGAAATCGTTAACCCGGCCATCGCGCTGCAGTATTTCAACCATTTTTGCCCGGTCTTCTCCGCTGCCCCAAAGATGGGCTTCCTGGGTGGTCTTGCCGAGCAGATCGGCGCGTGTCCAGGCGTATTCCTTGAGCAGGCGCTCGTTGACGTCGACCAGTTTGCCATCGCTCAAGCGCGTAATGCAGGCCGCCACCGGTGCGGCACGAAAAGCCGTGGCCAGGCGTTGCTGCAACTGGAAAATGGCGGCTTCAGCTTGT
The DNA here is from genome assembly GCA_016721185.1 of Candidatus Dechloromonas phosphorivorans. Classification (GTDB taxonomy): domain Bacteria; phylum Pseudomonadota; class Gammaproteobacteria; order Burkholderiales; family Rhodocyclaceae; genus Azonexus; species Azonexus phosphorivorans. The sequence goes on from JADKIP010000016.1 coordinate 66,528, forward strand.
TTGCGTTCGGAAATATCGAGCACAAAGGCGAGAACGTAGGGTTGACGCCCCAGCGTGATGATCTCGGCCGACAGGCTGATGGTCATCGCTGTGCCATCCTGGCGATGCCATTCGGTCTGGTAGTCCTGCAGCCGTCCTGTGGTTTCGAGAAGATCGCGCCATTGATTCCTTGCTTCGGCACTTGACCAAAGCTTTATATCTGTTGAGCTTCTGCCGATAACTGCCTCGCGGCTCCAGCCGAGCATTTCGGCGTAACGGAGATTGATATCGAGATAAACGCCGTCATCGACCGTGGTCAATGAAATACCCGCCGGGCTGGCGTTGAAGGCCACCGTGAAGCGTTCCTGCAATTCGTGCACCTGGGTGATATCGCGGGCAATGCCGAGCACGCCAATCAATTGTCCCGTCTCGTCGCGGACCGGCGCTTTAACGGTCAAAGCCCGCTCGCTATGGCCGTCGCTGGCGAAAGTCAGCCACTCTTCGTTGCTGCGTACGCCGTCAGCTTCAATCGCTGCGCGGTCGTTTTTACGGAAAAACTCTGCAGTTTTCTGGTCGATGAAATCAAAATCAGTTTTGCCGACAATCTTTTCTTCAGTCGCCCCGTAAAACGACTCGAAACGTTTGTTGCAACTCAGGTAAACGCCGTCGAGATCCTTTAGCCAGATCAGGTCGGGCGCCGTGTCGAGCAGGCAACGGAGCTGGGTACGTTCGGATTTAAGCTGCTTGATGGCTTGATCTGCTGCATTCCGGGCCTCGCGTTCGGCCTTCTGTTCAGCTTCGATATTGCTGACGAAGCGGCGCAGCAGCAAAGCGAGCATGCCACCCGTTATGCCGACAAAAAACCAGCCTTTAACCAAACTGGCAGCGGCCAATTGAGCCGGATCGGGGAAGAGTGCGGCGGCTACCTGGTCGGAAATCAGGATCCACAAGGCAGCCAAGAGCACATAGGGAACGACCACAAACAGGATTCCATGTGCGAAGTTATTCCGTTTGGTGGCCTGTTCAAGGGCTTCAGCATTGTCTTCGCGGCTGGCGTCGGCCAAAGGCGCCGTAACGCCCTGAGTGCTGCGGTCAACCGGCGAAAACGGCCTATTCTGCATAGGCTTGGGCAATGCGCTGGAAGGTTTCCACTTCCCGAATAAAAGTGGCGACGACATCCGGATCGAAATGCAGGCCGCTGCCTTCGACGATGATTTTGTAGGCTTGTTCGAAAGGCATGGGGGACTTGTAAATTCGCCGGCAGATCAACGCATCGAAAACGTCGGCCAGCGCCATCAGGCGGGCAGAAATCGGAATGGCATCGCCGACCAGCCCAGCCGGGTAGCCGCTGCCATCCCATTTTTCATGATGGTAATGGGCGATTTCCTTGGCGATAGCGAGAAAGGCCACCGGCTTTTCGGCATCTTTCTCGGCCTGGGCGATGGCGTTGCTGCCCAATTCGGCGTGGGTTTTCATGATTTCCCACTCTTCCGGCGTCAGTTTGCCCGGTTTGAGCAGGATGTAGTCGGGGATACCGACCTTGCCGATGTCGTGCAGCGGGGCCGATTTGGCCAGTGCGTCAATCGTCCGGTCATCAAGATAAGCCGAAAAGCGCGGGTTATTTTTCAGTCCATTGGCCAGCGTCCGGACGTATTCCTGGGTGCGGCGCAAATGGTTGCCGGTTTCCGGGTCGCGCGTTTCGGCCAAACGCGCCAAGGCGTGGATGCTGACCTGCTGGATCAACTGGTTTTCACCCATCCGGCGGGCGACTTCTGCTTCAAGAAAACTGTTCTGGTCGCGCAGAAAATCGCGGGCGCGCTTGACTTCAAGCTGGGTGCGCACGCGGGCAAGCACGATCAGCGGGCGTATGGGCTTCGTGATGTAATCCACCGCGCCGCAGTTGAGGCCGCGCTCTTCGTCTTCGGTGGCATCCATCGCCGTGACAAAAATGACGGGAATGTGGCGGGTTGTCGGGTCGCTGCGCAGGGCGGAGAGAACTTCGTAGCCGTCCATCTCCGGCATCATGACATCGAGCAGGATCAGGTCGGGGGGCGGTTTGCCATGCGCAATCTGCAAGGCGCGGCGCCCCGAGTTGGCGGCGCGGACGCGATAGGCAGGTTGCAACAACTCACCGAGAACGCTGAGGTTTTCCGGTGTGTCATCAACAATTAATATGGTGGGTTGGCTTGCCGCCATTTTCTCTCCCTTGTTGCGCGGATTATGGCAACTTGGGAAAGATTATCGCCCGCTGAAAGGAATCTGGCTACTCATAAAAGGGTATTTACAGAGACTTTTTTCACTTTTGGCGAATTGCCGGTTTTTTGCTTTGGCCGGGCTTCGCCGCTTTATGACGAGGTGCGCTGCGTGCCGATGATGCGGTGATAGGCATTAAAACGCTTTTCGTCGATTTCGCCGGCGTTGACCGCAGCGATCAGGGCGCAATCAGGTTCCTGGTTATGGCGACAATCGCGGAAGCGGCACTGGCCGAGATAGGGCCGAAACTCGCGGAAAGCGTGCTCGATTTCCTGTCGGTCGAGATGGCCGAGGCCGAATTCCTGCAGGCCGGGCGAATCGATCAATTCGCTGTCGGCATCAAGGTGATAGAGCGTGGCGTGCGTCGTGGTGTGCTTGCCGGAATCCAGCGCTTGCGAGATTTCGCGGGTGGCGGCATTGGCTTCCGGCACCAGGGCATTGACCAGCGTTGATTTGCCCATGCCCGACTGGCCAACGAGTACGCTAGTGACGCCATAAAGCTCGGGGCGCAAGTCTTCGGCGTGTTCCAGGGCGGAGAGTTCGACGATCCGGTAGCCGAGTTTGGCAAACATCTGCAGGCGGGCGCGAGCGGCCGGCAGTTTGTCAATCAGGTCACATTTATTGAGGACGATCAGCGGCTCGATTTCCTCGCTTTCGGCCGCGAGCAGGGCGCGGGTAATCAGGTCATCGGAAAAGGCCGGTTCAGTGGCAACAACTATGACCAGTTGATCGACATTGGCAGCGATCAGTTTTTGCTTGGCTTCATTGGAGCGATAAAGCAGGCTGGTGCGTGGCTGGATGGCCTCGATGACCCCTTGGTCGTCCGAGCTGCGCATGATGTCAACGCGGTCGCCACAGGCAACATCGCTTCGCTTGCCGCGCGTGAAGCACGGCAGCAGCGTGCCATCGGCAAGTTCAACGAGATACTGGCGCCCGTGGGCGGCAACGACACGACCTTCCATCATTCTTTGAAGTGGTAATACTGCAGGTTGAGATAAGCAGCAACTTGGGCGACTTCTTCCGGGAGCAATCCGGCCTTGGTCTGGGCGTTGCAGGCAGTCGTACGTTTCAAAATGGCCAGCTTGCTTGATAGCAGGCGGTTGTCGCGAGTGTACATCTTGCTCCCGTCACCACCTTGCTGGCTAATGTGGCAAGCGACACAGGCTTTGTCGTGGTGCTCTTTCCCAAGCTTGGGATCAGCATTGCCCCAAGGGTCGGCAGCCAGCACCGGGGCGCAATCAGGAGGGAAGCAAGAAACAGGGTAAGGTTTTTCATGCGGGTTTCTCCTGAAGCTGCAGGCGCGCGATGCGTTGCGCTGCCGGCGGGTGGGAATCGTAGAACATGGAGTGGATCGGATCAGGCGTCAGGGTTGAGGCATTGTCTTCGTAAAGTTTGACCAGCGCCTGGCTCAGATCGGCGGCGGCAGTGTGTTCTGCGGCATAAGTATCGGCCTCGAACTCATGTTTTCGGGACAAATAACTGGTCAGCGGGCTGAACGGGAAGGTGAAGATCGGCATGACGAGGAAGAAGAGAATCAGTGCCAGTGTCGTGTTCTGGGCAGGCACGCCGAGGCCGTTGAAGAACCACGGCGCATCGATCAGTTGACCGAGTAGCCAGAGCAGGACCAGCGAGCTGGCGAACATGACGATGATGTGCTTGACGACGTGCTTTTTGCGGAAATGGCCGAGTTCGTGAGCCAGTACGGCTTCGATTTCCGGCGGACTGAGGCGGGAAAGCAGGGTGTCGAAAAAGACGATCCGCTTGTTGTTGCCGAAGCCGGTGAAATAGGCGTTGCCGTGGTTGGAGCGCTTTGAGCCATCCATCACGAAGAGGCCGGAGGAGCGGAAGCCGCAGCGATTGAGCAGGGCTTCGATGCGCGATTTCATTTCGCCGTCTTCAAGCGGTGAAAATTTGTTGAAGAGCGGCGCAATCCAGGTCGGGTAAACAAACATGGCGAGCAGGTTGAAGGCGCTCCAGAACAGCCAGACATAGAGCCACCAATTCGGGCCCATTGCCCCCATCAACCAGAGGACGACGAGGATTAACGGCGCGCCGATGGCGACGCCGAGCAGCGTTTGTTTGAGCAGATCGCCGAAGAAGAGTCCGAGTGTCATCCGGTTGAAGCCATAGCGGGCTTCGATGACAAATTGGCGATAGAGCGAGACGGGCAGGTCAAGGATGCCGGAGAGCAGCATCAGGCTGAAGATCATCGCCAGGCCATAACTCAGGCCATCGAGCCGGGCGGCCCAGAAATCATGCAGCCAGGCGAGGCCACCGCCGAGGGTCAGGATGATGAGCAGGGCAGCGTCGAGCAGCGTCGTGAAAATAACCGTTTTGTTGCGGTCGACCGTGTAATCGGCGGCTTTTTGATGCGCGGCGAGCGGTATGCGCGCGGCAAAGTCAGCCGGTACGGCGTTGCGGTGGGCGGTGATGAAACGGATGTGACGAAACTTCAGCCAGAGCCGGGCGGCCAATGTCAGGGCAAAGGCGAGGAGAAAAAAGAGGGTGAAGTCTGGAGTCACGGGAGTCGATGCAAAGCTGTGAGAAAATTCATGTTTTTACGAACTTGGGCAATTATATGGCAGGCAACGCAAACAACCTCGTCTGGCTGGATATGGAAATGACAGGTTTGAACCCGGATGGCGACAGAATTATCGAAATGGCGATGGTTGTCACCAACTCCGAGCTGGAAATGGTTGCCGAGTCGCCTTCCTGGGTCGTGCATCAGACGGATGAAGTGCTCGCCGGCATGGATGATTGGAACCAGAAAACCCACGGTCGTTCAGGTTTGATTGAAAAGGTCAAAGCATCGACGATGAACGAGGCTGAGGTTGAGGCCCATGCCCTGGAATTTTTGAAGAAATATTCATCCAAGGGTCATTCGCCGATGTGCGGCAATTCGATTGGCCAGGATCGTCGCTTCATGGCGCGCTACATGCCGACGCTTGAAGAGTTTTTCCACTATCGGAACCTTGACGTCAGCACCTTGAAAGAGCTTTGCAAACGCTGGCAACCGGAGATCTACAAGGGCTTCAAAAAGAAGGGCCGGCATATCGCGCTGGCTGATATTTATGAGTCGATCGACGAAATGAAGTATTACCGCGAACATTTCTTGATCAAAACGGCTTCCTGATTCGTTTATTCCTTGATTTTCTTATCCCTGCTCGCCGGAAAACGGATTTTCCGGCGGGCAGGCGTTTGATTGTGGCCGACCAATCCGACTTCCTGCGGTCAACGCCGAAAAAGACGGAATTTTTCCTTGCGATTTCCCGGGCGGTTGCCTTCCCAAACCTTGGACCAGTGGCCACTGGGTGCGGCAAGTTCATCGCGCGTTTCGCCAACGACCACTAGCCAGTTGCAGGCTTTGCCGGCGCTGGTCGTGATTGACACCGGCTCGATTTCAACAAAATAGGAAAATGAGGCGCGCTGAGCGTCGGTCAGGCCGCGTTCAGCCAGGCAGCCATGGTTTGCCGGCAGGGCTTGCACGATCGCCTGGGCCACCGGGCGGTAACTTTTGCCATAGTCGAACCAAGGCAAAATCAGCGTTGTGGCGAGCAGCCAGAGGGTGGTGAAGCCCAGCGTCCAGTGCGTCAGGCTGCGGTAGGGCGAGCGCGGCGCGGTGACAATCAGCCAGAGCCACCAGGCGGTTGCGGCGAGGCCGATTACAAAGTCAGAGAAATCAAATTGGCCAGCGAAGCCCGGGCGCAATACGACGACGCGCTTGGCCAGCTTTTCCGGCCAACCAAGCGCCATCGCCGACCAGCTCAGCCAGATCAGTCCGGCAAAGAGGCTGAAGGTCATCATGGCAAACCAGTCGAAGGCATTGGCCGCCCCCCGGCGCAGGGTGAGCGCGCCAGGCGTTGCGAGCAGCGCCAGCGATGGCAGCATGAGCAGGGCCGGAATTTCCCGCGGATAGTAGGCGAGGGCGAGCATTAAAACTGTGATGATGAGAAATGCCAGCGGCAGCAATTGTGCTGGCGCACGCCAGTCCTTGCGCCGTGTCCAGAGCGTCCAGCCGGCCAGCGGCAAGACCGGGAAGGCGAACCACGGCAGCAGCGAGATAAAGCGGCCGGCACCGGGCCAGGAGAAAGGCGTTTTCAGCGGCGTCAGTTCGGTGGCGAGCCAGCCGTGGAAGCGTGAGGGCTCGAACCAGAGCAACAGCAATGGCCAGGGGAGAATGAGCAATGCCGCTATCCCCAGGCCGATCGCCAGTGTGTGCAATGCTTTCGGACGGTCTGGCGATAACCACCAGGCAATCGGGGCAATCGCGAGTAACGGCAAGGTCGGGGAAATGCCGGCGCCAAGCAGGCAGCCGGCTACGGCAATGCCGTAATAGCCACCGGTCAGCCTTGGCTTGCGGCCGATGGTCGCCAGCGCACCGAGCGCGCCGCTATAGGCAGCGAGAGCAATCAGCATGGGCTGGGCGTCGTGAGCGTGCAGCAATAGTCCGGCACAACCTGCCAATAGCAAGGGGCTGGCGGCGGCGCTGTCCTGGCCGTAAAGCTCGCGGCCGGCGTAATAAAGACCCATCAGCGCCAAGGCGACCCAGAGGCCGCTGGCCAGGCGCATGGCTTCGTGCATTGGTAGCCAGCCGCCAAAAATTGCCCCCATGATTGCCGCGCTCCAGTAATAAAGCGGCGGTTCATGAAAGGCGCGGCCGGCCAGATCGGGCGAGAGCCAGTCGTTGTAATGCAACATGTGCCATGCCGTACCGATGTGCACGGCATCTTCACCCTTCCAGGGGTCGCGACCAAACAGGCCGGCCAGCACATAGAAGGCCAGCATGGCAGCCAGCATCCAGCCAGCCGGCGGCAGGCGAATGCCGCGACGGATCAGGGCGAGGAAATCAGGCATCTCGATCAGGCAGGGAGTTCAAGTGCGTTGCTCAAGGGTGCGAGTTCTACCAGTGGTGAGTTGTAGCAGTGTATTGGCCTGAAATGAAAAAGGCAGCCTTTCGGCTGCCTTTTTGAAAACATCATTCAAGCAGATTAGGCCGCTGGGGTAGCAGCCTTGCCGCGCATGGCGCCAAACTTCTGATTGAACTTCTCGACGCGGCCAGCCGTGTCGACAATCTTCTGTTTGCCGGTGTAGAACGGATGGCAGAGCGAACAAACTTCAACATGAAAATCTTTTTCTTCATGGTGGATTTGGTGGTGAAGACGCTACCGCAGGAGCAGGTCACCTGAAGTTCGTTGTACTCGGGATGGATATTGGCTTTCATCTTTTGTCCTATAATCAAGCGACCGGCGGATGTGGCCGATCTGGAAAACACGAGATTATCCTCGAATAATCACGCAGTTGCAACACGTTTTGGCAACTTAGCCGCGACGCATCGCATCAAAAAACTCGGCATTGCCCTTGGTGGACTTGACCTTGTCGAGCAGGAATTCCATTGCGGCGAGGTCGTCCATCGGGTAACAGAGCTTGCGCAGCACCCACATTTTCTGCAGGACGTCGGGCTTGAGCAGCAGTTCTTCGCGGCGCGTGCCCGAACGATTGACGTTGATTGCCGGGTACATCCGCTTCTCGGCCATGCGACGGTCGAGGTGGATTTCCGAGTTGCCGGTACCCTTGAATTCTTCGTAAATCACTTCGTCCATGCGCGAGCCGGTGTCGATCAGCGCCGTGGCGAGGATGGTCAGCGAGCCACCTTCCTCAATATTTCGTGCGGCACCGAAGAAACGCTTGGGTTTTTGCAGGGCGTTGGCATCGACGCCGCCGGTCAGCACCTTGCCGGAAGCCGGTTGCACGGTGTTGTAGGCGCGGGCGAGGCGGGTGATCGAGTCAAGCAGGATGACGACATCCTTCTTGTGTTCAACCAGGCGCTTGGCCTTTTCGATAACCATTTCAGCCACGGCAACGTGACGGCTGGCCGGTTCGTCGAAGGTCGAGGCAACGACTTCGCCCTTCACTGTGCGGGTCATTTCGGTGACTTCTTCCGGGCGCTCGTCGATCAGCAAAACGATCAGAATGACGTCCGGGTGGTTGCTCGTTATCGCATGTGCGATGTGCTGCAGCATGACCGTCTTGCCGGATTTCGGCGGCGAGACGATCAGGCCGCGCTGGCCGCAACCGACTGGCGCAATCATGTCGATCACCCGGCTGGTGATGTTTTCTTCCGCCTTGATCTCACGCTCCAGACGCAACATGCGCGTCGGATGCAGCGCCGTCAGGTTCTCGAACATGATCTTGTTCTTGTTCGCTTCCGGCGGGAAACCGTTGATCGATTCCAGCTTGGTCAGCGCCACATAGCGTTCGCCATCCTTCGGGGTGCGAATTTCGCCCTCGATGGTGTCACCGGTGCGCAAGTTGAAGCGACGGACTTGTGACGGGGAGACATAAATGTCGTCCGGGTTGGCGAGGTAGGAGGTGTCGGAGGAGCGGAGGAAGCCGTAGCCGTCCGACAGTACTTCCAGCGTGCCGTCGCCGTAAATGGTTTCACCATTTTTCGCTTTGGCTTTCAGGATGGCGTAGATCAGCTCCTGTTTGCGCATGCGGTTGGCGTTTTCGATGGCTAGTTCGGTCGCCATCTCCAGCAATTTGCTGACGTGTAGTATTTTGAGGTCTGAGAGTTGCATTTCGGAGTGTGTGTGGCGCCGTAATCGGTACCGGGGTTCTGTCTTAGAACCTGAGCAGGGGCGCTTGAATTGCTGGGAGGGGGGAGGATGCGACGGCGTCAAGCCAGGTGCATTTGCCTGAAGGCGTAGAAAGCGCCTTCAGGACTGGAGACTACGGAGATTACAGATTGCTGTCAATAAAGGCAGCGAGTTGCGACTTGGAGAGGGCGCCGACTTTGGTCGCTTCGACGTTGCCGTTTTTGAAAATCATCAGCGTCGGGATGCCACGGATGCCGAATTTTGCCGGCGTCGCCTGGTTGTCATCGATATTGACCTTGGCGACTTTGAGCCGGCCGGCGTATTCGTTGGCAATTTCGTCGAGAATCGGGGCAATCATCTTGCAGGGACCACACCATTCTGCCCAGTAGTCGACGAGCACCGCTTGCGGTGACTGCAGCACTTCGGCTTCGAAGGTGTCGTCGGTGACGTAATGGATGTGCTCGCTCATGGTTGCCTCAATGGAATAAATGTAATGGGTAATACAGAAGGGAGAATTCTCGCCGTAGCGTCGTACTTGCCACAACGGCGTAGAGAATTTTTGAGTGATGCTAGCGAAAAAAAAGGGCTTAGGGAAGTATCAGCGGCCGGGTTTCAATAAATTGGCTAACTCGACTGCGGTTTTGACGCCCATTTTGTCAAAAAGGTTCGCTCTATGCACTTCAACGGTGCGCATGCTGATATTCAGTTCGTCGGCGATCACCTTGTTGAGTTTGCTCGCCAGCACTAATTCCATAATTTGTTTCTCGCGTGTCGTCAGGCTGGAAATTCGGCTTTTTACCGAGTCGACCGCAGCATTTGCCGCACGTTGGTCGGCGTGGAGCGCCATCGCTTGCTCAATGCGGCTTGCCAGTTCGTTATCGTTCAAGGGCTTTTCGAAAAAGTCGAAGGCGCCTTTTTTGAGGGTGGCGACGGCCAGCGGAACGTCGCCGTGGCCGGTCAGGAATATGACCGGTAGTGTCGATGCCTGCTCGTGCAGCTGGTCAAAGCAATCCAGCCCGCTCATGCCGGTCATGCGCATGTCGAGAACGATGCAGCCGCTCATCGCGGGCGTCCACGCGGCCAGGAAGGTTTCTGCCGAGTCGTAGGTGGTGCAGGGCAGGCCGCGTGATTTGAGGAGCCAGGCGAGGGCGTCGCGAATGGCTTCGTCGTCATCGACAATATGAGCTTGTGGCTGGTTCATGCGTCCTCAAGGGGCAGGGTGAAAATGAATATCGTACCGGTTCCGGTCGGCGATTGCGGGTTGTCTTCGGCCCATAATCGGCCGCGATGGAATTCAATAATCGAGCGGCAAATCGAAAGCCCGACACCCATGCCTTCCGGCTTGGTGGTGAAGAAAGCGGTGAATAGTTTGGTCCGGACTTCCGGCGTGATGCCGCAGCCGCAATCGCTGACGCTGATACGTAATTCAGCCGCGCTGATTTCGGTGACGATACGGATGACGCGATCAGCCGCCGGGGTGCTTGCCATCGCCTCCATGCCGTTGCGAATGAGGTTGAGCAGTACCTGTTCCAGCATCAGGCGATCCGCAGGAATCGGCGGCAGGTGATGCGGCACTTCGCATTCAATCCGGATCTGATGTTTGCGCGCATCCGGCTCGACGAAACCGAGGCAGTCCTCAATGACGTCGCCCAGCGAGCAGGGCGCGCGTTTGGGTTCGCTCTTGCGCACAAAGTCATGAACGCGGCGAATGATTTTGCCGGCCCGTTGCGCCTGAACGCTGATTTTTTCCAGGGCCGGGCGGATGTCCTGCGGTGCGCAACCGTCGCGTTCCAGAAGGTTCAGACAGCCGGCGTTGTAGCTCGCAATCGCCGCCAGGGGCTGATTCAGTTCGTGCGCCAGGGTTGATGCCATCTCGCCCATCGTTACCAGGCGTGAGGTGAATTGCAGTTGCTCCTGCTGCTGCCGAGCCAGTTCTTCGGCGCGTTTTCTTTCCGTAATATCGAGCACCGAGGCCATCCAGCCGGTGTGCTGGCCGTTGCCATCAATCAGCCGGGCTTCGTAAATCAGCGCATTAAAGCGTTCGCCATTTTTGCGTTTGAAGGTGATTTCAAAGCCATCCGGCGGCGCATTGCCGTCCAGCACGCTCTGGTGTATCGCATAGGTTTCATCGATTTGTTCCGGCACCCAATAGGGCATCGGCGGAGACTTGTCGACCAGTTCCTTGCTGCTGAAACCGGTCATTTTGCAGAATGCCGGATTGACATAAGTAATGCAGCCGCTGAGGTCGCGCGCCCGCATGCCGACGGTCAAGGAGTTTTCCATCGAGGTGCGAAAAGCGTGTTCGGCGCGGAGCGCTTCCTCGGCGCGTGATCGTTTTTGCATCAAATCTCTTACCAGCCAAAGGCTCCAGAAGACGCCGGCGGCCAGAATGACAATTGCTACGGTCAACAGCCTTTGCAGCGAATTATCGGCAGTTTTATAGCTGGTGACGCGCAGCTTCATGCCATAACCCGGCGGATCAAGCGGGATCTCGTAGCTCTGGATGCCGCTGCCTTCAATATGGGTTTTTGTCGCGTACTGGATATCGTTGTCGTCGACGATCACAACCTTGTATTTCTCGGCAAACCACCAGGGCACCAGATTGTTAAGCAAGGTTTCGATCGGATAGACCGCGACCAGCATGCCTTTGAGTTCGCGGCCATCAAAAACCGGCACCATCAACTCAATAAAAGCCCGGTTGCCTTCCAAAAAGAAAGGTTCGCTATAAACCCGCTTGCCAAGGCGGCTGGCCATGTCGAATGCCTTGTCGGTCACGGGCGGGCCAAAGGCGGCAATCGCCTCGTCGGGCAGCGTGCTGGTCGGCAAGGCATCCACCACCTTGCGCTGCGCATCAAACCAGAGCAACTGCGAAAGTTCGGGATTGTTTTTCAGCAAATGGGCGGCGCGCAGGCGAAAGATTTTTTTCTGCTCAGGCAGGCTCACCATGTCGGCGGCCAGTTGCTGCAACTGTTCTTCGTTGCCGCTCAAATGAAAGCGGAGGTTTTGCTCCAGCCAGAGCACATCCTTGATCAGGGCCGTCCGATCCTCCTCCGCCTCATTGTTTTGCAGCAGCCAGAGCAGCGAAAGGAGCGCCGCCAGCAGCAGGACGATGCCAAATTTGGGCAGCGCCAGCAGCCAGGCCATGCGGCGGGTGTTGCTGGGGACGATTGGGCGAAATCGATTCATGGCGGAAATGGTACACCACGTTTTTCACGGGTGCGCTATTGCGGCTTTCCACTAGTCGGATATCCACAATAGCTGTGACGGGGCCGTCTGGGGATACTGCGCGCCGTTCTCTGAATCTTTCCGAATGCAGCCATCAAAGGAGCCCTGTTTCCATGGCCAAAAAAGCGATTTACAAGAGTCTTTATTTTCAGGTCATTCTCGCCATTGTCATTGGCGTGGCGCTGGGCCATTTTTACCCGGAAACGGGTGCCGCCATGAAGCCCTTTGGTGATGGATTTATCCGCCTGATCAAGATGATCATCGCGCCGATCATCTTCTGCACCATCGTCGTCGGCATTGCCGGCATGGAAGACATGAAAAAGGTCGGCAAGACCGGCGGCCTGGCGGTGCTTTATTTTGAAGTGGTCAGCTCGATTGCGCTGGTGATCGGCCTGATTGTGGTCAACCTGTGGGGCCCCGGTGTCGGCATGAACGTCGATGTTTCCACGCTGGACACCAAGGGCATCGCCAAATTTGCCGAGCCGGGCAAGATGCAATCGACGGCTGATTTCCTGATGAACATCATCCCGACCAGCGTTGTTGATGCCTTTGCCAAGGGCGACATGCTGCAGGTGCTGTTCTTCTCGATTCTCTTCGGTTACTCGATGCATGCCTTTGGCGAACGCGGCAAGCCGGTGTTCGACCTGATCGAAAAGCTGTCACACGTCCTCTTCGGTATCGTCGGCGTCATCATGAAAGTAGCCCCAATCGGCGCTTTCGGTGCGATGGCCTACACCATTGGCAAGCACGGTCTCGGTAGCCTGACGCAACTGATCAGCCTGATGGGTGCCTTTTACCTGACCTGCCTGATCTTTATTTTTGGCGTACTCGGCAGCATCTCGGCATTCCACGGCTTCTCCATCTGGAAACTGATCAAGTACATCAAGGAAGAATTGTTCCTGGTGCTCGGCACCTCGTCGTCGGAATCTGCCCTGCCGCGCCTGATGGCCAAGATGGAAAATGCCGGTGCCGAGAAATCGGTCGTCGGTCTGGTCGTCCCGACCGGTTACTCCTTCAATCTCGATGGCACCTCGATCTACCTGACGATGGCTGCAGTCTTTATTGCCCAGGCGACCAATACACCAATGGATCTGTCGCAACAGATCACCCTGCTGGCGATTCTTCTGCTCACCTCCAAAGGTGCTGCGGGTGTGACCGGGAGTGGTTTCATTGTGTTGGCGGCAACGCTCTCGGCCGTTGGTACGGTGCCGGTAGCTGGCCTGGCGCTGATTCTCGGTATCGACCGTTTCATGTCGGAAGCGCGTGCCCTGACCAACTTTATTGGCAACAGCGTGGCGACACTGGTCGTCGCCAAATGGGTCAAGGCACTGGATACCAAGCGCCTGGATGCCGTCCTTAACGACGAAACCCAGGACGAGGCTGACTTCCCTGAACTGGTGCTTGACGACGCGCCGGATATCGAGATCCCGCATAGCCCAAGACCTATTGTCGAACATCACTAAAATTCAAGTTGTTTCAGCAAAAACCGCCGGCCAGTCCGGCGGTTTTCATTTTTACGGGCGCTATGTGGAAATCCACAATACCGGTGAGTTACCTCTTTCGTAATGCTTCCACTCAGTCGTAATTCACTATTTCGCGACCTAACCTTCAATGGAGACAACAATGAAAATTTCCAAGCTTCTGATTGGCCTGTTTGCCGGCGCCATTTCCCTGGCCGCCTATGCCCAACAACCGATCGTGATCAAATTCAGCCACGTCGTCGCCAACGACACGCCTAAAGGTAAGGCGGCTGAAATGTTCGCCAAAAAAGCCGCAGAACTGACCAAAGGCAAAGTCAAGGTTGAGGTTTACGCCAACTCGACGCTGTACAAGGACAAGGAAGAAATGGAAGCCCTGCAGCTGGGCGCCGTTCAGATGCTGGCCCCGTCGCTCGCCAAGTTCGGCCCGCTCGGCGTCAAGGAATTTGAAGTCTTCGACCTGCCGTTTATTTTCAGTGACTACGATGCCCTGCGTCGGGTGACCAATGGCGCGGTCGGCAAACAGTTGCTCGCCAAGCTGGAACCCAAAGGTATTCGTGGCCTGGGCTACTGGGACAATGGCTTCAAGTCGTTCTCGCTGAACAGCCCGATCAAGTCGCCGGCTGACCTCAAGGGCAAGAAGCTGCGCATTCAGTCCTCCAAAGTGCTGGAAGAGGAAATCCGCTCGGTGGGCGGCTTGCCGCAGGTCATGGCCTTCTCCGAGGTTTATCAGGCGCTGCAGACCGGTGTGGTCGACGGCACTGAAAACCCGATTTCCAACCTCTACACGCAGAAAATGCATGAGGTGCAAAAGCATCTGACGATCACCGATCACGGCTATCTCGGCTACGCAGTCATCGTCAACAAGAAGTTCTGGGATGGCCTGCCGGCTGATGTCCGGGCGCAACTTGAGGATGCCATGGAGCAAGCCACCCGTTACGCCAACCAGATCGCCAAGGTCGAAAACGAGGCATCTCTTGAAGCGGTGAAGAAGAGCGGCAAGACCACCGTTTATGTGCCGACCAAGGAAGAGCGTCTGGCTTTCAAGAAAGCCATGATGCCGGTCCATCAGAAAATGGAAGGCCGTATCGGCAAGGAAGTTATCCAGAATGTCTATAAAGACACTGGTTTCAAGCCGGATGCCCTGTAAGCGGTACTTGTAACCAATGATTCGGGGGCTGCGGCCCCCGAATCACACTGGGGGAAATTTATCATGATCAACAAAGCGCTTAATCACATCGAAGAGCTGCTGGTCACGTTCCTGATGGGGGCGGCGACAGTCATTATTTTTGTCTCCGTGATGCACCGCTACATGGCGGGCGTGAATATTCCGGTCCTGCAAGACTGGTTGTTGACGCTCAACTTTGGCTGGGCTCAGGAACTCTGCATCATCATGTTCGTCTGGATGGCCAAGTTTGGTGCCGCCTATGGCGTGCGTACCGGCATTCACGTCGGCGTTGATGTGCTGATCAACCGCATGGGCGACAGCACGCGCAGCAAATTCATTGTCTTCGGTCTGCTCGCTGGTGCCACCTTTACCGGCATCGTTGCCGCGCTGGGTACCCATTTTGTCTGGGAAAACGGCGCGCATTACGCCATTTTCAGCTGGCTGGGGCTGGATACCGGTGACAACTACGAAGGCCCGACGACGCCGGACCTCGAATGGCCCACCTGGATCGTTTACAGCGCCATTCCACTCGGCACCTCGCTGATGTGCTTCCGCTTCCTGCAAGTGACGATGGGCTTCCTGAAAACGGGCGAACTGCCGCACCACGATCACGGCCACGTTGATGGTCTGGAAGAAGAAGTGCCACCGGTCGACTTTGACCCCTACGGCATGGACGACAACCTGCACATGCACGACCTCAAGCACACGATGACGGGTGACCGTCGTACTGGCGATGAGCGCCGTAATCCGGTGGAGGATTCCCGCATCGGCTCCGAGCGGCGAGCGGCTCAACGCCGGGATGATGGCAAGAAGGGAGACCAATCATGAACGCGCTGGTAATTTTCGGTCTGCTGGCCGTACTCATGTTGACCGGCATGCCGATCTCGATTTCACTCGGCCTGACGGTACTGACCTTCCTCTTCACGATGACCGATGTGCCGCTGCAATCGGTGGCACTCAAGCTATTCACCGGCATCGAGAAGTTCGAAATCATGGCGATTCCGTTCTTCATTCTGGCCGGCAACTTCCTGACCCACGGCGGGGTGGCGAAGCGGATGATCAACTTTGCCTCCAGCATGGTCGGGCACTGGTACGGCGGCCTCGGTCTGGCTGGCGTGCTGGCCTGTGCGCTGTTCGCTGCGGTCTCCGGCTCCAGCCCGGCAACCGTCGTTGCCATCGGCTCCATTCTGCTGCCGGCCATGGTCAAGGCAGGCTTTCCGAACAAGTTCGGGGCGGGCGTCATCGCCACCTCCGGCGCGCTCGGCATCCTGATTCCGCCGTCCATCGTCATGGTCATGTACTCGGTCGCCACCAATACTTCGGTCGGCGCCCTGTTCATGGCGGGTGTGGTGCCCGGTATCGCGCTGGCTTGCGTACTTGGCGGCGTTACCTGGTATCGCGCCAAGAAGTTCAACTACCCGCGTCAGCCGAAAGCCACCTGGGGCGAACGCTGGCAAGCCTTCCGCGCTTCCGCCTGGGGCCTGTTGCTGATCGTCGTCGTGATGGGCGGTATCTACTCCGGCATCTTCACCCCGACCGAAGCGGCAGCCATGTCTGCGGTCTACGCCTTTATCTGTGCCGTTTTCATCTACAAGGATCTCGGCATCAAGGACGTACCGAGGGTGCTGCTCAACTCGGCCAACATGTCGGCAATGCTGCTCTACATCATCACCAATGCCGTGCTGTTCTCCTTCATCATGACCAACGAGAACATCCCGCAGGCGCTGGCTGACTGGATGTTGGGCAACGGGCTGGGCGTCATTACCTTCCTGCTCGCGGTCAACCTCATCCTGCTGATTGCCGGCAACTTCATGGAGCCATCCTCCATCGTCCTCATCTTCGCGCCGATTCTCTTCCCGGTGGCCGTCGCACTCGGCATCCACCCGGTGCACTTCGGTATTCTGATGGTGGTGAATATGGAGGTCGGGATGTGTCACCCACCGGTGGGCCTCAACCTCTATGTGGCGTCGGGGATCACTAAAATGGGTATCACCGAACTCACGGTCGCCGTCTGGCCGTGGCTGCTCTCGATGCTCTGCTTCCTCATGGTGGTCACCTACTGGCCCGATCTGTCGCTCTGGCTACCCCGCACGATGGGCATGCTCTAACTGCTCGTTGCGTAAGGACAAAAAGCCTCGACTTCGGTCGGGGCTTTTTCTTTGGTCGGTGCAATACTGCGACCAAAAAAGCTGGTCCTGCGGTCAACGCTAAAAAATGCCGAAATTTGCAGTCCAATTACGGCGCTTGGGGTTACTGAGGCGCTTGCATTGAATGACTGATGCCATCGAGCCCTTATTTAAAGTTATACTCACTTAGTGAAAAAATGAGTATAACCAAATGCAATTCCAAACCTTGACAATGGCAAGCCAAACCGCGTTTGCCCAAGTGACCGAAGTTGCTCTATCCGCCGAGCACATGCGATCCGTTGCGGATCTTCCCGGGGCATTTGTCGCCAAAAAAGTGAAAGGCCATCAATACTGGTACTACCAGTATTCGGAGCCTGCAGGCGCCCGCCGGCAGGTTTTTGTCGGCCCGAACAATGCTGCCGTTCAAGCCTTGATGGCAAAAGCAGCCGAACCCGGCGCCGCAACGTCATTGGGGCCGCTGGCCAGGTCAGCATCCGTATTGGGCTGTGCCGAAATACTGCCTCGTCATTACAAAGTGCTCCGTCGATTAGCCGAATATGGGTTTTTCAAGGCCGGGGGTGTTCTGATCGGTACCCATGCCTTTGTCGCCTACGGCAACATGCTGGGCATTCGCTGGGCCGCCGCAGATGCGGCGCGCACGCAGGATATTGATTTTGCCCACGCCGGAAAAAGCATTGCCTTGGCGTTGGCCGCCGATCACCCGGTCAAAACGCATGAAGCAATTCAATCGCTTGAGATGGGTTTTCTCCCCATCGCAGGGCTCTCCGGAAAAACTGGGGGGGCATACTTGATTCCCAGTGAAAAGGAATTCAGGTTGGATTTTCTCACGACCATCGGCCGCGCTGGCGATGCCCCCTATGAGCATCCCGATCTCCATGTCACGCTTCAACCACTGCGCTTCATGGAGTATTCCCTGGAGAACGTTCAGCAAACCGCGCTGCTTTCCGGCAACAGCGCCACCATCGTCAATGTGCCGCATCCGGCGCGTTATGCGTTGCACAAGCTCATTATCGCCGGCGAGCGCGAAGGCGCGTTTCAGGCAAAGTCGAACAAGGATTTGATGCAGGCCGGGCTGCTGCTGGCTGCCTTGAAAGACATTCGCCCGTGGGAGGTTGAGGAAGCATGGGCCGACCTGCTTTCGCGGGGCAAAGGATGGACATCCCGAGTTCAACGCGGCCTCGTTGCCCTGGGTCGGCAGTTTCCCGAAGAACATTTTGACGAGTGGCTTAAATTCGATCCCGCCACTGATTGATGAAAAATATCGCCGCCCGAAATCCATTACCCGCCCCAGCCAGCCGCATCACCAATTTTCACAACATCGCGGCACAGACCTTTTAATATCCAATTTTTATTTAAAGCGCCAACCGATGATCCCCATCCGTTACGTCGAGCCGGTTTTTCGTCCACCCAGCGAGGCCGAATCGCTGATTTTGCCGGTCACCGACGGCTGCTCGTGGAATCAATGCACCTTCTGTGAAATGTATACCGCACCGCAAAAGAAATTTCGGGCGCGGGAAGATGACGAGATCGTCGACAGCATCCGCCAGACCGGAGAGCGCTATGGCGACCAGGTGCGCCGTGTATTTCTGGCCGATGGCGATGCGCTGGTGCTGCCCACCCGCCGCCTCTTGCTCATCCTTGACGCCATTCGTACCCATCTGCCCGCCGTCAGGCGTGTGTCCTCCTACTGTCTGCCGCGCAATTTGCGGAAAAAGAGCCAGTCGGAAATCGACCAACTGGCCGCGGCGGGCTTGAAAATGGTCTATGTCGGCGCTGAATCCGGCGACGATCAAGTGCTCGCTGCCGTCAAGAAAGGTGAAACCTTTGAAACCACTTGCGAGGCGCTGGAAAAGTTCGGCCAGGCCGGCATTACCCGCTCGGTGATGATCCTCAACGGCCTCGGCGGCAAGCGCTATTCCCGTCAACATGCCGAGAACTCCGCCAAGCTGGTCAATTTGACCCAGCCGGAATATCTATCAACGCTAGTCGTCAGCTTCCCCACCGGCGAACAGCGCTTTCGTGCCGACTTTCCCGAATGGGAGCCGCTTGAGCAGCCCGAACTGTTCGTCGAGATGGAGCAATTCCTGGCCGCGCTCGAACTCAAGCGCACGGTATTCCGCAGCGACCACGCCTCGAATTTTCTGATCCTCAAAGGCACCCTGGGTGCCGACAAGGAACGCCTGCTCACCCAGGTCAGGCAAGCCATTGAACGACCGCAAGACGCCCATTTGCGCCCGGCCTGGGCGCGTGGTTTGTAAGCCGCGTATCGCCCTTGTTCGCCGCCCGCTCAGGCGTAGTCAGGCTTTTGCTGCGCCGGCAGGCATTACTGCGGTCAACCCCGAAAAACGCCCAAAATCCGTTTATCATCCCCGCCTTCCCATGACGGCGGCTTTTCATGACTCCCGAGCAATTCATCACCCGCTGGCAAAACGTCGGCGGTTCCGAGCGCGCCAACTACCAGCTTTTCATCGCCGACCTCTGCGCCCTGCTCGAACTCCCCAAGCCCGACCCGGCGCAGGACGACACCCGCGATAACGCCTACGTCTTCGAGCGCCGCGTCATTTTCAAACATGGCGACGGCGGCAGCAGCAACGGTTTCATCGACTGCTACCGGCGCGGCAGCGCCATCATCGAAGCCAAGAAAATCAAGCTCGGCGCCCAGACCAAAGGCTTCGACGACGCCATGCTGCGCGCCCGCAGCCAGGCCGAAAACTACGCCCGCGCCTTGCCGGCCGAGGAGGGCAGGCCGCCCTTCCTGATCACCATCGATGTCGGCCACCGCATCGAGCTATTCGCCGAATTCACCCGCAGCGGCGCCACCTACACGCCGTTCCCCGACCCGCGCTCGCACCGCATCGGGCTCGAAGATCTGCGCGACGAAAAAATCCGCGCCCGCCTCAAAGCCATCTGGCTCGACCCGCTTTCGCTCGACCCATCCCGCGCCAGCGCCAAAGCCACGCGGGAGATTGCCAGCAAACTCGCCGGCATCGCCAAAACGCTCGAAAGTGCCGGCCACGACGCCGAACGCGTCGCCGGTTTTCTCACCCGCTGCCTGTTTTCGATGTTTGCCGAAGACGTCGGCCTGCTGCCCAAAGCCTCGTTCAGCGAACTGCTCGAATCTTTGCAAGGCACGCCCGGCCAGTTCGTCCCGCTCGTCGGCGCCCTGTGGAAAGAAATGGACGAAGGCGGTTTCTCCGTCGTCCTGCGCCAAATCCTGCCGCGCTTCAACGGCAAACTGTTCAAAACGCCGGACGTGCTGCCGCTCGACCGCGACCAGATCGGCCTGCTCCGCGAAGCTGCCCGTGCCGACTGGACCTTGGTCGAACCCGCCATCTTCGGCACCCTGCTCGAACGCGCCCTCGACCCCGCCGAACGGCACAGCCTCGGCGCCCACTACACGCCGCGCCCCTACGTCGAACGCCTGGTTTTGCCCACCGTCATCGAACCGCTGCGCCAGCGCTGGGCCAACGTCCAGGCCGCCGCGCTGCTTTTGGCCAATGAAAGCAAGTCCACCGCAGCATTGGCCGAAATTGACGCTTTCCACCACCAGCTTTGCCAGATTCGCGTCCTTGATCCGGCCTGCGGCAGTGCCAATTTTTTGTATGTCACGCTCGAACACATGAAACGCCTCGAAGGCGAAATCCTCGACTTCGCCCAGACGATAGGCCAAAGCGTCGGCGGCGGACAGCAACGCCTGGAAGCTGAAGGCCTCACCGTCGACCCGCACCAGTTTCTCGGCCTCGAACTCAACCCGCGCGCCGCCGCCATCGCCGAACTCGTGTTGTGGATCGGCTATCTGCAATGGCATTTCCGCACCCGCAGCGCCGGCCTGCCGCCCAGCCCCATCCTGCGCGACTTCAAAAATATCGAATGCCGCGATGCCGTGCTCGACCACGACGGCAGCGAAATGGTCTGCGACGAACACGGCGTACCGCTCAGCCGTTGGGACGGCAAAACCCTGAAAACCCACGCCATCACCGGCGAACAAATCCCCGACGACAACGCCCGCCAGCCCGTGCTGCGCTACAAAAACCCGCGCCGCGCCACGTGGCCGGCGGCCGATTACATCGTCGGCAACCCGCCCTTCATCGGCAACAAGCGAATGCGCGATGCGCTTGGTGACGGCTACGTCGAAGCTCTGCGCTCAAGCTGGTCCGAAGTCCCTGAATCCGCCGACTACGTCATGTTCTGGTGGCAACACGCCGCCGCGCTGGTCAATGCCCAAAAAGTCCAGCGCTTCGGCTTCATTACGACGAATAGCCTGACACAAACCTTCAACCGCCGCGTCGTACAGGGTGCGCTCGATCAGGGCATCAGCCTCGTCTTCGCTGTCCCCGACCACCCGTGGGTGGACAACGCCGATGGCGCCGCTGTCCGTATCGCCATGACCGTTGGCGCCGGCGGGAAAAACGTTGACGGGATTCTGTCGTGGGTGGAGACAGAAACAGATACTGGCGGCGAGGGTCTGGAGGTAAAGCTGTCGACACGAGTTGGTGTGCTGCACGCTGACCTTGCAATGGGTGCAAATGTCGCTGCAGCTAGGACATTAAGGTCGAATGAAAATCTGGCATTGCGGGGAATTACTCTTGTTGGCGGAGGATTTCTTGTTACTCCAGAGCAAGGACAAATGCTTGATAACGGTGCTCTTCTGCGTACTTACCGCAATGGCAAAGACCTTACTGATAAGCCTCGCCCGATAAAAGTGATCGATACCTTCGGCATGCGAGAAGGGGAACTTCGAAATTCATATCCATCAAGTTGGCAATGGCTGCATGACCGGGTTAAGCCGGAACGTGACCAGAATGCGCGGGCTAGTTATCGCGATAACTGGTGGATATTTGCTGAACCGAGAAGCGAATGGCGATCAGCATCTCTTGGACTTGTTCGTTATCTCGTGACACCCATGACAGCCAAGCACCGCATTTTTACTTTTGAATCCGCCGAAACCTTGCCTGACCAAGGTCTTGTGCCTATCGCAACTGATGATGCGTTTTTCCTTGGAATATTATCGAGCGCGCCGCATGTCGTTTGGTCGCTAGCATCGGGCGGCACGTTGGAGGACCGTCCGCGATATAACCAATCACGTTGCTTCGAAACCTTCCCCTTCCCAACCCCCACCCCCGAACAACAAGCCCGCATCCGCGACCTCGCCGAACAACTCGACGCCCACCGCAAACGCCAGCAAGCCCAGCACGCGACGCTCACCCTGACCGGCATGTACAACGTGCTGGCCAAAATCCGCAGCGGCGAGCCCTTGACCGCAAAGGACAAAACCATCCACGAACAAGGCCTGGTCAGCGTCCTGCAAACCCTGCACGACGAACTCGACGCCGCCGTCCTCGAAGCCTACGGCTGGGCCGACCTTTCAACCGTCATTCCCGCGCACCTCAAGGGCGCTTCCTGCCGGCGCTGGCGGGAATCCAGGCGGCCAGTGACTCGACTCCCGGCGCAACACTTCCTTCGGTCGCCGGCGCGGGAGCGACCGTGTCTTTGAGCGAAGAAATCCTCACCCGCCTGGTCGCCCTCAACAGCGAACGCGCCCGCGAAGAAGCCAACGGCCAAATCCGCTGGCTACGCCCGGCCTACCAGAACCCGCAAGCCCAATTGCCGGCGACGATGGAAACAACGGCTGGCGCTACGGTCGACGCGAAAAATGAGCCAAAAACCCGGTCGACCGCAGCCGTCGAATCCGCCTCAGCCACCAGTGCCGCAGCCCAAAAAACCGCCTGGCCCGCCACGCTCCCCGAACAAATGGCACTCCTCGCCCGCCTGCTCGCCGAATCAGCCCTCACCGAAAGCCAACTCGCCAGCCGCATCACCGGCAAAGGCGCCTGGAAAAAACGCCTCCCCGACCTCCTGCAAACCCTCGTCGCCCTCGGCCGCGCCCGGCAGGATGGCGAAATCTGGATGGCGGTGTGATGGGCTTCGCCGAACAGCGTGCAACGGTGAGCGGTGGGCTTTCCCGCCAAGCTTGCCAAAACCGTCATGCCCGAGCCGGCGGGAACGACACTTTTAGTGACCCGGGCTATTTAAGCGAGTGAGTGCCAGCGATGGGTTTGTCGGATAGAGATTATTGGCGGGAGCGCCAGAGGGCCCGTGAGCGGAATGAGGGCGTCTATAACCCGAAGGAATTCAGGGGCGGGCGGGGCGGTGGCGGGCCGAAAGACCCACCGGAGGAATTTCCGTATGAGCCGGATTTTCGGATTTCCCGGACGTCCTCGGCCCGGATTGTTGTTTTTTGGTTGATCGTGCTCGGCGTGGTCTGGGCCGGCTTTCACTACCGGGCTTCATTTTCCGGTTTTAAAAACTGGGCGTTGCCGAGCAAGCAAGTTGTCGGGCCATTCGATGAGCTGAAAAAATGCGCCGCGTTGCCGCCTTCCGGTACGGTCCAGCATTTTTCCCCAGCCGCTGGCGCA
This sequence comes from Candidatus Dechloromonas phosphorivorans, assembly GCA_016721185.1. Classification (GTDB taxonomy): domain Bacteria; phylum Pseudomonadota; class Gammaproteobacteria; order Burkholderiales; family Rhodocyclaceae; genus Azonexus; species Azonexus phosphorivorans. The sequence continues at coordinate 89,790 of JADKIP010000016.1, forward strand.
GCGCAGGCAATGACGAATTTGCAGTTCGTCAATAATCACGCTTTGCCTGTGGTGGCGGTGCTGGGCGACTTGAAAACCGGGGCCAGGCAGTGGGCGCTGGTGGTGAATAACGCCGCGAAGACGACGTTGCAAGTGCCAGCCGGGCAGTATGAATTGACCTTGCATGCCGGCCAGGCGGCGGATTGGTGCAATCTGAATAGCGGTTTTGCCAGCGGCGCCATGGTGACGATGAATGGCGGCCTGGTGGCGCAGTCGGGATTGACGACGCAGGTGCAGTTGGCGGCGACCGATAAATCTCCCGATGGATTTTCGGTCGCCTACAACTCGTTGAAGTCAGTGGGCGATGCCTCCGGTGACACGCTGCTTCTGACGCAGCAGGCGAATGGCCATTACATGAGCGCCGGCAGCGTCAATGGTTTTCCGCTGGTTTTTATGGTGGACACCGGCGCCAGTTTCGTCGCGATTTCGTCCGGCATGGCGGCCCAGGCGGGCATTAAAAATTGCACCCCGCGAACTTTCTCGACCGCCAATGGCCAGGCACAGGGCTGCGTCGCAACGGTTCCGGAAATGACGTTTGGCGGCTTCCGCTTAAGCAATATCGAGGTTGCGGTCATGCCCAATCTGGCGGGCGAAGGACTGCTGGGGATGAATGTTCTCAGGCGTTTTCGGGTTGAGCAGGCGAACGATACGTTGATCATTTCGCGTCATTGATCGCTCGGTAAAACTTAACAGAGTAAAAGAAACGAATTTTTATCGAGCCACCCGTTTCTGAGTAGCTGGAAAAATGCCTCCCCGACCGACTGCAAATCCTGGTCGTGCCCGGCCGTATGGTGAAAACTGGATGGTGTTTTGATGGTCTAAAATAAGAATTGAAGCGCTGAAATGAACGCGTTTGGAGAGAGTGGAAAAACAATGCCGGTTGTGTTTCGCGTCAATGGAATTCGTTTTCATTTTTTCTCGAACGAGGGCGATCCTCGGGAGCCTCTTCACATTCATGCTCAGCGTGGAGAATGCTTGGCGAAAATTTGGCTCCAACCCGAGATCAGGCTGGCTGATAACTATGGCTTTTCGGCCAACGATTTACGGGTAATACTTGAGCAGGTTGCGTTACACGCCGGGGAAATTGAGAGGAGTTGGAATGAGCACTTTAGCTAAATCAGTTCGCTTCGACGAAGCAATGTTGTGGGTTGGCCTGGCCGATGGTCGGCAACTCGGTGTGCCGTTGGCATTTTTCCCGCGGCTTTTGGGTGCCACGCCAACTCAGCGAACGGCCTGCGTGATCAGCGGCGGGGGTGTTGGCCTGCACTGGGACGAACTGGATGAAGACATTTCTGTTCCTGCGCTATTTGCCGGGAACTACGATTTGACGGTTTCACCCATGTTGGCTGCGTAGCGCGCTGACCAGTTTTCTTATTCGCCGGGTGAAAAGTCGTGCCGCATCATTCTTGATGATCCCGAACATGACGTATTTATTCAGTTTTTTCGTTCCCGCCTAGAAGGGAATCCATAAGGTATCCCCGCCTTTCCCGGGGCTGAGTGACTTGCTGCCGTAACAAATTGTTTGGCACGCCCCAATTTTTTATCGGAACCCCATGAAATTCGCCTTCTCCCTGATCGCCCTTGTCTTGCTGGCGCTGATTATTCCCTTCTTCATTCCCGGTGCTGGCAAGACGGATGGGGTTGATCCGAATAGCAACCTGCCATGGCAGATTACGCTGGATGCGCAGGGCGGCAGCAGTGTGTTTGGCCTCAAGCCGGGCGTCAGTACGCTGGGCGAAGTCCGCCAGCGCTTGGGGGGCGAGATTGAGGTGGCGATCATTGCCGAGCCGAACGAGCTGGGTTCGCTGGAGGGCTATTATTCTCAGCTTGCGCTGGGTTTTGTGCTGGCCAAGATGATTGTTACGGTGGACGCCAAAAATGAGGCAATTTCGGTGATGCGCGAGCGCGCCCTGAAGGCGAAGCACATGGAGAGCATGACGCGCAAGATCACGCTGCAGCCGGAGGATCTGGCGGCGGCTGATTTATTGCCGGTGAAGGCGATCAGCGTTATTCCGACGGTCAATCTGGATGAGGCGACGATCATCCAGCGTTTTGGCCAGCCGGGTGAGCGCATTGTGCTTTCGGAAACGCGGAGGCACTTGCTTTATCCGACGTTGGGGCTGGATGTTTTGGTCGATAAGGATGGCAAGGAATTGCTGCAATACGTTGCACCGCAGCAATTTGCCCGCTTGCGTGACCCGCTGGTGGCTGAGCTGGCGGAAAAGTCGGCGCGCTGAGCGGGGCATGCTGGCGCCTTATCTGCTAAAATTACCGGTTTTTCAACTGACTAGCTTTTGCGGAGTAAATAAATGGCTATCGAACGCACCCTCTCAATTATCAAACCTGACGCTGTTGCCAAGAACGTTATTGGCAAGATCTACTCCCGTTTTGAATCCAATGGCCTGAAGGTTATTGCTTCCAAAATGGCTTGGTTGTCCCCGCAGGAAGCCGGTCAGTTTTACGGCGTGCACAAAGAGCGTCCTTTCTTCAAGGATCTGGTTGATTTCATGATCTCCGGCCCGGTGATGATCCAGGTGCTGGAAGGCGAAAGCGCCATTGCCAAGAACCGCGAACTGATGGGCGCGACTGATCCGAAGAAAGCCGATGCCGGCACGATCCGCGCTGATTTCGCTGAATCCATCGATGCCAACGCCGTTCACGGCTCTGATGCACCGGAAACCGCCGCCGCGGAAATTGGCTTCTTTTTCCCGGGCATGAACGTTTATTCAGGTCGTTGATTTAAATATCCGTCGTCCCCGTGCAAGCGGGGACTCAGTTTGTGCTGAATTCCCGCTCCGGCGGGAATGACGGTTTAGGATGCTGATGCAAAACCTTTTAGATTTCGATGCCGAAGGCCTGACTGCCTGGTTTGCCGAGCAGGGTGAAAAGCCCTTCCGCGCCAAGCAGGTGCTACGCTGGATTCATCGTTCGGGCGTGGCGGACTTCGACGCCATGACTGATATTGCCAAAAGCCTGCGTGAAAAGCTCAAGGCAACGGCGGTAATCGCGCCGCCCACCGTGGTTTCCGACAAGGTTTCGGAAGACGGAACACGTAAATTTTTGATCGATGTCGGCAATGGCAATGCGGTGGAAACGGTGTTCATTCCCGAGGTCGAGCGCGGCACGTTGTGCGTGTCGACGCAAGCCGGTTGCGCGCTTGATTGCGCTTTTTGTTCGACCGGCAAGCAAGGTTTCAACCGCAATCTGACGGTGGCGGAAATCATCGGCCAGGTTTGGCTGGCCAACCGCGCCCTCGGTGCGGTGCACGGTGATGAACGGGTGATTTCCAACGTCGTGCTGATGGGCATGGGCGAGCCGCTGGCCAATTTTGAAAATACGGTTACTGCGCTGCGCTTGATGCTGGACGATAACGCCTACGGCCTGTCGCGCCGCCGTGTCACCGTCTCAACTTCCGGCCTGGTGCCGGTGATGGATCGTCTGCGCGACGAGTGTCCGGTGGCTTTGGCGGTCTCACTGCATGCGCCGAATGATGCGCTACGCGATGAATTGGTACCGATCAACCAGAAATATCCGCTGGTCGAATTGATGGCCGCCTGCCGCCGTTATCTGGAAAAAGCGCCGCGCGATTTCATCACTTTCGAGTACGTCATGCTCGAAGGTGTGAACGACAGCGACACCCACGCCCGCCAATTGATCAGTCTGGTCAAGACGGTGCCGTGCAAATTCAACCTGATCCCTTTCAATCCCTTTCCAGGCTCGCCATTTCTGCGTTCGCCGGCTGAACGGGTACGGCGTTTTGCCGATATTCTGATGGCCGCCGGTATCATCACCACAACGCGCAAGACGCGGGGCGACGATATCGATGCCGCTTGTGGTCAATTGGCCGGTCAAGTCAAGGACAAGACCAAGCGAACAGCCGGGCGGGTTATCGCTCTCAAGGAGATCAGGCCATGATGAACTTTTCGCTGAAACACGGGATTGTGGGCGTTTGTCTCGGTGCGCTGTCGGTTTTTGCCGCGCAGGCGCAGTACACCTTTGAACAGCCGGCGAATACGCGGACGCAGAATGCGAATGACCCGCGTAACCGGGCCAAAATTCATACCGAGCTTGGCGCCATGTATTTTCAGGGCGGCAGTATGTCGGTTGCGCTCGATGAGCTGGGTATCGCGCTGGCTGCCGATTCCAGCTATTTTCAGGCGTACAGCATTCGCGGTCTGGTCTACGGTGCGCTCAAGGAATATGGCAAGGCTGAGAGCGACTTCCAGCGGGCGTTGAGCTTGGCGCCGAATGACCCGGAAGTGAATAATAATTATGGCTGGTATTTGTGTGACACCGGCCGAGAGCGCCAGTCGATCGCCTATTTTCTGAATGCCTTGAAAAGCCCGCTCTACGAAACGCCTGAGCGCGCTTATACCAACGCCGGAACCTGCGCGTTGAAAGCGGGTGATCTCGACGGTGCGCAGGGTTATTTACTGCAGGGCATCCAGTTGTCGCGTGATGGCGGCATGACGGCGCGTTTCCAGATGGCCAAGCTGCTTTACAAGCGCGGGACGCTCGAAGAGGCCCGGCTTTATCTTGCCGATGTGTTCAAAGTGATGGAGCCGCCAACCGCTGAAGCGATTTGGTTGGGTTTACGGATCGAGCGCAAGTTGGGCAACCGGGTCGCAGAGGGCGGCTTTGCCTCGCAACTTCGTGGCCGCTATCCTGCTTCGCCTGAGTATCAAGAATTCCTCAAAGGTAATTTCGAATGAGTGAGCAGTTGAATGGTGGTGAAGTCGCCGCCGAAAATACAAATTTGACGTCTGAACCGCATGTCGGCGAAAAGCTAAGGCTGGCACGCGAGGCGCTCGGGATGAGTGCAACCGATATGACTCATGCGCTGAAGCTTGGCCAACGCCAGTTTGAAGCATTGGAGGCGGGCAATTGGCAGGGCTTGCCGGGGAATACTTTTGTGCGCGGCTTCGTCCGCAATTACGCCCGGCTCGTCAATATGGACCCTGCGCCGCTGATGGCTCAGCTGGATAGCAGTCTCGAAAAGCCAGCGAATAACCTGACGGTTTCGGAAAACGCACCTGCGACTATGCCGCAGGCGGGCGGGGCGTCGAGGCGTGACCGCGCGGTTGTAGTTACTGGAATTGCGCTCGTTGTTGTTGCGGCATTGGCCTATTTCCTGATTCCCAACGATCTTTCTGTCTTGCGTGAAAGCACCCAGGGCTTGCTTGACTCGCTGGCCCGCAAGGAAGCGCCGGCGCCGGTTGCCCCGGTTGCAGCGCCGACAGTCATCGCGCCCGCCGAACCGATTTTTCCGCCAGGCACAACGCCGCAGCAGATTATGAATCCGCAGGCAACGCCCGCCGAGGCTGCACCCGGTGATGTCGCGCAAGCGTCTGCACCAAGCGCAAGCTTGCCGGCCACCGCGCCCGAAACAAAACCAGCGACGATGGCTAATGCCCCACAACTGCGTTTTGTTTTTGATAAGGAATCCTGGCTGGAAGTCCGTGATCGCGATAACAAGCCGATTTTTTCTCAGCGCGTATCTGCCGGCACCGAGCAAACCCTCTCTGGCCCGGGACCGCTTTCGCTGGTCATTGGCTATGCACCGGGCGTGCGGGTTTTTTCGCACGGCCAGGCAGTTGATCTGGCACCCCATACCCGTGGCGAAGTAGCCCGTCTTGTTCTGGAGTAATCCGTGAGTGCCCTTACCAAGCGCCTGACGCGTAGCTGCAAGATTGGTCATGTGACGATTGGCGGCAGTGCGCCGGTGGTCATCCAGTCGATGACCAATACCGATACGGTGGATTATCTGGCGACAGCATTGCAAACCGCCGAGCTGGCTCGCGCCGGCTCCGAGTTGGTGCGCATTACGGTAAATACGCCGGAAGCTGCCGCTGCCGTGCCAAAAATCCGCGAGCATCTCGATCGCATGAATTGCAATGTGCCGTTGATTGGTGACTTTCATTACAACGGCCATCGCTTGTTGATTGATCATCCTGGCTGTGCCGAGGCGCTGGCCAAGTATCGGATCAATCCGGGCAACGTCGGTTTTGGCAAGAAAAAGGATGAGCAATTTGCCCAGATGATCGAGCTGGCCTGCAAGTACGACAAGCCGGTACGCATTGGTGTTAATTGGGGCAGCCTTGACCAGAATTTGCTCGCCCGCGTCATGGATGAAAATAGCCGCAAGGCCGAACCGCTTGATGCGACGGCAATCATGCGCTACGCAATGGTGACTTCAGCGCTGGAATCGGCCGCCAAGGCGGAAGAGGTCGGGCTGGCTGGCGAAAAAATCATTCTTTCCTGCAAGGTTTCCAGCGTGCAGGATTTGATTGCGATTTACCGCGAGCTTTCAAAGCGGGCTGATTACGCCTTGCACCTCGGCTTGACCGAGGCCGGCATGGGTTCCAAGGGAATTGTCGCGTCGACCGCAGCACTCTCTGTTTTGCTGCAGGAAGGTATTGGCGACACCATTCGTATTTCCCTGACGCCGGAGCCGGGTGGCTCGCGCAGTCAGGAAGTTATTGTCGGTCAGGAAATACTCCAGACGATGGGGTTGCGGGCGTTTACGCCGATGGTTGCGGCCTGTCCTGGTTGCGGTCGGACAACGAGTACCTTGTTCCAGGAGCTGGCCGGTGAAGTACAGGATTTTGTCCGGGCCAAAATGCCGGAATGGAAGCTGCATTACGATGGCGCCGAGAACATGACGCTGGCCGTGATGGGCTGCATCGTCAATGGCCCGGGCGAATCAAAGCACGCCAATATCGGTATTTCGCTGCCGGGCACGGGTGAAGCACCGTCAGCGCCGGTTTTTGAGGATGGCGAAAAAACGGTCACGCTGAAAGGCGATAACATCGCCAATGAGTTCAAACAGATTATCGAGCGCTATGTCGAGCGCACCTACACCAAGAAACTGAAGTCATGAGTCAAACCTTGCAAGCCGTGCGCGGGATGAACGACATCCTGCCCGACGAAGCTGAATTCTGGGAACTGTTCGAGGACACCATCCGTTCGTGGCTAAAGGGCTACGGCTATCGGCCGATTCGCCTGCCGATCGTCGAGCCGACGCCACTGTTCAAGCGCGCAATCGGTGAAGTGACCGATATCGTTGAAAAGGAAATGTATTCCTTCATCGACGGCCTGAACGGCGAAGCGCTGACCCTGCGGCCGGAAGGGACGGCTGGTTGCGTCCGCGCCGTCATTGAACACAATCTGGCGGCACGTCAGACCCAGCGTCTGTATTACATCGGCCAGATGTTCCGCCACGAGCGTCCGCAAAAAGGGCGTTATCGCCAGTTTCATCAGGTCGGCGTTGAGTCTTTCGGTATGGCTGGACCGGATATCGACGCCGAAATGATCCTGATGGGGGCGCGCCTGTGGGGCGATCTTGGACTGGAAGGCATCGAGTTGCAGCTCAACAGCCTCGGCCAGCCGGAAGAGCGGGCCCAGCATCGCGCCGCGCTGATTACTTATTTCGAGGAAAACGCCGAGCTGCTCGATGAAGAAGCCAAGCGTCGCCTGCACACCAACCCGCTACGCATTCTTGATACCAAGAATCCGGCGATGCAGGATTTATGCACCGCAGCGCCCAAGCTGATTGATTATCTCGGTGACGAGTCACTGGCTCATTTCGAAGGTGTGCAGCGTGTTTTGCGCGATGCCGGCGTGCCCTACAAGATCAACCCGCGTCTGGTCCGTGGCCTGGATTATTACAATCTGACCGTTTTTGAATGGGTCACCGATCGTCTCGGCGCCCAAGGGACGGTTTGTGCCGGTGGCCGTTACGATGGCCTGGTCAGCCAGCTCGGCGGCAAGCCCGCGCCGGCCTGTGGTTTTGCCATGGGCGTTGAGCGTCTGATTGCCTTGATCAAAGAGTCCGGCGGTGAGCCGGCAGCCCCGGCGCCTGATGTCTATTTCGTGCATCAGGGTGAGGCGGCATCGCGTCTCGCTTTCCGGGTCGCCGAAGGTTTGCGCGATCAGGGGATCAACGTCCTTTTGCATTGCGGCGGCGGTAGTTTCAAGTCACAAATGAAGAAGGCCGATGGTAGCGGCGCAGCATTTGCCGTCATTATTGGCGACGATGAGGCGTTGACCGGGGAAGCCCAGTTGAAGCCGCTGCGCGAAGCAGGTTCGGCGCAACTAAAACTCAAAGTGGACGATCTGGCAGAAGCCATCATCGGACAAATGATTGATTCGGACGAAACGGACGAGGAATAAGCAGCATGGCGCACTACGATCTTGAAGAGCAGGAACAGCTGGATACGCTGAAAACCTGGTGGAAAATGCATGGCAATCTGGTGACCACCGTGGTCACGGTGTTTTGTCTGGGTGTCATTGCCTGGCAGGGTTGGAACTGGTATCAGCGAGGCCAGTCGACCCAGGCTTCGGCCATTTATGCGGTGCTTGAACAGGCCGTAGCGGCTCGTGATGCCCAGAAGATCAAGGCAGCAGCGGGTGAGTTGGCGGAGAAATTTGGTAGCACGTCGTATGCGTCTCTCGGTGCATTGCTGGCGGCCAAGCAGTCTTTTGAAGCCGGCGATCTGAAAACTGCCAAAGCACAGCTGGTTTGGGCGGCCGACAATGGCAAGGATGAAGTCAAGGATATTGCCCGTTTGCGACTGGCTGCGGTGGCATTGGATGAAAAGGCTTACGACGAAGCCCTGAAGCAGCTTGAAGTTGGTCATTCGGCAATTTTCGATGCACGCTTTCTGGAATTGAAAGGCGACATCCTGGTTGCCCAAGGTAAAAAAGTTGAAGCACGCGCGGCCTACAAGGCCGCACAGGAAAAAGCAATGGGCAAGCCCGGTGCTGGCCGCGAATTGTTACAGCAGAAACTTGATAGCCTGGGTGAGGCCGCCTGATGTTGCGACAGCTTGCTGCTCTTGGTGCTGCCGGTTTGTTGCTGAGCGGGTGCGCCACAGTTTCCGATTCACTTGACTCAATCAATCCGTTCACTACTGCCGGCCCAAAAATGGCGGCCTTGAAGCCGATTGCGGCGACCGCCGACGTTCGCACCCTTTGGTCGTTCAGCGCCGGCAAAGCCGGTGATTTCAGCTTCTCTCCGGCGGTTGTCGGTAATGCCGTTTTTGTTGCGGCGGCGGATGGTACGGTCAACAAGCTGGAAGACGGAAAATCAGTCTGGAAGATAAAAGCCGGCCAGCCGCTGTCGGCGGGCGTGGGTGCGAACAACCGTCTGGTCGTCGTTGGGACGTCGAAGGGTGACGTACTGGCGTTTTCGGCCGAGGATGGCAAGCCCGTCTGGCAGGCCAAAGTGACCAGTGAAGTGCTGGCGGCTCCCACCGTCGGCGACCAAGGCGTGGCAGTGAAGAGCGGCGACAACCGCGTTTTCCTGCTTGACGCCTCGGATGGTGGCCGCAAGTGGGTCTATCAGCGCTCGACGCCGCCGTTGTCGATCCGTAGTGCGGGTTCCCCGGTATTTGCTGATCAATATATTTTTGTCGGTTTCCCGGGCGGCAAGCTGGTGGCGCTCTCCATCCAAAATGGCGCACCAGTCTGGGAGGGGGCGGTTGCTCTGCCAAAAGGGGCAACCGAACTCGATCGCGTCGCCGATATTGTTGCACCGCCGGTGGTTGATGGCCGTCAGGTCTGTGCCGTCGCCTTCCAGGGTCGTGTTGCTTGTTTCGATATGGGGCAGGGCGGGGCAATGATCTGGTCACGCGATCTTTCCTCTGCCACGGGTCTGGCGCTTGATGGGCGTTATCTGTTCGTCACCGACGACAAGGGCGCCGTGCATGCGCTGGATCGCCTGTCCGGTAGTAGCTTGTGGAAGCAGGACAAGCTGTTGAACCGTCGCACTTCCGGCCCGGCTGTACGCCGTGGCTTGGTCGCGGTGGCTGATGCGGAAGGGATTGTTCATTTCCTCTCCCGCGAAGACGGGAGCTTTGCTGCCCGTCAAAAAACTGATGGCACACCTGTTCGTGCCACGGTCCAATTGCTCGAATCCGGCTTTCTGGTGCAAACCGTTGGCGGTAATACGAGCTTAATCGAGGCGCAATGAAACCTACGTTAGTCCTGGTTGGCCGACCCAATGTCGGCAAATCCACCCTGTTCAATCGCCTGACCAAGTCGCGCGACGCCATCGTCGCCGACATGCCAGGTTTGACCCGTGATCGTCATTACGGTCATGGCAAGCTGGGCAGCAAGCCTTATCTTGTGGTTGATACCGGCGGTTTCGAGCCGCTCGTCACCGAAGGCATCATGCACGAAATGGCACGCCAGACCGAGCAGGCCATTGCTGAAGCCGATGCGGTCATTTTTGTCGTCGACGGTCGTTCCGGTGTAACGCCACACGATAAGGAAATTGCCAATAAGCTACGGCGTATTGGTCGCCCTGTTTTTATTGCGGTTAATAAATCGGAAGGTCTTGATTCCGGCATGGCCGAATCGGATTTCCATGAGCTTGGTTTGGGTGAGCCGAACGCCATTTCCGCTGCTCACGGCGAAGGCGTGCGCGGCATTGTGGATTTGGCGCTGGCCAGTTTCCCCGAGCCTGACGAGGATGAAGCAAAATCGACAGCGATTCGTGTCGCCATCGTTGGGCGTCCGAATGTGGGTAAATCCACCCTGATTAATACGCTGCTCGGTGAAGAGCGGGTCATTGCCTTCGATGCGCCAGGAACGACGCGTGATTCGATCGAAATTGATTTCGAGCGGGGTGGTCGGAAATATGTGCTGATCGATACCGCTGGCATGCGCAAGCGTGGCAAGGTGTTCGAAACCATCGAGAAGTTTTCGGTCGTGAAAACACTGCAGTCCATTGAAGATGCCAATGTGGTTATTCTGATGGTGGATGCGCAGGCGGACATTTCCGATCAGGATGCCCATATCGCTGATTTCATCGTGCAATCCGGACGGGCGCTGGTCGTCGCGGTTAATAAGTGGGATGGTCTTGATGCCTACACGCGCGAACAAACGCGCGTGATTCTGCAGCGTAAGCTGCAATTCCTCGATTTCGCCAAATTCCACTTCATTTCGGCACGTAACAATGTCGGCCTGGAAGCCACCTTCCGTTCAGTGGACGCCGCTTTTTCGGCGGCCATGTCGAAGATGACAACGCCACGTCTGGCGCGAGTCCTGGCCGATGCGGTGGCCAAGCAGGCGCCACCCAAGCATGGGCTTTTCCGTCCGAAACCGCGTTATGCCCACCAGGGCGGTTCCAATCCACCGATCATCGTGGTTCATGGCAGTGCCGTTGATCATATTGGCGACAGCTATCGTCGCTATCTTGAAAATGTTTTTCGTGAGGCTTTCAAGTTGCAGGGAACGCCTTTGAAAATCCAGTTTGTCGCCAGCGAAAATCCTTTCGCCGGTAAGCCAAGAAATAAACCGTAAATACTTCGCCACCGAGAAGTAATTTTCGGTACATTAGATAGCTCATAACAACAGACATGGAGTCCACACCATGAGCAACAAAGGGCAATTGCTACAAGACCCCTTCCTCAACGCTCTTCGCAGAGAACACGTTCCAGTTTCGATTTATCTCGTCAATGGAATTAAATTGCAGGGCCAGGTTGAATCCTTCGACCAGTACGTCGTACTGTTGAAGAATACGGTTACCCAGATGGTATATAAACATGCCATCTCTACGGTGGTTCCGGCTCGCCCGGTAAACCTCCAGCAAGAACAAGCGGCGGAATAATTATCGCCAGCTACACGGCCCGCCGGTTTGGCGGGCCGCTGCTTCTCTCGTCCGGAAACGCCCATGATTGAACGACCAGCCGCTGGTGAGCGTGCGGTGATCGTTCAGCTCGACTTTGGTCAGGCTGATCTTGAAGATCAGCTGGAAGAAGTTAGGCTACTTGCCGAGTCGGCAGGTGGTGACGTGGTTGCCGAAGTCCGCGGGCCTCGGCATAGTCCAGATCCTAAAACTTACGCTGGCAAAGGTAAAGTTCAGGAAATTGCGGCCATGTTGGCAGCGACTGAGTCTGACCTGGTGATTTTTAATCATGAATTGACGCCAGCGCAGGAACGCAATCTTGAACGCGAACTCAAATGCAGGGTGATTGACCGAACCAGTCTGATTCTCGATATCTTTGCCTTGCGCGCTTCCAGCGCCGAGGGGAAGTTGCAGGTTGAGCTTGCACAGTTGGAACATTTGTCGACGCGACTGGTTCGTGGCTGGACTCACCTTGAGCGCCAGCAGGGTGGAATCGGTATGCGCGGCCCGGGGGAAACCCAGCTTGAAACCGATCGTCGATTGTTGGGCGTTCGCGTCAAACTGCTGAAAGAGCGTCTGGTCAAACTTTCCCGGCAGCGCGATGTGCAGCGCAAGGCGCGAATGCGCGGCGATGTCCTGAATGTTTCACTCGTTGGTTATACCAATGCTGGTAAGTCGACGTTGTTTAATGCGCTGACCCACGCTGGCGTCTATACGGCTAACCAGCTCTTTGCGACACTCGACACGACCTCGCGCAAGCTGTGGATTGAAGGTGCCGGAAATATTGTCATTTCAGATACCGTTGGGTTTATCCGGGATTTGCCTCACTCACTGGTTGATGCCTTCCACGCAACCCTTGAAGCAGCTACCGATGCCGATCTGCTATTGCATGTAGTGGATAGCGCAAGTCACGCAAGAGACGAGCAAATATCTGAAGTTAACAAGGTTCTTCAGGAAATCGGTGCCAGGAAAGTGAGACAGTTGATTGTCTGGAACAAGATTGACCTGACTGAGGTCTCACCCGGAATCGATCTGGATGAATATGGTAACATCGCGCGCGCTCGAGTTAGTGCGCGCTCCGGAGAGGGTTTGGATTTCTTGCGTGAATCGCTCGCAGCGTATGCGCGAGAAAAAGCCAAGGTAAGGCAAAAAGCACTGGCAGATGCCGCTTTCGAAGCTCAACAGAATTATATTAATTGAACTCCCAACCTCGATGATTCCAACACTAGGTATTTTTATGTCGCTTAATGACCCGCAGTGGGGCAGCCGTGGTGGTAATGACGGTGATAAGCCCAATGGGGGCGGCCCACGTCGCCCCAATGACGGTCCGCCAGATCTTGAAGAATTATGGCGTGACTTCAACCGTAAGCTAAACGGCATGTTCGGCAAAAAAGGCGGCGGTGGCAATGGTGGCGGTGATGGCCCGCGCATGCCACAGATCGATTTCAATCCCAAATTTCTGGGCGGTGGCTTGACCCTGATTGCCGGTTTGGTAGCAGTTGTCTGGCTGGCTTCCGGTTTCTACATTGTCGATGCGTCGCAACGCGGCCTCGTGCTGCAGTTTGGTAGCTACAAGGAGTCGACCGAACCTGGTTTGCGCTGGCGTTTTCCCTATCCGTTTCAGGCGCATGAGCTGGTGAATTTGTCCGGCGTGCGCACCCTGGAAATCGGTTATCGCGGTACCGAGAAAAACAAGGTGCTCAAAGAGGCGCTGATGCTGACCGATGACGAAAACATCGTAAATATTCAGTTCGCCGTACAGTACATATTGAAAGATCCGGTTGAGTATCTCTTCAATAATCGCTCGACTGACGAAGCTGTCATGGGCGCAGCTGAGTCGGCTGTTCGTGAAATTGTCGGCAAGAGCAAAATGAACTTCGTGCTTTATGAAGGCCGTGAGCAAATTGCGACTGAAGCAGCCAAGCTGATGCAGGATATTCTTGACCGCTACAAGAGCGGTATTCTGGTTTCCAAGGTCACCATGCAGAATGCGCAGCCGCCCGAGCAGGTTCAGGCGGCATTTGATGATGCAGTAAAAGCAGGACAGGACCGCGAGCGCCAAAAGAACGAAGGCCAAGCTTACGCCAACGATGTTATTCCGAAAGCCAAGGGTACCGCCGCACGCTTGATGGAAGAAGCTAACGGCCATAAACAGCGAGTCATTGCGACAGCAGAGGGTGACGCTTCCCGCTTCAAGCAGGTTCAGGTTGAGTATGCCAAGGCACCAGAAGTGACGCGCCAGCGGATGTATCTTGAAACTATGGAGCAGGTTTATGCGAATACGAGCAAGGTTCTGGTAGACGCCAAAGGCCAGGGGAATTTGCTCTATTTGCCGCTCGATAAATTGATGCAGGGTGCTGCCGGTGTGGCTGCCACGCAAATCGGGGCTGCAGATAGTTCTTCTGCGCCGGTCAGGGCGGGTTCCGGACCGTTATCGTCGGAGGTTCCGCCGCAGCTTGAGCGGGCGCCGCAGGTTGGTGGCGGATCTTATTCTTCAAGTTCGCGCGATGGCTCGCTGCGTTCGCGTGATCGGGAGGGACGGTGATGAGTTCGCGTATTAATCTGTTGGGCGGAATCATCGCCACCATTCTGGTGGTGCTGGCGATGTCGATTTTCACTGTGGATCAGCGCCAGTACGCGTTGGTTTTCCAATTGGGTGAAGTCAAGAAAGTCATTACCGAGCCAGGTCTGAATTTCAAGATTCCGATGATCCAGAATGTGCGCTATTTCGAGAAACGCATCATTACATTGGACAATGCTGATCCGGAGCGCTTCATCACTTCGGAGAAAAAGAATGTGCTGGTTGATTCTTACATCAAGTGGCGCATTATTGATCCCAGCCTTTATTACATTTCGGTGAGCGGTGATGAAACGCGTGCCCGTACGCGACTGAACCAGACGGTCAATGCTGGTCTGCGCGAAGAGTTCGGCAAGCGTACCGTGCAAGATGTGGTGTCTGGCGAGCGTGACAAAATCATGGAGCAGATGCGGCAAAAGGCAGATATCGATGCGCGCAAGATTGGCATTCAGATCGTTGATGTTCGCTTGAAGCGCGTTGAGTTGCCTACAGAGGTGAGTGATGCGGTCTACCGTCGAATGGAGGCGGAACGCAAGCGGGTTGCTAATGAACTGCGTTCGGAAGGTTCGGCCGAGGCAGAGAAAATCAGGGCTGATGCTGATCGTCAGCGCGAAGTCATCATTGCCGACGCTTATCGCGACGCACAGAAAATCAAAGGTGAAGGCGATGCCAAGGCAACTGCGATTTTCGGTCAGGCATTTGGGCAGAGTCCTGATTTCTATGCCTTCTACCGCAGCCTCGAGGCCTATCGCAGCAGCTTTAAAAACAAGAGTGACATTCTGGTCGTTGAGCCGAGTTCTGACTTCTTCAAGTACATGAAGAGTGGCGCTGGGCGCAGCAACGACAAAGGAAAATGACCTCGTCGCTCCTGATTGCATTTGCACTGATGCTTATACTTGAAGGCATCATGCCATTCATAGCTCCGGCGGCATGGCGTGAAACCTTTCGCCGCCTCATTCAACTTTCGGACGGGCAGATTCGTTTCATCGGTTTGACTTCGATGCTTATCGGTCTCGTTCTTCTAATGTTCTTCTCATGAATTGGCTACTGCCTGAATATATTGCCGATGCGCTGCCGGCTGAGGCCGCGCGCATTGAGCGCCTGCGTCGTACTGTCCTCGATCACTTTCGTGCCCATGGCTACGAATTTGTCATGCCGCCGATGCTGGAATACCTGGAGTCCTTGTTAACGGGGGCTGGTCAGGATTTACAGTTGCGCACTTTCAAACTGGTCGATCAGTTGTCCGGCCGGACAATGGGGGTTCGTGCCGACGTCACGCCCCAGGCGGCACGCATTGACGCGCATCTTCTTAATCATCAGGGGGTTACTCGGCTTTGTTACTGCGGCAGCGTGCTGCACACCCTGCCAGCCAGCGTTTCGGCGGGTCGTGAGCCAGTACAGATTGGTGCCGAGCTCTACGGTTACGCCGGCATCGCGGCTGATCTTGACGTTATTCGCTTGATGGCCGGTGCTTGTGCAGAGATTAAATTGCCGATCAGTCGAGTCGATCTGGGGCATGTCGGCATTTTCAGCGCACTTGCAGAGGCAGCAAATCTGCCGAAAGAGATTGAAAACAAGGTGCTCAGCCTCTTGCAGGCCAAGGATGTACCGGCTCTGATGGAGGTTTGCGTCAATGTGCCTTCACCCTATCGCGAAGCGTTGTTAATTTTGCCGCAACTTTATGGTGGCGTAGAGGTGCTAGCTCGTGCTGCTGCCGAATTGCCAGCCTTGCCAGCCATCACGGCCGCGCTTGAGTGCTTGCGGCATCTGATTGAGGCCGCTTCGGAGCTGCCATTCTCGGTCGATCTCTCCGATCTGCGTGGCTATCATTATCACAATGGCGTGGTTTTTGCCGCCTACTGCCCGGATTATCCGGCGGCGATCGCCCTCGGTGGACGTTATGACGGTGCTGGCAAAACCTTCGGTCGGGCGCGTCCTGCCACTGGCTTTTCAATGGATTTGCGCGAAGTCGCCCGTCTGGTACCGCCCGGGTGTCAACAGGCCGGCATCCTGGCTCCCTGCGCGGGTCATGACAAGTCGCTTGCAGCTCATGTTCTCGCATTGCGTGAACAGGGTGAGATCGTCGTTGAGCTGCTACCAGGAGAAACTGCCTGCGAGGGGCCGCGCTGTGACCGCAAGTTGGTTTTGGTCGGTGGACAATGGATTATCGAAGCGATTCAAGAGGATTAAAAATGGCTAAAAATGTCATCGTGGTAGGCACCCAGTGGGGTGATGAGGGTAAGGGGAAAATTGTTGACTGGCTGACCGATCATGCTCAAGGCGTGGTTCGTTTTCAAGGGGGTCACAATGCGGGGCATACGCTGGTTGTCGGTGAGCAGGTCTATAAGCTGAACCTCGTGCCCTCGGGTATCGTGCGTGATGGGGTCCAGTGTTACATCGGGAACGGGGTTGTGCTCGACATTCACCACCTGTTGTCGGAAATTGCCGAGCTGGAAAGAGGTGGGATTGAAGTTCGCTCACGCCTGAAAATCAGCCCGGGTTGCCCGATTATTCTGCCGTACCACTCAGCGATTGATCGTGCTCGCGAAGATGCCAAAGCGACTGACCAGAAGATTGGCACAACCGGCAAAGGTATCGGCCCGACTTACGAGGATAAGGTTTCCCGTCGTGGTCTGCGAGTCTATGACCTTTTCAACCCTGAGCGTTTCGCTGAGAAATTGAAGGAAGTGCTCGAATATCACAACTTCATGCTTACCCAGTATTTCAAGGTGCCTGCTGTTGATTATCAGACGGTGCTTGATCAGGCGATGGCTGATGCGGAGCAGATTCGGCCGATGGTGACTGACGTGTCGGCAGCGCTCTATGCGGCCAACAAGGCTGGCCACAACATGCTGTTTGAGGGGGCGCAAGGTACGCTGCTCGACATCGATCACGGAACCTATCCGTTTGTCACTTCGTCCAATTGCGTCGCTGGTCAGGCTTCTGCTGGTGCTGGCGTCGGTCCAGGCATGCTGCACTATGTCTTGGGTATCACCAAGGCTTACTGCACCCGTGTGGGCGGCGGTCCGTTCCCGAGTGAACTGGATATTGAAACCGAAGGCGTGCCGGGTTACCAGATGTCACAGGTCGGCCGTGAGTTTGGCACGGTGACTGGTCGTAAACGTCGCTGTGGTTGGTTTGATGCGGCCGCTTTGCGTCGCTCCGGTCGGATTAACGGCTTGACCGGACTTTGCATCACCAAGCTTGATGTGCTTGATGGGTTAAAAGAGCTGAATATTTGTACCGGCTATACGCTCGACGGCAAAGTCATTGATTTGCTGCCGATTGGTGCTGACGAGGTTGCTCGTTGTGTGCCAATTTACGAGACGATGCCGGGCTGGAGCGATACAACCTTTGGCGTCAAGCGCTGGGAAGATCTGCCGGCCAATGCTCAAGCATATTTGAATCGTCTGGAAGTGCTATGCGAAGTGCCTATCGCGATCGTATCGACCGGCCCTGAGCGTGACGAGACGATTTTGAAGCAGCATCCTTTCAATCAATAGTCGTCTGCAAAATGCTTCACCCCAAGGGTACTTCCTGCGGGGTGCGGTCAACGGGCCTTTTGGCCCGTTTTCCGTTATTGGCGTGGTGGCATTACCGATTGCCAGCCTTCGTCGCAATAGCGAACGTAAGGATAGTATTGCCCGGACGAGCCGCAGTAGTACCAGTTGCCTGATTCCGGCGAGACTTGAATCGGCCGCGGTGGCGGTGAATAAACCGGCGCCGCATAGACGGGGGCCGCATTGGCATGACTGTAGGCGGCGGCGCCAATGGCTAGCCCGGTAATGGCCAATATCGCTGCTGGCCCAGCCCAGTTGGAGCCATGACGCCGGCCATGGTCGCGATAAGCGTAATCGTTGTGGTGACCATGATTGTGCTGGGGCGCACGATAGCCATCATGGCGGTTGCGGTCAGCGTAGGCGTTTCCTGCGGTACCGAGCGCAAGGCTGATGGCAACGCAGAGGCTGGTTATCTTTTTCATGGTTTGGCTCACAATTATCGTATTGATGAGCCAAATAACGCTGCAGGGCCGGTGTCGATGACCTGCGCTGTGTACGTAAGTGTTAGCAATTGTTGCCGGAGGACGGCAGGGATGTGCTGTGAGACAATGTGTTTGTTACCGCAAGTTGCTTTTGGGCTGCTTGTTGAAAACCCGAGGCAGAAATGAAAAAAGGCCTTGTTTTAACAAGGCCTTCTATCAAAATCGCTGGTGCCCAGGAAGGGACTCGAACCCCCACGGAGTTACCCGCTAGTACCTGAAACTAGTGCGTCTACCAATTCCGCCACCTGGGCACAGGTGCGAAGAGCCGCCATTATAGAGAAAGACAAAGAGATGTCAATTAAAAAGCTGTCAAAAATTCGCCGGGCCGATCCCTTCTTCGAAAGGGAGTCGACTCGTTACGAACTTCCACTGCCGTCACGTGAGTATGTGACTCAAGTGTTGACCGATGAAGCTCGCCCCTTGAGTTTTGTTGAACTGACCGAATTGCTCGATATTGCCGAGAGCGAACAAGAGATGTTCCAGCGCCGGTTGGGGGCGATGGAGCGGGAAGGGCAATTGCTGCGCAACCGCAAGGGCACCTACATTTTGCCCGAGCGGGCGAGCCTCACGGCGGGCAAGATTCAGGGGCATCAGGATGGTTATGGATTCCTGGTTCCTGATGACGGTAGCCCCGATATTTTTCTGGCTCAGCATCAAATGGCCAAGGTGCTGCATGGTGACCGTGCTTTGGTGCGAGTTATGGGTGTCGACCGCAAGGGGCGCCCTGAGGGAAGTATCGTCGAGGTGACCGAGCGCGCGAACACGCGTGTTGTCGGGCGCGTATTGGTTGAGCATGGACTGGTTTTCGTTGTGCCGGAAAACCGTCGCATTGCGCAGGATATTCTGGTGCCGCCAGAGAAAAAAGCGAAGATCAAGGCCGAATCCGGCATGGTGGTGATGGTCGATATCATCGAACAGCCGAGCAAGTTCTCCAAGCCGATTGGGCGGATTACCGAGGTGCTGGGAAATTATGCCGATCCGGGCATGGAAATCGAGATTGCATTACGCAAACACGATTTGCCTTTTGAGTTTTCCAAGGCGGCACTGGAGGAAAACAAGGCGTTGCCGGACAAGGTCAAGAAGGCGGATTTTGTCGGGCGTGAAGATTTGCGTGATTTGCCGCTGGTGACCATTGACGGCGAAACAGCGCGCGATTTCGACGATGCTGTTTTTTGCGAGAAGAAGGGGCGCGGCTGGCGACTGATCGTGGCGATCGCCGATGTCTCGCATTACGTCAAGCCGGGCATGGCGCTCGACAAGGAGGCGATGGAGCGGGGGAATTCGGTCTATTTCCCCCGTCGGGTGATTCCGATGTTGCCGGAGAAATTGTCGAATGGCATCTGTTCACTGAATCCCGATGTCGAACGGATGGCGATGGTTTGCGACATGGAGATCAGCGCGGCCGGCAAGATTGGCAAATATCGCTTTTATCCCGCGGTTTTCCGTTCCAAGGCACGGCTGACTTATAACCTGGTGTGGTCATGGTTGTCCGGCGAGGCTGAGCCGGAAAACGAGGTTCATCTGGCGCTGCAGTCGCACATCAAAAACCTTTACAAGCTTTTCCAGGCGCTGCACACGGCCCGGGCCCAGCGTGGGGCGATCGACTTCGAGACGACCGAAACCCAAATGGTCTTCAACGAACTCGGCAAGATCGAGAATATTGTGCCGGTGGTGCGCAACAATGCCCACCGGGTGATCGAGGAATGCATGTTGGCGGCGAATGTCTGTGCTTCTGACTTTCTGGCTGAAAACAAGCAAGCGTGCCTCTACCGCATTCATGCCGCGCCAGGTGACGAAAAGCTGAAGAATCTGCGCAGTTTCCTCGGCGAGTTCGGCCTTGCTCTGGGCGGTGGCGACGATCCGTGTGCCAAGGATTACGCTGTGTTGCTTGAAAAGGTCAAGCTCCGTCCGGACTTCCAGCTTCTGCAAACCGTGATGTTGCGCTCCTTGAAGCAGGCCATGTACAGCCCAGACAATGTCGGCCATTTCGGCCTGGCTTACGAGCATTACACCCATTTCACCTCGCCGATTCGGCGCTATCCCGATCTGCTGGTGCATCGCGCCATCAAGGCCGTGCTGGCGGGTGAAAAGTACACGCCAGTCGGCAGTTGGGATGACATTGGTTTGCAGTGCTCGGGCACCGAGCGACGGGCTGACGAAGCGACGCGGGATGTCGAAAACTGGTTGAAGTGCTACTTCATGAAGGAGCGGATTGGCGAGGTTTTCGATGGGACCATTTCGGCGGTGACCGGCTTTGGTATTTTCGTCGCGCTCGACACGATTTACATCGAAGGCTTGATCCACGTCTCCGAGCTTGGCGCGGATTACTTCCAGTTTGACAACATCAAGCATCAGATGCTGGGCGAACGGACCGGTCAGCGTTTCCGTCTGGGCGATCGGGCTACGGGTCAAGCTGGTGCGGGCCGATCTGGAAACCAACAAGATTGATTTCACGCTGGTCAGAGACGAGACGACTTCGGGTAGCCGGAAGTCAGGTGCTCGCGGGGCGGCCAAATCATTTGCCAAACCGTTGGCTGATGAGCCTGGCGCCAAGTTTGCCAAGAAGCCGCTTGCCCGGCGTGGCGAAAAGCCGGTGGAGAGGAGTCAGGCCAAATCGGAGGGCAAGGCATCAGCAAAGCTAAGCAAAGCCGGCAGCAAAGCCACCAGTCAAGGCGGCTGTCAAAAAGGCACCGGTCAAGGCCAAGGTGAAGGCAAAGCCGGCGGTTAAACGCGCCCCGAAAGCGGCAGCGAAACCGGTCGTAAAAAAGGCCGCAAAGAAGCGTTGACCGTAGCAATCGTCCTCAATGGTGGGCGGAGTCGACCAGTTCGCCTGCCTTGAGGACGATGTGAGCGATTTCTTCCTCGTTGAGACCGGGCAGTTGCTCGGTCAGCCATTCCAGCGAGGCGCCGGGGATAATGTGTTTGGCGTCGGCGATATCGGAGGGAAGGGCCGGATCGTTAGCGCCGCCGGTCGACAGGTGGCGAGCGGTATCGACGCAGAGCCGTGAGAGGCTGGAGCGTGTGTTGTCGATTCCCCGAATTAGCTGGGTCAGAAGCGGCGGTAGATGCCAGATCGTGGCGCACTTCAGGGTCAAATCCTTGAAGCGGAAGCCACAGGTGTCGACCTGGGCCTGGACCGAGCGCGGTGAGTGTCCCGACTCCTGCGCGGCCAATGCATTCAGCGGGAGTTCCGGCGCAAACGACCAGAGCAGCAGTTCGCCGATTTCGGCGAGCAGGGCTGCCATCGCAATTTCATCGGGCGAGACATCGGCTCTTTGCGCCCCCCAGCGCAGCGCCAGTCGGCTGGCCAGGTGCGAGCGGGCTTCGCATTCGGCGAGCCCATGATTGGACTCGTCAGTCGCCGGGCTTTCCAGCAATAGCTTATGGAACGTGTCGGTGCCCAGTTGCATCACGGCGCCAAGGGGTGTGCTTGTTTCATGGCCGAGTCGTTGGGCCCGATGCGATTCCGCTTCGCGCAGCAGATGCAAGCAAAGGAAAGGGTCGGCACCCGCAAGACTGGCCAGGTCATGGGCCGAGAGGCTGTCGCCCAGTTCTGTTTCAAGTTCGAGCAGGCGTAGCTTTGAGCGTGGCATGCAAGGCAAGGCGCGGGCGCTCAGGAAAGCGGCCCATTGATCGACGCCCCAGTGTTTCTGATTTTCGTTAAGCAAGTTTCTTCCGTCTCAGTTATTCGTCGCTTTGCTTGATTATCGGCCGATGAGGAAGAAAATGTAGGTCGATGCACCAATTTGGTATTTGGTTGTAAAATGCCATTTGACCAGAATGTGCAGAACGGAAATGTCGAAAAATTCGCTTGGTTTAGCGCCGTCAGTCATATCTGAGCCCGAAATCTCCTCGCCGGCTACGAGTTCGCCACGCCCTGCCCACCATTCTGCATTCCCCGCGCTGCCGGCGGAACTGAATACGGGTCTTCATCTGATTGATTTTGAACATAAAGTGCTATTGAATAGCATGGCAACCCTGCGCCAGGTTTGTCATGATTTTTCGACGCGCCAGGATTGCAGCGGCTGTCACGTCAGCAGCCGCAATCAATGCGAAGGCAATCTGGTCAGCCTGCTGGGTGATCTGCTCGCTTTCATCATGGATCATTTTCAGAGTGAAGAGAAAATGATGCGCGACTCGCTGCTGGTGCTGGTCAACCGTGATCTTTGCGATGCGCACATGGAAGATCATGCAGCGATCTCCAGCACGGTGCAGCAAATTGTCGCCGCACTGGATCCGATGCAGACCCCTTCACTGATTCGTGAACTTGATGCGCTACTCCACCGCTGGGTGAACAATCATATCGGCTTACATGACATGTGGCTGGCGCGCTGGATTGAGCGCGAGGATTCAATCCTCAGAACTGCCGCGAAGTTTGCCGGTTAAGCTTGAGCAGCATACTGCCGGTTTCGGGCAGCCTCGCTTGGCGCGGTAAAATGCGCCTTCCAATATTCAGAAAGCTGCCATGTCCTCCCGCCTGATTTACGGTTTTCATGCCGTGACTTCCAAGCTGCGCCACGATCCTGAGTCGGTCAAGGAACTCCTTGTCGATGCCTCCCGCCAGGATGCGCGCGTCCGTGACCTGCTTCAGCACGCTGAATTGCAGGGCGTCAAGATCATTGCCTGTGATGGCAAGCGGATCGACGGCATGGCGCCGGGCGCGAAACATCAGGGCGTTATCGCCCGCATTGAAGGTGGGCGCAAGGTGGCGCATCTCGATGATGTGCTCGATACGCTGGAAGAGCCTGCTTTCCTGTTGGTGCTTGATGGCGTCACCGATCCACGCAACCTCGGCGCCTGCCTGCGCGTTGCCGATGCCGCCGGGGTTCATGCCGTGATCGCACCCAAGGACAGGGCCGCCGGTTTGACCGATGTGGCGATGAAAACAGCCTGCGGTGCGGCCGAAGCGGTACCTTATGTGATGGTGACCAATCTGGCGCGGACGCTGCGCGAATTGCAGGAACGTGAAATCTGGGTGATCGGGACAACCGATGATGCCGAGAGCGATCTTTATGCCGCCGAGTGGCCCGTTGCCACGGCCTGGGTGCTGGGTGCCGAAGGTGAGGGCATGCGCCGCCTGACGCGTGAAACCTGCGATCAGCTGGTCAGCATTCCGATGTATGGCTCGGTTGAAAGCCTCAATGTTTCTGTCGCTGCGGGTGTTTGTCTGTACGAAGCACGCCGGCGTCTTCCCTGATTTTCGGGATTTTTTCCGGTTGACCGCAGCAGTCTCGATGGCGGTCAATCGAGATGCCCAGCCGATGGAAAAACTCGGCGCCAGTTGAACGCACTGCCCCTGCGGAAGATTCAGCGCTGGCCGCCAGCCAGTTCGGCCCGACGCCGGGCCTGCGCCGCAGTATTTTGATCCCCTTGGCTTTCCGCCTGCCTGGCCTGAATTTCCAGCCAGGCCAGCAGGGCGCGGCGCCAGCCCTGGCTTGATGCGGTCTCGACAGCGATAGCGATGTTGGTAGTGTCGAGATCGCCGCGACGGAACAAAACGCCGGCAGCAATCAGCCGCGACAACGGTGAGTCGATGGTGCTGAGCGCCATTTTTCCCTTACCTGCCACGGTGCGGTATTGGGCCGGCAGCAAGTTGGGGGCAACGGCTTTGCCTTGCAGAAAATCAGCATAGCCGCGCTCGGCTTCGCCAGCATCGCTAGCCATGGCTGCAAAACCCGGACAGCTATCGAGTTCCAGGCTGGCGACTTGCACGCCACAGCGGACCAGTTCGGCTCGGGCCACCAGATCCAGGCGGCCGGTGCGCGCCAGTTCATTGCGGGCCCGCTGAAATTCTGCCTCGGCAAGACGCGTGTTGCCATTCAAGTAGGCGGTTGAAAAACTGTTCAGTGATTGATGTGCATCGTTCTGCCAATCTGGCTGAACCGGGCCGCCAGCACAGGCGGTGAGGAGCAGCGCCAGTGTTGCGGTGAGGGAAAGTTTGATCATGGCAGCTTGATCTCCGTATCGCGGGCGAACGGCCATTTGCGGTTGATCTCCTCGATCAACTGGGTGGTTTTGCGCAGGCTGCGCTCGACCTCACTGCGCAGGCTGACCAGATCGGCGGTCGCACCTTTGGTATTGGCGGCGATGACCTGTGCATCGACCAGCAGGGCATCGACTTTCTTCAGGCTGTCGCGTGCCTCGCGCAACATGCCATGCAATTGCGTGATCGCGGCCTGCGATTCGTCCATCACGCCACCGGGACTGAAGAGCCGTTTGTCCGCTTTGTCCAGCAGGCTATTGGTGCGGTCGAGTACGCTGACCAGTTTTTTGGCGTTGTCTTCGCTGCCCAGCAGGCCGGCGAGCGCGCCGTGCGGGCCGCGCATGCGCTCGGTGACCGATTGCAGGCCGCCGAGGCTGGTGTTCAGGGCGGAGTCCTCAGCCGTCATTTTTTGGAGGTTTTCGAGCAGACTGCGCATCGCCGCCATGACCTGCGGAATCTGTTCGTTGGCATCGCCACGCAGCACCGTGCGCTCGGCGCCTGCCGGTAGTAGCGGGTCGGTCAGAATGCCGGAAAAGGCCCGGATTTTGGTTTCACCGACGAGGCTGCGTTCCATGGTGAAAATGCTCGTTGACCGCAGCCATTGGGCATCCTTGCGCAAAACGTCGATCAGGATACGGACAGTACCGTCGGCGGCCAGTTCGACGCGCCGAACGCGGCCGATCGGAAAGCCGGAAAAGGTCAGATTCATGCCCGGAATGACGCCCTCGGAGTCGTCGGCGAGCAGCACCAGATCCTGGGTTTCCTCAAACACGCCACGCGCCGCCATGACGTAGACGACGAAGGCGCAAATCAGGGCTGCAATGGCCAGCAGCAAAGCGGTTGCCTTGAGTTCGGCATGCGGCACGCGCGGTTCGGGCGGACTGTTTTCCGGGGTTGGGTCGGGCAGGTTCATGGGTGTTGGCTTTTGCCCTCAGAAGAATTCAGCGGTCAGGGAAAGGATTTCGATGACGATGAGCACAGCAAAAAGTCTTACCGTACCTTGCAATACCGCCACGGATTCCTCCTGGCCGCGGCGCGGTTTCTCCAGACCGGCGCTGGCCGGAATGGTGGCGACGGCGATGGCAAAGAGCAGGGTCTTCAGGCCGAGCGCCATGAGTACCGTGGGTTCGAAGACCTGGCCGACGGTGCGGGTGAAATTGGCGATGCCCCACGGGGTGAAACCGTACACGCCGAGGTAGGCGAGCAAAAGCGCCAGTCCACCACTGATGGCGGCAAGCAGAACGACGGCGACGGCGCTGCCGGCAACGCGGGGCAGAACAATCCGGTGGATCAGGGTTGATTCGATCACCCGCCGGGGCGCGCCGGGCTGCGTGCGGCGCAGGGCGGTGATTTCGGCGTTCATCGCCGCACCAGCCCGCAGCGCGACGAAGAGCGCGGCCGAGAGTGGCAGTAATTCAACCACCAGCACGCGCACCACCGTGCCGAGGGCAAATTGCGAGAGGCCGTAGCTCTGCGCCGTGACGACGACGATGTGTACCAGAACGAGGCTGAGCAGGGCCGAAAGCAGGGTGAAGGCGGGTACGGTCTGGTTGCAAGTCAGACAGATCTGGGTGGCCAGGCGGCGCCGGTTCTCAGTTGAATAGGTGGCGGGCGAGGCGACCATGACGAGCAGCAGGGCGCTGAAGCGAAGCGACCGCCAGGCACCGGTCAGCCCGCCGAAAAGACGGGGAGTGCCGGCGCCCTGCGGTGAGCGGGAGGCGAGGCTCGATTCATTCATGCAAAGATAATAGCAGCTTGAATGCGAGCCTTGCTTTCAGGCGCCCGGTCGGCGCCCTTGGCGTCAGCCGGCTTGTTTCGCCGTATCCTTCCAACCGCCGCCAATGGCCTTGAACAGATCGACCGAGGCCGCCAGCCTGGCCTGGCGCGTGGCGATCATGGCGAGCAGGGCTTCGTTGCTGGTCCGCTGCGCGTCAAGCACTTCCAGATAGCCGGAATAACCGGCTTCGTAGCGTTTTTGCGAAAGATCGAGCGCTTTCTGCGCACTGGCCACGCGGGCATTCTGCGCGGCTTCGGCGGTGCTGTTTTCACGCAGGCTGACCAGTGCATCGCGCACTTCCTTGAAGGCGGTTTGCAGGGTGTTTTCCCAGGCAATCACGGATTGCTGGTTGAGCGCTTTGGCTTGGTCGACGCGGGCGGCGGTGCGGCCGAAATCGAGAATCGGCATCAGCAAACCCATGCCCAGCGACCAGCCGTTGGCCCCGGCGCTGAAGAGATCGGCCAGGGCCGCGCTTTCGTTGCCGAACCTGGCAGTCAAGGAAAACTTCGGGAAATAGCCGGCCTTGGCTATGCCGATACCGGCATTCGCCGCCACCAGATTTTCTTCAGCCTGACGCACGTCCGGGCGGCCTTCAATCAGGGATGAGGGCAGGTCGGCCGGCGGTATCGGCGGCATTGGCAGTTGCCGCAGGTCGCCGACAGCGATTTTCAGTCCCGGGTTGCCGGTGAGCAGGGCGATCTGGTGTTCGCTGAGTTCCCGTTGCAGGCGCAGCGTCGCGGCTTGCGCTTGAATGGCGGCGAGAGCGCCTTCGGCCTGGTAGAGATCGAGTGGCGAGACCAGGCCGGCATCGACCCGGCTCCTCACCAGTTTCAGGCTGGCTTCGCGGCTGGCCAGCGATTCGGCGGTGACCGCCGTTTCGGCATCGTAAGCGCGCAGGGCGAGATAGTTGTTGCTGATCAGCCCGGCAATGGTGAGCCGGATGGCGTCGCGCGAATACTGGCTGGCGAGCAGGCTGGCCTGCGCCGCCTCGTTGCTGCGCCGGATGCGCCCCCAGACATCAAGTTCGTAGGAGGTGGTCAGTGCCGCACTGCGTGTGTCGATGCGCTGCTTTGAATTGGCCGACCAGGTCGCTGTTTTCATGCTCAGCTTGCGATTGGTGCCGCCCACATCAGCATCAATTTGCGGAAAGAAGGCGGCGCCGGATTCGCGGGCTGCCGCTGCAGCCTGTTCGACGCGGGCGAGGGCGATGCGGATGTCGGCATTCTTGTTCAGCGCCTGATCGACCAGATCATTCAGGATCGGGTCCTGAAAGTGTGTCCACCAGGCGGTTTCGACCTGCGACTGAGTTGCCGCTGGCGCGGCCTCGGTGTAGGCCGTCGGCAGGCTGGCTGTCGGGCGGAGGTAGTCCGGACCAACGGCGCAGCCGGTGAGGGCAAATACTGCGGTCAACGCCGAAATCAGGCGAATTTTGGGCATATTGTTCATCTTAATGTCCCTCGGCGTGGGCGTTTGGCTCATGACTTGCCGGCTGGTCTTTCTTGCCGCGCTGCAGCCACATGAAGAAGAGAGGAATGAAAATGGTGGCGATGAAGGTAGCGGCGAGCATCCCGGCAAAAACGCCGGTCCCCATCGACTGGCGAGCCGCTGCGCCGGCCCCGCTGGCCTTGACCAGGGGGAAGACGCCGAGCACGAAGGCGAGCGAAGTCATGATGATCGGACGCAGACGCAGGCGGGCCGCTTCGAGCGCAGCATCGACGACGCTCATGCCTTCCTCGACTTTCTGGGCGGCGAATTCGACGATCAGAATGGCATTTTTCGACGCCAGCCCGATCAGCACGACGAGGCCGATCTGGAAGTAGATGTCGTTCGGCATGCCGCGTACCCAGATGGCGAAGGTTGCCCCGAGTAGCGCGAAGGGCACGGCCATGATGACGGCGAGCGGCAGCGACCATTTTTCGTACTGCGCGGCGAGGATCAGGAAGACCATGATGATGGCGAAACCGAAGGCCTGCAGGGAGGAGCCGGAGCTGCGCTTTTCCTGGAAGGCCTGGCCGGTCCAGGCGATTTCATAGCCGCTGGGCAGGTTGGCGGCGGCAACGTCTTCGACGATCTTGATGGCGTCGCCGGAGCTGATACCAGTCTTGCTGTCGCCCATGACCTTGGCGGCGATAAAGCCGTTGAAGCGCTCGACCTGTTCCGGCCCGACAACGTTCTTGACCGTGCTGATCGCCGAGAGCGGAATCATTGCGTTGCTGGTCGTGCTGCGGACATAGATCTTGCCGAGATCTTCCGGCTTCATCCGGTACTTGGATTCCGCCTGCAACTGGACGCGATAAACCCGGCCGGCCTTGTTGAAGTCATTGACGTATAAGGCGCCCATCGTGCTTTGCAGGGTTTCGTACACGCTGGCCAGCGGAATGCCGAGGGCGATGACCTTGGCTTCATCGACTTCAACAAACAACTGCGGCACGGTCGGACGGAAGAAGGTGCTGATCCGGGTGAATTCCGGGTGCTTCTGCAATTCGGCGATGAAAGTCTGGGTGACTTCGTTGAGTTTTTTGGCATCGCCATCGACCCGGTTCTGCAAATAGACCTCGAAGCCGCCCGCCGTACCCAGCCCCATGATTGGCGGTGGGTTGAAGACCAATGCCATACCATCCGGCTGCGACATGCCGATGCCCATGAACTTGCCGGCCAGATCCTGCGCCTTGGCCTCGCGCTCGCTCCAGTCCTTGAGCGGAATGAAGATGGTGCCGGCGTTTGGCTTGTTGCCGCCGCCGATCAGGTCAAAGCCGGAAACGACGAAGGTGTGCTTGACTGCCGGATCTTTTGCCACGGTTTGGCGCATGCCTTCACCGGTGGTAGCGGTACGCTTCAGCGTCGCACCGTCAGGCAACATCAGCGCCGAGATCAGATAGCCCTGATCTTCCGCCGGCACGAAGCTGCCGGGGAGGATACGGAACAATACTGCGGTCAACCCGATAACCAGGGCAAAAATAACCGTGCCAATGATGCCGTGCTTCAGCGTCATGCCCACCACGCTCGTATAGGAGCGGGTAAAGCGCTCGAACAGGCGGTTGAAGGGTTTGAAAATTTTGTGCTCGGTATGCTGCGGCTTGAGGAGCAGGGCGCACAGCGCCGGGGTCAGGGTCAGGGCGACGATACCGGAGATAACGACGGCGACGGCGACGGTGACGGCGAACTGCTTGTAGAGCTGGCCGGCAATGCCGCCGAGGAAGGCGACCGGAATGAATACGGCGCAGAGCACCAGCACGATGGCGACGAGCGCGCCGGAAACTTCCTGCATGGCCTTGATCGCGGCATCACGTGGCGAGAGCTTTTCCTCGGCCATCAGGCGCTCGACGTTTTCCAACACGACGATGGCGTCATCGACGACGATACCGATCGCCAGCACCATCGCAAATAGCGTCAGGGTATTGATCGAAAAACCGAAAATCCACAGGCCGGCAAAGGTGCCGATCAGCGAAATCGGCACGGCGATCATCGGGATCAGCGTGGCGCGCCAGCTTTGCAGGAAGAGATAAACCACGGCCAGAACCAGCAGCATCGCTTCGATCAGCGTCTTGACCACTTCGGAAATCGAGGCGGAAACGAACAGCGTGGTATCGAAAGGAATGACGTAGCCCATGCCTTCCGGAAATTTCTTCTTCAGCGTCTCCATCTTGCCGCGGACCAGTTCGGCTACTTCCAGCGCATTGGCACCGGTCTGCAGGAAAATGCCCATGGCGATGGTCGGCTGACCATCCAGCGTTACCTGCTGGTCGTAGCTGTAAGCGCCGAGTTCGATATTGGCGATGTCCTTCAAACGCAACATACCGCCCGGCCCGCTGGCGCGGATGACGATATTGCCGAACTCTTCCGGGGTCAGCAGACGACCCTTGGCGGTCACGGTATAGACCAGCATCTGGTCAGCTGGCGCCGGTTCCTGGCCAATTTTGCCGGCCGCATTCTGGGCATTTTGCGCCCGGATGGCCAACGCGACATCGCTTGTCGTCAGGCCGAGTTGGGCCATGCGGTCAGGCTTCAGCCAGACGCGCATCGAGTAATCCTGGGCACCGAAAATGGTGACGTCGCCGACCCCCTTGATCCGCTTCAACTCGTCGGCAATATTCAGACTGGCGTAGTTGGAAAGGAAAAGCGTGTTGTAGCGCCCCTTCTCGGACTCTAGCGCAACCACTTGCAGAATGTCGTTCGAGCGCTTCTGAACGATCACACCGTTCCGCCGAACTTCCTCCGGCAAGCGCGCTTCGGCAGTTTTGACCCGATTATTGACGTTGACCGAAGCAGTATCGACATTGGTCCCAACATCGAAGGTGGCGGTAATGGTCAGCACGCCATTGGCGGTCGCCGATGAGGTGAAGTAGAGCAGGTTCTCGACCCCGTTCAACTGTTCCTCAATGGGCGCAGCCACGGTTTTAGCCAGGGTTTCCGCCGAAGCGCCGGGATAGGTGGCGGTGATCAGCACGGTCGGCGGGGCGATTTGCGGGTATTGCGCAATCGGCAGCACCCGCGAGGCCACCAGCCCGGCGATGACGATGACGATGGAAATAACCGACGCGAAAATCGGCCGGTTGATAAAAAATCTCGACATACTCATCGCTTACCCCTTCGCTGCCGGCTTGGCCGCAGGCTCTGCACCGGGAACGGCCGGCGGGTGCGGTGCAACCGGTGCGCCCGGACGCAGTTTCATCAGGTTGTCGACAATCACCTTGTCGCCGGCTTTCAACCCGCCAGTGACGACCCAATCCTTGCCACGCCATTCGGCGACCTGAATCGGGCGTGGCGCGACTTTATCTTCGGCGCCGGCGAGCATGACGATCGGCCCTTGCTCGGTCTGAATGATGGCCGCTTGCGGAACCAGGAAAACCCCGTCGCGCTCGCCGGTCAGCAGGCGAATACGGACGAACTGGCCGGGCAGCAACTGGTTTTCCTTGTTGTCGAATTCGGCGCGCAGTTGCTGCGTACCCAGCGTGGTGTCGATATTGCTGGCCAGGAAGTTGAGCTTGCCGGTTTTCGGATAAACCGAGCCGTTGGCGAGAATCATCTCGACGCCGGTAATATTCTTCTCGGTAACCCGGCCGCCAGCGAGCTTGCCCAGATCGCTGTCACCCAGACTGAAACGAACCCAGATCGGGTTGCTCTGGTAGATCGAGGTGAGCAGGCTGTCGGTACCGACTGAAATCAGATTGCCTTCCGACTTCGCGGCGCGGCCAGTGGTGCCGGCGACAGGCGCGGTGACGGTGGTCCAGGAAAGATTCAGCTGCGCCTGATGCAGCGCGGCTTGCGCGACGGCGTTGTTGGAAACCGCATCGTCGTAATCCTTCTGGCTGATTGCCTTGGCTTCAATCAAACCTTTCAATCGATTCATTTCGCGGCTGGCCTGGTCGGCCTTGGCCTTGGCATCGGCCAGCGTGATTTCGTAAGTCGATCGGTCAATCTGGAAGAGCGGCTGGCCGGCTTTGACCGTTTCGCCTTCCTGATAAAGCCGCTTGACCAGAATGCCGCCAACCCGCGCCCGCACTTCGGTTTCACGGGCGCCTTCGGTCTGCGCCATGACTTCGATAGAGGAAGGCACTCGTTGCGGCTGGACTTCCAGCACGGTGACCGGCATCGGCCCCATCGCCGGCGCAGCGGGCGGTTTGGTGTCCGAGCAGGCACTCAGGGCAGCGATGGTCAGGAAGAGGGCGGTGCGCCGCAAGATTGGGCCAGAGGTCATCGGAATTGCTCCATCGAATAATATTTGCGCTATTATATACATTCACGGATGTATGTAAATGATTTTGGGCAGCCGCCTGGATCGCTTACCATTTATATAGTCAGGCAGTCAGCATCTGGCTTGGAGAGAGAAAATGGTCAGAAAAACCAAGGAAGAGGCAGAAAAAACCCGCAAGGAGTTGATCGAGGCCGCACGCAGGGTGTTTCATCAATGCGGTGTCAGTCGGTCAACGCTGGAGAAGATTGCCAAGGATGCGGGCGTTACGCGCGGTGCGGTTTATTGGCACTTCAAGGACAAGGCCGAACTGTTCTTTGCCATGCGCGAGGATGTGTTTATTCCGATGGTCGAGCGCACCGATTCTTTTCTGTTGTCGGAAGCCTATGAGAACCCGCTTGACGCCATCGAAGCTTCGCTCAAGGAATTTTTTCGCGTGCTCGATGATTGCTCAATCGTGCGCGAAGTTTTCGAGATCATGATTTCGCGTTGCGAGTACGTCGATGAATTCGCCAGTGTTCAGGAAGAAGTCGGTCGCCCGGCGCAAGAATTTCTAAGCAAGATAGAGCGTGTTTATCAACGTGCTGCCGAAAAGGGCATGCTGCGCGAAGGTCTCGACCCCCATGAAACGGCACGTGATACCTGGGCGTTCACCAGCGGCGTGTTGCACCTGCTGCTCGGCTGCCAGATGGGTCAGGGCCTTGATCAACAGATTCCCCGGATGATCTCAACCCACATGGCACTACGGCGTCGGTAATAGACCTGGTTTCAAGTCGATACTGCAAGGCTCGGGCTTGCTGCTTTTGTCCTGAGCGATGGCCGGCGACAACTCCACCCGGTTACGGCCGTTATCCTTGGCCCGGTAAAGTGCCGAATCGGCATCGGCCATCAATGCGGTCAGATTGAGCGAGTGCCCGGTAGCAGCGGCCACTCCAATGCTGATCGTTACCGGCGGCGCCTGGCTGGCCAAAGCCTGAAGCACCGCCAGGCGCATTTTCTCGGCAACAAGCCCCATTTGTTCGATGGGCGTATTGGGGGCGATCACGATGAATTCCTCACCGCCCCAGCGGCACACCATGTCCGAGCCGCGTACGGCATTTTTCAACACGTCGCCGACTTGCTTGATCACCCGGTCACCGGTCAAATGTCCGCACACATCATTCACTGCCTTGAAGTGATCGATGTCGATGAAGGCCAGCCCCAAGGGCATATCAAGGCGGTGGCAGAGTTCAAACTGGGCTTGCAGGTAATTGCTGCCTTCGCGCCGATTCGCCAGCCCGGTCAGCGGGTCGTAGGCGGCGATTTCCTGCAGACGCAGCTCCAGTTGCTTGTGTTCGCTGATGTCGCGCACCATGCCGACGACGCGTGCGGGCTGGGCGTCCGGCCCGTATTCGCAGACCCGGCCACGGTCGTGCACCCAAATGTAGTGGCCGTTACGATTGCGTAAGCGGTACTCCGCTTCATAGCGTGAGCGTTTTCCCTGCAAGTGTTCTTGCAGCACGGCCATTACCTGGGGCGCATCATCCGGGTGGACATTTTTGCTCCATGTCTCCAGTACCGGCTCCATTTCGTCCGGGCCATAGCCGAGCATGCACTTGAGTTGCGGGCTGAAGAAAAGGGTGCCGCTCGCCACCTCCCAATCCCATAAGCCATCGCTGGCTTCGTTCAGGGCAAACCACAACTGTTTTTCACGGTCATGGGCGTTGTTGTCCTGTGCGACACGGTTGGTGATGTCGCGCGCTACCGAGAGAAAGTAGGCCCCGCCATCGAGTTCAAAGTGCGTCGTGTTGACCTCAACCACCACCTCATGACCAAGCTGATGGCGGTGCCGCCCGATGAAGCGAAAGCAGTCTGTACTGCGAATGGCGTCGGCAATTTCCGACCATTGCGGTAAGCCGTGAATATCTTTTTGCAGGCTCAAGACGCTGTGATCGAGTACATCCTCACGGCTCAGACCGAGGCTTTCCCAGGCTTTGCGATTTCCCCAGATAATTTTCGAGCTTGCCGGATCGATCAGGTACGCCGCATCGGCCAGATGCTCGAACAGGCTTTCGGCACTCGGCAAAGTGAAGCTGTTGGGGGAAGGCGTGGATTTGGCTTCTGGCATTGAGCGGATTGCAGCTTGCGAGTGGCGAAAATAGGCCGCTGATTATATGTTAAATAAATTTAACGACGCTATTTGAATGGTGTTGTTCCGTATAAATATCGCTGATTGTGCTGTTATCTATACGTCAATTAGCCATTTTATGGGAGTTCTGGTACTCCTTAAGGCATAACCCATTCCGCAATATTACTGAGCATCGGGTATCAGTAATGTCGCGCCAAGGTGGCCGACCTTGACGTAAATCAGCGCACCCTCTTCGTCCGTGTAGGGGGTGTGGCGGCTCCAGCGCGGGTTGCGCAGCCAGGAGCCGGCTGGATACTCGCCATCTTCGTCATGGAAAACGCCTTCCAGCACAAGAATCTCCTCGCCGCCCGGATGCATGTGCGGATTGAAGTGGGTGTGCGGTGCCCAGCGCACCAGTGCGCTACTGATGCCATCGTGTTCGTGCAGCGGCAGCACGCTGAGGCCGGGAACCAGGCCACGGTGCCACTCGGCTTGCCGGGTATCAAGGCAGACGGCTTCGGTGTCGCCGGGGGCGAATTGCCAGAGCTTGACGAAAATGCTGCAGCCCGGCCGCGAGTGCGGACGGTGCGCTGTACCCGGCGGGTTACGCAGGTAGGTGCCGGCCGGATAGTCTCCGTGTTCATCGGAAAAAACACCGTCCAGCACCAGAATTTCCTCCCCGCCATCGTGCCGGTGCGGGCTGAAAGCCGAACCTGGGGCGTAACGCACGATGCTGGTCGCCCGGCCAACTTCGGTCCCGACGCGATCCAGCATCCGGCGTTCAACGCCAGGCTGCGGCGAAGGCGACCAGAGCGCTTTCGCGGCGTGCACGACGACGCGCTGAGCGAAATCGTCATGCAGGCGGGTGATGGTTTGTTGCATGCTTGGTTTTTCCTACGGTGGTTTTCAGGTTGCAAAGGCATCGACCGCAGTACTCAGCAATCGTTCTTCCGCACCAGCTCGAGAGGATGTTGGTCGAAGACTCGTTCCAGTCGGGGCAATCAAATATTCAACGCTGTTTTCACAAAATACTTAGCGTACCCGGTCGAGATCGGCCTGATTCTTCTCATCAACGTAAATGCCCGTTTTACTTGCCCGGCTGCTGGCGAAACAAATGACTTCGACATTGCTCACCGGTTTCCCCTTGTGCAGCACGTCGACCGCGCAACGCCCGTATTCGCTTTCGATGGTCGCCAGCAAATTGCGGGCGTAGGGCGATTCCAGCTTGCCGTCGAGAATCAGGTTGGCGAGCAGCACGCCGTCCGGCTTCAGGGCGCGGCGGGTGCCGGCCCAGAATTCGCGGGTCACCAGATGGCTGGGGATCGAGGTGTGCGAACTGTAGACATCGACCAGCACCGCATCGAATCGGCGCTCGGTGGTGGCGATGAAACGCCGGGCATCGTCGGCAATGAATTCGCCGGTGACGGCTTCACGGAGAAAGTGCTTTTCGGCAATGTCGCGGATCGCCGGGTCGATATCGACATAGGTGTAGCGGTTGAGCGGTTCGCGGTGCGACAGCGTAAACCCGCCGGCACCGAGGACCAGAATTTCCTTGTTCCTGAAGCCGAGATCGTCGAGCAGAATCTGCCGCAGGTGCTTGATGTAGCGCGTGTAGTTCGGCGGTTCGCTATCGTCGATCAGCGACGCTGTTGATTTATTCACCCAGAAGGCGCGCGGATTTTGCTGGCCGCTCAGGGTTACATCGCCGACGATGTACTCGGCATAGGCGGTATCGGCGGTGACGTCATGCTGCAAATTGAAGCCGGCGGCGAGTGCTGCGGTCGACAGCGAAAAAGCGATGATTTTCCCATTGCGCTGGGCCAGCAGCAGCGAGCCGATGACCAGCCCCAGCGCGCAGGCGAATACCGCCGCCGAGACGCCCAGCCACTGCATGACCAGCAAGGAAAGGCTGACCGAGCCGAGAAAGGAACCCAGTGTCGACCAGTACAGCGCCAGTCCGCTTGCTTCGCCGGTACGGGCGTGCTTCATCAGATTGGTCAGGATCGGCACCGTCTGGCCGAGCAGCCAGGCCAGCGGGCAGAGCACGCCGCCGATGAAAAACAGGTAGGCAACCAGCACTGGTTGCAGGTGGGCAAACATCCAGTCCACCGAAACGCCGGCCAGTCCGATGCCGGCCAGCGCAGCGGCGATCAGGAAATTTCGCGCGACGATGGCGGTGTAGTTGCCGGCCACTTTGGCGCCGGCGGCGTAACCGAGCGCCAGGGCGAGCAGGAAGAAGCCGATGGTCGGTGCGGTGACGACGATGGAACTGCCGATGTGCGGCACCAGTCGGCGCAGGGCAATGACTTCCGCGCCCAGCGAGCAGAAGCCTTCGATGAAAACAATGGTGTAGAGCAGGGTTCGCGACATCGGCGAATTATCCGTCAAGCCGTGGCGAATATGACGCTTCGGAAAGAGCGCTGGCTAACCTCGGCAAGTATCCCGCTGGTTGCGAGGGTGCGATCGGGTGGCTGCTGATTCCGCCGCAACGTAAAACGGGGCCGAAGCCCCGTTTTTGTACTGTTTTTCGGGTTGACCGCAGCCAGCCGGTCATCGCCCGATCTGGCCGCTTATTTGGCAGTCGGTGCCATGACGCCGATGGCCAGCACCTGCAGATAGGTGCCTTCGACCTGATCACCGACCTTGATCTGGGAGAGCAGATCCGCATCCTTGATCTTCAGCTCGTAAACATTGCCCTTGGCACCCTTGATGCTGATTTTCTTGGCCTTGGTATTGACGGTGATAACATCGGCGACGAAGTGAGTTTCGCTGCCAACAATGGCGGCGGGCTTTTCACCCGGTGCAGCGCGGGCGCCATCCGCCATTTCTTCCGTAACGCGCAGGCCAGGGCCTTTTTTCAGCTTGAGCGACACGGCTCTGGCGTACTCGGCGACGACGTGGTCGCCGACCTTGACCTGAGCGAGATTGCGCACTTCCTTGCCGACCACGACCTGGGCGATGGTGCCATCTTCCAGCTTGAGGCCGACTTTGCGCGACGGCAGATCAATCGACATCACCTCGGCGTCAGTCCGAATCGCCGAGCCTGCGATGTACGCTGGCGTGGCCTTTGCAGCCGGGGCATCTGCGGCCATGGCCGGGGTGGTGATCAGGCCGGCGGCCAGTAGGGCGGCAACGATAAATTTCTGCATTGAATAACTCCTGAATAAAATCAAATGGCAGCGCCACCATAACGGCACCTTGGGTAAAACATGCCAATACATTAGCACGATGGTATTGCTGGGCGGTACAAAATCCGCTGGTTGACCTCGCCAATTTCGCCCTGCTGCATGGCTCGGCAGGCTTTTTGAAGGTCGCCAGCGGCAAGGGCGGCTAATTTTTATTCGCCTGCGCCGAATGAATGATCAGCCGAACATGTCCTCATACATTCGCCCGGCCCAGGCAAAATCTTCGGTGACCAGATCGTCGCGGCGCAGATTGTCGTCATCCTGATCCTGAATGATGATGCCCTTGTCGTTGACGTGGTACTGGAAGCGCACGGCAACATCCTCGCGCGGCGCCGTGTTGACCATCATGAAGCAGAGGTTGTCCGGCAACGCGTACTTGGGTTCGCGGCCCTTGACCCGTTCGCTGATGTATTTGGCGACAATCTTGGCGTGTGCGTTGGCAACATGGCCGGCTTTTGGATAGAAAAGGAACTGTGGCGAAACGACACCGACTGAGTCGCCGATCACGTAAACGTCCGGGTCGTCCTTCATGTTCAGGAAGAAGGGATCGACGCCGGCCCAGCCCGTTGGCTTGCCTTCGGCATTCTTGCCGATGACGCCGGCCTTCCACGCCATGTCGCCGGCCTGGTGCGGCGCCATCAGAATGCTGTGGTCGAAACTGAAGTCGCCAACCGCCGTCTTGATCTTCTTGTTGAAGGGATCGACTTCCTTGATCACCGCCTTCGGCACGTAGGTAATCTGGTCCTTGTAGAGATTCTCGAAGGCTTCCTGAAAACCGCCGGTAATCGGGCGCGGGCTGTCTTTCGGATCGAGGATGATGATCCGGCCCTTGATCTTGCGCTCCTTGAAGAGGCCGGCAATCAGGCAGGCGCGCTCGTAAGGCGAGGGCGGGCAGCGATGCGGCGGCGGGGGCAGCGTCATCACCAGATCACCGCCCTTGAAGTTCTGAATGCTCTCCTTGAGGGCAAAGTGTTCAGCGTTGGGAATGTAGGCCGCCGGGAAATGCGCCTTGGTGTATTCGGCAGCCTTGCGGTCATTGCCGAACCAGGCTTCGTAGTTGTAGCGGATGCCGGCGCCGACGATCAGATAGTCGTAATCGATCCAGCCCTGGGCGGTGATGACACGTTTTTTGTCACGCTCGAAGGCGGTGACTTCGGTCTGGATAAATTTGTAATCGTATTTTTGTGCGACTTTCAGGTAGCTGAAGGTCAGGAAGTTGGTGTCGACGACATCGACCAACCACTTGTTGCTCATCGGGCAGGAGAAGAAGACCGGGTTGCGTTCGAGCACGACGACATCCAGCGTCGGGTCCAGCTTCTTCAGGTGCTTGGCGGCGCTGATGCCGCCCCAGCCTCCACCACAGACAACCACCCGTTTGCCCGTCGCTTTCGGCAGCAGCGGGTCGGATTGCATATTGATCAGGAAAGGGAGCGGGCTGGTCGGCTGCGCCAGCGCGCTGGTGGCGCCCAGCACGGCGCCGGCAGCCAGGAATTGGCGGCGATTAAAAGTCATTTCAGTCTCCATTCGTTAAACCACCGAGGCACGGAGATGCCCCGGTTTACAGGTGATCCCGCAAGGGATCGTCGAAGGCAGCAGACGCTACGCAGAGCGCCCATCATCACTGCCAGACGGATTTTAGACTGACTGGTTGCCGAAACGTGTTGTGTTGTCAGGGAGAAGGCTTGGGGTGGCCCGGGGATTTTGCGCTCAACAACTTTAATCGCACGATCGGCAGCGGCTTATCCCGATTACCCTGCGCTAGCCGCCGATAAATAGTCGATTTTCAAGTCGTGCGGACGGCTTCAACGGCGGCGCAGCTTTTGCCACATGCTCCAGCTGAAGAAAAACAGGCCGATCCAGATCAGCCCGAAGCTGACCAGACGGGCGGTTTGCAGCGGTTCGCCGAAGATCCAGATGGCGGTGATGAACTGCATGGTCGGGTTGATGTACATCAGCATGCCGACGGTGGCCAGATCGAGCCGTTGGGTGGCGGCGGCGAAGGCCATCAGGGGGAGGGCGGTGAGAATGCCGGCGCCGACCAGCAAGGCTGCGGTCGACGTCTCGTGGGCGGCAAAAACCAGGTGCCCGCTCTGGAACTGCCAGATCGCGTAGA
Organism: Candidatus Dechloromonas phosphorivorans; assembly: GCA_016721185.1. GTDB lineage: Bacteria > Pseudomonadota > Gammaproteobacteria > Burkholderiales > Rhodocyclaceae > Azonexus > Azonexus phosphorivorans. The sequence continues at coordinate 128,938 of JADKIP010000016.1, forward strand.
TACCGCAGATCGGCAGCATGGCCAGGGTTTCCAGCCAGAGACCGGAGAGCGCATCGACCGGCACTTGTTTACGCACCAGGCCGTAGGTGCCGAAAGTGGCGGCGAGAAATAGCGATACCCAGGGCAGGCTGCCCAGTGCGGTGACTTCGTTGATGATGGCGGCCAGGGCAAAGCCGACTGAAATCCATTCCAGCTTGTTGAGGCGTTCTTTCAACACCAGCAGGCCGAGCAGCACGTTGACCAGCGGCGTCAGGAAATAGCCGAGGCTGGAGGCGACGACCTGCTGATGGCTGACGGCCCATAAAAACATCAGCCAGTTGCTGGCGACCAGCAAGGCGGCGAGGGCAAGCATGGCGAACTGGCGAGGGGTCTTGAAAACCGCCAGCACATTGCCCCAGCGTTGACGCAGGGTGAGCAGAATGCCGACAAAGACGCAGGACCAGACGGCGCGGTTGGAGAGCACATCCATCGGTGAAATATGGGAGAGCTGACGAAAATAGAGCGGAAAGAAGCCCCATATGCCGTAAGCGAGCAGGCCGAAGCCGATGCCGGCGAGGTGTGTTTTCCGGTTCATCCGGCTCAGGGCTTGTCGCGCAGGAGTTCGAGTGCCGGCGAGCGGAAATCGCGTCGGTAGAGCACGATGAGCACAGTCAGGGCGAGGGTGCCGAGGACCAGCGGGCTGAGCAGCCAGCCGGAGGCGGCGAGGCCGAAGTAGTAGGCGCGGATGCCGCGATTGAAGTCGTCGCCGGCCAGGTTGTTGGCCCCGGCGACGCGCTGGGCATATTTTTCATTGATCGGCTGGTCGGCCTGGCCCTGCGGCGCTGCGCCGACCAGAATGGACAGCAGGTTGAACTGGCGCAATGACCAGGTGAACTTGAAGTAGGCGAAGACGAAAGAGACGAGGACCAGCATCAGCTTGATTTCAAGCAATTCCCGATTGCCGATGCCGCCGAAAGGCAGTTCGGCGGTAACGCTGATCAGCTTGTCGGAAGCGCCCAGCGCCGCGACCAGGCCGGCAATGATGTAAATGGTGGTGTTGGCGTAAAAGGAAACGCTGGTCATCAGGTTGCCGATCAAGGTTGAGTCGGCAACGCGAATCTCCCGCTCCAGCATGCGCCGCGCCCAGTCCAGCCGGTAAGTCTGGGTGGTCCGGACCAGGCCGCTGTCGCCCCAGCGGCTGTGCTCGGAAAACCAGGCGTAACCGCCCCAGCAGGCAAAGAAAAGGACCAGAGAAATCCAGTCGACCGCAGAAAGGTGGGGGAGCGCGTGCATGGCAAGAGTTTGCCACAAGGGAGCGGCGGCAGGATGCCCGGATAGTTTGGCGCCCAGACCGATCAGTTTTGTTAATAGCGATAGCCCGGCCGCTGCTTACGCTGAATATCCGAGTTTTAAATCTCTGAATGGTGATCCTTCAGCGCCAGCAACTGTGATTATTTGCTTCACTTTGCCCGTCTGGAAAGAACGCTGCTACAGGCCGGTTGAAAGTGCCAAGGGGGATCATTTCCCGGAAAGTTACAACCCTGCCCAAAAAGCGTAGGATTATCAAATTCAGCAAATAATAATCAGGGCTAAAAACCCCCGTCTGTTTCTTGGAGGCGCTTATGGAGCGAGCTAGTCAGACGTATCGCCAAGCCTATCGGCAGATGCTTGCCGCACTGGTTCTGGGATTTATTCTGGCGTGCGGCATTTCCGCTTATTTATTGTTTCAGAGCTTTCAGCAGGCGCAGCTTAATGCAGAAAAAACGGTCGCTAATCTAACGCTTAGCCTCGAAAATTTTTTGGACGTTCATTTCGAAGTGTCTGACCTGATTTTGCAGCAGGCCGCTGCGGAGTTTCAGCGAAAATCCGATCAAAAATTCAGTGCCAAAGCCTTTTCCGAGAAATTGGGGAGTTGCAAGGCATCTTGCCGCATACCTCAGGCGTGCGTGGCAGCAACGAGCTTGGGGAGGTGGTTTATGGCGTGAATTTGCCGCCAGGCAAACCATTGAGTGTGGCCAAGCGAAAATTCTTTGAGGAAGCGAAGGCGCGCCGCGAGCTGGTTTTCGGCTTGCCGCTCAAGTCTCGTGTCACGGGCGATTGGGTCATGCCGATGGTGCGAGCGCTGCAAAAATCGGATGGCAGTTTTGGTGGCGTTGTTTATCTCAATACCGACATCAAGCAGATCTCCAGCGTATTTCAGGCGATCGACGTTGGGCTACTGGGCTCTGTAGCATTTTTCGACTCGGATCGGCGGGTTTATCTACGATTACCCATGCCAACAGGGATGCAGGATGAGCAAATCCTGCGTTTTGAGGCGCCGGAAACCCGGCGTGCCATTGCCGAGGCTAAAGAAGAGGCGATTTATCAAACGACGAGTTCGATCGATGGCCGAGAGCGCACCGTCGGTATTCGAAAAGTGGGCAAGTACCCGATTTACGTTCTCGTGAGTTTGGCCAAAGAGGAATACTTGAAGGAATGGCGGGGCGATCTTCGTAACCATCTCATTTTTCTGCTTTTGCTCGCACTGATTGGTAGTCTTTTCAGTATTGCACTCGGGCGATCATGGCGGAACCGCGCGCTGGCTGTTGAGAAAATCATGCTCAAGGATTTGGCGCTGCAGCGCTCGCTGGATGCCTTGTCGGTTTCGGAGGAGCGTTTCAGAACGCTAACCGAAGGTTTGCCGCAAATGAGTTGGGTCAAGGATGCCGAGGGGCGAGTCCAATATCTCAGTCGCCAATGGTCCGATTTCACTGGCAGACCGCTAGCCGCGCTTTTGAACAATGAAGGTTGGAAGGAATCCGTTCATCCGGATGACCGATGTCATATCGACGCGGCCTGGGTCAAGGCGCTTGAGATGGGGGTGGCGTATCACTCGCAAGCCCGGATTCGGCGCCATGACGGGGTGTGGCGAACCTTTGAAAACAGTGCCTTGCCACAACGCAACGCCAATGGTGAGATTGTGGGCTGGGTGGGTAGCAATTTCGACATTACGGAACTGGTGGACGCCCAACTGGAACTGTCTGCGGCCAAATCAGCGGCGGAAACAGCCAGTGTGGCGAAGAGTGCCTTTCTCGCCAATATGAGCCACGAAATCCGCACGCCGATGAACGCGATTGTCGGATTGACTCACATGCTCCGCCGCACCGCAAAAACGCCTGAGCAGGCCGATAAATTGGGCAAGATTGCCGGCGCGGCGAATCATCTGCTCTGCGTTATTAACGACATTCTGGATATTTCGAAAATTGAAGCCAGCAAGCTTGTTCTGGAGAACGAGAATTTTGAACTGGAGTCGGTCCTTGCGCGGGTCTGCTCCATGGTGGCAGAGAAGGCCCGGGAAAAAGGTCTGGAACTGGTGATTGATGCCGAGACTGATTTGGGCATCCTGAAAGGGGACAGCACCCGACTCGGTCAGGCTTTACTCAATTACCTCGGCAATGCCGTCAAATTTACCGAACACGGCACCATCACCCTGCGCGCCAAAACGCTGGAACGCTCGGGTGACCAAGTACTGCTCCGCTTTGAGGTTCAGGATACCGGCGTCGGCATCTCCGCCGAAAATCAATCGCGGCTGTTCATGGCTTTTGAGCAGGCTGATAGTTCGACCACCCGCTGCTTTGGCGGCACCGGGCTGGGTCTTGCCATCACCCGTCGTCTGGCGCAGTTGATGGGGGGCGAAGCCGGGCTGGAAAGTACCGTCGGCGGCGGTAGCACGTTCTGGATGACGGCCCGCTTGACGCTGGTTGACCAGCAGGCAGGCAATGCGGTCATCCCTGAACTCGGTGGCCGCCGAGCTTTGGTGGTGGATGATGTGGCGCTGACGCGTCTGATGCATTGCCAACTGTTGCGAGCCAATGGGCTTGATAGTGACGCGGTTTCTTCTGGCGTTTTGGCACTTGAGGCGATCGCCAGCGCGGATCAGGCAGGGCGTCCCTATGATCTGGTTCTAGTCGATTTGCTCATGCCTGATCTGGATGGCTTCGAGACGCTTATCCGCCTTCGCGCCATGCCGCTTGCGCGGCAGCCGGTGGCTCTGCTGGTCACCGCGTCGGGCGACGATGCGATTCTGGCCGAAGCGATTCATCTGGGATTCTCGGAAGTTTTGCTCAAGCCTCTGTCGATCAGCCTCGTCAGAGAAAGTTTGCGCCGGCTACAGGGCTTGATCTCCGGGGAGCGTGATGTCGTGTGCGTGCCAAGCAGCCGCAATGACGATTTGACGGCTGAGCAGACGTTAAGGCACAAATATGCCGGCCAGAAAATCCTGCTCACTGAGGATGATCCGATTAACCAGGAAGTGGCGCTGGAGCTTTTGTCCGATACTGGCTTGGTGGTTGATCTGGCCGACGACGGCCTGCAGGCGGTGGATAAGGCGAGCCGTATCGATTACGCCCTGATCCTGATGGATATGCAAATGCCCAGAATGGATGGACTGGATGCGACGCGGGCGATCCGGGCGTTGCCAAATTATCGTTCTACGCCAATCCTGGCGATGACCGCCAATGCCTTCAACGAAGATCGGGCGCATTGCCTTGAGGCCGGGATGAACGACTTCATTACCAAACCGGTTGATCCGGACAAGTTGTACCGCGCACTGCTGACCTGGCTCGATAAACGACATTGAGTCTGTCGACTGCTTTGGCTTGTTTGCCTGTTCCGGAGCAAATGCTTGGGTGTGACGGGTCTTTGTAGCAGTTCTTCGGCGTAGGTGTTAGGGCTGGGTTTTGTCCTCGTCGCCCGAGTTGCGGGGCAGCAGCACCCTGAACATCGAACCTTTGCCGACTTCGCTGGTGACCTCGATTCGCCCGCCGTGCTTATTGACGATGCCATAGGAGAGCGATAAGCCGAGCCCGGTGCCTTTACCGATCGGCTTGGTGGTAAAGAAGGGTTCAAAAATTCGTCCGATGTGCTCGGGGGCGATGCCCTTGCCGGTGTCTTCAACTTCCAGCCAGACGTTGTGCGCATCATGACCGGTACGAATGTTGATCTGGCCATGTTCCTCAATGGCATGCGCGGCATTGATCAGCAGGTTCATGAAAACCTGGTTGAGCTGCGACGGCATGCATTCGATCTTGGGCGTGTCGCCATATTCCTTGACCACTTTGGCTTTGTACTTCAGCTCGTTCCACACCACATTCAGGGTGCTATCCAGCCCGGTTTCAAGATTGGCCCATTCGCGCGCGGCCTTGTCGACGTGCGAGAAATCCTTGAGATCACAGACAATTTGCTTGACCCGCTGCAAGCCGTCGAGGGATTCGCTGAGTAGGCTGCCGATGTCTTCACGCAGGAATTCGACGTCGATTTCGGCTTTCAGGCACCTGATTTTTTGCCGGACATCGTCGACCAGCGATTCTTCCGTCTGCTCATAGGCGGCAAGCAGCCGCAGCATTTTGTGGGTGTAATTTTGCAGGGTGCCGAGATTGGAATTGACGAAGCCCACCGGATTATTGATTTCGTGGGCTACCCCGGCGGCCAGTTGGCCAATTGAAGCCATTTTTTCGGATTGCAAAAGCTGGTTCTGCGCTTCTTCCAGCTTCTTGATCAAGTCTTGCTGACGTAATCGCTCGGCCAGCAAGCTGGCGTTTGCTGCTTGCAGGTCGGCGGTGCGCTCCCCGACGCGCTCCTCAAGTTTGTCGCGGGATTCGCGCAGTGCTGCTTCGGCCAGCGTTCGTTCGGTGATGTCGCTGAAGCCGAAAACGCGGCCGACAATGTGTTCGGCAAGATATTGCGGCCGTGATCTGCATTCAAAAACCCGCCCGTCCTTGAGCCGGAAAAGCGTTTCTGTTTCGGTGCTGTCGACAATGGTCTGCAAACGCAATTGAAAGGACTCGGTTTCAACAACCTGAGCGGTCATCAATTCGATGATCGCCGCATCTTTCCGGTCAAGCAGGAGGTCTTCGGGGATGTGCCACATGGCGCTGAACAAGCGGTTCATGCTGGCAATCCGCCCCTGCCAGTCGATCACCAGAATGCCGTTGCCGGTCGATTCCAGCGTTGCCCGCAGTTGCGAGAGTGTCTGCTCCAGCGCCGCCTCGACCTGGCGCTCGTTTTGCACATCGCGCGCTTGCACCAGCAACAGCGGCGAACCTTGATGTTCGACGACACGAACCGACTTGACCACCGTCAGCAGGGAGGCATCGGCACATTGATACAGCCCCTCCTGCCCGTTGATGTCGAGATATTGGCCGTTGCGCACGTCTTCCCAATAGAAAACGTCTTGCAATGAGCTTTCGATATCGGTGATGGTCATCGCCAGCAGGGCTTCTTCCGGGTAGCCCAAAGTCTGGCAGGCGCCCTGGTTGGCCATCACGATCTGCAATTGGGTCGGTTCAACCAGCAGCATCATGCTCGGGCTGTGATCGAGCATCAGTCGTTCAAGGCTCATCATGCCGGCCCCTTTACTTGACCTGGTTGTCCGGGTTGCCCCGCATCAAAGTAGTAACTGACGCGCTTGCGTGGGCTGAGATAGTTATAAATTTCGATCGGCACTTGTGCGGGTCTGACTGCCTTGGCAATGTTCAAGTCGGTTTCGCTGGCCATGTCGACCAGAATCGCTTCATCCTTTGGAACGTCTGCATCGTAAATCACGATCATCGGTTTCATCGGTTTATTGGCGTTGACCGTAGCAACCATACCGATGACGCCATTGGAGAGCTGGACGATCGTCCCCGGCGGATAGACGCCGAGGCAGCGGATCAGAATCTGCAACAGTTTCGGATCGAATTTGTTGCGCAGCCTGGCGAACATTAACGATAGCGCCTCATGCGGCGTCAGTGCGTCGGCAATATTGAGCGGATTACACAGCTCATCGTAATGATTCGCCAGCGCGACAATCCGTGAAAGCAAACCGATGGCTTCGCCCTTGAGCTTATGGGGGTAACCCGTACCGTCAAACAGTTCGTGGTGCTCGCGAATAATGGCGAGGACGGCTGCGGTGAACTGTAATTTTTGCCCAATTTCCACTCCGTACTGGCAATGCATTTCATAAAGATGATGTTCGGCCTGGGTCAAAGGCTCGGCTTTCATCAGTATACGATTCGGGATTTCCTTGCGCCCGATGTCGTGAAACAGCGCGCCCATGCCCAGCGTGCCGATCACTTCCTGCGGCAGCTTGATGTCGCGGGCAATCATCATCGACAGCGTCGTCACATTCAGCGAGTGGAAATAAAGCTCCTCACCGCCCATTTTGTCGCCCATGACATGGATGGCGAGTTCCGGCGCACAGAGAATCGACTCGGCAATTTGCGTGACCAGCAGGGAAGCCTGACGGACGGTTTCCGCCGGTTTGGTAAAGAGATTTTTCTCGACTTCGCGGACGGTCTTGGCGGAATTGATGAAGGCATTTTCAATGCGCCCGGCTGCTTCTCGCTGCACGCGAATCCGTTCCATCATGGCGCGCTTGGCAGATAGCGCCTGGGTGATGAAATCCGGCGCTGCTTCCTGCGCTGGCCGCGGCTGTGTTTCGACCGGCTTACTGGAGACTGGGTCGCTCAGGGCCGGGTCATAGCGCACGCTTTTCAGTCCCAGGCCAAGGATGGTCTTGATCTGATCCTCGGACTTGATTTTGAAGTGACTGAAAGCAAAAGGGTGCTGGAACCAGGTCAGATCAAGGTAAACGTACAGTCCGATCCGGAGTTGATCCATCGTGATCCTGGGACTGTCTGACATGAGGATCTGGGCGCCTGGTAATAGTTACGTTGTGAAAAATATATTTTTTATTAAATTAATTATATTGGCTTTTCCGTCAAATAAAAGGGCTTGAAGCTGTTTTGCCCTGTTTATCTGCGCTCGGCGGTCAAACCCTTTCGTGGTCCCGAGCTTACGCCGGGCGAAGGCGAGTCGCAATTTTTTGCTGAATAGCCGGCGCCACAAAAATACGGACAGCTTACTTTCAGCAAAGGCCGAAGATTTTAATTTTGGCGTCGCGCTGGCGTAACTCAGGGCGTTGGCTTTGCTGCCTTTTGGACCATGCTCAAGGCGAGTGCTTCGGCCACATTGATGCCGTCCACCGCTGCCGACAGAATCCCGCCCGCATAACCGGCGCCTTCACCGGCCGGGAAGAGGCCGCGCGTGTTAAGGCTTTGGCATTCGCCATTGCGTGTGATACGGATCGGCGAGGAGGTGCGTGTTTCGACGCCAGTCAGGATCGCATCGTCCATCGCAAAGCCGCGGATCTGCTTGTCGAAGGCCGGGATGGCTTCGCGCAGGCAGTCGATGACATAGGGCGGTACGCAGCTCGATAGGTCTGTCATGTGCACGCCGGGTTGGTACGAGGGATCAACCTCGCCGAGTTGGGTGGATGGCCGGCCGGCGAGAAAATCGCCGACGCGCTGGGCCGGCGCCTTGTAGGTGCCGCCGCCGGCTGCGAAAGCCATCGATTCCCAATGCCGCTGAAAATCGATGCCAACCAGCGGATTGGTCTTGTAATCGCCGGGAAAATCCTTGGGTTCGACGCCGACCACCAGCGCTGCGTTGGCATTGCGTTCGGCGCGTGAATACTGGCTCATGCCGTTGGTGACGACGCGGCCGGGTTCCGAGGTGGCGGCGACCACCTGACCGCCCGGGCACATGCAGAAACTGTAGGCCGAGCGGCCGTTGGCGCAGTGATGGACCAGCTTGTAGTCGGCCGCACCGAGCATTTCATTGCCGGCGTTCGGGCCGAAGCGGGCACGGTCGATCAGGGCTTGCGGGTGTTCGATGCGGAAACCGATCGAAAAGGGCTTGGCCTCGATATAAACGCCTTGCTCGTGGAGCATGGCAAAGGTGTCACGGGCGCTGTGGCCGATTGCCAGCACGACATGGTCTGCCACGATTTTCTCGCCATCAGCCAGCACAACGCCCCGCACCTGGCCGCCGCTTTTTCCTTGTTCGCCTTGCTCGATCTCGATCTTTTCAACCTTGCAGCCAAAACGCACTTCACCACCCAGTTCATGAATCGTCGCGCGCATTTTTTCGACCATCTTGACCAGCCGGAAGGTGCCGATGTGCGGCTTGCTGACGAAGAGAATTTCCTCCGGCGCTCCCGCCTTGACGAACTCCTCCAGCACCTTGCGGCCGTGATGTTGTGGGTCACGGATCTGGCTCCACAGCTTGCCGTCAGAGAACGTACCTGCGCCGCCTTCGCCAAACTGCACATTCGATTCCGGATCAAGCACGCCGGTGCGCCACAGGCCCCAGGTGTCCTTGGTCCGCTCGCGCACCGCCTTGCCGCGTTCGAGAATGATCGGACGAAAACCCATTTGCGCCAGCAACAGCCCGGCGAGCAGGCCGCAGGGGCCGGTGCCGATAACGATCGGGCGTGAGGTCAGCCCGGCCGGGGCGTGGGTGACGAATTTGTAGGTGGTGTCGGGCGTCGGGCCGAGATTGGCGTCGTTCTTCGCCGCCTTCAATCGTTTCGTTACGCCGGCTTCATCTTTCAACGCAATATCCAGCGTGAAGATAAAGAAGATATTCGAGCGCTTGCGGGCATCGTAGCCGCGGCGAAAAACCGTGATGTCGAGTAGTTCATTGGGCGCAATGTCCAGGCGTTCAATCACCGCAGCTTTGAGGGCGGCGTCGTTGTAGTCGAGAGGGAGCTTGATCTGAGTCAGGCGCAGCATGGTGTCTATCCGTGAGTGGCGCGTTGGGGAGGCGTATTTTATCGCGGACACCGTCTCGGGCGATCAGGCAACTTAACGAGGCTGTGCCCTGATCGCTACGGTCAACCGGGAATTTCACCAGAATTAATTTTTGCCAAAAAATACGGTTGACCGCAGCAATGTCACTCGGGCTTGTTTCAGGCGCCGATGTGCTCGCGGTAGCTTGAGGGCGACATGCCGCTCCAGCGCCCAAAGGCGCGGGTAAAGGCGCTTTGCTCGGAGAAGCCGAGCAGGAAGGCAATTTCTGTGACCGACTTGGCGGGATCGTCGAGATAGCGGCGAGACAATTCATGGCGCGTTTCATTCAGCACGTTCTGGTAAGTCAGCCCCAGATCGCCCAGCCGGCGCTGTAGCGTTCGATGGCTCATGCCGAGCGCCATTGCCACCTGATTGGCCGGCGGTGCGCCCGAGGTTAGCTCACGCAGCAGGTAAGCCTTGCTACGGCTGAGTATGTCGTCGCGGAAGAGGGTACTTAGTTGTTCCGTCAGGATGGCGTCAAAGGTATTGGCTAGCGGCACATTGGCCGAGGGGAGGGGTTTGTCGGCGATTTTACGGTCAATCAGAAAGCTGTCTTCGGCAGCGCCGAACTGGATCTCACATTCAAAAAAATCTTGCCAGGGCGTTGGGTCTGACGGTCTCGGCCGGCGGAGACGCAGTTCAGTGATGTTCGGCTTGCTGCCAAAATTTGTCCGGCACATGTCGAGCAGAATCGATAGCGTGAAATCGCTCATCGAATAACCAATCGCCGTATCGCCGCGTCCGTGGTCATAGATCAGGCGAACGCCGTCCGGCGATTCGGTGACGTGATAGGAAAAGCGGTCACCAAGAATGCGGGAGAAACGCTCCAGCCGTTTAAGGCCTGTGTGCAAGGTCCGGCTGGAAAGCCAAGCGTAGCCCATCGTACCCAGGTTTGAGGGGTGCCAACATTCGGCCGCACGCAAGGCAAAAGCGGGGTCGTTGATGTGCGCTGCGGCTTTGGCGAATGCAAGATCTGCCAGGCGGCTCGGGATGCGGGCTTGCACATCGCGCAGGGTTTCGGGGCAGACACCCAACTCCTGAAGAAATTGCTGCGGCTCGATGCCATGCAATTTAATCAGGCGTAACACCATCAGCCAAACGGTCGCCAGCGTGCTTTCAGGTTTCAGCATAAGAGTTCGGATTTGTGGTCTGTCGATTTAGAAATGGCCTGAATGGTCATGCGAATGGCGTGCAGCGTCAAGTGTCGCCGGGCGGTGCTGCGTAAGCTTGAGCCACAGACCCATAGACCGCGCTGCAGTTGGCTGCGGTCTGAAAGGAGAATGATGACTGATTGCCCCAAGCCGCCCTGGAAAGCGATTGATCGAAGCGGCTGCGCCCCGATTGAAATAAGGACAGCGGCCGTTGATCCTGGTAGCGGATTTCTCAAACGTTGCGATGGCCTGAATGCTGCCACCCGCTTGCTGGCCGAAGCGAGCCGACTGAGTACCCCTTTGGCCGCGCTGTGGCTGGATGTTGATCGCTTTCGTCAGGTTAACGACTCATTTGGTCACGCCGGGGGAGATCGCCTCATTGCTTGCATTGCAGGGCGTATTCGCCAGGCGGTTAGCGGTCTTGGTGAATGCCTGCACATGGGCAGCGACGAATTTGTCATCCTGATTCCCGACGCCGGGGGGAGTAGCGCCGAGCAGGCCGCCCGCAAGTTGCTGCTTGAGATCGAACAGCCGATGGCGATTGATGACATCATGATTCGGCCTTCAGTCAGTATCGGTATCGCCATTAGCTTGGCCGATGATGATCCCATCGGCCTGCTTGAGCGGGCCGACCGGGCGATGATTGATGCCAAGCGACAGGGTGGTAACCGCTTTGTAATTTCCGGTTACGAGGCGCTGCCTGGGCGTATTGGCGTGGCGCTGGCGCGTGAGGAACTGGCGATTGAAAGTGCGCTGTACAGCGCACTGGAGAATGGCGAGCTAAGGCTCAACTATCAGCCGATTGTTCGCCCGGATGGTCGCGTTGAGGCCGTTGAGGCGCTGATGCGCTGCGCCGCCCAAGGGGTTCAGATCCCGCCTGACAAGTTTATTCCGGTGGCTGAAAAAACCGGGTTGATTGTTCGCCTCGGCGAGTGGAGTTTGCTGCAAGGCACCCGTTGCGCGGCGCGACTGCGCGAGCAGGGCTACACCACCAAAGTCGCCATCAACGTCTCCCGGGTTCAGCTACTGTCCCCCGGATTTCTCCCTGCGCTGCATGGTGCCTTGATCTGTGCCAATGTGCCGCCCGAACTGATTGAACTGGAACTGACCGAATCGCTGGTCATGGACCTTTCGCCGACCGTGCAGGCTAATTTGCGGAGTGCTCGCCAGGCCGGGGTTGGGTTGGCGATTGATGACTTCGGGACCGGCTATTCCAGCCTGGCGAGCCTGAAAGATATCCCCGCAACAAAACTCAAGTTCGACCGTGCTTTTATCAGTGTCCTGCCGGCCGATCGCCAGGCGCTCGCGATCGTCAAGGCGATGACTCAGCTGGGCCGGGAGTTGGGGATGATTGTGGTCGCTGAAGGGGTTGAGACACATGAACAACTGATTGCCTGCGAAGTGGCGGGCACCGACGCAACCCAGGGGTTTTTTCATGCGCGCCCGATGTCGGAAGACGACTTGATACTGTGGATGAAGGGGAGGTCGTTCAAATGACTGCCGATAAAGTGATCGATTGGCCGCCAGTCGAGGGCGTTTTGGCGCACAGCATCAAGATTGTCGATATTCCGCCGCGTCCGGCGATCATGGACCGGATCAGGGCGGCAATGAACGAAGATATCCCGAATTTCAACTATGTTGGCCAGTTGATCAGTGCTGATGTCAGCCTTGCCGCTGGTTTGATCAAGACAGCCAATTCACCGTATTTTGGTTTTCGGAGTCGAGCCCGCACAATCAATGAGGCGCTGCTGATGCTCGGTCTGGATGCGACCTGCCGAGCGGTTGCTGCCCTCTGTTTCCGTCAGTCTTTTCCCGATAGCGCCCGGTACGAACGTTTCTGGGATGCCTCGGCGCGTATTGCCGCGCTTTCCGGCTGGCTTGCCGGCCGGCTGGAAAAGTCCAAGATTCGTCCTGACAATGCTTACACGTTTGGATTGTTCCGCGATTGCGGCATCATCATCCTGCTCTGCCGTTTTCCCGATTACGCAGCAAGCTTGGCGCGGGCCAATCAAAATGCCGAATTGTCGTTTACGAGCGTCGAGCAGTTGGATTTTCCAACTGACCATAGCGTTATTGGCGCTTTGCTGGCCCAGAACTGGTGGCTGTCCGACGAAATGTGTCAGGCCATCCGCTACCACCATGATCGGCACGCCATCGACATGTTCGATTCCGGCCTGGCGATGGGGAGCCGATATCTCATCGCGCTCAGCCAAACTGCCGAGTATTTGTTGCAGCAGGTGAGCGGTGCCAGTCAAACGCGTGAGTGGGAGAAACTCGGCAGTTCCTGCCTGCGCCTACTCAATCTGGACGCGGACGACCTGACCGAACTCTGCGTCGAAGCAGGAGCCTTGCTAAAAACAGTGGATTATTAGCCGAGTTACCCGTCAGGCGAACTGGCTTTACTCCCTCGCAGCTCGACTTTTGCCTTCCTGATGATGGATCGCGCGCTCGAATGAGATAATCGAAAAAATCCGCTGCTCGGGAGAAACCTCGGGCAGCCGTGATGCGTTTGAAGATCCAAGGAGCTCGCGTGGTTTACATCGTTGAAAGTAACAAGTCGTTCTACGAAGCGACGTTTGATCTGGGGCCAATTGTCCAGCGGCTGGGTTTCGTCATTCTGCACATTCACGACCTGAGCGAAACCTTGCGCCGCAAAGGCGTCGAACTTGACGAGGATTGCCAGGTGTTTGAAATCTGCAACTACCGGCTGGTCGAAAAAATGCTCGCAATTGATATGCGACTCAGTCTGAGCCTGCCCTGGCGAATCTCGGTATTTACCGAAAATGGCGCAACCAAGATTGGCCTGATTCAGCCGGAATCAATGCTGGCCGGGGTCAGTCAGAGTACCGAGCTGTCACGGCTGATGCAGGAGGTAACGGAAAAAATGACGCTGATTGTGGATGAAACGCGCTGAATAATCAGTGAATTGCCTCGCGCCTCCAAAAGACTGCGGTCAACCCTGTTTTTTTGCCATTTTTTGGTGTTGACCGTTGCTGGCAATTACTTGGCCCGAGAACTACACGATCAATTTTTTGCCCTTGGACTTAAAGTCAGGCGACGCCGGCTCAACTAGCCGTGCTGACAATCCGGGTGCCGGCGATGCGGTCATGCAGGAATTGTTTGTCCTTGTCGATCATTGCCCAGAGGATGCCGAGACCGAAAAAGGCGATGCTTGGCCAGGCAGCCAAATAGCGCAACACTGCTTGCGCCGGGCGGGGAGCGCTGCCGTCGACGTTGGTGATGCGCAGTTTCCATGTTTTCATCGGCAGTGTCTGGCCGCCGTTCAACCAGCACCAGACGAAATAGACCATGAGCAACACCAGCACATGCAGCCATAGTTGCCTGGCACTCGCCACCATCCCAAAACCTGCCAAGGCTACTTGGGGCAGAAGAAAACCAATCAGCAGTATTGAAAAGACCACAAGCCCTTCATAGAGCATGCTGGTCAGTCGGCGTCCAATGCCCGGGAGTTTTGCGGAAGTCAATTTGAAGGAGCCTGAGCGGGCGGTAATTGTTGAGCCGTGTTTTGTGAACGAGGCGGCGTTTGGCTGGTTGTGGTTTCAGGCAATACTGGCGGCGGTGTCAGCAATTTGGCCGATTTTCCACCCTCGCGAACGCGTTGCTTTTCCTCGTTTGGTAAATTGGAATAGGCCTCCCATTTTTTCTTGACGGCAGTTTTTTGTTCGGCGGGGAGTTGGTTGAAATCCTTGTAGCTGTCACGAATTTTGGCCCGTTGTGCGGGCGTTAGTCGTGCCCACTCCCGCATGCGCTCCTGGGTTCGAAGTTGCTCATCAGGCTTCATGCTGGGGTAGCGATCAGCGATACCCAGCCATTTTTTCTTGCGAACGTTCTCCATGCCTTCCCATTCGTTGGCGAGTGGCGCAAGGATGATTTTTTGTTGCGTTGTTAACTGACTCCACGCTGGCTGGGGCAGGGTTCCAATGAGCACTGTCGTCGGGAGGTCTGCAAGTACTGGCGATGCGATGAGCGCGAGACAGAGGATTACTCCTCCGAGGTATCGTCTTTTAACCATTCTAGGAAATCGTTATCCATGAAAGCCTCCGGTGGGAGGTCGTCAGCCAGCAATGCACTATCAATTTCTTCCAGAGCACTGACGTACTGAACGCTATGCCAGTAGAAGGAGATCCACATGCCTAACAGCAAAGCAAGAATTGCCAAGACCTGTTTAAGGTGGGGCGTGTGTGATGCCGTCGAAAACGACACGGACCCAGCAGACCCGGCACCGGCCAGAACCATTTCTGGCTTGGCTAGTTTCTGCCTGGAAAGCGCGAGGTGGCGAGCCGCCTCCAGCCGCCGACTGGCTGTCGGTGGGATGTCGTCCAGTCCATGGTTCAGCGCTTGCCGAACTCGATGTGCGTAGCGTTCTTCTTTCATAGCCTTATACCTTTAGCCGACAGGGCGGCAGCCAGTGCGTGGGTGGCGCGCGAGCAATGGGTTTTAACGCTGCCTTCCGAGCAGCCCATTGCCTCTGCTGTTTCAGCGACATCCATGTCTTCCCAATAACGCATGAGAAAGGCTTCTCGTTGACGCAAGGGTAATTTTTTTATTTCAGCATCAATGAGATTCAGGGTTTGGGCTTGGAGTAGCTTGCTTTCTGGCGTTATCGGGCCAGCATCATTTTCATCGGCGGCTAAGGTCTCAAGCGGATCGTAGTCGTCATCGTCATCCGACGAAAATGCAGATAGCAGCGTTGTCCACATCGAGCGTACCTTGCTGCGTCGATAGTAGTCGCGGATGGTGTTTTGAAGAATGCGCTGGAAGAGCATCGGAAACTCTTCTTCCGGACGGTCGCCGTACTTCTCGGCAAGCTTGAGCATGGCGTCCTGAACGATATCCAGCGCTGACTCTTCTTGGTGAACGGCAAACATGGCTTGTTTGAATGCACGCCGCTCAACGGATTCGAGAAAGCTGGATAGTTGTTGGGGTGAAGCCAGGGTAGTCTCTTCCAGTAAAAACCTTGAACATTATAGGGTCGTGTCAGGAAACCTTGACCGAAAAGAGTCGGTCGATTAAGGTAACGCCCCTTCCGTAACAGCTTTTTTGGGCTCAAGAATGATGATCAGCGGTGCAGAAATTGTAATCAGGTGCCTGCAAGAAGAAAAGGTGGATTGTGTATTCGGTTACCCGGGTGGGTCCGTTCTTCACATCTATGATGCACTTTTCAAGCAGGATCAGGTAAAGCACGTTCTTGTGCGCCATGAGCAGGCCGCTGTTCACGCGGCAGACGCCTATTCGCGTTCGTCGCAAAGGGTCGGCGTTGCTTTGGTTACCTCCGGTCCTGGCGTGACCAATACGGTTACCGGTATCGCCACCGCCTACATGGATTCGATTCCGATGGTTGTGCTCACCGGTCAGGTGCCAACGCATTACATCGGGCAGGATGCATTCCAGGAATGTGACACCGTCGGGATTACTCGTCCGTGTGTAAAACATAATTTCCTGGTCAAGGACGTCAAGGATTTGGCTGTCACGATCAAGAAAGCCTTCCACATTGCATCCACTGGTCGTCCGGGGCCTGTCGTCGTCGATATTCCCAAGGATATTACGGCCCAGATGTGCGAATTTGAATACCCGAAATCGATTCATCTGCGCTCATACAACCCGGTTGTCAAAGGCCATCTTGGCCAGATCAAGCGGGCTGTACAGATTTTGCAAGAAGCCAAACGCCCGATTATTTATGCCGGTGGCGGGGCTATTCTGTCTGATGCGGCAGAAAAGTTGACCTTGCTGGCCCGGAAACTGAATTTCCCTGTCACAAATACCCTGATGGGCTTGGGAAGCTATCCCGCGACCGACAAGCAATTTGTTGGCATGTTGGGGATGCATGGAACTTTCGAAGCCAACAACGCGATGCACTATTCCGATGTGATTTTGGCGGTTGGCGCACGCTTTGATGACCGCGTGATTGGAAACCCGGAACATTTTGGTGAAGAAAAGCGTCGTGTCATTCATATCGACATCGACCCTTCATCAATTTCCAAGCGGGTCAAGGTAGATGTGCCGATCGTGGGCAATATTGTTGATGTGCTTGATGAATTGCTCAAGCTAATGGACGGTAACTTCAAGACTGATCCGGATTTGGCGAATTGGTGGAAGCAGATCGACGAATGGCGCGGCCGCGACTCATTGCGTTACAAGCAGGCCGAATACATCATGCCGCAGTTCGTGATCGAGAAGCTCTATGAAGTTACTGGTGGTGACGCCTTCATTACGTCAGACGTCGGCCAGCATCAAATGTTTGCTGCCCAGTATTACAAATTTGACAAGCCTCGCCGTTGGATCAACTCCGGTGGCTTGGGTACCATGGGTGTTGGCCTTCCTTACGGCATGGGTGTTCTGATGGCCAATCCGGGGGCGCAAGTGGCTTGCGTCACGGGTGAGGGTTCAATTCAGATGTGTATTCAAGAATTGTCCACGTGCAAACAATATGGCTTGCCGATCAAAATCATCAATTTGAATAATGGCATGCTGGGTATGGTCCGTCAGTGGCAGGAGATGTTTTATTCCAGCCGCTACTCGGAATCCTACGTCACTTCGCTGCCTGATTTCGTCAAGCTTGCGGAAGCGTATGGCCACGTTGGGATGAAGATCGAGAAGCCGGAAGATGTTGAACCTGCGTTGCGCAAGGCATTTACCGAACACAAGAACGATCTTGTGTTTATGGACTTCATCATTGACCCGGTTGCCAACGTGTTCCCAATGGTGTCAGCCGGCAAAGGGTTGACTGAAATGATCCTTGCTGAAGATCTGTAAGCGAGGAAGGACAAGACAATGCGACATATCATTTCCATCCTGATCGAAAACGAATCAGGTGCTCTTTCTCGCGTTGCCGGGCTGTTCTCGGCACGCGGCTATAATATTGAATCGTTAACCGTGGCGCCGACGGAAGATCCCTCGTTGTCGCGGATGACCATCCTGACCCGAGGCTCCGACGAGGTGCTCGAACAGATCACAAAACAGCTCAACAAGCTGATTGATGTGGTCAAGGTGGTTGATCTCTCTCAGGCGGCTCACGTTGAACGTGAGTTAATGCTGATCAAGGTTCGTGCTACCGGCAAGGATCGTGAAGAGATGAAGCGTATGGCCGATATTTTCCGTGGCCGTATTATCGATGTCACGGAATCGACCTATGTAATCGAGTTGACCGGCGCAAGCTCCAAGCTCGACTCGTTTATTGCCGCAATTGATGCCGGCCTGATTCTCGAAACCGTTCGTACCGGTGTCTGTGGCATCGGTCGCGGCGATCGCATTCTTAAAATCTAACTATCTGTACAAAAAGAGGATTCCATGAAAGTTTATTACGACAAAGACGCCGACCTATCCCTCATCAAGGGCAAGAAAGTCACCATCGTTGGTTATGGCTCACAGGGCCATGCCCACGCCCAGAACCTGAAAGACTCCGGCGTTGAAGTCACCGTTGGTCTGCGCAAGGATGGCGCTTCCTGGAAGAAGGCTGAAGCTGCAGGTCACAAGGTCAAGGAAGTCGCTGAAGCGGTCAAGAAGGCTGACGTCGTGATGATTCTGTTGCCGGACGAGTCGCAGCCTGACGTATACAAGAATGACATTGCACCGAACATGAAAAAGGGCGCTACCCTGGCTTTTGCACATGGTTTCAACGTGCATTACAACCAGATTATCCCGCGCGAAGATATCGACGTGATCATGGTCGCCCCCAAGGGCCCCGGCCATACGGTTCGCTCTGAATACCTCAAGGGTGGCGGTGTGCCTTCCCTGATCGCTATCTATCAGGACAAGTCTGGCAAAGCCAAGGATGTTGCACTTTCTTACGCAGCGGCTAACGGCGGTACCAAGGGCGGCGTTATTGAAACCAATTTCCGCGAAGAAACCGAGACCGACCTGTTCGGCGAGCAGGCTGTTCTGTGTGGTGGCGCTGTTGAATTGGTCAAGATGGGTTTTGAAACCTTGACCGAAGCGGGTTACGCGCCAGAGATGGCATATTTCGAGTGCTTGCACGAACTGAAACTGATTGTTGACCTGATGTATGAAGGCGGCATTGCCAACATGAATTACTCGATCTCCAATAATGCGGAGTATGGCGAGTATGTCACCGGTCAGGAAGTTATTAATGAGCAGTCTCGTGCTGCTATGCGCAATGCATTGAAGCGCATTCAGACTGGCGAGTATGCCAAGATGTTCATTCAGGAAGGCAAGACCAACTATCCATCAATGACTGCTCGTCGTCGTCTGAATGCGGTGCATCCAATTGAGACCGTCGGTGGTCAGTTGCGTGACATGATGCCGTGGATCAAGAAGAACAAGCTGGTTGATCAGTCCAAGAACTAATTGGTAATTACTGGTTTGATGGCGTGTTGATGCTTGGTCTTTGAGTACTGAGGTACTGAAGCTTCCCAAGCAGTCTGCTAGCTCCGTCTTCGCCTTGGGCGGTGCAGAATAATCCTGCATCGCCCTTTTCGCTTCTGGAATTTGCCGCTAGCGAAAAGGTGTATCCTTTCCCGACCTATTTCGCTGGATCCCCGCAATCAATGACTGAACGCAAGCCTCGCAAAGCGCTGTTTAATCCTGAAATCAAGCGGCGCGGTATCTATGTGCTGCCGAACCTGTTCACCACTGCGGCACTTTTTGCTGGCTTTTTCGCCATCGTTCAGGCCATGCAGGGTGATTTTGAGCGAGCAGCGATGGCGATTTTTATCGCAATGGTGCTGGATGGTCTGGATGGTCGGGTAGCGCGAATGACCAATACTCAGTCGGCTTTCGGCGCAGAGTACGATTCGTTGTCGGATATGGTCAGTTTCGGTGCCGCACCCGCACTGGTCATCTACGAATGGGCGCTACGAGATTTGGGAAGGCTTGGCTGGATTGCGGCATTTATATACTGCGCTGGTGCAGCCTTGCGTTTGGCGCGATTCAATACCACGCTCGAAGTGACGGATAAACGCTATTTCCAAGGCTTGCCGTCACCGGCTGCCGCTGCCTTGGTCGCTGGTCTGGTCTGGGTCATGATCGTGTCCGGTGTCGCGGGTCCGGATATTCGTTGGCTGGCCTGTGGCTTGACGATCTTTGCCGGTGTGACGATGGTTTCCAATATTCGCTATTACAGTTTTAAGGATATCAACCTGCGCAAGAGCGTCCCGTTTTTTGTGATTGCGGCAATAGTGCTTGGCTTTGCGCTGGTTTCGATCAGCCCTGAAATGACACTATTCGGGTTCTTTCTTCTTTACGGTTTGTCCGGTTATGTGCAGGCTGCAATCGGCTTTATGAAACGTAAGCCGCTGTGACGGTTCGGAGCTAACAATGAAACAACACTTGATCATTTTCGACACCACGTTACGCGACGGTGAGCAGAGCCCTGGTGCTTCCATGACCAAGGAAGAGAAAATTCGGGTTGCCCGGCAACTCGAAAAGATGCGCGTTGATGTGATTGAAGCGGGGTTTGCCGCAGCTTCCCCTGGTGATTTTGATGCCATTTTTTCGATCGCCCAGACCATCAAGGATTCAACGATTTGTTCCTTGGCGCGTGCGAACGAAAACGATATTCGCCGCTCCGGTGAAGCAATCAAGCCGGCGAAGTCGGGTCGCATTCACACATTTATTGCCACTTCACCCATTCACATGGAAAAGAAGCTGCGCATGACACCGGATCAAGTGGTTGAACAAGCAGTCAAGTCGATTGCCTGGGCCCGTGAATATACCGATGACGTAGAGTTTTCAGCAGAGGATGCTGGCCGTTCAGACATTGATTTTCTCTGCCGTATTTTTGATGAGGTTATCAAGGCAGGGGCAACGACAATTAATGTTCCGGATACCGTGGGCTACAACATACCCAACCAGTACGCCGAAACGATTCGCCAGCTTATTGAGCGTGTGCCGAATGCCGACAAGGTGGTGTGGTCTGTGCACTGCCACAATGATCTGGGCCTGGCTGTCGCCAATTCACTGGCCGCAGTATTGGCCGGAGCACGGCAGGTTGAGTGCACTGTCAACGGTCTTGGTGAGCGCGCTGGCAACGCTGCCCTGGAAGAGGTCGTGATGGCGGTGCGCACGCGTAGCGATGTGTTTCCGGTTGAAACCAGAATCGATGCCACACAAATTGTTTCTGCTTCCAAGCTGGTTTCGCAGATTACCGGCTACCCGGTGCAGCCAAACAAGGCAGTGGTCGGCGCGAATGCTTTTGCCCATGAATCCGGGATTCATCAGGACGGCGTTCTGAAGCACCGCGAAACTTACGAGATCATGCGGGCGCAGGATGTGGGTTGGACCCAGAACAAGCTTGTTCTGGGCAAACACTCCGGGCGCAATGCATTTAAAAGCCGTTTGCTTGAGCTGGGAATAGAGCTTGCCAGTGATGAGGCGGTAAATGGTGCCTTTGCTCGTTTCAAGGAGTTGGCAGATCGCAAACACGAGATTTTTGACGAAGACTTGCACGCCTTGGTTTCTGACGAAGTCGTGACGCCGGATCAGGAATATTACAAACTGGTTTATTCAAATGTTTGTTCCGAAACCGGTGAAATGCCGCACGCCAAAGTTATTCTCAGTGTTGGCGGGGTTGAGCAAAAAGGCGAGGCAGGTGGTGGTGGCCCGGTCGACGCGACTTACAAGGCGATCGAGAGCATTGTCGGTAGCGGTGCTGAACTCATGCTCTATTCGGTCAATGCCATCACGACAGGTACCGATGCGCAGGGGGAGGTAACGACACGCCTAGCCAAGGGAGGGCGCATCGTCAACGGCAATGGCGCCGATACCGACATCGTGATTGCCTCGGCGCGTTCATACCTTAATGCGTTGAACAAGTTGCATTCGACGCTGGATAAGGTGCGAGCACAGGGCGATATCTAAGACAGACTTACGCCTCATCGAAAGGTCGCCTCAGCTTGGCTGGGCCGACTTTTCTGTTTGTGGTGCGCGCGTCGCCCGGATGTAAAGTATCGTTGTCACAAAGATAATGGCGGCAAGCAATGTTTCGGCCATCGCCAGCCATTGCGACATGCCGACATCGCTGGTGGCGCGCAGCGCGCCCTCAAGCAGATAGAACTGGATAAATAGCGACAACCATTTATAGGTGTAGCGTTTGCCGCGGAAGATGCCGAACAGCGGGGGCAACAAAAATACGGCTTTCAGTATCAGCCAGGAACCGCCCGGCCGTAACGGAGCCAGCCAGCCTTCCCAAACGAGACAGAGCGCAATCAGGGCAACGAGGCTGACGCTGGCAATCAATTGATATCGGGTGGCGGTCAATGCTACGGTCAACTCAGTTTTTTGACGAGATTTGCCAAGCGTTGCCCTTGGTTGAAGGCGAGCCGGCTTTCGGATTCCGAAAGGACAGGATTGCCACTGCCCCCTGAAATATGGCTGGGGCCATAAGGTGTGCCGCCTGTGCTCGTTGTGCTCAAGTCAGTCTCGGTGTAAGGCAGGCCGATTAGCAGCATGCCGTGGTGAAGCAGTGGCAGCATCATGGAGATAAGTGTCGTTTCGTTACCGCCATGCTGGCTGCCGCTTGCCGTAAATACGCAGGCCGGCTTGCCGACCAGCGTACCGTTTTGCCATGCGGCGACGGTGCCATCCCAAAAGTACTTCATTGGTGCGGCCATGTTGCCGAAGCGAACCGGGCTGCCAAGCGCCAGGCCGGCACATTCTTCGAGATCTATAACCTCGACATAGGGTGCGCCATTGGTTGGCACCGTGGCTTCGCTAGCCTCGCAAACCGTTGAGACTTTTGGCACTGTACGCAGCCTTGCCTGCATGCCGGGAACGGATTCAACGCCCCGCGCAACCCGTTCAGCAAGAGCACGAACGGATCCTCGGTGGCTGTAGTAAAGAATTAGTATCTCAGACATAGTCAACTATTATACGGCCCCATGCTTACGCAATCCCGAAATCATCGCAGTCGTGACCGGGCACGAGGAACGGGAAATATTTTCCGGCGTTTCTTGAGCGAGAACATGATGCTGACCAGTGCCGCACTGGCGTTCACAACGCTAATGGCGCTGGTGCCCTTGGTCACATTAGTGTTGTCGATAGCGGGTGCGCTTCCCTATCTTGACTTGTTGATTTCGCGCCTTGATTTATTATTCAGGGATAGCCTGTTGCCGACGGGGGCGGCGGGAACGATCGCCGGGAATATCGGCCGCTTTTCGCATAAGGCGCAGCAGTTGACCGTGGCAGGTATCGCCGTGCTGAGCGTGACCGCTTTTTTACTGATGAATACGATTGAACGGGCTTTCAATCACCTATGGCAGGTTAAACCTCGCCCTATGCTGACGCGCTTGCGTCTTTATGCCTTTGCAATGGTGGTTTGGCCATTTATTCTCGGCGCAATAGCTGCCGCGATGTCTTTGGCGGTCAGCGTCTCACTGGGTTTGTTTGACGAGCCAGCATGGTTCCGCCAGGGCTTGCTCAAAACTGTTTCGATGGTTTTGTTGGCGCTGTTTTTTTCCTTCATTTACTACGCAGTACCCAATGCTCGCGTGCAACGTCGGGCTGCGATCGTTGCGGGCATTTTTGCTGCACTAGTTTTTTCGGCGATGCAGAAGGTTTTTGAGCTTTATTTGGTGAGTTCTGCGATGTTGAAAAGCATCTACGGTGCATTCGCCATATTCCCGGTCTTCCTGGTCTGGTTGCACCTGTCGTGGGCTGTTGTATTGTTTGGCGGGTTGATTGCCGCCAGCTTTAATCGTCCCGCAGCAAGCTGAATATCTCAACCGTACTATTTTGTTCATCCAGATGGACCGCCTGGATTTGACGAATTTCAAGGTTGTCATTTTCGATTAACGCGATGATCTGGCGCGTATTTTCCCTAAGTACCCCGGCCGGAACCACCAGTGATTCGGTCGGGCGTAGCGGAAGGGTTTCCGGGAGAATTAGCGCGGCGATGTTGCCTGATGCCAGCGCCTGAGGATGGGCTATTTCGGCGGCTATTGCGTTTGGGGCCAAAAGTTCGACGCCCAGTTCGACGTGTTCCGGATTTTCCGAAATGGCCCAGCGAATGATGCATATTTGCCAGATTGGCACTGCTTCAGCGTGCTCACCGATTGGCTGTAAGGCAATGACGTCGCCAATGTGCAAATTTTCGGTCTGCCCTGAAATGTGCATTAGGGCGTAGCCATCCGGGCTCTCGTTAGTGATCATCCATTCGCTCAGGTCAATCTTCGACGTGGGTGATTTAATCAATCGCCAGAGATCAGTCAGGCCTGCGCAGAGTTGGGCGCGATAGGATTGACGGCGCCGGGAAAATTTTCGTTTTCTGGGGTGTCCCCACAACATGCTGAGTCGCTGCAAAACTCTTTTGCCGGTATGTGTGTCAGCAAAAATAGGTAAACCAAGCTCTGTGACGGGCGTGCCATTTTTTAGTTGGGACAGATGTTCAATGGTAGTTTTGGCAAGAGTGTCGCAACTGAAGTAAAGAGCGTCGATATTGGTTGCTGGCGCACGTCGAATCAGCGCGTGAGCAGGAAAGTCCTTGCTTAAGTCTATCCAGAAAGCAGAGTTGCTGTTGAGTGGTCGGGGTGAGTCTAATTTGATCGGGTCGGTTTTCTCGATATAGTTGCTAATGAACTCAAGTTCAATTGAGGAGAAAGAGGCGGGTTGCGAAATCGCGAGAAGCAAAATGTTGCTGTAAATGCGCTCGATACTGGGTCCATCAAGCGGCACAGAGATACGCTCGATGCCAAGGCCGCGGGCATTGTCGAAAGCGGCGTGCAGTTGCTGCCACAGGCCGATACTTGGTGGTGATGCCAGTAAATAATTGATCCGAATCTGCCACACAGTGGCAGTCATTACCCGACGCAATGAGGTTTGCGGTGACCGAGGTTTCTCTTGGCTTTCAGGGGCAGCTAACTCAGTTAGCGTATTGAAGTAGTCCTGAGTTAATGCTGTCAGCAGATCAAGCACGAATTTCATGCGTTGACGAAACTTGCGTGAGGCGGGTAATGATATTTCGCGGAGTGTTTGTAACTCGGCGATAACGATGCGCTCAGCCTCGCTATACAAAAGATCCAGAAATTTGATGCGCTGTATTGTTGGAATTGGGGTTTGGCGCAATTGCAAGAGTTGGGAATAAAGCTGGCTTGCAGCCTCTGCGCCGGTGCGGCCATGTGCCAAGGCCAACCATTCAAGCAGGTTCTTGATGGTGGTTTCGGGTGAGGGCGGCAAAGGTGATACCTGAGGCGTGTTCATTTCTGGTCGAGAATAACAAAAATTTTCATCTTCGCATCGGCTCAACAGAGCGTTGTTGATGTTTTGATCGACACTCAGTGTTGAGAGCCGCAACTATCTGCCGGTTCTAAGTGGCTTGTTTTTCCTTGAAAAAGCGCTATAATCTCGGGTCTTTTTTCCAGCTAACGAAAGAGTTCCCATGGTTGTTATCCGTCTTGCCCGTGGTGGCGCCAAGAAGCGCCCCTTCTACAACATGGTTGTTACCGACTCACGTAATCGTCGTGATGGTCGTTTCGTTGAGCGTATCGGCTTTTACAACCCGGTAGCCTCCGGTAATGCAGAAAGCCTGCGTGTTGCAACCGATCGTCTTGCCTATTGGCAAGGTCAAGGCGCCCAGTTGTCGCCGACTGTTGCCCGTCTGGTCAAGCAACACGCTGCCCAGCAGGTTGCTTAAGTAGTTCCCGCTTTGGCTGGCAACGATATTGTCGTACTGGGTCGGTTGGCCGACCCTTACGGAATGCAAGGCTGGCTCAGGTTGCATGCTTTTGGTGATGATCCGCTGGCATGGGCTGAGATGCCTGTCTGGTGGATCAGTAACGATGGTGAGTCGTGGCGTGAATGCAAGCTGAAACGCTTGAAATCTCACGCTAACGGTCTGGTTGTGTTGCTTGACGGGGTTGTAGACCGGACGGCAGCAGAGGCCATGAAAGGTATCTTGGTTGGTGCGCCGCGAGAAGCATTGCCGACGACCGACGAAGGCGAGTTTTACTGGTCCGATCTGATCGGGCTGGACGTCATCAACAATGCTGAAGAACGCTTGGGCAAGGTGGCCAGTTTGATCGAAACAGGCGCCAGTTCGGTTTTAAGGGTTGTGTCCGATGACAATACCGAGAGACTGCTGCCTTTTGTTGCGGCAGTGGTGTTAACGGTAGATAAAGAAGCGCGACTCATTCGTGTGGAGTGGGGCAGCGACTGGTGATTCGCTTCGATTGCGTTACCATTTTTCCGGAAATGTTTGTCGCCGTCACGCAAAGCGGAATTACTCGTCGGGCGCTGGAAGAACAGCGTTGGGTTTGGCAAGGCTGGAATCCTCGAGATTTCGCCGAGAATGCCTGGCGTCGAGTCGATGATCGGCCCTTTGGTGGTGGTCCTGGAATGCTAATGCAGCCTGGGCCGCTGGAGAGGACGATTGAAGCAGCAAAAGCGCAGCAGCATTTGGCCGGGTTATCCAAGAGCAGAGTTATTTATCTCTCGCCACAGGGCCGGCCGCTCACCCATGAAAGGGTGATGCAACTGGCGACGGGTGAAGAAGGTTTAATCCTGCTTTGCGGCCGCTATGAAGGGATTGACGAGCGTTTGATTGAGCGCTGTGTCGATGAGGAAATTTCAATCGGGGATTTTGTGCTTTCCGGTGGCGAGTTGCCGGCAATGGCCTTGATTGATGCCGTTGTCCGCCAGTTGCCGGGGGTGCTTGGAGATGCTGCTTCGGCAGTAGAAGATTCGTTTGTCACGGGTCTGCTGGATTGTCCGCACTATACTCGGCCCGAGGAATATGCCGGGCAGAGAGTGCCGGACGTGTTGTTATCTGGCGACCACAAGAGAATTCGTCGCTGGCGGCTGAAGCAGTCGCTGGTTCGAACCCGGAAGCGCCGGCCGGATTTACTGGCGCACCGCGTGTTGAGCGCGGAGGAAACGCAACTCCTCACGGAAATCGTCGGAGAGGAGCAATGCGGTGAGTAAGTGTTTATAAAATTTTAAGGATCTCACATGAACCTGATTGAACAACTAGAACAAGAAGAAATTGCCCGTTTGGGCAAGACGCTTCCCGATTTTGCACCGGGCGACACCATTGTCGTTCAGGTCAAGGTCAAGGAAGGCACGCGCGAGCGTCTGCAGGCTTACGAAGGCGTTGTTATCGCCAAGCGTAACCGCGGTCTGAACTCTGCTTTCACCGTTCGCAAAATCTCTTCTGGCGAAGGCGTCGAGCGTACTTTCCAGACACATTCCCCGCTGGTTGCTTCGGTTGAAGTCAAGCGTCGCGGTGATGTTCGTCGCGCCAAGCTGTATTACCTGCGCGAGCGTTCAGGCAAGTCCGCACGTATCAAGGAAAAGCTGACCCGCAAGGTTGTTGTCGCTGCATAAGCGATAGCTTCGGATAGCAAAAAGGGCGCTTCGGCGCCCTTTTTTCATGGGTGGTTTTTCCCCGAATAAGGGCGTTGACCGCAGCAGTCGTAATCAACCCTGATTTTTGTCCTTTTCAATCAGCGCGTAGGCAGAGTGATTGTGGATGGACTCGAAATTCTCGGATTCGACGACATACGAGTCGACTCGAACTTCGGCATTCAGGCGGGCGGCAACGTCGCGAACCATGTCCTCAACGAACTTGGGGTTGTCGTAGGCGCGTTCGGTGACATATTTCTCATCGGGACGTTTGAGGAGGCCGAAGAGTTCGCAGGAGGCTTCCTGTTCGACCAACTGGACAATTTCCTCAATCCAGACAAATTTGTTGGTACGGGCGGTGACGGTGACGTGTGAGCGCTGGTTGTGCGCACCATACTCGGAAATTTTCTTGGAGCAGGGGCAAAGGCTGGTAACGGGGACGACAACCTTGACCGACATGGCGATTTCCCCGTGGGAGATGTCGCCGATAAAGGTAATGTCGTAATCCATCAGGCTTTGAACGCCAGAGATCGGGGCCGTCTTGTTGATGAAATACGGGAAATTCATCTCGATATGACCGGTCTCAGCTTCGAGTTTGACGAGCATGTCGCGTAGCATAGTCGGGAAGTTTTCGACCGAAATTTCACGTTCGTGGCTATTGAGAATTTCCACAAAGCGCGACATGTGCGTGCCCTTGAAATTGTGCGGCAGGCCCACGTACATGTTGAAAACAGCAATGGTGTGCTGCACGCCGGTCGATTTGTCCTTGACCTTGATCGGATGGCGAATGGCTTTGATGCCGACCTTGTTGATCGCCAGTTGGCGGGTGTCGGCAGAGTTCTGAACGTCGGGGATGGTTGGAGTTGGGGTGCTCATGGGCTGTTCTTTAATGAATTATTGTTTGTTGGTTGTGGCGCACTTTTCACGAACAGTGCGCAAGATGCCATCTTTGTCGAGGCCGAGTTCGGCCAA
Organism: Candidatus Dechloromonas phosphorivorans; assembly: GCA_016721185.1. Lineage (GTDB taxonomy): Bacteria > Pseudomonadota > Gammaproteobacteria > Burkholderiales > Rhodocyclaceae > Azonexus > Azonexus phosphorivorans. The sequence continues at coordinate 157,001 of JADKIP010000016.1, forward strand.
TAGTCGGGTTTGATCGCCGTGATCAATAAAGCGGTCCGGAAGGCCAAGGCGCAACAGCGGCACCTTTAACCCACGTTCTGCAAGCGCGCGCTCGATTTCTGAACCCGCGCCACCGATGATTGCATTCTCTTCGATGCTGACCAACAGCGAATGGTTCCCGGCGAGTTCGACAATCAGATCAATATCGAGTGGTTTGACGAAGCGCATATTGGCCACTGTGGCGTCAAGTTCTTCACCCGCAGCCAGTGCCGCGGCGACCATACTGCCAAAGGCGAGCAGGGCGACCTCTTTGCCGGCTCGGCAGATTTCACCTTTGCCGACCGGCAGCGTGTCGAGATTCATCTCTGGCACCGTACCTGTGCCGCCGCCGCGGGGGTAGCGGACCATGCTGGGTCCATCCAGCGAGTAGGCAGTGGAGAGCATGCGACGGCATTCGGCTTCGTCGGCTGGCGCCATGACCACCATATTGGGGATACAGGTGACGAAGGATAGATCGAAGGTGCCGTGGTGAGTCGGGCCATCGGCACCGACCAGACCGCCACGGTCAACCGCGAAAATGACCGGTAAATTCTGCAGGGCGACGTCGTGAATCAATTGATCGTAGGCCCGTTGCAGGAAAGTCGAATAGATGGCAACGACCGGTTTGAGGCCTTCGCAGGCGAGGCCGGCGGCGAAGGTGACAGCGTGTTGCTCGGCAATGCCGACATCAAAATAACGATCCGGATATTCGATGGAAAAGCGCAGCAGGCCGGAGCCTTCACGCATGGCCGGGGTGATGCCGACCAGCCGTGAATCGGCTTTGGCCATGTCGCACAGCCAGTCGCCGAAAACCTGAGTGTAGGTTAGTTTGCCGCCTTTGCTGGCCTTGATGCCAACGCCCGGTTCGAACTTGGCGACGCCGTGGTAAAGAATGGGGTCGGCTTCGGCCAGTTTGTAGCCTTGGCCTTTTTTGGTGATGACGTGGAGAAATTTCGGGCCTTTGAGCTGGCGCAGATTTTCCAGGGTCGGAATCAGGGCGTCGAGATCATGACCGTCGATCGGGCCGTAGTAATGGAAACCAAATTCTTCAAATAGTGTGCCGGGCGCAATCATGCCCTTGACGTGTTCTTCCGCGCGGCGGGCGAGTTCCAGCAGCGGCGGGGCGAAGCCGAGCATGTTGCGAGCCCCTTCGCGCGCGGCGTTGAAGGTCTTGCCGGACATCAGGCGGGTCAGGATATTGTTGAGCGCACCGACCGGCGGCGAGATCGACATTTCGTTGTCGTTGAGGATGACCAGCATGTCGGCATCGGCAACGCCGGCATTGTTCATGGCTTCAAAGGCCATGCCGGCCGACATCGCACCGTCGCCGATGATGGCGATGGATTTGCGGTCCTCACCTTTATGTTTGGCGGCCAGGGCCATGCCAAGCGCAGCGGAAATCGAAGTTGATGAGTGGCCGACACCAAAGGTGTCGTACGGGCTTTCGCAACGCTTGGGAAAGCCGGAAAGGCCGTTGTGCATGCGCAGCGTGCTCATGCGTTCGCGGCGTCCGGTCAATATTTTGTGGGCATAGCACTGATGGCCGACATCCCAGACTAGGCGATCTTCGGGAGTGTTGAAGACGGCGTGCAGGGCGATGGTCAGTTCGATGGTGCCAAGATTGGATGAGAGATGGCCGCCGGTTTGCGAGACGGAGTCGATCAGAAAAGCGCGCAGTTCAGTCGCCAATTGCGGCAATTGCTTGCGATCCAGGCGGCGCAAGTCGGCCGGGCTGTTGATGGTTTCAAGCAAGGAGAAGGCGTTCATTTCAGAATTGTCGGTGACAGATGAAGTCGGCCAGTTGCGTCAGGCGGGTGGCGCGCTCGCCGAAAATGGCAAGGGCGTCGAGTGCGTCATTACGTAGTTCGTCGGCGTAGTCTCGCGCCGCATCGAGGCCGAGCAGGCTGACATAAGTTGGCTTGGCAGCAGCTTCGTCCTTGCCGGCCGTTTTGCCGAGGGTGGCCGTGCTCGCCGTACAGTCAAGAATGTCATCGACCACCTGGAAAAGCAGGCCGGCGCGCTTGGCAAAACGGTCCAGATTCTGGCGTTCCTCGGCCGATAACGCTTGTCCCGCCAAGGCGCCCAGCATTACAGCGGCGCGGATCAGGGCGCCGGTCTTTAGTGCATGCATTAGTTCCAGCTCAGGCTGGTTGAGCGCCTTGCCAACTGAAGCGAGGTCGATCGCCTGACCACCGGCCATGCCGCGCGAGCCACTGGCGTGGCCAAGCAGGGCAATCATTTCCAGCTGGCGGGCCGGTTCGGAAATCGGCTGGCTGGCTAATAGCTCAAAAGCCAGCGTTTGCAGGCTGTCACCGACCAGGAGGGCGGTGGGCTCGTCGAATTCAATGTGGCAGGTTGGCCGGCCGCGGCGCAGGTCGTCATTGTCCATACACGGCAGGTCGTCATGGACCAGCGAATAGGCGTGGATCATCTCGACGGCACAAGCGACGATATCGAGTTTTTCCGGCGCCGCGTTGCTCAGTTCGCCGGCGGCGAAGGCGAGTAATGGACGAACGCGTTTGCCGCCGCCCAGCGTCGCATAGCGCATGGCCTCATGCAGGCGGGCCGGGATGCAGTCGTGTCCCGGCAGATGCTGGGTGAGGGCGGTTTCAACGCGGTTTTGCGTTGCCGCCATCCATTCGGTAAACGGACTCAGGCTCACTGGGCCTCCAGCGTGCTGCGGTCAACGTCTTTAAATTGACCATTTTCGAGAATGCGGATCTGCTCTTCGGCATGGGTCAGTTGCGCCTGGCAGTGCTTCATAAGTTCCATACCACGGCGGTAAGCGGCGATGGAGTCTTCAAGTTCAAGCTTGCCGCCTTCCATGCTGGAGACAATGCTTTCAAGATCGGCGAGGGCCGTCTCGAATTTCATGTCGGCGATGGGGGATTGATCCATGTCATCGGGCTTCAGGGAAACACGCGAAAATACTCTATCAAGGGGCTTCAGGTCAAATCGTGGGGAGGGTAAAATCCATTCTTTTAACCCGCTAGAGGCATGGAATGTCCGACGTGGCGACTTTGTCCCGTTTGACCCCGGCAGTTTCCCAACTGCCGGTGGACTGGTACTTCGATGAAAAAGTTTTCGCGCTGGAGAAAAAGCTTATCTTCGATGCCGGCCCGGGGTATGTGGGTCACCAGTTGATGGTTCCGGAGGCGGGGAATTACCGTTCCCTTGAATGGAAGGACCACGGCCAGATGTTGCTCAATGGCGGCAGCGAAGGTGCCAACGCCGGGAACTGGCAGATGTCCAATGTTTGCCGGCATCGCCAGGCGGTCATGTTGCAGGGCTCCGGCAAGTTGCAGGGCAATATTGTCTGTCCGATTCATCGCTGGACCTACGATACCGGCGGTGAATTGATCGGTGCGCCGCATTTCCCGCAAAACCCGTGTTTGAATCTGAACAAGGCCAAACTGGAGAACTGGCATGGCCTGCTCTTCAAGGGGCCGCGCTCGGCCAATGCTGATCTGGCCGGGATGAACGTGGGTAGCGGGCTCGATTTCGCCGGCTACAAACTCGATCACGTCGAGATGCACGAGTGCAATTACAACTGGAAGACCTTTATCGAGGTCTATCTGGAGGATTACCACGTGGCGCCTTATCACCCGGGTTTGGGTAATTTCGTCAGTTGCGATGATTTGACCTGGCAGTTTGGTGACTGGTATTCGGTGCAGCGTGTCGGGATCACTTCGCTGAAGAAATCCGGCTCCAAGGTGTATGAGCGTTGGCAAAAGGCGGTGCTTGATATTTATGGCGCGGAGGGCAAGACGCCTGAGCATGGCGCGATCTGGCTGACTTATTTCCCGAACATCATGGTCGAGTGGTATCCGCATGTGCTGGTCGTGTCGACGCTGATCCCGCAGGCGGTGAACAAGACGCTGAATGTCGTCGAGTTCTACTACCCGGAAGAAATCGTCGATTTCGAGCGCGATTTCATCGAAGCCGAGCGCGCCGCCTATATGGAAACGGCCATTGAAGACGACGATATCGGTGAGCGTATGGATCGCGGCCGCTATGCCTTGATGAAGGAAGGGCGAAACGAGGTCGGCCCCTACCAGAGCCCGATGGAAGATGGCATGCAGCATTTCCATGAGTTCTACCGGCGGATCATGCAGGCGCACATTTAAGCGCTTTCTGCACCAGACAGGGCGGCGGGGTAAAATCCGTCGCCTTTTTATTTTTGAGTTTCCTGCCCATGCAATCCCTCTGGATGCTGCTTGCCAGCCTGCTTTTTGCCTGCATGGGGGTTTGCGTAAAATTTGCTGCCGCAACGCACTCGGCGGTTGAAATCACGTTTTATCGCAGTTTCATTTCACTGATCCTGATGTTCGCGCTGGTTCGCCTGCAGGGTGTTTCCCTGGTGACGCCGCACTGGCGCTGGCACATCAGTCGCGGCGTCGTGGGCTTTTCGGCGCTGTTCGCCTATTTCTACGCCATTACCCTCCTGCCTTTGGCAACGGCCGTTACGCTCAATTACACCTCGGCAATCTTTCTCGCCATTTACCTTGCGTTAGCCGGCTGGCAGATCCGCGCCGGGATCATCGGCGCACTGGCAATCGGTTTGGTCGGTGTGGTGCTTTTGCTCAAGCCGAGTATTCATGCCGATCAACTGGTTGGCGGCTTGATTGGTCTTGGCTCCGGAGTGTTGGCCGGGATGGCTTACTTCAGCGTGCGTGAACTCGGCGCACGCGGTGAACCGGAAACCCGAACCGTATTTTATTTCTCGCTGGTTTCTTCGGTCTGCGCCGTGCTCTGGCTACTGTTCAGCGAATTGCATGCGGTCGACTGGCATAGTGGCCTGCTTTTGCTTGGCGTCGCCAGCTTTGCCACCGTCGCTCAACTGGCCATGACGCGGGCTTATACGCGGGGTAAAACGCTGATGTCCGCCGCGCTGGCCTACAGCACGGTTATCTTCTCCAGCCTCTTCGGTATGCTGTTCTGGGGTGAGGTACTCGATGCTTCCGCTTGGTTTGCCATCGGCCTGATCATCCTCTCCGGCATTGCGGCAACGCACTTTTCCCGCGCCAGCCCGGTGGAACAGGATTAAACTCGTGACAAACAACAACGGAGTCAAATCATGATCGTCATCGACCATCAACCCAGCCGGGTCGGCGTTTCAGTCTTTGGTGAATTCACCTTGGCCGACTACAAGGAATTCGAGGAGGTCGTGAATTTCAAGGTCAAATTTGAAGGCCCGGTCGATCTCTATTTTGACCTGAGCCAGATGGCCGATCTGACCATTGACGTGGCTTGGGAGGAAATCAAGTTTTCCCGCGCCCACGCCAACGATTTCAAACGCGTTGCCGTGGTAACCGATAGCCAGTGGGTGACGTGGAGCGCCTGGTTGTCGCAGACCTTTGTTAATGCCGATGTTGAAGTTTTCGACAATGCCGAGGAAGCTAAATCCTGGTTGAATTCAGCGCCATGAGTTTCACAACGCTGGTTGATGCCGCTACGCTGGCGGCGCATCTGGATGATCCTCACTGGTTGATCATTGATGTTCGACATCAGTTGGCCGATACCGCTTATGGCGCACGTGTGTATGCCGAAGGACACATTCCCGGTGCGTTTTTCCTGCACTGCGACTGCGACCTGTCAGGGGCGACCACCGGTACGAATGGTCGACATCCCTTGCCTGATCCGGAAAAACTGGCCCGGCGGCTCGGTGAAATCGGCGTGGGGCCACAAACGCAAGTCGTTGTTTATGACGACGCCCAATCCATGATCGCCGGCCGCATGTGGTGGTTGTTGCGCTGGCTGGGTCATGAGCAGGTTGCGGTGCTTGATGGCGGCTTGCAGGCCTGGAATGCGTCGAAGGGTGCGCTGACGCAACAAGTACCCGTCGCCCGGCCGGCAAATTTTGTCGCCAAAGTTTGCGACCGCTGTGTCGATGCTGATTACGTCCAGGCTTTCCTCGCGACTTCACGCATGCATTTGGTTGACGCGCGTAGCCCGGATCGCTATCGCGGCGAGAATGAAACCATTGACCCGGTCGCTGGCCACATCCCGGGTGCGGTCAACCGCTTTTTTGGCGATAATTTGCAGGCCGATGGTCGATTCAAGCCAGCCAGTCAATTGCGTATGGAATGGTTGGCCGTTCTTGCCGGGGCGCTGCCGGAGCAGGTTGTCCACCAGTGCGGTTCAGGTGTTTCGGCTTGCCACAATATGCTGGCGATGGAGATTGCGGGTTTGCCCGGTTCGCGGCTGTATGGCGGTTCGTGGAGTGAATGGTGCGCCAATCGTGAACGGCCGGTAGCGTAAAGCCCGAGTCATTATTATGGATTTATGACAGAAACTTGTCGTAGATCAAGCCCTTTTTTTGATGCCGGCATCTTAATGAGACGTGCGGTATTTCAATCAGGAAAGGGTAAATCATGTTGACCATACAAGACTGTATCGAACTCTCCGATCTGACCGAAGAAGAGATTCTCGCCATTGCCGAGCATGAACATGTCCCGGAAATGGTGGCTGTTGAGCTGGGAAATTACCTGGTTCACACCGCAAGTGGCGAAAAGAAAATCAAGCGCATGATTGCCGATGATATTGCCCATGCGAAAGAGACTGGGAATGTGAAACATGCGGCGGTATTGAAGACGGTGCTGAAGCACTATGTGGAGCATCACGGCAAAGCTGTCTGACGTTAAGTTTTTTTGCCCATTGGATGGCAAAAAACCGGCCCCTGATTTGAAGGCCGGTTTTTTTATGGGCGAAGCTGATTTTGCTGGATGAATTTACTCGATGATGGTCAGGTAAACCATCGTCTGGTTGAGCAACTGGTAGCCAATTTCGCCGAAAGTCATTGGGCCGGTGATATGTCCGGTGCGCTTGCCCTCAAGGTCCGAGTAGAGAAAGTTGAGAATGCAATTGCAGGAGAAGGAAATCTCCTTATTTGCTTTCGGCAGGGCGCTCTGAATGGCGTCCAGGTAGTCATTCACGGGGGCGGCAATGCGATATTCGACCCCTGGGAAAACCGGGGCGTAGAACTCGACGCGTTTGCTCGATTTATCAATGCTCTTGATGCTGACATTGATCATGGCACCGCTGTAGTCTGCCACCAGGGGCAGGCGCGTATCGATGCCATTGTTCAACAGATAGTCGGCTAGGTTGCCAGGGGCGCCATTGATCTGGCAGCTACCGGCGCTGAATCCGGTGTCATCAAAAGTGATGCTCGGGCCGGTGCCGGGTCGGAAGAGGTTGACGATATCGATCTGGGCAAATTTGTCGGAAGGTAGTGCTACATCCATCACCACCGTGCATTCCTCGGAAAACTCGCCGCTGGTGCCGAGGACAACCTTGGGTTTGATTTTGCCCAGATCATCAAGATGCACGCCGGCAATCCAGCCGATCAGCGGTTTCATGTACATGTCTTCGTAGTTGGGGGCATTCGCCGCAAAACTGGCGTGGCAGTCACTGAAGGCCGGGATGATGACGACGCTGTAGCCATTCTCCGGCGCATTTCGGCAAATCTGCGATAGCGAGCTTTCGTCGTAGAAGCGCAGTTCTGGCTGGCTGATAAAGTCACTGACTTCAGTGACAAAGACGTCCTCGCGGTTAACCGTGCCGCCGCTGCTGGCCATGAAATAGGGGATGGTGCCGCCGATCCAGTTGCCGAGTGGCAGTTGTCTGAGGGCGGATTCGTCGCCTGCAATACTCAGGGTTTTGCCACTACGGATCAGTTCTGATGCGCTGGCAACAGAGATCAATGCTTGGGTGGTTTTCATGAAATTTTCCGTAGGGTGGCTCAAAGTCCGGCGAGTTGGACGAGTTGGGTCAATTCATGGCCCAGCAGTTTTTCATGCCGTACGAAGTAGCGCTGCATTTCGTGGGTTTTTAGCATGCGGACATCAGCGTCGGTAATCAGCAAAAATTGCTCGCGGAATTTGGTCAGCAGGAGTTTCAGGCTGAGCGCATGAATGTCGAGATTGATGCTGCCGTCGAGCAACTTTTCCCAGACCGGATCGACTGCCTCGGGGACCGCAGAGTTTGACGGTTCGGTGCTTGGCGCAGTGCGGACGGCTTGCGGACTGGAGAGACCGGCCTTGCCGTTATCGAGGTTGTGCTTGAACTTCCAGAGTTCGGCAACGGGAATATCGAGTAGCGAACAGATCGCCTGAAAACTGACGCCTTCCATGAACATACCGGCAATTTGCCGGGCGAGCGCATGGGTGAAGGGCTGATCTGTTTCGCCAAACCAGGGGAGTGGTTGCTGGTTGGGCGCGCTGGGCGGCACGGCGTGGACGATACAGCGGGCTTTGCCGATGTTGACGTGCCGCCAGATGCGCTCATTGCCTTGTGGTGAACTACTTTTTGCACCAAAAAACCAGGCGCTGCGCGGTGCTTCCTGTGCAATCCAGAGGTCAATTTGTTGCTTCCCCAGATCATTGCGCATACGACTGATATGCCAGGGGGCTTCGATCTCCAAGGCTTGGCGCAGCATATCCTCAGGCTTCATTGTTTATCTCCATTATATTTATCGTGTCCAGATAGGTGATTTGGTGTTTTTCACTGGACTTGTTCAGCAAGGAGCATGCTATGCCCTCAGGGCCATTGATTGAGGCCATTTTCTGCTCTTAAGTGTGAAAAAAATGCACGAATGCTGAAAAATCGGACAACTTTGCCCATGATTTTGGTGTGCTGCGGTCAACCATGAATAAAGTGCAAAAACTGCTGCCCCGGTATCTCCAGAAAACCATGAGCTTTATTTGGCCAATGTGCGTAAGGCGGGTGAATTTCTCCGGGGCACACTAAGCCGATGAAAATACTTGTCCTAGGTTCGGCCGCTGGTGGCGGTTTCCCACAGTGGAATTGCAATTGTCGCAATTGTGCGGGGGTGCGTGACGGCAGTGTGCGGGCGATGGCACGCACGCAGTCTTCGATTGCGGTGAGCGCGAATGGTGTCGACTGGGTGCTGTTTAACGCCTCGCCTGACATTCTGGCGCAGATTCGCGCCAATCCTGAAATGCAACCCGGGCGTGGTTTGCGCGATACCGGCATCGTCGGTGTCGTTTTGATTGATGCCCAGATTGACCACACGACCGGCCTCTTCATGTTGCGCGAAGGCAAGCCGCTGGATGTCTGGTGCACGCCGCAGGTGCATGAGGATTTGACCACCGGGAATCCTATTTTCAATGTCTTGTCTCACTTCTGTACCGTGCGCTGGCAGCCGGTGCAAGTTGTTCCCCCGCTGCCCTTCTCCATTCCCGGGGCGGCGGGGCTACGTTTCACGCCGGTGCCGCTGCTGAGCAAGGCACCGCCTTATTCCCCGCATCGCCACGACCCACATCCCGGTGACAACATCGGCATGTTGATCGAGGATGAAGCAAGCGGCCACAAGGTTTTCTACGCACCGGGCTTTGGCGAGATGGTGCCGCATCTCGAACCTTATCTTGCCGATTCGGATTGCGTCATGCTCGACGGTACGTTCTGGACAGATGACGAAATGATTCGTCTCGGTGTTTCGCAAAAGAAAGCCCGCGAAATCGGCCACCTGCCGCAAAGCGGTCCGGATGGCATGATGGCCCTGCTCGCCCGCTACCCGAAGCCGCGCAAGATACTGATTCACATCAATAACACCAATCCCATCCTTGACGAAGACTCGCCGGAGCGAGCCGAGTTGCGGGGCGCCGGTATCGAACTCGCCTTTGATGGAATGCAGATTGAATACGGAGACAAAGAATGAAAATGGACAATTTACAGGCGTGGACCGCAGCCGAGTTCGAGGACAAACTACGTGCGATGGGCGACCGTTACCATATTCATCACCCTTATCAGGTGATGATGCGCGAGGGTAAATCAAGTCCGGCGCAGATTCAGGCCTGGGTGGCCAATCGCTACTATTACCAGATCAATATCCCGATCAAGGATGCGGCGATCATGGCCAATTGCCCGGATCGTGAGGTTCGCCGGCACTGGGTGCAGCGCATTCTTGACCATGATGGCTACGCGGGGGAAGAGGGCGGTATCGAGGCCTGGATTCGTCTCGGTGAGGCGGTCGGCCTGGCTCGCGAGGTCACCATTTCACAAAAGTTGGTGTTGCCCGGTGTGCGTTTTGCCGTCGATGCCTATGTCAATTTCGCTCGCCAACGGCCCTGGCAGGAGGCCGCCGCTGCTTCGCTGACCGAGCTATTCGCCCCGACCATCCACAAATCCCGCCTCGACAACTGGCCGACGCATTACCCGTGGATTGAGGAAGAGGGTTACAACTACTTCCGCCGTCGTCTGAATGAAGCGCCGCGCGATGTCGTGCATGGCCTGCGCATCACCCTCGGCCATTTCAATACCCGTGAGTTGCAGGAGCGGGCGCTCGAAATCCTCCAGTTCAAACTTGATATTTTGTGGACGATGCTCGACGCCATGTTGCTTGCCCACTGCCCAGTGCAAATTGAAGGCTGGGGCGCTTATCGCAAAATGTCAGAGGGCTCATGATTTTCATGAGCCTCTTTTGGCGAAAGACCGGGCGCCGCTAAAAGGCGGCCGCTGAATAATCATGACAGGTGCGGCATCGTGTCGCTCCGCAATCAAGGAGACATAATATGAACTGGCAAACCCCTGCTTACTGCGAAATCCGCCTCGGCTTTGAAGTTACCGCCTACGTATACGTTCGCTGAACCCAGAAGCGGCAGCCTTCAGGCTGCCGCTTCCCCGGAGAGCCGCCATGGAAATCAATACTGAAATGCGTCCGCGGCTTAGCCCGCATTATGTTTTTCGCTGGGAAGCCAGCCAGGACGCCCACATACTGCTCTACCCCGAAGGCCTGATTAAACTCAATCCGGCTGCCGCTGAAATTCTCAAGCGCTGCGATGGCGAGCGTACGGCCGATGCCATCATCGCCGACCTTGACGCCACTTTTCCCGGCCAGCCTGAAGCGATTGCCCGCGATACCCAGGCGTTTCTAAGAGAAGCCCAAACCAAAGGATGGTTGCGGTCAACCTGAATTTCGGGCAAAAATCCGCTCCCGCCGTTTTGCCCCCTACAAGAAGAAACTCATGAAACAAAGCCCCAAACGTCTCGTTATTATCCTCGCTGCCACCTTTCCCTGTTTTGCCGGTGCCGACTCAACTGCACTGACGCTGGACAGCGTGGTCGTTACCGGTAGCCGTGTCGAACACAAGAGTTTCGATCTGCCTGCAGCGATTGATGTCGTCGATGCCGAACGGATTGGGGCGGATCAGGCCAAGGTAAATGCCTCCGAGGCGCTGGCCGCCGTACCTGGCATTACGGTTCAAAACCGCCAAAACTATGCACAGGATCTACAAATTTCCTCACGTGGCTTCGGCGCGCGTTCTGCCTTTGGTGTGCGCGGGATTCGTCTGATCTCCGACGGCATTCCGGCCTCCATGCCGGACGGCCAGGGGCAGGCTGCGACATTCAACCTTGATCGTGCCGAGCGTATTGAAGTCCTGCGCGGGCCGATGTCGTCGGTGTATGGCAACCACGCCGGCGGGGTCATTCAAATGTTCACCGCAGACGGCAAGGGGGCGCCCAGCGTTGAAGGTAATTTTTCTGCAGGTAGCAATAGCACCTGGAAGACCGACCTCAGTGCGCAGGGTGAAATCGGTGGTGTTGGCTACGTCATCGACGCCTCCCGTTTTTCAACCGACGGCTACCGCGACCATAGTTCGGCCGAGCGCGATCAGACCATGGCCAAGCTGACTTTCAAGCCCAGCCAGGATGGCAAGCTGACCTTGATTGCAAATACCTTCAAGCAGGATGCGGAAGATCCGCAGGGCTTATCCTGGAGCGCTTACCAAAAGGATCCGCGCAGCGTTTCCCAAGGTGCTCTCGACTACAACACCCGCAAAAGCATCGACCACAAGCAAGGCGGGGTAACTTATGAGCACAGTTTTGGCAATCATCTGCTGCAGTTTTCCGCCTATGCCGGGCAGCGTTCGACGATTCAATACCAATCAATTCCGATCAGTACCCAGAAAAGCTCCGTCAAGCAATCTGGCGGTGTGATTGATTTCGACCGGGATTTTTCTGGTGCTTCCGGCCGATGGATTGGACGTTTTGATCTGGTGGGTGGGCGTTTAACGACGACGGTGGGTATTGATTACGAGCAGTCCACTGATGATCGACGTGGGTACGAGAATTTTACCGGCAGTGGCGTGCCGCCAACTTGCAGCGCAAATACCTGTGGTGTCAAAGGCAAGCTCCGGCGCAAAGAGGAAGATAGCGTTTCAAGCTTCGACCAGTATGTTCAGGCGGAGTGGCAGGGTGAGCGCTGGACCTTCAGCGGCGGCCTTCGCCACAGTAATATTTCTTTTAAGGTTGACGATAATTACTTGAGCAATGGCGATGATGGTGGGAACGTCAGTTATAGCGAGACAACGCCAACTGTTGCGGCCCTGTTCCGTCTGACCCCTACGGTTAACCTCTACGCCAGTGCGGCACGCGGCTTCGAGGCACCTACTTTCAATGAGATGTTCTATTCGGGTGGCGGCGGCTCATTTAATTTTGGTTTGGAACCATCGACCAGCACACATTATGAAACGGGTCTGAAGGCATTTGTCGGTAACGACAGCCGCCTTGACGTGGCTTTGTTCCATATAAAAACCAACAACGAAATGGTCGTACTTTCCAGCACCGGCGGGCGTACTGCCTATCAGAATGCCGGGCCGACAGTCCGTCAGGGGCTTGAGATTGCCTTTGATAGCCGCTGGGCCAACAATTTCACGAGCCGTATTGCCTATACCGCGCTCGACGCCAAATATGATGAGTCGTTTACCTTCAAAACACCTTTTCCAATTCAGACGAAAACGGTCGACGCCGGTAACCATCTGCCCGGCGTGGCTGCGCAAACGCTATTCAGCGAACTGGTCTGGAGGCATCCTGCCAGCGGTTTCCACGCTGCCGTCGAGGGCATTGTCCGCGACAAGATTTATGTCGAGGATACCAATACTGAGAAGGCTGCACCCGGTTATGCCATCGCCAACCTGAGGTTTGGCGTTGATCGGAAATTCAATGGCTTGAACCTTCGTTCTTTCGTGCGTTTCGACAACATATTTGATCGTCAATACGTCGGTTCGGTCATTGTCGGTGACAGCAACGGACGCTATTACGAATCGGCACCGGGGCATACATGGCTGGCGGGTGTCAGTGCGCGGTACACCTTCTAAGGGCCAACGGTCTCCAAAGCTCAGCCCGGTTCGCCGGGCTTTTTTACGTGTCTGCGATTGCTGAGTCAATGATCAGCAGCGGATATTTTTCCTTGGTGGTATCTTTTGAAATGTTCACTGTGAAATTGCCAGTGCAACATCCGTCGTCAGTTTTTCCACTCATTTAGTGAATTCGCTCAGGTGCAATTTTTTCGACAAATCGCTCGCTGTCTGCTGCTGATCGGTGTTTTTCTGAACCCCGGCGTTTCTTTTGCGGGTGATCTGACGACCAGACAGGTTTCAGGTAGCGACTTTCAGGCGGCCAGTGACGCATTGATCGAGGCTATCGAGGCTGAGGGCTTAGTGGTGAGCGCCCGGATTCCCTTTAACCTGATGCTTGAGCGCACTGCCGCTGCGGTCGAGCGCAAGGCCAGTCCATTTTCCAATGTGGAAGTCGTACAGTTTTGCAGCAGCCTGTTGGCTTGGCAATTGCTGGAAGAAGAAGCTGCGCAGGTAGCGCTTTGCCCGCTATCGATTACGCTTTATCAAGTTGCTGGCGAGGCGGGAGAAATGTTTCTAACTTACCGTTCGCCGGGGCAAAGCACAGCCGGGCGGATGAAAGCAGAAAAATTGCTGCAGCGACTGGTTGACCGCAGCATTGAGCTGGCACGTTTGCGTTGGTGAGTGCAGTTTAGTCAGTTGCGCCGATTCATCAGGGCTTTTAGCCCATTCACATCCAGAATTCGTATGTGCTTTTGTTGCACGGCAATGTGCCCATCTTCCTGAAAGCGGGAGAATGTGCGGGAGACAGTTTCCAACTTGAGCCCGAGATAGCTGCCGATTTCTTCGCGGGTCATGCGCAGGAAAAATTCGGCATGCGAGTAGCCGCGCGCGGTGAATCGTTGGGAGAGATTGAGCAGAAAGGCTGCGAGCCGCTCTTCGGCACGCATGGTGCCGAGCAACATCATGACGCCATGGTCACGAACAATTTCGCGGCTCATCACCTTGTGAAAGTGATGTTGCAGGGAATGAATTTCGCGCGACAGCGCTTCCATTTGCGAGAAGGGAATGGCGCAGATATCGCTGTCTTCGAGGGCAATTGCATTACAGGTATGTTGTTCTGTGCTGATGCCATCCAGCCCCAGCAGTTCTCCACCCATCTGAAAACCCGTCACCTGATCGCGGCCATCTTCGATCAGCACATCCGTCTTGAAGAAACCGCTACGGATCGCGAAAATGGCGTCAAAAGTATCGCCCACCCGGTAAAGATATTCTCCGCGCTTCAAGCGGCGGCGACTGGACACTAGCGTGTCAAGTCTTTCCATCTCGTTCGGCTCCAGTCCGAACGGCAAACATAATTCGCGTAAATTACAATTGGAGCAGGCAGTTTTGACCAAAGTAAGCGTGCTCACCTTTAGCTGCGAATTTTGTGGGGACATTTACAATCTCCGTTCGGTTGACCCAAGTCAACCACGATTTCGATTCTGTTGCAGATAATTGGATTCAAACTTGACCGGTACGTTCAATGAACATCGCAACTGATAACTTCGTTTTTGACCCCCAAATCATTCGCCGCTTTGACGTCAATGGGCCGCGTTACACGTCATATCCGACGGCGGACAGATTCGTTGAAGCGTTTGGCTCAGAAGCTGCGAAGCTATGGCTCGGAAAACGCAACATTGGCGGAATTAGCCGGCCTTTGTCATTATATTTCCACATTCCCTTTTGTAACACGATTTGCTACTACTGCGCCTGCAATAAGATCATTACCAAGGATCACGGACGTAGCGCCAAGTACCTGAAATATCTCGCTAAAGAGCTGACGCTGCAAAGCGCCAGTCTTGAAGGCCGTGATGGTGAGCACGAAGTGATTCAGCTGCATTGGGGCGGTGGCACGCCAACCTTCCTGTCGCATGACGAAATGCGTCAGTTGATGGGCGAGACGCGCAAGCATTTCAAGCTGCTTGAGGGCGGCGAGTATTCGATCGAGGTTGACCCGCGCAAGGTCGACACCGCAACGGTTGCACTGCTTGGCGAACTTGGTTTCAACCGGATGAGCGTTGGTGTTCAGGATTTTGACGAACGCGTGCAGATTGCGGTTAATCGTATCCAGAGCGAAGAGGAAACGGCTAACGTCATTACTGCCGCCAGAGCCAATGGTTTCAAGTCAATTTCGGTCGATCTGATCTACGGCCTGCCGCACCAGACCGTGATGGGGTTCAACCGTACCCTGGAGCGCGTCTTGGCAATGGATCCGGATCGCTTGTCGATTTACAACTACGCCCACATGCCGACGCTGTTCAAACCGCAGCGCCGGATTGCCGACGATGATTTGCCTGCACCCGATACCAAGTTGCAAATTCTCGCTCTGGCCATCAAGAAGTTGACTGATGCCGGCTACGTTTTTATCGGCATGGATCACTTTGCCAAGCCGGATGATGAAATGGCCATTGCTCAACGGCAGGGGCGTTTGCATCGCAATTTCCAGGGTTACTCGACTTACGCCGATTGCGACATGCTCTCTTTTGGTATTTCGTCGATCAGCAAGGTGGGGCCGACCTACAACCAGAACGTCAAAACGCTGGACGAGTACTATGACCGGCTTGACGCTCAGATCCTGCCAGTTTTCCGCGGTATTGAACTGAATGCCGATGATATTTTGCGGCGCTCGATCATTCAGGCCCTGATGTGCCATTTTGAACTTTCAATCGAAAGTATTGAAAGCGCGCATCTGATCGATTTCCATGAGTATTTTGCTGATGAGCTGCAAGATATGAAGGAAATGGAGCAAGCTGGTCTGCTCAAGATTGACCGCGAATGGATCACCGTACTGCCGCCTGGCCGTATGCTGGTTCGCGTAATCACCATGGTTTTTGACCGATATTTGCGAGCCGACCGTGAGCGCAAACGCTATTCCAAAGTGATTTGATCATCACGAACAAGCAGGGGCGTGCAGGTTAAACTGCACGCCCTTTTCTATTTGTCTCTGCGATGCCTGATACTGGTTATCTCGCCCTTTTCCTGGTGGGGCTGCTTGGCGGTACCCATTGTGTCGGTATGTGCGGTGGCATTGTCGGCGCGCTTTCAATGGGGGCGCCGGCGCGCTGGTCCATGCTGCTTTCCTACAACGCCGGGCGCATCATTTCCTACTCGGCGGCGGGTGCCATTGCCGGGGCGCTTGGTGCTGCCAGCCTGGGGCTTGAGGGGCAAGTTCCGGCTCGACTTATCCTCTATTTTTTCGCCAACCTGATGCTTGTTGCGCTGGGTTTCTATCTGCTCGGTGTCACCCGGGCGCTGGCTTTTACTGAGCGAGTCGGCCAGAACCTCTGGCGGGTGCTGCAACCGCTGACTAAACGTTTTTTGCCGGCCCGCACCATGAGTCAGGCATTTCCTCTGGGCTTACTTTGGGGTTGGCTGCCCTGCGGTCTGGTCTATAGTGCATTAGCCAGTTCGCTCAGCGCCGGATCGGCCGGGCGGGGCGCCTTGATGATGCTGGCTTTTGGCCTGGGCACCTTGCCAAATCTTTTGCTGGCCGGCATCGTGTTGGCACGACTGAATGAATTTGTCCGCCGCCCGGCGGTCCGAATGTTCTCCGGTTTATTGGTGCTCGGTTTTGGCCTGTATGGTTTTCTCGGATTGGCGCGCCTGTTGGGCTGGATTTGAATTAGGAATTTGTGATGAAAATTTTGTTGCCCGTTGATGGTTCCGAGTGTGCCCTGCGCGCTGTTGAACATCTGATTTCACATAGCGCCTGGTTTCGCGACTTGCCGGAAATCCACCTGTTGCATGTCCACGCGCCAATTCCGATTGGCCGCGTCCAGGCCCATGTCGGCAAGGAGACCTTGCATGCTTATTACCTGGAGGAAAGCCAGGCCTCCTTGCTTGAGGCGCAGCAGAAGCTCGACGCAGCAGGTTGTGCCCACACGACCCATATTCATGTCGGACAGCCGGCCGAGGTGATCGCCAAGCTTGCCGCTGAACAGGGGTGTGACCTCATCGTCATGGGTACTCATGGGCGCGGCGGCATTGCCGGACTGGTGACCGGTTCCGTGGCGAATCGTGTGCTGCATTTGGCAAGCTGTCCGGTGCTGTTGGTCAAGTGAGCCAGGGGCGAGGGGGGGCGGAGCAACAAGTGAGCGACGATTCAAGCAAAGTTGTCGAGTTTTCGATTAGCGGCATGACTTGTGCCGCTTGTTCGGCACGTCTGGAAAAAGTTTTGAATCGGCAGCCGGGCATGCAGGCCAACGTAAATCTGGCCTCTGAACGCGCCCGGGTTCGGTTGGCCGATGGTGCCAATGAAGCAGCGGTAATGGCGGCTGTGGCCAAGGCCGGGTTTTCGGCTGCGCCGGTGGATAGCCAGACGCGGGTGCGTGAAAAAGCCGAGAAATTGCAGGTTTACCGCAGCGAAAGCCGGCGCTTCTGGATTTCTGTGGCGCTTACCTTGCCGCTGGTCGGGCAAATGTTTTTCATGTTCGGCGAACACGGCCACATGAACGAATTGCCGCGCTGGCTGCAACTGGCGCTGGCGACACCGGTACAGTTCTGGATTGGCTGGCGGTTTTACGACGGGGCGTACAAGGCGTTGCGTGGCGGTGGCGCCAATATGGACGTATTGGTTGCACTTGGCACCAGCATGGCTTGGGGATTTTCGACGGTAGTGACCGTTTTCAGCCTTGATCAGCACGTTTATTTTGAGGGCGGTGCCGCGGTGATTACGCTGGTTCTACTCGGTAAATTACTGGAGGCGGGTGCCAAGGCACGGACTTCGGAGGCGATCGAGTCACTGATTCGCCTGCAGCCCAAAACTGCCCGTATCGAGCGGAATGGGCAGTGGGTGGAAATAGCGGTCGAAACGCTGATGCCGGGCGATATTTTTCTGGTTCGGCCGGGCGAGAGCGTACCGGTGGATGGCCAGGTCATCGACGGCGAATCGAGTATCAATGAGTCGATGCTGACGGGCGAAAGCATGCCGGTCGGCAAGCGCGCCGACGACAAGGTATTTGCCGCCACTGCCAACGGGCAGGGGGCCTTGCGCTGCCGGGCGACCGGGGTCGGCGAACATACGCTGTTGGCCGGGATTATTCGGCTGGTGGGTGAGGCGCAAGGATCAAAAGCCCCGGTCCAAAGATTGGCTGACCAGATTTCGGCGATTTTTGTGCCGGTCGTCTGTGTCATCGCCTTGCTCACCTTCCTGGGTTGGTGGTGGTACTCAGGCCAGTTCGCTGAAGCCCTGGTCAATGCGGTGGCGGTATTGGTGATTGCTTGCCCGTGCGCGCTGGGCTTGGCGACACCGACGGCGATCATGGTCGGCACCGGGCAGGGCGCCCGCGCCGGTATCCTGGTCAAGAATGCGGAGGCGCTGGAACGGGCCGAGCGCATTACGGTTCTGGCCCTCGACAAGACAGGCACACTGACTTGCGGCACGCCGCAGGTGACCGATGTTGTGCCGCGAGGCATCGAGCGCGCCGAGGCCCTGCGCCTGGCGGCGGCGCTTGAACAGAATTCAGAACATCCGCTGGCCCGTGCCATCGTTGCCGAACATTTGCTCGCACAGGCGCAAGAGCCAGGAAAAGCCACGATTGCTGCGAGTGTTGAGCCAACGGACGCTCCTGCGGTCAACGCGCAAAAACTGCAAAATTTCAAGGCCTTGCCCGGGCACGGTGTTGAGGGTGAAATCGGCGGGCGACAGTTGCGCCTGGGGTCACCGACTTGGCTGGGCGTCGATGCTGATCCAGTTGTGCGTGGTCTGCAGGATGCCGGTAAAACCGTGGTGGCGCTGGCGGATGGCAATCAGATACTGGCCCTGCTGGCAATCGCCGATGCTTTGCGGCCAAGTTCGCGGGCCGCCGTGGCGCGCTTGCGCCAGCGTGGCATCCGGGTGGTCATGCTGACTGGCGACAATGCGGCAACTGCCGCAGCAATCGCTGCCGAGGCGGGGATTGCCGAATTTCGTGCCGGTATATTGCCCGGTGACAAGGCTGCGGCAATTGTCGAATTGAAAGCGAATGGCGCCCTGGTGGCGATGGTTGGCGATGGCATCAATGATGCGCCCGCCCTGGCTGCAGCGGATGTCAGTTTTGCCATTGGCGCCGGTTCGGACGCCGCAATTGAAGCGGCCGACTTGACATTGATCCGCAGTGATTTACTCGGCGTCGCCGACGCAATCGACCTTTCGGCGGCCACCTTGGGCAAGATACGACAAAATCTTTTCTTCGCATTCATCTACAATGTACTTGGAATACCACTTGCCGCCGCCGGGTTGCTTAACCCGGTTTTTGCCGGTGCAGCGATGGCAATGAGTTCGGTGTCGGTTGTTTCGAATTCGTTGCTTCTGAAACGCTGGCGGTCTGGCGCGCCGCGAGAATAACGAAAAATATTGGGGTGGATGAATGACCGTAGGTGTCGGGGGAGGGTGTTGGGCGCAGGCAGACTCCGGTGAAGTCGCCGGTGCTGGCGGGCGCGCTGATGTCGCCGGAGAGCGGGAGGCGCAATTTCTCTCGACGATGGAAGCCGCTCAAGTGGGCATTTTTGTGCTTCAGGATCACCTTTTCAGGTATGCCAATCCTTTTTTGCTCGACTTGTTCGGCTATGCGAAAGAGGACTTCATCGACAAGCTTGGGCCGCTTGATCTGGTTTCTTCCGAACAACATGCCCTGCTGGTAAAAAGAATGAACGAGCGATGTGCCGGTGAGCCGGGCATGCGTTACGAGCTAGCGGCCATCCGTAAAAATGGCAGCACCTTTCCAATCACCATTCTGGGTTCTCCCTCGACATTCAATGGCAAGCCCGCCTCGGTAGGAACCGTTGTCGATATTTCGGCCCAAAAAATGGCCGAAATGAAAATTCGCGAGTTGGCCGATTTTGATGCCTTGACCGGACTGCCCAATCGCCGTCTGCTGCGTGACCGGGTCATGCAGCTATTGGCCACAGCCGAGCGCGAAGAGTCGGCTGTCACGCTGATGTTTCTCGATCTTGACCACTTCAAGCGGGTCAATGATTCGCTCGGCCATAGTGTGGGCGACGAACTCCTTTGTGCCGTTTCCGAGCGTTTGGCCAACACGGTGCGGCGGATCGACACGCTGGCGCGGCTTGGCGGTGACGAATTTATTTTTGCCTTGCCCGGTATTCAGGCCGCCGCGGCGGCTGAGGTTGCACGGCGGCTGCTGGTCGCATGCAGCGTGCCGTTTTCAGTCGCCGGGCACGAGCTGACGGTAACGCCCTCGATCGGCATCAGCATTCACCCGCAGGACGGCAAGGACATCGAAACGCTGCTCAAAAATGCTGACGTGGCGATGTACAAAGCCAAGGAGCAAGGCCGCAACACCTTCCAGTTCTACGCATCGGAAATGAACAAGGCGACACTTGACCGCCTGATGATGGAGAGCAACCTGCGCCGGGCACTCAAGCAGCAGGAATTTGTATTGCATTATCAGCCGCTGGTCAGCTTGCGGAGCGGCTTGATTATTGGTGTCGAGGCACTCATCCGCTGGCAGCACAGCGATTTGGGCCTGATCATGCCCGACCAGTTTATCCAGGTGGCGGAAGATACCGGCCTGATCAACCCGATTGGTGATTGGGTGCTGAACGAAGCCTGTCGCCAGGCACAAAGCTGGATTGACAGCGGGTTGCCGCCGATGGTGATGGCCGTCAACGTCTCCCCGGTGCAGTTTCGCCAGCTCGGTTTTGTCGATGCGGTTGCCGGCGCACTGGCAGCTTCGGGCCTGGAGGCTGGCCTGCTTGAACTGGAAGTGACCGAGGGGACAGTCATGCACGATGCCGACATTAATCTCGGCACTCTGTCGGCTTTGCACCGGATGGGCGTTGAGTTATCGGTTGATGATTTTGGCACCGGCTATTCATCGCTCTCCTACCTGAAGCGTTTTCCGGTCAGTAAACTGAAAATTGATCGCTCTTTCGTTCGTGATCTTGAAGTTGATTCGGACGATCGGGCGATTGCCTCAACCATCGTCAGCATGGGCCGAAATCTGCGGCTTACCGTCCTGGCGGAAGGCGTTGAAACGGCCGAGCAGCTAGCCCTGTTGCGCAATATGGATTGCGATATGGCGCAGGGTTATTATTTCAGCCGGCCCCTTGAGGCGGCCGATATTGCCGAATTGCTGCGGACGCAGCCTTTCCTGAACCCGGAGTAACAAATGGAAAATACCGTGATCAAAGTGGGCGGCATGAGCTGCCAGGGTTGTGTCAAAAACATTACCGACGTGCTGAACGGCATGAGCGGCGTGGCCTCGGCAGAAGTTTCGCTGGATGCCGGTGAGGCGAAGTTGGCCTTCGATCCGCAACTGGTCAGCCGTGAGGCCTTGCTGAGTGCGATCGAAGATGCCGGTTTCGATGCTGAATAAAGCCATCAAATAAAAAGAAAAGATAAGAGAACAGTCGTGTCAGCAGAAAAAATAAGACTTACCCAGCTTTCCCATGGCGGTGGTTGCGGTTGCAAAATTTCCCCGGTCATCCTCGAAAAAATTCTTGGGGGCATGACGCCCGGCATCATTCCGCCCCAGCTTTTGGTCGGCACCGAAACCAGTGACGACGCCGCGGTTTATCAGATCAATCCGCAGCAGGCCATCGTTGCGACGACGGACTTTTTCATGCCGATCGTCGATGACCCGTTTGACTTCGGCCGGATTGCCGCAACGAACGCGATCTCCGATGTTTATGCGATGGGCGGCACGCCGCTTTTTGCGCTGGCCCTGGTCGGTATGCCGGTCAATGTGCTGCCGCTCGAAACCATCACCAAAATTCTGGCAGGCGGCGAAGCTGTTTGCCGTGCGGCAGGGATTCCGATCGCCGGTGGCCACACGATTGATTCTGTCGAGCCGATTTACGGTCTGGTTGCCATCGGTCTGGTCAACCCGGCCCATCTCAAGCGCAATTCCGGTGCCCGCCCGGGTGACAAACTGATTCTCGGCAAACCGCTTGGCGTCGGTGTTTACAGCGCTGCACTGAAGAAGGAAAAACTGCACGCCAGTGATTACGAAGCAATGATCGCCAGCACGACTCAACTCAACACGCCGGGGCCGGTTCTCGCCTGTCTGGATGGGGTGCATGCCGTTACCGATGTCACCGGCTTTGGTTTGCTTGGTCATCTGATGGAAATGTGCAAGGGCAGCCAACTGCGGGCGCACGTTGATTTTTCCGCCATTCCCCTGATGCCGCGTGCGCTTGAGTTCGTCGAGTCCGGTTATATGACCGGCGCTTCAACCCGAAACTGGGAGAGCTATGGCGAGGGTATTCAACTGGCCAGTGATTTGGACCATGCAGCAAAAACCTTATTGACCGATCCCCAGACATCCGGCGGCCTGCTCGTTTCCTGTACCCCGGATACGGTGACTGAAGTTTTGTCGATCTTTCTGCAGCAAGGCTTTTCGCATGTTTCTGTGATCGGCGAGATGCTCGAAGGCGATACGGGTGTCGAGGTAAATTGAAAGGAAATGCCATGCGGCGACTGGGTGCACTGATCTGGAAGGTCATCTTTCTGCTGTCCGTGGCGCTGTCATTGAATGCGCAGGCCAAGGCGCTGGCGGTCCCGGAAGCAGTCGTCAGTTTTGCCAATCGCGAGATTGCCGTTCTACGCACATCCGTTCAAGGGGCAACACCGGAGGTTCGGGTCAGGCGCATTGAGGAGCGCCTGCGCTTGCTCGAGGAAAAGGATCTCGCCAAGCCGCTGGTTCGCAGTCCGACTGAGGTAGAGCACCAGAAGGGCGAGCTTTTTTCGATTGGTGATCGCGCTATCTTTGTGCTTTTCGAGGCCGATCTGGATGAGGAAGCAAAGCTCAGCCTTGATGCCGCGGCCGATCAGGTCGAAGTACGATTTAAAGCCGCCATCGCCGCCACCCTTGAACAACGGAGCGGGCCGGTTTTGCTCAAGGGCCTGCTTCTTTCAATGATGGCAACGGCCATTGCCGGGGTGCTGCTGGTCGCTATCCAGCGCTTGACGGTATTCCTGCTGGCTCGTCTGCAAAGTCGTATTCAGTCGGCCAGAGAGGATTCCCGGGTACGCTGGGTCGAACATGCCTGGCTTCTTTTCCGGCGCCTTGCCCAGTTGATTTTGGCCTTCCTCTGGGTTTCGGTGGCCTATCTCTGGTTTATCTACATCCTGAGTAATTTCCCAATTACCCAACCCTACGCCGACAAGCTTTCGGGCTTCCTCGCCGGTTTGCTGGCCCTGCTCGGACATGGTGCCATTTCTGCCCTCCCTGGGCTGTTGACCGTAGCAGTCATTCTTTTTCTAACCAAAGCAGTCAACGATGTCATCGCCAACGTTTTCGATAATGTCGATAAAGGGCGCTCGATTGTTCCCGGCATCCACAAGGATACGGCGCACGCCACGCGGCGGCTGATTGCCGTGCTGGTCTGGGGGTTTGGGGTTGCTGTGGCCTATCCGTTTTTGCCTTTGGCCGAGAGTGATGCCTTCAAGGGCTTGTCAGTGATGTTCGGTTTCATGCTGACGCTCGGCTCGGCGGGTATCGTTACCCAGATGATGAGTGGCCTGGTACTGATCTACTCACGCGCCCTCAAGGTCGGCGATTTCGTCAGCATTGGTGATGTGATGGGGGTGGTCAAGGAGTCTGGCGTGTTGTCGACCAAGATCATCAACATGCGCAATGAGGAAGTGACGATCCCGAACGCTGTGTTGATCGGCAATCCAATCAAAAATTACACCAGTGCGGGCGGTGAGCGCGGAGCGCTTATTTCAACCACTGTCACGATCGGCTATGACACGCCCTGGCGGCAAGTGCATGCCATGCTGATCAGCGCCGCAGAGGAAACAAACGGTTTGCGCTTGGACCCCAAGCCTTTCGTGATGCAGAAATCCCTGCAGGATTTTTATGTCGAATATGAGTTGTATGCCTATGTCGACCGACCGCTGGAGCGCATTCTTATTATTTCCCAGCTTCATGCCAATATTCAGGATCAGTTCAACACCCACGGCGCGCAGATCATGTCGCCGCACTTTGTGCTGCAGCCGCGCAACAATGTCGTGGTGAATCGGGAAAACTGGTACGCGCCGCCGGCTGAAAAGCCCTGATCTGTTTAGTGTAGCGTCGTTGTAAGCAGCTAAGGAAACACTGATTTATTCCCGGCAACCTGGCGGAAGCCAGGGGATTTGAGAAAATACGCTTAGTCAGGTCAATAAGCAGAGGCGGTAATGCAAACGAGTTTTCTGAACTGGAATACAGCCGGAAGAAAAAGCAGACACGACGAGATCGGTTTTGGCCGAGATCGAAGCAGTCACGCCGGGGCGATACTCGAGAAAACGGTACGCCCGTTTTACCCAAGCAGTGGGGGTCGCGGCCGTCAGCCGATTGGTCTGATGCGAATGCTTCGGATGTATATCGCCCAGCAATGCTTCGGTCTCTCGGACGAAGGCATCGAAGACGCCCTCTATGATAGCCAAGCCATCCGACGCTTTGTCGGGATTGATCTGGGGCGTGAGTCAGCCCCTGACGCCACCACGCTGCTTAATTTTCGGCACCTGCTCGAGCATCACCAACTCACTGAATCCATCTTCAACGCCATCAATCACCACCTGGCCGAGCAAGGCTTGTTGCTTCGTGAGGGCACCATCGTCGATGCGACCTAATCGCCGCCCACCATCGACCAAGAACCTGTCCGGCAAGCGCGACCCGGAAATGCACCAAAGCAAGAAAGGCAAGCGTGGCACTTCGGCATGAAAGCGCACATTGGCGTGGATACTCACTCTGGACTGGTGCACCGTCATCGGCACCGCAGGTAATATCAGCGATGTGACGCAGGCCCAAGCGCTACTCACGGTGCAGAGGAAGCGGCATTTGGCGATGCCGGCTATCAAGGCATTGAAAACGGGAAGAAAGTCAGGAGGCGACGGTGGTATGGCCGTCGCCATGAAGCCCAGCAAACGTAAACTGCTGGACGGCACCGAACTGGGCCGACTGGTCGCACAACTCGAATACGCCAGGCCCGTATTCGGCCAAAGTCGAACACCCTTTTCATGTCGTGAAAGACATATTCAAGTACCGCAAGACCCGTTACAAAGGCCTGGCCAAAACACGGCTCAACTCTTTTCGCTATTTGCCCTGAGCAATCTGGTGCTGGCCCGCCGCTTGTTATTGGGTGCTGACAGCCAAATTGCGTCTTAACAGTGAGAAATAGCCTGTAAATAGGCCAGTTTCGACCGTTTCAGATGAAAATCGACAATTTTTCGCCAAAATCTCCACCGATCAATGCTTCAGCTTGCATTGATCAGCGTTTCTCTAAGGCTGGTCAGGCTGTTTTGCGCAGGGACTTGCCGGGTTTGTTTTGGCCGGCATTGGCTTCCTGCAGGCAGTCGCGGGCACAGGAGGCGCAGCGGCCGCAATCGCGGGTGACGCCGAGATCACGTCGCAGATCTTTCAAGGTGCGCGCGCCACCTTGGGCGGCTTCACGAATCTGGCGGTCGGTGACTGCATGGCAGACGCAAACATACATGACGGTGTTCCTCAGTTGAGGGAAATTGGTAATGCGAACAATTCGTATTTTAGACAAATGCGAATTACTGTCAATATCATTCTTCGATTTCCATAAAATAGGTTCTGGCTGCCACGCTTTGCGGCGCGTCATCGCTTACCCGCCAGGTGGTTCACCGATCTTCAAGCGCGGCCGGCGGCTATTCCTTGTTATTTAGCCATGCAAGTATCTGGGCATAAACCCGCGGATCATTGAGCAGGCCCATATGATTTACCGCACCGAGGCGAATGCTCTGGACGTTGCCTTCCAGTTCGTGTGCCGTCGCGCTCCCTGGGGTGACCAGCCCATCGCCGAGGATTTTCCCGAGTGGATTCTCGGGGTCTTCCGTCAGGCTGCCACCGATGAAACGCCAGGCAATATCCGGCGTAGCAGACAGATGGCGGCCCGGGCCGTGGCGCAGATCCTGAATGCCTTGGCTACGCTGCGCCGCTATTTTTGCCAGAGGCTCGGTGATGCGCGTCATACGTAGCGCCTGAGTGGTCAGTTGGCCCAGCCGTTCAACTGGCGAGCCCAGATTCGGTGAGCCGAGGCAAATCACCATTCGGGTCAGGGCGGGCCAGTTGAAATCAGCCGTCTTGCTTTGTTCAAACGCGCTGCGTGCCAGCAACCCCCCCATGCTGTGGCCAATAATGATCAGTTCCTGAAGCGGATAGGGCCAGGCGACCAGTAATTCTTCGAGCCACAGGGCGAGTTGCAGCCCATTTTCGACGATAGGCAGGCCGCTGTTGTAGCGCAGCGTCAGCGCGGTGTAGCCGGTGTCGACCTCGATCTGGCGCGGCATCTCAATCGTTTCCGGGCCGGCTTCCCAGCAATGCTCGTTGCAGACCAGGCCGTGAATGAAAATGCAGAGCCGCTGTTTATTTTCTGGCCAGGCAGCCATCAGCGCTTCGTGGGTGAGGGGCAATAGTTGGTCATGTCGGTAGAGGCCCATCGGAATCGCCAACACACTGTTGCTCTCCGCCAGGTGGTCGCCAAAAGCACCATTGATCGCGCTGCGCAAATTACTCGCTAGCCGACCAGGGGGCTGGTTGCTCTGCTCAGTTGCACCGTTTCGTTTCTCCAGTGAATCGGCCACATCGAGCAGTCCACCCCCCGCGTGATGAATGGCGGAATAGACCCCGCCGGCAATGGCATCATGGGCCTGCTGGATCAATTGCGCGGTGCCGCCAATGACTGGAATCCGGTTAAGGACGCCGAAAGAGGTTGCGGCGATGGCGTCGTGCATTTCCTGCACCCGCGCCGTGGTTTCCTGCAGGGCCACTTTGGCGGTGGCGCTGTAACCGGTTTTGGACGGCGGGGTCAGCGGGGGCGGGGCTTTTTTGGGTGGCATGTTGTTCTCGGTCACTGTTGCTTGCGTTAACCAGAATTCACTGCACAGAACTAATTATTCTGCAGCCTTTAGGGAGCGGATCGCCGACGACGCTTTGATCAAGCGGGCTTTTCGCCAACCGCCGCAGCCACCGGCGGTTTCTCCAGCCAGCGTAGCAGTTTGACGAAGAGTACATCCGGATCTACCGGTTTGGGGATGAAGTCATTCATCCCTGAAGCGATACATTTCTGGCGATCATTCTCGAAGGCGTTGGCGGTCATGGCCAAAATCGGTGTGTTGTTCAGGCCGGGCAGTTGGCGGATCATCCGGGTCGCTGCAATGCCGTCCAGTTTTGGCATCTGGATGTCCATCAGGATCAGATCGTAAGAGGTGCTGGCCGCCATTTCGACTGCTTTTTCCCCATCTTCGGCAAGATCAACCTGCAGCCCGATGACTTCCTTGAGCAATTCCATCGCCACTTCCTGATTCACCCAATCATCCTCAACCAGCAAGATGCGGGTGTGGCCGTAATTGCTCCGCAGCGTATCTTCAGCCAGCTGACCGGATATTGAGGTCTGTGATGCCGGATCGGCGCTCTCGCTGGCACCCAAGGCGCAACGAATGGTGAACCAAAAAGTGCTACCGACGCCCACTGTGCTTCTGACCCCAATTTCGCCACCCATCAACTGGATCAAGCGCTTGCTAATGGCCAGCCCCAGCCCTGTGCCGCCATATTTTCGGGTGGTGGAGCCATCGGCTTGTTCAAACGGTGAGAACAGTCGTGGCAAGGCATCCTCAGGAATGCCGATGCCCATATCGCTGACTTCGAAGTAAAGCAGCACGTTTTGCTGATCTCTTTTCCGGATTTCGGCATGGATGCTGATGACCCCATGCTCGGTAAATTTGATCGCGTTCCCGACAAAATTGAGCAGTACTTGTTGCAGGCGCAGGGCGTCGCCAACCAGCAACAATTCGCTGACTTCCGGCTTGATCGTCTTGACCAGTTCCAGACCTTTCAGTGCCAGCTTCTCGCTGACCAGGCTGCCGATATTGCTGACGATGATGCCAAGCTTGAAGGGCGCATTTTCCAGCAGCAATTTTTCTGCCTCGATTTTGGAAAGGTCGAGCACATCGTTGAGCAGTTTCAGCAAATGATTTGCCGCACCCTGGATTTTGCCCAGTTTGTCGCGTTGACCGTCGTCGACGTTGTTGCGGCTGAGCATATGTGTCAGTCCGATGATGGCGTTCATCGGCGTCCGTAATTCATGGCTCATGTTGGCGAGGAAAGAACTCTTCGCCCGGTTGGCGGTTTCAGCCAGTTCCTTGGCAATCGAGAGCGCGGCAGTGCGTTCCTTGACGCGCTCTTCAAGATGGTTCCGGTAGAGGGCCAGTTCAATTTCCGCTTTATTCCGCTCGGTAATATCTTCGCCAGAAGAAAGAACACCAGTAATTTCTCCGGTTTCCGTTTTTAACAGGACGTTATTCCAGGAAATCATTCGTTCATCACCCGCCGCGCTGACAATGACGTTTTCGTAGTGCTCAAGGAATCGGCTCTCGCCCCGCATCAGTTTGTTAAAAATCGCCGCGACAATCGGGCGCTTTGAGGCTGGCAGGAAATGCTCAAACCAGTTCATGCCCAAGAGTTGATTCTCTGGCAATCCGATGATTTCGGCCCCCTTGCTGTTGATCATGGCGATCTGGCCGGCACGGTCGATCACGATAAGCATGACTGCGGCAACATCAAGGTAGCGTTGGGCCGTATCGCGTTCCCGGGCGAGTTCTGCGGTGCGTTCAAACACCTTGGATTCCAGGGTTTCCTGCGCCTTTTGAATATGTTCTGCCGACTTGTTGAAGGTTTTGGCCAGACTGCTTATTTCCGGACTGTCTTCGGGATTTATTTGGGCTCTGACTGAAAGGTTGCCATCGCCAAGCTTTCGGGCGGTTTCGGCCAGCGTCTGCAAAGGCCGGGTCAGACGGCGGGCGGCGACTGATATCCAGATCAGTGAAATCAGGGTGAGAAGCATGCTGACAATGCCGAGATTCCAGGCGCGCTCCTTGAGCGAAGCCAAGGCGTCAGTTTTGTTACGGAAGTGGACCAGCGTCAAACCTTGTGTACCGCTCAGCGGGATATGGCGATAAACCACAATGAAATTGTTTCCCAGCCCATCCTCCTGCTCGATGGTGCCCTCAAAACCGCTGGCAACGCGCTTGTCGAGCGCTAATGTTTGATTGGCCGCGCTGCCGGGGGCGGCATGGTGGACCAAGCTCTGTGCTGTGCCATCGAGGAAAATACTGCTGCCAATCGTACTGCTGCCCGGCAGGCTTGGCATGTTTTCGCCAAGGAAGTGCTGCGGTTGAAGAAAGGCGACAATGATGCCGACCAGTTTGCCGTTGGGATAGCCTTCGGGGTCGGTTGCATGCATCTGACGGACGATGACCAGATCGGGGCTGTTGCTGCCTGGCAGGTGGACAATCAGTTCAGTCGCACCGGTTTGCGTTGCCCGTTTGACCAAGGCGGTATCCGTGAATGTGCTGCCGAGGCTAGTGCCGGTGCCGGAAGCCAGAACTTTCCCGGTGCCTGGCTCAAGGAAGAGGATTTCCCGATAACGATCGGGAAACGCACGCATCAGGCGATCAAACGCCAGGTTGGCTTCTCTCTGCAGAACCGGATCACGGCTTTCAATTTGCTGCGCGATGATCCTGTTTTCGGAAAGCAGAAGGAGGTCACCACGTCGCTCTTCCAAGCTGGCGACGATGGCGGCGCGCCGTTGGTCGGCAATCGTTTCCAGCAATGCCGTTGATTCAGCCAGCCACTTGGTTTGTGCACCAGGTAGCCCCAACTGTGGAATGCCAAAATACCAGAGCGCAAAAATAACGCTGATGGCGGCGATAAACAATCCGCCAAAGTAGGC
This sequence comes from Candidatus Dechloromonas phosphorivorans, assembly GCA_016721185.1. GTDB lineage: Bacteria > Pseudomonadota > Gammaproteobacteria > Burkholderiales > Rhodocyclaceae > Azonexus > Azonexus phosphorivorans. The sequence continues at coordinate 186,841 of JADKIP010000016.1, forward strand.
TGCAATCCGGGTTGAAAATGATGTTTTCATGAGCGTCGACCGCATCACTCCGCGTAGTCGAAAGTGTTGATCTGGAATTTGCGTTTTTCAGCCATGATTCTGGCTAATCCATTGAAACTGAGCGCTGTTTCGACGTTTTTCCACAGGCCGTTGGCGGGAATCTTCTTTTGATCGCTGAGGAAATCAAATTCTGTTTTAAGTGGGGGCGCGTTTGGGTTGCTCAGGATGGCCGGCGCAGACGGTACATTCAGAATTTCCCGCCGGGTAATTGCGACGATCTGGGCAATGGGCAGTGTGCCTGGTTTGTCCGTTAACTGCTCGGCATCGGCCTTGGTCCAGGCTGCTGCCAACTCGATATTTTTTTGCGAGCGCCGCATCCACTCGATAGCGCGCAAGTAGCCGGCGATCAACGCGTCACAGGCTTCTGGCGAGCGCTGGGCAAAACTACGTTCGATCACGAAATAGTCACTGCTTAAACCACGGAAAACGATGCTGTTTTTACCACTTTTGCCCAGCGCAATCGAAGGGCCGGGTTCCCAGGCCGCAAAAGCGTCTATTTCGCCGTTTTCCAGCGCGTCGGGCATGGCGTCAATCCCCATCGGGACAAGTTTGACCTCGTTTTCCTTGATCCCGGCCGAACTGAGCCCTTGCAGCAAGGTGTGATGGGCGCTGGAGGTTTCAACGTAAGCAATCCGTTTGCCGGCCAGGCCTTGCACGGTGGTGTCACCTTTGGCGACGATGGCTGTCGATGTCTGTTTGACCAGCCCGACGATCCAGACACTGCCGTTAGCCGCAGCCAGGATGGTCGGCATGTCACCGAGCAGCCCGGCTTCAAGGCGTTGCTCGGCGAGTGGTTTTACCATATCGGCGCCGCGCCGGAAGCTGTGAGCCTGCAAAGGGTGGCCGGCTTTGATCAATGCCGCCTTGAGGATGCGATCATGATGCATGACCGCGCTGATCAGACCGGACGGATAGCCGAGCGGCTGGGTGCCGAGATCAAGCGGCGTGGAGGTGGGGGCGAGTCCGTACTTGTCGAAATATTCCTCAGCCAGGCTAGGTCCAAACCACAATAGGCCAACAAAACCGGCAACCAGCGCCTTGCGTGCAACGAGACTGAACAGCCTCACTCCCATTCTTTTCCCCCGCGATCGATTTTTGACTATTTATAGGTTTCAGCATAGCACCAAAAGACCCCACTGGCCGGAGAGGTATGGCGCAGAAAACTGGCGCCATGAAAAAAGCCACAGACTTGCTGTGGCTTGTTGGATACCGACTTCGGCGGCCAGTTTGGCTGCTTAGTCGCCGGCAACTTCCATGTGCGCTTGCAGGTAATTCGGCAAGCTCACATTCTCGATCAGGCTTTGTTGCGTTTCCAGCCAGTCGATCGCCTCTTCGCAGTGTTCGAGCAACTCTTCCAGCAAGTCGCGGCTGACGTAGTCCTGACGCTCTTCGCAGAGGGCAATGCTTTCAATCAACAGGGGGCGCTGAATTGTTTGTTCATATTTCAGATCGCCCTGCAGGCACTCAACGACATGCTCGCCGATCATCAACTTGCCAAGGTTTTGCAGGTTAGGCAGAGCTTCCAGAAACAGAACGCGCTCAATCAGTTCGTCCGCTTCCTTCATGACGCGGATTGACTGTTTGTACTGGTAGTCGTTGAGCTTTTCCAGCCCCCAGTTGCGGAACATGCGGGCGTGCAAGAAATACTGGTTGATTGCGGTCAACTCGTTTTTCAGCACTTTGTTCAGGGCATCGACAACCTGTTTATCACCTTTCATCGTCGCGCTCCTCAAGCCGGGGTGCCAGAGCCCATCTGGCTCTGCTGGTAGTTATGCAGGCCGACCAGTTCGATCAGCTTGAGTTGCTTTTCGAGGTAGTAGGCATGGTCCATCTCGGTATCTTCAAGCTGGATGCCGAGCATGTCGCGGGTAACGTAATCCTGGGCTTTTTCGCAGGCGGCCATGGCTTTCTTCAATTCGCCCACCACCTTGTATTCAACGGACAGATCGGCTTTCAGCATGGCGGAAACATCCTTGCCGACATCGAGCGCCTCGCGCTTGGCGAGGTTGGGCTTGCCTTCGAGGAAAAGGATGCGCTGGATCAGGGCGCGGGCGTGCAGGCGCTCATGTTCGGATTCGTGCAGGGCTTTTTCGGCCAGTTGGCCCAAGCCCATGTCGGCATACATCTCGCCGTGAATGAGGTATTGATCGACTGCGGTCAACTCACCAGCCAGCAGGCTGTTGAGGATGTCGATGATTTTTTTATCGCCTTTCATTGCATTCTCCAGAGGTCATTCAAATGGGTGGATGGCTGGCTGGCGAAATCGGCTGGCTTGCCCTGCCGGCCATTTTAGGCCCCACCCGTATCCTTTTCCACCCAGATATAGCGTGCGACCGCGTGTTCCAGCGCCAGTTCAACTTCATCGGCAAGAATCACCGTCATCGGCCGTTGCTGCAGCACCCGCAGCAGGCGCGATTCGGCCAGCCCGTAAGCGATCAGTTGCTCACGTTGCAGGGGGTCGATTTCATCGCCGAATTCGGCCAGGCGAACTTGCTGGCCGGGCGGGATGAAGGCGAGGGGCAGGCGGGCCGCGTGGGGTTTGTGGTTTTTGGCGTTCATCTTCAGGACCAGATTGCGTGCAATACGATGTTGAACAAGCCGCCAATCAGGAAGGCAAAGGGAACGATCACCGCGACCATGGCGAGGGCAACTTTGATGCCTTGTTCCTTGACCATCATCATCAGGCTGGCGAAGCAGGGAATGAAGAGTGTGATGGTGATCATGCCGACCACGGCCTGGATCGGCGAGAGCGTGTCGGCCATGGCGAACAGCCCGGTGGCGCCGAAATCGCGGCGCAGGAAGCCCATGACGAAGGCGGCGCTGGCTTCTTTTGGCAGGCCCAGCCAGCCGGAAACCAGTGGCTCGCCGGCGCGGATGATGAAGGGCAGGGCACCGGTCTTGTCGAGCGCGAACATGATGAAGGTGCCGAGCAGAAAAAGCGGAATGACTTCGATCAGATACCACTTGAGGCGACCACCGGTTTTCTTGAAGACGTTGCCGAGAATGGGCAGGCGCATCGGCGGCAGTTCGGTGACCAGCGGAATGCGCCGGCCGGGAATCAGTTTGGCGGCAAGGAAACCGGCCAGCATCAGAATCATCAGCATGGCCAGCGCCCAGATCAAGACGGCCGTGAAGGAAACGCCGCCGAGCATGCCGAGGACAACACCGAGTTGCGCCGAGCAGGGAATGGCGAGGGCGAGCAGAAAGATGGTGATCATCCGTTCGCGCGGGCTGTGCAGGATGCGCGTCGTTAGCGTTGCCATGGTCACGCAGCCGAGGCCGAGCACCATGGGCAGGACCGCCCGGCCGTTGAGGCCGATCAGTGCGAATAGCCGGTTGGCGATGACGGTGAGGCGGGGCAAATAGCCTGAATCTTCCAATACCCCGAAGGCAAAAAAGAAGGTGCTGACGATGGGCAGGATCAGCGCCAGCGCGTAGGTCATGCCCATGGTCCACAGGCCATATTTGCCGACCAGCAATTCCGTGACCCAGGGCACGTTGACCGCAGCAGTGACGAAATGGCTGAACGCCGGATTGAGGATGCCCTCGAACAGGTCTTTTTCGAGCAATCCGACCAAGGTGGTCGCGCCGAAGACGCCGACGAATTCATAAACCAGGAAAAGCATGCCGAGCAGAATCGGTACGCCCCAGAGCGGATCGACCACATACTGGCCGATGCGTTGCGAGAGCAGCGGGCTGCTTCGGGCCGCGCGGCGGATGGCACTGGTGGCCAGGGCATCAGCCGCTTCGGTGCGTTCGCGGGCAAGTTGGGTGGCGAGTTTTCCTTTACCGGCCTGCTCGGTTTTTTGCCGTAACGCCACCAGTTCGGCGAAGTCTGCGCCCGCCTTTTCAGCCAGCCAGCCGGTGACTTCGGTATCGCCACCGAGAAAAAGAATGGCCAATCCGCGTGCGGCCAGTTGCGGATGTGGGGCAATGCGGTTAATTGCGGCGGCGGCCTGGCCGATGGCCTTTTCAATTTCCGCGTCGTAACGCAGCAGCGCTTGCGGTGGCTGGGCGTGGCCAAGGCTGTTGGTCAGTTCGCCGATACCTTCGCCGCCGGTGGCAACCGTTGCCATCACCGGGATGCCGAGTTCTTCGGCCAATGCGGGAATGTCGACAATGACCCCGCGGGCGGCGGCTTCGTCGTGCATGTTCAGCGCCAGCACCATCGGCACGCCCAGCTCGGCCAACAGCGCGGTCAAGGTCAAGGTGCGGCGCAAATTCTTGGCATCGCCTACCTGCACCAGGCAGCGCGTATTTTCATTGAGCAGGGCACGCATGGTGGCGCGCTCGTCGTCGCTGCGCGAAGGCAGGGAAAGCACACCCGGCGTGTCGAGCAGCGTTACTTCACGATCAAAGCGGGCGCTGGCGCGGGTCACTTCGACGGTGGTGCCGGGGTAGTTGGAAACGTTAACGTAAGCGCCGGTCAGGCGGTGAAAAAGTACCGATTTACCGACGTTGGGGTGGCCGACGAGCAGGATGGCGTTGGCAGAAGAGCTAAGTGCGGTCAGGGGAGCGTTCACGGTCAATGGATTTCAGGCGTTGCCAAATGGCCGGCAGGTGCCGAACCGGCCATTAATGTACGCCTGAGCAAGGCGGCTTGCGATGATCTGAGGCAATGTTTTGCAATTGCGGGGTGAGTCATTGCTGCGGGTGAGGAAGTGAAGAGGATTTGCACCCTGATGCCTGGCGCTCAGGCAACGATGGCTTTCACGAACTTGCTGCGACCATGAAGGCAATGGCTGGCCTTGCGGTCAACCGGGAAAAACGGCCAAAAATGAAGTGCGAATAGCCGCGAAGGCGGTGTCAAAAGTGGTTTTGCACCTTGATCTCAGTTTTGTTCCCACTGCTTTTGATCATTCATCGACCACCACCCAGGCTGCCCCTGCACGATCCACTCCTTGCCGAAGGCGTAAGACGTATAAGGCAGCCAGCTATTCAGCGTGTCGCCGCCATGTCCAACGGCGGCGGATGCCTGATGGTAGAGAAAAGTGCGGTCCCGGTTTTCTTCCCGCAAGAGTTCATGCAGCAACGCTTCCTGCGCCGTATCGCGGAGCGCCATGAAGCCGCTGGCGGTATTGCCGATGGCGCCTTGGTCGAGCCAGGGTTTGAGTAGCGGGTAGCGGTCGCGCAGCTGCTTGATGACACGGTTCAAGTCGCCGCCCGAGTATAGGAGCTGGTTGATTTCCGTATCCGGCGACTGGGCGTAAACCAGTGCAACGACTTGCCTGGCCTCGATCTTGGTGCCGGTGGCGGCAATATGGATGCTGAAGTTTTCCGTGTTGCTGCAGGCGGTGAATAGCAGCGTGCCGGCGATCATGCCCAGCAGGCGTCGACGCTTGATCTTGGCTGCAGTCTCAGACAATTTCGGCATGGCGATCTCCTTTTGAGGGGCCTTGTTTCATTTTAGTCCCCCGGAAGGAACGCAACTACTTACATCGATATTGTCTGCGGCGCCTGCGTCGGCAGCCGGTAAACCGTCATTTCGGCATTTGGCACCAGCGACCCCAAAGCCATGCTCAGTATTGAAATGAACAGACTGGCAAAAAAAGCCGTCCAGAACCCTGAGATTTTGAAGCCACTGACCACTTTGGCAACCAGCAACAGCATCAGCGCGTTGATCACCAGCAGGAAGAAGCCAAGCGTCACCAGCGTCAACGGCAGGGTCAGGATCACCAGCAGCGGCCGCAGCACGGCGTTGGCAAACCCGAGGAGCAGCGCCGAGATAATCAGCGACCCGGTGCTGGAAAAGCGAATGCCATTGAAGAGCAGGCTGGCCACCCAGAGCGAAAGCGAGGTGATTCCCCACTGAATGAAAAATCCTGCCAGATTGTCGAGCATGTATTTACCTTTGTTGAAATGGGCGCCTGAGCGGCAGCAAGTTCGTGGTCAGGATACTGAATTTGTTTGGCCGCAGCGGCAATATTCCGGAATACAAAAAGACCGGGAAATCCCGGTCTTTTAAATTTTGCCTGTTTTTTGCGGTTGACCGTGGCGGTCGGAATAATCAATCGGCTGTTCCTCGCCATTGCCCCCAAAGGCCGTTCCGAAGAGCAAAGGCGCTAAAGCACCACCTGTGACCCCAACTCGACTACCCGGTTCGAGGGAATCTTGAAGAAGGCGGTCGCACTTCCCGCATTTCGGAACATCGCCACAAAAATCAGGGCACGCCAATAGGCCATGCTGGAGCCCAACTTGGGTATCAAGGTCTCGCGACCGAGGAAAAACGAGGTATCCATCATGTCGAGTGTCAGCCCGGCCTCGCCACACAAGGCAAGAGCGGCGGGTATGTCGGGCTCGTCCTTGAAACCGTATTGCACGACCACTTGGGCGAAATTGCCCGAGAGGTGGTGCACCTCGACCCGGTCAAGCGCCGGAACGTAGGGCACATCGAATACCTTGACGCTCAGGATAACGACCTGTTCGTGCAGGGCCTTGTAATGCTTCAGGCTGTGCAACAGCGCATGGGGCACCGATTCCGGGTCTGGCGTCATGAACACCGCCGTTCCCGGAACCCGCTCAACGCCACTCTCGGCAATGCTGGTGATGAAGGGTCGCAATTGCATGGCATCGGCCGCCAGGCGCTCGCCCAAAAGTTCGCGACCGCGTTTCCAGGTGGTCAGCAATATGAAGACAACCAACCCGAAAACCAGCGGGAACCAGCCACCATCGGGAATCTTCACCGAGTTGGCCAGGAAGAAACCAAGGTCGATACAGATGAAGGGCAGGGCACCGAGGACCGCCCGCGTCGGGCTCCAGTCCCATAGGCGAATCGCCACCGCGATCGCCAGGATGTTGGTGATCAGCATGGTGCCGGTCACCGCGATGCCGTAGGCCGCGGCCAGTTTTGACGAGGAGCCGAATTCGACGACGAGCAGGATGATGGAAATGAGCAGCAGCCAGTTGATCGCCGGCAGGTAGATCTGCCCCATTTCGCGGTCGGAGGTGTGTTGAATCGCCAAGCGTGGCGTGTAACCGAGCTGCATCGCTTGTTGAGTGATGGAGAAGGCGCCGGAAATGACGGCTTGCGACGCGATAATGGTTGCCATCGTCGCCAGAATCACCAGCGGGTAGCGTCCCCACTCGGGTGCCAGCAGGTAAAACGGATTCTCCACGGTGCTCGGGTCAGCCAGCAGCAGCGCACCCTGTCCGAAATAGTTGATCAGCAGCGCCGGCAAGACATAGCCCAGCCAGGCATATTGAATGGGCCTGGCGCCAAAGTGACCCATGTCGGCATACAGGGCTTCGGCACCGGTAATGCACAGGACAACAGCGCCCAGGGCGAAAAAGCCGAGGATGGAATTTCCCTGGAGAAAGTTGAAGGCGTAGAGCGGATTGATGGCCGCCAGGACCGAGGGGTTCTCGATGATGGCGGCGGCCCCCAATGCCGCCAGTATGGCAAACCAGAGCACCATGACCGGCCCGAACAACGCTCCGACACTGGCCGTTCCCCGACGCTGAAAAATGAATAGCCCGATCACAATGATTACGGTGATCGGCACGATGTAAGGCTTGAAGGCGGGGGTGATGATTTCCAGACCTTCGACCGCCGAAAGGACCGAGATGGCCGGCGTGATGACGCCGTCCCCGTAAAACAGCGCCGCCCCGAACAAGCCGAGGGTGACCAGCAGTTTCTGTTGCCAGGTGCCGGGCACGCCTTTTTGCAAGGCCAATGTCATCAGCGCGATGATGCCGCCTTCGCCCTTGTTGTTGGCGCGCATGATGAAAGAGACATACTTCAGCGTGACCACGATGATCAGCGACCAGAAGAAGAGCGACAGAATCCCGAGGACGTTCTCCGGGGTAATCGGCACCGGATGGTGCGTGCTGCCGAACACCTCCTTGATGGCGTAAAGCGGGCTGGTCCCGATGTCGCCGTAGACAATCCCCAGCGCGGCGAGCGTCAGGGTAGCCAGACGTTTCTTGTCTTGTGCTTCTTGCATGAATTTTTCCTTAAGGCTGAAAGCGGTAACCGACGCCGGTTTCGGTCAGAAAATGCTTGGGCTGGGTTGGGTCGTCTTCGAGTTTTTGCCGTAAATGCCCGACATAGACGCGCAGGTAGTGGCTGCTTTCGATATACGAGGGGCCCCAGATTTCCCGCAGCAGGTTGCGCTGGGTCAGCACCTTGCCGGGCTGGCCGAGCAACGTTGAAAGCAGGCGGTACTCAATCGGTGTCAGGTGCACCGGCTCACCGCCACGGGTCACCAGTCGGCGCGACAGATCCACGGCAATGTTCCCGAATTCGACGAGGGGCGAGGCGGCCTCGCCACTGCGGGCCCGCCGCCGCAGCAGGGCGCGGACACGCGCCCGCAGTTCGCCCACACTGAAGGGCTTGGTCAGGTAATCGTCGGCACCGGCATCCAGCGCATCAATCTTGTCGTTCTCTTGCGAACGGGCCGAGAGAATCAGCACCGGCACATCGGACCAGCCACGCAGGTCACGAATCAGTTCAATGCCATTGCCGTCCGGTAGTCCGAGATCGAGAATCAGCAGGTCGGGCTTCCGGGTGCCGGCTTCGACCAGCCCTTGGGCCATGGTTTCGGCCTCGATCACCTGGCAACCTTCTTCCTCGACAGCCACCCGGACGAAGCGGCGAATCTGCTTCTCGTCTTCGATGATCAGGACTTTGGCCGGGGTAGTGGTCATGGCAGCTCTTCCTCGACGACCGGGGGAATGCCTTTGGGCAGCGTAAAACTGACACAGGCGCCGCCATCCGGCCGATTATCGGCGGTGATTCGTCCGCCATGGACTTCGACGATGGCCTTGCAGATGGCCAGGCCGAGCCCGGTTCCAGGCTTGCCGGACTCGGTTTCGCCACGGACAAACATCTTGAACAGGTCGTCGCGCCGCCTGGCAGGGAAGCCGGGGCCATGGTCGGCAATGCTGACCTCGACGGTGTCGCCTTCCTCCCTGGCGGCCAGTTCGATGGCGCTGCCGGCGGGGGCGTATTTGGCTGCGTTCTCAAGCAGATTGCAGAAAACCCGTTCGATCAAGACCGCATCAAAATGAAGTAGCGGCAAATCCCGTGGTAGTTCGACCTTGATCCGGTGTTCCGCCAAGGCACTGCCCAGTAGCTTGATACTGGCGCCGACGACTTCTTCCAGCGGTTGCCATTCGCGCCGCAGCGTCACTTCGCCGGCATTCAGGCGGGCCATGTCGAGCAGGTTGGCGACCAGACCGGCCAGGCGGGCGGCCTGTTCGTGCAGGGCCTGGGCCGTTTCTAGGGCAGTCGTCGGCAGCGCCGGCTTGATCAGGAACAGCGAGTCGGCCAGCCCGACCAGCGCGGTCAGCGGGGTACGCAGATCATGTGAGAGTGCAGCGAGAATGGAACTGCGCAGGCGTTCGGTCAGCATCCTGACTTCGGTGGCCTGAGCCACCTCAACGTAATGCAGGCGCTCGACGGCAACGGCAATCAGGGAGGCCAGGGTTTCGAGCAGCGATATCGTGTCGTCCGAAGGCTCCGCTGAGTGATCGGCAAAGCGGACGGCAAGGACGCCACGGATTCGCATCGAGGCGCGCAACGGCAGATAAAGCGGCGCATACCCCATGCCGCTGATTTCGTCGCTACGCACCCGTTGGCCGCTCTCCATGGCGACCAGCGCCAGGCGCATTTCAATCGGCAGCGCCGCCTCTTGGGAAACGGCGGTTAGCCCCGGCTCCGCCTCATTGGGCAACAGGATGGCCGATTGCGCCTTCAGTTGCGTCTTGATGAAGGCCTGCGCAATCTCTACCACCTGCCCGATCGTCAATGTCCCGGCCAGTTGGCGCGCCAATTGATAGAGCGCCTGGGTGCGTTGCTCGCGGCATTGCGACTCCTGGGCGCGTTGGCGCAGTCCGGCGGCCAACTGGGCCGTAATCAACGCCGTGGCCAGCATCACGACGAAGGTAACCAGGTACTGGATATTGCTGACGGCGAGGGAAAAGCGTGGCGGAACGAAAAAAATGTCGAAGAGCAGGACACTGAGTACCGAGGCCAGGATGGCAGCGTTACGTCCGAGTTTGACGGCCACCAGCAGGACAGTCAGCAGGAATAGCATGACGATGTTGGCCTGGTCGAGATAACCGAGCATCGGCGTCGCGATGACAGTCGTGCCGACGCAGGCCAGAACGCTCAGTAACAGAGCCTGTGTTCGGGTGAATCTTTCCAGACTTCCATCCAGCAAGCTGGCTTTGTCTTCCATGATGCGTTTCCGATGACGGGGATATAGCAACAGACTAGGCTAGACCGTGTAAAAACGCTGACCATTGTGGCGAGCCGGGCGTAAAAATGTCGTAAAGATTTGAGCCGCCTGGACAGACTCGGACGAGCAGCTTTGCGGGGGAAACAGATCTGTTGGTCATGGCCGGGTGAGGGTGCGCCACCGTCAACGAACTACCTTTAAGCGAAGACGAGCGACAACTGCGGTGACGGTGCTTCCTCGATCACTGCCTCAATCGTCAGCGTGTGCCGTGACGGTGTTTGCAGCATCGTCGTGAATTCGGTTTCCGGAAACTCTTCGTGTTCGCTCAGCCAGAAGCTGCCTTCGTCATGATCGAGGATGACTGGCATGCGGTCATGAATGCGGCTGACGGTGGCATCGGCGGCGGTGGTGAGAATGGCGCAGGTGGTGCCCGCCAGTGGGTGCTGGTCAAAAATGCCGGCAAACATCAGGGCTTCGCCTGTGGGCTGGCTGATCCGCATTTTGTGTTTTCCGCCGGCCAATGACTGCCATTCATAGAAGGCGGTGGCCGGGATCAGGCAGCGGCTTCGTTTCAGGATTTTGCTGTAGAACGGTTTGCTGGCCAGACCTTCGCTGGGCAGGGTGATCAGCGGGCTGCGCGGTGCATGGTCGAGAAAACTGCCAACCAGGCCCCAGCGGGCTTTCGCGGCCAGATAGCCGGTGCCCGTGCCGGTGCTGTTGCCGGTGGTGATCATCAGTACCGTGTCGGTCGGGTGGATTTCCCCGGTCTGGGGCATCTCGCCCTGGCTTAGATGAAGCTGTGGGAAATGCCGGTTCAGCGCCCTGGCTTTAGCCTTGAGTTCGTAGCGTCCGCACATGGCGGCATCTCCAGTGATGCGATATACAGTAGTTTATACAGTATTAATCGGGTTCACAAGAATGATTTAGTGCTGACGCAAAGTGGGCTGGCCGGGGGGCGGTTTTTGGTCGATTTTTCCGGTTGACCGTAGCAACCGCGTTTTCTGACGCCGGTGCGGCCGCTCTACCCATTCCGCCCATGCATCACGATGCGGGAGGCAAGCCACATTGCCAGCAAATTCGCCGCGACCGCAACATAGCCGACCAGCGGGTAGCCGACCATCCGGCCGCTCTCATCGATCGAGATCAGAAATCCGGCCAGCGTTGTCGCCAGGCCCATGGCCAGCGATTGCACGGTGCCGTTCAGCGACATGAAAGTGCCGCGTAGCTTGGGCTGGGCTGATGAGGCGATGATTGCCATGGAGGGGATCATCCGGCCCGAGATAAAGACGAAAAAGCTGGCGGAAACGATCAGCCAACCCCACAGCGGCAGCGCCCCGATGTGCGTCAGCACCAGCGTCGGGATCATGGCGAGCAGCGCCACCTGGCGATAAACCTCGACCTTGCCGTGCTTGTCGGCCCAATGCCCGATCAGCCGGGCGCTGATGAAGGTGGCGGAACCGCCGACCAGATAGACGATGGGAATGTCCTGCAGGGCGATACCAACGTTATTGACCGCATAGACGGTGATGTAGGGAATGACTGTGAACCCGGAAAAAATGATCAGCGCCGAAAAGAGCAGGGCGCGCAGGTGATTGCCGTCAGCCAGCACGCTGAAGGTGGCCGACAATAAATGGGCGCGTTTTTCCTCGCTCAGGTGGTGCCGCAACTCGGGCAGGAAGCGCAGGCCGATGACGAGAAAGAGCACGCTCAACGCTGCGATCAACATGAACGGCGCCCGCCAGCCGAGATGATTGGCCAGCCACAGCGACAAAGGCACGCCGGCAATCGTTGAAATCGAAAAGGCGGTGGAAACCACGCCGCTCGCCCGTGCACGCCGGGAAAAAGGAATGACATCGCCGATCATGGTCTGCACCATTGCGCCCATGATGCCGCCGAAAACCCCGGCCAGGCCGCGCGCCAGGATCAGCGTCGAATAACTCGGCGCCAGACCACAAGCCAGTGTCGCCAGCGCAAACAAGGCAAATACGATCAACAACAGGCGCTTGCGCTCGAAGCGGTCGACAAAGGTCGCCGCCAGCACCCCGGAGATCGCCGCGCTGAAACTGTAGGACGCCACCAGCAAGCCGAACTCGTGCGTCCCGATGCCAAAGGCCGCCATCAGGATCGGCCCGAGCGGCATCATGATCATGAAATCCAGCACGTGGCTGAATTGAATACCCGCCAGCGTTAGCAGAAAGAAACGTTCGGTACGGGGGGAAAGCTCGGTGGTCATGGGGGCGCGAATGGCTGGGGTAGGCGGCAAGGATACCCGCGTCGGGTGTTGCCTGGTAAGTTCGGATAGCCAGGCTCGCCTGTTTCGCTGGCTGTTCGGCCAGCCCGAACGCAGCACTCACTTGAGCGAATTGCGCCGCTTGACCAAGCTGGGCAGCGCTTGATTGCTGGCATCTGAAGCGACAGAATCAGCGAAAATGCCCACTTAAAATCCGCGATCGTGCCGATCAGGTCGGACCCCGCAAAACCTCAATGTCGAGATCACAAATTTTATGATTGCCAATCAACACTACTTTAACCAGGCCATTGCCCTGTTCGATGCCGCCAACGCGCAAGATCCGAATCAGGACGAAGGCGAGCCGAAAGAGCTGCTTTACGCTCGGCGCATGACCGACATGATCGGCCGTTTTGCTCCCGATGCCAGCGAAGTAGCGCAATTGGCCGTGCGCGCCCAGCACATCCAGCGCTGGCTGGTGCCGCGCAGCAACTACCCGCTCGGCAAGCCGGGCTACTTCGCCTGGCGCACCGGCCTTTACCGCTTTCATGCCGAAACGGCGGGCAAGCTGATGCAGCAGGCCGGCTACGCCGAAGCGATGATCGAGCAGGTCAAGTCAGCCGTCAGCAAGCAGGGCATCAAGACCAACCCGGATACGCAAATGCTGGAAGATGTCACCAGCCTTGTCTTCATCGAAAGCTACATGCTTGGCTTTGCCGGCCAGCATGCTGAATACACGGAAGAAAAGTGGCTCGACATCATTCGTAAAACCTGGCGAAAAATGTCTGCCGATGCCCATGCTTTTGCTACCAGCGGCGGGATCAAATTACCGGAAACGCTAGTGCCGTTGATCCTCAAGGCGGTTTCCGAAGGCTGATTAAGCCGGGACAGGGGTGATCGAGTGGGCTGACTTCTGCGGTCAACCCGAAAATCATCCAAATTTCAGGTCGACCGTAGCAATCAATTATTTGCGCCGTACAACGGCTTATTTGGCGTTTCGCTCACGAACAATGGGCGGCACGAACTTTACGGAAAACTTCCAGCCTTCCGGTGTTGCCTTGACGATCAAGGTCTTGGACTTGGCGCCCTCTTCAAAGGCCGGTGCAGCGCCGAGCAGTTCAATAGCGCCGATACCCTTGATGACGCAGGCACCGGGTAAAGTCACAAAGGCCGATTCAGCCGCCACCAGAATGAACTGGCCCTCCTTGCTCTCCGAACATGAGAGCCCTTTGGCGACCGTCGATGGGTTGTCCTTCCAGGCGAGACGCAGGTTTTCAAGACCGGTGAGCAATTCCTCGGTGGTTTTGACGGCCAGTGCCACTTCACAGGATTTCGGATGAACCATGCGTTTTCCCCAAACTTGAAATGTTCGTCAATATTAAGCCCGCGCGACGACAAAGCATCGACCCAAACCATTGCTCCCTTGCTGGCTGGCGCAAATTACCTTTTTCCAGACGCCAGGCCGTCAATCATCGAACGCACCGCCCGCATCTGAACGCCGTCGCGGGTGTGATAGTCGTCGCCGATATAGCCCCACCAGTCCCAGCAGGCTTTCGGGTTGAGGATCATTTTGAACGAGCCGAAAGCCAGGCCGCTGCGCGCAACGGTTTGCGGGTAGAGGACGATCAGCCGGTTGCTGGCTGCCCAGTTGTTGTAACCGGCTGTTTCGATGAAACGCGAGCCGATTTCGCTGTGGCTCTGGCGGCAACCGTGGAAAGCCACGTGAATCCGGTAGCCGCCGCTACGGCAGGTGGTCGGAATGAAGGCGTAGCCCTCGTCGGCCAGACTGGCATCGACCGCGGCGCCTTTGATGTAAGGGCGCTGGTCGAAGGCGATGATTTCACCTTCAAGCGTTGCGGCCGGCGCCTTGAGCGGGCCGAGCAGATGGCTCAGCAACTGGCCGGGGGCGTCGATGTCCTGACAGCGATTGATGAACGGCGGGTTGCTGGTAGCGCAGGCATTGGCCTTGGGGTCGGCGACCGAGAGCATGGCGTGACCGGCGTCGGCCACCTTGACGTAACGCAGGGCGTCGGCCGGTAGCACGCTGCGGTAAAACTCGGCAAGACTATCCATTACCGCCGGCGCCACCATTTTGTCCTGGCCGCCCGAGAGCAGCCAGACGCGGTCGTCATTGAGATTCTTGACCGGGTCGATTTGCTTGGCTTCAGCCAGTTGCTCGATGCGTTTCAAGGTTTCGGCGACCGGGGGCGGGCCATCCGTTTTGGTCGGTGCCATGCAGTTGCCCAGCGCCCGGCCAACTTTCCCCTCGGCGCAATAGTACGGCCCACCGGCAAGCACGCCGGCACCGCGAACCAGTGTCGAATAGGCCACCTGAAACTGCACGGCCATATAGCCCCCCGACGAAATGCCGGAAACGGTGAGGTCGGACGACGCGGCGGACAAGGCCGGGAGCGGAGGGGCGGCCAGCGCAGTGCCGGCTGAAAAAAGCAGGGAGAGGACGCTGGCAACGCGCAGTAGGCAATTCATCGAGGCTTGCTCCTTCGATTCGGCAAAGGCTGCCAAAGGCCGGCAGTTGGGCGGCGGCAGCATATCAGATCGATCGGGCCATCATGTCAGCGTCTTCCGCGTTTCAGGGTAGTTGCACGAATGTCTTTCATTGGATTGTTTGCCGGCTGGCAAATGCTTGGGCTTTCCTGGTTCAGGTTTGGGATTCCAGCCTTGCTGGCGGAACACCAAGCTCATTGGAAGCAACTCTACCTAACCTCAAGAAACCCTCCGCGTAGCCAATAGCGGGCAAAACACCCTCACTCCCGGTCCGGCGTGCCAGAGCCGGCAAATAACAGAAACCACCGGTGAGGGATCGACCACCGAAGGCGTTGGGCAGATATGAGTCTGCCGCCCGATTTTACGGCTAGGCTTTATGAGCCTGGCTGCCGATTAATTCGTGCCGCTATCCGGTTCCGCCGTGACGTTCGGCGCCATCACCCGATCACGCAGCGCTTGCAGCGTCGACTGAGCCTCGGCGGCGGCTTCCTGCATTTCATCCTGAGTCAAAGGCCGTAACAGGCCTTCCAGTTCGATGCGCAGAATGTTCGGGCATTTCCCGAGCGCGCCGTGCAGAATGCTGTCGACCTTCTTTGTCCCCAGCCCGAACAGCACCTTTTCCAGCACGAACAGACGGACGACGATGATGTCCTCCTCGCCCTGCGCCGTCGCTTGGACTGCTTCAATTTCCTTTCGCAGGTAACCGCGGAGTTTGAGCGGCGTCACTTCGGCAGGCACCTGCAAAGTGGCAGAACGGTATTGGCCTTGGATCATGATTGGGCTTAAAACTGGAAAGCAGCGATTTTCGCAGAAGGTGCAGCGCTGAGAAAGGCCGAACTCAAGTCAGGTCGTTTCTTGGTGGTTGGGCAAAAAAATGGGGGCACGGGTTGGATTTCCGCAGTTTTTTAGCGTCGACCGCAGTATCGCGAGTCTGACCATGTTGTTCTTTCGAACAAGATATTTCGGATCGTCACTTCCAAAACGCCGTATTTACGGGATGAGCAAGCATCGTTAGATTGTCTGGGAGACAGCGCCTGCTGTGGCAACCGGGAGTAAATCAATGCAAGTTCAAATTCAAGTGAAGGGCCTGTCTGAATCCTCGAAATTGCGCCGCTTTGCATCGCACAAGCTGAATGTCGCACTTTCCCGTTTTTCGCACGTCATCGAGAAAGCCAATATGCATCTTGACGATATCAACGGCCCCGACCGGGGCGGCGTCGATAAACTTTGCCGCGTCGTGCTCAGCATGAAGAACGATTCGGTGGTCGTCATCGAAGAATTGGGCAGCGATATCCGGCAGACGATCGATCGGGTCAGCGATCGGCTGCATCACAGCGTTTCCCGCCAATTGTCCCATTTCGTCAAAATTGACCGAAGCGGCATGCGTCAGAGTGCTGCGCTGTTCGAGGGAGCCTGAGCAGAATGAATTCACAACAACAGCAAGCCATTCTGACCATTGCACTCTTCGCCGCCTTTGCCGATGGTGGCAACGATGAGCGGGAGCGTGAGGAAATTCGTCGTCTGGCCGAATCGCTCGGCAGCGAACCCGGGGCGCCGGATCTGGCCGGCCTATATCGGGAAGTATTGCTCAAGCGCGTCAATCTGGAAAAAATCGCCCTGGCGCTGCCCGAGGCGGAGCATCGCCAACTGGCTTACGAGATGGCGGTCTGCGTCTGCGATGCCGACGGGCGAACGACGGAAGCGGAACGGCATTTCCTCGCCGACCTCTCCCGAGTGCTGGGGCTCAATGCGGCGATTACCGCACCGCTCGACCGGCAGGCCGAGGCGATGGCGGAGCTGACCGAAACGGCTGCGCCACCGAGTACGCCCAGCCGCAACAATGGGGCGCCGGTGGCCTCGGTCGCCTCAGTTTCCGAAGCCGAGATGGACCGTTCCATTCTCAATTACGCCATTCTCAACGGTGCGCTGGAACTTCTGCCGCAATCCTGGGCGTCGATGGCGATCATTCCGCTGCAGATAAAGATGGTCTATGGCATCGGCAAGTTGCACGGCCACGAACTGGACCAGGGGCACATCCGCGAATTACTGGCGACGCTGGGTATCGGGCTGACTTCGCAGTACCTTGAGCAATTTGGCCGCAAGCTGCTCGGTGGCCTGCTCGGCAAGGTGGCGGGCGGCATGGGCAAAGGCATCGGCAAGGCAGCCACCAGCGTCGCCTTCTCCTTCGCCACCACTTACGCGCTGGGGCAGGTCGCCAAGCGCTATTACGCCGGTGGGCGACAGATGAATACCGCCGTGCTGCAGGATAGTTTCAACAACCTGCTCGGGCCGGCCAAGGAGATGCAAGCGCAATATCTGCCCCAGATTCGCGACAAGGCCCAAAATCTGGATATGGGCCAGGTCATGTCGCTGGTGCGCGGCGCCTGATGTGCCGCTGATAAATTTGCTGTTCTCCCGCTGCGGCGGGAGCGGCAAATCAGACTCAAGCAGTCGGCAGGCGTTCGCTATGCCGCGGCAAGGGCGGCCACTGCGCTTGCTGCGCTGCCGGCATAGTTCCAGCACCTTGCGCCGCTAAATTTGGCCATTTTTCAGTGTTGACCGCAGACTTTGGCTAAGACAAGGTTTCAGCGATGAATTTGACCAGCCGGTTCTGTTATTGCCGTTTTTTGGTGTCGACCGCAGCATTTCGAATCTAGACCCCGTTACTTGCGATTTGTTTTTCGTAGTTACAAATATTCCTTTGCTTTCATAATTTCAGTAGCTACAATAATTGCATGATTACTTTCGATCCAGCCAAAGACCAGACCAACAGGAATAAGCATGGCATCTCATTGGCTGAGGCAGATTTTCTGGATTGGTCAGCAGCTTTGACCTGGGAGGATGACCGAAAGGATTACGGCGAGATTCGCCGGGTTGCACTCGCGCCAATGGCTGACCGGCTTTACTGCTGTGTGTATGTCGAGCGAGAAGAAGCCAAGCGGATTATCAGTCTGAGGAAAGCGAACCAACGGGAGTTTGACCACTATGCGGAAAACATTGATTAGACCCACTGACGCAGAAGATGCAGCCATCAATGCCGCAGCGCTGAGTGATCAGGATAACCAGCCGCTTTCTGCTGACCAGTTGGCGCAATTCAAGCGCAAGCCTGGCAGGCCGGCAGGCAGTAGCAAAGAGCAGGTGACACTGCGCCTCGATGCCGAGGTGTTGGAGACATTCCGCGCTACCGGCTCAGGCTGGCAGACCCGGATTAATGATGTTTTGAAGGATTGGGCCAAGCACCATTAGGCTTTGAGTCATTTCGTTCAATTGTTCGATTCACCATCCAGCGCCGATAACACCCGGGCAATCCGGCGCTGCGGCGGAGGCTCAAACATCGCTGGCTCCAGATGTATCAGACCCGCTGAAAGCCAGCCGCAAGGCATCCATCAAATTCCGCTCATGCGGTAGCAGCGCCGCATTGCGCTGGCATGGCTACCGCAACGTTTTATCGATGAACTTGTGACCAGCCGCTTCTATTTTTGCCGTTTTTTGGTGTTAACCGAAGCATGTCGAGTCTGACCCCCATGGCACTACGATAGGCGAAATACATAAGGGCTGACCGGTCCACAAGTTGCTTTGCTGAAGTTGATCGACAACGGCACGGCAACAAAGGAGGTCAGCCCAAATGGATGCTACCAAACGGCAGCAACAAATGCGTCGTGGCGTGACAGCACTGCGCCACCAGTTTGCCCAGGGAGGAAGTGGGGTGTTCTCGGCGGTTCTTGAAGGGGCGGACGCCGCCCAAATCATCGAGACGGAGGCGGGCCATTACCGGGACCGGTGCTATCCACCGCTGACCACACTGCGCCTGTTTATCGGTCAAGTCCTGTCGGAAGATGGCGCCTGTCAGGATGTTGTCGGGCGGCATTTGTCGGCGTGTGTCGCCACAGGGCGGCGGCCATGCGGACTGAACACAGGCCCATACTGCCAGGCCCGGCAAAGGTTGCCGCTGGCGATGCCGCAACGGCTATCGCGGATGGTCGGCGAGCGTTTGGAATCGCGCATGCCCAAGGCTTGGTGCTGGCGCGGCCGCCACGTCAAACTGTTCGATGGCACCACGGTATCGATGCCGGATACACCCGAGAACCAGCGCGCATTTCCGCAGAGTTCGGAGCAGAAGCCTGGACTTGGATTTCCTGTCGCCCGGATCGGTGGCTTGATCAGTCTGGCGAGTGGCGCCGTGTTGGCCCATGCCGTTGCGGCCTGCAAAGGCAAGGGAACAGGCGAACAAACCTTGCTGCGAGGGCTATTGCCGCTGATCGTCAAAAGCGACATTCTGCTGGCCGATGCGCTGCTGGCGACGTGGTGGATCGTCGCCGAGATTCGACGGCGGGGTGGTGATGTGCTCATGGTTCAACAGGGAAGGCGCCTGACCGACTTCGCGCAAGGTCGTCGCCTGGGCCAGAATGATCATGTGGTCGAATGGCCCCTGCCGCAGCGTCCAAAATGGATGAGCCTTGACGACTATGCGCATTGCCCGGCAGTGCTGCGTGTGCGGGAAGTTGAGGTCGATGGGCGGATATTGATCACGACCCTGCTCGACCCCAAGGGCAGTGACGCCCCGAGAACTGGATGCCCTTTATGCCTTGCGCTGGAATATCGAAGTGGACTGGCGAACGATCAAGGTGACGATGGCGATGGATGTGTTGCGCTGTCGATCACCGGAAATGATTGAGAAGGAGATCGCCGTACATCTGCTGGCCTACAACTTGGTGCGCTGGACCATGGCAAGCGCCGCATGGCTGGGCGACGTCCTTCCCCGGTGCTTGAGTTTTACAAGCGCAAAGCGCGTGCTTCTGGCATTTGATGAGCAACTTCGACATTGCGGCGGTAAGCGTTTGTCCTTCATGTTCGCCACGGTGCTGGCGGCCATCGCCGACTTGAGAATTCCTCATCGCCCTGGCCGGTTTGAGCCTCGCGCCAAAAAACGACGCCCAAAACCCCTTCCGTTGCTGAGCGTCCCCAGGCTCATCGCCAGAGCGAAAATCCGCGAGCAACGGATCGTTCGCGGGCTTATCGTAGCGCCATGAGAGTCTGACCCCGTTATTCCTGTTTTTAGCCTCAGGCCAGCACGCGCCGTAGCGCCCGGATTTTGCTCCACAGCGCCGCCTTGGGCAGGCTGATCGCCATTACCAGCATGCAACGCTCCAGCCAGTCCTGGCGATTTTGCAAACGCTCGATGGCGCGTTCGAGGTCGCGGGCAATCGCCTCGCCGTAGGCGCCCTGGGCCTTGAGCAGCGCCTTGCGCAACAAAGGCAACGAGGGGCTCATCATCGCTAGATCAATCACATCGCGGCTGAACACGGCGTCATCGCTCCATCGATCCGAATTTGCCAGCAACTTGCTGGTCGCCATGTCGAGCGCTGTCAGCGTCGAAATGCCGCAAACCTGATCTTTCCCGGTGGCTGCCTCAATCTCGATGCGGCCTTCAAGGACGATTTCAAACTTGATTGGCAGATCGTCAACCAGTAGCGTCGTGCGAATGCCGTACTGATCGGCGCGCACCTCCGCGCCAGCCGGAATTTCTCACCATCCCGCCGCAACAAACCGGCAAAGCCTGCCTCGCCGGTCAGCAACTGGCGCAGACGACGATAGCTGCTCAAGTCCGACACCAGAAAATCCATATCGACCGATTCACGGTACTCGCCAAAACGCAGTGCCATCGCCGTGCCGCCGCCAAACAGGCAATTCGCCTCACGCAGCAAATCACCATCCAGCGCCGCCAACACCCGGGCGATCCGGCGATGATGCGGCCGCTCAAACATTGCCGGCTCCGGGCGAATCAGTGCCACCGAAAGCCAGCCGCAAAGCATCAATCAAATTCCGCTCACGTGGGAGCAAGGCAGTCTCATCGATATGCCGCCAGTTGCGTTCGTAAATTCCTAGCGTTTCGCGCGGCGTCAATTCATCCGCACCCTGAAGCTGCCACGCCAGTTGTTTTAACTGCGGGAAATCAGCCAGGCGAACCCGCGCCGGCAACCAGCCAGCCTTGTCGTCCGCCGCCTTTTCCGAAGGCTCGTCGGCCACAACCGTCGCCGAAAAAGTCATCCCCAGCGCAGCCAGCACATTCAGGTAAGCCCCCATCGTCACTGAAGACTCCCCCTGCTCAATGCGATGCACGCTCACCCGCGACATCCCCGCCGCCTCCGCCAGCGCCGTCGCGCTCACCCGCAAGGCTTTGCGACGAGCACGAATACGGGTGCCGGGGCGGCAAGCTGCTCGGCAACGACTGAGGGGTTTGGTGGGGCTTTGGCTGGCACAGTGTTTCTCATGATAGACAAAATTGGCTATTTGTCAATATTGAGAAACACTTTATGTGTTGTGTCAGAGGCGAGCAGCCATATTTCAATGCCGCGCGTTGAAGAGCGTTAATCGGGAACCCGCCTTGGGCAGCCTCCCGATTATTCAAAGCTAACTCCCTTTAATTGGTGTGAAGCTTCCAGACAGTTCTGTTCTAGTCGTTTTTGGTGTCGACCGCAGCATGTCGAGTCTGACTCGTTTGATTGCTTGTATTTACGAATAACCGCATCCGCAGGCACCACATTTGCAAATAATCCAACCACACCCAGCGCATTCAATGTTGACTCCACTCTCAAGAGGAGTTTTGCAGTTCCAGCAATGGGCGATTCTATGTTTGCTGGTTTCTGAAGCCGGACGGATTCCTTGATCATGTAATTTCCTAGCACTTAGGTAACTCTGCCTCATGTGCGTGATTTGACTGGCTTCATACTCTTTCTGCTTAATAATTTGTTGCTCCCGTTCACGCTTTCGTTGTTCGGAATACGCCTTACCATACTGTTCCATGTGGTTTTTGTTTCGGAGGTAGATGCATTGGGATTCATCTTGGAAATATCCGCCAAAACCCTTTAATAAATCAGCTCTGAATTCTTGCGTTTTAGTGTCGAAATCAATCACACAATAAAGTGTTTCATCGCGTAGAACAGTTGCCTGTATTTTTCCTGAGCCAAGCGTTCGATGGGTTACTGCCATGCCTATTAACTAAGGATCAGTTTCAATAGGCAGCAACACGTGATTTTCAGGAATGACTGGTTCACTATCCTTGGCATCAGTTCCCAGAAATATACTTGTAATGTAATTCCATCCATTTGTAATGCTTTGGGTTAAGGACATTGTTCGTTTCGTCTGAAGTTATTTTTTCGGAGGGTGGATTCAACTCTGAAGCGCAACGTGGTTATGACGAGAGTTTAGCTGTTCCATAAAAACCGCGCAGAAATAAGGGTCAGACGTTCATGGCGCTACGATAAGCCCGCGAACGATCCGTTGCTCGCGGATTTTCGCTCTGGCGATGAGCCTGGGGACGCTCAGCAACGGAAGGGGTTTTGGGCGTCGTTTTTTGGCGCGAGGCTCAAACCGGCCAGGGCGATGAGGAATTCTCAAGTCGGCGATGGCCGCCAGCACCGTGGCGAACATGAAGGACAAACGCTTACCGCCGCAATGTCGAAGTTGCTCATCAAATGCCAGAAGCACGCGCTTTGCGCTTGTAAAACTCAAGCACCGGGGAAGGACGTCGCCCAGCCATGCGGCGCTTGCCATGGTCCAGCGCACCAAGTTGTAGGCCAGCAGATGTACGGCGATCTCCTTCTCAATCATTTCCGGTGATCGACAGCGCAACACATCCATCGCCATCGTCACCTTGATCGTTCGCCAGTCCACTTCGATATTCCAGCGCAAGGCATAAAGGGCATCCAGTTCTCGGGGCGTCACTGCCTTGGGGTCGAGCAGGGTCGTGATCACCCGAGTTCGACAGTTACTGACGCAAGTGTCTGAATTTATTAGAGGCTGTTTTAAAAAATGCCACTACAGCAAGGTGAGTTGCTCCGGTAATTGTGGTTTTGTGAGGCTCAAAGCGGCCAAGATGTTGGCCTGCTCGGTGCTGGTGGTCGATAGCCCGGCGTTAGGCTGCGTCCCGTTCAGGGTAATGCGGTGATGCTGGATGCGACGTAGTTGGGCCAGTGCTTTTTCTGGCGAGGTCTTTGCGTCGGCGGCGCGCAGGCGCTGGCGCATGACCCGGTACAGAATGAGCGCGATGAAGCAGATTGAGGCATGCGCTTTGATTCGGTTGGGCAACCGATGATAGACGGGGCCGATCTCGATCTCTGACTTCAGGACGCGGAATCCACGCTCGATATCGGCAAGCGATTTGTAACGACGGACCAGATCGATCGGGCTCAGATCCTGGGTGTTGGTGATCAGCATCAGTTTGCCGTCCATCAGTTGGGCCTGCTGCAAGGCCTGATCGTCAATGCGGTAAGTGAATTGCTCGCTCTTTAAATCAACCTGGATGATCCGCGTCAAATGTGCCTCGCAGACAGCGCGGTAGAACTTGGCGCGTACGCCGCCATCTGACAGCTTGCGGCCGCGATAGCGCTTGCCGGTGTCCTGTTCATCCAGCTTGCCGACCCATTGCGTGGCTTGTTGTTCGAGCGTGGCAATCGTTTCAGCGCGTGCCGCCGTTTGAGCGGCGGCGGTATTGGGGTTGTGAGCGACGATCAGTCGCAAGTCATTCCACAGGGTTTCGCCCTGCGTTTCGTCCTTGGCTTGGGCAAAGAGCGCGGCATGCAGCGGTGCCACCGCGTCGGCTACCTCACTGTAGCGGCGCCCGGCACCGCCAGGATGAATTGAGTGGCGTTCCGCACGGCAGCGTGATGGCCTGTAGCTCACTCAGATTGTCCTGCGATAACAAGCCTCGATCGGCGACCACGATCATGCGCTTGACCGCGAAGCGGCTCACCAGCTTCTCGATCGTCGGCCAGAGCGTCGTGACTTCCGCGGTATTGCCGTCAAACACCTCGTGATACAGCGGTAGCCCGTCCGCCGTTTGCACGACACCGAGCATGAATTGCCGTGCAATCAGGCCTTCCTTGCTCATGCCGAACTTGCGGATATCCTGCGCTTGTTCCGACAGCCCTGCCGCACGGATCGTCGTCATGTCATAGAACACCACCGACATATCCTGATCCACCAACGGTCGTAACAGTCCGGCCACGGTCTGTTCGACGGCCTCATGCTGATCAAGCAGCGCATCCATGGCGCGCAGCAGTTGGTGATGGCTAACGGCCTTCAATGCCAAGCCGGCAGTGTCACCGTTTCCAGCCAGCGCAGCACGCCCAGTTGGATTCAGGATCACACAAGCGGTTGAACACCATGATGCGCAGCAACGCCTCGACATCAATCTCGTGGCGAGTACGACGAAAGACGCGCTGTAGCTGATCGAAGCCCAGTTCGTGCCACAGTTCCGTCAGCGCCCAGACGTCACCGAACGCACGAGCGGATTCAAAGACGATAGCCGGTGGTGCATTGACGGTGACCGGTTTGCCGGTGGCCCGGGCCAGGCCAGCGATCACCTGATCGAGCTGGCCGTCCAGCTGATCAAGCCGGCCCAGCGTAGCGACGGTGCGCTGCTTGGGTTTGCCGTGCTCATCACGGTAGGCCTCGACGAGTTGCAGGTAACGGCGTGAGCCGGACGAAGTGACTTTGACAAACATGCCGTTACTATACAACTCAAAAAAGTGACGTCAAATATTGCTTTTATTCATCTCTAAAATCACAAACGTGCCATTACAAAAACTTCTCAAAATTCGGCTTGAAACCCGCTTAAACGTTGAGGGCATGGGGTGAAAAATGGCTGTTTTTAGACGCAAACTGTCGAACCCGGGTGATCAATATCCGCCCATCGACCTCAACTTCCCGCACACGCAGCACTGCCGGGCAATGCGCATAGTCGTCAAGGCTCATCCATTTTGGACGCTGCGGCAGGGGCCATTCGACCACATGATCATTCTGGCCCAGGCGACGACCTTGCGCGAAGTCGGTCAGGCGCCTTCCTGTTGAACCATGAGCACATCACCACCCCGCCGTCGACTCTCGGCGACGATCCACCACGTCGCCAGCAGCGCATCGGCCAGCAGAATGTCGCTTTTGACGATCAGCGGCAATAGCCCTCGCAGCAAGGTTTGTTCGCCTGTTCCCTTGCCTTTGCAGGCCGCAACGGCATGGGCCAACACGGCGCCACTCGCCAGACTGATCAAGCCACCGATCCGGGCGACAGGAAATCCAAGTCCAGGCTTCTGCTCCGAACTCTGCGGAAATGCGCGCTGGTTCTCCGGTGTATCCGGCATCGATACCGTGGTGCCATCGAACAGTTTGACGTGGCGGCCGCGCCAGCACCAAGCCTTGGGCATGCGCGATTCCAAACGCTCGCCGACCATCCGCGATAGCCGTTGCGGCATCGCCAGCGGCAACCTTTGCCGGGCCTGGCAGTATGGGCCTGTGTTCCAGTCCGCATGGCCGCCGCCCTGTGGCGACACACGCCGACAAATGCCGCCCGACAACATCCTGACAGGCGCCATCTTCCGACAGGACTTGACCGATAAACAGGCGCAGTGTGGTCAGCGGTGGATAGCACCGGTCCCGGTAATGGCCCGCCTCCGTCTCGATGATTTGGGCGGCGTCCGCCCTTCAAGAACCGCCGAGAACACCCCACTTCCTCCCTGGGCAAACTGGTGGCGCAGTGCTGTCACGCCACGACGCATTTGTCGCTGCCGTTTGGTAGCATCCATTTGGGCTGACCTCCTTTGTTGCCGTGCCGTTGTCGATCAACTTCAGCAAAGCAACTTGTGGACCGGTCAGCCCTTATGTATTTCGCCTATCGTAGTGCCATGGGGGTCAGACTCGACATAAGAAATTCATGCCGCGTCTGACCCCATTAGTCATCAGCCAATGAGCATCAAGCTGACCGATCGCATTGCCAGCGTATCTATCGATTTTTGGTCGATTTTTCAGGTTGACCGCGCTCCGCAGGAAGTGCCCTCTGGGGGCACCACGATTCACCTACTCCAGAAATCGGACGCAGCCAGATTCCAGATCGTAGATTGCACCGACCAGCATCATGTCGCTGTTTGCCAGGTTGGCTTTAGCTTCAGGCGTTTCGAGCAGTGCGCGCACGGTGAATCGTACATTGGCCTCCACGGCGGAGTGCATCAGGGCATCTGGCGCCAGTTTTTCGTCGAGACCATCAAGGGCCGGCAAGATGTTTTCGAGGAGCAGGTTGATCCGGCTTTTCTGTTGGGTACCCTGAAATTTGGTGGCGATAGCCGCTTGCACCGCGCCACATCCTTCATGCCCCATCACGATGAAGAGCGGGGTGTGCAGGTGGGTCGCAGCATATTGCAAGGTGCCCAGAATGGATGGTCCCAGCACATTGCCGGCAACCCGAATCACGAAAAGCTCGCCGAATCCGGCGTCAAATACAAGTTCGGGTGGCACCCGGCTATCGCTGCAACCGAGAATGGTCGCGTAGGGCTGCTGCCCCTTGGCGAGTTCGGCCAGCACTTCTTTCTGCACTGTCGGGAAACAGGCTTGCCCAGAAATGAAGCGTTGGTTGCCGGCTTTCAGGCGCTGGAGCGCTTCTTGAGCTGTGTATGCGTGGGGTTTTGGTGTCGTCATCGTTTGTCCATTCGCGTGTTACTGCTGGCCAGGGTGAAGGTGTGCAGCGCAAGGCTTTTGCCTGAACTTCAAGGCAGTTTCGTGGGGGGAACGGATGATGAAGTCGCCCCTAAGGCAAGACAGTAAAGCAGTCAGTTTAAGCTGTACATTCGACTCCACTCGCAGCTGGACGGCGCTGCCCCGGTTTTGCCTTTGATTTGGTTGTTGTCGTTGCCGCTGACTTTGCTTTTGTGGTGGAGGAATCCCCTTGTGGAGCGTGGCGGAACAGGGGGTTCCTCCATCGCGCCGCCAAATTATCCACGATTATTGCGCCGTCAGGCCGAGCATCAACTCGCCCATTGAGGTGTAGCTCTTCAAGTGAACATCCTCGTGTTTGACGCTGCGCCACAAGCGCTCGACGATGATGTTGTCGAATGCTCGACCTCGGCCATCCGTGCTGATGACCACGCCTTCCCGTTTCAGCACATCGGTGAAGGCTGCGCTGGTGAACTGCGAGCCTTGGTCGCTGTTGAAGATTTCAGGCGTGCCCCACAGAACACTGCTTCCATGCAGTGGCGTACCCGCCAACTGAGTACCCGCTGCGAGTACCAGTCGATGTTCGCCTCCTGGTAGGCGAAGCCGCTTGGCAGACGGATATGCGTGATGTCGGTGCTCCAAACCTGATTTGGTCGGACCACCGGCACGCCGCGCAGCAGGTAGGGATAGACCTTGTGCGCCGGGTGCGGGCTAGTGGTGTTGGGGCCCGGTGCCAACCCCGCCAGCCAGCGCGCATTGCCGGACAATGGCCGCTGCCTCCCCGGCGTCGATCTACCTGTGCCGGATCACGGCTGGTTGATCCCGGACTTTTTTTGAGCCAGTTGAGTTTCATCTTCAACTTGCCAATCTCGCTGTACAGCAATTCCGGCTCGCGATGCGTAGCCACCGGCTTGGGGTAGCGCTTGCCTTCAAGCAGCGTACTCGCTTGTTCCTGGATTTCCTTCTTCCACGGTCCAACCTGAACCGGATGAACCCCGTCTCCTGGCCGACCTCGTTGATCGTCTTCACCCCTTATTGTCAATATTGAGAAACACATTTGTAAAAATAGTCGGTAGAGGAAAACCTCAAGACTTCGAATTTGGCCATTTCGATGCGGAAACTACGCGCAGACGGTATTTGATAGCAGAGCTTCAAAGTTCAACGGGCTATTTTGCATCTGGTTCAATAGTTGCAACGTATAGGCAGATGGGAGCCCCAATTTACTGAGGCCATAACCAATACTCGTATCGCGAAGGAGTCTGAAATGAAAATGCTGCCCAGTCTGATTTCCATGTCTTTGATCGTTGTATTCAGTGCCGCCTGCTCCTCGTTAGGTGGGCATCACGCCAAAGCCGTGGACAATGCTGCCCTGCCATCGACGGTACAAGTGCCTGATGGATATCGTCAGAAATTATGGTCCCGGGGTGTCGGGGAAATTACTTATGCCTGTCGTGAAAAACCAGATCAGAAGGGTAGTCATGGCTGGGTCTTTGTGGCCCCGGTGGCAACGCTTTATGGCAGCGACCACGCGGTATTGGGCAAGTATTACGCAGGCCCCACATGGGAGGGAGCGGATGGCTCGAAAGTAACCGGCAAGCAGGCGGGTGTCTCTGCCATGGGGGCAGAGAATATTCCGCTGCAGTTGGTCAAGACTAACCCTGCGGGCAGTGGCGGAATTTTTGGAGATATTGCCTACATCCAGCGACTTAAGACCAAAGGAGGTATTGCGCCTGCCACTACTTGTAACGCTGCCAGCGCAGGCATGGAACAGAAAGTTGCCTATGAGGCAGATTACGTATATTACGTAATTCGATAGGCCGGACGGGCTGCGAAAGAATGTATCTGAACGTCGCAGCCCGGGGCTGGTCCGAGAGGTACACTGAAGCTTGGAGCGGAGCATGTATCCAGAAGAAAATATTGAAAATGATGATGGGAGCGAGCAGTTCCCCTCTGACATGCTGGAGGCGAGTGGACCGGACCAAAGCGGACCAGGGCTTTATGCAAAAAAAATCGAGAATCCTCAACTGCAAGCCTGGATTCTCCGGATCGTAGATCAGGATGAACAAGCATTCGCCGCTCTCTACCGGGCGATGGTGAGCAAGGTCTACGGTTTGGTGAATCGCATTACACGCAACCACCAACTGGCGGAAGAGGTGACTGAAGACGTGTTCTGGCAGATTTGGCGCCAGGCGCCGCGTTTTGACCCAGACCGCGGGGTGGCCGGCGCCTGGATCATGACAATGGCCCGTAGCCGGGCGCTGGATGCCCTTAGGCGCCGCGAGAGCTGCGAAGAAAACGATTCGGAAACAGTCGCCTTGGCTGAAGCGGAGGGTGAAGGAAATCCCCTGGATCTGCTCTCGGCAGTCGAAACGGATACCCAAGTGCATCATGCGCTGAATACCATTGCCCCCCTGCCACGACAGTTGGTCGCACTAGCTTTCTTCAAGGGCTTGTCGCACGAAGAAATCGCCACACATACCGGTTTGCCCCTGGGGACGGTAAAGTCCCAAATCCGGCGAGCCTTGATCAAACTGAAGGAACTTCTGGGCGGATTAAGCCCCATGGAAGTGATGACATCATGAACGACAAGAAGGAACAGGACGATATGATGAGCCTCATAGCTCCAGCCTTGGCCGATTTCGCATTACCGTCAGGGATGCGGCAAACTCTGCAGGGCCGATTGATGGACCGCCTGGGCGACAGTATTCGTCGTCACGCCGGGTTGCTTACGGTCAGAGCCAAAGATGGTGTGTGGCAAAAGGTTAAATCCGGGGTTCGCTCCAAAACGTTGAGTGAGGGACCTTTCGGTTCTTCGGTCCTGATCGAGATGGCCCCCGGCGCGGTATTGCCCGTTCATCGACATCGCTTTCTTGAAGAAGGTATTGTGTTGACTGGGGGAATGCAGATGGGTGATCTGGACTTGGGCCCCGGGGATTATCACGTCTCACCCCAAGGCAGCCGCCATGACCAGATCAGCTCTCGCCAGGGGGCCCTGACCTACCTGCGGGGGACTTCTATCGGAGATCTGGCGGGAGTGGCACTGGAACTTATCGGTGGCCTGATTCCAGTTCAGGGGGGCAAGGCGATCACCGTAACCACCACCACCGGTCAGTGGCTTACGGTCGCCGAGGGTATTGAGGAAAAGCTGCTATGGCGAGACGGACAGCGGGAGTCACGCTTCGTCCGCCTGGCGCCGGGCGCCAGCCTGCCGGCCCATCACCATTTGCAGGATGAAGAATCTCTGGTCGTTGAGGGTGATGTATTCTTTGGCGACATTCTGGCCCGCAGCGGAGAGTTTCATCTGGCACGCGCAGGCACTCAACATGGTGAGGTACTCAGCGATACCGGCGCCTTGCTGTTTATTCACGGTGGCATTCGTTCCCAGTAGCCTGTTCTATACGAAGTGTGACATTCCCGCCGACCGATAAAGCGCAGCCAATTAGCTGCGCTTTTTTCCATCAATAGAACAGCAAATTGAGATCACCCCCGCTTTGAAGCGGAGGTGTTTTGTACGGCGCGACGGATAAGCCAAGCCAAGCCAAGCCAAGCCAAGCCGGGATCATGGACTTCCAAGAGCAGTTTTAATTACGGCGGAACACGAAAGGTTTCCAAGTATTCGTTTGATTCAAATCAACATTTGATTCTTATGTGTGTTCATACTTGAAACGGAGTTGATCCTATCGAAAGCTGGCCAAAACCCAACACTATGCAAGCAACTCGTTTCCTCCTACCCCTCCTGTGTGCCGTGTTGGTACTCTTTTCCCACAGCTCCTCGGCTGCTTCATCCTTGGACGCGCCCGAAGAGGCAGGCATGCTGCATATCGGCAAGAATGTGTATGTTGACCCGGCAATGTCCCAGGCTCAGGTAGAGTTGGTAAGTGAACTATTGGAGAAGGCGCGAAAGCAAACCGGCGTCTTCTATGGCGAGCTTGTTGCCCAGCCGAAGGTGATTTTTTGCGCCACACCCGATTGCTACCGAGCGTTCGGCGCTGTTGGCCTCGGTTTTTCCGATGGCAATAATCTGGTTATCTCGCCGCAAGGCCAGCGGGTTGCAATCATTGCCCATGAACTGGCCCACGTTGAATTCAGCGTTCGAATCGGTGGTTTTGCCAAGGTACTGGATCACGTCCCCCAGTGGTTCGATGAAGGGCAAGCCGTCATGGTAAGTATGGCTGCCGAATTTTCCGAAGAGGCCTGGATGGACGCCACCGAAAATGGTACTCAAATACCGGATTTGAATTCCCTTGCCGCCATGAGCGACTGGATTCGCCTGACCGGTAGAAATGGGGAAAATATGCAACTCACTTACGGTACTGCAAAGCATGAAGTTAGCCGCTGGTTCAACCGTATCGGTTACAGCGGCTTTCAGGCACTTCTGTTGGCACTCCAGAGCAATGAGCCATTTGCCGAAGCTTATGCCCGCATTGAAGCGACCCACGACCCAATCGTTTTTGCGAACAACAACGATCCCCAATCATCCATCACTTTTGCTACTGCACCACAGGCTACCAAGCCGCACTATTTCATACGTGCAGCTTGGTAGCCTGTGAAATACGGTAAAGCACAGCCCCTACTCCAAACGTGTTTGCTGTGCTTTGCAGTACAGGTTTCTCTTAATCACCGTAGAAAGCGGTGCGATATCCGGCATGGCCGTCGAATGATGAGTAGCTGCTACCGTAAGCCGCCTTGCCCATAGTGACTTCTTCCTGTTTCCGGGGTTCGATTCCCAAGAAGGCGCGATCGTAAGCCTCATGACCAGACCAGATTGATTTGTCGGTTGGGGTTCCATAGGCGGCTTTGCCCGTCGTTTTGCCGGAATTGTCACTGGTTTGGCTAAATACTTTTCCTCCTAAGGTACGGTCGTAGGCATCGTGCGGCCCTTCGGCTGCAACGACAACTCCACCAAAACTTAGAAGGCCAGTTAAGGCAATAGCAGCAGTAAAAGTCTTTGTTTTCATGGTTATTCTCCGTTAGGGATATCAATTCAAGTGAAAATCAGTGTGTGACATCAGGTATACGCATCGCCTCAGGAGTTGGATGCATTTTGTCGACTAAATGAGCACTTACGGCACCATTTACCAATTAGTCGCACCAACCGTCCGACGGTCCTGCCAGGAAGCCAATTTCGGTTTCCTGCGGTCGACCGCATGAAAAGGGCAAAAATCAGCAGGTGATTGGCTTGAAGCGATGTGCTTTGGCTTAGGGCGGCGCTGATTTATTGATCTTGCCAAGCGAGCCAACCTGGATTTTCGAGTTGAATGTGAATATATCGGTGTTTTTCACGGCGCAGATGGTCTTTTCGGGGCGATTTCTACGCTTTAAGACGCAACTTTCCCGCCAGTCGCTCATAGCCATCGAGGCGCCAGAACAAAATTGGCAAGGCCGAACAGGTTCAGCAACTGGGGCGTATTCTTGGCCAGCCCTATCTGTTTCACAAATGCGAGCGATTCTCTATAATGCGCGCCCTTAACACCTGTGCCCAGGTGGCGGAATTGGTAGACGCACTAGTTTCAGGTACTAGCGGGTAACTCCGTGGGGGTTCGAGTCCCTTCCTGGGCACCAAAATATCCAAAGGCCTTGATTGACCAAGGCCTTTTCTCATTGTTGGCTGGCGCCGCCGAGCGCTAAGCCCCTGATCAGGGAACGAAATGAGAACGAATTTGAAGGTTCCCTTCGCGGAAAAAGAAGAAGCCAAGAAGCTGGGGGCCAAGTGGGATGCCGCCCGGAAAATTTGGTACGTTGAGGATAAGGCGGACATGGCGCCGTTTTCCAAATGGGCACCAAGCCCACATGAGACTTCCGGATCAGCCGTAGCAGCGCCAAAGAGCAGCGCCGCCAAGACTCAACAGTCGACCGGAAAAATCATTGTGGGTAGCGAGTACGTCCTGCAAACGCGCGTTTGCGAGTGCCTGCCGTGGGATGTGTGCGAAAAATGTCAATCCACGGCATTGTCCAGCTAGCCCCATTCCGAGCACGCCGTTGGTTGCAGATTTGCGGCCCGGCAGGCTCCGACAAGTTCCATTTTTAGAAATTAGAGCGTAGCCAGCATGGCACGAAAAAATAGCAAGAAGTACGAGCAGTTAACGTTTCCAGAACTGCAGTTGGTTCACGCCCGAGATGCCGAACCGGTGGTTGATGAGCCAGCCTCAGGTGCGTTGCCGGAGAAAAATTTCAAAGGCAATTTACCGGCGCTGATCGCCGTAACGCCTGCACGCAAGAGAGCGGCAAGCATTAGGGCGGCAACGACGGCGGAGCCTCTGGAAGCAAGCCCTGAAGCGGCGGCCACTTGCCTTGTCACGCTGCTTGCTGATCAGGATGGCGTCGAAATTACGCCAGCCGAGTTGGTGGCGGCCGAGCAAACAGCTGCCGTGGAGTTAGCCGTAGAGTCGCCCGTAAACCAAGCTGAACAACAGGTCGATAAACGACCGGCCGTTGCCGCTCCTGAAACCAACAGCTTTCCGCCGACCGTCGATCTGGAGCGGCCCGTTGGCACAACGCCGATCGAACCGCGGGAAGAGGTGACCAAGGAACATCGACCGGCTGCAACTACGCACGCCGATCCGGGCGCGCGGAAACTGAAAGTCTGGACGCACTTGGTAACGATGGCTTCATCGCTCGTCGTCGTTGCCGCGGTGGTTTTCGGCTCCTATCAGTTCTACGAAACGCAAAAGTTGCAGCGCGAATCGATCGCAATCCAAAAAGACTCTTTTGAGCCGGAACGCAATGCAAAGGCGGTCGAGCTGTTTGTGAAGTACAACGAATTGATGATGCAGCCGACTACCGGGGTCTCCAAAGCTGCGAAAAGAGAAGCCTGGTATTGGAAGGAAAATTTGGCAGTCAGCTTGCTCGAATCGCTCTTCAATTTAACGAGCGGACGCCAGGAGTGGGAGGCGATGGTCGGCTGGGCACTGGAAAAACATGGCCGTTTCATTCGCGAGCAGCGCCTTTCCTGTGGGGCGTACACGGATCAATTCATCAATTACGTCGAGAAGACATTCGCCGCTGAACATTCGGCGCTTTGTCGGGAGCGTGGTGCTGCCAAATAGCTGAACGAGTCCGGCGGCTAAATGCGCTGCCGGGCGGGAAGGCTTATTCCTACGGGCATAGCGTAGAAGGTGCCCCGATGACCGGGCAAACTAAAGTTTTCATTTGGGACCACGAAATACTCGGTGGTGAGGGCGAAATCATTGCATTCCCCGTCTGATTGATCGAATCAGTAGCGGATTTGTATGCAAGCTGCCAATTGCTCTTCACATCTGCCATCACCTGTCCCGTTGACGGAACCTTCTGGCCGCAGATTGCTTGCTGGTTTTCAAGCGGATGACCAAAAGCTTGATTGATCTGATTGATGTCTTTGAGTGTCTCGCAAAGATCATAAATATCCCAAGCCGTTACCCCAAGGATCAGGGCGGTACCCAGAAACGGAATTGCCTCACCGCCAAGTGACGCGATATTTCTGGTTGCGGTCTTTGCCGATCTCTCTGCGATTTTCTGGGAGATATTCTTTGCAACAGCAGCCTGTTTGATATTTGTGGCTTTCAAATCGGTATGCTTTGTCGAGATGTCTTTATGTGACTTTTCAAGTTCCGCGTGTTTGTTGGTCAGCTTGTGATTGTCGGAGGTCAGTTCATGGTTTCTGGAGGTCAGTTGCGTTTTTTCCGCTCGCAAGGCTTCGGTGGCAACCGCAACATCCCTCTTTCTCTCTACGGAGGGGCTATGGCTCAGGATTTTTTCGAGCCTAGCGTCTGCTAATGCAGCCCCCAGAACTCTCTGCAGAACGCTATAGCTTGCGGTGTGCAATTGGTCATTAATTAAGGTGGCGATGTTCAGCGAACCTAGCAGCCTGTCGGACTACTGCAGTGCAAATGGGATAATGCGTACCTGCCCACCGAAACCCGTCCGAGAAATGAGCCGCTTCCACCCCGTTGACCGCCAGACCGGCTACCTGCTTCCCCCCTCGGTCGATGAATGGCTCCCGGAAGACCACCTTGCCCGGTTTATTGTTGAAGTGGTTGATCGGCTCGATGTTAGCGCCTTGGAGAAAGCCTACGCAGGTCGGGGCAGCGCGGCGTATCACCCCTCCGTGTTGCTGTCGTTGCTGGTGTATGGGTACGCCACCGGGGTGTTCTCGAGCCGGAAGCTTGAACGGGCAACCTATGACTCGGTGGCATTTCGCTTCATTGCGGCCGGCACGCACCCTGACCATGACACGCTGGCGACCTTTCGCCGACGCTTTCTCGACGAGTTGGCGGGGTTGTTCGTGCAAGTGCTGGAGATGGCTCGGGAAATGAAGCTCCTGAAGCTGGGCACCCTCAGTCTGGACGGCACCAAGGTCAAAGCGAATGCCTCCCGCCACAGCGCCCTGTCGCATGGCCACATTGAACAGTTGGAAATCCAGCTCAAAGCGGAAGTCGCGTCTTTGCTGGCGCTGGCCGAACAAGCCGACCAATCGGCGGTGCCGGACGGGATGAATTTACCCGCGGAAATTGCTCGGCGCCAGGCACGACTGGAAGCCATGGCGGCAGCCAAGGTCAAGATCGAGGAACGAGCCAAGGCACGCTTCGAGAAAGAACAGGCCGAGTACGAGGCCAAGCTGGCGCATCGCGAACAGAAGGCCAAGGAAAGCGGCAAGAAGCCCGGCGGCAAGCCGCCGAAACCGCCGGTTGCCGGGCCGAAGGCGCAAGACCAGCTCAATCTGACCGATGAGCAATCCCGCATCATGCCGGTGCCCGGCGGTGGTTTTAACCAAGCGTACAACGCCCAGGCTGCGGTCGATACAAGCAGTATGCTGGTCGTCCCACTGACCGTCACGCAAGCCTGCAATGACAAGGAACAGGTAGTGCCGATGCTTGCGCAACTGGCCGCGCTGCCTGCCTCGCTGGGTCAGCCGAAGGAACTCCTGGCGGACACGGGTTTCTACAGCGCCAAGAACGTCGAGGCCTGGAGGGCGTGCAGCATTGACCCGTTCATTGCGGTGAAGCGGGACGAGCATCATCCGGCGCCGCAGGAACGCTTTACCGAGCCGGCCGCCTTGCCGGCTGATGCAACGCCCGCCCAGGTCATGGCGCACAAGCTGAAAACCAAGGCCGGCCGCGCGCTCTATGCCCTGCGCAAGCAAACCGTCGAACCCGTGTTCGGCATCATCAAGTCCGTGCTCGATTCCGTCAGTTCTCCTGCGCGGCCTGAAGAAAGTCTCGGGAGAATGGACGCTGGTTTGCCTCGCGTGGAACTTGAAACGCATGGCCGTATTGCGTCCGCAGTAGCAAAACACGGGAAATCGTGCGTCTTCAGGCAAAAATCAGCAAACTCCTGCCTTGCAGCCTCAATTTTCTTTGACCTGGTCGGCTCAAGTCCGACAGGCTGCTAGACCCAGAAACGACGAAACAAGCAATATCAGTTTCACTCGGCCAAATAGAGATTTCCCTGGCGGCTTTCTCTCTCGCTGCTCTTCTGTAGTCATATCCATGCCGCCAAGTTTCCATAAGAAGAATCGATAGGGCAATGGTATACGGTTCAGCCAGTTTGACTGAACATGTGGCGAGTTTGCTGGCGCAGTCGGGAGCGCGGTGCTGCTAAATGACTGAACGAGTCTGACGGATAAATGTGCTGCCGGGCGGGAAGGCTTACCGTTGGTCGTGGGTTGTTAAATATCCGACGCATAAACCAACTGGCGCTGATGCTTGATTGCCAACAGCACGACATCGGTGAGCTGAGGTGCTGGACCATAGAAACAACGGCTGGCCCCAGGATCCCTGGCTGCGCGCACTACTGTCCGGAATAAATTCATGCGAACAATCCGGGCTGTCGTTGAGAGAAAGCGAGGCGTTGTTCTCGTCGTCTCTGGTCGCGTGCAACTTCGAGAGAGGGGCGTTGGAACAGTGAAGCGCGCGCTGTTGCGAGGAGCATCCACAAACTGCCGGTGAAGGCGTGCGCCTTCTTGTAGAGGGCCAGCAGGAGGTAGCTGATGAGTGCGCACAGAATCTGGATGCGCACGGCGTTCTCGCTGCGTCCGAGGAAACGTTTGATCTTCAGGTGCTGCTTGATCCATTTGAAGAACAACTCGATCTGCCAGCGATCCTTGTAGTGCTGGGCGATGACCGAAGCCAGGGTGTCTAGGTCATTGGTCGCGAGGATCAAAGGGCGCTCCTTGTCAGGCCGAGCGACGACGATGCGCCGGAGTGGCTTCTCGTAGCGATTGCGCCTGCCACCGCCCTGATGTCGGTAGGCGAAGCGCACGATCTGATCTTCCAGAATCGTGTCGCGATCTGCCGCAGCGATGGGCCGTGAGGTGTCAACGCGCAGGGCAGCGTTGTATTTGAAGCGGGTGACGAAGCGAGCATGCTGGGCATCAATGTTGGCCCACCAGTTGTAGTCGCAGTAACCCTTGTCAAAGACGTAAGTGGCACCACGCTCAATCGGTAGCTTGATACCTTCCGAAACGTCATTGACGTTGGCGGCAGTGAAGCTGTGCTGCAGGGGGATTTGTTCATGGGCGGCATACAGCAGATGCAACTTGATACCCTGGGTATGGCGCGTGCTGTTGCCCTGCGTCCAGGCATCGAACCCCGGCCCCTTCAGGGTGATCGATGTGGAATCGAGCAGATACAGCAGTCCCTGGCTTTCCCGGCGCAACTGGCGGCTGGCCTGCCCCATCAGCAGGCGGGCCGCCTGCTCAAAGACCACTGCCCCGCGGCGGCCATTGGCTTCGGCCAGCGTCGAACGGCGGACGGGACCGGTACCCAGATGATAGTGATGGTTGCTTTGGCTGTTGAAGCCCGCTTCGAGCTGACGAAGGCTCTCGGCGCCACTGAGATGGCCGTAGAGCATTGCCACCAGTTGGTCCCAGCAGCCAAAGCCTTTGCTGTATTTGTCGGCCTGGTGTTCCGATACCAGACGATCAAACGCGCCTCGGGGCAGTCCCTTCAATATTTCCTGCATTCGGCTTATCCTGAACATGTTGCGGCATCCGGTTGTTGAGTTGGCGCTCAGGGGTTTACCCCTTTCAACCAGATGCCGCAACGCCTTCAGAGCGTCATCTGAAAATATCCCGGACAGTAGTGTGGCTGTGCGGGGATGACAAATTAATCAGTTGCCTTGGTTTGGGAATTGCCGCTTGGTGTGCACTACGTTTAGGACAACGATCGCGTCATCCCGAAGTTGGACGAACACGACGTAGGGGAGTTTGTTGACGACCAGTTCATGGACGCCCGGCACGCGATCGCTTTTCCTGATTCGTTCCGGGAAGGGCGGGAGCGATTCGATCTCGGTGATGATGCGCCGTTCCACAGCAGCGGCGGTGCGGGGGCTGGCTTCCAGATAGTAATAGGCGAGAATTTCCTCAAGGTCGCCGAGCGCCTCGTCAGTCCAAAGTATTCGCATTGTTACGTGGTCTTACGGAGACGTGCTTCGAGACGGCCTTTCAAGAGCGACATGGCTTCGGCGTGCTCGCTCAGTTTGTTTTCGCCAGATGCGACACGCTCCATCGTCCGGTTCACCTTGCCGAAGAGCCACTCGTCGTAGCCGGATTCCTTGTCGATGAAGAAGTCGGAAAAGAGGGTGTCGGCAGCGTCTTCGACCGAGATCATGATGCCGACCGGCCGGTCGTTTTTGGTCACAACGACGGGTTCCCGACGGGCGGTGTCGAGGAACTCGCCGAAGTGGTTCTTGGCGTCGCGTGCCGTCATGACTTTCATTTTCTTACCTTTTGCACCGGGTTGGATTGTGTCCATTGTAGGCACAATGGACATTCCGGCAAGCGGTGATGGGCCGTGCTCTGCCGACTGGATGCATTACCAAACAAAGAAAACCAGCGTCCAAACCGTCGCCATCAGCCCAACCGGCCACAGCATCGCCAGCCCGGCGATCGATTTTTGGCCGATTTTTCCGGTTGACCGTAGCACGAGCTGGAAAGCCAGCCATAGGCTGCCGAGGCAGCCGGCACTGAGCAGTCCGATGCGGAAGTACGGCAGCCAGCCGAGCCAGATATGTTCGGCTTTCAGGTGGCTGACGGTGAGCATCGAGAGGCCGAGGATGACGCTGGCGGCGGCGAGCGGGGTGAGCGCCAGGGTGAAGCGTTGCCAGTTGAGGGCTTCGGTTTTGAGCAAACGGGCGGCAAGGGCGGGGCCGATCAGCAGCAGGCTGCCGAGCAGGAAACCGCCGCCGAGCAGGTAGCCGAGGATCAGCACGCCGTCCAGCCAGGTGAACAAATCGCTGGCTTCCGGGTAGTGGGTGAGCAGCCACCAGGGTACGTCGTTGTCGAACAGCAGGAAGTGATCGTGGTCGACCAGCCATTCGGCGAGCGCCAGTTTGGCGTTGAGCAGCCAGGGGCTGAGCGTCCATTGGAAGGCGGCGGTGGCGACGCCGAGCACGCCGTAGACCAGGGTCAGCGCATCGGGCGTGCGGGCCGGGGCGTCGAGGTCGAGGATTTCGGCGAAGGGTGAGCGGGCGGCGTAGGTGACGGCATCGCGCTGGCCGGCGCAGCGGCCGCAGCTATGGCATTCGGAAGCGCTGGTCATGCGCCGGACGTCGAGGAGCGGGGCGCAATTGACGGGTTCGAAGTCGCCTTGATGGCGGTCCCAGGCATCGCGGTCGACCTTGTAATGCAGGGGGGCGATCTTGGCGAGGACGGCGAAGACGCCCGAGGCCGGGCACAGGTAGCGGCACCAGATGCGCTTTTCTTTTCCGTAAAGTAAGCCGATGCCGAGCGCCGCGACGGTCGAGCCGCCGAGGACGAGCAGAGCGGCTTGCGGATATTCATAGACGCTGACCAGTTGACCGTAGACGGTGGTACAGACGAAGGCGACGAAGGGCCAGCCGGTCCATTTCAGCCAGCGCGGCAGGGCCTTGCCGCGGCCGTATTGGCTGATCCATTCGGTCATCGCGCCTTCCGGGCAAAAGAAGCCGCACCAGACGCGGCCCATGGTCACGGTGGCGATCATCACGCCCGGCCACCACAGGCCCCAGAAGCAGAATTGGGCGAAGAGGCGCAGGTTGTCCCAGATGTGGGCGTCTTCCGGCGGCAATGGCAAAAACGCCGGGATGATGACCATCGCGGCGTAGAGGACGACGATCACCCACTGGATGGCGATGATCAGGCGGCGGTTTTTTCTCAGGAAAAGGCCGACTTTTTCCAGTCGCCCCTGGGGCCAGCCTTTGTCTTTATGGTCCTGGGGTTTGGCGGGTTTGCTCGGGTGGAAATGGATGACTTGCTCAGCCACGACCACTTCTCCGCCAGGCGAGCAGCACGACACCCCAGTAGGTGGCCCAGACGAGCAGGCTGCTCAGGGCCGGGCGGGCGCGGTAGCCGGAGAAGTCGGCAATCAGCTTGCCGCCTTTGGTTGTGTCGTCGATCAGCAGCGAAGTATCCCAGACTGGATCGAGCAGCGGCGGCAGCCAGCCGGCGCCGATCAGGCGGTCGACGGCCGCAATGAGCAGGGCCGAGGCGAGGATGAGCAGCAGGATGGAGGAGAGGCGGAGGAGCAGGCCGATGTTGAGTTTGGCCAGACTCTTCGCGGCCAGCCAGGCGGTGGCGCCGGCCCCGGCGAAACCGGCCAATGCACCGATCAGCAGGGCGCGAAGATCGCCTTCCTGCGCCATGCCGTAAAGGAAAATCACCGTTTCGGCACCTTCGCGGGCGACGGCCAGGGCGGCAACGATGGCGATGCCAACCAGTCCGGAACGTTCGGCGGCAGCGGAAAGTTCGGCGTGCAGTTTCGCCTTCATTCGCCAGCCATGTTTGCGCATCCAGAGCACCATCTGGGTAATCAGGCCGGCGGCGACGAATAGGGTGGCGGTCTGGAAAATTTCCAGCGCTTCGCCGGTCAGTTCATCCTGCACCGTCAGCAAGGCCCAACCGAGCAGCAGGGCAAGCCCGGCACCGGCGGCGAGGCCGATAAACAGGGCGCGTTTGCCTTTGCCGGTGTCGTCATTGGCCTGCAGCCAGGCGTAGAGAATGCCGGCGATCAGGAAGGCTTCGAGGCTTTCGCGCCAGACTACGAAAAAGGCGTTACCCATGCTGTGCTCCGTTGTATTCAAATTGATAGCCTTGGGTGTCATTCCCGCGCAGGCGGGAATCCATGCTGACGACTGGATTCCCGCCTGCGCGGGAATGACACGATCCGGGCATTGGTTTCTTACTTGGCAACAATCCGGCCTTGCCCGGTTTCCGGATGAAAATCGTCAAAAAACTTGTAAGTCCCCGGCTTCATCGGAAAGAAAACCAGATTCCGCGTCACGCCGGGGGCGAGTACCAGTTCCTTCTTCAATTCCAGGCTCTCGAATTCCGCCGCCCCTGGCCCTTCATTCTTCACCTCCAGCCGAAAGCGCGTCATCGCAGGGACTTCGAGCGTTTCGGGATGAATGCGGCCGTCCTTCATCAACAGCTTGAAGGTCGGCATGTCGTCGGCGATTACTGCGGTCGACGCGAAAAAAAGGCCAAAAACGATGGAAAGGAGAGCGTGTTTCATGAGGTTTCTCAGTAAGCGATGTTGGCGCGCAGGGCGAAGACCTTGACCAGATCGGCATCCGCATTGGCACCGCCGCGGTTGACCAGTTGCAAGTCAGGCGTCACTTCAAATTGCGGCGAGATGCGGTAGCGGTAATAGATTTCCGCAACCTGTTCGGCGCCGCTCGGCGTGTAGGTGAAGCTGGTCAACTGGCTGCTGTCGAGATACGCGGTGGCCGGGTTCGCCCGGAACGCTTTGCCGGATTGCAGCCAGCTACCGCCAATGCCGATGGCGTCGGCGGCGCGGCCCCAATAGCTGCCGTTGAATTCGGCACCAATGGCGAGCGCCTGATTGAACGGCAATTCACCCTTGAGCATCTTGCCGTAGCGGGCAAAGACATTGACGCCGTCACCCAGGCGCTGGTCGACCGAAGCGCCGACGCCGGTGTGCTTGCTGGAGGTGCCATCGAAATCGTCAGCCTCTGAGCGGTTCCAGCCATAAATCCGGTAGTTGCCGTTCAGGCCGCCGAACAGTTTGAGCTGGGTTTCTGCCTGCGCCATCAGCAAGGGCTGGGAGAGACTTTTCTGGTAGTTGGCGCCGCGTTCGCCTGCACCGAATACGCCAAAGGAAAGGCGCCACGGCTGCATCTTGTCGCGGGCATTGACGTAGGAAGCGACGAAGCCGGGCTGGAAGCCGTTGGCATCGACACCGACTTCGCCACCCGCGTCGAGCAGCGGGTTATGGACGAAGACCGAGTTCAGGAATTGTCTCGATTCATCGCCGGCAGCCGTGTTCTGATCGAAGAAGCCGAAGATGTCCATCTTGCCGAAGGTCAGTTCCAGGGTTTCCCGCGAGTATGGCTTGAAGCCGCCAAAGGGCAGCGGAATCGCCGCCTGATACCAGGCCTGGCCGAGGATGGCGACCGAGTCGTCCGGGTTGGAACCGCTGGCGCGGAAGGCAACGGCATTGGGGGCGCTGGCGAAGTAGCCGAGACCGGCAAAGGGCGCATTCAAACCCTGGCCCTGACCCATGCGAACATGGGCGAAGACCTTGTGTTCGATATCGCCGATGGCCTGCAACGGCAGTTCAACGGTGACATCGGCGCGGTAATTGAGCTGGCCGCCAGCGTCGGTTGTCCCTTGCGGCAGGCCGGAGGCGTGCTGGGCAACGGTGGTCAGCGCGGCGCCGACCTTGATGCCGTCGAACTTGTCGGCGAGCGAGGCGGATTTCTTCATTTCCAGCGCGTCTTTTTCGACCGCCTTCAGGCGCACCGTCAATTCCGGCTCGTATTGCGAAAGGCGCGGGCTGTCGAGACCCTTGGCGATTTCCTCACTTTCGCCTTTCAACGATTTAACCTGCTTCTCCAGTTCGGCGTTACGCGCTTCCAGCTTTTCCATGCGCTCGACCAGTTTTTGCAGGGTGGCAGTGTCGGGGGCGGCGATGACAGGCAGCGCCAGCCCCGCCGCGACCAGCGCGGCAGTCAGTTTGGCCAGCTTCATGATCAGTAGCCGCCTTTTTTACCAATCCCGACGTAGGTGAATTCGTATTCAACTTCAAACGGCTTGAACCACGGGCGAACGCCGGTGGCGCGATCAGTGTGGCGGCCGAAATGGGCGTGCTTGTTTTCGGAAGGCGGCAGGATGGTGTATTTCACCTTGTACTTGCCGGGGCCGGCCAGCTTGACGTTGTCGCCATAGTGCGGGCCGTCGTTGGCCACCATCGGCATGAAATCGCCGGCTACCTTGAAGTCGCCGCCGATCTTGGACACTTCAAATTTGATGACGAGGTAAGGCATCCAGGCGCCTTCCTCAAAACCGTTCGGGTTGTTGGCCAGGGCGTGAATGTCGGCTTCGAGGTGAATATCGGATTCCGCGGCCTTGCGCATGTGGCCTTCCGGTTCCATTTCAACCGGCTGCAGATAAACGGCGGCAATCTCCATGCCGGCGCGCTGTTGCGGCACGCCAATCGGGTATTCGAGCGCAAGGGCCGGGGCGGCAAATGCGGCAGATAAAGCCAGTGCGGAAACGAGTGTTTTTATAGTCAACATGGTGAGGCTCCCTGGTTTCTCTGGCTGGCTAGCTAGGCGCTCTGCGTGGCTGGCTTGAGGATGGTTAGATATTTTGGAAAAATAATTCAGTGAATTTTTTAACGCCGTCATTCCCCCCCCCCCCCCCCCCCCCCCCCCCCCCCCCCCCCCCCCCCCCCCCCCCCCCCCCCCCCCCCCCCCCCCCCCCCCCCCCCCCCCCCCCCCCCCCCCCCCCCCCCCCCCCCCCCCCCCCCCCCCCCCCCCCCCCCCCCCCCCCCCCCCCCCCCCCCCCCCCCCCCCCCCCCCCCCCCCCCCCCCCCCCCCCCCCCCCCCCCCCCCCCCCCCCCCCCCCCCCCCCCCCCCCCCCCCCCCCCCCCCCCCCCCCCCCCCCCCCCCCCCCCCCCCCCCCCCCCCCCCCCCCCCCCCCCCCCCCCCCCCCCCCCCCCCCCCCCCCCCCCCCCCCCCCCCCCCCCCCCCCCCCCCACGCGCAGGCGGGAATCCAGCACTGCCCTGAACATGGATTCCCGCCTGCGCGGGAATGACGGAATGGTTTTTCACAGTGCGTCG
The DNA here is from genome assembly GCA_016721185.1 of Candidatus Dechloromonas phosphorivorans. Taxonomy (GTDB): domain Bacteria; phylum Pseudomonadota; class Gammaproteobacteria; order Burkholderiales; family Rhodocyclaceae; genus Azonexus; species Azonexus phosphorivorans. Next base: position 230,332 of record JADKIP010000016.1, read on the forward strand.
CTGCCCGGCTGCGTGACGAAACCAATCTTCGTCAACCCGGCACGGCGGGCCGCGCTCATGGTTTCGGCCACCGACTCATAACGCGTGCTGCGGTCGGCTTTGAGATGCATTTCGACATTGGCATCCTTGGCGACGGCCTCGCGGAACTTCGTTTCCAGAATGCTGCGGTCAACCGCTTCAGAGCCGACAAATATCTGGTTCTCGGCGTTGATCGAAACCTGCAGCGTCATCGGCTTTTCCGGCGTCGGCGTGCTGGCGGCGCGCGGCAGATCAACCGGTACCGAGTGCGTCATCAGCGGCGCGGTGATGATGAAAATGATCAGCAGCACCAGCATCACGTCCACCAGCGGCGTCATGTTGATTTCGGCCGTTGGCATCTGATGCTGCTGCGAGTTGAAACTGCCCATTGCCATTTAAGCCACCTCGGCTGCGGCACGGGCACGCATCGGGTGAATCTGGGCGCTGTTGGCGACGAACGGTTTGCCGACGGTAAAGAAGGCATGCAGGTCGTGGGCGAAGGCATCAAGATCGGCCAGGATGACGCGGTTGGCGCGGGTGAAAGCGTTGTAGGCGAAGACGGCGGGCAGCGCGACGGCAAGGCCGGCGGCGGTCATGATCAGCGCCTCGCCAACCGGGCCGGCAACCTTTTCCAGTGCCGCCTGGCCGGACAGGCCGATCGCGACGAGAGCGTGATAGATACCCCAGACCGTGCCGAAGAGGCCGACGAAAGGGGCGGTGGCGCCGGTGGTGGCGAGCAGGGTCAGGCCGTTTTCCATCGTTGCCTGAGTGCTGGAAAGTTGCTGGCGCAGGGCGCGTTCCATTTGCTCGGCCGGGTCGAAACGGGAGGCCAGGCGGCCGGTGACCGCTTCGCAATCGTGGTTGCAGCAGTTGGCCTGCTCGGCGAGTTGGGCGTACGGGCTGGCCGGATCGGCGGCGCGTAGGCGTTCGATGCCTTCGGCGACGCTGGTTGCTGCCCAGAAAGTAGACATGGCCCGGGCGGCCCGGCGCATCGTCCACCAGTCCCAGGTTTTGGCCAGAATCAGGTACCAGCTGGCAATCGACATCAGGGCGAGAATGACGGCGACCGAGTGCGAAACGATGTCGCCGCTGGCCCACAGATGGGCAAAGCCGAAGGCGTTTTCTTGTGCTGTTTCCTGCATTTTTATTGCTCCAATTTGAAAATAATGGGGACCAGAACCCAGCTTTGCACCGGCTCGTCGCCGCGTTTTGCCGGAATGAATTTCCAGGTACGGACGGTTTTCTGGGCTGATTCGTCGAGGCGCGGGCTGCCTGACGACGTTTTGATTTCAACGTTGTCGGCCGTGCCTTGCGGATTGACCAAAACGCGCAAATAACTTTGCCCTCCCCTCACCCATGCGCTTGGATAGCGGCGGGTAGGCCGGGGCCGGTTTTTCAGGTAATCGGCATCGAAACGGGCCTGTTTGATCGGCGCTTCGGCCGGAGGCACGGGCGGTGCCGGCTGGCTTTCCTGGGGTACGGCAACCGGTGCCGAGGGGGCCGGCGCGGTACTGGTGGTGGCTTCGATCAGCGGTGTCGGGGCTTTGGGGGTGGGCGTGCGCGGCTGTTTGACCGGCTGTGGCTTGGCCATCGGCAAGGGCTTGGCTTCCGGTGGCTTTTGCACCTCGGGCGCTTGCAGCAGATCGACGACCAGCGGGATTTCCATGATCTGCGGCACGATTGTTTTGGCGGCGAGCACGACCAGAAGAATGGCGACGTGCAGACCAATAACAATGCCAAGCAAACCGCTGCGCCTTGCTGACGAGGGGCGGGAGCTGGCGTAGGACAAAGCGTAACTCATGAACTTTTCTTCAGGTTGCGCCGGCGATGCTTAGGAAAAACCCTTGGCTCGCTGGCTTTTGGCTTGCTGGCTACGGGAAACGAGAGATTCACAACGGAGAGAAACTATTTGGTCAGGATCAACTTGTTCTCGCGGGTGACGCGCAACAGGTAACGCTGGCCGGCATGTTCGATTTCGACAGCGGGGGCGCCACGAAACAATTGCTCGCTGTCGACACGGGGGCGATCAGCCGTGTTTTCGACCGGTTGGGCGGGGTAAGGCGTTTTTTGCGGCAGGTTCATTGGGAAACCGAATACAAACGAGAATGGGTCGTATTATTCTGTAATTGAGAATCAGTGTCAACAACTGGCGAGCTCATTTATGCTTGGGTGATCACGGCGAAAGGGCTGATCGGTTGCGCCGAGCAAGCGACTGACCAAGCAGCCCTCAAAACACCCGCCGCTATCGCAATCGCCGCCAGGTTAAAAACTGGCGCGCAAGCCGAGCCGGAAGGTGCGCGGCTCCAGCGGATGCACCAGCTTGCCATCGATACCACCGCCGCAACTGCCGCCCAGCGTTTCGCTGCGGGTGCAGGCGCCGCCCCAGTATTCGATGTCGTTGGCCGTTTTGTCGAACAGGTTGAGCACGTCGAGCGTTACCTGCAGCTTGGGGCTGAAGCGGTAGCCGGCCTTCAGGTTGGCCATCCAGAAGGCGGTCGATTTTTGCTCGGCCGTTTCCTCCAGCGCGTAGGCGCCGAGGTAGCGCAGGCGCAGGCCGCCGAACCACGGGCCGCCGTTGTCGGTGGTCAGCGCCAGCGAGGCGGTGAGCGGAATGGCGTTTGGCACGTGGCGGCCGCCGTTGTCCAGGTTGGGCTCCTTGAAACGAGCCTGCGACCAGGCGATATCGGCGTCGATAATCCAGCCGTCAGCCGGCGTGATGTAGTTTGACCATTCAACGCCATGCCGTTGCGAGGCGCCTTTCGGCTCGGTGATGCCTTCATCGCCGATGAAAACCAGCTCCGAGGCAAGGTCCATCTGCCAGACCGACAGGCTGCTGTTCCAGCCCTTGAGCGGCGCAGCGCGCATGCCGAGTTCGCTGCCCTGGGCCTTGACGATCAGCGGTACGGCTTCGGCGCTTGAGCCGTCCTGCGGATTGATCCGGGCGGTGGCGCCGCGCGCGTCGTTACTGTGGAAACCGTGCCCCCAATTGGCGTAGAACTCGGTCTGGCCGAGCAGATTGAAGGGGCCGAAGATGACGCCGAGTTTCGGGCTGGTCTGCCCGGCGTCGGTGCTACCGCCGTTATCCATGTTGTACTGGCCGCCCAAGGCGGTGGATTTGGCGTAAATCTGGTCGCGGCGCAGGCCGAGGTTGGTGCGCAGCCAGCCGGTCCATTGCGTGCGGGCTTCGATCAGCGCGGCGACTGCGCTTTCCTCGATCCGGTCTTCACGCACGGTGCCGGTCCGGCGACGGTTTTCGGTGGTGTACAGCCCGACCTTGCTGATCCGGTCGTGGCGCAACTGCAGGCCGGCGGTGATTTCGGTGTCTTTCCAGTTTGGCCCGAGGAACCAGCTCTGGCTGGCCTGGCCGCCCCAGACCGTGCGCTCGTCGGCTTGTTCGTGCTGGTCGCCTTGCGCACCGCTGATGTAGCCGGAGGGGCGGAGAACAGGTTGAGTCCGTAGTCGATGACGTAAAGATTGGCCTTGCGGGCGCCCGTCGTAGTGGTCTGCGCCCAGTCGCCGGCTAGGCTGTAGCGATGCGTTTTGCCGCCATCATTGGGCGAGAGCGCACCGTAGCGGCCAATTTCACCGCTGGTAATGGCCCGTTCGGGCACGTGCTCGGTAGCTGTCCAGTCGGCCTGATAGGCCATGCCGGTCAGCGAAAAACCGTTGGCTGCCGTACCGGAAGTCAGGCGCAGCACGCCGTTATACTTTGTGAGATTTTCCGGCTGATCCCACGGGCCATCGTTACCGCTGACTTCGAGGGCGCCGAGCAGATTGAAGCCCTTGAATTCGTGGCCACCCGCCGCCAGCACCCGGCGGTAATTGTTCTGGCCGAGGCCGATGTCGACAAAACTGTTGTCAAGTTGGCGCAGGTAGTCGATGCGGGCGCTGCCGGTGGTGGCGAAATTGCCATCTTCGGCGGCATAAACCCCCTTGCGGTATTTGACGCCGCCGATCAGCTCAGGAATCAGGAAATTGAGGTCCATATAGCCCTGACCGTGGGCGTGGCTGACCATATTGACCGGCATCCCCATCAGGTGGGTGGCGAAATCGCTACCGTGGTCGAGATTGAAGCCGCGCAGAAAATACTGATTGGCCTTGCCGTCGCCCGAGTGCTGGGTGACGACCATGCCAGGAATGGTTTCGAGCACTTCGGCCGGGCGTAACAGCGGGCGGTTGGCGAGCGGCTTGGCGGTCACCGTGCCTTCGGTAGCCGAATCGGCGACGCCAGTCAGATCATGGCACCGCTGCTGACGGTGACTTCGCAGGGGGGCAGGCCGGCAGCGCGCAAGTTGCGGCCGGAAAAGCCAAAACCATGGCGGTGGAAGCAGCGACGGTTTGCCGGAGTGCTTTTGGCGGAGGCGGGCCAGAACATTCGAGAGGGGCTGGCGATTCTCCGGGCGAGGGGCGGAGAATCGAAGGGGGGCGCCGGACGCAGGGCGGCAGCAAGGGGCAGAATATCCTGATGCCGGACGAACCCTCACGAACGAAAAAAGCAGCTGCACGCACAAACCTTTCGTCAGGGGACACCCCGCCCCATCTTTGGTTGGAAAGTTGTTGCGGCAGGTCTCCTGGTTTCGGTCCATCGCGCTTCGCCGCCTTCCCGGTGTGACCCAGTGGCAAGAATGGCGAAGCGCTCTGCCGATAACAGTTGCGGGGGCAGCTCCGGATTTCGAGTTGACTCGGCACCGGATTCCCTTTTAATCCCCACAGTGGGGAACCTTCAACAGACGCAGATTCTATTGGCATGACGGATAAGGCGTCAAGTGTGATGCTACTACCGGTAGTGTTTGCGTTTGGTATAGCTATCAGATACGGTATATTCGGCTAGGTATCAGGGCTTGTTGCCCAGTGTTCAAATATCACTGGCTGTGGGTATGAACTTGGTTAGCATTGCGCCATAAATGGAGAAATAATTGAATGGACAACAGCATCTGGCACGCCGGTTCGACGGGGCGACGAAGCACAGTAATCCGGGATTCGCGGTATCGGTGCGGTTCTTTAAGGGCCAGCCGGGCAGATCGTCGAGATCGCTCAGAAATCGGCCAGGAACGAACAACGAGGCCGAATACTGCGCGCTGATGGCCGTGCTCGATGCGGCCGTTACGGCTCAGGTGCAGAATCTCATCGTCTATGGCGACAGTCAGCTCGTCATCGCGCAGGTTAACGGCGAGTGGTTGATCAACGCACCGGGGTTGGTCCATTTCTGCAAGACCGTGCTCGAACTGAAGGCTCTCATTCCAAATGTGAGCCTTCGCTGGATTCCGCGCGAAGAGAATGGTGAGGCCGATGCGCTCTCGAAACGTGCCATCGGGATTGCGGCGCCCGAGCCGCTTGATCGAACCGTCTGGATGAAAATCACCGAAATCGGCAAGCCGTTTTGCTTATCCGGCGGCGCTGGGCAACGGATGGACGCCGCCAAGTTGCGCGAAGGCGGCAAGCCGACGCAACTGGCCCCGGGGGAAAAAAGTGCGCGATCCGGTTGAAAACAATTTCGGCCATGATGATTTCTGGCACAGAAAGCTGTTGCCCGGCGGCGCTGCGTGAGGCCATGCTGCTTTCGATTGAGCGCGGCCTG
>JADKIP010000017.1 GCA_016721185.1 Candidatus Dechloromonas phosphorivorans
CGCGATTGACCAGATCGCCAACCAGCCAGAGGCGGTCAGCGGCCGGGTCGAACGCACAAAGTTCGAGCAAGCGGCACAGGGAGTCGTAACAGCCCTGAATATCGCCGATTGCGTAGGTGGCCATTACTCCACCGTGACCGATTTCGCCAGATTACGTGGCTTGTCGACGTCGGTTCCCTTGACCAAGGCAACGTGATACGACAACAGTTGCAATGGAATAACGTGCAGGATTGGCGACAGTTCGCCGTAGTGCTCGGGCAGACGCAGGACGTGCACACCTTCCGATTCCGCCATTTCGGAGTCGGCATCGGCGAAGACGTAAAGCTCGCCGCCGCGAGCCTGAACTTCCTTGAGGTTCGATTTCAGCTTGTCGAGCAACTGGTCGTTCGGGGCGATGGAGATAACTGGCATGTCGGCATCGACCAGCGCCAGCGGGCCATGTTTGAGTTCGCCGGCCGGGTAGGCTTCGGCGTGGATGTAGGAGATCTCCTTGAGCTTCAGGGCACCTTCCATGGCGATCGGGTAATGTCGGCCACGGCCGAGGAAAAGGGCGTGGTGTTTGTCGGCAAAACGCTTTGCCCAGACCTCGATATCGCTTTCCAGTTCGAGCACCTTGTTGACCGCAACCGGCAGATGGCGGAGCTGGTCGATGTAGACACTTTCCTGACCTGGCGTCAGGCGCTCCTTGACTTTGGCCATGACCAGCGTCAGCAGGAAGAGTGCGGCGAGCTGGGTGGTGAAGGCTTTGGTCGAGGCGACACCGATTTCCGGGCCGGCGCGGGTGATGAAGCGCAGGGCGCATTCGCGGACGATGGCGGATTCCGGCACATTGCAGATGGCCAGTGTCTTCATTTGGCCGAGCGACTTGGCATGGCGCAAGGCTGCCAGCGTGTCGGCGGTTTCGCCGGATTGCGAAATGGCAACGATGAGCTGGCGCGGGTTGGCGACCGAGGTGCGATAGCGGTACTCGCTGGCAATTTCCACGTTGCAGGTCACGCCGGCAATGGCTTCGAGCCAGTAGCGGGCGGTGAAGCCGGAGTGGCTGCTGGTGCCGCAGGCAAGGATCAGGATCGAGTCGACGTCGGCCATCAGATTGGCGGCGTCGGCACCGAAAATGCCAGGCTGAATGCTCTTGCTGCCGCCGACGATTTCCAGGGTGTTGGCCAGCGCTTCCGGCTGCTCGAAGATTTCCTTCTGCATGTAGTGCTGGTAATTGCCGAGTTCGACGGCTGCGGCAGAAAGCTGGGAGACATGCACCGGGCGCTCGACCGGCGTGCCGTCGAGGCGGGTGATTTTGACGCTGGTTGCGGTCAACTCGGCAATGTCGCCATTTTCGAGGTAGACCATGTTGCGCGTGACTTGCAGCAGGGCCGAGGCGTCGGAAGCGGCGTAATTGCCGGTGTCGGAAACACCGAGCAGAAGCGGCGAGCCTTCGCGGGCGACGATGACCTTGCCGGGCTGGCTATGGTCAATGACGGCTATGGCGTAGGCGCCGACCAGTTGGCGGCAGGTGATCTGTACGGCCTTGAAAAGATCGGGTTCGCGCTTTAGCGTGGCTTCAAGGAGATGGGCGATGCTTTCGGTGTCGGTGTCGGAGGTAAAGACGTAGCCTTGGGCCGTCAGGTCGCGGCGCAGGCTTTCGTAGTTTTCGATGATGCCGTTATGAACGACCGCAATCGAGCCGGAAACATGCGGGTGGGCATTGCGTTCGCTGGGTACGCCGTGGGTTGCCCAGCGGGTGTGCGCGATGCCGGTGACTGACTGGGTGTTGGCTGAGCCAATTTCCAGTTCAGCGACGCGGCCAACCGAGCGGACGCGTTCGATGCTGGCGCCGCTGATGACGGCCAAACCAGCCGAGTCGTAGCCGCGGTATTCGAGTTTCTTCAGGCCCTCAACGAGGACGGGAACGATGTTCTTGCCGGCTGCTGCTGCGACGATGCCACACATTTGTTTAGCTCTCTCAGTAGGAAGTTCGGGAGTTGTTAGCAGGGGGAGCTACCAGGGGTTTTTGCTAACCACTCCCCTACTAACAACTAACATTTGTAGTACTCGCGATACCAGGCAACAAAGCGGCCGACGCCGTCCTCGACGGTGGTATCCGGGACGAAACCGACCCACTCGTTGAGCAAATCCGTATTTGCGTAAGTGGCGGGTACATCGCCGTCCTGCAGCGGCAAGAGGCGTTTCTCTGCCTTCTGGCCGAGCGCATTTTCAATGGCGCCGATGAAGTCCAGTAGCTGAACCGGATTGTTGTTGCCGATGTTGAAAACGCGGTAAGGCGCGTTGCTTGTCGCAGGGTCGGCAGAAATTGCATCATATTCCGGGTTGACCGCAGCATTCTTGTCGAGCACACGGATGACGCCTTCAACGATGTCATCGACGTAGGTGAAGTCGCGCTTCATGTCGCCGTGGTTGAAAACGTCGATCGGCCGGCCTTCGAGGATGGCTTTGGTGAACAGGAAGAGCGCCATGTCCGGGCGGCCCCAGGGGCCATAGACCGTGAAGAAGCGCAGCCCCGTCGTTGGCAGGCCGTAGAGGTGGCTGTAGGTATGCGCCATCAACTCATTGGCCTTCTTGGTGGCGGCGTAGAGGCTGACCGGGTGATCGACGCTGTCATGTTCGGAGAACGGCATCTTGGTGTTGCCGCCGTAAACACTGGAACTGGAGGCGTACACCAGATGCGCCACCTTGTTGTGGCGGCAGCCTTCGAGAATATTGGTGAAGCCGACGATGTTGCTCTCGATGTAGGCGTGCGGATTTTGCAGCGAGTAGCGGACGCCGGCCTGCGCGGCCAGGTGAATGACTTTGTCGAATTTTTCGGCGGCAAACAACGCGTCCATTCCGGTGCGATCAGCGACATCCAGTTTGACGAAGCGGAAGTTGGCATGGCTGGTCAATCTGGCCAAGCGGCTTTCCTTGAGACTGACCTCGTAATAGTCATTCATGTTGTCGAGGCCGACGACTTGGTCGCCCCGTGCCAAGAGGCGCAATGAGGCAGTTGAGCCGATAAAGCCGGCAGCGCCGGTCACGAGAATTTTCACGGGTGAGCCCTTTGCACGAAAGTCTGAATTTTACCGCAGTGCAGCATCGGAATGCTGTCGCTCCAGCATTTTGGAATATTTTATGAAGCTGTTGAAACAGCCGATGGCAATGTGAATCAGCCCCGGCAGGCCGTCACGGAAGCCCTGGCGAATAAAATAAAACTTGATGAAACGAATCAGTGGGCTGAGCGCAATGCGCCCGAGACTGGCGCGCTTGCCCGCAGCCAGGGCGGCATCGGCTGCCAGGGTGGTGTAGCGGTTTTGTTTGGTCAGGTAGCTGGCCAGTGATTCGGCCGAATCGTGCAACAGATCGCCGTTCAATGTGCCGACAGGCGATTCGGTCAGTACGTGTTCATGCACGAGATCTTCCGACCAATGAGCGCTGTCCCGATGAAAAAAACGCAGGTTCCAGTCTGGATAACCTTCCCCGTGGCGAAGATAGCGCCCGAGAAAGCGGTTGCAGCGGGCAAATCGATAGACTTCCATGGCTGGCTTGGGGAAGGTGGCAACGATACTTTGGCGTAAGGTGGGCGTTACCCGCTCGTCGGCATCCAGGCATAGCACCCAGTCATGTTTTGCCTGGGAAACAGCGAAGCGCTTCTGCGGACCAAAGCCGAGCCAGGTTTGCTCAATAACCCGTGCACCGAAACGTCGGGCAATCTCTAAAGTTGCGTCCTGGCTGCCTGAATCGACCACCAGTATCTCGTCGACGAAGTCAAGGCTGGCCAAGCACTGTTCCAGGCTGGCAGCGGCGTTACAGGTAATTAGTACCGCCGATAGAGGCAGCTTGGCGGGAGATGGGAGCATCGGAGGCTATAATGGACGGCTAGCGAATTTTAAGGGCCTTTCGCCGATGCTCAAAGTGCTGCTGATCAAAATGTCATCCATGGGCGATCTTGTGCACAACTTGCCATTGGTCAGCGATATTCGCGCGCATTTTCCCGACGCCCAAATCGATTGGGTGGCCGAAGAGGCCTACGCCCCGATACCGTCGCTGCATCCTGCCGTCAGACAAGTGATCCCGGTCGCCTGGCGCCGTTGGCGACGTTCGCTGGGGCAGGCAAAGACCTGGCAAGAAATGAAGACGTTTGCGGCAACGCTGCGTGCGGTCGACTACGACTTGATCCTCGATACGCAAGGGCTATACAAGAGCGTTGTGGTTGCCTTGCTGGCTCATGGCGATATCGTTGGCGGTGACCGATCCAGTATAAAAGAGGGTGGCGCGGCGCTGTTTTATAACAAACGCCTCCCGATTTCCCGGGCGCGCCATGTGATTGAGCGCTGTCGCGCGGTGGGCGCCGGTGCGCTGGGTTACGCCGCCGATACGCCACCGGTTTTTGGCATCTCTGCTGAGCCACTGCGGGCGGCATGGTTGCCGTCCGATCCCTATTGCGTTCTCATGCACGCCGCCAGTCGCCCGGAAAAGCTGTGGCCGGAAGCGCACTGGAGGGCGCTTGGTCTTTACCTGCAGCAGCGCGGGCTACGCGCGGCTTTGCCGTGGGGTAGCCCGGAGGAGCGTGCACGCAGCGAACGTTTGGCGGCGCTTATCTCCGGTGCCATCGTGCCACCATTAATGGGACTCGATGTTGCAGCCCGCTTTCTCGCGGGCGCCGAGCTAGTGGTCGGGTTAGATACCGGATTTACCCATTTTGCGGCCGCCTTGGCCCGACCGACTGTCGGGATATTTTGCGACTCTGATGGCGAACAGGCTGCGGTTTACGGCGATGCTTATTGCAAGAGCTTTGGCAAAAAAGGTGCACCGCCGCCTTACGACACCATCTTCCGTGCCGTTGAGGCCGCGCTGGAGAGCGCCGTTTAGCGCCGGCTCTCAATGCGGCTGATTTATTCGCTCGTTCTCTATCTCATCACCCCGCTGATCTGGCTGCGCCTGCTTTGGCGTGCTCGTAAACAGCCCGAGTATTTGCGGCACCTTGGCGAACGTTATGGCTTTTATCGCCAGCCGGTGCCCAAAAAGCTGATCTGGGTACATGCCGTTTCCGTCGGTGAAACCCGCGCCGCCCAACCGCTGATTGATGGCCTGCTGGTTAAATGGCCGGATCACCGGGTATTGCTTACCGGCATGACGCCAACCGGCCGTGAAACCGGGACGCAGGTTTATGGCGACAGGGTGATGCAAGCCTATCTGCCCTATGACTACCCTGCTGCGGTCGACCGCTTTTTTTGCCATTTTTCACCGGCTTTCGGTGTCTTGATGGAAACTGAAATTTGGCCCAATCTGCTGCAGGCAGCCAAAAATCACGAGGTGCCGGTCATGCTGGCCAATGCCCGTCTTTCAGTGCGTTCAGCGCGCGGCTACGGCAAGCTTGGCGGGCTGTTTTGCCCCGCCTTTGCCGCCCTGAGTGGCGTTGCGGCGCAGACGGCAAGTGATGCAACCCGGATCGCGGCCTTGGGCGCCAGCCCTGTTGAAGTCTGCGGCAATCTAAAGTTCGATGTCACCCCCAGTTCCGAAAACATCAGTCTTGGTCAGCGCTGGCGAGCAGCAATCAGTGGTCGCTCCATCTGGCTGGCGGCCAGTACGCGCGATGGTGAAGAGTTGTTGATCCTTGACGCCTGGCGTCAGATGGGCGTCCCAAAAGCCCTGCTTGTGCTGGTTCCGCGTCACCCGCAGCGCTTCGACGCAGTCGCTGAATTGCTAAAGCAGCAGGGGTTGAACTCAATCCGGCGCAGTGCTGGCATGCCATCGTCCGAAACGCAGGTCTGGCTGGGTGACAGCATGGGTGAAATGGCTGCTTACTACACACTGGCTGATCTAGCATTCATCGGTGGCAGCTTGTTGCCGCTAGGCGGGCAGAACCTGATCGAAGCCGCCGCCTGCGCCTGCCCAGTACTGGTTGGACCGCACACCTTTAATTTTCTGCTGGCAACCGATGATGCGATCGCCAGCGGTGCGGCGCTGCGGGTTGAGTCGCCGCAGGCCTTGGCGCTAGCGGTGGCAAACTTGCTTGGGAACAAGGCCGAGTTGGCCGCAATGCGCGCTGCAGCAACTGCTTTTGCGCTGGCGCATCAAGGCGCGACGCAGCGCATGTTGAGGCTTATTGAACGTTGGTCGGGTCGAGCAGGGTGTTGATCTGAACGACGTCGTCCTCGCCCAGCGAGCCGACAGCAGCCTTCAGTTTTAACTGCGCCATCAGCGTATCAAGTGTCGCCTTGGCGAGATCACGACGCGTGACGTAAACCTGATTCTCGGCATTCAAGACATCGATATTGATGCGAACACCTACTTCGTAACCCAGCTTGTTGGATTCCAACGCTGATTGCGAGGAAATCAGTGCCGCCTTGAGTGCTCTGACCTGAGCCAGCCCGTTTACCACGCCTAGATAGTATTGCCGGGTAGAGAGCGCGGCGCCGCGGCGAGCGGCTTCAAGATTTGACTGGGCGGCTGTTCGGTTGGCCGCAGCCTCGCGTTGGCGTGAAACAACTTGCCCACCTTGAAATAGCGGCAGGTTGAGCTGGACACCGATATTCTGGAAGTCGGTATCGAGCAAACCCAGCGAGGTTGAACCAAAGGATTTGGAACTGCCCGCATTGGCAACCAGGTCAATGGTCGGGTAATGCCCGGCGCGCTGCTTATCCATTTCTCGGGCCGCAATATCCGCAACGGCTTGCTGGATCTGGACATTGATACTGTCTTTCTCGGCAGCGCTGACCCACTCCTTCATGTCAGATGGCTGTGGCGGGCTGAGCGTGGCATCCTTGCGGGTCGTTGCCAGCGGTCCCGGCTCCTTGCCGATAATCGATTCCAGCGCCCGCTGCTTGACCTCAAGATCACTTTCGGCAGCAATTTCCTGCGCCAAGGCCAGATCAAAGCGCGCCTGTGCTTCGTGGCTATCCGTGATGGTCGCGGTACCGACTTCAAAATTCTTTTTGGCCGATTCAAGTTGTTGGCCAATCGCTGATTTGTTGGCGCGAACCGCCTTCAGATTTTCGATCGCATAAATGATGTCGAAATAGGCTTGGGAAACACGCAGGATCAGATCCTGGCGGGCTTGGGCAAAGTTGGCTTCGGCCTGGACAACCTGCATTTTCGACTGATCGTAAGCAATCCAGTTTTGCCAGCGAAACAGTGGCTGGGACAGCGTTAGTTGATAGCTATTGCTGTTGAACTGCGGTTTTCCATTGAGGGCAGGGTTTGTCCGGAACGCAACTTCGTTTTCATTCCACGCCGAACTACCCGACACGCTCAAGCTGGGCAGCAGGCCGGCACGGCCTTGCGGAATCTTCTCCCGACCGGCATCCAGTGTGGCTTGCGCCGCGGCGAAGTTTGGATCGTTCTGCTGCGCCTCTCGGTAAACCTGCATTAAATCTGCAGCAAAAACAGGGGAAGCGAGCAGCGGAGTGATCAACAGCCAGGCCAGTTTTTTCATGCCATTCTCAGTAACGACGCATTGTGGGGTCAACTTCTGCAGCCCAGGCTTCAACCCCGCCCGCCAGATTGTGTACGGAGGCATAGCCTTTTCGTTCCAGAAACATCGCGACCTGCATGCTGCGGCCCCCGTGGTGGCAGATCACCACAATCTCCTGGTCGGGATTCAGTTCTTCACAGCGCATCGGCACCAAATGCATGGGAATGTGTTGCGCGCCGGAGAGGCTGCACATCTCGATTTCCCAAGGTTCGCGCACATCAAGCAACAGCGGTTTGGCTTGGCTTTCGTCAGCTAACCAGTCAGCGAGTTGATGAGCGCGAATCTGTTTCATCAAAATGAAAAGCTTGTTTTCGCGGCAATGCCATCGAGCGGAGGAATGACCGTTTCAAAGAGGTTGACCGTGTTGAAGACACCCTCTGCCGTGCAAGTGATCAACTGGGCTTCCATGACTGGCGCTTCACCGACGACCACGGCCATGCGGCCACCAACGCGCAATTGCTTGAGCAGGGCATCGGGAAGTACGGGGACCGAGCCGGAGACGACGATGGCGTCATAGGGGCCGCGCTGAGCCCAGCCGTTTACGCCGTCGCCGATTTCGACCGTCACGTTGGTAATGCCGGCGCGTTGCAGGTTTTGCTTGGCGAACTCGGCCAGTTCCGGGCGGCATTCAACCGTCACCACATGCTCGGCGTGTGCTGCCAGCAAAGCGGCCATATAACCGCTGCCGGTGCCGATTTCCAGTACCTTGTCGGTATTCTTGATGCCTAGTTCCTGAAGTTGTTTCGCTTCAATCTTGGGGGCCAGCATAACCTGACCGCTACCGAGCGGAATTTCCAGATCGGCAAAAGCGAGATTACGGTAGGCGGGCGGGGCGAAATCTTCACGCTTGACAACAAAAAGCAGGTCAAGAACCTTTTGATCCAGAACTTCCCAAGGCCGGATTTGCTGTTCGATCATGTTGAAGCGTGCTTGCTCGATATTCATTTGGGTCTCCGCAGACTTAATATTAGCACAGACTAATATATTGATTCGGACAAAAATAAATTATACCCGACTCTCCAATGCGCTCCCACGCAGGCCTTGCCGCAGGATATTCATATGTATTTGCAAATAAAGGCGAGAATCGCTCTCGCCGTTCTGACAGCAGGCCATTGAAAAGCGCCAGATCAGCAACATCAGAATGGGGGCGATCACGACATCAATCGTGGTTTCAACCTCCATGCGTCGAAACTCCCCGGTTGCCATGCCGCGCTCCAGCGCAGCACCGACTAATGCTCGCCCTCGGCAGATGACGTTTTCGTAGTAAAACCGGGCAACTTCAGGAAAATTCCGGGCTTCGGCCACCATCAGTTTGGGAATGCCGGCAAAGTCGGTCAGGCCGATCTTGCCCCACCAGTTGTCGAGCAGCTTTTCCAGCAGGTCGAAACTGCTGCCCGTGTGTTTGGCGGCGATAGCTTCGTTTTCGACAACTACCGGCAGGATGCCTTCCTGAATAACCGCCTTGAACAAGGCTTCCTTGCTATCAAAGTAGAGATAAAGGGTGCCTTTGGAAACCCCGGCCCGGCTGGCGACATCTTCGAGGCGCGTCGCCGAAAATCCCTTTTCGACAAAAAGCGCCAGCGCCGCAGCGGTCAATTCCGTCGGGCGAGCTTCTTTGCGGCGTTTGCGAGGTGTGGCGGGAGCAAGCATGGCTAAATTAATGACTCAGTGGTCATTAATTTAGCACCCTGCTTTGTTTCAGGTCAACGGTCTTCCTTGATGACGCGGCCGGCGGCTGGCTGGATTGGGCGCGCATTATTCTTGTAGAGCCGGGAGAAGATATTGATCTGGTCTTGCGAGACCTGCACCGGCTGTTTCATCACCAACCACAAGACGCCTTCGCTACAGGGCGGTGTCGTCAGCGAGCCCATATAAGTGTAGTAGCTGCGTGTCGGGGGCAGCAGGCTTGCCAAATCGACCTGTGTTGTCGGGGGTTGTACGGCCACATTTTTCTCGAGAGGAAGGTTGTTCCACAGCGTCTGGATGAAGGGGTTTTCGCTGCCCCGTTCAAGCAAAACCGCGACGACGGCGAGTTGGCCCTCGTCAGATTTATGCACCAGGTGGACGACCATGTCAAAGCGCTGACCGTTTACCTTTTCCTCGGACGGGCGGTGAAAGTGGAACTGCACCAGCTCGTAGGTCTTGCCGGTCAGGTTGATTGAGTTTTCGCCCACTTCAACTTGTACCGTGTGGCCGTTATCGATGATGCGGAAGTTGGAGGGCCGATAGCTGAATTTGATCTGCTCCAGATCAACCTTGATGCCGTCCCGAATGTCGATCGGTGATTGCCGTTGCCCGATGGCGCAGCTGGTATTTTTCGGGTCCAGTTTTGACCAATTCTCCGGGCCGCCTTCGCCTTCGTAATCCCAATGAATGTGGGCGTGCTGTTTGGCTGGCTCGGCGTGGGCCAATTCCAGCATGTAGCCTTCAGACTTTGCCGGTTTTCTTGCTTTGGGGGCAGCGGCGGGAGCGGTATAAACCGTAATGGTCGATGGCTTGATGGGCGGCGGTGAGGCTTTTACCGGCGTTGGGGCCGGTGTATGGGCTGGCGGCGGCGCTGCTTCCTTCGTGGTCTCTGCGGCCGGTTTGAAGTTGGGTTTGATCGAAGGAATCGATCCGTGTTCGGCCTCTTTCGTCGTTACCGCAGCCGGTTTGTTGTCCGACGCCTTGATCAGCGGCTGTTTCTCGGCGTTGGCTAAGTCCTTCTTGAGCAAAGCCTCATTGGCCAGCTTTAACTGGCTGGCTGCCTCGTTGGCTTTCTCAGCCAGCTCAGCCTGACTTGCTTTTGGGGGGCGGCAAACTTCGCGTAAAACCTTGTCGTCAAGCGTGCCGGTGCGTACCGGAAGCTCACTGCCCTTGAGTTCTTCTTCGCGAACGACTTCGTTTTCGTTTTTCTTATAAATGCGCTTGACCGTATTGGCATTGCGCGTGCCACAGTCGTAGCGGGTAATTGCCTCGATGATCCGATAGCCGCCGCCGGACCTGATATCGATCAGCTCTTTTTCCAGCACGATCCGGCCCTGGGCCTGCACGCTATTGCCTTCACGCTTGATACTGGTGCTGTCCAGTTCGATGCGCTTGCCCGGTTCGGAAGAAATGACCTGCCAGGTCGGGGCGGCTATTGCTGTTGTCCAAGGCAGGACTGCCAGCAGCGCGGCGATGGTTAGAAAGCGCATTCGATCTCCCTCTCTCGTTTTTCTATAAATTTCAACGCTTGACATTGATATTTCGGCCGCCGCTGGAATATCTTTAGGCAGGAATCGCATTTCTTGCATTTTGCCAGTGTTTCCAGTAACTTGCAGCGACTTGTTAGGGGTGCCTGCTGTCCTGCGGGCTGAGAAATACCCTTCGAACCTGACCGGGTCATGCCGTCGTAGGGAAACGAATTCTGTTTGGAACCAGATCGCTCCTTGCACGTCTCACTCGTTGAAACTAAGCATGGAGCCACAATGAACGCCACCGAAAAATTCCTCGCCGCCAACGCCCACGTCGACGAGGCTGCAGTCCAGCCGCTGCCCAATTCGCGCAAGATCTATATTGAGGGTTCGCGCCCGGACATCCGGGTGCCGATGCGCGAGATTTCGCAGTCCGATACTGATACTGCTTTTGGTGGTGAAAAAAACCCGCCAGTTTATGTCTACGATTGTTCCGGGCCTTACTCCGACCCGGCGGCGAAGATTGATATCCGCAATGGCCTGCCTGCCTTGCGCGCAAAATGGATTGCCGAACGCGGTGATACTGAAGAACTGCCCGGTCTGAGTTCCGAGTTCGGCCGCAAACGCGCCGACGATGCAGAGCTCGATGAACTGCGCTTCCCCGGCCTGCACCGCAAGCCTTTGCGCGCCAAAGCCGGCCAGAACGTCAGCCAGATGCACTACGCCCGCCAAGGCATCATCACCCCCGAGATGGAATACGTCGCCATCCGCGAAAACAACAACCGCCGCGCCTACATCGAATCACTGCGGTCAACCGGCAAAATGGGCGAAAAAATGGCGGCCCTGCTCTGTCGCCAGCACCCCGGCCAGAACTTCGGCGCATCGATTCCCGAAGAAATCACGCCGGAATTCGTGCGCAGCGAAATCGCCCGTGGTCGCGCCATCATCCCCAACAACATCAACCACCCGGAAAGCGAGCCGATGATCATCGGCCGCAATTTCCTCGTCAAGATCAACGCCAACATCGGCAACTCGGCGCTCGGTTCCAGCATTCAGGAAGAAGTCGAGAAAATGACCTGGTCGATCCGCTGGGGCGGCGACACCGTGATGGACCTGTCCACCGGCAAGAACATCCATGAAACCCGGGAATGGATCATCCGCAACAGTCCGGTCGCCATCGGCACCGTGCCGATCTATCAGGCGCTGGAAAAGGTCAACGGCAAAGCCGAAGACCTGACCTGGGAAATCTTCCGCGACACACTGATCGAACAGGCCGAACAAGGCGTCGACTACTTCACCATCCACGCCGGCGTGCTATTGCGCTACGTCCCAATGACCGCCAACCGGATGACCGGCATCGTCTCCCGCGGCGGCTCGATCATGGCCAAGTGGTGTCTGGCCCACCACCAGGAAAGCTTCCTCTACACCCACTTCGAGGAAATCTGCGAAATCATGAAGGCCTACGACGTCGCCTTCAGCCTCGGCGACGGCCTGCGTCCCGGCTCGATCTACGACGCCAACGACGAAGCCCAGCTCGGCGAACTCAAGACCCTCGGCGAACTGACCCAGATCGCCTGGAAACACGACGTGCAAGTCATGATCGAAGGCCCCGGCCATGTCCCCATGCACATGATCAAGGAGAACATGGACCTGCAACTGGAGCAGTGCGACGAAGCCCCGTTCTACACCCTCGGCCCGCTGACCACCGACATCGCACCGGGCTACGACCACATCACCAGCGGCATCGGCGCCGCCATGATCGGCTGGTTCGGCACGGCCATGCTCTGCTACGTCACGCCGAAAGAACATCTCGGCCTGCCCGACAAGGATGACGTCAAGGTCGGCATCATCACCTACAAGCTCGCCGCCCACGCCGCCGACCTCGCCAAGGGCCACCCCGGCGCGCAGATCCGCGACAACGCGCTGTCCAAGGCACGCTTCGAATTCCGCTGGGACGACCAGTTCAACCTCGGTCTTGATCCGGACAAGGCGCGTGAATTCCACGACGAAACCTTGCCCAAGGAATCAGCCAAGGTCGCCCACTTCTGCTCCATGTGCGGCCCGCACTTCTGCTCGATGAAGATCACGCAGGAAGTGCGCGAGTTTGCGGCGCAGCAAGGGATCGCCGAAGCCGAGGCGCTGGCCAAGGGGATGGAAGTCAAGTCGGTGGAGTTTGTGAAGGCGGGCGCTGAGGTTTATCGCAAGCTGTAAGTTTCGCCAAGGCTGTTAAAGCAACGCAAAGGCGGCTGATTCAGTCGCCTTTTTGCTTTTTGGGGAATGCTGCGATCATGGAAACAAGGGCTGGCCCCAAGAACGACCGGGGAAAAATGGGTAAATTTCGCGGTCGACCGCAAGAAACAAGCTATTTCATCGACTGCCTCGTTTGTCGGCCTGAGTCCGTCGACCGGTCTGTATTTCCGAGCGCATGGTAAAATTGTGCGCTTTTTCCGGAAACGGCGGTGAGCAAGATGAACAATCTAACCCAAGGCGATCGTGTATTTCATCCCAACCAGAAGGGCTGGGGGCTCGGGAAAGTGCTCAACGTAAGCAACGACAATATTGACGTTTTCTTTGTCGGCACAGGCGCCAAGCGCCTTTCAAAATCATTTGTTCAGCTTGAGATTGCCGAAGGGGCAGCCGCAAAACATCGCCTCCTCGACAACCTCGGTGACGCTTCGCAAATGGGCGGCGCGGACTATGTCACGCCCGCCATGGCCATTGAACGATTCCTGAAAACCCACTCGGACGGCTTTGCCTCGCCAAGTTTTTTAAAGGATGAACGAGACGCCAGCGTTCGCGCACACCAGTTCTGCATCCAGTTGTTGGGCGAAACGGAAATCTCCGAACTCATCGCTGAACAGCGCTATCAGGATGTCTGTGATCGGGCGCGCCACGTTGAATCAATGACGAAACTGCTGACAAAGGGTGAAAAAACCGCTTTCTACAGCGCCCTCGACACGCCCATGAACCAAAAGACGTTCTCGCTGAGCTTGGCGGCACTCCTTTACGGGACGGATTCCGAAGAAGATCGCTTCAAGGGCTTTGTTCGCGCTCTTGATCTGCTGGGCGTCAACCGCTGGCCGTATGCCACGCTTTTCGGGTTCATCCGGTTTCCGCAGGAAAGAGCCTATATCAAGCCCACGGTGATCCAGCATGCGGCCAAGGCGCTTTGCTGGCGAATCAACTACAAAGTCGAACCCAACTGGCGAAGCTATGCTGCAGTTCTGCGACTCTACAGTTATCTGCGCACCAGCCTGCTTGAAGAAGGTCTGATGCCCCGCGACATGATCGATGTGCAGTCTTTCATCTGGTCAATCAGCCAAAAATAAATCGGCAGCTGCGCTCAGTCCCTACTGAGCACTGTCGAGACTAACTATTATCTGCAAAGGAATGACATGAACGCCCAAGCATTAGCTGAAAAACTCAACAAGCTCGGTTTCACCCCGGTCGCCCTGAGCGAACCGTCGAAAAAAGAAGACGGGATGATCGTGATCACCAAGGGTGTCCATATCCAGGTTCCTCTATATGGCGATGATCCCAACGTGGTTCGTGAAATCAGCAAGGGAGAGTATGAGTTTTACGATGCGCACAAATCGATTGATCGCCTGATCGCCGATCTCACGGCGGCGCTCAAAGATGAAAAGGCGATGAATTCACTTTGATGTCGGGGGCTGACTGCTTGTTGGCTCAAGATGCGCTTGGCAGTGGATGGTCGCACTCGGTCGTACAGTAAGGGAGATGCACTCGTAAAACGGAGTGGCTGACCACCACCGCCAAGACCATGCTGCGACTAACGATCGGTTCCGGCCTCCCCGATATCCTCATTCCATAGCTCCGGCTTGCTTGCAATGAAGCCCCGCATTAGCGCAATGCAATCGGGGTTTTGAAGTAAAACAACTTTTACACCATTCGCGCGCAACCATTCCTCTTTTCCCATGAAAGTCTGGTTTTCACCGACGATCACCTCGGGTATGCCGTAAAGCAGGATCGCGCCGCTACACATGGCGCATGGCGATAGGGTGGTGTAAAGCACCGACTCACGATAGACGCTGGCTGGCTGACGACCGGCGTTTTCGAAGGCGTCCATTTCCCCGTGCAGGATGGCGCTACCTTTCTGTACCCGGCGATTGTGGCCACGGCCGATGACTCGACCGTGATGAACAATGACTGCCCCGATCGGTATTCCACCTTCGATGAGGCCAAGCTTGGCCTCATCGATCGCTGCTTGCATAAACTTATCCATGATCGTCACTCGATGATTGACCACGATACGATTTTACATCGTGCAATTAAGGGTTATTCGGCTTTGATCTGGCGCAAGACAAAGGCTGGTTGCCGCACGTAGAGTTCACGATTGTTATATTATTCAAATATATAATTTTTGCGATTGGTTGGAATTATTTTGAGTATTTCCGTAATTGGGTCATCGTTTTGAGCATCGGCCTTGAAACCGCCATCGCTAAAACTTTACTTGATTCAGGCATAAAACCGATGCCAACAGGCTCGAACAAGGCTGAACTGTTGCTCAACCCGACGTCTGGGATGTTGACGAGATCGCCAGGCTTGCGAGTGAAAAACCGAGCGTCACTTTCCTGCGCGCTCCCAATAAAAAGGATTTGAATATGTCCAGGTATTACCGCTTCAATTTGAACAGTGGCGCTGTTTTGGCGATTTTGCTTGCCGGCACATTTACCAACGCGCAGGCCGGGGATTTTTCGAACGCTTATTTCTTTGGCGACAGCCTGACTGACTCTGGCGTATTCAGGCCTGTATTTGGGCCGAACGACCACTTTTCAACTAACCCCGGTACCGTCTGGTCTCAGAATCTTGGCGCTCGATATGGCCTTGCCGTAACCCCTGCCTACGCGGCCGCAGCGCCGTCACCGCTCACGTTTAACCCGGTTGGCACGGGCAATAATTTCGCCGTTGGTAGCGCCCGGATCAATGCGGCGCCAATCGACCTTGCTGCTGCGGCAATTCCCCCGGTAAGCGCTCAGGTGAGCGACATGCTTGCCCGTGGACCGCTCGATGCCAAGGCGCTTTACCTCATTTCGGGTGGGCACAATGATGTTTTTACTCAGATATCGAGCGGCGCAGGGGCGATTGCATCAATTGCCACTGCAGCGCAGGATCTGACCGCGCAGATCGTGCGTTTACAGTCGGCTGGTGCAAAAAATCTGGTTGTGGTCGGGATCATGGATATCACCAAGTCGCCGATTGCTGCTGATCCAATCCTGGTGCCCGACCCCGCATTATTGAGCAGCCTGGTGACGACATTTAACGCAACTTTTGAGGCCGGACTGGCCGGCAAGAACTTGCTTTATTTCAATACCGGGAAAATGCTCAACACCGTGATTGCCAACCCGGCTGCGTATGGGTTTTCCAACATCAAGGATGCCGCGCTGACCTCGGCGATAGGCAACGTACCATCGCCCCTAACCGCGGATTACCTATTTGCGGATATCCGGCATCCCTCTGCCAAATTTCATCGGATCATGTCTGACTGGATCTACACCTCGCTGGGAGGGAGCGAGCCGTATCGGCCTGATTTCGCAAGTACCGTTGGGGCGCTCTGGCGCCCAATGGCGCGCGATTGATGGTCGGCTGAACGAGTTCCAGAACTTTGGCTACAAAGGCCAGGGGTTTTTCGTGACAGGCGATTACGCATCGTCCCAAAAGGATGCTTATGCTGGCCTGCCTTCCGCTGATGGCTCAGGCGGCAGTCTGATTATGGGCTATGAAAAGGCGTTCACCGACCAGCTCTTTGCCGGTGTGACTCTCGGTTATGGAAATGCACCATTTGATCTGGGTAACTCTCAAGGCACGATCAAATACAACGAGTGGGCGCTTTCGGCCTTCGCCTCACAAAAATTCGGTGCGTTTTATGTGAATGGACTCGCCACCTATTCTTGGCTTGATTACGAAAGCAAACGCAATATTGCTCTTGGCCCATTCAATACCACTGAGCACGGCGACACACGGGGCAATCAGTTCGGTGTTAAAGGGCAAGTTGGTTACAACTTCACCCTTGATAAGCTTGTTCATGGCCCACTGATCGGATTGGCGTGGGAGCGAGTCGATGTCGATGGATTCAGCGAGCAATCCAATAGTGTGACTGCCATGACCTTTGGCGACCAGCGGCGCGAATCGCTGCGCTCCCGTCTTGGCTGGCAGGTAGCGGCCGAAACGCGCTGGTCGGAAATTAAAGTCCGTCCTTATGCTCAACTGAGCTATGACTACGAGCACAAAAGGGATGAGCGTAGCTACAGCGCTGGTTTTGTGGGGGGCAACTCTGCGATGGAAATGCCGACTGCCAACCGAACCGGTGGCTACGGAACGCTGCTTGCCGGCATGAGTGCTGAATTGAGCAGAGCCATGAGGCTGGGTGTTGGCGCATCAACGACGATCAACCAGGCGGGAGCGAACAATGCGGCTATCAATGTCACGCTTAGCGCACCGTTCTAATTGCTTCTGTTACCCCATTTACGATCAGTTACAGCCCCTTAACCACCCTTAACCCCCCTCGGGGAGAGTATTCGTCCTGTCGCCGGTTTGTTGTTTTCAGCCGGCAAATTTCCCTGAAAGGAAGATGACATGACGAATATTTCTCCGCGCGGTGTTGTGCGTTATCTGGCCGTGGCTGCGTTGGCGCTGGCGATTCCCTTGAGCGTGTTGGCGAATCCGGCCAATCCGACTAATCCGCGTGAGGCGGTTGGTGTCGGGCATTGCAGCGGGATGGACGGGCGTGGCCCGATGGGCAAGCAGGGTAGCGAGATGGGACCGCATTATTTGCGCGGCTTGAATCTGACCGAGGCGCAGCGTGACAAGGTTTTCGAGGTGACGCATGCGCAGGCGCCGGGGATGCGCGAGAAGGCCAAGGCGCATCTGGCGGCTGAGGAGGCGTTGCGCCAGCTGACGGCGGCGCCGGATTACAGCGAGGTTAAGGCGCGGGCGTTGGCCGATACCTTGGGCAAGTCGGTGGCCGAGATGGCGCTGGTGCGGGCCAAGGCTGATCGGCAGATTTTTGACCTTCTGACGGCGGAGCAGCGCAAGCAACTGGCCGAGATGAAGCCGGGAGCCGATGCGATGCACCGGCAAAACGATGGGCCGCGCGATAGCGGCGGCAAGGCTCGCACGCCACCGCCAGCTCGTTAAGCGGGGGTTGATGATGGCGGCCGTGTTCAATCGCCGGCGCAGGGCGGCCTTGGCGGCCCTGTTTTTTGCCGCAGAATGCCTGTCGACCGCAGCATTGGCTGATGCAAGCCTGCCGGACCTTGGCGATGCGGCGCAGGCGATGGTGACGCCGCAGGATGAGCGGCGGCTGGGCGAGCAGTCGATGGGGCAGATTCGCAGCGCTGGCGGCTATCTCGATGACCCCGAGGTGAATGCCTACCTGAATGCGCTGGGGCAGCGCCTGCTGGCCGGGCTGACGACCAGCCAGCCGGATTTCAGTTTTTTTGCCGTGCCGTCATCGGAGATCAACGCGTTTGCCTTGCCCGGTGGCTTTATCGGGGTCAATACCGGGCTGATTCTGGCGGCGCGCAGTGAAAGCGAGCTGGCCTCGGTGCTCGCCCACGAAATTACCCATGTCACCCAGCACCACATGGCGCGGCAGACGGTGGCCAGCGCCCATACACAAACGATGGCGATGGCGGCGCTGCTGACTGCGCTGGTCGCTGACCACAGCGGCAACGGCCAGATTGCCTCGGCGCCGTAAGTAAGCGCCATCTTTACCCGGATTTACCTGTTGCCGGCAGTGATTAATGCGCTGCCGCCGGGACAATGACGGCTGATTGATTGCCCATTCCCGCGCCAGCGGGGGTGACAAGGTGCCAACACTGATTGATTTCCAATGAAAAAAAAATATGCAACAAGCTGCGCCGTGCTGCTGGCCATGCTGCTCGGCGGCTGTTCGCACTTGCCCTCGGTCGGGCCGGATTACGCGGTGCCGGCACTGCCCATGCCTTCCGGCTGGCAGGCGCAAGCGGAGGTCCAGGTTCAAGTTCAAGCGCCGAAGTCGACGCCCGAACCGGCGCCCGATCTTGCCCGCTGGTGGCGGCAACTGGATGACTCGATGCTGGATCGGCTGGTCACGGATGCGCTGGCGAGCAGTCTCGATGTTCGGCTGGCCCAGTCGCGGCTGCGCCAGGCACGGGCGGCGCGCGGGCAGTCGGTGAGCGGCTATTTCCCGACTTTGACGGCGTCGACCGCGAGCAATCGCAATTCGCCGGCAAAGGTGATCAGCGCCGTGACGGGTCGAACCATTTACGACGCCGGTTTTGATGCCAGTTGGGAGGTCGATCTCTTCGGCGGTACGCGGCGGGCGGTGGAGGCGGCGACGGCCGATCAGGCGGCGACTGAGGCGGCGCTGGAAAATGCCCGCGTTTCGCTGGTTGCCGAAGTGGCGCAAAACTACGTTGAAGTGCGCAGCTACCAACAACGGCTGAGCATCGCCCGCGACAATCTGGCCAGCCAGTCCGAAACCTTGCAGATTACCGACTGGCGCTATCAGGCCGGTCTGGCCAGCAGCAGCGATGTCGAGCAGGCGCGCAGCAACCGCGAACAGACGCGGGCCGGTATACCGGATCTGGAGATTGGCCTGAGTGCCGCCGAAAACCGTTTGGCGGTATTGCTCGGCCGGCATCCCGGCGCCTTGCATGCCGAACTGCTCAATGCCCAGCCCTTGCCGGTGGTGAAGGCAACGATCGGCGCCGGCATTCCGGCCGACGTGCTGCGCCAGCGCCCGGATCTGATGGCGGCCGAACGCACGCTGGCAGCCGAAACGGCGCGGGTCGGCCAGAAGCTGGCGGCGCGTTATCCCAGCCTGTCGCTTGGCGGCTCCTTCGGCTGGCAGGCTTACAGTTTTGCCGCGCTGGGCGGCAGCGATACCTTGCTGCGGGCGGTGAGCGGCACGCTGGCGGCTACCTTGTTCGACGGCGGCAAGCTGCGCAGCGCGGTTGAAATCCAGAACGCGGTGCAGGAACAGGCGCTGATTTCCTACGAAGCCAGCGTGCTGGGCGCGTTGGAAGAAGTCGAAAATGGGCTGACCGCCTATGCCGCCGCCCGCGAACGGGTTGAGGCTCGGCGGGCGGCGGCCGGGGCGGCGCGCAATGCCGCGGCGCTGACCCGCGATCTGTATCAAAGCGGCCTCGCCGACTTCCAGAAAGTACTGGAAACCGAACGCACCCGGCTGACCACCGAAGACAACCTGGCAACGGCCGAAGCGACCGTTTTGACCAGCCTGATCAAACTCTACAAGGCGCTTGGGGGCGGCTGGGAACAGCCCGTCACGGCGCAGCAACTACCAGAAGGCAAGACTTCATGACGCAGCAATCAGATAACTCGACCGAGGCTTTGCTCGGCCTGCTCAACGCCGCACCGAAGGGCGGCTTATTGGCCAACAAGCGGCGCTGGCTGCTGATCGGCGGCGCGCTGGCGCTGCTGCTTGGCGGCGTGTTGCTGTTTTCCGGGAGCGGTAACGGGCTGGGCGGGCAGTACATCAGCGAAGAAGTGGCGCTCGGCAATCTGCTGGTGACGGCGTCGGCCAGCGGCACCTTGCAGCCGACCAAGTCGGTGGATGTCGGCAGCGAGCTTTCCGGCACGCTGGCCGCCGTGCTGGTGCAGGAAAACGATCAGGTGAAGAAGGGCCAGTTGCTGGCCCAGCTCGATACCTCCAAATTGAAAGATGCGGTAGCCAAGTCGCAGGCGGCGGTGGCGTCGGCCGAAGCGAGCGTGGCGCTGGCCCAGGCGACGGTGGCGGAGTCGAAGGCCGCACTGGCCCGCATGCGCCATGTCGCCGCGCTTTCCGGCGGCAAGGTGCCGGCCAAAACGGAGCTGGAAAGCGCCGAGGCGACGGGGCTGCGGGCCATTGCCAATGAAGCCAGTGCCCGGGCGGATGTCGTGCAGGCGCGGGCGACGCTGAAAACGGATGAAACCAATCTCGCCAAGGCCACCATCCGCTCGCCGGTGGATGGCGTGGTGCTGACCCGCAAGGTGGAGCCGGGCCAGACCGTGGCGGCGACGATGACGACGCCGGTGCTGTTCGTGCTGGCCGAGGATCTGGCGAAGATGGAACTGCAGGTGAAGGTGGATGAGGCCGATGTCAGCAACGTCAAAAATGGGCAGGAGGCGACGTTCACCGTAGCCGCCTGGCCGGGTCGCAAATTCCCGGCGATCATCCAGCGCGTTGGTCTGGGTTCGACGACGACCGACAACGTGGTGACCTACAAGACCATCCTGCAGGTCAATAACGACGATCTGGCGCTGCGCCCGGGCATGACGGCGACGGCGGCCATCGTCACGGCCAACCGCGACAACGTGCTGCTGGTGCCGAACGCGGCGCTGCGTTTCACGCCGCCGGGTAACGGGACGAAACCGGCTGAACGCGGCTTTGTCGCCAGCCTGCTGCCCAGCCCGCCGGCGGAGCCGGCGAAGAAACGCCCGGTGGTGGCCAAGGCGGGCGAGGCGCAAGTCTGGGTGGCGGGTGAGAGCGCACCGCAGCCGGTGGCCGTCAAAACCGGCGTCAGCAACGGCCGTTACACCGAAGTGCTGAGTGGCGAGCTGAAGGCTGGCATGGCGGTGGTGACTGATTATCAGGAGGCCAAAAAGTGATTTGCTGCGACCATAGAGGCAACGGCTGGCCCCAGGGTCAACCCGAAAAAACAGCCAAATTTGCCTGCGGCCAAAGGGGGCTCAGTTGACTGAGTTAGGGATCAAATCAGTAGTCAATTCGCTAATCGAACTGCGCGGCATCACCAAGACTTACGGTCAGGGTCAGGCCGCATTTCAGGCGCTGCGCGGGGTTGATCTCACCATTGAGGCCGGCGATTTCGTCGCGGTGATGGGGCCGAGCGGTTCCGGTAAATCGACGGCGATGAACCTGCTCGGCTGCCTCGATAGCCCGACCACCGGCGAATATCGCTTTCGCGGCATCCACGTTGAAAGGCTCGACCGCAACCAGCGCGCCTTGCTGCGGCGCAATTGCCTCGGTTTTGTCTTTCAGGGCTTCAACCTGCTCGCTCGCACTACGGCGCAGGAGAATGTCGAATTGCCGCTGCTCTATCGTGGCGAACCGGTGGAAACCCGTCACGCCGCCGCTCGCGCCGCACTGGCCAAAGTCGGCCTCGACGGCTGGGAAGGCCACACCCCGGCCGAGCTTTCCGGCGGCCAGCAACAGCGCGTCGCCATCGCCCGCGCCATCGTCACCAACCCGCTGGTGCTGCTCGCCGACGAGCCGACCGGCAACCTCGACAGCAAGCGCAGCCACGAAATCATGCAATTGCTCGGCCGCCTCAACAGCGAGCAGGGCATCACGGTCATCATGGTGACGCATGAGCCGGACATGGCGCATCACGCCCGGCGCATCGTCCATTTTGTCGATGGGCTGGTCGAAAGCGACGCCGAAAACCGGAGGCGATATGCTCCTGAACGCCCTGTTGCTCGCCCTGCGCGAGATTCGCCGCAACCTGCTGCGCTCCTTCCTCACCGTGCTCGGCATCGTTATCGGCGTCGGCGCGGTGATCACCATGGTCACGCTCGGCAACGGCGCAACGCGCATGGTCGCCGACCAGATCTCCAGCCTCGGTACCAACCTGCTGATGCTGCGGCCGGGCCAGCGCCTCGGACCGGGGCGCGACAGTGCCGGCGCGCCCAATTTCAAACTGAGCGATGTTGAAGCCATTCAGCAGCAGATCAACGGCCTGCAAACCGTCGCGCCGGTGGTCGGCAGTTCGGTGACGCTGGTCGCCGGCACGCAGAACTGGTCATCGACAGTGAGCGGCACGACCAACGCCTACTTCACGACCGGCAACTGGAAGCTGGCCGGCGGCCGGCAGTTCAATGACGACGAAGAAAGCAACGGCAAGGCGGTTTGCATCATCGGCAATACCGTCAAGAAGGAGCTTTTTGCCGGCCAAAGCCCGCTCGGGAACAGCGTTCGCGTCAAAAGCTTCGACTGCGAAATCATTGGCGTGCTGGCCGCCAAAGGGCAGGGCGGCGGCGGAATGGATCAGGACGACACGGTGCTCATGCCGCTGCGCACCGCCCAGCGCCGGCTGACCGGCAGCCTTGATGTGTCGAGCCTGATGATTTCGCTGAAGGACGGCGTCAATTCGGCCCAGGCCATCGCCCAGATTCGCAGCCTGATGCGCGAACGGCGCAAGCTGGCCGAAAATGCCGACGACAATTTCAACGTGATGGACACCAAGCAACTCGCCGAAACGCTCTCCGGCACCATCGGCACCATGACCGCGCTGCTCGGCGCAGTGGCCGCCGTCAGCCTGCTCGTCGGCGGCATCGGCATCATGAACATCATGCTCGTTTCGGTGACCGAGCGAACCCGCGAAATCGGTATCCGCCTCGCCATCGGCGCGCTGGAAAACGAGGTGCTGCTGCAATTCCTGATCGAAGCCGTCGTCCTCTCCGCCTTCGGCGGCCTGGTCGGCGTCGCGCTCGCCTTTCTCGCCTGCATCGGCATATCGGGCGCGATGAACATGCCCTTCCTGTTCAACCCCGCCATCAACCTCACCGCCTTCGGCTTCTCGGCGGCGATCGGCGTCATCTTCGGCTACGTGCCAGCCAGAAGAGCCGCCCAGCTCGACCCAATCGAAGCGCTACGCCACGAGTAGTGGCTGATTTTGGCTGTTTTTTGCGGTTGACCGCGGTGCCATGCCGGCCTTGAACAGGAAACGGCCTAGCTACATGACAGATCTACCCAGATATCCGCTGTTCGGCATCGGTATGGTTGAATGACTGCTGGGTGCCCAATCCGGACGTTGGTGTCGCGGGGAATTGAAGGTCAACTTTCAGCAGTAACCGGTCGATTGCCATGGGGAATAACCGCAGCCTCCTTGATGGGCAAATTTACCAGTGCGGCAATAATGGCCAACGCAATGTCGGCGTACCACATCCAGGTGAAGTCGCCGAACCGGGAAATTGTGATGCCGCCCAGCCAGGCACCGAGGAAGCCGCCAATCTGGTGCGAGAGCAGCGTCAGCCCGAACAAGGTCGCCAGATACCGTGTCCCAAAAAGCTTCCCGACAATCGCCGCGGTGGGTGGAACCGTCGCCAGCCAGGTGAAGCCCAAGCCGGCAGCAAACAGGTAGTAAGTCCATTCGGTACGCGGCATCCACAGATACCAGGCAATCAGCAAGGCCCGTGAGGCATACATCACCGCCAGGACATACTTGCTGCGATAACGGGCGACACACGAACCAGCATACAAACTGCCGAATACGTTGGCCAGGCCGATGATGGCCAGCGACCAGCTGGCCACACTAGGCGGCAAGCCGCACAGATTTACTTCACCTGGCAGATGGGTTACCAGGAAGGCAATGTGAAACCCACAGGTGAAGAACCCCGCATGCAGTAACCAATAGCTCGGATTCTTGAGCGCCTCCAGAACTGCCGGCCCCAGTCTCGAATCGTCGGCATGCTGTGGCACCGCTGTCGTCGGACCGGTCAGTTTCCCAATCAGCGGGAGAGCAGCCAAGGTCGCCACGGCCATCGCCCACATCGCTCCCATCCACCCCATGCACTGAATCAGCTTTTGCAGGAGTGGCGCAAAGATGAATTGCCCAAAGGAGCCGCCCGCATTGATAACACCGGAGGCCGTTCCGCGTGACTCGAACGGCAAGCGTTGGGCGGCAGCACCAATCAGCACGGAGAAGCTGCCGGCCCCTGACCCCATGGAAGCCAGGATGCCCAAGGCAATCGCCAGACCGAAGCCATTTTCGATAAAGGGAGTAATCGCACAACCCATGGCGAGCGTTACCAAGGCAGCTTGTAACACCAGCCGGGGACCGTAACGGTCAGCAATAGCACCGGCAATCGGCTGGATGGCGCCCCAGGTGAATTGCCCAATGGCCAGCGCCAGGCTGATAGTAGCAATGCCCATTCCGGTCGAGCTATTGATGGGGCTAATGAAGAGTCCAAAGGATTGGCGGGTTCCCATGGTCACCATGAGAATGCCAGCCGCAGCCAGGGTTACGGACAGGACATCGGGGCGTCGAATTGAGTGAAACATGGTTTTCGTTATTCGGTCAGAAGCAATGCTCTAGCGCAGGGAACGAGCCTTCTTTCACCGCTGCGACGTAAGCGCGAAATGCTGAAGCGATGTCAGGCTGTCCATGCATAAAATTACGGACAAAACGAGCCTTCTTGCCAGGAAATACACCAAGCATGTCGTGCATGACCAGAACCTGACCGGAACAATCGGGACCAGCACCAATTCCGATAGTGGGAATGCGGAGCGCTTCCGATGCGGACTTGCCGAGTGAGGCTGGAATGGCTTCGAGCAGCAACATCGAGGCCCCAGCCTCCTGGAGGGCAAGCGCATCGGACATCAACCGGTCGGCCCCCTCCGAAGTTTTGCCTTGCACTTTGAATCCTCCGAGTTGATGCACGGATTGCGGCGTTAGCCCAAGGTGGGCAAAAACCGGAATGGAGCGCTCGGTCAGAAAGCGTACCGTGTCGCACAACCAGGCGCCGCCTTCCAGTTTTACCAACTGCGCACCGGCTTGCATCAACTTCACGGCATTTTCGTAGGCGGAATCGGGCGTCCCATAGCTACCGAAAGGCATGTCTGCCGCAAGCAGTGCTGACCTGTTGCCACGAGCGACACAGGCCGTGTGATAAGCGATGTCGGCGATGGTCACCGGCAAGGTGGTCGCGTGGCCCTGCAAGACATTGCCCAACGAATCGCCAACTAACAGCATGTCGACCGCGCAAGCATCCATGAGTGCTGCAAAACTGGCGTCGTAGCAGGTCAGCATGGCGATTTTCTCGCCAGCGTTCTTCATGTTCTGAAGTGTTGGCAGCGTGACCGCTTTTTGTTGCAGCTCAGCCTGGCCTTCTTGCAGGTAACCGGCCATCCCTTACTTCTCCGTTTTGCCGTGCATCACCATGATGGTCTGTTGCATCAGCGCACAGAGCGTCTCTTTCCCATCCTTGACGGCGAAGACCTCAGCCTTGGTGACAATCAAGGTGCGTCCCGGCCGCACGACTTGGCCGCGGGCAATCAGCTTCTCGCCATCGGCCGGAGCAACCAGATTCATCTTGTACTCGACGGTGAGGACAGAGGCGTTGGCAGGCACCACCGTCATCGCGGCGTAGCCGGCGGATGAGTCGGCAATCATGCCGACGACACCACCGTGGACGAAGCCGTGCTGCTGCTCGATACCGTCCCAATGCGGGACGTGAATCTCTGTCATCCCGTTGTCGACCACGGGCATAGTGGCCTTAACCAGATGCATAGCGTTCTGTTTGTCGAAACTGGCCAAGACGCGTTCGGCGAAGTGGGGGTCAGATACGTGGGCCATGTTTAGTCTCCTTCGGCTGTTTTTTAGATGCTGGGCATGTGCCCAAAATTTACATTCGAATTGCTCATGTATCCTGTTACGTTGATACTTGCAATCAGGCTATTAGAATCGATGAAACGCTACGCCTCAATTGAGTTTTTTGTGGCTACACATGAGAATTTGTAATGTCAGTTAAACTCTCCAGAATTCCTTCAGTAGATTCGCTGCGAGGCTTCGTCGCAGTGGGCCGCCGCATGAGCATTACTTTGGCGGCCGGCGACTTGTTCCTGACCCAATCTGCGGTCAGCCGCCAGATACATGGCCTGGAGACGGCACTGGGTGTGAAGCTTTTCGAGCGAACGCATCGCGCCATTCGTTTTACACCGGAAGGCGAGCAACTATTTGTTGCTGCCGATAGTGCGATGCAGCAGCTACAAGATGCGCTAGGGGTTCTGGAAGACAACGTACGCCGGCGACCGGTAACGATTACAGCCAGCATTGGCTTTGTTGGGCTATGGTTGCTGCCGCGGCTTGGCGCGTTTCAGCAGGCGTATCCTGAAATCGAGGTGCGCATCTCAGCGAACAATCAGATTGTGGACGTGCGCAAAGACGGCTTGGATATTGCCATTCGCTACGGGGAGGAACGCCTGATGCCGCCAGGTGCGAGCCGACTATTTGGCGAGACCGTCTTCCCGGTTGCCCATCCAAGCCTGGGTATGAAGCGTTTGGATAGCGCCGAATTGATTGAGCGGTCCACGCTGCTTGAGTTCGAGGGAGACTCGTCATTCGCCTGGCAATGGAGTAACTGGCTGGAGTCGCAAGGATGGGCAGGCATAAAGCCGAAAGGGACTCTTCGCTTCAACCTGTATGACCAGTTGATTCATGCCGCAGTCGCTGGCCAAGGCATTGCACTGGGCAAGGGGCAAATCATCGCTCCCATGCTGGCCGATGGCCGCCTGATTGCCTTGCCTACGCCATTTCCTGGCCCGAGCTCCAATAAGGTCTACTACCTGATTCAACGAGACTCGCCAGCAAGCAATCAGGCACAAGCATTGATTGACTGGATACGCACTGAGGCTAGAGCTACGGATTCTGCTCCAGCGTAACAAGCTGAGCCGGAATCTCCTGGGTAACTTCGCCATCGCGTAGCCAAGCCAGGGGGATTTTCCACAAGGAGTCCGCATAGCGAGCATTGAAAAATGCGAAGTGGCCAATGGACGGCTGACCAACCGCGTCGGGCTTGATACGCATGTGCGTGCTAGGGCTGCTTTTGAAGTAGCTGAGCAGGCGGTGGATGGCAGGAATGGTGCCGAATTCGTCATCGCTCATCGACACCGCTAGCGTGGGCGCAGTGACCTGAGCGAACGATTCAACCAGTTTGGCTCGCTCTTCGTCCGACAATGTCTGCGGGCCGGATTTGTAGATGTCCTCGAAACGCGGCTCTGGGGAAATCCAGTCACGAACCACGCCGCTCGGCGTGTCTTCCAGCCACCCCAGACGCTTGCCCGGAAAGTAGCCAAAGATTGCTGTCAGGGTCGGCATGACGATATGCCAGCGCAGGTACATGGCGAAGCGCTTGTGCTTGGCGTAATCCCGCCAGTAGGCAAACTGCGAGCCCATCGTGAAGACCCGTTTGATAACCTGATTGGACGGCGCCATTCCCACCAGAAAACCACCTACGCTGTGGGCAGCTACCAGGATGTCGTGCCCCTTGAAGCAAGTGCTGGCAAATTTCAGTACCCCTTCGAAGTCTTTGCTCCCCCAATCCAGCCAATTGGCCTGGAAGCCGCGCATGTTCTCTGGCCGCGAGCCACCAATCCCGCGGTAGTCGTAGGTAATGACGTTAAAGCCATGGGTGTAGAGAAACTCGGCAAATCGGCTGTAGTACCGGCTTTGCACTGAAGTTGCCGGATTGATGATAACGACCGGTGGCAGCTCGTCACCATTCACCACCTCATGAACCCAAGCATGGGCATGCAATGGAAAACCATCGACAGCAGGAATGTCTATTTTTAGCGGCTTGGTGGATTTCGAGGTCATGGCTACTTGGCGTGTTCCAACGATTGGCTTTAAGCCTAAGGTGGATGCACCAAGTGCTCAATTGAGATTATTGCTGCCTCGCATTCCAAATCTGCATGTCGCAGGGCACCCTCAGCGATTGCTAGTTGCTTTACGCGCTCACCGGCGAGGTGACGGTTACACACGAAATCCAGTTTTGACGTCGGCGGTTTGTTCTCTCTTCAACACTTTCGCCATCGAAATCTGACTGAAAATGCTTGAGAAGGGTGGGCGGGATGCCGCGCAGAGCATGGACATTGACCACTGCATAGAGGCGCCCGTCAATCTCACTGGTCACGACCGGGATGTCCTCACATTGCTTGCAGATGAGAAAGTCAGCGGTTCTGGTTCCGAACGTATGCCGGGTAAGCAGCGTCGGGTTGTTGATTTGAACTTGAAGCTTGGCCGATGACGACGAAGTCCAAACTCCTTTATGTGCTTGGCAGAACGAACAAGTACACGCCCAAGCAGGAATTCTGCTTGGGTCAGGCAGCCACTCGAGATTTAACGATATGTTGCCGCAACGGCATTGGCCAGAAATTAACATGAAGCCTCCTCTGAGCCTCAGTTTAACAAACGCTAGTGTGCGGTAACGACCTTCACGCCACCGGGCTTCAATGCAGACATGGATGGCGGCTCAGTGCATCAAGCAGCCCCTTGAATGGCAGCTTGATGGGATGCTTAAGCGGCGGCTCATGGCCGAGAAGGGCCGACCACTTGAGCTAACGCTATCCCTTGGAATACCCACTTGTCTCAGTAGCCACCGCGTCGAACCTCGATCGTTTGGGCTAGGCCAAGGATGGCTGGCGCGGTATTGCTATCGCTGGCAATGCTCGCTCCAGCGGTATATCGCAACAAAACGAGCCATTGGGATTCCCCAATAATCTCCGGCCGGAAACCGATTTCCGGAAGTAAAGGCGCAATCAACGCCAGCCGCCTAGCGCCGTGCTTCGCTCAGCCACTTCAGCAAAATTTCAAACAGCAAGTCAGGCTTCACCGGCTTGCTGATGAAGTCGTTCATGCCGGCCTCGAAGCAGCGGGTTTTGTCTTCGGCGAAGGCATTCGCGGTCATGGCCAGAATCGGGGTTGCGTTGCCGTTGGGCAGTTTGCGGATGGCCCGTGTTGCGTCGAGACCATCCATGCGGGGCATTTGCATGTCCATCAGGATCAGGGCGTATTGCTTGCGGCTGGCTTGTTCGACGGCTTCGACGCCGTCTTCGGCAATATCCACGCTCAGGCCGACTTCATCGAGCAGCATCAGGGTGATTTCGCGGTTGATCGGCTCGTCTTCCGCCAACAGGATGCGGCTGCCGGCAAAGTCGCGTTTCAGGACATCCGGTGCAAAATTCGCCGTTTTGTTCTCCTCAAGGGCGGTGACGGGGGCGCCTTTCTTGAGGCGGGCGGTGAACCAGAAGGTGCTGCCGACGCCGGGCGTGCTTTCCGCACCGGCATTGCCGCCCATCAACTGGGCCAGCAGGCGGGTGATGGTCAGCCCAAGGCCGGTGCCGCCATATTTGCGGGTCGTGCTGTTGTCGGCCTGCTCGAAGGCGGAAAACAGCCTGGGCAGGGTTTCCGGATTGATGCCGATGCCGGTGTCCTGGACTTCGAGGCGTAGCAGCACGCTATCCTGATCTTCCTCCAGCGCCTTGACGCGCAGGGTAACGCTGCCGCGTTCGGTGAATTTGATGGCGTTGGTGGCGTAGTTGAGCAGGGCTTGCTGCAGCCGGATGGGGTCGCCGAGCAAGCCATGCGGCAGGCTGTGCGCTTCGCTGATCAGATCAATTTTTTTGGCCCGCGCCCGTTCGCGCAGCATGGAGGCGACATTGCCGAGAATAGTTTCGATCCGGAGGCTGCTTTCTTCGAGCTTGAACTTGCCGGCATCGATCTTGGAAAGGTCGAGAATGGCGTTGATGACGCCAAGCAGGTGTTCGCCGGCGGCTTCCAGTTTGTCGAGGCGTTCGCCCTGTTCCGGTGTCAGCCCGCCCCGGCGGATCAGGTGCGCCATGCCGGTGATGGCATTGAGCGGGGTCCTGATCTCGTGGCTCATGTTGGCGAGAAAGGCGCTCTTGGCGACATTGGCGGTTTCCGCAGCAACACGGGTGACTTCGAGCGCCGCATTGGCGCTGGCGAGATCCTGGGTGCGCTGAATGACTTTTTCATCCAGTTCGCTGGCCTGTTGGCGGAGGGCCGTGGTTTGTTCGCCGATCGTGTCAAGCAGTTGATCGAACAGCCGCCCGAGGCGAACCAGTTCGTCATCGCCGGGCAGATTGCCGACGCGCGCCTGAAACTGGCCTTGATTGACGGCTTGCATGGTGCTTTCCAGCCGGCCCAGCGGCTGCATGATGCCGCGCGCCAGCCGCCATGAAATCCACGTTGCTATTGCCGCCGCCATCAGCAGCAGGGCAACGATCAGGCCGATGGCCTGCCAGCGGAAGGTGGAAAAAGGCGCTTCGGGAATGCCGACATAGAGCATGCCGACCCGCTTGCCGGCGTAATCCAGCACCGGATCGTAGGCGGTCACCGCCCAGTGATTCACCACGAAGGCGCGGCTGACCCAACTTTCGCCGCGATCCAGCACGCTTTCCTTGACGGCTTGCGAGACCCGCGTGCCCAGCGCCCGCTCGCCATCCTGCCGGCGTACCGTTGTGGCAATCCGGACGTCATCGAGAAACAGCGTCACCGTACCTTCAACCCCCACCTGCTGGGGGATGCCGGCAGAAACGATTTTCGCCAGATAGTCGACAAATTCCAGGCGCCGATTGAGCAGGTAACCACCGACAACCGTCGCGCTGACCTGGCCGGAAATGTCGCGCATGGGGGCGGCGCTGATGACGAGGAGCCCGCGCCCTTCCTCGGTGGCGCTGCTGGGTGCCGCCTGTGGCGTGGCGACCAGTTGCAGCCGGGCGCGCTTGGCCAGCGTCGCCGACAAATGAGCCAGCGCTTCCGGGGCAAGGACTTCCAGCCCGACCTTTTCTTCCTTGCGGCTCAACGCGTCACGCAGAATCATCGAATCGATATAGACATCGCCGGCCTGAAAGCCCTCGCTGGCCGCCAGCACCTTGCCCGAGGTGTCGAGAATGGCCAGAAAATCAAAGCCGATATTTTCTCGACGCGAGGCGAGCACCACTTCCAGCGAGGTGTCCTTCAACTCATGGTGGGCGAGCCCGCGAATACGTTGCGAATTCGCCAGCGAACGCACTGCGGCCAGGGTTTTACTCTGCATGTGCTGCAGATGGCTGTGCGTCATCGACAGATCGGACGTCACCTTGTGGGTCAGCAAGCGTTCGAAATAAGCGTTGCCGGTGACCAGCAGGATCGCGGCAAGCAGCGGCAACGCCGCCAACGGCAAAAGCGCCATTACCCACAAACGGAACCTCAGTCCTCCCTGTTTCAGGAAGCGAGTCCATCCGGTCATCGTTGTCATCTTTATCCTTGTTTCGCCCGGAGCGCCTCCGCCGATTAAGGCCGGATGCGGGAAAGGCGTCGGCAAAATCATGCGCCTATCCGCCACGGAAAACAAATGGTGCGAGCGTTGTTCTTTGCGGCTTCGGGTTGAGCCCGGTTGAGAATTGCCGACCAGGAAATGGGCGATTTATCGCGGTTGACCGTGGAATCCTGCGGTCAACCGCGATAAATCGCGAAATTCGGCTTTCTACCCAGCTGATTTCGCCAGTATCGTGTCGGATTCGGGAAGTCCGCTCAATCTCAGCCTTGCCGGCACCTTGCCTTGTGCGGCCCATTTCGCGGTATTTCTCAACCATCAGCTCGTCAGGATGCACCGTTCATGATCACTCCCTTTCCAGCGCTGGCCTGTCCGCTCGATGGCGCGCCCTTGCATGGCGACGGCACCAGTTGGCGCTGTGCCGCCGGTCATAGCTTCGATATCGCCGCGCAGGGCTACACGCATTTGCTGCCGGTCCAGCAAAAGCGTTCGCGTGATCCCGGCGACAGCAAGGAAATGGTTGCGGCGCGTCGGCGTTTTCTCAATGCGGGCAATTACCAACCGATTGCCGCAGCGGTCAGCCGGACGGTGCTGGCGGATTTGCCCCGGCACAAAACGGCCAGTTGCCTCGATGCCGGTTGCGGCGAGGGTTACTACCTGCGCCAAGTGGCCGCCGCGACCCCGCATCAACAAACACTGGCGGTGCTCGGGCTGGATATTTCGAAATGGGCGGTGATCTCTGCCGCGAAGCAGTCCGCTTTGAGCAACGACGGGCGGCCCAACTGGGTGGTGGGCAGCAACGCCAATCTGCCGGTTTTGCCGGGGACGCTCGATCGCGTCCTGTGCATGTTCGGCTTTCCCGTCTATGCCGAGTTTGCCCGCGTGCTCAAGGCAAACGGCCAATTGCTGCAAGTCGATGCCGGGCCGGATCATCTGCGGGAGTTGCGCGAAATAATCTACCCGACGCTCAAGCCGGAACGCCCCACCGACGACCAGGCGCCAGCCGGTTTTGTCAGTTTGTCGAGCGAAACCATCCGCTTTCCGCTGGCACTCAGTGGCGCGGCGCAGATTGCCGATTTGCTGGCAATGACGCCGCATCTTTACCGCGCCAGCGCCGAGGGCCGGGCGAAAGCGGCTGCTTTGACCGCGCTGTCAGTCACCGTCGATGTGCGATTGACGCGTTTTGGACGAAGCGCCGGTTTTCCGGGTTGACCGCGTAATGCTGCGACCATAGAGGCAAGGGCTGGCCCCAGGGTCAACCTGAAAAAAGAGCGGAAATTGAGCTTGATGGTTTAACGGGACTCCCGCCTCGCCCGCCGCGAAGCGGAGTCCCGGGTGTGTCGAGGCCGCGGGCGTGACGTGAGTTAGTTGCATGTCAGCGCTGGCGCTAACTCAACCCCGCCCCAATCCCAACGCTCAGCTTTGCCTCAAAGCGCCAATGCGCCACGCACCTTGGCCAGCAGTTTCGGGCCCATGCCCTTGGCCTTGACCAACTCATCGAGCGTCGCATAAGGGCGGGCGGCGATGATCGCTTTGGCGACAGTGTCACTCAGGCCCTTGACCGCGCTCAGTTCCGCCGCGCTCGCTTTATTGACTGAGACGGTCGTTGTTTTAGCCTCCACGGGTTTGGCCGCAACGGGTTCTGCTGGAGCGGGCTTG
This sequence comes from Candidatus Dechloromonas phosphorivorans, assembly GCA_016721185.1. Classification (GTDB taxonomy): domain Bacteria; phylum Pseudomonadota; class Gammaproteobacteria; order Burkholderiales; family Rhodocyclaceae; genus Azonexus; species Azonexus phosphorivorans. The sequence continues at coordinate 33,076 of JADKIP010000017.1, forward strand.
GTCGCAACGGCTTCGGTCGGGGCTGCAGGTTTGGCGATGGGCTGGGCTTTTGCTTCTGCTTTTGCCGGTGCCTTCTTGGGTTTGACCAGCGGCTGTTCGGTTTCAGCAGCCACGGGCTTCACTGGCTCGATGACGCTTTCTTCCAGCGCCCGATAGTCGCGCGTGACATAGCCGGCGGGTGTCCACTCGCGCAACATCAACGTCAGGTAGCCCTCGGCTGGCAAGGGCGCGGCATGGCTGATATAGCTGCAATTGCACCAGCTATTCTGGCCGTCCAGGCTGCCGAGTACGACGCTGGCCAATGGCTGTCCGCACCAATCGCCTCCGGCGTAGGGCGTGTCGAGCGACCAGACTTCGAGCGCCAGCGTGCCGCTCAGGTTGTCGGCGGCGCGAGGATTTTCGATGGTCTCGATCTGGAGGCTGATTTCGTCACCCGAAAACTCGGCGCTGACCTCGCCGAGAAGGCGTGGTTGCACAAAGCTGACGGTCTGCACGAATGCGGCACGGTCTTCCAGCGTATCGAAAAGACCTCTGCTGCCGGAAACAAGGGTGAGGGCAAGGGTGTATTCGCCGTCGCCGGCGGGCGCCAGCAGCGCAGTCGTGCCGCTCAGGCTCAGCAGGCCGCTTCCATTGGGCTGCAGCAGGCCGAGCGCCAGTTCGGCAATCTTGAATTGGTCGTTGGCCCACAATTGCAGCGCCCATTCCTGACCGTTCAGCGCGGATTCATCGCAGAGAATTTCGGCATTCAGATGCGCGAGGTCACCGTCGATGCGGTAGCCGTGAGAGTTTCCGAAGCGGGCAACAGTGGCATTCGGGCGGGTGTTGGCGAGGTCGATAGTCATGGCAAGGCGGCCTGTAATCCGGTGGAAAGAACGCGCATTATAGGAGCAGCTTTCAGCCAGTTTTTCACGGCTCAGCGGGTATATTTTTCTGCCCAAAATTGGTGCGGTTTCCTTATTTGGTGCGCCTTTCAAGGGCATTGATTTTGTTGGCTATTGCTTGAATTGATGAGAAAAGCATAGGTCGTTTGCACCACTTTCGGGCGTGCTGCGGTCAACTCGGAAATACCTGAAATTTCGCCTTTGAAAATCATCCGCAGGAGCGAGACGGTTTTTCGGGCATCGCCTTGGGTTTTTTGGGGCATCAAGCAATTCTGCTCAAACAATGCGGCCCACCTGCCCGATAATTCAAGCCCGAATTTCAATCTCAAATCAGCCCAACGGAAGTGAGTCATGGCAAAGATAGTGCTGGGCAATGCCGCTGCCCGCCAGCAAAAAAGCGAGGCGACCACGCTGGCTGACCAGCACTCGCAGCCATCGAGTCATTGATGGCGAATCTCCCTGCGATGAGCTGTCGCCCCGGTTGCGGCGCCTGCTGTATTGCGCCGTCGATCAGCTCGCTGAACAAGCCTGCGGGCGTTCCGTGCGTGCATCTGGATACTGATTTTCGTTGCACGATTTTCGGCCGCCCGGAACGCCCGGCCTGCTGTGCCGGCCTGCAGGCGGCGCCGGAAATGTGCGGTGAATCGCGCCAGTTTGCCTTGCATTGGCTGGCCGATCTCGAAGTGCTTACCTGTCCGGGATAGTAGAATGCGGCCTCCCAACCCAGGCTGCACCCCATGGACCCCATTCTTCTCCTGAAAGCCCTGATCCTCGGTATCGTCGAAGGGCTGACTGAATTTCTCCCCATTTCGTCGACCGGGCACCTGATCATTATTGGCAGCCTGCTTGATTACACCAACGAGCAGAGCAAGGTCTTCAAAATCGTCATCCAGCTCGGTGCCATTCTTGCCGTGTGCTGGGATTTCCGCGAGCGAATCGGCAAGGTCATGGGCGGTCTGACCAGCGACCCCGTACAGCAGCGTTTCGCCGGCTTGCTGATCGTTGGCTTTTTGCCGGCCGCCGTGCTCGGCGTGCTCTTTCACAGCACCATCAAAGCCTACCTGTTTAACCCGTTGACCGTGGCATTGGCGCTGATCGGCGGCGGTATCCTGATTCTCTACATCGAGCGCAAGGCCTACCATCCTCGCGTCAATGCCATTGAGGAAATGAACTGGCGGGATGCGCTGAAAGTCGGTTTTGCGCAATCGGTCGCCATGTTCCCCGGCGTTTCCCGCTCCGGCGCCACCATCATGGGCGGTTTGATCTTCGGGCTGTCGCGCAAGACGGCGACCGAGTTTTCATTTTTCCTCGCCATTCCAACCATGTTTGCCGCCACCGCCTACGATGTCGCGAAGAACTGGAAACTGCTGCACATTGCCGACCTGCCGGTCTTTGCCGTCGGTTTTGTTGCCTCGTTCATTGCCGCCATGCTCACCGTCAAGGCGCTGTTGCGCTACGTTTCGAGCCATGATTTCACCGTCTTCGCCTGGTATCGCATCATCTTTGGCATTGTCGTCCTGCTGTCCGCGCAATTCGGCTGGGTGCAATGGGCCGCAAACTGATCATTTACCTGCACGGCTTTTGCTCCTCGCCGGCCTCGTGGAAATCGCAACTGCTGGCTAAGGAGATGGCGCAGCGCGGCTGGCTGAGCATTTCGTCTGCCCGCAACTCTCGCCGGTGCCGGATGAGGCTGCGGCCAGCGTCAGCCGCTTGATCGAAGCGGCCGATGGCCCCGTCACCCTGATCGGCAGCTCATTGGGTGGCCATTACGCCAACTTCCTCGCCGAAAAACACGGCTTGAACGCGGTCTTGATCAACCCGGCGGTCCCCCAAGGCGACTTCCTTCGGGGTGCGGTCGACTATCTGGATTTGGCTAAATTTGTCGGCGAACACACGAATTTTCATAGCGGTGAGGCCTTCAGCTTTACCGAAGCTCACGCGGCACAACTCAAGGCGCAGGTCAGCCGGCCGACGCCGGGGCGCTATTGGTTGCTGCTCGAAACGGGTGATGAAGTGCTGGATTATCGGCAAGCGCAGGATTTTTACGCCGGTTGTCGGCAAACGGTACTCGAAGGCGGTGATCATGGCTTTGCCAGTTTCGCTGAGTTTGTGCCGCAAATCATTGAATTTGCTGGGTTATAATCCATAAATGAATCTATTGTTTGAAGAAGATGGCGGCTTTAAGGCCGGCAGCATGATGGCCGACAACGACAGTTCGTTGCAGGTCGAAATGCCGAGCGGCAAGCGTAGCAAGATCAAGGCTGCCACCGTATTGTTACGTTTCGAGAAACCTGCCGCGGGTGCTCTGTTTGATCAGGCAACGCCGCTGGCCGAAGAGATCGAACCGGATTTCCTCTGGGAGTGCGTTAACGATGGCGAATTTTCGTTTCTTGATTTTGCCCGTGATTACTACGGACACGTCCCCAGTCCGGTCGAAGCGACGGCGGTGCTGCTTGCCCTGCACGCCGCGCCCGTCTATTTCCATCGCAAAGGCAAGGGCCGCTTCCGCAAGGCGCCCGCCGACATTCTCGCAGCTGCTTTGGCCAGTCTTGAAAAGAAGCGTCAGCAAGCAGTCACGATGGAAGGCTGGATTGAAGCCCTGAAGGAGTTCCGCCTGCCGCCGGAAATCGGCGCGCTGACCGATGCGTTGCTCTACGCGCCGGATCGCAACAAGGCAGAAACCAAGGCTTTTGAAACCGCCTGCGCCGACACCGGCCTGAGCGCCGCGCAACTGCTCTTCAAATGTGGCGCCATTAAGTCGGCTTACCACCTGCATTACCGCCGCTTTCTGCATGAGCAGTTTCCAAAGGGCACGAATTTCCCGACGCTTGAAGCGCCCCGCCTGCCCAAGGATCTGCCGCGCTCCGACGTGCGCGCCTTCTCGATCGACGATGCGCAAACGACCGAAATCGACGATGCCTTGTCGGTAACGCGCCTGCCCGGTATTGGTACCCGCATCGGCATTCACATTGCCGCGCCGGGGCTGGCTATCGAACATGGCTCGCCGCTCGACGGTGTTGCCCGCGCCCGCTTGTCTACGGTCTACATGCCCGGCAACAAGATCACCATGCTGCCCGATGCCGTGGTCCAGAATTACACGCTGGCCGGCGGGGTCGACTGCCCGGCGGTGTCGCTTTATCTGACGGTGAATGAATCGCTGGAAGTGGTAGGTCAGGAATCGTGTCTGGAAATGGTGCATATCGCGGCCAACCTGCGCCATCACGAAATCGAGCCTTGGTTCAACGCCGAAACCATCGGTGGCCCGCTGGCCGATCACCGTTTCAAGGATGAACTGCTGCATCTCTGGCATTTCGCCAACGCCTGCGAGGGCCGGCGTGGCAAGCCTTCGGCGATGCAGGGCAATAACGACTACAACTTTTCCATTGAAGGCGATCTGGCCGATCCGGATGCTTGCAAGGTGGAAATTTCCGAGCGTAAGCGCGGCAGTCCACTCGACAAGCTGGTTGCCGAACTGATGATCGTCGCCAACTCGACCTGGGGCGGCCTGCTCGCTGAAAAGAACATCGCCTGCCTGTACCGGGCGCAAACCCAGGGGAAGGTGCGGATGACCACCTCGCCGCTGCCGCACGAAGGTTTGGGCGTGGCGCAATATGCCTGGATGACCTCGCCGCTGCGCCGTTACTGCGATATGGTCAATCAATGGCAGCTTATCGCCTGTTTGAAGGGTGAAACACCGGCATTTGCCCAGAAATCCGCCGAATTGTTCGGTGCCATGCGCGATTTTGAAACCACCTACGCCGCCTACGCCGACTTTCAGCGCTTGATGGAGCGTTATTGGTGTCTGCGCTGGTTGCAACAGCGTGGAGTGACTGAAGTTGACGCCACCGTGCGCCGCGAGCAACTGGTCAAGATCGACCACCTGCCGCTGATGTTGCGCGTGCCGTCGCTGCCCGGCGATTTGCCGCCCGGCCAGCGCGTCCATCTGAGCATTGAAAGTATCGATGAATTCGCCCCCGAGCTGACCTGCCGCTTCATCAACCTGATTGGCGAGGCTGCGCCGGTGGTGCTGCCCGACGTGCTTGAAGCCGAAGAGGATGTTGCCGAAGCGGGCGATGCCGAGGAAGCTGGGGAAGTGGAGGGGCAGTGAGCCTTGCTGGATCAATACTGCTGAAACGGCTGTGGGCGTCGCTCTGGGCATTGTTCCCGGTGGTGACGCCGCTTGCCTTGGGCATCGGTATTTCAGTGTTTCTTCATGCTACCGTGCTGTACGTGCGTTTCGTCCCGGAAATCAGCAATGCCACGCCTAAAAAGGCGCTCGACATCATTCTGGTGAATGCCAAATCGGCACAGAAGCCGAAAGATGCTCAGGCGCTGGCTCAGGCCAATCTGGATGGCGGCGGTAATACCGATGAAAACCGTCGCGCCAAAACGCCGCTGCCGTCGACGCAACATCAGGTGGTGGGGGCGGATATTCAGCAGATGCAGCGCCGGGTCCAGGAGCTGGAAGCCATTCAGCAAAAAATGCTGACGCAAGCAAAAAGTTTGCGCAACGTCGCCGCCAGCCAGACCGCCAGCGAACAGCCAGCACCCGTACCAAGCGTCAGCGGCCTCGATCTTGCTGAATCAGCCCGTGCCATGGCACGGCTGGAAGGTGAGATCAGCAAATCGACCGATGAATACAGTAAACGGCCGCGCAAGAAGTTTATCGGCGCCCGTGCCGAGGAATATCGGTTCGCCCAATACATTGAAGACTGGCGGCAAAAAATTGAGCGTATCGGTACGCTGAACTACCCGGCAGCGGCGCGTGGCAAGCTCTACGGTTCGCTGTTGCTGACGGTTTCGATCAGCGCTGATGGCACGGTCACCCGTATTGATATCAACCGTTCTTCGGGTCACAAGGTACTCGATGACTCGGCGCGCCGTATTGTCCAGATGGCCTCGCCGTATTCACCTTTCCCGCCCGATATCCGCCGCGATACCGACGTTATCGAAATTACTCGCACCTGGTATTTCACGCAGGGCGACCAGCTGTCTGCCAAATGAGGTCTGCCAAATGACCGATCTTTACGCTGTTTTCGGCAATCCCGTTGCCCACTCCAAGTCGCCGCTCATCCATTCGGCATTTGCTCAAGCCACGGCTCAGGATCTGATCTACGAAGCCCGCCTTGCTGCGGTCGACGGCTTTAAACAGGCAATTTCCGATTTTCAGGCCGCCGGTGGCAAGGGAGCCAATGTCACGGTGCCCTTCAAGGAAGAGGCTTACCGACTTTGTACGCGGCTTTCAGAGCGCGCCGCTCGGGCCGGGGCGGTCAATACGCTGGCTTTTAACGGCGCCGAAATCTTTGGTGACAACACCGATGGCGCCGGACTGGTGCGCGATATCACGGTGAACTTGCGTCGTTCGCTGGCCGGTCAGCGTATTTTGCTGCTCGGCGCCGGTGGTGCGGCCCGTGGCGTAATCGCCCCGCTACTGGCGGCCCAGCCCGCTTCGTTGCTGATTGCCAACCGCAGCGCTGACAAGGCAGCGGCGCTGGCCAAGTCATTTTTGGATATTGCTGCGACTACGGAAACAACGGTTGGTCCGAGGGTCAATGCAGGAAATTTCGCTGAAACGGCCGGTAAAAGTTTCGATATTGTAATTAACGCGACATCGGCCAGCCTTTCGGGAGAGAGCCTGCCGCTGCCTTCGGGTATTTTCGCGGCCGCTAGTCTGGCCTACGACATGATGTACGGCAGAGGCGATACGCCGTTCATGGTTTTGGCCCGTCAGCAGGGTGCTGCGCATTGTGCCGATGGCTTGGGCATGCTGGTGGAGCAGGCTGCCGAAGCTTTCTTCATCTGGCGCGGTGTTCGCCCCGAAACGACGGCCGTACTGGCCGAATTGCGGACTGCGCTAAGCGCATGACCACGCTGGGCCGCTGGGTCAAATGGACCTTGCTCGGCCTGGTCGGCTTGTTTCTCGTTTGGCAGCTCTGGTTGCTCGGCTGGGTCTTGCTCTGGGGCTGGGTTGATCCTGGCACGACACGCTTTATGGAAATTCGCCTGGCCGAATTGCAAGTGAAAAAGCCGGAGGCGCAATTAAAGAAGACGTGGGTGCCTTATGAGCGGATATCAATCCACCTGAAACGCGCCATTATTGCTTCGGAAGATGCCAAGTTCGTCGATCACGAAGGCTTTGACTGGGAAGGTATGCAGAAAGCCATGGAAAAGAATCAGAAGAAAGGCCGTTTTGTCGCCGGTGGTTCGACCATCACGCAGCAACTGGCCAAAAATCTTTTTCTGACGCCGAGCAAGTCCTATTTCCGCAAGATTGAAGAGGCAATCATTACGCTGATGCTGGAAAATCTGTGGAGCAAGCGGCGGATTTTCGAGGTCTACCTCAACGTCATCGAGTGGGGCAATGGTGTTTTCGGCGCCGAGGCTGCTGCGCGGCATTACTACAACGTTAGTGCCGCCCAACTGGGGCCGGAACAGGCCGCCCGCCTTGCCGGGATGGTGCCCAACCCGCGTTATTACGACCGGAATCGCAGCGCCCCGGGTTTGGGGCGAAAGACCGGCATCATTCTTGGCCGCATGCCGGGCGCTGAAGTGCCCTGATCTTCCGCCGGGGCAAGGCCGGGCAGGCTTGCCAGCAGCCTCTTCCCGCGCCCATTTTCTCAAAACCCCGAGCTAAGCCCGGTGCTAGAATGACGGACCTTTTGCGGCGCCGCACCATGAGCGAAGACACCCAGCTTTCCGACACCGAAGACTTGCAGGAGCGCCTCGCCGAGGTGCAGACCCTGCTTGCCCGGCACAAGCTGGTCGAAGGGCTGGTGCGCCGCCAGGAGGGGCCGCGCCACGACATCGTCGAGGACATCGTTCATAAGCAGCATTTGAACGAACTCCAGCAGAAGCTGGAGCCGATGCACCCGGCCGACATCGCCTACATTCTTGAGGCGCTGCCGCTGGATGAACGCCTGATTGCCTGGGATCTGGTCAAGGCCGAGCGCGACGGCGAAATTCTGCTTGAAGTATCGGATGCGGTTCGCGAAACGCTGATCGAGTCGATGGAACGCACCGAGCTGGTGGCGGCGGCGGAAACGCTGGATGCCGACGAGCTCGCCGACCTCGCGCCCGACTTGCCGCAGGGCGTTATTGACGACGTTTTTCGTGGTTTGTCGGTCGAAGAGCGCGAGCAGTTGCGCGCCGCCATGTCCTATCCCGAAGAGTCGGTCGGTTCGATCATGGACTTTGACATGGTCACCGTGCGTGAGGACATTTCTCTGGAAGTGGTTTTACGTTATCTGCGCCAATTCGACGAACTTCCCGACCATACCGACCAACTTTTCGTCGTTGACCGCAACGAACACCTCAAAGGTGTGCTACCGCTGAACATTCTGCTGATCAATGATGTCGATGTCGAAGTCGGCGCGCTGATGCAGACCGACTTTGTTGAACTCGAAGCCGACGATATGGCGGATGAGGCGGCCAAGGCGTTTGAGCGTTATGACCTGGTTTCGGCGCCGGTAGTTGATCCGGACGGCAGGCTGATTGGCCGGGTGACGGTCAATGCGGTGGTGGACTTCATTCGCGAAGAGGCCGAGAGCGAACAGCTCGCCCAAGCCGGTCTGCGTGAAGAGGAAGATATTTTTGCCTCGGTGTGGGATTCGGTGAAAAACCGCTGGGCCTGGCTGGCGGTTAACCTGGTCACGGCTTTCCTGGCCTCGCGAGTGATCGGGGCATTTGAGGATTCGATTGAAAAACTGGTGGCGCTGGCCGCGTTGATGCCAATCGTAGCTGGTATTGGCGGCAACTCCGGCAACCAGACGATCACCATGATCGTTCGTGCCATCGCTATGGGGCAGGTTCAGCCTGACGCCATGCGCCGGCTGTTGCGCAAGGAGCTCGGCGTAGCGACAATCAACGGCCTGATTTGGGGAAGCTTGCTCGGCCTCGCTGCTTGGTGGCTTTACGGAAATCCCAAGCTGGGGATGGTGATGACCGCTGCCATGACCCTGAATTTGCTGCTTGCCGCTTCGGCGGGGGTAGGTATTCCGTTGCTGCGCCAGAAATTTGGCGCCGATCCGGCGATGGGCGGCTCGGTGATGATCACCGCGCTGACCGACTCCGGCGGCTTCTTTATTTTCCTCGGCCTGGCAACGCTGTTGCTAATGTGAGTCCGGCGTCAGCAGCTTGAGGCCGACGATGCCGGCAACGATCAGGCCAATGCTGACCAGTCGTGCCACTTCGCGCGATTCACCGAATAAAAACATCCCGAGAATCGCCGTCCCGACCGCGCCGATGCCGGTCCACACGGCGTAAGCCGTACCCAGCGGTAAAACTTTCAGCGACCAGCCGAGCAGCACGACACTGACCACCATCGCCAGCAGCGTTGCCACCGAAGGCCAGAGCCGGCTGAAGCCCTCGGTGTATTTCAGCCCGACAGCCCAGCCGACCTCGCAGAGGCCGGCAATGAACAGGACAAGCCAGGCGCTGCCGGTATTCACTTCAAGGTAGCAAAGTAGGCGTCCGCTGCCGCGACCGTGGCGGCAATGTCGGCATCCGTATGCGCGGCGGAGACAAAGCCGGCCTCGAAAGCGGAGGGGGCGAAGTAATGGCCGGCGTCGAGCATGGCGTGGAAGAACTGGTTGAAGGCTTCCTTGTCGCAGGCCAGCACTTCGTCGTAGGTGGCCGGGCATTTTTCGGCGAAATAAAGCCCGAACATCCCGCCAACGTTTTGGGCGGCAAAGGCCACGCCGTGTTTCTTCGCCGCCGCAACCAGACCTTCGCAGAGCGCCTTGGTTTTGGCGGTCAATGCTTCATAGAAGCCGGGTTGCTGGATTAGGGCCAGCGTTGCCAGACCGGCGGCGACCGCCACCGGGTTGCCGGAAAGCGTGCCGGCCTGGTAGACCGGGCCGAGCGGGGCAATTTTTTCCATGATTTCGCGCTTGCCGCCAAAGGCGCCGAGCGGCATGCCGCCACCGACAACCTTGCCGAAGGTGGAGAGATCCGGCGTGATGCCGAAAAGGCCCTGAGCGCTCTTCAGGTCAACACGGAAGCCAGTCATCACTTCATCAAAAATCAGCAAAGCGCCGTGTTTTGCCGTCAACTCACGCATGGCACGCAAAAACTCGGGGGTCGGAACAATCAGGTTCATGTTGCCGACCACGGGTTCGACGATAACTGCGGCGATCTTGGCGCCATGTTCGGCGAAAGCGTCAGCCAGTTGTTGTGGGTCGTTATAGGCCAGCACCATGGTGTGCTGCGCCAGGTCGGCCGGCACGCCGCTGGAGGATGGGTTGCCGAAAGTCAGCGCCCCGGAGCCGGCCTTGACCAGCAGGCTGTCCGAGTGGCCGTGGTAGCAGCCTTCAAACTTGATCAGCACGTCGCGACCGGTGTAGCCGCGGGCCAGACGAATGGCGCTCATCGTGGCTTCGGTGCCGGAGGAAACCAGGCGCACCATTTCCATCGACGGGACGAGTTCGCAGAGCAGGTCGGCGATGTCGACTTCGCGTGCGGTTGGGGCGCCGAAGGTCAGGCCGTCAACGGCGGCCGTCTGCACGGCGGCAATGACTTCCGGATGGGCGTGGCCGAGAATCAGCGGGCCCCAGGAGCCAACGTAATCGAGATACCACTTGCCATCGGCGTCCTGCACCTTGGGGCCGATGCCTTTCTGGAAGAAACAGGGCGTGCCGCCGACCGAGCGGAAGGCGCGGACCGGTGAATTGACGCCGCCGGGGATGTGGCGTTGAGCACGTTCAAAAAGTTGCTGGTTGCGTGAGGTCATGCGTGGGCTTCCTCGAATAAACGTTGATAGGCGGAAGCGCGGGCGGTGATTTTTGCGGAATCGCCGGATGCGCTGAATAAATCGGTAATGACGGCAAGCAGGTCGGCGCCGGCAGCAATCAGCGGCGGCGCGTTGGCGACGGTAATGCCGCCGATGGCGCAGGTGGCGGCTGCGGTCAACCGCGTTTTTGCCTGAAAAAACAGGTCGACCGTAGCAACGGCAGCGCCCGGCTTGGTGAGCGAGGGGTAAACAGCCCCGAAAGCGACGTAATCGGCGCCGGCGGCAACGGCATGTTGGGCGGCGGCAAAATCGGCGTAGCACGAGGCGCCGAGGATTTTGTCCGGGCCGAGAATGGCCCGGGTGACGACCAAATTGCCGTCATCCTTGCCGAGGTGCACGCCATCGGCGTCAATCAAACGCGCCAGCGCCAGATCGTCGTTGATCAGCAGGCGGGCGCCAAAGCGGCGGGTCAAATCGCGCAGGGCGCGGGCGCGGAGAACGCGCTCGGGTGCATCACTCAGCTTGTCGCGGAATTGCACGATGCGGCAGCCTCCAGCCAGCGCGGCTTCGATATCGGCGAGCATTGCCGAGCCGTCGGCGTATTCCGGCGTGATGGCATAAAGGCCACGCAGCTTAGCGGTCATCGCCATCACCTTTCGTCTCGGTGGTTTCGCTGGATTCGTCAGTTTCTTCATCGCCGCGAGCCCAGAAAAAACGGTCCGGAATCAGTTGCCCCATGCCGCCATGAAAACCGTTTTTCAGCGTTTGCCACGTGTAGTCCTGGCCGTCGCGCACAGCATCCTCAAGGCTTGCGCCGCCCGCGATGCAACCGGCAATGGCCGAGGCGAGCGTACAGCCGGAACCATGGTAGCTCCCTGGCAAGCGCTCCCATTCGTCGTACCGAACAATGCCTTGCGGGCCGTATAAGGTATTAATGACTTGCGGCGTATTTTCATGGGTGCCGGTAATCAAGACATACTGCACACCCATTTCGATCAGCCGCTGAGCGCAGACTTCAATCGATGGCTCGCTTTCGTCGTCAGCATTTTCAGCCAGTCGCCGGGCTTCCGGCGCATTCGGCGTGAGCAGGGTAGTTTGTGGCAACAGTATTTCACGGATGGCGGAAATGATGGCTTCGCCAGAGAGTGTGTCGCCCCGCCCGGAAGCCAGCACCGGATCGAAAATTAGCGGAATTTCCGGATAATCCGAGGTGATTTCGGCCACCGCCAGCACATTTTCGACACTGCCCAGGACGCCGATCTTGAAGGCGGCGACCGGCATGTCTTCGAGAATGGTGCGCGCCTGCTGTTCAAGCAGCTCGGCACTGACCGGATGCACGCTTTGCACGCCGACTGTGTCCTGCACCGTAAGCGCCGTAATGGCCGTCAATGGATGGCAGCCGAGGCTGGCCAGCGTCAGGATGTCGGCCTGAATGCCGGCGCCGGAGGACGGGTCGCTGGCGGCAAAGACCAGCACCTGGGGTGGGCTGGGGGTGATGGCGGAGCTGGAGGTCATCAAGAAGTTGTACTTTTCGCGCCCTTGGCGGCAGCGAAGGGAATTGAGTGGGGTAAGCCGGGATTTTATCCGAATCCATCGCCGGCCGAAGCCTGTGATGAGCCGGTGGTTAGCCTGTTTTCGAGATTGCTTCGAGACAATATTTCCGTAGTATGATTCAACGATAATTAGAGCACCTCAAAAAGGCTAGGGGACGGGACATTGGCTGATTTAACCAAGCTGCGCGGCGTCAAGGTGATGGTCATTGACGACAGCAACACCATACGGCGAAGCGCCGAGATTTTTCTCGTCCAGGCTGGCTGCCAGGTTGTTCTTGCCGAAGACGGTTTCGACGCGCTGGCCAAAATCGCCGACCACCAGCCGCAGGTTATCTTCTGCGACATCATGATGCCCCGTCTGGATGGTTACCAGACCTGCTCCCTCATCAAGAAAAATGCCCGCTTCAAAGGTACGCCGGTGATCATGCTGTCCTCCAAGGATGGCCTGTTCGATCGGGCGCGCGGGCGCATGGTCGGGTCCGATCAATACCTGACAAAACCTTTTACCAAAGACAGTCTTTTGCAAACAGTTGCCAGCTTTGCGCTGCCGGCTGAAACAGCATCCAACCCGTAGTTCAGGAGCACAAATGCCGGTCAAGAATATCCTTGTGGTCGACGATTCCCCGACCGAACGGTTTTTTACGGTCGACATACTGACCAAGGCCGGTTATCAGGTGATCACCGCCGAAAACGGCGAAGAAGGTATCGCCAAGGCCAAGGCCAACAAACCCGACCTCATCCTGATGGATGTCGTCATGCCCGGACTCAACGGCTATCAGGCAACGCGGACGTTGACCCGCGACGAAGAAACCAAGGGTATTCCGGTCATTGTCTGCACCTCTAAAGGTCAGGAGACCGACAAAATTTGGGGCTTGCGTCAGGGGGCGGTGGATTATCTGGTCAAACCGCTTAACCCTGAAGAGTTGCTGCAACGGGTTGCTGCGCTGCCCTGACGCAATGGCCAAAAAAACCAGTCTGCGAGATTTTCAGGAATACTTGGCGGCTCGCCTGACGACGGCTGCTCAAGGTCGTGGTGCCTTGTCGTGGCTGGGTGTCGAGGCCGGGAGCGAGGCTTGGTTGCTCGATCTTTCTGATAGCGGCGAAATTATCCAGGCACCGCAGTTGGCCCCGGTGCCGCTGACCCGTGCGTGGTTTGCCGGGATCGCCAATATTCGCGGCAACCTGCACGCAGTGACCGATTTTTCGGTGTTTCGTGGCGGTGCACCGACGCCGCAGAATGCCAATGCCCGCTTGCTGCTGATCGGCGCCAAGCATGGCGCCAATGCAGCCCTGCTGGTTTCACGCATGCTCGGTTTGAAGAACCCTGAAGACTTCACGCCGGAAGCACAGGATAGTAATGAGCCCAGTTGGGCGGCGCAGCGCTTTGCCGATCCGCAAGGCAAGGTCTGGCGCAAACTTTCGGTACGCGAACTGCTGGCCGATCACGATTTTATGAATATCGGGGTTTGATTCAGGGCCTCGCGGCCCTAACCCTTAGTGGAGGATTTCCATGGCTTTCAGTTTCAAACGCTCCAAGGCCGGCACTGCCGACCAGGGTGATGCATCAGCAGTCATGACCGGTTCGCCTGAGCTTGGCGCAGCCTCCGGCAAGCTGCCACTACCTGGATTCCTGGGCAATCAGCCGGTTATTCAGCAAATGAAAACCGTCGGTGCCGCCTTTGTGGTTTTGCTTTTATTGATTGCGGGGCTGGTCTATCACGATAACCGCGAATCAACGCACGGCACGACCTACATTGCGGCCGCTGGAGAAATGCGCATGTTGTCGCAGCGTCTGGCCAAGGCCTCTTCGCTGGCGCTACAGGGTAACCCGGTGGCTTTTGCCCAATTGAAGGAGTCACGCGACACCTTCTCGCTGCTGCTGGAGCGCCTCGGCGCCGGCGGCGAAGTGGGCGGCATGAGCGTTCCCGCCTCGCCGGACGAAGTGCGGCCGCAACTGGATGCCTTGACCCAGCTTTGGGCTGCGGCTGACAAAGATGCAATGACCGTGATCGGTCAGGAGAAGAATCTGGTTGCACTCGGCAAAAGTGTTGCCACGATTGACAACAAAAACGGCGTGATGCTGGAGTTGACCGAGCAAATCGCCGCGCTCAAGTTGCAATCGGGGGCCAGCGTGCGCGAAATTGCTTCGGCCAGTCAGTTGGCCATGCTGACCCAGCGGATTGCCAAGAACGCTTCGGTTCTGCTGGTTGGTGACGAGATTAGTCCCGAGGTGGCTTTTCTTCTCGGCAAGGATACCAATACTTTCCGCGACACTCTTATCGCCCTGAACAAGGGCAGCAACGATGCCGATAGCCGCACCAAGCTGGCCGAGCTCGATGGGGCCTACAAGGAATATCAGGAGGCAATTGCCAGTATTCTCGGCAACATGCAGCCGCTGGTCCTTTCCAAGCAGGCCGGTTCGCGGATTTTCCGTGAAAGCGAGGAGTTGCTGAAGGCGACTGACAATCTGTTGCTCGGTTATCAGGAGGCGCTATCCGAGCGGGCAATCTATGTCGTGCTGCTGATTGTGATGTCTTTGGCTGCGCTCGCAACGCTGGCGCTGCTCGCCAAAATCTACCTTGAGGACAATACGCGCCGGGCACTGGATGCCGAGAAGCAGCGTCAGGCATCGGAGCAGGTTAATCGTGAAAATCAGGATGCCATTCTGCGTCTGATGAACGAGCTGGGCGATCTGGCTGACGGTGATCTGACGGTGACGGCGACGGTGAGCGAAAACATTACGGGCGCGATCGCCGATTCGATCAACTACACCATTGAAGAGCTCCGTGTGCTGGTCGGCCGGATCAACGACGCGGCCAACCGGGTGACGGCGGCTACCGAAATTGCCCGCCAGACGTCGACTCAGTTGCTCGACGCTGCCGAGCGGCAGTCCAGCGAAATTCAGGAAGCTGGCCAGTCGGCCCTCAAGATGGCTCGTTCGATGAGCGAGGTTTCCGGCAATGCGATGCAGTCGGCGCAGGTTGCTCGTCAGTCACTGATGGCGGCGGAAAAAGGCACGGTGGCGGTGGAGGATTCGATCAAAGGCATGAACGAAATTCGCAATCAGATCCAGGAAACATCGAAGCGCATCAAGCGTCTGGGCGAGAGTTCGCAGGAGATCGGTGAAATCGTTGAACTGATTTCCGACATTACCGAGCAAACCAACGTGCTGGCGCTGAACGCTGCGATTCAGGCGGCCTCGGCCGGCGATGCTGGGCGCGGCTTTACCGTGGTTGCCGAAGAGGTGCAGCGCTTGGCTGAACGCTCCGGCGAAGCGACCAAGCAGATCGCGGCGATTGTGAAAACGATTCAGACCGACACCCAGGATGCGGTTTTCGCCATGGAGCAATCGACCCAGGGCGTCGTTGAGGGTGCCAAGTTGTCAGATGCCGCCGGTCAGGCGCTCTCCGAAATTGGTCTGGTGTCGCGCGATCTGGCTGACCTGATTCAAAGCATCTCCACCTCGACGCAGAATCAGGCGGATTCGGCCACCCAGGTGGCGGGCATGATGCAGGATATTTTGCGCGTAACTGAACAGACGACAGCGGGTACCCAGCGCACAGCACAGGCAGTCGATGAGCTGACGGCGCTGGCCTCTGAATTGAAGGGATCGGTCGCCGGCTTCAAGGTGAACTGACACGCATCGCGAGAGACTATGAACGCGGCAACAGAATTCGATTTGGGCCCGCTCACCTGGGTCAAGGGTGAGATTGACCTGGCTCTGCAGCGCGCCGAGGAGGCGCTCGGGCAGTACGAGGCGGGGGCGGATGGTACGCCGCTCAAGTTTTGCCGCACCCATGTCCACCAGGTACATGGCGCGCTGTCGATCGTCGGGCTGGACGGGGTCACCCAGGTAACCGAGTCGATTGAGGCGCTGCTTGCGGCCATTGAAGACGGCAGTCTGGCCCCGGCAGAGCCCGGGATCGCCGTGTTGCATCAAGCTTTTTCCGGGGTGCGCCAATATCTCGACGATCTGATGGCCGGCGAGCCGAATCAGCCCTTGCGTCTGTTGCCAACCTATCTGTCTCTGGCGGCCGCCCGTGGTTTGGCCACGGCCCATCCGAGCGACTTGTTCCACCCCGATCTTTCCCTGCGCCCACCTCGGCGGACGACGCAGCAGGTGATTCTCGACCCCGATCAGTTGAAGCATGCCCTCAAGGCAGAGCGCATGTCCTACCAGAAAGGCTTGCTGAACTGGTTGAAGAAGCCGTCGGAAGCCGAAGCCGGACGCCAGTTGATGCGCGATGCGCTGGCTGGTATCGAGCTGCATCAGCAAACGCAGGCGGCGCGTAGTTTTTGGTGGACCGCCAGGGCTTTCCTTGAAGCGCTGGCCGACCCGGCGATTGGGGCAGACGCTTCGGCCCGTCAGTTGTGCTCGCTGATCGATGCCCAGATTCGTCGTCTGCTTGACGGCTCCGGCAATGTCGCCGAGCGGGTGATGCGTGAGGTGCTTTACTACGTCGCCCAAGCCCCGGCTGAGCTTGATCCGTTGATTGCCCAGGTTCAGGCCACGTTTGACTTGCCGGCGCTATTGCCCGCCGCCGCTTCGCCAAACCGCGCGCAACCGCAGGACAACGCTCTGCGTAAATTGCGCGAGACACTGGCCGCGACCGAGGAGCTCTGGAACAAGTTTTGTACCGGCAGCACCACCAGCCTTTCGGGATTTGCCGATAGCGCACGGGCTTGTGCTCAGCTGACTGAAGAAGTCGGCCAGACCGACCTTAAACGCCTCGGTCAAGGCCTGGGTGCGGTCGCAAATTGGCTGGCTGAAGACTCAACGCGCTTTAGCGATACCGTGGCGATGGAAGTGGCCACCGCCATTCTACTTTTACAGAACGCTCAGGAGAGTTTCAAGCGCCTGGGAACCGATTTTGCCCAGCAGGTTGACCTGATGGTTGCCCGCTTGTACGCCTGCATAGCGGGCAAACCTGCGGCCGATGATGCCGGGATTCCGCTGCTCGATGAAATGACGCGGCGCGCTCAGGAAAAACTCTTGGTTGGCCAGGTCGGGCGTGAGATTCAGAATAATCTGGCTCAGATCGAGCAGGCGCTGGATGGCTTCTTCCGCGATCCGGCGAAAGCCCATGATCTGGCGCAACTGGATGGCCCGATCCGGCAGGTTGGCGGCGCGCTGGCCATGCTTGGCCATTTTTCGGCGGCGAGCAGCCTCAAGGAGTGCGGCAGTCGTATTCAGCAATTCGCCCAGCCGGGCAGTTTGCCCGCCAGTGATGAGTTTGAGTGGGTGGCAAATCAGCTTTCCTTGCTCGGCTTTTTTGTGGATGCCTTGCAGAACGGAGAAACTGATTTCGAGATCTTTGTTCGCCGGATGAAAGGCGAAAAACCAGCGGCGGTGGAAGCTGGAACTGACGCTGCAATAGAAGCGGCGGCCGAAGCCGAAGGTGTTGCCGCGCCGAGCGTTGAAACGCAGCTTGCCCAGCACGCTCGCGATACGCAGACCTTGATGGCGGCGCTTCATGAGGCGCCGGAAGATGTCGGGTTGCAGGATGAGCTCAAGCAAAACCTGCAAACGATCCAGAAAGATGCTGACCTCGTTGCCAATGTTGAATTGGGCGAGACTGCCAAGGCAGCGTTGAAAGCCTTGCAGGCCGGCGAAAGTGCCGATGCCGCGCTGGCTGGATTCAAGCCGCAGGAGCAGGAAACGCAGCAGCCTTCTGCGGCAACCCTGCAACTGGCTGAATCGACGCATGAGGAAATTGATGCCGAATTGCTCGGTATCTTCCTCGAAGAGGCCACCGAAGTACTGGCTGCGCTCGACGAACAACTCAATCTGCTGGCTGCCGATACCGGCAATACCGAAGCGCTGAGCACGATCCGCCGCGCTACGCACACGCTGAAAGGCAGTGGGCGGATGGTGGGGCTGACCGATCTCGGTGACGTTGCGTGGGAGCTGGAGCAGACGATCAACCTCTGGTTGCGCCAGGATCAGCCGGTGACGCCGGAAATGTTGCAGTTGCTCGCTGACGAGCACGCCCTGTTTACGACTTGGGTCGCCTATCTTGAGCGCGGTCAGGGAACGCCCCCCGATGCGAGCGCATTGGTCGCGCTGGCGGGTCGCTTGCGTGGCGTGGAACCGTTGCCGACCTTGGCCGTCGCCCAACCCGTCGAAGCCCCCGGGCTCAGCCAGACAATTGAACTTCCTGCGCCGGCGGCCGACGACGAAGCGCCGTCTTTCGTCCTTGACTTGCTGATGCTTGACGAGCCAACGTTGGCCGAGCCGGAGTTGGCCGTGCCGGAGCTTGCTGAACTGGAAGTTGCTGAACCGGCTGCTATTGAACCGGCGCCGGCAACATCCGATATTCATTTGCAGTCCGCCGCCGAGGCGCTTGAAGATTTGTTGGTGCCAGAAACACCATTGCTGCGGTCAACGCCAGAAATCGAGCAAATTCCCGAGCCGGTTTCCGAGGAGAGCGCAGAGTCGCTTGCTGCTGCGGCTGAAATCGCACCGGTCGAAATCGCCCCGGCGCCGCCGCAGACGCTCTACGACATCTTCCTTGAAGAAGCCCGCGGCCACCTGCAAACCCTGCTTGAAAGCTATGCCGCGCTCGATGCCCATCCGCTTGCGCCAACCACCTTCGAAATGACCCGTGCCGCTCATACCTTGGGCGGGATTGCGGCGACGGTCGGTCTGATGCCGCTCCATCATCTGGCGGTTGCGCTTGAGCATGCCTTGCTCCGGCGGGATGGTTCCGCCCAGCCGGATAGTATCGAAGGGCTGGAAACCGTTCGCCAGACCATCATCACGCTGGAAAGCATGTTTGCCGGGCTGGCCAATCAGCAGGCGCCGGGTGAGCAGACGCAACTTGTTGCGGCGCTCGATGATGTCTTTCTCGCGCCAGTACGGCAGCCAGAGATCGCTGAGCCTGTTGAGCCAGTGGCGCCGCTTAGCGCCGAAATCATCCCACTACCGGTCGCGCCTGTTAGCGCACTGGGTATCGCGCTCCCGACTGTTGCAGCTGATCACCCCGCGCTTGCGGCGGCCCCACTTTTGCCGGCGCTCCTCCCGCAACTGACCGACGAAATCGACGAACAGCTACTGCCGCTTTTCCTCGAAGAAGCCGCCGATCAGCTGCGCGACCTGACGACCCAGCTTCACGTCTGGCAAGCCGATCCGCTCAGTGTTGCCGCGCCACACGCCATTGCCCGCCTGCTCCATACCTTCAAGGGCAATGCCCGGATGGCGGGGGCGATGAATCTGGGCGAGCTGACTCACCTGATCGAAACGCGGGTCGAAGATGCGGTACGTGCCAAGCATGCAACGCCGGCTTTCCTGGATGAACTTGAGGCCGCCATCGACACGATGGCGCAAGCTGTCGAGCGTTTGCGGCAAGGGCCGCAGTCCGAAACGCTGACCGAAGGCGCGGCCGTTGCCGAGTCGATTCCGGCCAGTGAGCAAGCCTCTGCCGGCATCGCGGCGAAAGCCGAGCCAGATGCCGAGGCGGGTGGTCAGCAGGCAACGGTGCGGGTCCGTGCCGACCTGATTGACCGTCTGGTTAACGAGGCGGGTGAGTTGTCGATTGCACGAACCCGGATTGAAGGCGAAATGCGCAGCCTGAAAGGCTCGTTGCTCGACCTCACCGAAAACGTCATTCGCCTGCGCCGCCAATTGCGTGAAATTGAAATTCAGGCCGAAGGCCAGATTCAGGCTCACGTCGCTCACACCCCCGAAGGTGAGGCCGAGTTCGACCCGCTTGAACTCGACCGTTTTACGCGCTTCCAGGAACTCACCCGTTTCATGGCGGAGTCGGTCAATGACGTGGCGACGGTGCAGCAGAATCTGTTGAAGAACCTCGACGACGCCAATGCGGCCATTCTTGCCCAGTCGCGCCTCAACCGTAGTTTGCAGCAGGCGTTGATGAGCGTTCGGATGATTCCCTTCGCCAGTCAGGCGGAACGCCTTTACCGCATCGTCCGCCAGACGGCCAAGGAGGTTGGCAAACGCGCCAACCTGGATATCGTTGGTGGCCAGGTTGAAATTGACCGTTCGGTGCTCGACAAGATGCTCGGGCCCATCGAACACATGTTGCGCAATGCGGTGACCCACGGCATCGAAACCCGTGAGCAACGCCTCGTCGCCGGCAAATCGGAAATCGGCGAAATCAGCATGGCGCTGACCCAGGAAGGCAATGAAATCATCCTTTCCATGATTGATGATGGTAAAGGACTGGATACCGCGCGTATTCGCGAGCGCGCTGAAGTCATGGGGCTGCTGCCGCACGGTCAGCCTGCCGACACGGCAACGCTCTTCGATTTTATTTTCCAGCCGGGTTTCTCGACAGCGACCGAACTTACTCAGGTGGCTGGCCGGGGCGTCGGTATGGATGTCGTCAAGACCGAAGTGACCGCGCTGGGCGGGCGGATCGAAACGCTCTCGCAACCCGGCGCGGGCACGACTTTCCGTCTCTATTTGCCATTGACGCTGGCGGTGACCAAAACGCTGCAGATTCGTGCCGGTAGCCGCCTGTATGCGGTGCCGTCGACGATGGTCGAGCAGGTTCAGGAACTGAAGGAAAAGGCCCTGACTGCGCTGCGTGAAAGCGGCGAAGCCGAATGGCAGGGCCATCGTTATCCCTTCCATTACCTGCCGCATCTGCTCGGCGACACGGATACCATGCCGGAGGAACACCGGCGCTACTGGGTGCTGCTCTTGCGCTCAGGGACTCAGCGCGTCGCGGTGCAGGTGGACGAGCTCCGGGGCAATCACGAGGTTGTGGTCAAGAATATCGGCGCCCAGCTTTCCCGCGTCGTGGGTATTGCCGGCGCAACGGTACTCGGTGACGGTCAGGTCGTGCTCATCCTCAACCCGGTGGCGCTGGCCAGCCGGACGCCGGTGACACATTCGCAGGCAACGGCACCGGTCGCCAGCCTCAAGGCCAAATCACCGACGGTGATGGTGGTCGATGACTCGCTGACCGTGCGCAAAATTATCAGCCGCTTGCTGGCGCGCGAGGGCTATCAGGTCATTCTGGCCAAGGATGGCGTTGATGCGCTGGAGCAATTACTCGACGTCATGCCGGATGTCATCCTTTCCGACATCGAGATGCCCCGCATGGATGGCTTCGACTTTGTCCGCAACCTGCGGGCCGACAATCGCCTGCGTTCGCTTCCCGTCATCATGATCACCTCGCGAACGGCCGACAAACACCGCAACTATGCGCTGCAGATCGGCGCCAATCACTACCTCGGCAAGCCTTACGACGAGGAAGAATTGCTGGGTCTGATCGCCGGGTATATTGCGGCCAAGAACATTGCGGCAAAATCTGTCGGCTGATGGTCGTCAAAACTGGAATGCAGGATGTCATTGAACGAAATAAGCGAATCTGACCTGTCCACCGCAGTATTTGAGCCACTATTGTGGATAAATAAAGGGTGGACCGCGCGCGTCATCAAAAATGAAGATGATGAGGGCTGGGCGGTAGAAATGATCAAGGAGGGCGAATCCGAGCCCGCTTTGGTTGGCCCGTGGACGATGGGGCGCGACAAGAAAAATCCCAAGCCGCTGGATGCTTCGGCATTCAGCACGCTGGTCAAAACAGCCTCGGAAATTTTGATGCGTCACGAACAGCATCTGCATGCGATGTTCCACCAGAAAATCTCGGTGAGTTCCCCCTCGGGCTGGATCGATGTCAGGCTCGACATCGTGCCGGATGAAGATGATCCTCATGCCTGGCTTGGGGCCTATGGTGCCAACGAGGAAGAATTGGCGCGGGTTCGCGTCGAGGCAGGATTCAAACTCAACAATGCCAGCGCGAATGCCTGGATCAACGACGAGTTCCGGTCGCCCCGCTAGTTGTCTCAAGGCCCTCCGAAGCTTGTGGCTACACCCATCGGACGGCCGGTATTACGAGGCCCATCGCTGTCCGCCGGCCTGCCCAGCGCAAAAATCATCACTTTGCATTAGCTTTAACTAACGCGAATCGAGTATTGCGGCGAATTCAAAAACAGGAAAAATTGGCAAAATCAATTGAGCGCCGCCGCTTGGCTGGCGTTTCTCTGGCGACGTTCCTTTTTTCCTTAACCCGCAGTGAGGGTGGTTTCTTGTTCTGCCTGGCAGTCGTTGCCACAAGATCTGGAGCATCCTGAGTTTATACGGAGAGCGATCAGTGACTAAAAAGAAAGGCGCTCCTGCGCCGGCCGATGAGTTACGTCGCTGTGCCGAGGAGCGCCTGGTTACGCGGGGTGAAACTACCGCGGATATGCAAGCCAATCTGCTGAAACTGGTGCATGAGTTGCAGGTGCACCAGATCGAACTGGAAATGCAGAACGATGCGTTGGTTGCGGCGCAGGCCGAAATCGAGGATGGCCAGCGCTTTACCGACCTCTACGAATTTGCCCCGGTTGCTTATTTCAGTATCGATCCGGATACGAGCATTCGCTTGCTCAACCAGGCCGCGGCGAGCCTGCTTGGTTTGCCTGCCACGCAATTAAAAGGGCTGCGTTTGGCTACTTACGTTGCGGCCGATTCACTTTCGGCTTTCAGCCATTTCATTGACGGCGTCTTCGCCAAAGGCAGCCATGAATCCTGCGAAATAAATCTGTTTCTCAAGGGGGCGGAAGCGCCAATCGCCGTCCTGGTTGAGGCCGTAACCGATCGCCAGCGGCGAGTCTGTAATTTGGCGATTACCGACATTAGCGCCCGCAAAAGCGTGGAAGATTCCTTGCGCGACCAGAAGGAGTTTTTTCGTCTGATTGCCGAGAACATTGAGGGGTATATCGCGGTTCTCGATCATGAAGGACGGCGGATTTATAACAGCCCGTCCTACGCGGAACTGATGGGAGATCGTGACCTGAGCGGCTCTATTTCCTTTGCCGAGATTCATCCTGCCGACCGGGAACGCGTTGAGCAGGCCTTCCGCGAGACGGTGACAAGCGGGCTGGGGCAGCATCTCGAATACCGTTTCATCACGGCCAAAGGCAATGTCCGGCTCATGGAGTCGCACGGTGGGGCGGTCCGCGATGGCGAAGGCCGGGTGAAATATGTGGTGGTTGTCACCCATGATGTGACCGAGCGCCATGAAGCGGCCGAAAGAATTCACCATCTCGCCTTCCATGACCCGCTGACCCAGCTCCCCAACCGGCTGACGCTGAGCGACCGGCTTCAGCACGCGATGGCTGCGAGCAAGCGGAGCGGCCGTTATGGTGCGCTGCTATTTCTCGACCTTGATAACTTCAAGCCGGTGAACGATATTCACGGACATGTTGCTGGTGACCTGCTTTTGGTCCAGACGGCGGAACGCATCTCAAAATGTGTTCGGGAAATGGACACCGTGGCCCGCTTTGGCGGCGATGAATTTGTCGTGATGCTCGGTGAACTTGATGTTAACTTTGCTTCTTCAATGGCGCAGGCCAAGGTAGTTGCCGAGAAGATTCGCGCCGCTATCTCCGAACCCTATTTTCTCGATATCACGGCAAATGATGGCTCGTTGCGCCATGTCGAGCACCATTGCACGACGAGTATCGGCGTTACGCTCTTCCTGAATCACGAGCGCACCGAGGATGAGGTGCTCAAACTGGCGGATGTCGCGATGTATCAGGCCAAAGAGGCCGGGCGCGACCGGGTTTCGTATGTAACAAGCTGCCCGTAGGCGCCAAGCCGAATCCAGCAGGCGCGGTCCGGCACTCTATTTCTTTACCACGGCGTAACGCGCCAGGGTTTCTTCCCGGGCTTGGGCATGATCGACAATCGGCCCCGGATAATCCTTGCCGATGACCACGCCGATTCCTTCCTGCTCGACACGGCCCATCAGCCAGGGGGCGTGGATATATTTGTTGGCGACCTTGGCCAGTTCCGGCACATAGCGGCGAATGAATTTACCTTCCAAGTCGAATCTTTCCGACTGGGTGATCGGGTTGAAAATGCGGAAGTAGGGCTGGGCGTCGCAGCCACTGGAGGAGGCCCATTGCCAGCCGCCGTTGTTGGCGGAAAGGTCGAAGTCGTTGAGCTGCTCGGCAAAGTATCGCTCGCCGAGGCGCCAGTCGATGCCGAGATCCTTGGTCAGGAAAGAGGCAACCACCATGCGTAAGCGGTTGTGCATCCAGCCGCTGTGGTTGAGCTGGCGCATCGCGGCATCGACCAGCGGGTAGCCGGTACGGCCGGCGCACCAGGCGGCAAAGGCTTCCGGCCGGTCGGCCCACTGAATCGCATCGTATTCCGGCTTGAAGGCATGGCCGACGACGCGTGGGAAACGATCAAGGATCATGAAATAAAAATCACGCCAGATCAGTTCGCTGAGCCAGACATCAGCCGCGCTTTGCCGGGCGCCGCGGACCAGTTCGCGGATCGAAATGGTGCCGAAGCGTTGATGTACCGAAAGATAGGAAACGCCCTTCAGCGCCGGAAAATCGCGCAGCGCACCGTAACGCTGGATGCGACCGGCGCTGAACTCGTCCCACAAGACCCGGGCGCCCGACATGCCGGGCTGAATGCCGAGTTCACTCAGATCGGTGGTTTCAAAGCCGATTTCAGCCAGGCTGGGCACGCCAGCCCGTTCACTGCCGGCCAATTGGCCGCTGCACAAGTGCGCCGCACAGTCTGCTGCGGTCAACCGCTTTAACCAGGCATTTTTGTAGGGGGTGAAAACCGAATACGGCTTGCCCTGTTGGGTCAGTACTTCATCGCCATCGAAAATGGCCTGATCCTTGAGCGCGTGGAAAGCAATCCCGCTGCTCCCCAGATCTGCCGCAACCGCAGCATCCCGCTGTTTGGCGGCCGGTTCGTAATCACGGTTGGCAAACACGGCCGAGACGCCGAGTTCACGGGCGAGCGCCGGGATTTCGCTGTTCGCCCAGCCGTGGCGAACGATCAGCCCGCCACCCTTGGCGCGCAGTGCGGCATCCAGTTCCACCAATGATTCACGGATGAATTCGACCCGCCGATCCCGTTTCGCGGGCAGGGCATCGAGAATTTCGCTGTCAAAAACAAAGGCGCAATAAACCTGCTTTGCTTCGGCAAGTGCCGCACTTAGCGCAGCGTGATCGTGGTCGCGCAGGTCGCGGCGGAACCAGACAAGGGCTTTTTCAATTTTCATGGTTGGTTTGTACCTCGCTGGCGATTAAAATTCCAGCCATGGATACTGTAAATTTCACCGATAACTTCCTGATTGCCATGCCGGCGCTTGAAGACCCGTATTTCGCCCATGCGCTCGTCTATATCTGCGAGCACAACGAAAACGGGGCGCTGGGGATTATCGTCAATCGCCCGATCGACATGGATCTGGCCGGCTTGTTCGACAAGATCGACCTCAAGCTGGAAGCCGAAAATCTGGCCAAACTGCCGGTCTATTTCGGTGGCCCGGTACAGCTGGACCGTGGCTTCGTGCTGCATCGTCCGGTCGGCCAATGGCAATCGACGCTGGCGGTGAATAGCGAAGTCGGCCTGACCAGTTCGCGCGACGTGCTGGCGGCAGTCGGCAGCGCTGGCCTGCCCTCGGAATTCATCGTTACCCTCGGCTACGCCGGCTGGGATGCCGGGCAACTGGAAGCGGAAATTGCCCAGAACTCCTGGTTGACCGTAGCAGCCAAGAGCAGCATCTTGTTCGATCTGCCCCCGGAAGAGCGTTTGCCGGCTGCGATGCAGAAACTCGGCATCAGCTTCACGCAGCTCTCCGATGTCGCCGGCCATGCCTGACGGCACGGTGCTGGCATTCGATTTTGGCGAAAAACGGATTGGTGTCGCCACCGGCGAAACGCTGCTTAACAGCGCCCACCCGCTGACGGTGATTCATGCCGAAACCAACGATGACCGCTTCGCCGCGATCGGCAAGCTGGTGGCCGAATGGCGGCCGGTGCAACTGGTCGTCGGCCTGCCCACCCACGCCGACGGCACGCCGCATGAAATGACCCGTCTGGCGACCAAATTCGCCGAACGCCTGAAACGCCGTTTCAATCTGCCTGTCGGTTTTGCCGACGAGCGCCTGACCTCGCTGGACGCCGAAACGCGTCTGCGTGAAACCGGTCGCAACAGCAAGCGCGCCAAGCCATTGCTTGACGCCGTCGCGGCTCAACTCATTCTTCAAACCTGGTTTGAAAGCCCGCACCATGTCACCCTTACCTAGCTCTTTGCCGGATGCCGAGGCCCAGTGTCGCCAACTGGCCGACC
The DNA here is from genome assembly GCA_016721185.1 of Candidatus Dechloromonas phosphorivorans. Lineage (GTDB taxonomy): Bacteria > Pseudomonadota > Gammaproteobacteria > Burkholderiales > Rhodocyclaceae > Azonexus > Azonexus phosphorivorans. Next base: position 59,353 of record JADKIP010000017.1, read on the forward strand.
TGATTCGTCCGCATTTGCATAAAAACCCCGCGCTGGTCGGCATTTACAGCGGCGGCGCCTGGATCGCCGAGCGCCTGAAGGAACTGCTCGATCTGCCCGAAGATATTGGCCTGATCGATGTCTCCTTTTACCGCGATGATTTCGCCGAAAAGGGCCTGCACCCGCAAGTCAAGCCGACGGTGATCCCCTTCGATGTCGAAGATCGGCACCTGATTCTGGTCGATGACGTGCTCTACACGGGCCGTACCACCCGCGCCGCGATCAACGAACTCTTTGACTACGGTCGCCCGGCTTCGATTGAACTGGCCGTGCTGGCCGACCGTGACGGGCGTGAATTGCCGGTGGCGCCGACCTATTGTGTCTGGGATGTTGCCCTGAACGAGGGCGATAGTCTGGTGCTCGCCAAGCAAGACGACGGTCAACTCGCCTGGAGGCTCGAAAATGCATAACCCGCAGTTGAACAAGGATGGCGAGCTGACTCACCTGCTCTCCGTTGAAGGCTTGCCGCAGCGCATCCTGACGCAGATTCTCGATACCGCCGAATCCTTCATGGAAGTCTCGGCGCGTGATGTCAAGAAAGTGCCGCTGCTGCGCGGCAAGAGCGTTTTCAACCTCTTCTTCGAGAACTCGACGCGCACCCGCACCACCTTCGAGATCGCCGCCAAGCGGTTGTCGGCCGATGTGATCAATCTCGACATCAACAAGTCGTCGGCCAGCAAGGGCGAAACCCTGCTCGATACCATCGATAACCTGGTCGCCATGCACGCCAATCTATTCGTGGTGCGCCATGCTTCGAGCGGTGCGCCCTACCTGATCGCCGAGCATCTACAGCGCATTGGCCGCGACGACGTGCACGTCGTCAATGCCGGTGACGGGCGCCATGCCCACCCGACGCAGGGCCTGCTCGACATGTATACGATTCGCCACTACAAGAAGGATTTCACGCAACTGCGCGTCGCGATTGTGGGCGACATCCTGCACTCCCGCGTCGCCCGTTCCGACATCCACGCCCTGACCACGCTGGGTGTGCCGGAAGTCCGCGCCATCGGGCCGGAAACCTTGTTGCCCAAGCATCTCGACAAGCTCGGTGTGCATGTTTTTCATGACATGAACGAAGGCTTGAAGGACGTCGACGTGATCATCATGTTGCGCCTGCAAAATGAACGAATGACTGGCGCGCTACTACCATCGGCCGGCGAATATTTTCGCCATTACGGCCTGACGCCGCAAAAGCTGGCGCTGGCCAGTCCTGACGCCATCGTGATGCACCCGGGGCCGATGAATCGCGGGGTCGAAATCCACTCGGCGGTGGCTGATGGATCGCAGGCCGTCATCCTGCCGCAGGTCACCTTTGGTATCGCGGTTCGCATGGCCGTCATGAGCATCGTTGCGGGGAACTGACTGCCCCCTCACTCACTTCATTCGTTGCCCCCCTCGGGGGGCAGGCCTCCCTCGGGGCGGCCCTTCGGGAGTCCTAGATATGAACATCGTTATTGAAAACGGCCGTGTAATTGACCCCAAAAACGGCGTCGACCGCAGCACGTCACTATTTATTGTTGATGGCAAGGTTGCCGCACTGGGCGAAGCGCCCGCCGGTTTTACGGCTGAACAAACCATTGATGCAAGCGGCTGCGTCGTCTGCCCCGGCCTGATCGACCTCGGTGCCCGGCTGAACAGTATCGAAGCCGAACTGGCTGCCGCCGTGGCGGGTGGTGTGACCAGCGTTGTTGTGCCGCCTGATGCCGATCCGCCACTCGATGAGCCGGAACTGGCTGATCGTCTGGTCCATCGTGCCAAGGAAATCCGCAAGGCCCGCGTCCTGCCGCTCGGCGCGCTGACGCTGGGCCTGAAAGGTGAGCGCCTGGCCGAGTTGGTCGGCCTGAAAAAAGCCGGTTGTGTCGCCTTCTCGCAAGCCAAGGCGCCGGTGGTGGATACCGAAGCCCTGTTGCGCGCGATGGAGTACGCCAACACTTTCGGCTTTGCCGTCTGGCTGCAACCGCAGGATCACTGGTTGTCGCGCAACGGCATTGCCCACGAAGGCGAAGTCGCCAGCCGCCTCGGCCTGGCCGGTATTCCGGTGGCCGCCGAAACCATCGCCATCGCCACCATTGTTCAGTTGGTGCGCGATACCGGTTGCCGCGTCCATCTGACGCGCTTGTCCTCGGCGGCTGGTGTGGCGCTGGTCAAGGCCGCCCGCGACGAAGGTTTGCCGGTGACGTGCGACATCGGCGTGCATCACCTGCTGCTGACCGAAAACGATATCGGCTTCTTCAATCCGCACGCCCGTTTTTGTCCGCCCTTGCGGGCGCAAAATGACCGTCTGGCGCTGTCGACCGCAGCCGCCTCCGGCTTGGCGGCCATTTGTTCCGATCACACCCCGGTTGCGGCCGACGACAAGCTGTTGCCCTTCGGCGAAGCCAAAGCCGGCGCCACTGGCCTTGAAGTCTTGCTGCCGCTGACCCTGAAATGGGCCGAAAGTCTGAAGCTCTCGCTGTCGGATGCCTTGGCCCGCATCACCTCGGCCCCGGCCGAAGTGCTCGGGCTGGAAAGCGGTCAACTGGCCCAAGGTGCCGTCGCCGATATCTGTATTTTCGACCCGGAGGCGAACTGGCAACTCACCCCGGAAGCGCTCAAGAGCCGGGGCAAGAATTCGCCATGGACGGGCTATATGATGACCGGCAAGGTCAAGACGACGCTGGTTGGCGGGCGCATCGTTTATCAGGCTTGAGGCTGTTACCCCACGAAAAACGGCGGGTTGCAGCCCGCCGTTTTTCGTTGACGCTGAAATGCTTCGGTCTGACTTTAGCGCGGCTTCGCCAACACGCTCAGCACCGCCACGGTATTGACTTTCGCCCCGATCGGGATGGCGGCTAGGTCAACGAAGAAATCCGGGTTGTGGTTGGCGTAAGGAAACGGCTTGCCAGCCGCCTGCGCCTTGGCAAAAATGTCGGGTGGCGCAACGCCGACCAGCATGAAGGCATACGGAGTGTTCAGCGGCTTGAAGGCTTCCTGAAAGTCTTCCGAGCCCATGACCGAGGGGAACTGGTCGATCACCTTGCCTTTGCCGAGCAAACCTTCCAGCGCCGGGTTGATGCGCGCGACCAGCGCCTTGTCGTTAATCAGCGGGCCGGAGTTGCCTTTCATCAGCCGGGTCGGCATCTTGTCGGTGCTTACCCCGGCGGCAATCGCCACGCCCTGGTTGATTTCGTCGATGCGCTTGAGCATTTGCTCGCGCACTTCGGGGGTGAACCAGCGCAAATTGAGTTTGAGCACGGCACTGTCGGGAATCACGTTGTTGTCGCGCCCGACGACAATTGAGCCGACCGAAAGCACCGCCGAGGCCTGCGGGTCGAGGTTGCGGCTGATGATGGTCTGGTAGGCCAGCACCGCCTGCGCCGCCATCACCACCGGGTCGATGGTCATCTGCGGCGTTGAGCCATGCCCGCCAATGCCATAAAACGTGATGTCGAGCTGATCAACCCCCGCCATGCGCACGCCGGGCGAACTGGCGACGTAGCCCACCGGCCCCGGTGCGGTATGCGTCCCGAACGCGTAGTCGGGCTTGGGGAAACCGCGCTCCCATAATTTGTCTTCCACCATTGCTTGCGCTCCCGTGCCCACTTCCTCGGCAGGTTGGGCGTAAGCCACCAGGGTGCCTGACCAGTCTGCTTTCATCGTCGCCATTGCCTTGGCCATGCCGAGCAGCCACGTCACATGCGCGTCATGGCCGCAGGCATGCATGACATCAATCTCGCTGCCATCGGCCAGCCGCTGTTTCGCCGTTGCCGCGTAAGGCAGGCCGGTGGCTTCGCGAACCGAATTCGAATCCATATCGGCGCGGAACCAGACGGTTGGGCCGGGGCCGTTTTTCAACACGCCAACCACGCCGGTCTGGCCCACCCCTTCGGTGACCGCAAAGCCTAGCGCTTTAAGGTTCTTTGCAACGATTGCCGCGGTGCGCTTCTCGGTGAAGCCGATTTCCGGGTGCTGATGCAAATCCTTGAAAATAGCCGTGAGGCGTGCCGTGTCGGCATCAACCGCGTTGTTCACTTTGCTGATCAGGGCCGGCGGCAACGGCGCATCAGTGATCGCTGTATTCACTTCGGCTAGTGCGCTCGTTGCCAGCGAAAGTGCGGCGCCAAGGGCCAGCGGGAGGAGGGCAAGATTTCGCGGCAAGTGAAAGTTCATGGGGCGCCTTTGTCGGTAGAAATATTCAGCGAATGAGTGAAAATACCTGCTCGGAGGATACACTTTGCGCTTGAGCCGGCTATGCCATTCGGTAAATGAGCGCCGCCGCCATGCTCTTCAAACCGCAATCTTTACTGAACCGGAACCCCGTGCGCCTACCTCGAATCCTTGATCTGCCTGCCATCACCCTGATTGTTCCGCTGCTGGCTTGCGCTCTGCTGTTATCCGGCTTGGGGAGCGGTGGCAGTGCGTTGTTTCTGGGCCTGGTATCGCTGACCCTGATTGCCACCGTCCTGGTCGCCGTTTATCACGCCGAGATCATTGCGCACCGCATCGGCGAACCGCTGGGCACGCTGGTTCTGGCGCTGGCGGTAACCGTGATCGAAGTTTCCTTGATCATCTCGATGATGCTCTCGGGCGGCGACGAAGCGCGCAGCCTGGCGCGGGATACTGTTTTTGCCACGGTGATGATCATCTGCAACGGTGTGGTCGGCATTTGTCTGCTGGCTGGTGGCATTCGCCATCGCATCGTTCGCTTTCGTGCTGAAGGCAGTAGCGCCGCGCTCTCCGTGCTGGCGGCGCTGACCACGCTGACGCTGATTCTGCCGCAATTCACCACCACCACGCCGGGGCCAAGCTACTCGAATGCGCAGTTGGGGTTTGCCAGTTTGATGTCGCTGATTCTTTATCTGGTCTTCGTTTTTGTGCAAACGGTGCGCCATAAAGACCATTTTCTGGCGCATGTGCATGAGAGCGATTTAGCAACTGACGATGCAACTGCCCATGCCAGCTCGCCGCAACTTGCCACCAGCTGGGCCAGCTTTGTGCTGCTTTTGCTCGCCTTGGTCGGCGTTGTCGGTTTGGCCAAACAGTTGTCGCCGGCAATCAAGAGCGGGGTCGAAGCGATGTCTGCCCCGCTGGCGGTCATCGGTATCGCCATCGCCCTGCTCGTTCTCATGCCGGAAACGTTGGCTGCCTTACGGGCGGCGCGGCGCAACCAGATTCAGACCAGTCTCAATCTGGCATTGGGCTCTGCATTGGCCACCATCGGTCTGACCATTCCTGCGGTGGGTGCGGTCGCCATCTCGCTCGGTATGACGCTCGATCTTGGCTTGCCTGCCAAGGAAATTGTTCTTTTAGCCCTGACCCTGATCGTCAGCGCCATCACTGTAATTGGCGGTCAAGCCACGATCATGCAAGGCACGGTTCACCTTGTGCTGTTCGCCGTCTTCTTGTTTCTGGCGATTTTTCCTTGAGTTTTCAGGCGGTGTTTTTAGGCCATGTTTAAGGCGATTTTTTTAGACGACAAGGCGTGGAAATTGCCCGATTTTCGCGGTTGACCCTAGGGCCAGACCTTGCTTCTATGGTCGCAGCATTGCTGCCCAATTGGCGCATTTCCCGGCTTCATTCCTTTAAGCCGGATCAGCAGTTGCTTTCGTGCCCTGAAGACCGGAAAGCCCGGCACAGGCTACAGCCGCGGCATAGGGCAAGGCTTGCAGGCTGAGCGCCAATATCCAGCCGGCCAGCGCATTGCCGGCGTCGGGTGGCTGGAGCGCAATCAGCGCGGCGATGCAGCCCAGCAGGCCGCCGAGCAGAAGCAATTCCTCGCGCACCGAGGCGAAGGTGTTTGGCTTTTTGACTTTCGGCGCGTCTGGCTTGTCGCTCGCCAGCCCTTTTCGCGTGACTTCAAAAACCGCCTGCCGCCGCGACAATCCGGCAATCACCCCGCGCGCAATACTGTGCGAAAGCCCCATACCGGCCAGCGCCGCACCGGCAATGTCCGCGCTCGGGCTGGGCACGCGGCGCCCGTAAAGCAGCGGCGCAAGCACCAGCCGAACGGCGAAAAATACCGCCAGCGGCGCGACGAAAAGCGCGATGGGCAGGCCGAAGGTTTCGGGGGCGATCAGCACCCCGAGCGTCCATAGCATGGCGGCGATACTGAACAAAAGGTGCAGGGCATCGCCCAGCCAGGGCAACCAGCCGGCGACAAAATGGTAGCGCAGGGCCGGGCGCAGTTTGGCGCCGGTCAGCAGGACGCGCCAGTGCCGGCGCAAAATCTGCATCGCGCCTTGCGCCCAGCGCCGGCGCTGGCGCTGATAGGCGGCAAAGTCGGTCGGAACGAGGCCGGTGCCGAGCACCTGATCGACATAAACGACGCGCAAATCCTGCTGCAGGAGGCGCAGGCCGAGTTCGGTGTCTTCACAGACGCAGGCCGGCTCCCAACCGCCCACCTGGCGCAGGGCCGGGGCGCGGATCAGGGTCATCGTGCCAAGCTGGATCGCCGCGTCGCGCTCCTGACGGTGGTGCATGCCGATGCGGAAAAAGCCGTCGTACTCCCAATTCATCATGCGGCTCAGCGCTGACCCGCCCCAATCGCGGTGGGCCTGGGGCGACTGTACGACGCCGACCGTCGGGTCGGCAAAATGGCCGGCAAGGGCGCTCAACCAGTTGGTTTTGACCAAATAATCGGCGTCGACCACAGCAATCCATTCGGCGCGTGGGTCGGTTTTTTCCAGCGCAAAATTCAGCGCCCCGGCCTTGTAACCCGGCCAGTCAGGCAGGTGATAGAAGCGCAGCGGCGTCCGTGTGCCGGCGGCGAGGCGCGCCCGTACGTAGTCTTCGACCGGCTCCCAGAGCGCCGGGTCGGCCGTGTTGTTGTCGACAATCACCACTTCAAAAGCCGGCCAATCCAGCGCCAGCAGGCTGTCGATGGTGGCGATCACCATTGCCGGCGGCTCGTTGCAGCAGGCAAGATGAATGCTGACGAAAGGCGGTGCTGTGAGTGCACCCAAGGGGCGCGCCGCCGCCTCGTTGCGCAGGCTGCCGGGCCAGAACAGTTCGGCAAATTCAAAAAGCTGGACGAGCAGGATTGCGCCCATCACGGCTAGCGACGGGATCAGCACGGCCAGAAAAGCCATGTCGAGCGGCCGCAAATAGTGGCTCAAGGGCAGGGCGGCGAGCAGGATGGCAAAGGAGGCAACGGCTTGCAGGCTGAGCGCAAAGGCGACGCGCCCGGCCAGGCGCATGGGCGTGAAGGCGAGCAAAAACGGCAGCACGGCGAGCAAGCCCAGCCCGGAAGCGAGCAGCGCCTTGCCTTGCCAATAGGGGTCGGCCTGCACCGGGCCGGTGAAGGCAAACTTGGGCTGGCGTGACGCATCGAGCAGACCCCAGTGCGCGCCGACCGCGCGCTCGGTGGCGTATTTCCACGGCTGGTCGATGGCTTCCATCAGGTAGTAATCGAGATTGAGCTGGCTTGCTCTGGCCAAAAACGCCCGGACGAACAGCGCCTGATTGTCCGGGCTGGCCTCGGCTGCGGCGCGGCGGTCGCCATTGCTCGGCCAGCCGATTTCGCCGATCACCACCGGTTTATTGGGAAAGCGCTGGCGCACTTCGGCGTAGCGTTGCAAGGCGTAATCGAGCGCAGTATCGACCGGCAGGCCTTCCCAATAAGGCAGCAGATGCACCGTGATGAAATCGACGTGATCGGCCAAGGCCGGCTGGGCGAGCCAGACATGCCAAGGTTCGGCGGTCGACACGGGGATTTTCAGCGCGCTGCGCAAGCGATCCAGATAAGCGTACAACTCGGCCGGTTTCAGTTCGTCGCGCAACTGTGTTTCGTTGCCGGCGATGACGCGCTCGATGTTTGGGGATTGGCTCGCTGCGCTAATCAGGGCTTCGATTTCGCGCTCGTTGTTGGGCCGCCGGGCGTCGAACCAGGCGCCGGCAGTCAGGCGCAGGCCTTTTTCAGCGGCCAGCGCCGGCAGCTTGGGCAGTTCGCTGGCGCTGTAGGTGCGCAGCCGCGTCGTCATGCCGGCCAGTTGTTGCAGGTCGGCGGCGAGTTCGGCATCGCTCGGAAAGCGCTGAGTCAGCGGACTATCCCAGCGCTGGAAGCCGTTGTAGGCCAGGCCAGCAACGCGCGGCGAGGCATCCGGGGCGGCAATTTGCGGATTGAAGGCCCACCAGACCACATAGTTGAGCAGCGTGACCAGCAGTGCAATGATCACGGCACTGATCCGCCGCCCGGCCTTGCCCTGCCGGCGCTCGGAATGGCGTTCCGGCGAACCGGCTTGCGGCGGTGTCGGGCTGCTGGTCGCCGTCGTTTTCTGCGTTACGATCAATGCCTCACTCAAGACGCCAGCGCTCAACCGCGGCGAAGACGCCTGCGCCAGCCATGACCGCCGATTTGCCCGATTTGTTTTCACAAAAACCTGTCCCCATGTGGCGTCGCGCCCTGGTTTTGGGCGGGCTGGCGCTGGGTTTGTTGATTCTGCTGCTCTGGTCGTTCAATCAGGGCCGGCCGGGGGCGCTGCCCGAGGCCGCCGAATTGCGCCTGCCCTGTGTTTCCTACGCGCCGTTTCGCCGCCCCGGCCATTCGCCATTCGACCCGGCTTTGAGAGTCGCCCCGGCGATGATCGAGGCCGATTTGCGCTTGCTCAGTCAGGTCACCGGCTGCATCCGCACCTATGGACTCGACCACGGCCTTGATGCCGTGCCGGCGATTGCCCGCAAGCTCGGGTTGCGTGTCGTGCTGGGCGCCTGGATTGATGGCAACGCCGTGACCAATCAGGCGCAGCTTGATAAGGCGCTGGGGCTGAGTCGTGACTACGCCGATGTGATTGATCTGCTGGTTGTCGGCAACGAAGTGCTGCTGCGTGGCGAGTTGCCGCCGGCCGAACTGGCCGGCTTGCTGGCCCGGGCCCGGCGCGAATCGGCGGTGCCGGTGGCTTATGCCGATGTCTGGGAATTCTGGGTGCGCCACGCCGATGCCTTGCGCCCGCACGTCGATGTCGTTGCCGCCCACGTCCTGCCCTACTGGGAAGACGAGCCGGTGGCGATCGAGCAGGCGGTGCTGCACGTTGCTGCGGTCAACGCCAAAATTCGCGCATTTTTTGCCCCGCTGCCGGTCTTCATCGCCGAAACCGGCTGGCCGGCCGCCGGGCGCCAGCGCGGTGCGGCCGTGCCCGGCCAGCTGGAACAGGCGCGCTTTATCCGCGAACTGCTGGCCCGTCAGGATGGCGCCTTGCATTACAACCTGATCGAAGGTTTCGACCAGCCGTGGAAGCGCCAGCTGGAAGGCGCGATGGGCGGCTACTGGGGGTTGTTCGCGGCCGATGGTACGCAACGGGTGAGCCTGAATGGCCCGGTGGCTGCTGATCCGGTGTGGTGGCGTTTGCCTCTGGGCGCGCTGATCGGGGGTGCTGCCGGGTTGTTGTGGGGATTGGGCGGCGGGATGTGGCGCGGGCCAAAATCCGCCAGCACCCGAAAACCTCATGGCAGGGCGGCAACTGCCGCGCTGATACTGGCCGGTGCCGGCCTCGTCCCGCTGGGGATTTTGCAAGGGCAGATGTTGCTGCAATGGAGCCGAAGTCCGCTCGACTGGACGTTTGGCGCTGGCGTTGCGCTCAGTGCCGGGCTGTGCGCCTTGTTGGCCGCAGGGCGCCTCGCCAGGGTGTTCGATGGCTGGATTCCACCAGAAAACCGCCCCGGCCTGATGGCTGTCTGAACAGTAAAAACCAACGCAGCCAGCGCTGGCTGGCGATTGCCGTTGCGGTCCTGCTCGGCTTCGTTGCGCTGATGGCCGTTGGGCTGGTCTTCGACGCCCGCTATCGGCCGCTCGTCTGGCCCTTGCTGATTGCCCCGGCAGTCCTGATCTGCGCTCTTGCCGCCATGGGTGATCGGCTGGGCGCTGCGGCGAAGCTGGAACGTGGCTTGGCTTGCCTCATCGCCATAGCGGCCGGCTTGGTGGTCTGGCAGGAAGGTCTTGCCAATGGGCAGGCGCTGGGTCTGGCATTCACCTGGCTGGGGCTGGCGTTTGCCGTCGGTTGGCCTCAACGGACGACTCCCGGCAGCGGGCCGAGCTTGGCCAAACTCTGAGCTGCCGGCGCGGCGAAGCTTTCCAGCATCATTCCGGTCAGGGCGTGCAATGCGCCAATTGCCTGTCGTGGCGGCTCCATGCCGGGCCGGAAACCTTGCTCGATAAAGCGCCCCAACAGTTTGCTGTCACGCGAAACAATATGCACCGGCACATCCCATGACGCCCCTTCGCCGGTGATGTTGGCCGCTGGCTGGTGGTCGCCGACCAGCACATAAATCGCTTCACGCGGTTCGGGCTGGCGAAAGTAGGCGCCCAGCCATTGGTAGGTGTAATTCACCATGCGCAGATAATCCGGCGCCATGTTCAGCCAGTTCGGCTTTTGGGCCAGTGTCTGGTGCGTTTCGGCCTCGTCGAAGGGCTGCGCCGCCAGCACCCGCGACCAATCCGCCTGGTACGGCGGCACCGGGCTGAAGGGCAGGTGGCAGGTAATGGTCGGGAAGAAGACGAAGCGCGGCGGTGTCCCGTTGTCGCGGGGGTGAATCTTTTCAAAACGAGCAGCGGTGAATTGGTCAGGCAGCTCCCAAAAACCCATTGCAGGGCCGGCGTAGCCGAGATCGCGGCGTTCGAGAAACACATCGAAGCCGTAAAAGGCGCGTTCCGGCCATTCCCAATTCAGCGCCGGATACAGGCCGAAAGTCTGGTAACCCTGCGCTTTGAACAGCGAGATCAAGGTCGGCCGTTGTGTGGTTAGCAGCAAATCGTGGCGCATCGGGTCGCTCAGGTCGATCCCCGAAAGTACGCCCAGTTGCGCCAAGTCCGAGCCGCCAGCGAAGGTTGGCGAACGGAAAAAGGCGGTGACGACATGCCGACCACTGGCCGCAATATCGGCGGCAAAACGCTCACGGCTCGGCCCCAGCGTCCGGGCAGCATGGGCGTCGTCGTAGGTGATTGCACCGACCGATTCGAGCATGATCAGATAAACATCGCGCCCGCCCAATGCGCCCAGCGTGTTCGCGGATTTTGCCGCCATTGCGGTGTCGACCGCAGTCGTCGCCGGCAACAATGCCGCCTGATGCTGCGGCGAAAAAGCGGCGGCCAACAACTGTACCTGGCGCCAATAAGAGGGAATCACCGGCTTGGCGACCAGCGGCCAGGTAAAGCTGGCCCCGGCTTGATTGGCCACCGCGAGCAGCACGGCAAGGGAACTCATCGCCCACCCCAGGCGGCTGCGCAGCGCGTAGGGCACGGCGTCACGCGCGGTGACGGCAATGACGGCACGCAGCAGGCGAAACAGCCCCCAAAACAACACCCCAACTATCGCAACGATAGCGGCGCTTTGCCACCCTGATTTTTCCTGCGCCGACACCCATAAAAATCGCGGGATATTGGCCCCGTCCCAATACAGGTTGATCGGCCGCCCGAACAGGCTGGGGACGGTGACGTCGCCATAACGCCCGAGCACCAGCAGCAGAAAAACGAAGGTAAAAATGTTGAGGCTGCGCCGCGACAGCGCGCCACGCCAGGCCACCACGGCCAGCAAAGCGAGCCAGACCCAGACGAATTCCGGCGAAAGCCGGTGGTCGGGCAAAACGCCGGGCGTCGGCCACCAGTCGCGAAAACTGAGCATGCCATTGAGGAAGACGATGGCCAGAAGCGCGCCGGTGATGCGGCGCCAGTCTTTGGGCGGCGCGGCGGCGCTCATGCGTTTTTGGGGCTGCTTTGGCTGACCCGGCCAGAGGCCAGATAACCCATGCCGAACTGCGTGGGCGCCAAGCGCCAGTCGCTCAGGCGTGGGGCAATGCGATCCCACGGCGAGGCCAATTCCCCCGGTTCGCCGTTGTACGGGCGGTTCTTGAGATAGACCCAAAAATTCAACGGCGCCAGCCAGCGCGGAAAATATTTGACCCCGGCAATCGCCACCATCGCCCCCGGTCTGGCCGAACCGACCAGCCGATCCAGCGCCAGCGGCGAACGCAGGATGTCGTGCGTGTAGTGAAAAAGCAGCGCATCCACCGGCTCCGGCAGATTCAGCGCCTGGGCTGACGTTTCAAATAACTCGACATTGCGCCAGCCCGCCGAAGCCGCCCGCGCCCGCGCCAAAGCCAGCATTTCCGGGCTCTGGTCAAAGCCATAAATACGCCCGGTCTCACCGACCGCCGCGCGCAGCAGCGCCAGACTCAAGCCCGTACCGCAGCCGACATCGAGGACAACCTGACCCGGCTGCAACTGCAGCGCCGCCACCGCCCTCTCGCGAATCGGCCAGGTCGGGCCGCAAGTCGAGTCGTAGCCATCGGCATGTTGGCGGTATTTGGCCAGCGAACGGGCGCGGACGATTTCGTCGGAAGAATGCTCGGTTTGCACGGGGAGTCGATCAATGATTTGAGGGTTTAACAGCGAGGAAGAACACTAAACCAAATGTTGCCGGGCTGCGTTTCTGCCAGGGCGAAAATGATTGCTTGGTAAATGCCTGAGCATCAGATGGCGATGCTCACCAGTAGTTCCGGGGAGTTCGCTTTGGAGGGTGTTGGGGGGAGGAGCTCAGATCGTGCCGGGCCAAAATTGGGCTGATCTGTTCAAGCGTTGGCGGCAGGGCAATCTTATCAGTCTTGTATAAGACCCAATAAGTTGAGTGCGATAGCTGCCACAAGAGGTGGTGATGAGGCGGTAATCTCTGATTCTGCTCTGGCGCTCAATCTTCTTTGCTTGGCATTTCGTCATGCCGCATTCGAGGCCTCGCTGAATATTTTCAAGGCCTCGGTTACCGTAGGGCTACAGGAATATCAACGCCGCCCCGTCGCCAGCCAATTGCTGGTGTATTTGATGGCTTCGCCGTCAATGGCATCCGCCAGAGCCAGAAATTTGAGGCGATTATTGGCTAGTTCGAAAATGCTGATCGCCTGATCACGTTTCATCTCATAAACCCGACGCTCCGAATCCAGTACGTCAACAATATTTCGGGTACCGGCGGAAACGCCTTTTTGCGCAGAGATTAGTGCCTGCTCAGCTGAGGCGATCGCCTGTTCGGTTGCTTCGGCTTTCTCGATGCCCAGTTCGACCGCAAGGTAGAGACGGTCGGCTTCAGCCAGTAGTTTTCGTCGGGTTGATTCCAGCGTATGCCGCACGCGATCAGCGCGTGCTGACGTCTGGCGGACCTGTGCCATAACGCCAAAGCCGCTGACCAATGGCAATGAAAACTGCAGGCCGGCGTAATTGGTACGATAGCCTGTACCGACAGTTATGTTGGTTTCGCTTTGGCCTTCTTGATGACTGACCACAAGATCAAGGCTGGGGTAATGTCCCCCTTTGGCGCGTTCAATCTCGGCGTTTGCAGCGTCGACTTGCTTGCGTAGAGATTGAAGTTCCGGGCTGGTGGCTTCGATACGGGCCAGCCATTCAGCGCGATTGATGATCGCCATTGACTTCCCGCGAAGTGATCGTGGGTCGATGGCTGGCAATAGGCTGGCATCGATGTCAGTAACCGTTTGAAAGTCCCGCGAGGCCCGATTCAGCAGCATGTTTGCCTCCGATACCCGCGCTTTTGCCATGTCACGCCGCGCCCGGGCGTCGTCGACGTCAGTGCGGGTGCCGGTGCCGGCTTTGATAGCACGCTCGGCTAATGCGACCAAGCCCTCCAGAGCTTTGGTTTCGGCATTTGCCAGGCTCTGTGCGACGCGAGCCAGTAGCACTTCTAGATAGCTGCTAGCAACACGCAGGCCAAGATTTTGTACTTCCTTTCGGTAGTTGGCGTTGGCAGCTTCAGACTGGGCTTGAGCTGATTCAAAGCTGGCCCATGCGGATTTTTTATAGAGCGGCTGGCGTAGGGTTAGCGACTCCGATTCCGTAAAGTAATCACCAGTATTTCTGTTGGTTCCGGTGCTTAGCTGGTAATTGGTTGTATTCGCCTTGTTTCGCTGAAAGTTGTAATTAATCTGCGGTAGCAATGCTGCACGTGCTACCGGAATTCCTTCTTCGGCCTCGAGGCGCGTTGCTTCTGCCGACTGCAAATCGGCATCGTATGACTGAGCCGAGAGGTAGGCCGCTTCCAGATTCACTGCATGGGCCTGCGATAGAAACAAGCTGCTCAGCAGGACGGTCAGGTAGCCGGTTTTGGACAATGCGCGACGCATCAAGACTCCTTCAGCGAACTGGACAGCCGCATGCGGAGGGGTTTTAACAGATATTGCAGGAAGGTTCGTTCACCGGTAATGACGACCACCTCAGCAGGCATGCCGGGCTGTATGATCCGGCCACCCAGCGTCTTCATTCCCTCTGCGGTGATGCTGACTCGACTGAGGTAATAAGGTGGCATGTTCGGATTGTTGCTGGGCATCAAATCTGCTGAGACCGAGTCAACTTTTGCCTTTAGGATCAGATTGGGATCGTTGGCGAATGCATGAAGCTGTACTTCTGCCGGCAATCCGGCATGAACCCGGTCAATCAGGTGGGAAGGTACCGACATTTCAAGGACCAGTGCCTCACCCTTCGGTATGATGTCCATCAGGCGACCACCGGGTGGAATCACGCCGCCGACTGAATGAGTTGCCAGACCGACTACGGAACCGTCAACCGGCGCACGAATGATCGTACGCTCGAATTCTTCCTGAGCGGCGCGCAGGCGATTTGCCGCAACCAGCGCATCACGCTTGACATCGGCAAGCTGGCTTTCGACTTCCTTCTGGAAGTCGCGCTGACGTTGAGCCAGGCGCTGTTTCGCTTCAAGCCACATACTTTGGGCACGCAGAACGGTAGCTTGCAACTCGGTTACAGAAGCGTTCAGATCGGCCGCCAGCCGCTCCTCTTCAAACCAGCGGTTACGTGGCAGATAACCATCCTTGGCGAGATCACGGGTCCCGGCCAGTTGTTCTATGACAAATTTAAGCTGGGCTCGTTTGCCCTCCAATTGCGCTTCCAGGCTGGCTATCTGTTGTTGCGCACTCTGGTTTGCCTGCGTGAGCATGGCAATCTCGCCCTGTAGCGCGGCTCGACGCGTGAGAAACAGACGCTGTTGCGTGCCCATGTAGTTGGCTGCGACCGGATCGTCCTGGGCGGCAAGCAAGGCAGGCGAGAATGCAAAAGTAGCCGCACCATTGGCTTCTGCTTCCAGACGATCAACCTGAGCCTGCAGTGAGTAAAACTGTTGTTTGGCCGCATCAAAATTTGCTTTGGCCAGGGTGTCGTCAAGCGTGATCAAGGGGGCTCCCGCCTTCACTTCCTGGGCTTCCTTGACATGAATGGTTTGTACGATACCTCCGCTCAGATGCTGTACCGTCTTTCTCTGGGAAGCAACAGTGAATGTGCCAGAGGCGGGAACGCCCTCGTCAAGCGGTGCCGCGACTGCCCAGATCAGGAAGCCGGCAAAGCCGAGCAGCATGACGGTGCTGCCAATTTTCAGGGAGGAGCGCGTATCGGCCATCTTGTCTGCAATGTCGACAAGTTCCGCATCTTCAATGACACGGTCGGCAGGAATAGCGCGTTTGGCGCGCTCGATCAACTTGGGTAGCATGAGTGAGTTTGCAATCGGTTCAGGTTACAGATTAATCGAGGTCAAGCAGTGTGAGGTTTGCCAGCAACTGCCGGTACGTTGGGACGGGCAGCCTTGGCCATGGCAGTAAGCACCTCGTCACGCGGGCCGAAAGCTGCGACCTGGCCTTCGCGTAACAACAATATCTTGTCAACCGCTGAAATGATGCTTGTCCGGTGCGTGATCAGCACCACCGTGCACCCTTCTTTCTTGAGCGACTGGATAGCCTGCACCAGTGCGGCCTCTCCGGCATCGTCAAGGCTGGCATTGGGCTCATCCAGAACAATCAGGGCTGGGTGGCCGTAAAGCGCACGCGCCAGTGCAATACGCTGCCGCTGTCCGCCCGAGAGGAAGCCGCCGGAGACGCCAATCGGCGTGTTGTAGCCCTCCGGGAAGCGCAAAATCATCTCATGCACACCGGCTTGACGAGCCGCAACAATTACCTTCTCGTGATCAAGCTCGCCGAAGCGTGCGATGTTCTCGGCAATGCTGCCTTCGAACAACTCGACATCCTGCGGCAAGTAACCGATGTGTGGGCCGAGTTCCAGTTTGTTCCAGGTGAAGATGTCGGCGCCATCGAGCCGGACCTTGCCCGACATGGCAGGCCAAATGCCGACCAGCAGGCGTGCCAGCGTCGATTTTCCTGCCGCGCTGGGGCCAATCACCGCAACGGCGTCGCCCGGTGCCAATGAAAAGCTGACGCCTTTTAAAATGGCAACGTTGGAGCCGGGAGCCGAAGCGACAACGCCTTCGACCGAGAGTTGCCCGTCCGGTGCGGGCAACGACATGTTTTCCTTGTCCGCCGGGAACTGGTTTAGCATTTTTTCCAGCCGCTCAAACGCGCCGCGTGCGGAGATTAACTGCTTCCAGGAGCCAATCAACTGTTCGACCGGGGCCAGGGTGCGCCCCATCAGGATCGATCCGGCGATCATCGCACCTGGGGTCAATTCACCTTTAATCACTAGCAGGGCGCCAATGCCGAGAATCAGGGACTGCTGCCCGAGGCGAATGAATTTACTGACGGCGGTTATTGTGCCGGCGCGATCGCTGGCGACCGACTGCATGGCCAGCAGAAGTTTGTAGCGGTCATACCAGCGCTGGCGAAGGTTGTCGATCATGCCCATGGCCTGAATGACCTCGGCATTGCGCAAGTTGTTGGTGGCGTAATTGTTGGAGACGATGGCCGCCTGATTGGCCTGGGTCAGCGGTCCCTTGGTGGCCCATTCATTTATCAGCGTCAGGGTTACCAGTAGCAGCGCTCCGCACAGCGAAAACCAGCCGATCACCGGATGCAGCATGAAAATTACGCCAAGATAGATCGGAAACCACGGTGCATCGAAAAAAGCGAACAGGCCATTGCCCGTAATAAATTGGCGGACGTTGGTCAGGTCGGAAAGTGCCTGTCCGGCATTGGTGCCGGGGCTCCGCAGGTTAGTTTCGAAAGCGGAAGTGAATACCCGGTTATTCAGCGCTGCATCAAAGCGGGCGCCAATCCGGACCAGTGATCTGGAGCGCACCCATTCAAGTCCGGCAAGTACGGCATATAAACCCAGTGTAATCACTGTCAGCATGAGCAGGGTCATCTCGCTGCGGCTGGTCAGGACTCGGTCGTAAACCTGCAGCATGTACAACGACGGAAGAAGCATCAAAAGATTGATGACAAAACTGAAGCCGCCGATCACATAAAAAGGGTGCCTGAGCTCCCAAATGGCGGCAGCGATTTCGGAGCGGCTGGAAAACTTGTTTTTCATTTTTATCCGTGGCCGGTTACGCCGGCATCCATGGGAATAACTTGAAGCGAATAAAGTTGTTTGCTCCGAAGCTGCATCCTTCGCATTGTGGCCCGATGGATGCACACGAGGAGCGATGCGACGTGTTGATTGATCGCGACGGATTATACAGTGAAGGATTGAAGTTTGTAACGTGAAATGTGATATTCGTCACTTGTTAATGTTTTCTGTGAGTGATAAAGACGGGCTTCTTTGTTGGGGTCTAATCGAGACCAATTGTGAATACCTCTATTGTCGTCTCGGTTCCCCGCAGTGTGATTCGCCCGAGCGAAGTGGTCTTGTGTTTTATCAGCTTGCGCTGTGCTGCTGCACCGATTACCAGTTGGGTTGGCAAGTCACGCGCTGCAGCTTCGAGTCGTGATGCAAAATTGATGCAATCGCCTACTGCCGTATAGGTACTGCGGAAGGAGGTGCCCAAGTCACCAACTAGCGCATTGCCGCTTTCGATGCCAATACGTACGCGTACAGGAGTGAACCCACGAGACTGGCGTTGGGTATTGAACGCATCGACCTCCAATAGAATGTCTAGTGCGGCATTGACCGCCCTGTCTGCTTGATCGGGGCAGTCCAGCGGCGCTCCCCAAAAAGCAACCAGCCCGTCACCGCTGTATTTGTCCAGCGTACCGTACCAAGCAAGTACCGGGCGGGTCAGGCAGCCAAGAAAACCTTTGGTCAGGGCGGCTGCCTCATCCAGTGCTAGGGAGGAGGTTGTGTGGGTGTAGTCCTCCATGTCTGCGATCAGGATGGTGACCTCACGCAGTGTCGGTGTCAGGCTGTGCGTCAGTCCCAGGCGCAGAATTTCATCGAGTACCGGTTGGGCAACATAATGAGAAAAGGTCGCGAGCAAGCGTCGGCTTCTGCGCTGCGTCTGCCACCATTCGTGAGGAATGGCGATCAAAAGCAACAAAAAATAAGCCCAGAGCGGTGCTGTCACCGACCATTCCGCTTGGCGCGAAATGCCGAAAAGTGCCACTGCCAGCCAGCCGGCAACGACGCTGGACAATAATAAAAGCCCCCCCCAAGCGGGTAGCCTTGCGATGCAGACGACGCTGAGAGCGATACTCAAGAAGCACCACACTGTTAGCCAAAGGCGTCCCGACCATGGCGGATGCGCCTTCCCTTCAGCGATATCCAGCAATCCGGAAAGGCTGGCAGCGTGGACCATGACGCCGGCACTGAGCGGTGCTAGCGGGTACTGACCCGATCGCCGAGTCCAAGCGACGATGATCCAACCAGCACATAACGATTGCTGATCAGTGAGTGCGGTGCGCTCTCGTCCAGGATGGCAATGGCAGGAATGACGTTGTAGGCCGACAACGAGCGCCTAAAAGGAACTCGCCACAGGCCATTTTCATTGGCTAGAGACGTCGATGCAGGTGGCTTGGCAGAAATGTCTTTGCGTTCGTTACGTCCGGCGCAGTCACGTAAGGCGCTCGCCAAGTGCGGATAATCTTTCTCCTCGAAGCGCGTTTGCACCGGTGTATGCCTTAGAACGCCATCGATATCCGGAAGGTAGCCAATATTCCCGATACAACGAGCGCTCGCCAGACCGACATGGTTGGCGATGTAGCCATAAGCTGCCAAAACACCCGGGTTGGGTGATCTAGCCAAGCCACCGGCGATTGTTCCTTGGTGGATTTCGGGGTTGCGCAGCGTGTAGTCAAAAATTTGAACCAGAGTTAGCGGTGCATGGACAGCCAGTGCTGCAAGCCGTGCATCACCCTCCATATCTCCAGGTTCAGGAAAAACGATGTCTAACGCAACTGCCCGGGCTCCATACGATCCAAGCAATATTTCGACAAGGTCCGCTATTCGTTGGCGAGGCCAGGGCCAAGGGCCGATTTTCTCCAGCGTAGTTTCGTCGATGTCAATGACGACCAGTCTATCTTCCGGCTCTTGGTCAGCAGTGAACTGAATGAAGGCGTCACGCACCCCTTCATCGATACGGACGAGGAATTCGGGGCGTTGCCATTCAAGGAGGATTGCCAGGGTGCAGGCCAAAACACCAATGGCGACGCGTATCGCACCAATTGTCGAGAAGTTGTGCGCTGGCATTATCAGGCTGTGGCTATCTGGGGTCAGAGTTCGTATTATTCCTCGAACCGATCGTTGGAAAGTAGTTCATCATAAAGTTGTCGGTAGGCCGTTCCCACCACTGCTGGCGAGAAATGTTTCTGCCAGCGCTCCCTTGAGCACTTTCCAAATCGAGCACAAAGATCATCATCGTTGGCCAGCAGATTCATGGCCTGTGCCAATGCTGCAGGGTTGGCTGGAGGGATACTCAATCCTGTTTCATTGTGCCGGTTTACCCAGGTGGTGCCGGTGCCGATTTCACAGCAAATTAGTGGCTTGGCGGCCCGAGCGCCTTCCAATAGCGTGATGCCAAAAGCCTCCGAGCGCATGTGGGAAGGGAAAACCACTGCACGGCATAAGGAAAACAGGGCGATCTTGTCATCATCAGGCAGTGCGCCAAGGAAATGCACATTGGCAATTTCGCTACGCGCGACTTTTTCACGTAGTTGTTTGCCCTCCGGGCCTTCACCAACAATAACTATGCTTGCTTTGACTTGGCTAGCTGCAGCAATCAGAAAATCCAGACCTTTGTAGTAACGCAGCACGCCAACGAAAAGGAAAAAATTCCGACCGAGTAGCGTTTCCCAGTGGGCGCTCAAATCCTGTGTTGGAGGAGAGGTGTCTGCCAGGCAGTGGGGAATGCAACTGAGCTTATCGAGATATCCGCGAAGTATCTCACTGCTTTGGATGTAATTCGGCGAAGAGGCGACTATGCGTGTCGCTGTGCCTAGTAGGTAACGCCTGAGTGGGGTGTATAAATAGCTCAGGCTGTTTTGACGAACGATATCCGACACATAAGTTACGACTACAGGCTGATTCCGTCTACGGATGAATGGTAGCAGCATATCGGCGAAGGGCCAAGGGTAGTGAATCTGGATGATGTCGCTCTGATCCGCAACCTCACGACAACGCTGCAAGGCAGCCCAGGCGCCAAAATCACAAGAGGCAATTTCTAACCAGGAACGTGCGCGTACCAGTTTTCCCTCTGGCAAGTGCATAACAGCCGGTTCAGGATTGTGGGCCAGGGCAAAAACCGTATTCTCAACATTGAGCGGTTGGGTCGCCAGACAGAACTGGCGAATGGACTCTTGTCCCCCTCCTTGCGTTTCGGGGAAATAAGTACGATAAATATGTAGGACGCGGAGTTTCTTCAACGATAACCATCCCGTTGCGCCATAACTTTTTCATAAACAGCGAAGGTTTCCTGGGCGCAGCGTCTCCAACTGAAGGTCTGAGCGCGAATCAAGCCACGGTTACCCAACTCCTTGGCAAAGACATGATCCTCAAGAAGTTGGCGCAAGCTTTCTCGTATTCCGGCAACGTCGTCCGGATCGGTCATGATGCCCGCGTCGCCGACTACTTCTGGCAGGGAGGTCAGGTTGCCTGTAATTACCGGAATACCGGAGGCCATAGCCTCAAGCGCGGGCAAACCAAAGCCTTCGTAGCGCGACGGGTAAGCAAAAGCAGCCGCGCCGGCATAAAGTTTTGGCATCAATTCGTCAGCGACATAGCCTAGTAAACGTAGCTCGCCACGACGAATTAACTCTTTCGCAGATTTCATCAGCCCTTCTGTGTTCCAGCCATTCATGCCCGCCACCACCAGTGGGTAGCGCTGACGCAAGGCGTCAGGCAATCCGGCGTAGGCGGCAAACAGCGTGTTAAGATTTTTTCGCGGTTCCAGCGTGCCAACACTAAGCACGTAGCTACCGGGTGTTAAGCCTAATTTTTTCAGGGCAGGGGAAAGTAGTTCTGAACCGTGTGGCTGGAACCGATGGTCGGCGGCCAAATAAGTCTTTGTGATACGTGCTGGATCAACATCGAACCAGTGACGTAGCGCTTGAGCAGATGATTCGGAAATAACAATTACGTGATCGGCACGTTGCAGCGCCTTGGGAAGACCGCGCTCCATGATTCGTACGCGTTCGGCTGGGTGTGCTTCAGGGTGATCGAAGCAGGAAAGGTCGAATACAGTTATCACCGTTGGCCCGTTGAAGGGCAGCGGTAAAAAATTTGGCTCGTGGTAAATGCTTCCAGATGGAATTGATCGTGCATGATACCGGAACGCCATCGCCTCCACCAAGCGTTTCGTCGCTCGTGGATTCGGTAGCAGTCGGCGCGCCAGTCCGTATGCTTTTTGTATTGATCGGGTAGCGTCTTGCGATGACGTATGCATTTCTTTCTCACAACGCAATCCGTAACAAATGTGCAGTTGAGCATCCGGCAGTTCGTTCATAGCGAAAAAAAGTTGGCGGATATACTGACCAATTCCGGTGACTGGTGCCAGCAGTGGGGTTGCATTAACAAGAATGTTCATGACTCAAGCAGTGGCCCCGGCAAGACGCTGGTTAAAGTCAGGGCAAAGGTACTCCCAATGAGATTGGCGCAAATATCAAAAA
Source organism: Candidatus Dechloromonas phosphorivorans (assembly GCA_016721185.1). Taxonomy (GTDB): domain Bacteria; phylum Pseudomonadota; class Gammaproteobacteria; order Burkholderiales; family Rhodocyclaceae; genus Azonexus; species Azonexus phosphorivorans. The sequence goes on from JADKIP010000017.1 coordinate 81,136, forward strand.
TACAGAACCCGCTACCAAAACGACTATCCCTGTACTCCTTGGCAAAACCCAACAAAAGAACAGCAAAAAATACCCATTGCGCTGACCATAAAATCCCTGCGGCAAGCAAAATTCAGACACTCCAAGCCATCTGCAGGAGCTTGTCTTTCGCATACAACGTGGTGGGAATCGCCATGAGCAACTGGCGCAGGGTAACGATCACTAGATAAGTTTTCTCAAAAAACAGTATTTTAGCCGCGAATCATCATGAGTAATATTTCAAATTGACATCCTGCTATTTGTCTACGGATCCTGCTTCGGTGGCAGCCACTTTGCGCAAGGCCTCCGGCTGACGAACGATCAGACGGCGCATGTCTTTTTCCACCACGCCTTTCTGGATCAGAATATGTATTGCGCGCGATACCGTCTCCCGGCTGGTGTTTACCATGATTGCGATTTCCTGTTGAGTCGGCATTTTTTCGATAACTACCAAGCCACCGGGCGCAATCTTGGCAAACTGGTTGAGTAGTGCAAAAACTCGCTGAAAAGCGTTTGGGATGCCAAGTATGGTTCGGTAATTTGCCGCTGCACGGATAGTCGACGCCATCCGCTTGAGCAGGCGCTCAGCCACGAGCGGATTCTGATATATGAGTACTAGTGCCTGCGCGCGCGGTAAAAATGCAAGGAGGGAGGTTTCACATGCCAACACAGATGCCGAGCGCGGCAAACCATCAATAATCGACAACTCACCAAAATAGTCGCCAGCTGTCAGGAAGGATAGTCCAATTTCGCGCCCATCTTCGGTCAGATCAACGGCTTGGAGGCGCCCGGAGAGAACGAACAGCAGGTGCTCTCCCGCGCTTCCCTTTTGTAAAACTTGGTGTCCGCGTTCTACTGAGCGCAATTGCAACGCAGAAGCGACTTGCGTTAAGCATTGCGAGTCAATGCCGGCCAACAAAGGGATCTTCTGAAGGTGGACAGTGAAGACCTGCCTCGCTGGCGTGGCTACCTGTTCAGCGCCTAGTGTAGGAGATAAGTCTGAATTCATGAAGAATGAATTATGACATTAATAATGTAGGGGGAGCAGGCAAAATTAATATTGAATTTAGTACAAAACCCATCTTCGCGAACTACCCTCGATCGAAAGCAGTCTTTCGGGCGAGTGGTGAATTTATGCCAGTGATACTTAAAAATCTTACAATGTACTTTAATCATATTGAGGTCGGGACTGCATGGCAACACATGGCAGATGAAGGTATTCAATTCCCCCTTGCGATGAGATACGCATGTTGAAAATTTACCGGCGAGCAATTTGCTAGTGAGCTATTCCTTGATTACTCGAGCCAAGTCTGCATCGACCATCATTTTGATCAGTGTTTCCAAATCTGTCTCGGCCACCCAGCCCAGTTTTTCTCTAGCTTTGGCTGGGTTGCCCAATAGTATATCCACCTCAGTTTTACGATAGAACCTAGGATCAATGATCACATGTTTTTCATAGTTGAGGCCAGCATAGGAGAATGCGATACGGCACATATCTCTAACTGTTGTAGTTTTGCCTGTAGCGACAACGTAATCATCAGCAATATCCTGTTGAAGCATCAACCACATAGCCTTCACGTAGTCCCCCGCAAAGCCCCAATCTCGCTGTGCGTCGATATTTCCGAGGCGCAAACTCTTTTGGCGTCCCAGTTTGATCCGTGCAACTGCATCGGTGACTTTGCGAGTAACAAATTCGATTCCACGAAGCGGTGATTCGTGGTTGAATAATATGCCGTTCGATGCATGTAAACCATAGCTCTCGCGGTAGTTGATGGTCATCCAGTGGGCATAAAGTTTGGCAACACCATAAGGACTGCGTGGGTAGAAAGGGGTTGTTTCGCTCTGCATTGATTCCTGAATCATGCCAAACATTTCGCTCGTCGACGCCTGATAGAAACGTGCTCTAGGATTGACGGCACGAATTGCTTCCAACATGTTGAGTGCACCAATACCAGTGACGTTGGCGGTTAATACGGGCTGGTCCCACGAGGTTCCAACAAAACTTTGCGCGCCAAGATTATAAACCTCGGTCGCGGAGGACTTCTCCATAACGCGAATCAATGCTGACAGGTCGGTCAGATCTCCATCAAGAAGAACAAGGTCACTCTCGATACTTAATTCACGTAGGCGCCACAGAGTGTCGCTTGAGCGGCGTGCGTGGAGCCCGAAAACTTTGTAGCCTTTCTCGAGCAAAAATTTTGCCAAATAGGCCCCGTCCTGTCCGGTTACGCCAGTTACCAATGCCGTTTTACTTGCCAATTTCATTCTCCCAATAACGATAAATACTTGATAAGGTTTCTTCAATTGGTATGGATGGCTGCCAACCAGTATGTTTAGTGATTTTTTCGTGGTTGCCACAGACGCGTAGTTGATCTGAAGGCCGAAAACGCTGCGGATCCCTCTCGATACTAGCCTCGACACCAGAGATTTTTAAAAGAAGCTCAATCAACGATCGCAAGGAATGTTCTTTGCCTGAACAGATATTATAAGATTCGCCATTTAAGCCAAATTTTAATAAGTGTTCATAAGCTGAAACTATGTCGGTGATATCAATGAAGTCACGGGTTGTTTCAATGTTTCCAACTTTCAAAATAGGTGGTGACTTCCTAGCTGCAATTAATGCAATTTGGCGAGCGAAGTCTGAAACGGCAAAGCTTGGCGACTGCCAGGCCCCGATGTGGTTGAAAGGGCGTGCCAGTATCACCTCGAACGGACTAGTTTGGCTCCATTGATAACATAATGCCTCGGCTGCAACTTTGCTCACTGCGTATGGGTTGCGTGGCCGCAAGGGCTGTGATTCGCAAATTGGCAAGTTTTCTGTCGGCACCAAGCCGTAAGCATCACCGGTGCCAATGAACAACATGCGGCCTTTGAACTCTGTTTCTTTGAGTGCCTCAAGCAAACGCAAAGTGCCCAAAAAGTTAATCTCAAAAGTTTTCTCTGGAAAACGAAAAGAGTCCGGTACAAAACTAAGTGCCGCAAGATGCAATACCATATTGGGCTTGAAATGTTCAATGCAGTTGATCAGACCGGCCTTGTCACAAATATCTTGTTTTAAAGAAAAAGATGACAATCCCAAAGCGTTGGGCCAGCGCTGTGTCGCGTATTTACCTACGAAACCACTATCACCCGTTATAAGCAATCGAGAACTATCGATGATTAATTCAGCCATAACCAGTTTTACTCCTTTATCACATTAACAGGTCGTCGAAAACCCCCACCCATTTCATGCAAATGGCATAATCTGTCTTTCGAATTCAACGTGATAGAGATTTCATGTGCAGCGCCGACGTGACCCAATCGGAGATATTCAGCTACCGGACACTGGAACAACGGATTCCGGCGTCGCACTCTTTGCGTAAATTGCGGGTGCTGATGGATGGCATTTTGGCGACAGTGCATGTTGACTTCGAAGTGCTCTACGCGAACATGGGGTGCCCGTCGATTCTGCCTGAGCATCTCCTGCGCGCCAGTCTGATCTAGGCGCTGTACTCGATTCGTTCCGAGCCTCAACTCCTCCAGCACATTGACTACAAGCTGCTCAATCGCTGGTTTGTCGGTCTTGATATGGATGACAAGGTGCGGGATCACAGCAGTTTCACGAAGAATCGTGACCACCTGCTCAACGAAACGGTGGCTCGCGCCTTCTTCGGCAAAGTGCTTAGTTTGGCACGGTGGCACGGACTGGTCTCGTCCGAGCATTTCTCGGTCGATGGTACGCTGAATGAAGCTTGGGCGTCGGCGAAAAGCTTTAAGGCTAACGATGGTTCCAGCAAGCCGCCGGAAGGTGGTGGCCGCAACGTGACGGTCGATTTTACGGGTGAAGAGCGCAAGAACGACAAGCATACCTCGACCACGGATCAGGATGCCTGCCTGTTCAAGAAGTCCAAGGGCGACCAGCCCAAGCTCAAGCTCAGCTTCATGGGCCATGCCCTGATGAAAAACCGGACTGGCTTGGCAGTTGATGTGGAAACGATGCTGGCGACGGGCAAGGCCAAGCGTGAAGCGGCCAAGGTGATGGCCAAACGCTCTCTGAAACGGGGTTCTACCTTGGGTGCCGACAAGAATTACGACACCGCTGGTTTCGTCAAGGTGACGCGGCAGCGAGGCATGACCCCACATGTTGCCCAAAAGACAAACGGCGCCATTGATGGACGGACGACCCGACATGCCTGTTACGGCGTCAGCTTGCACTTGCGCAAACGAATTGAAGAAATATTTCGTTGGGCGAAGACGGTAGGTGGCCTTCGCAAGATCTGTTTTATTGGATTGGCCAAAGTGAAGGCTCAATCGATTTTTACCTTGGCTACTTACAATCTGACGCGAATGGCGACGATCTTTGGCTGGCGATTGAACACGTTGTAGAGCGAAATCCGCCCACCGGTTGCCGAAAGGCTGCCATAACCCCGATATGTGGCCAAAAAACTGGCTGAAATCCGGTTTCAAGGCACCACAAGGGGGTTGAAATGTTTGATTCATGTTTGTCAGAGTTCGATAGCCGGAGGAGTCAGGGGAAAATTCAACGAGCTGTTAAGTGATTTGTTAAAACTTGTTTGATTTTTTGGTAGGCATGTATTGAATATTAAAATTAGATGGTAAGAATATTCGTTTGAATTGATTTTCTAATAATTTAAACCTTTGTTTTAAATTTTAATTAATCACTCTTGGTTCGATATCTGATGGCGAGCATCCGGAAGCGATTAAGGAAAGTCTGCATAAGTGGTTGTCATGCGGCGTAATTTGAGAAAATGACGGCATTGTCATTGAGCCTGTGAGACAGATGAGATCGATGAAGCAATTGAGCCTGGCCGAGACGGGATTTCTGCCGAAGGCTGGAAAGCAAACCCGGAAGGCGGTGCTCCTGGCGGAGATGGCAAAGGTTGTTCCATGGTGCCGTTTGGAAACGCTGATCAAACCGTTCTACCCGAAGAAGGGAAACGGCCGCCCGCCGATGCCGTTGGGTACGATGATGCGAATTCACTTCATACCGCAATGGTTTGGTTACTCGGACCCGGCGATGGAAGAGGCGCTGCACGATGTTCCGCTGTTGCGGCGCTTTGCTGGGTTGGATGCCTTCAAAGACGTGATGCCGGACGAAAGCACGATTCTTCGCTTCCGGCATCTGCTGGACAAGCACGATCTGGCTGTCGCGATCTTTGCCGAGGTCAATGCCGTGTTGTCGGAGAAAGGCTTGTCGATGAAGCGCGGTACGGTCGTTGATGCCACACTGATTGCAGCGCCCAGTTCGACGAAGAATGAAGACAAGAAGCGTGATCCGGAAATGACACAGACCAAGAAGGGCAATCAGTGGCACTTTGGCATGAAGGCGCACATTGGCGTTGATGCCGAAAGCGGCTTGATTCATACCGTGGCATGCACGACGGCGAAGGTCGCGGACATCACGATGATGGCGAGTTGCCTGCATGGGGAAGAAGCCATCGTCTTCGGTGATCGTGGCTATCACAAGAAGAATCGAACCCTCGAGGACTTCGAGAAGGAAGGTGATCTGTCCGTTCTGACGCCGACCAAGAAGCCGGCGGGTGGCGCACTGACTGAGGAACAGAAAGCGTTCAACCGGATGCTGTCGGCAGTGCGGGCGATTGTTGAACATCCCTTCCGTGTGGTGAAGCGCCAGTTTGGGTTTGTGAAGGTTCGCTATCGGGGTCTGGCGAAGAATGCCGGGCAGATTGTCACCCTGTTTGCGCTGACCAATCTGTGGCTGGCGCGTAAGCGATTGCTGCCTTTGGTGGGCGAGGTGTGCCCGTTTTCCATGAAGTGCAGAGGAAAACCTCTGTATTTCATGGAAAGCGGGCGCAAATCGTCTGTTTTTCATGTTTTTTATGATAGCCCGCGCAGAAACAGCGGGGTGTTCAGGGAATCCTTGAGGGGGTAGTAGAATTTTTCACTCGAATTGCATAGCGCATCAGCTCTGCACCTGCTACCTTAATTTTGAGCCAAATTTTTCTTTCGACCAGTGAACGATTGCAATCATCCAAAATGTTTAAAAGGAGCGCCATGTTTGGATTCGTGCTAATGAGGTTTGCAGAAGTTTTGTGCAAAACTGGTGATCTTCGGCCGATGGGATTCGTGTCTCGTAAACTTCTTTCTGTGCAAAGTTGGCAGGTTACTCCATTGGTATGGTGCTGAACGTTGAAGCAATTTGCCTGATTTCATGTCCAAAAAATTGTACTTTGGGTTACGCTCCTCACAAAGTAGGTAAATAATGTGAAAAATCGTCCCTCGAATCAACGTAAACGATACCATGCTGATTGGATGCTGTGCGATTAAAACTTTGACTTTTCCATTCGATTTGGGTTTTGATCAAATATTCTATTTCTAAGGAGCCGTTGTTAGGTCGCTCTCGGCAGTCTGAAATTGCCAGCCCAACCGGTTACATCATTCTTAATCCTTTCCTATAGCCTATAGTCTGGTAAAACGAGAGGGTAAATCGCTGAAAGCCATGAATGACGGTCGATTCAGCCCGAAAAAGTTTGGTGTCGATTTGAACGTCAAAATGCAGATCCGAAAAAATCCCGGGCCAACTACACCCGGAGTCGCTCATGAAGACCAGCATGACTTTGTTCGCCCAACTGATGGATTTTTTGCCTTGGACGACCTTCACCCGACTTGTCGATCGACATGGTGGTGGCCGTTATGCCAAATCGTTTGCCTGCACCGAGCAGTTCCGGGTAATGGCCTTTGCAAAACTGACCTCCCGCGAGAGTTTGTGCGATATCGAAGTCTGCTTGTCGGCACAGACTGCCAAACTCTACCACATGGGTTTCCGGCACGAGATCAAGCGCTCGACACTGGCCGATGCCAGCAAGACGCGAGACTGGCGCATTCATGTCGAATTCTTTCAGTGTCTGATTGTTCTGGCGCGCAAACTCTACACCGGCGACATTTTCGGTATCGAGTTGGAGAACACGGCATACGCACTGGATTCGACGACACATCGATCTGTGCCTGTCGCTCTTTCCATGGGCGCTGTTTCGCCTCACCAAGTCGGCGGTGAAGGTGCATAGGCTACTCGATTTGAGAGGCAAAATTCCCAGCTTCATCCACATCTCCGATGGCAAGATGGGGGGTGTCTAGGTGCTCGATATTTTGGTGCTGGAGCCCGGAGCGATCTACGTCATGGATTGCGGCTATCTGGACTTCGGGCGGCTTTATGCGACGTATCACGCTCAAATCTTCTTTGTCACCCGTGCCAAATCGAATACTCAATTTCGGCATGTTTATTTGGCGCTAGCAGATCTCAGTACGGGCATCATCTGCGATCAAACCATTGCGCTGACCGGCACGATCAGCCGCAAGGACTTCCGGTGCATCTGCCTCGCATCCGATCAAGGATACCGAGACCGGCAAGAAGCTGGCGTTTCTCACCAACAATTTCACGGTGACGGAAGCTACCATATTCGCACTTTGCAAGGTGCCCTGGCAGGTGGAGTTGTTCTTCAAATGGATCAAGCAGCATTTACGCATTGAGAAGTTTTACGGCAATTCAGAAAATGCGGTGAAGTCGCAAATCTGGGTCGCAGTGTCGGTCTGTTTCGTCGTGACTATCGTCAAGAATTACCTGAATCTGAGCGCTTCGCTCTACACTTTGCAGCAGATATTGTCGGTCACCTTGTTCGAGAATATGCCCTTGCAGCAAGCGTTTCTAGGTAGCGACTGCGAAACCACCGAGGACTCTCAACGCAACCAACTGGATTTATTCGATTGTTAACTGGATGGTAGTGTTCCTACAGAGCAATATAAACTTGTCCATGTTTCTTAATCAGGAATCAGCCTTGCCCAATTACACACAATCCACAAGTCGTCTAGCCTTCCTCATGCAACTCTGGCACTATCGTCGCTTCATTCTCGGTAGCGTAGTCCGGGAATTCAAAAGTCGTTACACACGCACCGTCTTCGGCGCAACCTGGCTCTTGCTAGCTCCTTTTTCCATGATTTTGGTCTACACCGTTGTCTTCTCTCATATCATGCAGGCTCGCTTGCCAGGCACCCAAGAGCCATTTGCCTACAGTATCTATCTCTGTGCTGGCTTGCTCCCTTGGCAATGGTTCAGTGAACTACTAACGCGCAGCGTTAGCATCTTTGTAGACCACGGCGGGTTGATCAAAAAATCCAGTTTTCCTCGCCTTGCACTTCCAGTGATTGCGTTGCTTGCCAGTGCCTGCAACTTTGCACTGGTTGCTGGTCTTTTCCTGATCTTTCTTCTAATCATGGGGCGCTGGCCTGGTTGGGATATCCTCAACTTGATACCGCTCATGCTTCTCCAATGCGCCTTTGCAATGGGATTGGGTATTACGTTAGGCATTCTGAACGTGTTTTTTCGCGATGTCGGGCAAGCCGTCGGTATCGTTCTGCAATTCTGGTTTTGGCTAACACCCATCGTATATCCGCTGGCCACATTACCGACCTGGGCACGCGATTATCTTGCCTGGAATCCCGTGCTCCCACTCTTCGAGTCCTATCAGAATGTCTTGCTCGGCGCAGGAACGCCCGAGTGGGGCCATTTGACCAATCTGGTATTCCTGACCACCCTGTCACTCCTGGCGGCTGCCTGGATCTTCCAGGCAGCCAATTCCCAGCTGGCTGACGAAGTTTGATATGGGCACGCTAACTATCAAGGGGCTTGGCAAGGCCTACCGGCAATATACCCATCCCACCGGTCGAATCCTTGAGTGGATGGGTTTCGCACCTAGGCACACGCTTACCTGGATACTGCGAGATATCAATTTCAGTGTGGCCGCAGGTGAGTCTGTCGGGCTCATAGGGCGCAACGGAGCAGGTAAAAGTACCTTATTAAAACTCATCACAGGGGTGAGTACACCGACTGAGGGTTTCACGCACATGGCAGGTCGCGTTGCTGCGCTGCTCGAACTCGGTTTGGGTTTTCATGCCGAATTTACCGGTCGGCAAAATGTCTATATGCAAGGTTACCTTCAAGGCTTCGGGCAAGCCGAGGTTGAAGCGCTGATGCCAGAAATTGAAGCCTTCGCTGAAATCGGTAGTTATCTCGATCGCCCGGTACGCATCTACTCCAGTGGTATGCAGGTTCGTCTTGCGTTCAGTGTCGCCACGGCGCTACGCCCCGATATATTGATCGTGGACGAAGCATTGGCTGTTGGAGATGCCTATTTTCAGCATAAATGTTTCGATCGGATACGGCGCTACAGGGCCGAGGGTACTACCCTGCTCTTTGTCTCCCATGACCCGAGTGCAGTGAAAAGCCTTTGCGACCGCGCAGTGTTAATTGATGAAGGCCGCATTATTCGTGATGGCGATCCTGCAGACGTTCTCGACTATTACAATGCCTTGATTGCACCCAAAGCAAGCGATAGTGAAATACGGGAGGGGACGCCAAACGGAACTGGGACGCGCTCAGGGAATGGTGCCGTAAATATTCTCGAGGTTGATTTTTCAAGTGGCGGTGAGAGCCTGCGAGTCATAGGAGCCGGCCAAGCCGCCAACATACGCATAAAAGTTCAAGCTCGACAAAAAATTGAAAATTTCACAATTGGTTTTCTTATCAAAGACCGATTAGGTAATGACGTCTTTGGAAGTAACACTCACCACATGTCACAAAATCTTGGCCCGCTTGAAAATGCGGGTATTCAAGAGATCAATTTTGGTTTTCCTTCACTGGCTTTGGGACCCGGATATTACAGCGTCACACTTGCAGCTCACGCTGACTCCGACCATCTGGCGGGAAGTTATGACTGGTGGGAGCGCGCGCTGATATTTCAGGTTCTGCCAGCCAGTGGGCCGCACACAATCGGCGTTTGCCATATGCCAATCACTTGTTATTAGCTGCCAACTATGTTGTTATCAAATAATACGGATATTCCAACTGAATCGATCAACCAGGAACTTGAAAAAGTTCATGCGCGTCGCCGTCGCTTTTTCCCTCTTTTTCCTGGCTCGTCGATACCCGCTATGCTTAACGACACTCCTGAGAAAAAATTTGCAAAACCACTCAGTTCGTCAATGAATATCCACGGGTTTCGCGGATTTATAAAAAGTATCCCGCTGATTGGCTCACTTGCAGTCAACCTGAATCGAAAAAAAAAGGCGATATTTGCACCAGGTCTACACTGGAAGGTGCGTATTCGCCTCCTGCCTTTTATAGGAGGTTTGGCAGCATGGCTATATGCAATTATCAACCTGAATAAGATAAGGGTTGATAATGAAAAAAAAATGAGTGAATTACAACGAATTCAGGAAGTTTCCAAGAATAACATTAAAGATTTTCAGGTTTTTATAGAAGGCTCTAATACTAGGCTTGAGAATATCGAAGCACTTGATATCGAAAAAAGAATGGGGGCTTTTGTTTCTGATGCTCAGCGTAACACAGAAAAATTGAGAGAAAGCTTCGAGGATTTGCTTGGCGCTACGCAGTATGCTACGGACAATTTTAAGGAAAAGCTTGACAGGGTTTTCGAAGTAATTGCGACCAATAACATAGAGTACAATCAACGCATAGCCAGTCTTGCTCGGCAATGGCGCGTACTTGAAATTTCGCAGAGGGCTGGGGTTGATATTGTTGCGGATAACAACGTTAGCTATCTAAAAAACTCAAATCCGATCGAACTTGCTCGAATGGCCAGCTTTTACATGGATTTTGAAGATGCTTTCCGTGGAACTCGTGGTGATATTTCTGAACGATTAAAGGTCTATCTTCCCTATTTCAAGAATTTAAATAAGAAAAATGGATTGTCAGTTCTTGACATCGGCTGTGGACGTGGAGAGTGGCTGGGGGTTCTGGCTGAATACGGGATAAATGTCACAGGTATTGATCTGAATATTTCAATGGTCGATACATGCAAGCAATATGGATTTAACGTCATATGCGACGATGCGATAGCCTATCTTCAGCAACAGCCAGAAGGAAGCTTGGTCGCGATAACAGGCTTCCATATCATAGAGCATCTCACCTTTGAAAAACTATTGGCACTTTTTGATGCAGCATTGCATGCATTGCATCCCGATGGTTTTGTTATTTTTGAAACGCCAAACCCCGAAAATATTTCAGTTGGTGCCTGTAATTTTTACTACGACCCTACTCACCAGCATCCTATCGTGCCCGCAGTTGCGGAGTTTATTGCTCGGCAGCGAGGGTTTGCATCAACAGAAATTTTACGTTTACATCCTTATCCAGATAGCCACCGATTAAACGAAGATAGCGAGACGGCCAAGCGAATCAACACGCTTTTTTATGGGCCACAGGATTACGCAATTCTTGCATGGAAAACAAATGCAAATTAAAGCCATTCACCAATTTCACCCCTCTTGCAATACTGGTGATGGGGTAACTAATGGAATGCTTTTTACTCAACGCATGCTACGTAAGCTAGGATTTGAATCCGATATTTTTTGTGAAAACATTCCCGTCGAAATGGAAGCAAGCGTCAGGCATCTCGCCCTGTTGTCGTCACGGAAAAATTATCTGCTATTTGTACATCATAGCCTCGGTTACAAAAACGGGGGGTGGCTAAAAACAATAAATGCACCCAAAGTACTTGTTTATCACAATATAACCCCTCCCGATTTATTACCTGAGCAGGGAGATTTACGTCAACTGAGTATGTTCGGACGAGAGCAGCTAATAGATTGGGTGCCTGATTTCCTGGGTGCAATTGGTGTTTCAGAGAGTAACAGCGCAGAATTAAAATCTGCAAAATATGAAAATGTAAGCACTATTCCATTATTGGTTGATGCCGAAAAAATTCGTCATGCGCCATGGCATACCGAGGTCATTGCTCCTCTGCGTGATGCGATCAATATTTTGTATGTCGGACGTATCTGCGAAAACAAGCATCAGCTGGAACTTGTCGAAGTATTCAACGAATTACTTCATTTTGCCGAACAGCCGCTCAGACTTATCTTGGTCGGTGGCGCAACCAGTACCCAGTATCTCGATAGCATAGAGTCTCGTATCAATGCTCTATCGCTAGATGGGCAAGTTTTACTAACCGGTAAAGTGCCAGATTCGACCCTGCTTGCCCTATATCGGGTTGCCGATGTTTTTGTTTGCATGAGCGAGCATGAGGGATTCGGGATGCCACTGATCGAATCAATGCTCTTTGATGTGCCGGTAATTGCTCATGCTGCCAGCGGCATCCCTGATACGATGGGCGAGGGTGGATTGCTTTTTGATGACACAAACCCACAATCAGTCGCCGCGCTGATTCACCTGTTGATAAGTGAGCCAGGCTTGCGACGTCGAGTGATTGGCGGACAGCGACGAAATTTGCAGCGTTTCGCAACGCTACATTTGTTGCAAGAACTTTCAGGCTTCCTGGAGCGGCTTGGGATCGAAATCCCGCAGTCGGCCCCCTCCGAACAGAATGCACGGCAGCCCTACTGGCAGATCGAGGGGCCTTTTGACTCAAACTACAGTCTTGCAATTGTCAATCGCGAGTTAGGTAGAGCTCTGGCAAAACGAAGTTACAACAAGGAAATAGGCTTGCGCAGCCTAGAGGCTGGGCGCGATTTCAAGCCCAACGCAGATTTTCTGTCAGACCACGCCGACTGTGCCCTGCTGGCAGATCGTGCGCTTGCGTCCAATGCGGTCCCGGATGTCGCACTTCGTTTTTGTTACCCGCCGCACCTGGATGACATGATCGCCAATATACGAGTCATGCACTCCTACGGTTGGGAAGAAACAGGATTTCCGGTTGAATACGTTGGCGCCTTCAATCGAAAACTCGATTTGATTACTGTCCTCTCAAAATTTGTTAAAAAGGTATTAGAAGATAACGGCGTACGCATCCCGATTGCGGTCACGGGAGGCGGCGTAGACCACTTGCTGCGGTCAACACCGAAAATGCCCTCAGAAAGAATACGTAAATTCAGTTTCTTGCATATCTCCTCTTGCTTCCCCCGAAAGGGTGTCGATGCATTGCTGGCAGCCTACGGCAAAGCCTTTCGCAATAGCGATGACGTGACGCTAGTCATTAAAACCTTTCCCAATCCCCATAACGACGTTGAGGAACAGTTGCTGAAACAGCAATCCATCGATCGCGGATACCCGCACGTCGTGGTGGTCAATCGAGATTGTGCCGATGAAGAACTACGAGGTTGGTACGCTGCCTGTGATGCATTAGTTGCCCCAAGTCATGGCGAAGGCCTAGGCTTGCCCTTGGCGGAGGCAATGCTGTTCAAACTGCCGGTGATTACCACGGGATGGAGCGGGCAGTGCGACTTTTGTGATGACACAACCGCATGGATATGCGACTTCCAATTTGAAAAATCCTCTTCTCATTTGGGCGGGGTCCATTCCGCCTGGGTCAGGCCGGACATCCAGCATCTGGCAAAACTCATGCGCGAGGTTTATGAACTTCCTCCAGAAAAACGAGCCCAGCGCACTGATCTTGCACACCAACGAATCCTCGACCACTTTACGTGGGATAGCGTTGCCCGACGAACAGAACAAGCAGTCCAGGCGCTGACTGAGTTACCTGTCATTCGTAAAGAGCCGAAAATCGGCTGGATCAGCACTTGGAACAAACGCTGCGGCATTGCTACCTACTCCGGCTTTTTAAGCGTGGCTATCCCCCCCGATCGCCTGACCGTATTCGCTGATCGCTCCGCCGAACTGACCCAGCAGGATTCGGATAACGTCGTACGCAACTGGAACATGCATTTCGACGAAAAGCTGAACGATGTGTACAGCGATGTCATGGCACGTGGTATTGATGTGGTTGTTATCCAATACAACTTCGGGTTTTTCTCTGTCGCTAATTTGGCACGGTTTATGGAGCGCCTTCAGCAGGCAGGCGTGGCAGTCCACGTGTTTTTCCATACCACGGCTGATCTGGTCCGTGACGGAAAAACAATATCGTTAGCAACGATCAAGGATACGCTGGCCTTGGCTACGCGTTTATATGTACACGCGGTCTCTGACCTGAATCGCTTCAAGGCCTGCGGATTGGTTAACAACGTTGTTTTCTTTCCCCACGGCGTTGCAGCTGTGCCGTGCGCCCCCCCCTGGCAGGCCACCCAAAATAATTTACCCAAAGGCGCTACCATCATTGCCGCCTACGGATTTCTGTTGCCACATAAAGGGCTGCAACAGTTGATCGAAGCCTTTTCACAGTTGATCAAAGATGGCTCAAACTTGCATTTGTTACTGGTTAACGCTCTTTATCCAGCGCCTGAGTCAAATCAGGAGCATCAAGCCTGTATTGCTTTGATCAAAAGACTTTACCTTGTAGCCCACGTCACATTGATTACGGATTTTCTCTCAGATGCCCAATGTGTTACGACGCTGCAGCAAGCCGACCTGATCGTATATCCCTACCAACAAACGCAGGAGTCAGCTAGTGGTGCGGTCAGTGTAGGGCTTGCTACCGGCAAACCGGTAGCCGTCACTCCCTTGGCAATCTTCGATGATGTGGCCGACGCGGTCCGCCGGCTTCCAGGTATAGATCCTCAATCCATCGCTGACGGTATTCTCGACCTGCTTCAAAATCCGCAAGTGCTCAAGGAGCAAGCGCACAAAACACAACAGTGGGCGGCTTCCCGGCAATGGCCCGTGCTATCGGTGAGGCTGCTAAATCTGATCGATGGCCTGGCAAATCCTTTGTCCTGATGCTCGGCTCGCTCCGCCTGCTGCTAGCTCTCACTGTCGCGCTCAGCCACGCCAATTTTCGTATTGGTAGTCTTAATCCCGGCGTGGTCGCTGTTATCGGCTTTTATCTCATCTCTGGCTATGTCATGGCTGGACTCATTCGGCGCCACTACCAGCAGCCAGGTAAAGCCTTAGCATTCTATCTTGACCGTGCCATTCGCCTGCTTCCCCAGTACCTTGTCTATGCCAGCCTCACGCTGGTATGGCATCGCTACACTGAATCCAACAGTTACCATCTTGGCGGGGCGCCAACGAGCGGAGACCTCATCAACAATTTACTCATCGTGCCCCTCAATTACTACATGTGGAACGGCAGTGACCACTACACCTTAATCCCCCCTGCATGGTCGTTGGGCGCTGAAATACAGTTCTATCTCATCGCGCCAATGTTGCTTCTATGGCCCAAGCGCCTGCTTGTCATTGGGGTGCTTAGCTTCCTCGTTTACCTGAGCGCTCTCGGAGGTCTGATCAATAGTGATTGGTACGCGTACCGTCTTTTGCCCGGCGTACTCTTTTTTTTCCTGCTTGGTGCTTGGCTTCAGTACCAACCCCACCAAAAAAATAGCACCGGGGGCGCGGTCACCGCCACTGTGGCAGTAATAGTGACCACCCTAATACTTATTGCACTTCAATATTTCAACAAGTTAAACCAACCCTACAACGCCGAAACCCTGCTTGGCCTCATGATTGGCATAAGCCTATTACACACCTTGGCAAACTACCCACGCAACAAGCTTGATGATCTTGCAGGCGACGTATCCTATGGCGTATTCCTCAACCATTTCCTTATTTTGTGGACAATCTACCCCCAGGGTATAGAAGTCGCCGAGTACCCCGGTTTTTTGTCAATAAGCCTTGGCTTGGCTTGGCTTACGCACCGCTACATTGAACAACCGTTGCTAAAGTGGCGACACAACCTGCGTCTTGTCTCGGCAACCCAACATTGTATTGACGTGGACGGCCGATAGTGGTTGTAGAATGTATCGGTACGTAATGATGTCGAGGCAAGACAATGACCAAGATAAAACTCAGGCAATTACTATTCAGCGTCGGTATTCTCTCAATGCTGGGCGGTATCGCTTGTGCCCAAGAATCAAATAGTATCGGCACCATCACCTTTCAGGTCGGCGATGCCCGGCTCGAGCGCAATGCCACGCTCATCCCGCTAACCAAGGGAATGGAGATCAAAGTCGGTGATCGCCTGCGCACCGGGGCTGACGGACACATTCATGTCCGCATGATCGACAGCGGCTTTATCAGTGTTCGCCCCTCGGCAGAGCTTCACATACAAGCCTACAACTATGCGCCGCAAGAGCCAGCCGCAAACCGCGTAGTTCTGTTACTCGAAAAGGGAGTCGCAAGAACCATCTCTGGCAAAGCCGGTGAAGCAGCTCGCGAAAACTACCGCTTCAACACCCCGGTAGCGGCCATTGGTCTGCGGGGAACAGATTATGTAGTCCAAGCCTTGTCCGACGCCACCCGCGTCTCCGTCCTGAAAGGTGCTGTAACGCTAAGCGCCTTTGGTCCGCAGTGTGTGATGGGCAGTTTTGCCGCTTGTGCTGGACCCAATGTTCGCGAGTTAGCAGCCGGCACGCCGCACGCCTACATGGAAGTCCGCGCCAATGGCGGGATGCCAGTTATTGTTCCGCCCGAAAACGGCAAACAAGCGCCCAACAACATTGCCCCGCCACGGCCTGAGGAGCAAGGTGCTTTTGATGATCGCCACCTGACCAGTGCGCTTGCAGCAAATTCATTACGTGCGACTCAACCCAAAGAAACAATAACCGCACCTGAAACAACACCCATCTCCCCCGTTACCCCCACCACCGTGCAAACACGCCCCGAAATCGCCTGGGGGCGCTGGAGCAGCGTTGCCCTGCAAGACACCCCGACGCTAGTCAGTCTGAAAGCGGATGATCGGGAAATAACTTTTGGCAACGCGCTGTTCGGGCTGCTGCGCCCAACAGGTACGCCACAGTTACCCACAAGCGGCGTCATCAGCATGAATTACGCGCAAGGGGAAGCCTATCTTCAGAACACAGCAGCTGGCAGCGCGTCAGCACTTGTCGCTGCGGCATTAAGCAACGGCAAGCTGAGCCTCGACTTCAACAGTAGGCAGTTCTCCACCAATCTTGATGCAACAGTAGCGGGCAACACCTACGCCCTTTATGCCCAAGGCAAAATTCAGTTTCAAGGTGCACTCTATACTGATGCCAGCCGATCCAACATGAATGTTGCAGGTACTATCACCAATAACGCCAATGAAGCCGGATACCTGTTCAATACCAGTATTGCACCCAACCAGAATCTGGTTGGTGCCACGCGCTGGAAACGTTGACGCCTTAGCCGTACCAATTTTCGGGCAAAAATCTGGGCACCAATTTTTTTCGGATACTCCTCTGCTTGTCGCTGTACTTCTCGTTCAGCGCGTACTCAGCAGAAAAAATCCACACTGACCTGTCCAGCGCCATTGCAAACACCCAGGATGCCGAGGAGCTATACGCGCTTGCCATTCAGGCGCTTGCCAGCGAACAACCCGAACTCGCTCAGCAAGCACTTGAGCGAGTCGTGGGTATGCGCCCACGTTTTGCAGGCGCCTGGCTCGATCTCGCCATCGCCACCTATCGCAGTGGCGACGCGCCAGCCGCGCTTGAGCACCTCGAATACCTCCGCGGGCAATTCAACCTTCCCCCCGCGGTAGCCAGTCAAGTCGACTACTGGCACCGCTTGTGGCAAAGCCCGGACCAAACCGTGCCGCGCCGAGGCTGGCAAGGCGAAGTTGCCACCGGTCTGGGTTACGACAGCAACGCAAATGCCGGCCTGTCCGCCCGTCAACTTCCCATCAGTCTGCCCGGTGGAAGCGTCTTGCTCGATGTTAATAGCACCTACCTGCCGCGAGCCGACACATTCTGGTCGTTCGCCTTAAGCGCCTGGGGGCCAGTTCAAGCCATTGGGGCTGGGCGGCTTAATCCTGTAATACAATTCAACAGCAAACAACTCTTTCACGAAACAGAGTTCAGTACCATCGATATTCAGCCCGGCCTGCTTTACGAACAAGCAGCACACAATGATGGCAGTTGGCAGATTGGGCTCTTTGCCCAACACTACCGCCTGGGTGGTCAAACCCTGTTCAATGGTCTGCGCGCCGCTGGGCTGCGCCACCAGCCATGGAGAATCTGCCGCTGGACCGGTGGCGGTGAAATTGAAAACCGCCACCATCAACGGGTTGACAATCTTGGCGGCACCCGCCTCAGCCTGATTGGTGGGCTGGGCTGCCGTCTGGCCAGTGCAGGCAACCTCAGTGCCACCCTAAAAATCGGCGAGGAGCACGCGCACCAAGGTCGGCCCGGCGGGGATCACCAAATCAATGAACTATTCATCCTCTACGATCAGCCAATCGGTACAACACAACGTCTCCAGGCAAGTTGGCAAATCATCAGCATCAAAGACCAGCAAGGCTACAGTCCGCTTTTAGAAAACAACGCGCCCCGCCAGCAACATGGGCAGCGGCTGGAGCTAAGCCTGCGCCAAGCCATCGCGCCGCGCTTGGAGGCTCGATTAAACTATGAATACCTGCAACAAAAAGCCAATCTCGCCCTGTTTGAGCAACGTGGTCACCTTGTCATGCTTGGCATCGTCTACCGATTTGACTAATTCCCGAAGCCTGCGGTCAACCGCAATTTTAGCACAAAAGCCAATTTCTCTACGCCCGCTGAAAAACAACAATAGATCAAGCGGCTAAAGCAAGTGAGCCGCCGAGTCCCACGCCAACCTTGGTGTAACCCGTAATCCCCGTGAGAGCGGGGCAGAGACGCGTGCAGCACCCGATTTGCCAAAGCTTCCGAACTATATGAAACAACGTGACGACCTAAATCAAAGCGCATCCACAATTGCTCCCCCTTATGCGCGGAAAACCCTAAGTCAGCCCGTGCCCCCTTGGGCTTGCTTCAGGCGTCGTGTAGAATCCCGGGCGCGAAGACTTTCGATCATCCATTGAAACCAATAAAGGAACCGTTGATCAATTCGCATCACGCGCAGGTGGGGATCCAGAAGCTCGTGAATTGCTGGCTTTCCAATTGTGCTGGAATGAAAAAACGATCAATGCAGCGCTTTCTCAAAAGACTCGTCAGTACATTAGCAACATAACAGTGAGCGTCTTATTTCGCTGGATACCAAAGGCGCCTGCAAAGTGGAGCAGCGAAATGCCGGGGCATGAAACCCGCGTTTCGGCTCAGGCGCAAAACAAAAATTTTTAAAGCAATTCAGTACATCTACGTAGTCAAAAGCAAGATATTTCATGTAATCATCAAGTTGTAAGAAGTTTTATTTGTAAAACCTGAAGTTTGGAGTGCTGATTGTGTGACCGTCGTCACACGTAATAATCAAGACACTCCGCATAATCCAACCACGGCTGAAAAGTCGTTCTTGATCAAGAACCGTTTTAACTGCCTTTCTTAGGAGATATCTAATGGCTGTTACCGTTGAAATGCGGACGCAAGTCTCGCAACTTTATTACGCACTGTTTGGTCGCGCACCGGACGCAGAAGGCCTGGGATACTGGGTACAACAGCTTTCAGGCGGTAAGACAGTTGTTTCCGTCGCCGACGACATGTTCGCTGTTGATGCGGCTCGTGCCTACTATCCTGCATTCTCGACCAACGAAGAGCTTGTCGAGAGCTTCTACCTCAACACGCTTGGCCGTGTTGCCGATGCGGAAGGTCTTGCCTACTGGACCGCTGCGCTCAATGCGCCGGGCGCCACTCCTGGCTCCGTTATCACCGACCTGATCTATGCTGTCGTCGGTTACAGCGGCACCGATGCCGCAGCCCTGACTTCCCAGCAACTCTTCAACAACAAAGTAACCGTTGGTCAGTATTATGGCGAAAACAACGGCGACATCGCCGGTGCTGCCTCCGCGCTAGTTCCCGTTTCCGCTGATGCGGCCTCGGTAGCAAATGCTATTGCCGCCATTGATGCAAGTGGCGTCGCTAACGGCCTGACCTTCACGCTCACTGAAGATACCGCTGCTGGTGCTGACGTTATGCGCCTCACCGGTGACATGGATGTTCGCATTGATCTGACCGCCAACAACAACCAGGTCAAAGGTCTGGACCTGGACGGCGACGGCGTCATTGAACCCAATGGTGTTGAAAACAACAATCCGACCACGCTGGATAACGGCAAAGACTTCGAGATCGTTGATGCTTACTCCCGTGACCTGCTCAATCAGGGCAACCTGAGCCAGAACTTTGCTGGCGACATCGCCTTTGACGGTACCGGCTTCGCAGGTGATGGCGTTGATACCGACGGCAACATCTTCCTCGGCGGCCTGGGTGCAGATACCGCCCTCGGCGGCATTGGCAACGATTTCCTGACAGGCGGCGGCGTCGCTGATGCATCCCGTCCCTCCGACGTCAACGAAAACGGCATCATTGAAGTCGGCGAAGTTGCCAACTTCAGTGACGAACTGTTCGGTGGCCGTAATGCTGACTTCTTCTTCGCCGAACTGTCCCTGCTCGACAGCACCGATGGCAACAATCTGACCCTCCACGGTGGTCAGACCTCCGATGATGCGGCGGTTGGCAACAACACCCTGCAAGACAGCGACTGGCTGCTCCTCGAAGTCTCCGATGACGAAGATGGCACAACCATTAGCCTGACGAACGAAACCGATCTGCTGACCCAGCAATTCGTTTCCACAGGCGCTGGCCAAGGCATCCTGATGGACGAAATCGAGAACGTCGACGCCTCTGGCAACCTT
Organism: Candidatus Dechloromonas phosphorivorans; assembly: GCA_016721185.1. Lineage (GTDB taxonomy): Bacteria > Pseudomonadota > Gammaproteobacteria > Burkholderiales > Rhodocyclaceae > Azonexus > Azonexus phosphorivorans. The sequence continues at coordinate 101,556 of JADKIP010000017.1, forward strand.
TATGGTTTCCTGAACGATGTCGATGTTGCAATCGGCGGTGCAGGTAAAGTTGTTAATGGCGAGAATGTTGCGATTGGTGCTTCAGCTCAGTTGAACATCATCGGTTCTGCCGCCAATAACATCCTGATCGGCGGCTATGACAATGACCGCATCGATGGAAGCACTGGCGACGACCTGCTGATGGGCGGCAACCTGAACTACGCCTTCAATAACGTTAATGCTGCGGGTATTGCCAACAACGGTATGGACGAGTTGTTTGGTGGTGCCGGCGACGACAACATCGTTTTCGAAGCCGATAGCGGCATCGTTGATGGTGGCGCCAACAATGACACCCTCTGGCTGACCCGCGAGAGCCTTGGAATCGTATCAGCGGCTAACGCCAGCACCCTGATCGAAGACGGCGTGGTCCGTATTGAACTCGAAAACGGCGACTCCGATGGCAACGACACCTTTGCAGGTACGGGTGGTGCCGATGTTGACGGTACGGCTGACCAGACCAACTATCTTGATAGCGACATGCGCGTTAATCTTGACAACATGGAAAACGTCATTGCCACCGGTCTGGGCGCTGTTGACTACAAGGCTGCTGGTTCAAACGATCCGGACCTGAATTTCAACAATCAGCAAAATCACTTCGCCTACAACGGCGATCTGGACTTGCGTGGCACTGGCGTTGCGTCGACCACCACTGAAGGCACCTCAGTAACGGAACTGACAGTCACGGTTACCTCTTCCGTGCCAGTTTCGATCACTGTACAAAATATTGTTCAAGTAATTAACAATATCAATGGTGAGGATGTTTTTGCTGTTGGTACGGAAACTCAGACCTTTACCAACGTGGCTACAGAAGTTACTGTGGCCTACGCCGGTGTACTGTCACAAAGCGCCGCACAAGCTCGTTTTGTAACGGAAAATCCGGGTCTCGCCGGCATCATCACCGATTACGCCAACATCGATGTATTCCAATCCGCTTCCTTTACAACCATCACCAGCGACGGCGTCAACGTGCTTTACGCTGCTGGCGGTGCTGACGTCCTCGAAGGTCGTGAAGGCGGCACGCTGACCACCAATGCTTCCGGCGAAGTCACTGCCGACGGCCGTGACAAATTGTCCGGTGGCGCACAAGCTGACGACTTCATCTTTGCCCTGGGCAATTATGGTATCGCTGATGGCGTCGACGTTATTCATCGCCAGGTTGATGCCAACGCAGATAACCTCTGGGACGAAGACGAAGATGGCAACGGCCTGCTCGGCCGCGACTTCGCTCTGGAGGGCGACCAGACCACCGGCGCATCTGTGCTGACAGTCAAGATCGCTAAAGTGGGCGGCAATGTCGCTGGCGACGAACTCGACGACGTCGTCAATTTTGTTTCTGAAATTGTGACTGGTGTCAAGGTCGGTAGCGCATTCACTGCAGTGACGCTGAACACGGCCGAAATCAAGGCAGCGGTTACCTATCAGGGTTTGACTGACGCGATCAACAACGCACTGGATGCCACCGCTTTCGGTGCAGACCTGCAAGCTGCGTTGCAAGCCGACGGCATCACCATCTTCATCACTGATGCACAAGGTCGCGAACTGGCTGACACCACCAGCGAAGTTGCCGGTGCCGGTGTGACGGTCAACCAAAAGGCCAACACCCAGACAGAAAACGTCTTCCAGTACGGTGAGCCAGAAGTCACCATCATCGAAGATCGTCTGATCTACGCTTCTTACGAAGACCGTTCAGACAATGAACTCGTTGACGACGACAGCTACACCGGCAGCACCATCTCCCTGGGTACCGATGCTTACGCGGAAGACCTGGTGGTTGATTTTGCAGCTGATGGCACACGCATTGCCGAAGACCAGTCCTATGTGCTGACCTTTGACAACCTGACCACCGAAGATACCGTTGAAATCAATGTGAACGGCGTCAAGTACAGCTTGCGCGTTGGTGTTGATCTTGATGGCAACGAAATCGCTGGTGAAGAGCTGACCACCCAAGGTGGCAATGCAGGCAGCCAGGAAGCCATTCAAGCGGCTTTCCTAGTGCGGATGGAAGGGTTCATCAACACCTTCATGGATGATGACACCGCTGCTGGCCAGGTCACTGCCGAAGCAACAGCCACGACGCTGACGCTGACGCAAGAAGTGTACAACGGCGAAGAAACCGTTTTCATGAGCACCCCGACCGTAGTCCTGGGCAACCAGTCTACCGGCGAGAAAGCCTCTGTCACGGTCCTCAACAACTCCCAGCATGAAGTTCACCTGCTTGACTTTGATGGTCGCGATGGTGCGCTCAACGAAGAAAACGTACTCTTCATTGGCAACATGGGCGTCGATTTCAGCCGCGCAACACTGGAAACCGGTGAAGGTGCCGCAGGTACCACCAACACCATGAACTCCAGCGAAGCAATGATCGTTGATGGTGGTAGCAACACGCTGCAATCCGTGGTTTTTGGGTCAACCCAGGCGATTGCTGACAATACCGCTACCAACGCAGCGCTGCGCACTGACTTCACGGTTCATGGCGATGACCTGCTGATTACTGGTGTCGCCAATGACATCGTTAATGCCGGTACGGGTGACGACCGCGTTATTGGTTCGCTGGGTGCCGACACCCTTGACGGTGGCAAGAGCTACTACGCAGTCAAAGTTTTGGGTGAAGCGCAGTCACGCGTTTATGTCATGAATGAGTGGGAAGCACAAAACCCCACCAAAGTGACGGCTTTGACTGGCCTGACCATTTCCAGCATCAACCGCATCGCTGATAGTGAATCTGGTTTGGCTGTAGTCAGCGCCGGCGTTGGTTCTGCCGAGGTCTATGACGACACCCTGCAGTTCGAACAGGCTGACTTTGCCGCTAACACCAAGTTTACGGTGACACTCAACGGCTTCACTGGCAGCACCGCCAGCACGCTGGAATTCCGCAATGCGGGTGCCGGTACGGTTTCTGTCGATAATGCGGGTAACGGCACCTTCGATAGCACCACTACCTTCACCAACTTCGAGAACATTCGTACGGTTTCTGGTACAGGCAATGCAGTCGCCAATGACGGCCAAGGTGATGACACGCTCAATGTGTCGGCACTATCAACCGCTTCCGGTGGCATCAGCTACGACCTAACCAGCGATGCAGGCACTGCAGGTGATGTCAATTACAGCAAAAATGCCTCGATCAACGGTCTGGCCTATGCCGCAGGTGCAACTGCTGCTGCTGCCGCTGGTTCTTCAGCCGCATCGGTTCGCGCTGCAATTCTGGGTGAAGTCACAACCGACACCTTTGAAGCAGCCGTCAATGCCATCGAAATCACCGCATCGTCAACCGCTGCCGGCTTCCTGGCAAGCGTTGCAGCACTCACCCTGTTGACACGCCCGACCAGCGAAGCAGATGGCCTGACGGGTATGCCCGATGACAACATCGAGAACGACTACGAAACACAAGTCATCAAGGTGGATGGTGTTGAAAACGTTATCGCTGGTAACGGCAATGATTTGCTGATCATCGACGAAAGCGAAGCTGCTAAAAACAACAGCTTCAACGCCGGTACGGGCAATGACCGCATCGAGTATCAGAACGACTATGGTACTGATGCTGCTGAACCCGTCGTGACCATCAAGCTCGACAATATCGCTGCAGTGACCACGGCTACCACGGGTACCGACACGGTAACGATGACGGGCGGTCGTGTAGGTTTGACCCAGGCAGTTGATAGCTTGACGGCTGTTGAGCGCATCACCTTGGCAGAAAACACTGCACAAGGTCTTGCAGAAGCTGATGTGCTGGATGTGACTGCGATGACGACGGGTGCCGTTGTTGACTACACCAATGGTCAAGTGCGTGACCTGACCGGTACCGTGCATGTCACGATCGAAGGCATCACCGAGATCGAAACAGTTCTCGCGGATGGCAACGATGTAGTGATCGTTGCTGATGCTGGAGTCATGAACGACAATGCGCGTAGTGATGAAGGCATCGACAACACGCCTTCAGAAAACATTCTGTTCATGTCCTACACTGACTTTGACGATCTCAACGCCAACGCCACAACCCGTAAGTCGTTCGCTGCTCAGGTTTTGGATGACGAAGCCACCCAAGTGATCAACCAGGGTCAATTCACTTTCGCGCTGAGCGAAGTGGGTACGGATGCTGACATTGACCGCGTGGATTACAGCAACGAAGATGGTCGCATTTCCGTTGTGGTTGGACAAGCCACGGATGTGACACCGCAATACGTGATGGTGGATGGTGATCAAGGCGGAGCGTACTCTGATGCTGAATCGCGTGTCGACATTCTGGACAGCGTCGAAGAGATCGTGGCTGCCCAAGGTGAGTCGATTCTGGACTTCACCAACATTGGCCAAGACCGTCAGATCACTTTCCAGTACAACACGTCCGCAGCAAACCCTGCAGACGAGGCTGTGATCGAGCAAACCATCCGTATCGCTGACGGCAGTGGTAATGCCCTCACCGGTCTGAATACCTTTGTGGAGCAGTATGTCTACAACGGCGACGGTGTCGGTGAAACCGCTTTGACCAGTACTGATGACGCTACTTGGAACCGAGTGGAAGGTAGTGATGCTGCTGAAGTGATCATCTATAACGGCAGTGAAGACCTCGTGAATCAGGCTGGCCTGGATCACCGTTACTCCAGCGACGTGCTGAATCTGCGCGGTGGTAACAACGAAGTTCGCTACTCACCTCTGGAAACCAGCATTCTTTTGCGGGTAACGGTTGAAGAAGAAGATGAAACTACGCTTGATCAAGCAGAAGGTCAGATCACAGCATTTGTCGACTTCCAGGATGGCTTGTGGGATGGTACCAATGCCGGTCTGTTGCTCACCAACAACGGCCTTCCTGAGGCTGGCCAGCACACCATCACTTCGCACACCTCAGATAATTCGACTGCAACGGGCAACCTCAAGATCGAAGCATCGCAAGATGCTGAGGACATCGTCGGCTTCTTCAGCGATTCTGACAAGGTGTTCATCCTCGGTTCGTCACCGGGCGTGGTCAACGTGCAGATCGGTGATCTGAACTCAATGGTGCTCACCGGCTTTGAGTATTTGCAAGATGACACATCCAACGACGTCTACGTGATGGACGATCTGGACAATGTCGCTGGCAACTTGGTATTGATTGACGTCACTCCTGATCATGACCTGATCAAGGTCGGTGACGATGCGGTCGGCTACGATTCAAATGATGGTGATGTCTTAGACGGTGATGATGTTAACGACATCACTGTCGCGGCAAACACCATTGATCTGAACGCGTTGAATGATCAATTCGATTTCGACTTTGAAGCCCTTGATGTCTCCGATATTGATAACGACCTCGAAATCGTTATTGGTACCGGTACTGATGAGTTGGTTCTCGGCGAAGTGGGTGATCTCGAAACGGTCAATGGCTTCGGCACAGTGGTCTTCACGCAGAAGACCGTCGATGGCGAAGGCGACACTTTTGTTCTGAACGTAGATACCGATGAACTCGATGTCGACGGTGCAGTGCTTGATGTGGCTGGTAGCATCATTACGACGGTCAGCTTCCGTGGCTTGGTTGCTGAGAATGCCCTTGACGATGGTCAGGTCGCAGCGGTTGAAGATGACATCACGTTCAGCGTTGAAGGTGACACGGCAACTGCGGTGTCGGTCTTCGGTGGTGACGGCAACGACTCGATCACCGGTGGTGCGGGTGCCGATATCCTGCGCGGTGGCAAAGGTAACGATACGCTGGATGGTAGCTTTGAAGCTGAAGTGACCGAGAAGGTGGTTGTCACATTGCCAGGTGGTGCTTCTGTTTTGGCGGCTGGCGAAGATCTAACAATCGCCGGTGTGATCATTTCCGATGCAGGTGGTGCTATCACGGTAGTTGCTGATTCCGATGCTGATCAAATCGGTAGCGCCTTCGTGGCGTCGGGCCGCTATCGGTGCCAACAACACAACGTTGGCCACCAATCTTGGTTTGACCGCTCCGGAAGCCGTTGTAGTGAGTTACGACGCAGCATCCAACAATGTCATCTTCAGCTTTAATAGTGCTGCGGGTGATATTGCATCGGGTACTGTTACTGTTACTGCTACTGCTCTCAGCGATATGGTTGCAGCTGCTGTGTTCGAAGACGGTTTGGATGCTTCTACTCAGTCCGTCGCCTTTGACAGTCGTGACGAAAGTCTTGACACCTACGTCTTCGAAGCTACGGCTGCGATGAATGGTGCTGATACGCTGAACAACGTCGATGCTGGCGATGCGCTGAACTTCACTGCCTTCCTGGGTGCTGGTGCAGTTGTATTCGATACGCAGGATCTTGATGCTGGCGAGGTCGCGATTGGCAATGGTGACGTTTCGGTTGCCTTCGGCAAAGCTTCGCTGGTGGTTGCTGATCTGGACCTGACTGGTTTCACTGATGGTCATAAAGCAGTCGTGTTGCTGTCGGCTGACGTTGATGGTTTGGTGCCCGTTGGTGTTGATGTTACCAACAACGCTTACCAGGCTTACTACGTCGAGAACGGTGCGGACGTCGGAAACGCTGACGTTACGATCACCTTGGTCGGCACGATCAACAGCGCAGTTGAGCTGACTGCTGCACAAGCGGGTGGATTGATCTAAGTCGTAGATTACTATCCCGGTTCGCCGGGGTAGTACGACTCACCTCAAACCCCGTCTCCCGCAAGGAGGCGGGGTTTTTCTATTAGTGAGAAGACCTCATTTGTGAGCTAGCTCACATTTACGGACAGTTAAATGTCAAAATCCGATAAATCCACCAAGGATCGCCACATGACCAAAGCCAAGACCATCACCATCAACAATCAGGAATACGCCATTGACAGCCTGTCGGAAGTGGCGAAAGCGCAATTGATCAACCTGCGCGTCGTCGAGAAAGAAATTTCCCGTCTTAAAATGCAACTCGGTATTGCCCAAACCGCCCGCTCGGTATTCGCCAAAGGCGTCCTGACCAATCTGCCGGCGCTCGAAGAAACGAAATAATCCGAACCACCCCACCGACATGAACCTGGTGGGGTTTTAAAGAAGGAAACCGCATGCCCGTGATCAAAATTGACGGCCAGGACTACGATTACGACAGCCTGCCCGAAGCCGCCAAGAAACAACTGCAGTGCCTGCAGTTTGTCGAAGCCGAACTGATTCGCCTCGACAACCAGGCGGCAGTCTTCAAGACTGCCCGTGCCGGCTATCTCAATGCCCTGAAACAAGCGTTGACCTCACCCCCCATCCCAGCCCCCAGTGCCGGCATCCTGTCGGGCGACACCATCAAATTTGATTGACGAGATACCCCGCTGACCACACCCACCGCAGAGAGACAAGCCGAGACACAGGCCGAGATACAGCCGAAACCAAGCCCATTGAAATTCCAGTCCCTCACCGTCCGCTACGAAGCGGCAGAAGACCGAATCGTCATCCTGGGCAGCCACCCCAAGGCGACGCAAATCCTCCTCCTTACCCGCCGCCTCACCTTTGGCTTGCTCAATGCGCTGAGCCAACAGATCCAGCAAACCCAGGGTGACCAGCGGCTGGCTCAGGCCGGGCTGCAGGATGAACTGCTCTCGATGAAGCACGCCCGAGCCCTCAACCGCATCCGCGAAGCGCAGGTTGATCGTGTGGTGGTCACCGAGTCGCCAGAACGGCTGCCCACACGCCTGCTTACCCAGATCGAAATTTCAGAGCGGCCACAAGGTCGATTGCTGATCTTCAAGGATGCCTCGGGTGAAATAGCCCGCATAGCCCTCGATGCTGCCCAACTCCACTGGTTCGTCGGCCGCCTGGCAACGCATAGCCGTACCGCCGGCTGGGGCAACCCCATTCCCGTACCCGGCTGGCTTGACCCCAGTGCCGAACCCGCTTCCGGCAAGTCCACGGGACGCTCGGTACATTAGCCCTGAGCCCTCCCTGAGCGCCCAATCAAGGCGCCATTCCATGCCTCAGCGTTGCGCCCACTTTCTGGTCGGCCTGACCAGCCTATTGCTGGTTGGTTGGGGTGGCGCTGCGCCGCCCGTCCTGAGCCTACCCATCCAGTGCCCACCCGGCGCTGACTGCCCGATCCAGAATTACGTCGATCATGACACCGGCCCGGGCTGGCGTGACCACGCCTGCGGCACGCTGTCTTACGACGGGCATACCGGCACCGATTTCCGGGTGGCCGATCTGGTCGCGATGAACGCCGGGGTCAATGTGGTTGCCGCCGCAGCCGGAACCGTCATTGCCACGCGCGACGGCGAGCCTGACGTGTCGGTGCGCCAGCGTGGACGGCCCGCACTGGCCGGCAAGGACGCCGGCAACTCGGTTCGCATTGGCCACCCTGATGGCTGGGAGACCCAATATAGTCACCTGAAACGGGGCAGCGTCACTGTGCGTCCCGGACAGTCGGTATCTGCCGGCGCGGTCCTCGGCCAGGTGGGGCTTTCTGGCAACACCGAATTCCCGCACGTCGACTTTACGGTGCGCCACCAAGGCAAAACCATTGATCCCTTCGCCCCGGGGGCGCCCTCTCATGCGTGCGGGACGGTGCCTTTGACAAACCCGCCCCCGACCCTCTGGGATCCCGCCTTGGCTAAGGCGCTCAATTATCGGTCAAGCGGACTGTTGACCGCAGGATTTGCTCCGGAACCTGCCCACCGCGATAAAGCCGACGCCGGTGCTTATGCCGATATCCGGCTCACCCCAGCCTCCCCCGCGATCGTCTTCTGGCTATCGATGTTCGGCTTGCAGCGGGGGGATATTGTGGAGATGCGGCTCAGCAACCCTGATGGCCAGATACTGGCCCACAGTCGGACTGTCGCTGAAGGCAATAAAGCCGTCTGGTTTGCGCTGCTTGGCAAACGCCGCACAGCGGCCTGGCCAACGGGCCAATACTCGGGCCGTGTCCTGTTGCGCCGGGGTGAGCAGGTGGTGTTCGATGAGGCGCGGACGATTACGCTGCATTGACTGGCAGCGTGCTCACGCTGCGAGATAGGTGACGTGTTGCGGTCACGCGGCTCATTCGTATATCGTCACATCGATTCTGCGGTGGTGCGGCGGCTTCAATTTGTCTTGGTTTGGGCTGTTGGGTGGGTGCCAGGCATTATCTTCTGGCAGCATTTCTCTGTTTATATGAGCACAGTTACAATGCCGGTATGGCTCAAGACGACGATGTGTCCTACAAATTATTGTTCTCCGTCCCTGAAGTGGTGCGAGATCTCATTCTCGGTTTCATACCCGACGAATGGCTGCATGGACTCGACTACAGTACTCTGGAACCTTACCCCGGCTCCTATGTGACCGATGATCTACGCCACCGGGCGGATGACGTGGTCTGGCGGGTCAAGGCCGAAGGAGAATGGATTTACCTCTACATCCTGATCGAATTCCAGAGCACGATAGATCCTTACATGGCGATCCGGATCATGACCTACGTCGGCCTGCTCTATCAGGATCTGATTCGCAAGAAGGACATACTGGCTAATCGCCAGTTACCACCCGTCCTGCCCATCGTGCTCTACAACGGCGATGCCAAGTGGACCGCCGCTACCGATGTTGCGACCTTGATTCCCAAAGTGCCTGGGCTGGTGGCTAAATTTCTGCCTAAACTGGAATACCTGCTGATTGACGAAAGTCAGTACACCGAAGCAGACCTGTCAGAATTAAAGAATCTGGTGGCGGCAGTCATTCGTTTTGAACACTCGGAAAGCGAAGCGGCCCTGATTCGCCTGATCGACCTGCTCAATGACTGGCTGGATGGCAAGCCGGAACTCAAGCGGACTTTTGCGATCTGGATTCGTGCGGTACTCTTACGGCAAAGCAAGAACACCTTGGTTTTGCCCAAGGTACGTGATTTGAAGGAGTTGAAAATGACATTGGCTGAACGGTTTGACCTCTGGGCGCACCAGCATGAGCTGAAGGGCATTGAGAAGGGCATTGAGAAGGGTGAATCATTGCTTTTGCAACGACAGTTGGTTCGTCGTTTTGGCGCGCTACCGAGTGAGGTGGTGGCGAAAATTGGCTCAGCGTCTGCGGCACAACTGGAACTCTGGGGTGACCGTGTGCTGGATGCCGAGAGTCTTGAGGCCGTGTTTGCGGCATAAATCGCCGTAAAATCGTCCGAGGGGGGAGGTAGCCCCCTTTATGTGCTCGGTTGGTGTTAGACGAAGTGCGGATGGTTGCGTTGGGTTAAGTGACGGCGTGCAAATTGTCAAGGCGCATTCAAGCCCGCCAGTTCTTGTAAGCTCGAACCGCCATCGGTACCAGCAATAAACAGCCACCTGGAACGATCAGGGCAGCTAATAAAAATGAGATTTTGCGAAGGGAGAACATTTGTAATATTTTCCCATGGTCGGCTCTCCTGATTTGTGACGCAGATCACCTAATATTCAACTAAAGGTAACGCTGACGACAAACAGGTATGGCCGCTATTCTGTTTGCTGACGCAGTTCCCCATCCATCTTCAGGAAAGTTTTTCATCCCTTGCCAGCGCAGTAATAGATGACGCCTCCGCGCCACAAACTTCCAGCACCTTCCGCCGCGAAGTTTGGCCGCTTTTCAGGTTGACCGCAGACTTCGGCAAATGCAGCGTTTCGGCGATGAATTTGATCAGCGCCTCGTTGGCTTTGCCGTCCACCGGCGGGGCGGATAGGCGGATTTTCAGGGCGTCGCCGTGCAGCCCGGCAAATTCGGTTTTTTTCGCGCCGGGCTGAATGTGCAGGGTTAGCGTGATGCGGCCATCGGCGGCGATGCGAAACCAGTCGCTCACAGGAACATCAGGACCACTTGCAGGAGCAGGATTGCGACGAGCGGCGAGAGGTCGATGCCGCCAATCAGCGGAATCAGGCGGCGGATCGGGTCGAGGATCGGGCGGGTGAGTTGCTGGGCCGGGGCGGCGAGCGGCGAGTAGGGATTGATCCACGACAGCACGGCTTGCAGGATCAGCGCGCCGATCATGATGTAGACGGCGAGGCGGAGCACGGCGCGCAGGGCGAACCAGAGGATCATCGGGACCAGGCCGGCAATATCGGCTTCAGCAAAACGTCCGGACAGGGCGATCAGGATGCCGCTGAGCAGCAGTTGCAGCGCGAAGGCGGCGAAGACGGTGGACCAGTCCAGCCCGCCAATGCCGGGGATGATCCGGCGCAGCGGTTTGACCGCCCAGTTGGTAAGGGCGACGACGAAATTGCCGGGTTGGCCGGCAAAGGAAACGCGCATGGCCTGCATCATGAAGCGGAGCAGGAAAAGGACGCAGAAGAAGCTGATGACGGAGTCGAGCAGAAAGACGATGGCTTGCATCAGGCGGCTCCGAGCAGTTTGCCAAGTTCCTGGCCGCGTGCTTCGGCGGCTTTGACGCCAGCGATGATGCCGGCCTTGACGCCCATTTCGGCCATTTTGTTGAGCGCGGCTTCGGTCGTGCCGCCTTTGGAGGTGACGCGTTCACGCAGTACCGAGGCGGGGTCGCTCGATTGGGCGGCGAGCGCGGCGGCGCCTTGTACGGTTTCGATGGCGAGCTGGCGACCTTGTTCCGGCGTGAAGCCGAGTTCGGCGGCGGCTTGCTGCATGGCTTCGATGAAGAGAAAGACGTAGGCCGGGCCGCTGCCGGAGAGCGCCGTGACGCCGTCCATTTTGCTTTCATCATCAATCCAGACGGTGCTGCCCACGGCGCTCAAAACCCGGTCGGCGGCGGCGCGTTCGTCGGCGCTGACTTCCGGCAGGGGGCAAAGGCCGGTGATGCCGGCGCCGATCAGGGCCGGGGTGTTGGGCATGCAGCGCACAATTTTGCGATGGCCACCGAGGAAGCGTGACAGCGTGGCCAGATCCAGCCCGGCGGCAATGCTGACGACAACTGCGTTGGCGAGTTTGCCGGCGAAGGGCACGACGGCTTCCTTCATTTGCTGCGGTTTGACGGCCAGCACCAGCAGGTCACCGGCGTTGTCGAGCATTTCTGCCAATTCAAGGCAGTTGACCGCATAAGTCTCGGTCAACTTGCCGCGCGCTTCGGCGCCCGGGTCAATCACGGTGATGTCGGTTGCGGCAAAGCCTTGTTTCAACATGCCGCCGATGAGCGCATTGGCCATGTTGCCACCGCCAAGGAAAGTTATTTTCATGCGTAGTTTCTTTCACCAAAAATGGCCGTGCCGATGCGGACAATGGTCGCGCCTTCGGCCACGGCGGCTTCAAGATCGTGGGACATGCCCATGGACAAGGTATCGAGCGGCAAACCGGCCGCCCGGATGTATTCGTAAATTTCGCGTAACTGACGCAGCGGCGCACGCTGTGCGGCGAAGTCGTCGGCGGGTTCCGGAATCGCCATCAGGCCGCGCAATTGCAGCTTGGGTAAGGTGGCGATGGCTTGGCAGAGGGCGAGCGCTTCGTCCGGCGCGCAACCGCTTTTGCTCGCTTCGCCCGAAACGTTGATCTGGACGCAAACATTGAGCGGCGCTAGCGTTGCGGGGCGCTGGGCGGAGAGGCGTTCGGCAATTTTCAGACGTTCGATGGAGTGCACCCAATCGAAGTGTTCGGCGACCAGGCGGGTCTTGTTGCTCTGCAGCGGGCCGATGAAATGCCAGCTTAATTGCCGGTCGACCGTAGCAATGGCTTTATCGGTGCCTTCCTGCACGTAATTTTCGCCAAAAGCCCGTTGTCCGGCCTCGGCGGCTTCAAGCACGCAAGCCAGCGGCCAGGTTTTGCTGACCGCGAGGAGTTCAATGCTTTCAGGCGTGCGTCCGGCGGCCCTTGCGGCCTCGGCAATACGGGCCTTGACGGCTTGCAGGTTGCTGGCGATTGCGCTCATAATCGTTGTGGAATTTCCTCCGATTTCAGTATACACGCGCCCCAAGGACGATCCGAATGGACATCACCGAACTGCTGGCTTTTAGCGTCAAGAACAAGGCTTCCGACCTTCACCTCTCAGCCGGCTTGCCGCCGATGATCCGGGTTCATGGCGATGTGCGTCGCATCAACCTGCCGGCGATGGAGCACAAGGACGTGCACAGCATGGTGTATGACATCATGAACGACGGCCAGCGCAAGATCTATGAAGAGACATTGGAGTGCGATTTCTCCTTTGAAATTCCCAATCTGGCGCGTTTCCGCGTCAATGCCTTTAACCAGCAACGGGGGGCCGGCGCGGTTTTTCGGACCATTCCTTCCAAGGTGCTGTCGCTGGAAGAGCTGAACTGCCCGAAGATTTTCAAGGATATTTGCGAGTATCCGCGGGGCATCGTGCTGGTCACCGGGCCAACCGGTTCGGGCAAGTCGACGACGTTGGCGGCGATGGTCAATCACATCAATGAAAACGATTACGGTCATATTCTGACGGTGGAAGACCCGATTGAATTTGTGCACGAGGCCAAAAAGTGCCTGATCAATCAGCGCGAGGTCGGGCCGCACACGCTTTCTTTCTCCAACGCGCTGCGTTCGGCGCTGCGCGAAGATCCGGACGTGGTGCTGGTCGGTGAAATGCGCGACCTGGAAACCATTCGCCTGGCGCTGACCGCGGCTGAAACGGGCCACCTGGTCTTTGGCACGCTGCATACCTCGTCAGCGGCGAAGACGGTGGACCGTATCGTCGACGTCTTCCCGGCAGCCGAAAAGGAAATGGTGCGCTCGATGCTTTCGGAATCGCTACGCGCCGTCATTTCGCAAACGCTGCTGAAAACCAAGGAAGGCAACAGCCGGGTTGCGGCGCACGAAATCATGATCGGCACGCCGGCCATTCGTAACCTGATCCGTGAAAACAAGGTGGCGCAGATGTATTCGGCGATCCAGACCGGTCAGAATTTCGGCATGCAGACGCTGGATCAAAATCTGTTGGAAATGGTGCGGCGCAATCTGGTGTCGAGTGCCGAGGCGCGCAACAAGGCCGCCAACAAGGATGCGTTCCCGACTTAAAAGAGCCAGTACCAATCAAGGCAAATCGAAACGAATCAACTAGCGCCTTCAAACTGCTTCGAAGCCGCTAAAACCAAAGGGTGGATATGGAACGCGATCAGGCAATGAAATTCATGCACGACCTTTTGCGCCTGATGTCGCAAAAGAAGGGCTCTGACCTGTTCATTACCGCGGGTTTTCCGCCGGCCATCAAGATTGACGGCAAGATTACGCCGGTCTCGAATCAGGTGCTGACCTCGGCGCATTCGGCCGAGTTGGCGCGGGCGATCATGAATGATCGTCAGGCGGCAGAATTCGAGGCGACCAAGGAATGCAACTTCGCCATTTCACCCGCCGGCATCGGCCGCTTCCGCGTCAATACGCTGGTCCAGCAGGGCCGCGTGGGCGTGGTGTGCCGGACAATCAACATGAGCATTCCGACGCTGGATGAACTGCAGTTGCCGCCGGTGCTGAAAGACCTGGCGATAACCAAGCGCGGCCTGATCATCTTTGTCGGCGGCACCGGTACCGGTAAAACCACTTCGCTGGCGGCGCTGGTCAATTACCGTAACGAAAATTCCTACGGTCATATCATCACCATCGAAGACCCGATCGAATACGTGCATGAGCACAAAAACTGCATCGTCACGCAGCGTGAAGTCGGGGTGGATACCGATGACTGGGGGCCGGCGCTGAAAAATACGCTGCGGCAGGCGCCGGATGTCATCCTGATGGGCGAAATCCGTGACCGTAACACGATGGATTACGCCATCGCCTTTGCCGAAACCGGCCACCTTTGTCTGGCGACGCTGCACGCCAACAGCGCCAATCAGGCGATCGACCGGATCATCAACTTCTTCCCGGAAGAACGCCGCCAGCAGTTGCTGATGGATCTGTCGCTGAATTTGCGGTCAATGGTGTCGCAGCGATTGCTGCCGAAGAAGGACGGTAAAGGCCGTACGGCGGCGATTGAAGTCATGCTCAACTCGCCGCTGATTTCCGATCTGATCTTCAAGGGCGATGTGCACGAGATCAAGGAAATCATGAAGAAGTCGCGTGAGCTCGGCATGCAGACATTTGACCAGGCGCTGTTCGATCTCTATGAGGCCGGCAAGATCACCTACGAAGATGCACTGCGCAACGCGGATTCACTGAACGATCTGCGGCTGCAGATAAAGCTGCACGGCAAGGAATCGAAGGATCGTGACCTGAGCAGCGGCATCGGCCATCTCGATATTGTTTAACTGATTTTCCCCACGGAGACTTTCATGCGCCCATCCCTAAAAATCGTTTTTGCCTTTATTTTGACGTTGACCGCAGCCATCGCTCAGGCCGGTAGCCTGGATGCCATTTCAGCCGGCGATGCCAGCGCGGGGGTCAAAGAAGCGCTGGCCAAGGGCGCCGACTATGCCGTGGCCTCGCTCGGTAAAGAGAATGGCTTTCTCGGCAATAGCAAAGTGAAGATTCCGCTGCCCGGCTATCTGCAAAAGGCCGAAAAAGGCCTGCGCATGTTCGGTATGGGCAAGCAGGCCGATGAGTTGACGGAAACCATGAATCACGCGGCTGAAAATGCGGTGGCCGAGGCCCGGCCGATTCTGAGCGAGTCGATCAAGAAAATGAGTGTGGATGACGCCAAGGGCATCCTGACCGGCGGTGAAGGCAGTGTGACGAAGTACTTCAAGCGCACCTCGTCCGAGCAACTGACCGAGAAGTTCACCCCCATCGTCAAAGCCTCCACCAAAAAGCTTCAACTGGCCGAGCAGTACAACCAGTTTGCCGGCAAGGCAGCGAGTAGCGGCCTGATCGACAAGAAGGATGCCGATCTTGACAGCTACGTGACGCAAAAGGCGATGGACGGCCTGTTCCTGATGATTGCCGAAGAAGAGAAAAAGCTGCGTTCCAACCCGGTTGGCGCCGGTAGCGATCTGCTGAAAAAGGTATTTGGCGCACTTTGAGCCAGATTTCCTAAAGCTGGCGGCGCTTTGAGTCGTTGATGGAGGCAAGGAGTCCATCTAATGAAACTCAGCCGCCTCGAATCAACGACCCAGCAGCACTCGCAGGATGCAATCGTACGGGCGCGGCATGTTGCGGGTGAAAGTGTGCGCCGGGTTGAGGCGCTGGAAGGCGTCGAAGGCGATCGCCAGCGCTCGCTGCAACAGGAAATTGCTGACTTCGATGTGCGGGCGATTGGGCCTTTTGAGGGCCGCGAGCACGTTCTGCAGGATGCCCGAAAAGTCGCTGCCGAGCTGACTTTGCTGGGCACCGACCGTAATGCCTTGATCAAATTACGGGCGCTCAGCCTGCATTGCTCAAGGATCGACGATAGGGCCTGAAGTCTGGGGCCAAAGGTCTCAGACCTTTCGCCTGAGACCTTCGGCGATTGAGTTAAAATCTGCTGCCCTGCCCACACGCCCCGTTCTGCCGGGGCGTTGCCATTGATGTCCGGTCTCAATCCCCAGCAACGCGAAGCAATCCACTACCTCGACGGCCCGCTGCTGGTGCTCGCCGGCGCCGGTTCGGGCAAGACGCGGGTGATTACCCAGAAGATTGCCTATCTGGTGCAGGATTGCGGTTTCCAGCCGCGCAACGTCGCGGCCATCACCTTCACCAACAAGGCGGCGAAGGAGATGAAGGAGCGCATCAGCAAGCTGCTGCCGCGCCATCAGGCCGACGATCTGCAGATTTCCACCTTTCACTCGCTCGGCGTTCGCATCCTGCGCGAAGAGGCCAAGGCGCTGGGCTACAAGCCGCGTTTCTCGATTTTCGATTCGGCCGATTGCGCCGGCATCATCGGCGAAGTTGCCAAGACGGTGGACAAGGCGACGCTGCGCCAGACGCAATCGATCATTTCCAACTGGAAGAATGCACTGATCAGCCCTGAAGCAGCGCGCCAGATCGCCAGCACTGAACACGAAGCGCTGGCGGCGCATGCCTATTTGTCCTACGAGGCGACGCTGAAAGCTTATCAGGCCGTGGATTTCGATGATCTGATCGGCCTGCCGGTCACCCTGTTTCAACAGCATCCCGAGATCACCGACAAGTGGCAGAACCGCCTGCGCTACCTGCTGGTCGATGAATACCAGGACACCAACGCCGGGCAATACCAGTTGCTCAAGCTGCTGACCGGCGTTCGCGCCCAATTCACGGCGGTGGGCGACGACGACCAGGCGATTTACGGCTGGCGCGGCGCCGATATTGAAAACCTGAAGAAGCTGCCGACCGAATTCCCGGCGCTCAAGGTGATCAAATTAGAGCAAAATTACCGGTCGACCGTAAGAATCCTCAAGGCCGCCAACAACGTCATCTCGCATAACGAAAAGCTCTTCGACAAGAAGCTGTGGTCCGAGTTGGGGCATGGCGAGCAGGTTACGGTGACCACCTGCCGCGACAACGATGCCGAAGCCGAAGGCGTGATCATGAAGCTGCAGGCGCACCGTTTCGAGAATCGCGGCAAGTTCAAGGACTACGCCATCCTTTACCGCTCGAACCATCAGGCGCGTATTTTCGAGGAGTATCTGCGCGACCACCGGATTCCCTATTTGCTTTCCGGTGGCAAGTCCTTTTTCGACAAGGCGGAAATCAAGGACATCACGGCTTATTTGCGTCTATTGACCAACGAGGATGACGATCCCGCCTTCATCCGTTCCGCTACCACGCCCAAGCGCGGCATCGGCGCCGCCACTTTGCAAGTGCTCGGCACCTACGCCGGCGAGCGGCAGATTTCACTGTTTCATGCCGCCTTTGAAGAAGGTTTTGCCCAGCGTGTGCAGCCCCGCCAACTTGAGCCATTGCTGGAGTTCTGCCACTTCATCAACCGGATTCAGGGGCGAGCGGTCAAGGAGCCGGCGCAACAGGTGCTACCCGACCTGCTCAAGGCCATCGACTATGAAACCTACCTCTTTGATCTTGAAGAAGAGCGCACGGCGCAAACGCGCTGGGGCAATGTCTGCGAGTTCGCCAACTGGCTGAACAAAAAGGGCGAGGAGCAAGGCAAGACGCTGATCGACCTGACCCAGAGCATCGCGCTGATCAACCTGCTCGACAAGCAGAATGACGACGATTACGACGCCGTGCAGCTCTCAACGCTGCACGCCGCCAAGGGGCTGGAGTACCGGCATGTTTTTCTGGTCGGGATCGAAGAGGGCATCCTGCCGCACCGCGAATCGATCGATCCGGCCAAGATCGAGGAAGAGCGCCGCCTGATGTACGTCGGCATCACGCGCGCCCAGCACACGCTGAATATCTCGTATTGCGAGCGCCGGAAACAAGCCCGTGAGTTCGTGCCCTGCGAACCGTCGCGCTTTATCGCCGAAATGGGCAGTGAAGATATTCGCTATGCCGGCGGCAATGCGAATGTGGTGGTGGACAAGGCAACCAGCAAGGCAAGGTTTGCCAATTGCCTCGACATGCTGGCCGGCAACAAGCGCTAACCGCTTGGTCACCTCGCGTTACAGCGAGTTACTCTCCTTATGACATCCAGGCAATCAGGGCCCGCGTTATTCGGCACAAGGCAGCGCGATTTCGCAAAGCCGGATCAAACCCCGCCGAATTAAAACTCGCGGAATTAAAGCCCGCCGAACTACAGCCTGAATCAACCCTCAAGGAGCTTCAAATGACCAAACAACTGATCGTCCTCGCTTTCGCCGCCGCCTTTGGTATCGCTCATGCCGCTGATGTCAAACCGGCTGCTGTAACGGGTGCGCCAGCTGCCGCCGCCGCAACCGTCAAGGCCGAAGCTGCCAAGCCGGAAATGAAGATAGCAGAAGCCAAACCTGCCGCTGCCGCTCCGGCTGCCCCGGAAGTCAAGAAAGAGGCCGCGCCAGCCGTTGAGAAGATGAGCAAGACCGAGAAAAAAGTTTCCAAGAAGGCTGAGCCGATGGCAGCGCCGGATGCGGCCAAGGTTGAAACAGCCAAAATGGTTGAACCGGCCAAGAAATAAACAATTACTAACAAGTTTGGGTAGCGGCCCGCCAAAAGCCGGCCCGATGGAGAGGGCGCTCACAAGGCGCCTTTTTCATGTCGACAACAAAGGGAGGCCGCAGCCTCCCTTTGTTCTCTGGATTAACCCGGAATTACTTGGCCAGACCCATCAGATGGTCCACGGCGCCCTTGATTTCGGCGTCGGACAAGTCGGCAGCGCCACCCTTCGGCGGCATCGCGCCCTTGCCGCCAATCGCGCTCTTGTAGAGCGCTTCTTTACCGGTTGCCAGGCGCGGTGCCCAGGCAGCCTTGTCATCCGGCTTCGGTGCGCCCGCCACGCCGCCGTTATGGCAAGCGCCACAAATCGAGTTGTAAATCGTCGCGCCATCCTTCGGGCCGCTGGCAACAGGAGCGGCGGCTTTGGTCAGTTCAAATTTGGCAACTGGCTGAATGCGCAGATCGGCTTGATCGCCGCTGGCCTGGCTGCTATCGGCAGCGGAGTTGAATTTTCGGTCGGTCAGCGGATAAATAACTGCGATCAGGACAATGGCGATGATGATCGTTGCCCACATGATGCCTTTGGAAGAGTGTTGTTCAGCCATGCCAATTACCTCATTGCGCAAAATAAAAGTGCGTAATTATAACGGCCTAACTTTGGCGAGCGGGCAAAAAAAACCCCGCCAGTGGCGGGGTTGAAAGTTCTCGAAAGGGGGGATTTCGAGAGGAGGGTTCAGTTCACAAATTCATTGTAATTAGCCGCCATCCAGAAGTCTGTCGTCCCTTCGTGAGTCTTTCGTAACAGATTGTTGCGCTGCGGCATGACATGCCTGGTTGTTTTGGACATTATGCAAAAACATTCCTGTTGACAAAAACGGGAACGCGTTTGCGACAACCAAAAACTTATGGAGGAGACACCATGCAAAAGTCGCTTCACATCGATCCGGGCAAGTGCACCGGATGCCTGCAGTGCGAGATGGCCTGTTCTTATGAACACACAGGCGCCATCAACCCATCCAAATCCCGCATCAAGGTGTTCGATTTTGAACATGAAGGCCGCAAGGTGCCATACACCTGTACGCAGTGCGCCGACGCCTGGTGCATGAACGCTTGCCCGGTCGACGCCATCGTGATTGATCTGATAACCGGCGCCAAAGTGGTCAAGGAATCGACCTGCGTCGGCTGCAAGGTTTGCACCATCGCCTGTCCGTTTGGCACGATCAATTACATGGCCGATGTCGGCAAGGTGCAGAAATGTGATCTCTGCGATGGCGATCCGAAGTGCGTGACCGCCTGCCCGACCGCGGCCATTACCTATGTCGATGCCGACTGGACCGGGCTGGACCGCATGCGTTCCTGGGCGGCCAAGGCCAACACTGCTGCCGTCGCGGCATAAGGAGGAGAGATCATGGGATGGAACAAAAAAGTCCTGCGCGTCAATTTGACTGCCGGCACCTGCACCCCCGAGCCGCTCAATATGGAATGGGCCAACGATTACCTCGGCTCACGCGGCCTCGCGTCGAAATATCTGGTTTCGGAAATCGACCCCAAGGTTGATCCGCTGGCACCCGAGAACAAAATGATCATGTCGACCGGCCCGCTGACCGGCACGATGGCGTCAACCGGCGGCCGCTACACGGTGGTGACCAAGGGCGCGCTGACCAATGCCATTGCTTGCTCCAATTCCGGCGGTTTCTTTGGCGCCGAATTGAAGTACGCCGGCTGGGACATGATTATTTTCGAGGGCAAATCCCCGAAACCGGTTTATCTCGCGCTGGAAAACGACAAGGCCGAGTTGCGCGATGCGGCGCACTTGTGGGGCAAGAGCTGCTGGGAAACCGAGGAAACCATCAAGCGTCTGCATCAGGATCCGCTGACCCGGGTTTGCTCGATTGGCGGCGCCGGTGAGAACGGTGTGCTTTACGCCGGCATCATCAATGATCTCCATCGTGCGGCTGGCCGCTCCGGCGTCGGTACGGTGATGGGCTCGAAAAATCTCAAGGCGGTGGCGATTCGCGGCACCAAGGGCGTTTCCGGGATTCGCGACTTTCCCGCATTCCTGGCGGCGACGACAGCGGCCAAGAAAGTGCTGGCCGATAACGCCGTGACTGGCCAGGGCTTGCCGACTTACGGTACGCAAGTGTTGATGAACGTGATCAACGAAATGGGCGCGCTGCCGACACGTAACCACCGCGACGTGCAGTTTGAGGATGCCGGCAAGATTTCGGCCGAAGCGATGCATGAAAAGCGGCCGACCGACGGCAAGGCGCACTTGGTGACCAACGCCGCCTGCTTCGGTTGCACGATTGCCTGCGGTCGGATTTCCAAGATGGACGAGACGCACTTCAGCGTCAAGAACAGCCCGAAATACTGGGGGGCTTCCGGCGGTCTGGAATATGAAGCGGCGTGGGCTCTTGGCGCAGCCAATGGCGTCGGTGATCTAGAGGCGCTACAGTACGTCAATATGCTGTGCAACGAGCATGGTATGGACCCGATCTCCTTCGGCACGACGGTTGGCGCGGCGATGGAACTTTTCGAGCTGGGCATTCTGAGCAAGGAACAGATCGGTCTTGAAGCGCCCTTCGGCTCGGCTGAGGCACTTTGCAAGCTGGCTGAAATGACCGCTGCAGGCGAAGGCTTCGGCAAGGATCTGGCGCTGGGGAGCGCTCGCATGTGCGCCAAGTACGGTCGCCCGGATCTGTCGATGAGCGTCAAGAGTCAGGAATTCCCGGCTTACGACGGTCGCAGCATCCAGGGCATCGGCCTGGGTTATGCCACCTCCAACCGCGGTGCCTGTCATTTACGCGGTTATACCGTCGCTTCCGAAGTGCTCGGCATTCCGGTCAAGACCGATCCGCTGGCGACCGAAGGCAAGCCGGAATTGCTCAAGGCTTTTCAGGATGCCACCGGCGTCTTCGACTCGGCCGGTATTTGCGTCTTCACCAGCTTCGCCTGGACGCTGGCCGATGTGCAGCCGCAGATTCAGGCGGCCTGCGAAGGCGACTGGTCAATGGAGAAACTGAATCTGGTCGGCGAACGCATCTGGAACATGGAGCGACAGTTCAATCTGGCGGCTGGCCTGACCGGCAAGGATGATGATCTGCCGCCGCGTCTGAAGACCGAACCCTGCAAGACCGGGCCGGGCAAGGGGGTGGTCAGTGGTGTTGAGCAGATGATGCCGATTTATTACCAGGTGCGTGGCTGGACGCCGGAAGGTGTGCCGGAGACGGCAACGCTGGAACGGCTGGGCCTCTGATTTCTGGCATGCCACAAAGCGGGGTTGCGCCAGTCGCTTCCCCGCTTTTTCCTTTCGGAGAGTACTTATGAAACACATTATTCTCGGCAATGGTCCGGCTGGCGTCGTCGCCGCCGAAACGCTGCGCCGCGTTGCGCCGGCTGACGACATTCTGCTGGTCGGCAATGAAGATGAACCGCCGTATTCACGGATGGCCATTCCCTATCTGCTGGAAGGCAATATTGATGAGGCCGGTACGTACCTGCGCAAAACGGCCGGTCATTTTGCCAGCCTGCGCATTGAACAGCGGCGCGGGCGCGTGGTTGCGGTCAACACTGAAAAACAGACAATTTTGTTCGAGGACGGTCACTTTGAAAGTTATGACCGCTTGCTGATTGCGACGGGTTCCCACCCCGTGCGTCCGCCGATTCCCGGTATCGACCTGCCCGAGGCGCAAACCTGCTGGACGCTGGAAGATGCCCGTGCCATTGCTGCCCGCGCCCAGCCGGGCTCGCGCGTGCTGCAACTCGGTGCCGGGTTTATCGGCTGCATCATCATGGAAGCGCTGGTCAAACGCGGCGTGCACCTGACGGTGGTTGAAATGGGCGACCGCATGGTGCCGCGCATGATGACGCCGGAAGCGGGCGGCATGATCAAGCGCTGGGTTGAAAAACAGGGCGTCAATGTGGTGACGAAAGCCGGCGTTGATCGCATCGAAAAAGGCCAGAACAGACCGTTGACCGTCACCCTGACCACCGGCGACCAGCTTGAATGCGATCTGCTGATTGTCGCCGCCGGCGTCGCGCCCAACGTCGCTTTCCTGGAAGGCACGGCCGTCCATGTTGCCAAGGGCATTCTGGTCGATGCGACCATGCAGACCTCGGTGCCCGGCATTTATGCCGCGGGCGACGTCGCCGAGGCGCCGGACCTGTTCAGTGGCCGGCATCTGGTTTCCGCGATTCAACCCAATGCTGTTGATCAGGCGCGGATCGCCGCGCTCAACATGGCCGGGCAGCCGACCGAGATGAAGGGCGTGCTGGCGATTAACGTGCTCGATTCGATGGGCATGATTTCCTCGTCGTTCGGCGAATGGCAAGGCGTCGAGGGGGGCGATGGCGTCGAGCGCGCCGATGAAGCGAATGGCCGTTACATCAGCCTGCAGTTTCAGGGGGAGGTGCTGGTCGGGGCGACTTCGGTGGGCCTGACCGAACACGTTGGCGCCTTGCGCGGGCTGATTCAGGGCAAAACCAAACTCGGGGCCTGGAAGCCGAAACTGCTGGAAACGCCCACCCGCTTTGTCGAAGCCTACATCGCCTGTCAGCGGCCAAACAGCTAACTCATGCGCGTCACGGTCAAACTTTACGCCACCTTGTCGGACTATCTGCCGGCCGGCAGCAAGAACAACCGGGTGGAAATCGATGTCGCCGAGAATGCTGCGGTCGACGCGGTTTTAGCGCCATTTTTGTTGCCGGCGAAATTGACGCATCTGGTGCTGATTAATGGGGTTTTTGTGCCGTCGGATGAGCGAGTAACGACTGTGTTGCGGGACGGTGACGTTCTCGCCGTCTGGCCGCCGATTGCCGGTGGCTGACGGCCCTTTTCCCTGGAGCGATCACCCGGTTCGGCAGATGAGCAGCACGCCGGCCGAGTTTCAGCGTGCGTTGAACTTGGTTTTTGGCGATGCCGTGAGCGAGGCGTCGGGCGGCCTGCTGTTGGTCGAGGGCGGCGTCCGCTTGCATTTTGCGCTGCAGAGCGAAAAAGCACTGAAAATTGGTGCACTGCAACTCGCCTCCCTGCGCGTTGAAATCAGCGTGCTGGAAGGCGATGCTGCTGCGGCAAAACAACTGGTTTCGCGGGTTGACCGCGCGACGCAGCGCGGCGGCGGTTAGTGCTCGACCCGGCAGATCTCGACAGCGTGGAGCGGGATCTGGTAATCCGCGGCCAGCACTGATTTGGCCATGTCTTCGATCGACTGATTTTCACTGGTGACGAAGCGACGAGCGGCGGCGAAATCCTGCGGGATGCCGGCGCGATCCTGAGTAATGCGATAGTGAACTTTGACGTTCATTGCTGTAATCCTTTTATGTGTATTTTTTATCCTGCTTCGGCAGTATATAGACAATTATTGCTGCAATGCACTATCGGTTTTCCACAATACCGAGCCGGTGAATTTTCGCGACTCTTTCCCGGAAGTATGGATAATTGCCGCCGTTCAAGGGCATACCCATAGACGGATAGAGATGAAAGTTATCGGCTTTGCCGGCTGGTCCGGTAGCGGGAAGACAACACTGGTCGAGCAGGTTATCGGCTTGCTTGAAGCGCGGGGGTTGGCGGTTTCATTGATCAAACACGCCCACCATGAGTTCGAAGTCGATTATCCGGGCAAGGATTCCTACCGCCATCGGCACGCCGGCTGCCGCGAAGTTTTGGTGACATCGGCCAACCGCTGGGCGGTCATGCACGAGTTGCGGGGGCGGCCTGAATTGAAACTCAGCGAGGCGCTGGCCCAGCTTTCGCCTTGCGATCTGGTGCTGGTCGAGGGTTTCAAGCATGAGCCGATCCCGAAAATCGAGGTTTATCGGGCGGAAATCGGCAAGCCCCAGCTATTTCCGCATGATCCGCATGTCATCGCCATCGCCAGTGATGCGCCGGTGGCTAGCGCGTTGCCCTGGCTCAATCTCAATCAGCCGGCCGCCGTCGCTGCCTTTATTCTCGATACGCTGGCGCTGGGCGATAAGGTGGCTGACGTAACCAGCGGCATAACAACCGCTAGCGCTCAGACCGCCGGCGCCCGATCGAGATAGGCCGCAATGTCGACGTGGTCGATCTGCTCGGCTTTCATGAATTGCCGCGCGTATTCAAGATAGACGCCTGACTTCAGAAAGAGGTCGAACAACTCGGGATCAATGTGTTGCTCCTTCTTCATGAAGGACATGATCCTGATGGATTCCGAGAGGGTCTTTCCCTGCTTGTAAGGCCGGTCAACCGCAGTCAATGCCTCGAAAATGTCGGCAATCGCCATCATCCGGGCCAGCGGGCTCATCTCGGCCTTGTGCAGTTTTCTCGGGTAGCCGCTGCCATCCATTTTTTCGTGATGGCCGGCGGCAATCTCGGGCACCTGGCGCAGATGTTTGGGGAAGGGCAACTGGTTGAGCATGATCAGTGTCTGCACGATGTGCTCGTTGATCTTGTAGCGCTCCTCTTCCGATAGCGTGCCGCGGGCAACCCCCAGGTTGTAAACCTCGCCCTTGTTGTAAAGCAGCTCGGGTACCGCCATGCGGATTCCCCATGGGTTGTCGGCGGGCATCCGGTCCTGTACCCGGCGCTCGAATTGGTGCTCCGGTTTGTCGGCCAGCAAAGGCTCGCTGACCGGTAGTGGCGGCGCCACCGTCCGTGCCTTGCGGGCCAGTTCTTCGTGGGAAATCCCGATCCGGTCGTCCAGTGTTCGCGTCCAGCTTTGCTGCGAAATGGCTTGGAGGCGAGCCAGGTTCTCCGCCGCCATCACTTCGCCGCCCTTGTTGCAATGGGCGACAAAGGCGAAGTCGTCGTCGATTTTTGCCAAAGTATCGCGCAGTGTCTGGCGCGCATCGGCCTCGGGCGAACCGGCTGCAAGGCCTTCAGACTGCTGATTTCGGCATCACGCTTGAGCACCTCGAAACGCATCCGCACCTCGTGGATGCGGTCATAAATTGTTTCGAGTTTGGTCGCCTTGTCGACCACGTATTCCGGCGTGGTGACCTTGCCGCAATCATGCAGCCAGGCCGCGACATGCACGGCTTCCCATTCTTCCGGGTTGAGCTGGAAGTTTTGATAAGGTCCGCTCGTTTCGGCGCAGGCGGCCCGTGCCAGCATCTTGGTGAGTTCCGGCACGCGGGCGCAGTGACCGCCGGTGTAAGGACTTTTGGCGTCAATGGCGCTGGCAATGAGCTGGATGAAGGCGGCAAATAGCAGCTTCTGAGCCTTGATCAGTTCCTTGTTTTCGAGGGAGACCGCGGCCGAGCCGGAAACGGCTTCGATGAAACTGAGGCGAGCCGCATCGGTTTCCGCATGGCGCAGCAGCAGCAAGGCGCCGACCAGATTCTTGTCGCGATTGAGCAAGGGCACGGCGATCGCATGGCTGGCGCCGGTTGCCGCCAGCGTTTCGCTGAGACCCAGCGCGGCAATGTCCGCCTCATCCAGTTGGCCGCTGCGGGTCTGGCCCGTGCTCAGCGCCCTGCCGAGCAGGGTTTCGGTCGCTGTTGCAGCAATGCTTGCCGCGCTGAGCGGTAGCGCCGTGCCATCGGACTTGAGCGCGGTGGTGGGCAGCAGTTTTTCGTTGTCATTCAAATAAAGCAGGCCGCCGTCGGCCTCGGCTGCGGAGATTGTTTCACTGAGCAGGCGCGGCAGCAGGCGGTCAAAATCCCTTTCGGCAGCGACTGCCGTGCTGATTTCGATAAAGCGCCGGATCGTTCGTTTCATGCTGTCCATGATTTGCGCGAGGTCGTTGACTTCCAGCACCAGCGACTCAACCTTGATCGGCTGGGAAAATTCAAAGCGCCGGATCGCCTCGGCTTCGTGCGCCAATTGACGCATCGGCTGCGAAATATTCCGCGCCAGCGTCCAGGTAATCGGGATGGCGAGCAAAATAACCAGGCCCATCACCAGCAAGGCCTGGCGCAGTTGCGAGTAGGCTGCTGCCATCAGTTCGCGATCAGGAATTGCGGTAATCAGGAATAAGGGCTGGGTGCCTTCGAGGCGAAGCGTCTGGATTGCGGCGTGCCATTTTTCATCGCCCACGGCAAGCGACAAAGTCTGGTTCAGCGCCCCGTTCATCTGGCGCAAAACCGGCGCCAGCCGCGCCAGTACGGGGGAGCCCAAGTCGGCGATGTCGGCCAGCACCGGTTTGCCATCCGGACTAAGTGGCACCTTGACCGCCTTGCTCGCATCTTCGTAGCCGATGGTTTGGCCGAGCTGGTTAGCCAGCACGACCTGGCTACCCGGCGTCACCTTTTGTCCGGCCAGTGACTGGTTCAGTGTTTCGAGCAGAATATCGCTGCCGACGACGGCATCGCCTTTGTGGGCCCGATTGGAGATGGTGATGCCGACTTTCTGGTTGCTGAAGAAGACATAAGGCGGCGTCTTGATCTGTCCTTGCGCACTCCGGGCCGCCTTGTACCAGTCGCGCTGACGCGGGTCGAAGGTTTGGGCGTAGTCGCGGCGCTCGTCGCTGCGTAATGGGGCGAGCGCGGCATCGAGAAAAATGAAGCGGCCCCGCGCTGCGCCATCCTGATATTCAATGCTCTGGACGATGTAAGTGGTTTGTGCCGGCGCCGCGAAAAACTGTCGTTCAGGCTCGCCCAGGATGCGGCGCACAAGGAAGAAATCGCCGTTGCCGTAGCCGATATAGAGCGAGCTCAAGGCCGCGGAATTGCTCAGGGCTTCGCGCATGAAGCCGAGGTTGGCCAGGCGTTCATCGAGTGAGCGGGCCTCGGTAATGCTGTCGAAGCTCAATAGCCGTGTCGCCATTTCGGCGGGGGCGACGATGTGGGTGAAAGCGTTTTCGGTTTCCCGGCCGATCCGGCTATTCAACTCGCTGGCGCTGGTTTCGAGAATGTCGCGGCTGATCTTGTAGCCAAGTACGCCGATGACGCCGCCGACCAGGAGGATGAGGGCGATGAAGAGCAGCGAAATATGAATGTGCAGCGGAAAGCGGCGTTTCATGGCAACGGTCTCAAACGGTCGGGAAAGCCCATATTACGCCCAAGCGCTGCCGGTATAGACTGGCGATCCGCTTCCCGGTTCAGGTGTTTCGCATGCGACAAAATATCAGCTTTATCACGCTTGGCGTCGGCGATCTGGCCCGCAGCCGCGCCTTCTATGCGGCGCTTGGCTGGCGTGAATCGTCGAGTAGTCAGGAGGCCATTGCCTTCTTCAATGCCGGCACGGTCGTGTTCGGTTTATTCCAGCGCGAGGCGCTGGCCGAGGATGCCCAGGTCTCGCCGGTGGGCAGCGGCTTTGCCGGCTTTACCTTGGCCCAAAACGTTGAGTCGGCAGACGCCGTCGATCGTTTGCTGCAGGAGGCGGTGGCCGCGGGGGCGCCCGAGTTCGACAGTTACTGACGCAAGTGCCTGAATTTATTAGAGGCTGTTTTAAAAAATGCCACTACAGCAAGGTTAGCTGCTCTGGCAGTCTGGGTTTTGCGAGGTTCAAAGCGGCCAAGACCTGGGTTTGCTCCTTGCTGGTGGTCGATAGCCCGGCGTTGGGCTGGGTGCCATTCAGGGTAATGCGGTGATGCTGAATACGGCGCAGTTGAGCCAGTGCTTTTTCCGGCGAGGTCTGTGCGTCGGCGGCATGCAAGCGCTGACGCATAACGCGGTAGAGGATGAGCGCAATGAAGCAGATTGAGGCATGCGCTCTGATCCGGTCGGGCAGGCGATGATAGACGGGGCCGATCTCGATCTCTGACTTCAAGACGCGGAATCCACGCTCAATATCGGCGAGTGATTTGTAACGGCGGACCAGTTCGCTCGGGCTCAGGTCCTGGGTATTGGTGATCAGCATCAGTTTGCCGTCCATCAGTTGGGCCTGCTGCAAGGCCTGATCGTCAATGCGGTAGGTGAATTGCTCGCTCTTCAAATCGACCTGGATAATCCGCGTCAAATGCGCTTCGCACACGGCACGGTAGAACTTGGCGCGCACCCCGCCATCCGACAGCTTGCGGCCGCGATAGCGCTTGCCGGTATCTTGCTCATCCAGTTTGCCCGCCCACTGCGTGGCTTGCTGCTCCAACTTGGCAATCGTTTGCGCGCGTGCCGCCGTTTGCGCGGCGGCGGTATTGGGGTTGTGGGCGATGATGAGTCGCAAGTCGTTCCACAGGGTTTCGCCCAGCGTTTCGTCCTTGGCTTGGGCAAAGAGCGCGGCGTGGAGCGGCGCCACAGCGTCGGCAACCTCACCATAGCGGCGGCCCGGCACCGCCAGGATGAATTCCAGGGGCGCCCCGCACGCTAGCGTGATGGCCTGCAGTTCGGCCAGATTGTCCTGCGATAACAAACCTCGATCCGCGACGACGATCATGCGTTTGACCGCAAAGCGGCTCACCAGCTTCTCGATCGTCGGTTTGAGCGTCGTGACTTCGGCCGTGTTGCCGTCGAACACCTCGTGATACAGCGGAATCCCGTCCGCTGTTTGCACGACGCCGAGCATGAACTGCCGTGCGATTAAACCTTCCTTGCTCATGCCGAACTGACGGACATCCTGGACCTGTTCAGACAGTCCCGCCGCGCGGATCGTCGTCATGTCATAAAAAACCACCGACAGGTCCTGATCCACCAACGGCCGTAACAGCCCGGCCACGGTGTGTTCGACGGCAGCGTGCTGATCAAGCAGCGCATCCATGGCGCGTAGCAGTTGGTGATGGCTCACGGATTTCAATGCCAAGCCGGGCAGCGTCACCGTTTCCAGCCAGCGCAGCACCCCCAGCTTGGATTCAGGGTCACATAGGCGGTTGAAAACCATGATGCGCAGTAACGCCTCGACATCAATCTCATGGCGAGTACGACGAAAGACGCGCTGTAGCTGATCGAATCCCAGTTCGTGCCACAGTTCCGTCAGCGCCCAGACATCACCGAACGCACGGGCAGATTCAAAGACGATGGCGGGTGGTGCCGTGTCGGCGATCGGCTTGCCGGTGGCCCGTGCCAGACCGGCAATCACTTGATCGAGTTGGCCGTCGAGCTGATCAAGCCGGCCCAGCGTGGCGACGGTTCGTTGCTTGGGCTTGCCGTGCTCATCACGGTAGGCCTCAACCAATTGCAGGTAACGGCGTGGGCCGGACGCAGTGACTTTGACAAACATGCCGTTACTATACAACTCAAAATAGTGCCGTCAACTATTGCCTTTATTCATCTCTAAAATCACAAACGTGCCATTACAAAAACTTCTCAAAATTCGGCTTGAAACCCGCTTAAACGTTGAGGGCATGGGGTGAAAAATGGCTGTTTTTAGACGCAAACTGTCGAACCCGGGGGGGCGACGTTGGTGCGGCCGGCCGACAAGGTTTTCTGGGGCGGCTATCGCGGCTATTTTGCCGACCCCGACGGCTTTCTTTGGGAGGTCTGCTGGAACCCGTTTTTCCCGCTGGATGATCAAGGGAACGTCTGCCTGCCGGAGTCCGGGTCAGCCGTTGCAGGAAGCCTCAAAACGCCCTAGCTCTTCATGGGTGTTGATGTTCTCGAAGGCATCGGCCTCGTCGTCGAAAGCCACCTCGACGATATTCAGCGTTGAATACCAACGGTCGACCTTGCGCCCGCCGCTTTCGAGAAACTCGGTCAAATGCGGCAAAACACTGCGCCGGCACAGGCAAAAAACTGGATGCGCCTGATCGAAGGTCTTGGCTACGGCGAGATCGGCATCTGCTGCGGTCAACGCCGAAAAAAGGCGAGAAATCAGGTCGGCCGGCAGGAAGGGCGAATCGCAGGGCGCCGTCGCCACCAGCGGATGCGTTGCGGTGGCGAGCGCCGCATGCAGGCCGGCGAGCGGGCCGGCGAAACCCGGAATCTGGTCGGGAACGACGCGATGGCCGAAGGCAGCATAACGCTCGCCATTCTGGTTGGCGTTGATCAACAGTTCATCGACCTGCGGCGCCAGGCGTTCGATCACCCAATGCACCATCGGCTGGCCGCGCAGTTCCTGCAGGCCCTTGTCGGTGCCGCCCATGCGACGACCGAGGCCGCCGGCCAGCACGACGCCGGTAATTTGTGGTTTGCTCATCGCGAAAAATGCTCCTCGCCGGTGAATAAAAGGTAATGCTTGCCCTGGGCGCGACCGATCATCGTCATGCCCAGTTTGCGGGCGATTTCCCAGCCCATCTGGGTCAGGCCGGAGCGTGAGACGAGGAAGGGAATGCCCATTTGCGCCGTCTTTATGACCATTTCCGAGGTCAGCCGGCCGGTGGTGTAGAAAATCTTGTCGCTGCCGTCGTGGCCGTCCAGCCACATCTTGCCGGCAATCGCATCGACGGCGTTATGGCGGCCCACGTCCTCGACAAACATCAGGATTTCACTGCCAGGATTTACGTTCATTGCCAGCGCACAGCCATGCACGGCGCCGGCCTGTTTGTAGATCGATTCGTGGTGGCGTACCGAGTCGAGCAGGCCGTAGAGCGTTGCTTCGGAAAGTTTTGCTTCGGGCGGCAAATGGATGTCGTCGATTTCCGCCATCAGATCGCCGAAAACCGTGCCCTGTCCACAGCCCGTTGTGACCGTGCGCTTTTCGGTACGGGCTTCGGCAATGCCGTTGCCGTGCCGGGTGGTGACGGAAACCGCATCGACTTCCCAATCGACCTGGATGGCGGCAATTTCGTCGAGACCGCCGATCAGCCGCTGGTTGCGCAGATAGCCCAGCGCCAGCGCTTCGGGCGCCGCGCCGAGGGTCATTAGGGTAACGATTTCGCGCTTGTCGACGTAAAGCGTCAGCGGATGTTCGCCGGCAATCGAGGTCGGCACGATCTCGCCACGCTCGTTAATGGCGTCGATCTCGAAAGTCAGTGGCCGGCTGGCCTGGGTCAGTTGGGGGCGATTCATCGGCAGGATTCTACACGGGCGAAACATTTTCCCGGTTGGCCGCTGGTTGGCGGCGTGCTTGGGAGCAGATGATTGATCGGGTGAGCGCCAACATCGAATGTGTGTTGGCGGTAAGGCAGCATCCGGCCGCAGAAGTTGAAGTGGAAAATGTCTTTGTCCTGCGGGTTATAGTAGAGAATTTCAAGTTAAGGGAAGCGCTGTGCACTCGTTCCATTTGGCCTTGGAATTCCTTGGTCTGCAATCGTACGTTCATGCACCAGCATGTGAGGCAAAGTTGCCTAAACAAAAAGAGAGACGGCAATAGCTATTTGGCGAAATCAGCACGATCGATTTCCTAACAGCCTCCACAAGTTCTGAGGTGGCAGGGTGATTGCACTTAAATGTCATTTGTTCGCGCTTGAAGCAATTTCGGCACAATTTGATATGCCATTGAAGTTCACCACCCAAGAAAATCGTTCACAGTCAGTCACTTATGCATCCATCTTGTAAACCACTTCAGAAACGTGTTCACTCGTCTTTTGGACGACGAGAATGGAAGCGAGTGCGCCGATGCCGTTGATGCGCTATCTGGACGAAATTGCCGACCCGAGACGGACGGGCTATGCGCATCGGCATGATCTCCAGGAGATGCTGGTGATCGCCATCTGCGCCACGCTCTCGGACGTCGACACGTTTGAAGATGTGGCCTTCTGGGCGACGCAGAAAGAGGCCTGGCTGAAGCGCTTCCTGACGTTGGCGAATGGCATTCCTTCGCATGACACCTTCAATCGGGTGTTTCGTATCCTGAACCCCAAGACTTTCGAAGATGCCTTTCGGCGTTGGGTATCCGGCCTCGTCACTGCGGTAGGTGGCACCCTGGCGGTGGATGGCAAGACCGTGCGAGGCTCGGGCGATGGTAAGGCGCGACCGATTCACCTGGTCAGCGCCTTTGCCACCGACCTAGGCATCGTTCTGGGTCAAGAGAAGGTGGCTCGGAAGAGTAACGAAATCACGGCGATCCCCGAATTGTTGAACGCCCTGTTGATCAAGGGCTACCTGGTAACCATTGATGCGATGGGTTGCCAGACAGAGATCGCCGAAACGATTGTCGCAAAAGAGGCGGATTACCTGCTGGCGGTCAAAGGCAACCAGCCGACGTTGCTGACCACGCTCCAGGATCGGTTTGCGCTGGATCAGCGCGATGCCCTGCGTGATGCCCTGCGTGATGCCGATCATTGCTTCGAACAGCTCGAGAAATCCCATGGCCGCCTGGTCGTCCAGCGTGCTTGGGTGGCCGCCAATACGGGCGAAGTGGATACGGTGCGCTGGCCCAACTGCAAGATGCTGGCAACGGTCGAATCCTTGCGCGTTGTCGGTGGCAAATCTTCGGATTTGGAGCGTCGTTACTACATCTCTTCCCGTCTGATGACGGCGGAAGCGTTTGCTAAAGCCGTTCGCAGTCACTGGGGAATCGAAAATCGCTTGCACTGGATGCTCGACGTAAACTTCGGCGAAGACGCCGCCACAGTGCGCAAAGACTTTGCGGCTGACAATCTCTCCCGCCTGAAAAAGATCGTCCTCAACGTCTTGCGATTGGAAACCGCAACGACTGCCCTCGGCAAGCTCAGCCTCGCCAAAAAGCGAAAGCTCGCAGCGTGGGACGATACATTCAGAATGGCAATCTTGGGTATCAAACCTGTTCATGACAATTAAGTGCAATTACCCTGTCTGAGGTGGCCTAGGAGCTGTGGAATGCAACGGCTCAAGCGGCGGTTTATTTTGCATAGCTTTTTTACATGAATGAGATAGGCGGCTTCAATGTAAACCGCGTGGCTGTTAATTTATTGGAAGATGGATAAATATTTTATGGTATTAGAGAAAATAAAAAGAGCTGCGAAACATGGGGGGGGCAGTTCTGGTAACGAACAAAAATATTCGTGGCTTTTTTTTCAATTTGTTTGATCGAAAAAGAGCGCCATTAAAGTGGGTAATTAAGGATCTTAACAGAGAAACATCAATCGAGTCGTTCATCCAGATTGGAACAATAGTATTTGTGATTATTGGTTTCTGGTTTTTTGTTTTTTCAAAAACCATAAGCTTAATAATTTTTGATGAATTAGGCGTTCCATCAGATTTTATCGGAACCCCTCAATTATATGATTCCATCGTTATGGTCTTCGATATTGCTCTGCAGTCTTGGCGTATTATCGAGAAGAGCGGTTTATTTGCCGAGCCTGCTCTTAATGGGCAGTTGGCTGATTTATTTTCAAAAAATTCAGGAACTCCTTTCGACATAAAAATACTAACTTATTTTGGATTGTCAATTGTCGCTGCCCTAGTGGTGTCAGTCTTTGGGAAACTCGTTGGTTCTCTCTTATGTCAATCATATCGATTGGACTGTTCAGGATAATTTTCTCCATTCCAATTATTGTCATTTCCATCTATTTTGGTACAGTTGGATGCAGGGACCTGGCAACAGGATTTGCCATTTCGTATTCAAATAGTTTGTTAAGCAGTGCTATTCCCAGCCAGGTGGAAATTCCAGTATCATGCGGATTGATTGGGTCGGCTCCAGTGTTGGCTAGCAAGGAAGTTAATTCACGATGGTTTTCTGCTAGGCGTGTTGTGAATGACAAAGAGGAAGATTTTGAGGGAATTATTTTGATCTGCCAACAAAATAAGTGCTTATATCTACCTGCAGAGAGGCACAACTGCCCACTTGGTGAAAACAAGAAGGGTTATACATATCACACATGGGATATTACAAAGGGAGTTGGCGTTATTCCTGTAGACGACAATATTCTTCATTTTAGATTTTTTGGTTCGAGTAATATTCCCCGTCGGCCTGTTATTTCTGGTACTGGTTTCCAGTTTGGTAATATTGAAAATCAAGAAATAATTGGCAGGGAGAGGGTTAGTCCACAGAATATAATGGAAGAGTTGCGGAAGTGAATTAAAAGTGATGACGTGCAAAGCGATATTTAACTTAATAATGGCGTGTCTAAAAATATTGATACTTTATGACGATATAAATATCGGCATATCGGCGTCTCGGCGTCTCTGTGAATTTGTGTTTTTAAACGACAGCTCAAGAGCGAGGAAACTGATAGCTAATTGCATTCAAACGCTAGTTTTGGCCGAAGAGTTGCCGGTGAGCAGTCGTCCGGAACGGCAGCGGTGCTATGTCACCAACCTTTCGGTAAGTTACGGACAAAAAAGCTTTAAGAGTGCTTTATAAGCACCTTGGAAGCATTGCCTCGCTCGGCCTATACAGAGCATGTACCGGCCATTATGTTGGAACCGCTGAAATTTTTTGTCACATTAAATTTTTTATTGTTTAATTTCAGAATGTTGAACGACAACAACAACCATCCTTAGTCAACACCATGCCACCCAATGCCACTGAGTACCATGAATTTACGTGATACCATTTGTGATACCTAAGTAGTCGGTCCTGCAAAATTCATCTGAGCGCTCCGTTCAAGCGGAAATTCTGAGTGAGCGAGTTGGATCGGGCATGGTCGCTGCTGAGGAGCGCAATCAACAGCAGTAAAACCGGGCGCAAAAAGTGGCCTTTAGGCCCAGACGGAGCATAGCCCGCAGCAACCAGCGCAGGTTGTAGCCGGTAGCACACAGCACGGCATGCAGGGCATCCCCTGTTGTCCTTGGAGCCAGCAGCGATCCATCCGGTGATCCGACTTGAGGTGGCCAATCGCTGGTTCTACCGCCTGTCGTCGCTTGAGCCAGCGGCGCTGTTGCTTGGTCAGCGACTTGTACTTGCCGCGATGAATGATCTCCACCTGGGGATTGTCACGATCGACGCCACGAAAGCCCAGATCAACCACCACTTCTTTCGGTGACCGGCCCACATCTTCGAGCAGGATGTTCGTCTGTTCGAGTTGTGCTGAGAGAATGTGACCATCATAGGGGTTGCCGGGAAAGGTTCGCGCCCCGACCATCAGGCCGCTCTTGTGGGTTACGACGATGCTGGCCTTGACACCGAACTCGTAGGGTTTCCGCGCTTTGCCGTCGGGTAAGAACACGCCGTTACCGGCGTGCTCTCCCCCTCAGAACCGTGCAGGCGAGTTTCCCAGCACACGGCTCAAGCCTTTCAGCAGCCCATCTCTGGACCGGGCAGGTCACAACGGAGTCAGATGGCATGGGCGCGTTGTTCAAAGTATGAGGACCATGCCGGATCAAATGGATTGGCTCGACTACAGACTTTCGTGTGGCGTTTGATGGGCAATTGAGCCAGCCGGAAGAGGACAGGCCGATAGGCCAACTCAGCTGGCTTTGTTGCACATGCAAAGACCCAATCGCGCATACCGTGGCGCTCAAAGTAGCGCGCCTTGATCCAGCGCATTCCCTTGTTCGGATGACGGCGTCTTGCCCAACGCCATACCTTGACCCATATCAGATGATCGATCCGGGAGAAGATATCCGCCGCCACGACATGTCGATGGTACATGGCCCATCCTCGCAGAATCGGATTGAGTACCATGATCACTTGAGCCTGTGTCGCGGTCCTGTTTGATTTCAGCACATCCGCAACCTTGTTCAATATTGCCTGTTGGCTCTTGCGAGCCGGTTTGATCAGCAGCTTGTTCCCGTACTTGCGCACATTTTGACCAAGGAAATCAAACCCCTTGGAAATGTGTGTGATCAACGTCTTTTCAGGTGCCAGTTGCAGACCCCGAACCGAGAGAAATGCCTCCACGGCCGGTTTTACGTTCTGCTCCAGCAATCGCTGATTCGCTGCCGTCACCACAAAGTCATCCGCGTAACGGATGACGTGCGCTTTCGCGGGCTGTCGTGCATTCTTGGTCGGCCCAAGAGCTTCGCTGACCGCACGTTCCAGTCCGTCCAGTGTCATGTTGGCCAACACTGGAGAAACTATTCCGCCTTGTGGCGTTCCAGCTTCTGTCGGAAACTGAGCCCCTTTGTCGACGAACCGGCAGCGCAACTTTTTTTCTGTAAAAATTTTCAGGCGAGTTCATCGGGATGGAAATCTCAGTCTTTCAGGTTGAGATAGATTTTCCCGGTCATCCAGTCCTCGTCGCATTCGGCCAGCAGAGCTGAAACCAGGCGCAGGCAGGAAGCGGTGTTTGGGAAGATGGAAGCGACCCGGGTACGACGTTTGATTTCGCGGTTAATGCGTTCGAGGCCGTTGGTGGTGCGCAGCCGGACGCGCTGAGCAATCGGCAACTTGAATGTGGCGAAGCCCTCGGGCAGGTTTTCTTCGGCCCACTGAGCGAGTTTGGGCGCCTCGGTGCGCCAGTCGTCGATAGCCTGTCGCAAGAGGCGCTCGGCCTCGGTGCCATCCGGTGCATTGAAGATGGCCCGAATCCGCTGCGCCACGGGTTTGCGCTGATCAAGGCGCGTCACATACGACTGGGCGTTCTGCTGCAAGTGGAACTGGCAGCGTTGCCAAGGCACGCTGGGCAAGGTCGCGCGGCGTGCCGCATTGAGTCCGGCATGCGCATCGGAAATGATCATCTTGACGCCCTTGAGTCCGCGTCGCACCAAGCTATCGAGGAAAGCCCGCCAATGCACTTCGGCTTCCAGACAAGGCGACCGACACCCCAAGCACCCGGCGATGGCCGCTCTGCGTGATGCCGACCGCCACCAGCACGGCACAGTCGACCAGTTGGCCGCCTTCGCGCACCCGCTCGTAACGGGCATCGAGAAAGACATAAGGCGTTTCATCGAGCGGCCGCTCACGCCAGACGGCCAGGCCGGCGTCCAGCTGTTCGGCCGCGCGACTGACCTGCGTCGACGAGATCGACACCTCGGGCCCGAGCAGGGCTTGCAGAACGGTGATCACCTTGCGGGTGGAAACGCCCTGCACATACATTTCGGCCAAGGCGATATTGAGGGCCTGCTCGGTGCGCGATCCCTTCTCCAGGGCGCTGGGATAGAAGCCGCCGCCGCGCACCTGGGGGACGTCAAGGTCAGTTCGCCGACGCGGGTCATCATCGTTTTGGGCTTGAAGCCATTGGCGTAATCGGTGCGTTCGGCGGTGCGTTCATGGGGCTGGGCATTGAGAAAGTGGTTGCGTTCGATCCGGCTCGCTTCGTTGACCAGGATGCGCAGCGCCTCGCCGGCGCCATCCAGACCGTTGTTCAGGAGCGCCGCAAAAGCAGCATCCAGAGGGTGATGTTCTACGCGTTGTGCCATGCTGTCGATTCCTTCTTGGGTAGGGATAAGAATGCCCCGAAGAAATCGCCTGCGGGAATGGCCTGTCGGTGTTTCGCCGCGCGGCTGTGCCGTCCTCCGCGCTTCGGGCGCTACGCGCCCTCATCGCTCCGGCCAGCACAGCCGCGCAAAACCAACAGCCACAGAATTTACAGAACGGATGTTGCACTAACGACGAACCCCGCTTTCAACCATTTACGCAGAATGACCTTATCCATCGGGATGTTCGCCAACAACCACTCGTGGCAGATGTTGTCGAAGCATCCACGGATATCACCCTCAAGCACCCACTGAGCCGAGTCACGCTTTGCCAGCGCACAAAAACATTGCTCGATGGCATCGGCCGTTGAACGCTTTGGCCGAAAGCCGTATGAGTTCAGGTCGGCCGTGGTCTCTGCCACAGGAATCAGCGCCATTTGCCATAACGCTTGCATCGCCCTGTCATGCATGGTGGGAATGCCCAGAGGTCGTTCCTTTCCATTGCTTTTCGGGATAAACACGCGCCGCAGCGGTAGCGGCCGATAGCCCCGGTGTTTCAATGATTGAATGGCAGTGAATCTGGACATCGGGGTTGCCCAGATTCGTCCGTTCACACCTGCTGTTCGTTTGCCAGCATTCTCCGTCACTCGTTTGACGGCTAGACATTTGCCGCTGTACGAGCGGGTTAGCAGGCGTTGCAGGGATTTCACCTTGTTCCACCGGCCAACCTGTGTTGCCTTGGCAATGCGTCTCTGCAGCCGTGCAACCTCGTCGGTCGCGTGGTTCCAATCAATCCGGTTCCAAGGACTGGGGTCGGCCGGAGGCGCACCAGTGGAAGTCCTTTTGACTTTCGCCAGGCGAACCCACACCGTCATCTGCTTTCCTCCGATGCTCGGTTTCTCAGAGTCTGTTGCCATGAAAGACCTTGCGGAAGTCGGCTCGCTTTCGCGCCGGGCAAGGTTGCCCGTATCTGCTCTATTACCGAACAGCCTTGGCTTTCTCCGCAATCCTTTACCCGCTGTGCCATCAGCTTTCCTTGCGGTTGGCCTGCCGTTGCCGGCGGCACGTCGGGCTTACCGTGTTCCGCATTCATCACAACGCGTGGGGTAGGTTCTGCCTGTACCGGTGGCCTTCTTGTCCGTGTGCCCCATGGTAAAGGAGGGGGCAGCCGACCACTTACCGTTTTGGTTCAAGCCTGTCAGCATCTTTGGCTTGTCATGCATAACGATGCCTGTAGCAGTTCACTTGCGTTAACCATGCCACTCAGCCTTGCATTCCATCCGCGTTGATGCTCGCAGGTGACGTCGCTTCTTCGCAGAGAGCGCCGTGATCTAAAGATCCAATACGTTGTCCCCGTGGCTTCACACGACGCCGTTGCCAGCGACGCATGCACAGGTAGGCTACGGCCGACGGAACGGCCGGTCTCGTCACCAGCCTTGTGAGTGGGCGAGACAATGATGTAAGCGACTTCACGTCGCACCTTGCCGATGCATTCGACTTCCGGCGCATGCAGGGCATACAGCTTGTTTTTGTCCTTCGGTTGTTGCTTGCGGATGCGTTCGGCCCGTTCGAGCAGCGTGTTCAGAGGAGCGATGGCACTCGGCGATTCACTGATCGGGCTCGTCAGTTTGCGTTTGATTTCGCGCAGCACGATGCCAAGGATCGTGCGCTGGCGTTTGACCGTGCGCCGCAGACGCTTGAACTGTTTCGCGTGGGCGTAGCCGCCGGCCTTGCGGCGCAGTTCCTTGCCTTCTTTCACGAAGGTCTGTTTCAAGGCGATGCCGACGCGCTTCGCGGCTTGCACAACCTTGGCCCGGGCGATTTCCAGCAAGCGGCTATCGACCGGATGGGCGATGGCTTTCTCCTGGACGGTGGTGTCAACAATGACCCGTTCGAATTCCGCCGGTCGTATGGCTCTGCTCTGCACGGCCGTGTCGATGGTTGCCTTGAGCAGTTCTTCCACCCCGGCTTCGCCGATGGCCGTGCGAAAGCGGCCAATTTGGGTGCCATCGCAGGGCAGTTGCGGCGTGTAGTAGTCCTGACCACTAAAGTATTGCCAGACCACGTTCTCCGACCAGCGGGCGACCAGTTCCTCGTCGCTCAGGTTGAAGGCGTGCTTGAGATAGAGCAGCGCCGCCATCAGCCGGATCGGCAAACGCGGCCGGCCGGCGGCACTGACACCGGCGCCGGCAATCTCCAACGTCGTCCCGAACAAATCACTGCCTAGCATCACCTTCCCTGCCCGATGCTTGCGGGCAAAGGCCGGCGCCAAAGCGGCTTCGATCTGGCCCCAAGGCAATCGACCTGCGAGCACCACCAAGGGATGTCGGAGATCAATCATTTGATCGAGTCGGGCGCGGAAAAATCGTCGGTAGCCATCAGAACTTCCCTCAATTTCTCTCAGGTTTCCACAGGCATTATTTTAATTTCTCGGGGATTCCATGGGGAAGATTTCCGGTGCAAACCATCTGTTCATAAGCGTTTCCGGACTTTTGCAGGGCCGACTAATTAGACTCACTAGGCAAACACATGGCCAAGGACAAATTAAAAGACTCAAAATGTGCCGCAGAGAAGGCAAGGGATAAAGAATTTTTGCTGAGTGATGGCGCAGGGCTTTCTTTGCGAGTTCGGCCCACGGGAGCGAAAAGCTGGGTCTACGTCTTTTGGATGGATGGAAAGCAGCAGCGGATGGGGCTCGGCTCCTACCCAGATGTGTCACTACAAAAAGCACGAAAAAAAAGAGAAGCGGCCAGGTCGCTGATAGATGACGGTCAGAATCCAATTACGACCTATCGGGAATCAAAGAAAGCAGCGATAAAAGAAGCCGAAGAGCATAAAAAAATAGCTTCGGGGGAAGGCCCGCCGCAGACTGTGAGGCAACTTTTTAACGTTTGGCGCTGGGGAAACTGTATACAACCAACCGACCCGAATTCTGTTCCAACAGGGGAATTAGCGAACCGCAAAGATGGCGGGGCCTGGGTACAGGCGTATTTTGATCGGGATGTTTTCCCAATTATTGGGAACAAAATACTTAATGAGGTTCGCCAATCTGACATATGGTCCGTTCGAGATCAGATGCGAAAACGCAACCCATCGGTTGGGCGGCTTCTAAATATGGTTTTGTCAAATCTTCGCCAAATGTTTCGATTCGGCATATCGCGCGGATACACGTTGGTTGAGCCGACCATAGGTATCACAAAGCGCAACTTCGGCGGCACCGAGCGCCCACGGCGGCGATGGCTTAAAGAACACGAGATCATCGAACTGTCTAAACTCCTGCCCGCCTCGGAAGTAAATCCTGCCTCTCAAGAGATGATTTGGCTCTTACTTGCCACAGGTTGCCGAGTGGGAGAAATGTCAATGAACAGTTGGGAAAATATCAATTTCGAGGAAAGGGATTGGTTCTTTCCAAAGGAAATTCGAAAGGGAAACAAAGAACATCCAGCCGAAAATCACCACGTTTACTTGACCGATTTTATTCAAGATCGACTATTAAATCTTAAAAAACTAGCCGGTGATTCAGCATATCCTTTCCCTCACAAAAGAGATCGCAACACTCACATACCCGTCAACTCTCTCAGACGGCAAATCACAACAGATGCAAAGGAAACCATTCATACATCTGGCGGAGCCTGGACCCCTCATGATTTACGTAGAACCTGTGCCACCCACCTTGAATCACTCAAATTTTCACAAAAGATCATAGATCGCTGCCTTGGCCATTACGCTGCAGGTGATGCGGTACAAGGTGCTTATTATCTATGGGAGTTTGACGATGAGGCCCGTATTGCATGGGAAGCATGGTCAAAAAAATTAGCGTTAATTTATCAATCAAATCCAGACAAAGCGACTCCACCAACCCCATAAAAATTGAAAGGGGCCGAAGGCCCCTTGTTGATTTACAGTGTGACTGCAACCTCAACGACCTGAGACTTGCGAGCCAATTTGCCAATTGCCTTGACCGCCTCCTCGTCTTGAAGCGTTGCCTTGAAAACCGTGCAGAACGCATCAAACAACTTGGGTTCGACTTCATACGTTTCTTTCAAGACAATGTCCGAGTTGCCATTGATAGGCATGCCGATTTCACCAAGCGCAATGCTCAATTTTCCTT
Organism: Candidatus Dechloromonas phosphorivorans; assembly: GCA_016721185.1. GTDB lineage: Bacteria > Pseudomonadota > Gammaproteobacteria > Burkholderiales > Rhodocyclaceae > Azonexus > Azonexus phosphorivorans. Next base: position 143,360 of record JADKIP010000017.1, read on the forward strand.
TGCCGTCATAGCTCCCAACCATTGCCGCTCTCGCTTTGAATTTTTGGGGATGATTTGGCTCAATGGCGTCACGAATCTGAATCGCCTTACCTTTTGCATTGCAAAGTTTGATGAACGCCTCCGCAGAAATATGACGAGTACTGCATAAATTTTCGTCTCCCACTTCCACGAAAGGCTGTCCCTTTCCCATTGTTGTCAAAACTATTTTTGATGATGCCATTTTGCTACTCCTTACTTTTTTGACCGGGGTTGAGAATGAAAGATGCGCCCGGTACACCACATCTCTCAGAAAACTAGTCATTGCGACGTCAAAATCGAGCGCATCAGCGGCGTTACGCGGATTCGCAACTTCTTGGCAATATCTTTAATGACTCGGTTTAGCGTTGGGCCAGGAGGTAACGAACTACTTTTGAATCTGCGCCGCTTCTCGTTCTTCAGTTGATTTGCAGAAATGCCAAGTGCTTCTGCAATATCGATGTCGCGCATTTTCTTTGGACGCCAACCGCCGATGTTCTGAGCAATCGCTCGCAATATTTGACGGCGCATGGTTGCTTCGGTACCTCCATGCTGTCGAACACCTGCCCGATACAATTCAACGGATTCGGAAGTGGCTCTGCGCCCGGTTTTACGCACACCTTCAGCAGCTTTTCGATAGGCAATGGTTTCAGCAACCGATTCAGGAAGCTGGGTTTGCCCATCTGAACCAAGAATCCGCTTGAAGTCGTAATCGGTATTAACCCGACGCTCTTCAATCACCTTAACCAGATCGACTTGCTTGCCGATGGCAATATCCTGAAAGCTGCTTAACGACTTAACCGTAAGCTTCTTGATTTGATCGTCATAGAACAAATCCGTCAGTTGGTCACCATTGCTAAGCTGATGGCCACATTTCGCCAGGAATGTCTGCTTGCCTTTGTAACGGAGGACGTAGCCGCGTGTTTTGATCGTCAGTGCTTCATCGCCGACATGCTTAGATTCCAGCCAGCCATCTGGGGCAAGGCCCATATTTTTCCGCCCTGCCTGAAGCAGACGAATGGGATAGAGCGATTCAAGCCGTTCATACAGCCCGGGAAGAACGCTCATGAGTGGCGGAGGTTTCAGTTTGCCTTTGTCATCGACCTTGATTTCCCCTGTGAAAGGCAATTTCAACATGCAGCCATCAGTCGTTGCTGACAGCACCGAAACGCTGGGAAATTGCTCGGCGTGATGAATGACGGCGGCAAGTGCAGCTCTAACGATTCCAGTGCAAATTGCCGCGTAATGTGGACAAGTCACCTTTGACGGAGGCAGTTTTTCCGAATTGCCTTCGAGGTTTCGGATGTTCCTGTGTTGAATGCCTTGAGCCAACTTTCCATAAAATGAGTTTGAAATTTCCTTCAACAGGAGGTTGGGCAAGGTCTCCTTGTTGTGCTTCTCCCGTTCTTTGTTCAAGATGGCAAGGAATTGTCATTGACCGGCATTATGGAGCCACCGATGATCGGCGTAATGGAGCCAGTTTGAAGAGGTAAAAACGGGCTAATTCGGGGCTTAAAGAGAAGCGGATTTTACCTGTTTTTGCGCTGCTGATTTTGGGGCTGTCGGCGCCAGTTTTGGCGAGCGATAAGAATCGCCGTCGAGGGTCAAGCAGTAAGCGTTATGGCGCAGTCGATCCAGGGTGGCAGCGGCGAGCAATCGGTTGGCCGGGAAGGCCTGATCCCACTCGGTGAAATCGAGATTGCTGGTGACGATGGTCGCCGCCTGCTCGTAGCGTTCGGCGATCAGGTCATGGAAGTCTTCATCGGCCGGCGGGCGCATGGGTTTGAGTCCAAAGTCGTCAATGATCAACAAAGGAATCCGGGCCAGCGTGGCGATTTTGCGTTCGACCGTACCGACCGCCCGCGCCGTGGTCAGGCTGGCACACAACTGAGCCTGCGTCGTAAAAAGCACATCGACGCCTTGGCGTACGGCGCAATGGCCGAGCGCTTGGGCCAGATGGCTTTTGCCGGTGCCGCAGGGGCCGACGATGAGCACGGGCGCCTTCTCCTGCAGATAGCGCCCGGTCGCCAGATCATGGATCAAGGATCGATTCAGATTCGGCAGGCGCGAGAAATCAAAGCCTTCAAGCGACTTGCCGGCGCGGAAAGCGGCGCGGCGCAGGCGTAATTCAAACTTCTTCTGATCGCGGCGGGCGACCTCATCGTGGATCAGCAGCGAAAGAAACTCGGTGTACGCCAGCTTCGCTTCAATGGCTTGGCGATTTCTGCTTTCCAGCGAATCGAGGATGCCGGAGAGGCGGAGCTGTTTCAGATTGGGGGCAAGCTCAGGGATGGGGTTCATGCTCTTCCTTCAGGATGAAATTGGCCGGTTGGCCGGGAGTTCCCGAGGTCGGGGTCAAGGTCGGGCAAGGCCCGGCGCAGCGCAACCTTGACGCCCGGCAGCGGGAGATACGCTCACCCATGGCTGAGCCGGCAGAAAGCCGGATTCGGCCATGGAGAACAAAGCGGCGGTCTCATTGGACGGTGTCAGGGGCGGCAAACAAGCTGGCGGCATTGCGGGCAAAACGGCCTGAATGCGGTATCGCCTCCGGGGTGGTAGCGGCCCAGTCGTCGCTCCGCAGATCATGACCGCCGGCCAGAATGGTCTTCACCGTGCGGTAATACGGTGACTCATGCGCCAGCGCCCGAGCGCAGGCCGCTTCCAGTCGGGGAGGCGGCATAGGATTTCTGCAAGCGCAACACGCCTTGCGCAGCACGCAGCCGTTCGACGATGCGATCAGACAGCAGTCGCTCGATCAATTCGGCACAGGCTGGACCAATCCGTCCGGCTTGCTCAAGACACCAAGCCCGGTCATGGGCAAAGAAGGCCTGGGCGTCGGGCGGTAGATGGTCATTCACCGTGCGCCGATCACCGTATTTGCGGGTTCGTCCGTGGGCGGCGACCGGTTTGAAGTCGTGGTAAATCGTCACCATGCCGTCGGTGGCCTTGAACCAGAGCAGCTTGCCGACCAGACTGAAGGGGACGGAATAGTAGGCATGCTCGAACTGGATATGGCAGTCGGGATGGACATTGGCCTGCGACCAGACGCCGAGATCGGGCGCTACCGGGGGCAGCGGCAAGAGCACGGCGCGCTCGATTTCGAAACGGGCCAGCGGTGCTTCGCCGGTCGTGCCGTGCCGTCGGGTGCCGGCCTCTTCCATGGCCCAAGCCTTGGCCTGGCGGTTGAGGTCGGTGAGATCACGAAAGGATTTGAGGGGTAGGAAGTTGCCCTTCAGGTATTTGACGCCCGATTCGACAATGCCTTTCTTCTGCGGATCGTGGGGTGGGCATGGGTCGATCTTGAAACCGTAGCCTTCGGCGCAATCGGCATAGGAGCGCTGCACTTCCGGATCACGAATGCAGGCTTTGACGATGGCGCATTTGGCGTTATCGATGATGACGCGGGCCGGCACGGCGGCAAACCATTCGAAGGCCCGGCGGTGGCAGCCGAGCCAGGTGGCCACCGTTTGATCCCAGACAAACTCGACGTACTGGTGACGCGAGAAGCAGAGGGTCATGACGAAGGCCCAAGTCCGGCGTTGCCCGCCAGCGGGATGTTCAAGCGTTGGTCCCGCCCCGAAATCCACCTGGGCGGCTTCGCCGGGCGCGAAGTTCAGGCGGACCGTGGTCTTCGGCGGGACGTCCTGTTTCAGGCGGTCCAGCATGCGACGAACGGCCGAGTAATGGCCGGTGAAGCCGTGTTCGCGCTTCAGGACCGTGTGAATGACGACGCCGGAAACGCCTTGCGCCAGCCAGGCGGCGATGCGTTCCCGATGCGGCTCCAGCGTGGACACGGTGGTGATGGCCCGTTTGCTCGGCGCCAGCGCCTCGGCAATCGTCGCATCGTCGGGTGCGGGCTGTTCGGTGGCGAGCCAGTCTCGTTCGCCGGCCAGCGTCCGCAAACTGGCTGCCGTCCGCCGGCCCATGAGGCCACTCTTGGCAATGTCGCGGTCGGAATCGCCTTGTCGCATGCGCAGCAGGGCTTGTCGGTAGTGGTGCATTTCGATCTTCCTTCGACTCATCGCTTCCTCGGCAAAAAGCCGCCGAGGGTAGTGATGAAGGGGTGAAATCCGAAATGCCCGTTGCTTACTTCTTCAACGGCAGTGGAACCAATACGGCGATCCGAGGGTGGATCCTATATGCCGATCACAGACTGGCTCCATTACGCCGATCACGACCTGGATCCAATATGCCGATCATCAAGTGGATCCTATAGGCCGGTCACTGACAGGAATTCAGCAAATGCCAGCATGGGTTTCATTTCGCTGTTCCATACCGGGAAAAAGCGCTGGCTTGTCAGCAATTCAATTTCAGCACCCATCTCGATGGCCAAAGCAACCTCAGGCCCAGTGCACGTTGTAATGCCGGTTCGTGGGTAGAGCAGGCCATAAGGCGAGGGCACCGGAAGGCAGGCGTGCCGCGAATTCTCAGGGAAAGCGAATTTCAGATGACAGAAAACAGTCGGCACTGCCCCAGGAAGTGCCTTCTGTTTTCGATAGAGTTGCTTGATCTCATTCAGCGAAACCGACTTTGATGGGGTGTCCCAGTCGATTCTTGCCACAACCGCCATAGCCGCCGCGTAAGCGCCGGAAAAATCGACATCGAGAATGATGTATCCAGGTTCTCGATTGATGCCGCTTTCAAAGGCGATGTTCATCCCGCCCATGTAGGCAAGTGCTGCCATCACTTCTGAAAAACTTCTGACTGGCTTGTGCTGGAGAGTGGTTTTCAGCTTCCCGAACTTGCCAGCGATCTGGACCAACTCACGTCCGATAATGTCGTTGGTGGTCAAACCGTTGTCTTCGCACCACTTCACATAGGTTTTGACGGCAGCATCGCCCAACGTCAGGGGAGCCTTCAGAACGCCAGTCAGTTGCTCAAATTGAAGAATCGTCTTGAGATAGAACTCAAGGGCCACGCGAGTATCTGCAATTGCATAGCGGTCAAAATCTACCGGCTTTTCTTCGAGAAACGAGTCCATGTTCTCGATCCATTTCTCCGAAATATCAATCTTTTTGTGATGCGTAACTTTCGAGACCGAGTGGAGCGAACCTGAGCCGGGGGCAAGCAAAATGGAATCGCGCCAGGCAACCAAGACAGTGGCACTGTGACCATTTCCGAATTGCAAAGAGATTTCAAGGAAAGTACCCAAGGTGACCGGCACTTTTCGGACGGCAGATAGCTTGCCCAGATAGTCGGCACGATCAGAGTAGGCCGACCATTCAGCAACCCCAAAATGGGCAATGCTCAATATCTTCATATTCGCGGCGCGACGATAGCCAATCCCGAAACGGCGCAAAACAATCACCAATAACTTTTTGTAGGAAATTCTTTGGCCAGGCGCTGGCTTTATTATCCCTTCGGCGTAAAACGAATTACCTTTTTCGTCGATGAAAACGGCAGAATACTGATAGCTCAAAACTGTGTTTGCCAATACTGTTTTTCCGTCGATATTCGTCGCAGTTAAATTCTGAACATACTCAGCATCAATGCTGATAATCATTGAATATTCGGTGAGTGATTGCGCTTTTGGGTTGAACTCTATTGGACAAGGAATCACCTCGTGACACACATCTGCTGCCAGGTGTCGAATCTCCCATTTTGGGGGCCTACCCCTCCATAAAGTAGAAACGACACCGCCAGCAATTCCCAGGGAAAACTTATTATCTCGGCGAGCGTTCGCTAGAGAATAGCGCTCATAAAAACAATGAGATGTAAATGATGTGGCGGCGGGGATATTTAAGGAAATCACAATAGCGTCGATAATACGAAATAATGTAAGTTAATTCGCTTTACGGCGGGAAATGATTTGACTTTAGCGATTATCGTTAATATATTATTTCAATAACCTATACCGGGGAGATATAATGACGACAAAAACAATTGGTGCATATATTGCAAAACCGATTAAACGACCGCATGGCGATCTGAATTTATCCGAGTTCGTGGTTCACGAATTGGATCGAATAAATGATAGATCTATTGCGCTTGATCGATATTTCAATTTCAAAGCAGTGCAGAAATCCGATATTGATATGCAGGTCGGATTGGTTATTCTGACCGACCAGAATTTCACACTATTCTTTGCCTTGGATCAGGGCAGAAGCATTTTCTTTTACGACTTCAATGTCAGTTTTCTGCTCCATAAGCCAGAGCCGGGCGAGTTGTGGTCATGCTATCGCGGGGTCTGGGTGAAGCTTGACGATGAAGAAAAACGTGATGCGTTGTGGCGCGCCTACTCAAGCCGCTATCTTGAACAGGAAAAAACACCACCGCTTAAGAAATCCAAAAACAACAAAGCAGACGACTCCACAACGGCGAGAGAGGTTGCCCCATCAAACAACCTGGCTCCGGTAATTACGCCGGAATTATTGAAGCAGTTGGGGTTGTGAAATGGATCGGCTTGGTGAGTATGAGTTGGTCAGAACATTGAGAAGCTTGCTTCCTTCACAAAAGCAGCGCATTTCGGACAAGACCAAAGACGATTACCGGAAAAAGTACGCGAAGCTTCTTCGAGATGACACAACGCCTGAAGCATTGGCGAAAACTCCGGGTAGCTTCTACGCTTACCGGGCGGCATTGATTTTCTGCACCGCAGAAGAAGCGCGTACAGCACTAAAGCTCAGAGAAAAGGCCACGGTCGGCAGTCCCGAATGGGAAGACGCTATGCTTCGAATCAATACTTGCTTGAATCGACTTCAGCGTTACCCTCCCGACCCAGAGCGACAACATCACTCAGAAGGCAGTAGCAGTTTTACCTGGCAAGATGTGAAACCCGATCAACTTGTCAGGCATAGCAAAAAATATTTACTGTCGGCGCTCCATCGGCACGGCGCTTGGCAGGAAAAAATTTTTGAAGCAGTCCCGGAGCAGTACAAGGCAGCATTTGCTGTCTTGCTACTAACCGGTTGCCGCCCAAGTGAACTGTCCAGGGGAATCAAGGTTCATTTGGTTGATGGGCGTTTGGCTTTCGTGATTGCCGGGAGCAAAGTCTCAGAATGCTCCGGGCAGGAAAGCCGCTTGCTGATGCTTGAACCTGATTCTATTGCTGCGAAATATTTGCTTCCCCATATCACCGATGGCGATATGAACAATATTTCGTTACGCAATCAGAAAACATTCGCAGAGATCATTGCTGTGGCAGGCAAACAAGCATTCCCCCGTTTGCGTGGTCGAGTGAGCCCGTACGTTTTTCGCCATGCGTTCTCATCCGATTTGAAATCTTCCGGATGCGATCAGGCCGAGATTGCACGTGCTTTGGGGCACCGTGTCACTCGGACACAAGAGCGGTACGGGCGCAGCGCCCACGGTCGGGGAGCTACGTCACTTGTCGCCACTCATGCCACGCAGGCCGTTCGAAGCACGCATCACACACCCGTTGCGCCTGCTCCGGTTGTGCGATCCAGTACGCCCCCTGCTCTAATTTTCTGATTGGCAGACGCGCCATAAGGGGGATTTTTGCTAACGCAAATCCAGGCCAAGGCCTGGACCACCCCCACATTACTTCCTAAGGAAGTAATGTGGGAATGACATCAACTTCAGGCCATAGGCATATTGACTATCATTTTCACTTTCGGCTAAATGCCGCCTATCGCTGATCGCTTAAAATGCTTAATCAATGTCAGCAACCCTTACCATGTGAAACCTTCGGCGTCTCCTGTTATGCCCCTTTCCGGTAATGCAGACTATCATGGCGTCATTTCATAATTTGGGTATGGTAGCCGCCCTGATTCCATAGCAGTTCTTAATCATTTGGTAACTTGTGCTTTTTAACTCCTACTCGTTCCTCTTGGTCTTCTTGCCGGTTACCGTCCTCTGTTTTTTCCTCGCTGGACGCTTGAGTAAGGCAGCCGGAGCCGGCTGGTTGGCAGCGTGCTCTCTGTTTTTCTACGCTTGGTGGGACCATCGCTATTTGGTATTGCTGGTCGCTTCCATCTGTGCGAACTATCTCGTCGGTAGCTACATCGCCCGGCATTCGGCCAGCACCAAAGGTCGCCTAGCACTGACCATAGCTGTTGCAGCCAACTTGCTGCTGCTTGGCTACTACAAATACGCAGACTTCTTTCTCTCGTCTTCCAATGCCATTTTGGGCACCGACTGGCCGATACTTGGCATCATTCTCCCTATCGGTATCTCTTTCTTTACCTTTACCCAGATCGCCTTTCTAGCCGACGCCTATGCCGGCAAGGTCACCGAATACCGTTTTATCTACTACGTGCTGTTCGTGACCTATTTTCCTCACCTGATTGCAGGTCCGGTGCTGCACCATAAAGAAATGATGCCGCAATTCGACGAGGATCGAAATTATCGACCGGACGCAGCAAACTTCGCCATCGGGCTCACCATTTTCGCCATTGGCTTGGCCAAGAAAGTGCTGATAGCCGACAATCTTGCGGGCTATGCTGCGCCAGCTTTTGCTCCTGGAACCGACCCCCCCACGTTCTTTTTCGCCTGGGGTGGCGCATTGGCGTACACCTTCCAACTTTATTTCGATTTCTCCGGCTATTCAGATATGGCAATCGGTCTGTCTCGAATATTTGGCGTGCGTTTGCCACTCAACTTCAGTTCGCCCTATAAATCTCAAAATATCGCTGAATTCTGGCGGCGATGGCATATGACCCTTTCGCGCTTCCTGCGCGACTATCTTTACATTCCGCTTGGAGGCAATCGTCACGGCACATTTCGTCGTCAAACCAACCTAATTACCACTATGGTACTGGGTGGCCTTTGGCACGGTGCCGGATGGAACTTCGTCATATGGGGTGGCCTCCACGGAGGTTTCCTGGTGATCAACCAGCTTTGGCAAAATCTCTGCCAACGAATTCCTTTCAGTTTGCCCCCACAACTTGGCCGATTTCTTGGCGTTGGCCTTACCTTCCTCTGTGTTGTCTTTGCCTGGGTCTATTTCCGCGCCCCTGACCTCTCCACAGCAAATCGCCTCATTGCCGGCATGCTCGGAGGTTTTGGAGCCGCATTGCCAGAGTCGATCCTGTCACGCCTCGGCCCACTCAAGGCGGTTATCGAAGATCTTGGTATTCGCAGCTACTTGGGTGGGGGCGCAATTTTCGTTGAAACTTGGTGTTGGGTTGCGATCGGCGGATTGATTGCTTTTTTTGCCCCAAACACTCAAGAAATCATGGGGCGTTTTAAGCCTGCTTTGCCCGAAGAAGGCCGCGCCAAATTGCGTCCCGCACCACACCTCTCTTGGACGCCGCAGCGGCGCAATGCTATCGCCACAGGGCTATTGTTTGCGCTAGGAATGCTCGCCCTAAGCCGCCCGACAGAATTCCTATACTTCCAATTCTGATGCACACACAACCATCACCATGGGCTTGGGCAAGCTACTTACGATGGATGTTCACGACCCTCGTAATCGCAATTGTCGCAGTTGGCTTGTTCAATGTGTTTGTTGACCCGCTTGGCGTATTTGGCTCCCCACACGTTGCACAGATCAATGTCATCAAGCCGTACTTGGATCATCACCGAGAACTTGCTCGTTATCAGAAGGCATACCGTTTGTGTCCCAATACCGGCATTTTCGGTAACTCCCGTGCAGAAATTGGCTTTGACCCAGAAAGTCCTATGTTGGAAAACCATGGGATGACCGCATTCAATCACGCCATTCCGGGCACTGGTGCAAGCACCTCCTTACGGCAGATCATCTGGCTCAAAGACGCCAAGTGCTTCCCGAAAACGATCTTTCTTGGGGTTGAATTCTTTGATTTCCTTGGCGGATCTGAACCGCAGTCACTTCCAACATTAGCAACTCACCCTGCGCCACAGCGTGACGCCCGTTTTTTTGCCGAGTCTGTCTTCTCCATCACCGGCCTCCGCGACTCACTAGCCACGCTTTTACTTCAGCGATCCCGCTATCCGGCCACCTCAACTGATCGAGGATTCAACCCGCTCTTTAACTACATTCCGGAAGTCGAGCAAAGCGGCCATTACACTCTGTTTCGCCAACGCGCAGAAGAAAACGTGCGCAATTGGACACGCAAGCCCTTGCAGCTTAGGCCACAAAAAGGAGGAGTCTCTGACGACGAAGCTTTGATCGATGCGATTCTTGCCCAAGCAGTCCAAGGCGGCAGCACAACGTACATAATCATCTACCCCTACCATGCGGAGATTCGCATGATGATCGAGCGCCTTGGAATGGGCCAATTCTTTGCTGACTGGAAGCGACTCGTTGTTGGCATCGCGGAAATTAATAGTGATCAAGGCGGCAAAGTCGAGGTATGGGACTTTAGCGGAGTGTCACCTGAAACCCTCGAAGCCATCCCGACAAGAGGGGATCGGAAAACCCATCTCAATTACTATTGGGAAGCAGGGCATTTCAAAAAGGAACTCGGAAATTTGGTGATTGACCGTCTGCTTGGCAAGCAGAACGACTTTGGCATCAAACTGGATAGCGGGAACATCGAAAGCTGGTTAGCTGAAGATCGCCATCGTGTTCAAACCCTGATCAACACCCCATCACCGCTAGGCCGAGAGGTCGAGGATCTGTTGGCGCGCCACTGACATATTAGGTGAGTCGTAGGCGGGACACATACCCGATTCTTTGTCTTTGAATGGCCTAATGGGTTACTTAGATACCGCCCATGTGCCAGCCAATCAGATAAAAAGTTCGCTGGCGATGTGATGACAGGTCGCCAAGTAGCCTTCAAGCCATCGCCTCTGACGCAAGCTAGAAACTTACATATCTCGACTACCACCTTCAAAATCTTGGAGTAATTGGATCAGCATTCGTAACGAGAGATACCTTGGTTCTAGCAGCCTGTCGGACTTGAGCCGACCAGGTCAAAGAAATTGAGGCTGCAAGGCAGGAGTTTGCTGATTTTTGCCTGAAGACGCACGATTTCCCCGTGTTTTTGCTACTGCGGACGCAATACGGCCATGCGTTTCAAGTTCCACGCGAGGCAAACCAGCGTCCATTCTCCCGAGACTTTCTTCAGGCCGCGCAGGGAGAACTGACGGAATCCGAGCACGGACTTGATGATGCCGAACACGGGTTCGACGGTTTGCTTGCGCAGGGCATAGAGCGCGCGGCCGGCCTTGGTTTTCAGCTTGTGCGCCATGACCTGGGCGGGCGTTGCATCAGCCGGCAAGGCGGCCGGCTCGGTAAAGCGTTCCTGCGGCGCCGGATGATGCTCGTCCCGCTTCACCGCAATGAACGGGTCAATGCTGCACGCCTCACAGGCCTCGACGTTCTTGGCGCTGTAGAAACCCGTGTCCGCCAGGAGTTCCTTCGGCTGACCCAGCGAGGCAGGCAGCGCGGCCAGTTGCGCAAGCATCGGCACTACCTGTTCCTTGTCATTGCAGGCTTGCGTGACGGTCAGTGAGACGACCAGCATACTGCTTGTATCGACCGCAGCCTGGGCGTTGTACGCTTGGTTAAAACCACCGCCGGGCACCGGCATGATGCGGGATTGCTCATCGGTCAGATTGAGCTGGTCTTGCGCCTTCGGCCCGGCAACCGGCGGTTTCGGCGGCTTGCCGCCGGGCTTCTTGCCGCTTTCCTTGGCCTTCTGTTCGCGATGCGCCAGCTTGGCCTCGTACTCGGCCTGTTCTTTCTCGAAGCGTGCCTTGGCTCGTTCCTCGATCTTGACCTTGGCTGCCGCCATGGCTTCCAGTCGTGCCTGGCGCCGAGCAATTTCCGCGGGTAAATTCATCCCGTCCGGCACCGCCGATTGGTCGGCTTGTTCGGCCAGCGCCAGCAAAGACGCGACTTCCGCTTTGAGCTGGATTTCCAACTGTTCAATGTGGCCATGCGACAGGGCGCTGTGGCGGGAGGCATTCGCTTGACCTTGGTGCCGTCCAGACTGAGGGTGCCCAGCTTCAGGAGCTTCATTTCCCGAGCCATCTCCAGCACTTGCACGAACAACCCCGCCAACTCGTCGAGAAAGCGTCGGCGAAAGGTCGCCAGCGTGTCATGGTCAGGGTGCGTGCCGGCCGCAATGAAGCGAAATGCCACCGAGTCATAGGTTGCCCGTTCAAGCTTCCGGCTCGAGAACACCCCGGTGGCGTACCCATACACCAGCAACGACAGCAACACGGAGGGGTGATACGCCGCGCTGCCCCGACCTGCGTAGGCTTTCTCCAAGGCGCTAACATCGAGCCGATCAACCACTTCAACAATAAACCGGGCAAGGTGGTCTTCCGGGAGCCATTCATCGACCGAGGGGGAAGCAGGTAGCCGGTCTGGCGGTCAACGGGTGGAAGCGGCTCATTTCTCGGACGGGTTTCGGTGGGCAGGTACGCATTATCCCATTTGCACTGCAGTAGTCCGACAGGCTGCTAGGTCGCCCCGGTTTTCGCATTTGAGGATCAACGTTGGACTCAGCTGGTTTGGGAAGCAGGTCGTCTATAGGCGAGCCAATGGATATTTTTTCGAGAATCGCAGCGCGTGAATATCGAGGTCTCCCACCAATCATAAAAACCGGGAAAATTGGTTTTCCTAGAAGTCTTGCTCGCTGCAAAGTTCGAGCATGCACAGATACAAGTTTTGCTGCCTGCTCTTCCGTCAACACGTCTTTTTCTAATTCTTCTTGCATACACATCGCTCACTTCAGAATACTGATTGCATCCCTATTGCAACAGACATGCCACATATCTAATTGAATACATGTGAATTTGTGAACTTTCAGTAGCCCCTAAGGAAAAATATTTCCTTTGCTTGACAACAGTCAAGAGAAATTGGATTTTTGACAAAAATTAACCATTAGGCATTTTTTGCCAACGACCGGCAAGTGTTGCCGATTTGCCTGTCAAAATAAAGAGGTGGATGGCCCCCCCGAACCTCGACACTGATCTTGCCACTAAGGCAAGGGGCTTAGCCCCCCGCCAAGACGTAGACAACAATACCCTGCAAAAAGTAACACCAAGCCTTGCACTTGGATCACATTGCCTAGTCACTCTGATGCCTTATCTTATCCAAACGAAACATCAAGGTGCCAAGCAATTTTCTGACAGCAAGTACCAGGAATTATTGTGATACCTAGCGTGATACCGAATTATATTTTTGAATAATAAGTTTCTCTATCGCGTTGATTTTATATGTAAATAAATTACTAGTGAACAGTGCAGACCATGCACTGGCCGAATGCTTGGCGAACTGGCAACACCCGGCGAACTTGGGCTATGCTGAAAAAACAGTATTCCCGAGTTGAGCCATGAAAAACTTTCCCATTGCCGTCGTTATCGAAAAAGCCCGTCTGGAAAATCGCTGGGCCAGCGAGAAGTGGGAGGCGATCGGTGTCATTCCCGCCTTCGATGCTGCGGTCGACGCGCCGCCGCGGCGGATTTTTGCCGATGAACAACGCGAACACTTTCTGGCCGGGCATTTCCCGCTGCAACTGTTCCGCGACGAGGTCGATAACTACCATCTCAACCTGACCTCGCCGGAACCCCGCGTTTTCGTCATGTGGCGGATGGAGCAGGGCGCTGACGGCGATTTTGCCAAGCCGATCGAGGTCACCCTGAGCTATGGCGAGGCGGCGCGCTGGCTGGATTCGGGCGAGCAGTGCGATGGCGTGCCGATGCCGCCGGAGATTGCCGACTGGCTGGGCGATTTCGTCAACACGCACTACAAGCCGGCGGTGCGCCACAAGGTTAAGCGTAACGATCCGTTTGCCGGAAAGCAGCCGCGATGAGTGCTGGCGGTTTTCTCGAACGCTGGTCGCGACTGAAAAAAGTCGCCGAAACGGCGTCGACCGCAGAAATCCCGGATGCCGAGGCCTTGTTGGCCAATCTCACCTCTGATAGCGATTTCGGCCAGTTCATGCGTCAGGAAATCAGCGAGGAGATTCGTCGCAAGGCGATGAAAACGCTGTTCGCCGATCCGCATTTCAACGTGATGGACGGGCTCGATATCTACATCGACGACTACTCGATCAGCGAGCCGATTCCGGCCGAAATGCTGGCGACCTTGAACCAGATGCGCCTCTTTGACGAGGCTTCACCGGAGGACGAGTCGGCAGTGGCGGAGGCGCCTGAACCGGCGGAAACAGCGGGTAATTGCGACATTTTGACTGGCGATGGACAGAATGTCCCAGTCGTGCCATCAGCCGAAATACCCGGCCCCGGCGTTGAATGACAAGTGCGAGTAGGTTTCAGCCTGTGGCTAAAACATTAACTGATAACAATCAGTATCTTGAGCGCATTTTTTAGATAGATGTAAGTGTTTTTGAGCGAGCCATTCGGTCAATGGCACGAAGTCTGCAAGTAAGTTCAGAATATTTTGAGGACCGTCCCTTGAACGCCACTTCTGCCAACGCTTTGCAATCCTCCGAAAACCCCTTCCTGGCGGCGGCATTGGCTGCCCTGGCCGACCTCCCCGCACCCGAACCGGTGCCTGCAATCAGCATGCTGGCCGATGGCCATTTGCTCATTATTGGCGAACTTGAAGTCGCGCTGGGCTGGGCCGAACGGCTGGCCGGCCAACGCGAGGTGACGGTGCTGGCGCTGGGCGAACCGCCTGCTACGGTCGACCGGCCGGACGCCGAAAATTTCGCCCTCGAATTCGGCAACCAGGTGCAACTGAGCGGCCACCTCGGGGCTTTTGAACTGTACTGGCAAGCCGTTGAAGGCACGAAGAAGGCGACCTTCGATGTCGTCCTCGATCTCTCGCCGCAAGCCCTGCTCAATCGTGTCGAGCTGCCTGACGGCTATCGGGCACCGGGCCGCGACCCGCTCGATCAGGCGCTGGCCGTGATAGATCTGCTCGGCTTCGACGGCGAGTTTGAAAAGCCGCGTTACGTCACGGTCAATGAGCGCCTGTGTGCCCACAGTCGTTCGATGAAAGCCGGTTGCAGCAACTGCATCGAGGTCTGTGCGACCGAGGCCATCGTCAGCGCCGGCGACAAGATCAAGCTGGACCCCTATCTCTGCCAGGGCTGCGGCACCTGCACCACAGTTTGCCCGTCCGGGGCGCTGGCCTACCAGTTCCCGCGCGTCGCCGATGTCGGTCTGGCGATCAAAGTGCAGCTCAAGTCCTATCGCGCAGCTGGTGGCAACAATGCCTGTTTGCTTTTCCATTCCGCCGAAGCCGGTCGCAAGCAACTGGCCGCCTTGAAGCGTGCCGGCAAGGCCCTGCCGGCCAATGTCATTCCGGTTGAAGTCTGGAGCGCCGATGCGGTCGGGCTGGACTTGTTGCTTGGTGCAGTAACGCTGGGTGCGGCGCAGGTGGCTGTGTTCGGCGCCGGTTCGCACGATCTGGCGCCGCTGCAAAAACAGGCCGGGCTGGGCCAGAGCATATTGAATGGCCTGGGTTTTGCCGGTGAATATTTGCGTATTGTCGATGGCGAAAGCGGTAACTGGCTGGCTGAACTCGCTGCCTGGGCCGTACCGGCTGGCGTGCCCGTGGCTGAATTCCGGCTGGTGGCTGACAAGCGGACGACGCTTGAGTTCGTCATCGATCACCTGCAAAAAAATGCGCCGGCCGCGCCCGAGTTCATTGCACTGGCTGCCGGGGCGCCTTTCGGCAACGTCATCGTCAGCGACGCCTGCACCTTGTGCATGTCGTGTACCAGCGCCTGTCCGGCCGGGGCTTTGAAAGCGGCGGCCGATGCGCCGCGGCTTTCCTTCCTCGAACGCAATTGCCTGCAGTGTGGCCTGTGCGCCAATACTTGCCCGGAGCAGGCGATCACGTTGGCGCCGCGCCTGTTGCTCAAGGAGCGCCGGGCGGAACGTCTCCTCAAAGAAGCCGAAATTTTCTGCTGCACCGCCTGCGGCAAGGCGATGGGGGCGGCGCCGACCATCCTCAACATGATTTCCAAATTGTCCGGCCACAGCATGTTCGCCACGCCGGAAGCCCTGGCGCGTCTGAGCATGTGCGGCGATTGCCGGGTGATTGATTTGATCAACAACGAGAAAAGCACGAAAGCCTGGGAGATGACGGAATGAGTGCAGTCATGGAACGCGCGACTGGAAAAACCAACGCCGCGCCGGTGCTGGGCGATGAAGACCGCGCCCGGGCCGAGCATTACGCCGTGTTGTCGCGGCTGTTCTCCCGCGCCCCGGATGCCGATTTTTTGCAAAAATTGTCGGCAATGGCGGGGGCCTGGGGCAGTGTCGATAGCGCGCTGGGTCAGGCCTGGTTGGTGCTCGGCGATGCGGCAAAAAGTGTCAGTGCCGAGGTGGTCGAGGAAGAATACACGCGTATTTTCCTGACCATCGGCCGGCCGGAAGTGATGCTCTTTGGCTCCTTCTACATCGCCGGTTTCCTGATGGAAGAGCCGGTCGTCGAGTTGCGTCACGATCTGGCCGAACTCGGCCTTGGCCGTCGTCTGGGTATTACCGAATCGGAAGACCACATCGCAGCATTGTGCGATGTCATGCGCCACCTGATCGTCACCGGCCCGGATGCGGCCGGTCTGGCCCGGCAGCAACTTTTTTTCACCCGGCACATTGCACCGTGGTTTGAAGCTTTGTGCGATGCCCTTGAGGGCGCACCCGAGGCCCGCTTTTATCCGCGTACTGCCGCTCTGGTGCGTGCTTATTTTGAGATCGAGCGCCTCGCGTTCGACATGCTTTAGTTTCCTGGAGGAGGGAAAAATGCAAGATCAACAACCAAAAAACCTCAAGCGTCGTGGCTTTCTGCTGGCTGCCGGGGTCGGTAGCGCTGGCGCCGTGGCACTGGTCGCCAGTCGCGTTGGCAAGGATGCCGCCAAGCCGCTGACCACCGTATCGGCTGAGGAAAAAACGGGGAGCTACGCAGAGACCCCGCACATCAGCAATTACTACCGCACGGCGCGGGTTTGAGCGGAGCCAGATCATGCTGATCAGAAAATCAAAAGCACATTCCCAGAGCAAGCCTGAAGCAGGCGTTGTTTTAGCCGCAAATCCGGCCGCCAATTTCGGGGCAAATTCGGCGTCGACCGTGGCAAACAACATTCTGGCGACGACGATGGATCGCCGGACCTTCCTCAAGCGTTCCGGCCTGGTGGCCGGTGGTGGCGCGATGGCCACCCAGTTGCCCTACAACATGATCGGTTCGGCCGAAGCGGCCGATGTCGCCAAGGAAAAAACCGGCGTCGAGATCAAGCGCACCATCTGTACCCACTGCTCGGTCGGCTGCGCCGTCGATGCGGTGGTTGAAAACGGCGTCTGGGTGCGTCAGGAGCCGGTCTTCGATTCGCCGATCAACCTCGGCGCGCACTGCGCCAAGGGCGCTTCAGTGCGCGAACACGGCCACGGCGAACATCGCCTGAAGTATCCGATGAAGCTGGTCGACGGCAAGTACAAGAAGATCAGCTGGGAGACGGCGCTCAACGAAATCGGCGACAAGCTGCTGGCCATCCGCAAGGAAAGCGGCCCGGATGCGACCTACTGGGTCGGCTCGTCGAAGCACAGCAACGAGCAGGCCTACATGTTCCGCAAGTTCGTGTCCTTCTTCGGCACCAACAACATGGACCACCAGGCCCGCGTCTGCCACTCAACCACGGTTGCCGGCGTCGCCAATACCTGGGGCTATGGCGCGATGACCAACTCCTACAACGACATGCAGTTTTCCAAGGCGGCCTTGTACATTGGTTCCAACGCCGCCGAAGCGCACCCGGTGTCGATGCTGCACATGCTGCACGCCAAGGAAAACGGCTGCAAGATGGCGGTGGTTGATCCGCGCTTCACCCGCACTGCGGCCAAGGCCGATTATTTTTCGCGCATCCGTTCCGGCACCGACATTCCCTTCATCTGGGGCATGCTTTATCACATCTTCAAGAACGGCTGGGAGGACAAGGAATACCTCAAGGCCCGCGTGCATGGCATCGAGAAGGTGAAGGAAGAAGTGATGAAATGGACGCCGGACAAGGTCCAGGACGTCACTGGCATTCCCGAAGCAGAAGTGCTGCGGATCGCAGACATGCTGGCCAACAACAAGCCGTCCACCGTCGTCTGGTGTATGGGGCAGACCCAGCATACGGTCGGTAACGCCAACGTGCGCGCCATGTGCATCCTGCAACTGGTACTTGGCAACGTCGGCGTTTCCGGTGGCGGCACCAATATTTTCCGCGGTCACGACAACGTGCAGGGCGCGACCGACGTCGGCCCGAATCCGGATTCGCTGCCCGGCTACTACGGCCTTGCGACCGGTTCGTGGAAGCACTGGTGCGCGGTGTGGGGTGTTGACTACGAGTGGGTGAAGAAGCAGTTCGCCTCGCAAGTGATGATGGAAAAGTCCGGCATCACCGTCTCGCGCTGGATCGACGGTGTGCTGGAGAAGAACGAGAACATCGACCAGGATTCCAATCTGCGTGCCGTGGTTTATTGGGGCATGGCCCCGAACAGCCAGACGCGCGGTCTGGAAATGGTCGAGGCGATGAAAAAGCTCGATCTACTGGTCGTCATCGACCCGTATCCGTCAGCCACCGCCGCGATGTCGGCGATGATGCGCAAGGACGGCGTCTATCTGCTGCCGGCCTGCACGCAGTTTGAAACGGTGGGTTCGGCAACGGCCTCGAACCGCTCGATTCAATGGCGCGAGAAGGTGATCGAGCCTTTGTTCGAGTCCAAGCCTGACCACACCATCATGTACGCCTTCGCCAAGAAATTCGGCTTCGAGAAGGAGTTCTGCAAGAACATCAAGGTCGAGAAGGACAAGCAGGGCTGGGACGAGCCGAATGTCGAAGATATCCTGCGTGAAATCAACAAGGGCTGCTGGACCATCGGCTATACCGGCCAGTCGCCGGAACGCCTGAAGCTGCATATGAAGAACATGCACACCTTCGACGTCAAGACCTTGCGCGCCAATGGCGGTCCTTGCGATGGCGACTATTTTGGTCTGCCCTGGCCGTGCTATGGCACGCCGGAAATGAAGCATCCCGGTACGCCCAATCTGTACGACACCTCGAAGCACGTGATGGACGGCGGCGGCAACTTCCGCGCCAACTTTGGCGTCGAGAAGGATGGCGTTTCGCTGTTGGCCGAAGACGGTTCGGCCTCCAAGGGCGCCGATCTGCAAATGGGTTATCCCGAATTCGACCATGTGCTGCTGAAGAAGCTGGGCTGGTGGGACGAGTTGACCGAGGACGAGAAGAAGAAGGCCGAGGGCAAGAACTGGAAGACTGACTCCTCCGGCGGCATCATCCGTGTCGTCATGAAGGTGCATGGCTGCCATCCGTTCGGCAATGCCAAGGCGCGCGCCGTGGTCTGGAACTTCCCGGACCCGGTTCCCTTGCACCGCGAGCCGATGTATTCACCGCGCCCGGATCTGGTTGAGAAATACCCACAACCAGCTGACAAAAAGGTCTTCTGGCGCCTGCCGACCCTGTTCAAGTCATTGCAGGACAAGGTCAAGGATATTTCCAAGGAATTCCCGATCGTCATGACTTCCGGCCGTTTGGTCGAGTACGAGGGCGGCGGCGAGGAAACCCGCTCCAATCCGTGGCTGGCCGAACTGCAGCAGGAAATGTTTGCCGAAGTGAATCCGAAGGATGCCAACAACGCCGGTGTGCGCAATGGCGAATATATGTGGGTCGAAACGCCGAGCAAGGGCCGGATGAAACTGCGCGCCCAGGTTACCGAGCGGGTCGCGCCGGGCACCGTCTTCCTGCCGTTCCACTTTTCCGGCTGGTGGCAGGGCAAGGACATGCTTGAGTTCTACCCGGAAGGCGCCGCGCCGATTGTGCGGGGCGAATCGGTTAACCAGGGCACAACCTACGGTTACGACTCGGTCACCATGATGCAGGAAACCAAAACCACGCTCTGCCGTGTCACCAAGGCTTAAAGGAGAATAACAATGGCACGCATGAAATTCCTGTGTGATTCGGAACGCTGCATCGAATGCAACGGTTGTGTCACCGCCTGTAAAAATGAACACGAAGTGCCGTGGGGGGTTAATCGCCGCCGCGTCGTCACTGTTAACGATGGGGTGCCGGGCGAGAAGTCGATCTCGGTGTCCTGCATGCACTGTTCGGATGCGCCGTGCATGGCGGTCTGCCCGACCGACTGTTTCTACAAGACCGATGAAGGCGTTGTGCTGCATAACAAGGATGCCTGCATCGGTTGCGGCTACTGCTTTTTCGCCTGCCCGTTCGGTGCTCCGCAGTTCCCGAACGGCCCGGCGGCTTTCGGCGCGCGCGGCAAGATGGACAAGTGCACCTTCTGTGCCGGCGGCCCGGAAGAGAATGGCAGCAAGGAAGAGTTCGAGAAATACGGCCGCAACCGTATCTCCGAAGGCAAATTGCCGGCCTGTGCCGAAATGTGCTCGACCAAGGCTTTGCTCGCCGGTGACGCGACCGTTGTTTCCGACATCTTCCGTGACCGTGCCTTGCGTCGCGGCAAGGCCGGCGATGCCGCCTGGGGCTGGACGACGGCTTATGGCAAGCCGGAGCAGGCACAGGAGCGGACGCAAGAGCGGACCCGCGAACAGAAGCAGGAGGGCGGAAAATGAAAAACGCAGCTTTTTTGCTGTTGACCGCAGCATTCGCCCTGGGGCTTTCGGCCTGCGGCGAGTATTCGCAAGTGGCCAACTACAAGCCGGGCAGCTACCAGGGAAAGTCGGATACCCGACCCTGGGAAGCCGGCCAGTTCGCTGGCAACAAGCAGGCTTGGGAGGCTGCCTTGGCGAATCGGGCGCAGTCGCAAAACGAGTACAAGCGGACTCAATGAGGAGTTGACGATGACGACTTCAAACTATGTTTCGCTGCTCGGGCGCTGGCTGATCGCCGCCTGCCTGATGCTGGCCTGGAGCCTGCCGCTGCGTGCGGCCGACGCTCTGCCGCCAGCCCAGGCCCAGGCCGAACGGCAGCAGACCCAGCCCGGCAACAACGCGCCGATGTGGCGTGAGGTGCGCCAGGACAAGGCGCATTTCACCAACAATCCGGGCAATGAGGCGGGTGTGCTGATCCAGACCGGCGGCGATGCCTGGCGGCATTTGCGCAATGGTTCCGTGACCCTGTACGGCGGCTGGCTGGTCGTGCTGGTTGCGGCGGCTATCCTGCTCTTCTACAAGATCAAGGGGCCGCTGACCAACCACGACCCGCTCACGGGCAAACTGATCCAGCGCTTCCCGCGCTATGAACGGGTGATCCACTGGATCACGGCAGGTACCTTCGTGGTGCTGGCGGTTACCGGTCTGGCCATTCTGTTCGGCAAGCATGTGCTGATGCCGATCATCGGCCACAGCCTGTTCGGCTACCTGATGGTGCTCGGTAAAAACCTGCACAACTTCATCGGGCCGCTGTTTGCCTTTTCGACGCTGGCCATGATCGTCATCTGGGCGCGCGACAACGTCTGGCAAAACATCGACGCCTTGTGGATATCCAAGGCGGGTGGCCTGCTGACCGGCGAGCATGTGCCCTCCGGGCGCTTCAACTTCGGCGAAAAAACCTGGTTCTGGATCGGTGTCACCATTCTCGGGCTAACGGTTGCAGTCTCCGGCCTGGTGCTGGATTTCCCGAACTTTGGGCAGGTACGGGCCGACATGCAACTGGCCAGCCTGGTCCATGCCGTCGCGGCCATCGCCATGCTGGTGCTTGCATTCGGCCATATCTACATGGGCACGATCGGTGTGCATGGGGCACTGGATTCGATGAAGACTGGTTATGTCGATGAAACCTGGGCTCGCGAGCACCACGCCGAATGGTTTAACGATGTCAAAGCCGGCAAGTCCGGCCACCCGCAAGGTTAAAGGGAGAATACGAAGATGAAAAAAAGCAAATTTGCCCTGGTTTTGGCGTTGACCGTAGCCATGTCCGGCGCCTGGGCCAAACTGCCGGCGCCCTCTGAGGAGGCGCAGGCCAAGGCCGCAGAAGCCAAGGTCAAGGCGGCTGAAAACGCCAAGATGGAAAGTGAACTGCTCGGCAAGACGCAGGATCGCGTTGCCCAGAAGTACATCGTTGATCAGAAGGCCAAGGGGGTCATCGTCAAACCGACGCCGATTGCGCCGCCAGCGCCACCGGCGGCCGTGCCACCCGTACCAACGGCTGGCGCGGCGGTACCTGCACCTGCTGCCCCAGTAGCTGCGCCAGCGCCGGCACCTGCAGCGAAGAAGTAAAACCAATGGTCGTTTGACCTTAGGCCCGGTGCAGTCCTGCCGGGCCTTTTTCGTTTCGTTTAGAAAGTAATCACCTTGTCAGCGACCAGCGTCGCCTCGGCCAGTTCGACCAACGTGCCGATTGCCGTACCGGGAATCAGCGGCAAATCGCCAAGGCCGCGGGCCAGCGCACAGGTTCGGCACAGGCGAATATCGACGCCCTGCCCGACCAGTTGCTCGACCATGCCCTGCAAGCCGTTACCGGCACCATCAATCTGATTCGGCAGCCCGAGCACGGTGGCGTCGGACATCAGGAAAATACGGATTGCCGGCTTGGCATCGTTGCCAGCCAGCGCCGTGGCCAGACGCAAGGCGGACAGGCAACGCTCGCTGCCGTAAGGCGGAGCATTGATGATGATCAGGATGTTTTGCATGTGGGTTCCTTGTTCAAAAATTTACTGCAGGGCGGCTGAAACCGCCCGGAAACTGTTCAAGCCGGCTTCCAGATTTTCGATAATTTCCCCGGCCAGATCATCCGGTTCGGGCAGGTTGTCGAGGTCTGCCAGGCTCTTGTCCTTCAACCAGAAAATATCGAGGCTGGTCTTGTCGCGGTCGACGATCTGATCGAGGCCAAATTTGCGCCAGCGTCCCTCCGGGTTGCTTTCTGCCGCCCAGGTTTCGCGGCGCTCGAAGCGATTGAGCGGGTTGTAGCAGGCGACGAAATCCTGCAAATCCTCATAGCGCAGCGGCTTCTTTTTCAACGTGTGATGAATATTGGTGCGGTAGTCGTAAACCCAAACTTCCCGCGTCCACGCTTCCTTGCGCGCCGGGTGGTTGTCGAAGAACAGCACATTCGCCTTGACGCCGTTGGCGTAAAAAATCCCCGTCGGCAAGCGCAGGATGGTGTGCAGGTCAGTCGTTTCCAGAAGCTTCCGGCGCACCGTTTCACCGGCCCCGCCTTCAAACAAAACATTGTCCGGCACCACCACGGCCGCCTGCCCGGTCGTCTTCAACATGCTGCGGATGTGCTGCACAAAATTGAGCTGCTTGTTTGAAGTCGTCGCCCAAAAATCCTGCCGGTTGTAAGTCAGTTCATCCTTCTCCTGCTCGCCATCCTCGTTAGTGAAACTCATGCTGCTTTTTTTGCCGAAAGGCGGGTTGGCCAGGATGTAATCGAAGGTCTGGCTGGGCGCCGCCACCAAGGCATCGTTGGGCGAAATGCAACTCTCGCCGTCGATTTCGCCAATGTTGTGCAGGAACATATTCATCAAGGCCAGCCTGCGTGTGCCCGCCACAATTTCGTTACCGAAAAAAGTGTCGTGCTTCAAAAAGGCGCGCTGCGTCTTGTCCATGCCGGGGTAAGTCGCCACCAGAAAATCGTAGGCCGCCAGAAAGAAGCCGCCGGTGCCGCAAGCCGGGTCGGCAATCGTCTTGTCCGGCAAGGGGCGAATGCACTCCACCATCGCCCGGATCAGCGGGCGCGGCGTGAAATACTGCCCGGCACCGGATTTGGTGTCCTCCGCGTTGCGCTCCAGCAGGCCCTCGTAAATGTCGCCTTTAACATCGGCCCCCAGCGTCACCCAGCTGGTGTCATCCACCATGTCGATCAGCCGGTACAACTTGGCCGGGTCCTGAATCTTGTTCTGCGCCTTGGTGAAAATCTGCCCCAACATGCCCGGCTTATTGCCCAACTCGCGCAGCGCCGTCACGTAATGCACCTCCAGCTCCGCCCCGCGCTTCGCCTTCAGGCTGCCCCAGCCCAGTTCTTCCGGGATGCCGATTTTGCGGTTATACGGCGGTCGACCGTACTCATCGGCCATTTTCAGAAAAATCAGGTAAGTCAGTTGTTCGAGATAGTCGCCGTAGCTGACGCCGTCGTCGCGCAGAGTGGTACAAAAGCTCCAGACACGGGAGACGATGGATGCGGTTGCGTTCATGGGTTGGGGTTAGCCTCGTATGAGATTCATGATCAGGTGAATCATCAGATGTTTCTGCGCCGGGTCACTCTGTGCGACCAGCAGTGCAATGGCCGCCAATGCATTGTCGTTGATCTTCAATTCGCCATCTTGCTTCAAATGGTGCTGGTTGCGCTGCAGGAACCAGATGAACAGGAAGGCGCCGATGCGCTTGTTGCCATCCGAAAACGGATGGTTCTTGATCACGAAATACAGTAAATGGGCGGCCTGTTCCTCAATGCTCGGGTAAAGGAATTCGCCGCCGAAGGATTGCAGGATGTTGCCGAGAATGCCGGCAAAACTGTCGTCCTTCTGGTTGCCAAACAGCGCCGAAGCCTCACCGCGCGCCAGCATATCGGCCTTCAATGCGGCAATGCCGCTCAGTGCCTCATCTTCACGGATTTCGTAGTGAACCGTTGTCGCAAAATCACCCAGCGGCAGGCGCTCGCTGTCGAACTGGTTGAGCAGTACGAAAGTGCGGGCATAGCCGGCAATCACGCTCACCAAGCCGCGCGCCTCCGGCAGGCTGGCCTGTTCGATCAGGTTTTGCTGGAACAGCGTCAAGGTGCGCTCAAGCTGGCGGATGTTTTCCTGCTGCTGCGTCAAGCGTTGCTGGTTGAGTGCGTAACCCTTGACGAGAAAATCCTTGAGGATGCGATTGGCCCAGATGCGAAAGCGGGTGCCTTCCGGTGACTTGACGCGGTAGCCGACGGAGATGATCACATCGAGGCTATGCAAGGTTATGGGTTTGTCAGACTGAGCAATATGCATTTTTTGCATATTGCTTTCCTGCTCCAATTCGCCCTCCAAAAAAATACTGCGGATATGCCTTGAAATCACTGACTGATTTCGTTGAAAAAGCTCAACCATCTGCGCCTGGGTCAGCCAAACGGTCTCGCCTTCCAGCCGAACCTCGGTCGAAATCACGCCATCGGCCGTCTGGTAAATGGCAATCGGGGCTTGCGGGTTGTTTTGGTTTTGCATGATGAGCCGCCAATTAATGCTGTATAGATGAACAGTATTTTAGCTGGATTTCTCCCGTTTGCCAGGCTTCATGCCATTTAATTTTTCGGCCCGAATGCGTTCCAGCAACACCGAGGCGGGTTCGTCGTTTTTGTCCTGTTTTACCAGTTGACCGCAGAAGGCCTTTTTCAGGATGGACTGGCGCAGGGCGGCGGATTGCTGGAGGGCGGTGGCGAGGGTTTGGTCGAGTTGGTCGGCTTCGGAGAGTTTGGATTCAAGTTCTTGGACAATCTGAAATTGTTCCAACTTGCTTGGAATAACAAACCGAAAAGATTTGAACTCTCTGATTGGCAGTTGTGGCTGCGCAGTCCCCGATTGAAGTTGTTCAATTTGGTGGGTAATCAGAGGGGCATTTAGATGGAAATAGAGAAAGTCAGGGGTCAGCACCGCATCGTATCCGCGAATAATGAACATGCCGGAATTGAGTCTGATGCACTCAAACGAGATTGAAGTGTCGTAAAGTGCTATGTTCCCAAGCGTTCCTCTGCTCGTAAAAACCATATCGCCACGCTTGAGAGTGCCTTTGCGTAAAACCAAGTGTTTCTCTTGAGAAATAAAACTTTTTTCCTGGAATACGAATCCACGTTTAGTTACATTTTTTGCGTTCAGGAAGAGACAATGTCCTGAGTCGGAGAAATCACCTTTCGTCGGATAATGCTCTCCTCGATCCCCATCTTCAATTTCGCAAAACTGTTCTACAGATAACGCAATCCACCCAATGGGCAACTCAGCGAGTTCGTCGGCGCTTAGCGGCGGTAGTGGTTTGGGAGCTTTGGGTTTGCTGCCTTGTTTGCCCTTGGCTTCCCAGTCGGCGAGTTGCTGGCGGTGGCGTTCCTGGCGTTCGGTCTGGATGCGTTGTTGCAGGGCGGTGGCGGTTTCGAGTTTGTCGCCGTTTTCGGCTCGCCATTGGGCGGTGAGTTTGCCTTCAAAGGCGTGCTTGAGCAGGGCCTGACGATAGACCTTGATCTGTTCGCGGGCGGTTTTCAGGCTGTCGACGCCCTTGTCCAGTTCGGAAAACAGTTCCTCGATTTTGGCGACGATGCGGTGTTGTTCGGGGAGCGGCGGGAGCCAAATCTCCGTAATTCCAAGCGATTTTAAGTAGATGCCCTTCTGAGCAGTACCTCTCGCATTGTCCTTAAAATATTGGGCCACTCGGGGTGCCTCAATTTGATACATCAAGAACTTTGGAGAGACGAGGATTGGCGCAATCACAGCGACGCTACGCTGCAAAGTGAATTTAAGGGTGCTCTCCGGCACAACAGCCGTTCTGCCAATGGCGCCAACTATTGTTAGTAAAACATCGCCGGGTGTTATTTTCGTACGCCTATCTTCCAAGCAGAAAGCGTCTTCCGAGATTAAGCGATAGTCAGAAAAAATGATTTTGTTGTCGTTGATATTGACGGCACTGAGCATTGGAAGACCCGCACCTTGTTTTGCTGGCGGGTTATGCGAGCCATCAACCAGTTTGCTCGAAATGGCTAACAGTGAAGTTGCTACCCACCAACTAGGTATTTGTTCACTCATCACGCCACCAACACATCATTAAGTTCATCCAGCACCGCTTCCATCCGCTCGCCGAACAACTGATACATCTTCCCCAGCCCGCCCTGACTATCAAAAGGGCTCATTTCGAGATCGCTGCGGTCGACGTGAAAAGAGTGCGAAATATGGTCGCGGAGCATGCGTAGCCAGTTCATTTGTGCTTCGTTGAATTTCTCGGTGCCGCCGGCGTGGTGCTGCATGATCCAGTTCTGGAAGTTGCGGCGCACGGTGTCGTCGAAAGGCGTCAGGGTGCCGTCGAGGCCGCAGACGCGGCGGATCAGGGCGACCAGTGCGGTCAGTTCCTGCTCGGGCGGGGCGCCATTGTAGCTGTCGAGCTGTTTGTAGGCTTGCCAGACGCGCAAGGGGGCGAGTTTGGGCTGGTCGGCCTTGAGTTTGTCGAAGACCTGGCGGATCAGCGCAAAGCTGAGTTCGCGCCGCCGCCAGGGCTGGCTGAAGAAGATGGTCAGCGCGTCAATCTGGTCGATATGGGCTTTGAGGTAATCGGCAAATTCCTCAGTGAGCGCTTTTGCGTTGGCGGCGGCTTCCTTGTTCCAGCCGGCGTGCAGCAGTTGGTCGAGGTTGTCGTGGTCGATGGTTTGTTCTTTTTCGCGGCGGATGCTGTCGATCAGTTCAATCAGTTCGCCGTTGAGCAGGCTGGCGGCTTCGCTGACCAGTTGTTGCCGGGCGCTTTCGCGCTGGCTGTCGCCGGGGTCGCTGCCGATGGGTAAGTTCGCCAGATCAAGGGCGCGGGCTTCGATGTTGTCGGCGTCGATGGCGGCGAAGAGTTTGCCGACGAGATGGCTGAGTTCGACGCCTTTGCCGGCTTCCCGAATACGGCGCTGGTCGTCGGTGTCGAGTTGCTTGTTGAGGCGGGCGAGCCGGCCGGCGAGCGATGAAACGCTGTCTTCGTCGCTGGCGCCGAGCATGATGCCCATCGCCAGATCCTTGAGCGGTACGCCGGGTTTGGTGATCAGCGGCTGGCTGGCGGTTTTGAGCGATTTGGTGACGCCGACGGCGTCGACAATGACGTAGTGGGTCTTGGCGCTTTTGGCCGAGGGCGTGACTTTTTTCAGGTTGTCGAAATCCAGCGTGCGGGTGCCGCGCCCTTTCATTTGCTCGAAGTAGTTGCGGCTTTTGACGTCGCGCATGAAGAGCAGGCATTCGAGCGGTTTGACGTCGGTGCCGGTAGCGATCATGTCGACGGTGACGGCGATGCGCGGGTGGTATTCGTTGCGGAACTGGGCGAGGACGGATTTGGGGTCTTCGCCACGGTCGACCGTACCATCGGGCCGTTTTCTGTCCTGCCCGGCGCGGTAGGTGACCTTTTTGCAGAAGGCGTTGCCTTCGCCGAATTCTTCGCGCACGGTCTGGATGATGTCGTCGGCGTGGCTATCGGTCTTGGCGAAAATCAGCGTTTTGGGGACTTCCTGGCGGCCGGGGAAGATGTCCGGCAGCTTGTCGCGGAAGGCGCGGATGACGGTGCGGATCTGGTCCGGGTTGACGATGTCGCGGTCGAGCTGGGTGGCGGTGTAGGCGGTGTCTTCGTCCTGCATCTCCCAGCGCTTTTTGCGGGTGAGCTTTTCGCGTTTTTCGACCTGCTGCCGGGCGCTGATCTGGCCGCCTTGCTGGCTGACTTGGGTTTCGATCAGGTAGATCTCGTTGCCGACATTGACGCCATCGGCGACGGCCTTTTCATGGCTGTAGTCGCTGACGACGTTTTTCTTGAAGAAGCCATAGGTGCGGTTGTCGGGCGTGGCGGTGAGGCCGATCAGGCTGGCGTCGAAGTAGTCGAGCACCTGTTGCCAAAGGTTGTAGATCGAGCGGTGGCATTCGTCGATGACGATGAAATCGAAGAATTCTGGCGGCAGTTTGGCGTTGTACACCACCGGGAGCGGCGTTTTTGGGAGCAGCATTTCGGCCGGGTTGATCTCTTCGGCGGCTTCGTCGAGTTCGCTTTCCTTGAGGATGGCGTAGAGCCGCTGGATGGTGCTGATGCAGACCTGCGCGCCTTTGTCGACAAAGCTGGATTTGAGACGCTGGACGCCGTAAAGCTCGGTGAATTTGCGATTATCGTCGATCGGCAGGTAGGCCATCATTTCCTGCTCGGCTTGTTCGCCGAGGTTTTTGGTGTCGACCAGAAAGAGAACGCGCTTGGCCCCGGCGTGCTTGAGCAGCCGGTAGATGGCGGTAATGGCGGTGTAGGTCTTGCCGGCGCCGGTGGCCATCTGGATCAGGGCGCGCGGGCGGGCGGCCTTGAATGAGGCTTCCAGATTGGTGATGGCGGTTTCCTGGCAGTCGCGCAGGCGGAGTTCGGCGGCGGGGCGCTGCTCCGGATTGAGCGCGGGAATGTCTTGCAGGCGAGCCCGCAGGCTGCGCCCTTCGGCCAACCATTCGCGCAGCGTTTCTGGACGGTGGAAGCTGAAAATTTCACGCGAGCGCGGCTTGGGGTCGCGGCCATCGGTAAAGCGGGTGATGACGCCTGTGCTTTCGTAGAGGAAGGGCAGAGGCGCCTGATTGTTCACCCACTTGAGTTTGGCGGCGGCATAGCCTTCGGTTTGCGGCTCGTGCGCGGTGAGACGCTGGCCCTCTTCCTCGCGCTTGGCTTCAATGATGCCGACGGCCTTTTTGTCGACAAACAGCACGTAGTCGGCCGGGCCGGCATCGGTATGCCATTCGCGAACTGCCTGGCCGATGCCGGCGCTGAAGTCGATTTTTTGCTGCACCGACCAGCCGGCTTGGCGAAGCTGCTCGTCAATCCGGTCACGGGCTTTTTGTTCGGGATTCTGGTTGTCGGTCATTGGAGGGGGGCAGAGGAGGGAGCGGCGCGTTGTTGGGCGGGTAGTCTCGCGATGATATAGGAAGCGCCTTGCGGCTGGATGCTGAATGAATGTGCCGTGGCAGTCGTGCCTCACTTGTTGTAACGGCCTGCCAGATTTCGCCGCCCTAGCGCCGGTGTTATCCTGCCTGCCCGATGCTAGCCACCCTTCACGACGCCCTTTCCCTGCTTGGTCATTTCGATCATCGCCTGCTCGATATCGTCGGTCTGTCGCTGCGCGTCAGTCTGTCGGCGCTCGTCATCGGCGCGCTGGTCGGTCTGCCTTTCGGGGCCTGGCTGGCAGTGGCCGATTTTCCCGGGCGCGGGGCGGTGATTGTCGCGCTCAATGCCTTGATGGGCTTGCCTTCGGTCGTCATTGGCGTGCTCGTTTACCTCGCCCTGTCACGTAGCGGACCGCTCGGCAGTTATGGCCTGCTGTTTTCGCCCAGCGCGATGATTCTGGCGCAAAGCATGTTGGTCGTGCCGCTGATTGCCGCCGTCAGTCGGCAGATTGTCGAAGACGCCTGGAAGGAATACGCGCCGGAGTTTTCCATCATCGGCATCCGTCGACCGCAGGCGGTGCTGCTGCTGCTCGCCGACTGCCGTTTCTCGCTCTCGGTCGCGACGCTGGCCGGGCTGGGCCGGGCGATGTCCGAGGTCGGCGCGGTGATGATCGTCGGCGGCAATATCGACGGCTATACGCGGGTGATGACCACGGCGATTGCGCTGGAAACCAGCAAGGGCGATCTGGCCTTGTCGATTGCACTTGGCGTCGTGCTGATGTCGATCATCCTTGGCCTCAATGTCGCGGCGCATTATTTGCGCTGCTGGGCCGTGCGGCGCTACGGTTGATGTTCCCGCTATCGATCAAAGGGCTGCGCTTTGCCCCGGAACAGCGGGTGGTGCTCGACGGGCTCGATCTGGAACTCTCGGGTGAAGGGATCAGCATCATTCTTGGCCCGAACGGGGCGGGCAAAACCTTGCTGCTGCGCCTGCTGGCTGGGCTGCTGCCGCCCCATGCCGGGTCAATTCTTTGGGGCGCTGCAGCGCTACCCGATGGCCGACTGGCAATGGTTTTTCAACAGCCCATGCTGCTGCGCATGTCGGTCTTTGCCAATGTTGAGTTTGCCTTGCGGCCGCAAGCGATGAGCGCTGCGGAGCGGCGGGCGCGCACCGACAACGTGCTGGAACGGGTCGGCCTGGCACACCGAGCCAAGGACTGCGCCCGTCTGCTTTCCGGCGGCGAACGCCAGCGTTTGGCCCTGGCCCGCGCCTGGGCCATGCAGCCGCGCCTGCTACTGCTCGACGAACCGACCGCCAGCCTTGACCCGAGCGCCACCGAAGCGGTCGAGCGGATCATTCGTGAAATCCGCACCGAGGGCGCCAAGGTGCTGATGACGACGCATAACCTCGGCCAGGCCACCCGGCTGGCCGACGACATTATTTTTCTCGCTGAAGGTCGGGTGCAGGAACACGCCGCGGCCCAACGATTTTTTGCCCATCCGCAATCGCCAGCGGCGCGGGCTTTCCTGCAGGGCGAATTGCCCTGGCGCATCGCCTTCGACCGTTGATTGATTCGTCCCTGTCTTGTCGCTTTCTCGTCCCTTCCTCGTTCCTTTCCTATGTTAAAAAGAGCATTGCCGAGCCCTGATTCCCGCCGGTTTTTCCCTCAAGCCCAAAAAGTGAAGCCATGATCGACACCTCTTCCTGTGCCTCCAACGCCCCTGAAAACATCGCCCTCTCCGCTGCCCAAGCGCGGCAACGGATGATTGCCGAAGTCACGCCCATCGTCGGTCACGAATTTGTCCCGGTGCGCAGTGCGCTCGGCCGCATTTTGGCTGCCGACATCATTGCGCCGCACGATGTGCCGGCCCATGACAACTCGGCGATGGACGGTTACGCCATCTGCTTCGACAGTTTGGCTGGCGATGTTGAAACGCGTTTGAGTGTCGTCGGCACCGCCTTCGCCGGCAATGCGTTTTCCGGTCAGGTCGGCAAAGGGCAGGCGGTACGCATCATGACCGGCGCGGTGCTGCCGGCCGGCGCCGACACGGTGGTCGTGCAGGAAGTGACCCGCGTCGAGAGCGGCGCGGTGTTCATCCCGAGCGGCCAACGGCACGGCCAGAACACCCGCCGGGCCGGTGAGGATCTGGCGCGTGGCGCCGTGGCGCTGGCGGCAGGGAAACGCATTGGCCCGGCGGAGCTGGGCTTGATTGCCTCACTCGGCATTGCCGAAGTCGATGTCAAACGTCGTTTGCGCGTCGCCTTCTTTTCCACGGGCGACGAGTTGACCTCTATCGGCAACCCGCTCGCGCCGGGTGAAATCTACGACAGCAACCGCTATACGTTGCATGGCCTGCTCACCCGTTTGGGCGCCGACATCATCGACATGGGTGTCGTCCCCGACCGCCCGGAAGCGCTCGAAGCCACCCTGGCCGAAGCCGCGCTGGTCGCCGATGCCATCATCACGACCGGCGGTGTGTCGGTCGGCGAGGCCGATTTCATCAAGGAAATTCTCGCCAAGCTCGGCGAAGTCCGTTTCTGGAAGCTGAATATCAAGCCCGGTCGCCCGATGGCTTTCGGCAAAGTCGGCAACGCCTGGCTGTTCGGCCTGCCCGGCAACCCGGTGGCGGTGATGGTCAGCTACACCCAGTTCGCACTGGACGCGCTGCTGCGTCTATCCGGCCTCGACCCGATTCCCGAGCGGCCGTTGCTGACCGTTGAAGCCGCCAACCCGATCAAGAAGCAGGCTGGCCGCCGCGAATATCTGCGCGGCACGGTTGCTGCGGTCGACGGCCGCTGGCAGGTAAAAACCACCGGCAATCAGGGTTCCGGCGTGTTGCGCTCAATGTCGGAAGCCAACTGCTTCGTCGTCCTGCCGGAAAACTGTGCCGGCATTCAGGTGGGTGACAGCGTTCAGGTGCAGCTGTTTGAAGGGATTTTTTAAGGCTTTGACGGTATTGATTTTGTATTCCATGCGGCTAGATTTTGGTTTTAAACTAAGATGCGACATCGGTGTTGGTTTGCCGATTCGGTTTTAATTGATCCAAGGAGAATACAAAATGACGGGCATTTTCGATAAAGCCAAAGCACTACTGGACACCGCCGAAGAAAAGCTGGAAGCGGTTGCGGAGCAAGCGTCGGCCAAGGCTTCCGAACTGGCTGGCAAAGTCAGCGTTGCGGCCGATCAGGCTTGGGACAAAACCAAACATACCGCGGCTGAAGTGGCAGCAAAAGCCGAGTCGGTCGCTGATCAGGCCTCCGCCAAAGCCAGTGATTTAGGCAGCAAAGCCTCGGCAGCGGCCGATCAGGCTTGGGATAAGACCAAACATACCGCGGCTGAAATTGCCGCAAAAGCCGAGTCGGTCGCCGATCAAGCTGCCGCCAAAGCCA
Source organism: Candidatus Dechloromonas phosphorivorans (assembly GCA_016721185.1). Lineage (GTDB taxonomy): Bacteria > Pseudomonadota > Gammaproteobacteria > Burkholderiales > Rhodocyclaceae > Azonexus > Azonexus phosphorivorans. The sequence continues at coordinate 176,073 of JADKIP010000017.1, forward strand.
GTGAATTGGGCGGCAAGGCCTCGGCGGCAGCCGATCAGGCTTGGGATGCAACCAAACAGACGGCGAGCCAAGTCTCGGCCAAAGCTGAAGTTGCCGCTGATAAGGTTTCGGCCAAAGCTTCGGAAGTTGCCGCCCATGCCAGCGACAAGCTGGCGCAGGGTGTGGCCAGCGTCAAGTCGGCAGTTTCTTCGGATACTGACAAGGTTTGAGTTTTTTGACTTAAGCGTGACTTAAGCGTCTTTCCCGGCCTCGACACACCCGGGACTCCGCTTCGCGGCGGGCGAGGCGGGAATTCAGAAGTTTTGTATTTGCTGGGTTCCCGTCGGCGCGTGAACGACCCATTCAAGAATCATTGCTTTTCCAGAAGCACATTGACGCCAAGGCGTCCGATTCTCCAACGCTGGCAGTAATCAGAACTGCCGTGGGTTTTTGCCGGTGATGTGGGCGTAAAACGCCTGAATTTTCACCATATCCGCTTCAATATCGCCAGTCACCTCGAACAAACGCTCGACGCCGGCGCGCTTTCTTTTGAAGTCGAGGAAGCCCAGCGCGATCGGCAGGCCGGCGCCTTGGGCAATGTAGTAGAACCCGGTTTTCCAGTGCGTGACTTTGGATCGAGTCCCTTCCGGCGGGATGATCACCGTCAGGCGAGCGCTGCGCTGAAAGGCGTCAACGGTGCTTTGCACCAGATTTCCCTGGCGTGAGCGTTCAACCGGAATGCCGCCCAGCCAGCGCATGATGCCGCCGAGGACGGGCGGGAAGAGGCTGGCTTTGCCCATCCAGTAAACGGGCATCTGCAATGCAAAGCAAACCATCAGGGTGAACGGGAAATCCCAGTTGCTGGTGTGCGGTGCCGCGATCAGTACGTATTTTGGCGCTGCGGGTGCCTTGCCTTCAATCTGCCAGCCCAGCAGGCGCAAGATCAGTCTTGAAATCCAGTGCATCAGGGTATTGATTAGTGGCGTGTTGAAAATTGTACGGTGCATGGTTGGGGCTCGATCTGGATTTGCGGCGCAACTGCGGGCTAAAACAGCTTGCGATGCCGGAAGTTGCCGGGGGCGTGGGAAAGCAGGGTCGAGAGCCCAAGCACTATCCAGAAAATCGTCAAGCCCCAGGCGGGTTGCAGCGCCATCAGGCCGACCAGCAGCAATTTGACCAGTACGCCAAACCCGGCCACTTCGCGCAGATGCGCCGGGTTGGCCCAGGTGTCGATGGCCAACATGGCGAATCCGGAGGCAAAGGTGATCGTCGCGCCGGTGCTGATCTCGCCGGCACCCAGTAAGCCGGCCCCGAGCAGGACCAGGCCGACCAGATGGATGGCGCGCAGGGCAAGATTGACCCAGCGTTTGCCGGGAAAGTCGCGGATTTGGTCACGATGACGAGGCATGAAATCCAACCGAAATAAGGGTCAGCCGATTATCGATGATTCAACGTCCGCGCGAGGTGCCCGGCGCCTTGCCGCCGGCGCTGTTGGTCGCCTTGGCCGCACTGCGGCGGGCCGGCTTTGCGGGCGCGCCGTCGAAGCCTTCCCAGTTGGACGGCAGGTTTTTGGCCGCGCGGCCACCGGGCACCTTGGGCTTTTTCGGCTTTTTTACCAGTTGACCGGCGCCATTGGTCATCGGCACGCGGTGGTCCGGCTCGAAACCGGGTTCTTCATCGCGGCTCAGCGTTTGTTTGGTCAGCGTTTCAATGGCGGCAAGCAGGGGCGCTTCGTCGGCACAGACCAGCGAAATCGCCTCACCCGTCGCGCCAGCCCGGCCGGTGCGGCCAATGCGGTGGATGTAATCCTCGGCGACGATCGGCAGATCAAAATTCACCACCTGCGGCAGATCGTCGATATCCAGACCGCGTGCCGCGACATCGGTAGCGACCAGAATCTGAATCTCGCCGGCCTTGAAACTTTCCAGCGCCCGCAAGCGGGCCGGTTGCGGCTTGTCGCCGTGAATGGCGTCAGCCTTGATTTTCTTGGCGAGCAACTGGCTGACCAGTTCATCAACGCCTTTACGCGTCTTGACGAAAACCAGCACCTGCCCCCAGCGCCGGTCTTTCAGCATTTTCAGGAAGAGTTCCGGCTTGCGTTTCTTGTCGACCGGCACAACCCATTGCTTGATAGCCTTGACGGTGCTGTTGCGCGGGCTGATTTCGATCGAGAGCGGGTCGTGCAGCCGGGCCTTGGCCATGCTGCGGATTTCGTCGGAGAAAGTGGCGGAGAACAGCAGGGTCTGGCGCTGCTTGGGCAGCGCGGCGAAAACCGTCGCCAGTTCCTGAGCGAAACCGAGGTCGAGCATGCGGTCGGCCTCGTCGAGAATCAGCGTTTCCACCTGCTTGAACTTGATGGCGTTCTGGCGGAAAAGGTCGAGCAGGCGGCCGGGCGTGGCCACGAGAATATCGACCCCACGGCGCAGGCGCATCATCTGCGGGTTGATGCTGACGCCGCCATAAGTCGCATAGGTGCTGACCGGCAGGTGTTCGCCATACTGACGGAAACTGGCTTGCACCTGTTCGGCGAGTTCGCGGGTCGGCACCAGCACGAGGGCGCGGATCGAGTTGCTCGCTGCCTTTTCGCCTTCGCTCAAGCGTTGCAATACCGGCAGCGCAAAACCGGCCGTTTTGCCGGTACCGGTCTGGGCCGCGGCCATCAGATCACGTCCGGCGAGGACGGCAGGAATGGCTTGCAATTGAATCGGCGTGGGCGTTTTGTAGCCAAGCGTTTCGAGCGCTTGCAGCAGCGGAGCGGCGAGGCCGAGGGAAGCAAAGGTCATGGCGAAATCAGTACAACGGGAAAGGGGCGAGTTTAACCGCTTCACCGGATAACGGCGTTAGGCAAGGCAGCTTGCCGCATCAATCACCTACTCGCTTGGTTCGTGCCCCACTTGAGCTTGTCTGGCGCGTAGAACTGAAGACGCCTGCGTCCTGTCATACTCAAGCGGGTAACAACTATTTGCCGACAGGGGAAATCAATGCTTCAAGCCATTCTTGAGAACCGTTTACTACTCTCTGCAATCATTCTTCTGCTCTTGTTGATGGTGCCGGTTCTAATCGTGCGCGGTCGCAAATTGCGAGATTCGTCACAGCCTGACCGGCGGAAACACGCACGAGCGGGTGTCGAGCGGAGAGCTTGATGGCTTCCCCAAGCAGGTAAGGAAAGCCATCTTAGGCGCCATGACTGGTTCTCGACTTGCAGGCCGTCAGAGACTTAAGTGACACACCAGGATGGGCGCAGCGCCGTTTTGCGTTTCTGACAACGCTTAGCCAAACCGTCTCGCCGCATCCACCGCCAAACCCGCCCCGATACTGCCAAACAGGTCGCCTTCCACCGCCTGCGCCTTGGGCAGTTGCGCCGCGATGCGCTCCCGCAGCGCCGGGATGCCGCTTGATCCGCCGGTGAAAAATACCGTGTCGATGCGCTCGGCGGCGATACCGGCCGTCGGCAGCAGATTTGCTACGGTCGACTCGATTTTTTCGACTAATTGCGTCGAGGCCAGTTCGAATTCCAGGCGGCTCAAGGTGTGCATTTCGCCGGGGGCGAAGGCATCCAGTCGCAAGGTCGCCTGATCGTCTGCCGAGAGGGCGATCTTGGCTTGTTCAACCTGATGCGCCAGCCAGTGACCGGCGCGGTTTTCGATCAGGGCGAGCAGGCGTTCCAGCCGTTCCGGCTCCAGCGCATCAATATAGAGACGTTGTTGGTCCGACCAGACTTGCCGGGTGTAGGCGAAGTTGATGGTGTGCCAGGTGGCGAGGTTGAAATAGATGCTGGCCGGCATTTCGCGGCCATTTTTCAGCGTGCTGCGGTAGCCGAGGTGGGGCATGACGCCGGCCAGGCTGAGCTGGCGGTCGAAGTCGGTGCCGCCGATATGGACGCCGCCGTTGGCCAGCACGTCGCTGCGCCGGTCGGCGGCTTTGGCGCGTTGCGGGGAAAGGCGAACGATGGAGAAGTCCGAGGTGCCGCCGCCGATGTCGGCGATCAGCACGATTTCTTCGCGCTGGATTTGCGTTTCGTAATGGTAGGCGGCGGCAATCGGCTCGAACTGGAAGCTGATGTCCTTGAAGCCGATGGCGTGGGCGATTTCGCCCAGGGTGTTTTCGGCGAGCTGGTCGGCGGCGGGGTTGTCATCGACAAAAAAGACCGGGCGGCCGAAAACGGCTTGCTCGAAGCTGCGCCCGGCTTCGCTTTCGGCCCGCGCTTTCAGGGTGCCGATGAATTCCTTGAGCAGGTCGCGGAAGACGATGGCGCGGCCGTTAACTTCGGTGCGGCCGTCGATCAGGCTGCTGCCGAGCAGGCTTTTCAGGGAGCGCATCAGGCGGCCTTCGGTGCCGGCCAGGTATTCGCTCAGACCGTTGCGGCCGACGCTGACGGTGTCGGCTTCGGCATTGAAGAAGACGACCGAGGGCAGCGTCGGCTTGCCGTCTTCCAGCGTCAACAGCGTCGGTTGGCCGGGGCGCAACCAGCCGACGGTGGAGTTGGAGGTGCCGAAATCGATGCCGCAGGCGCGGGCGGGTGAAGCGTGCATGGGGATCAAAAATCGGGTCTGTAAAGCGTCGGGGGCGCGATGCTACTTGGCGACAGGGCGACTGTCCAGTTTGGCGCTAGGCCATTCGGCGGCGCAGCCAGGCGCTGGTTTGATCGACCGCGATGGAGAGCAGCAGCATGGCGATGATTACGGTCGACGCCTGGGCGTAGTGAAAAAGCGAGAGCTCGAAATAGAGCAACTGGCCGAGCCCGCCGGCACCGACAAAACCCAGGATGGCCGCCATCCGGATATTCATTTCCCAACGGTAGAGCGTGTAGGCGATTAACTGCGGAGCGGCGCCGGGCAGCGTGCCATAAAGAAAAGCCAGCCCGCTCGGCACACCGCTCAGGCGCAGGGCGCGGCCGGGGGCGGCGGGGGCGTTGTCGAGCGCTTCGGCATAAAGCCGGCCAAGCACGCCGGTGGTGTGCAGCGCGAGCGCCAGAACACCGGCGAAGGGGCCGAGACCGACGCTGAGCGCCGTGATCGTGGCCCAGACCAGTTCCGGGACTGAGCGCAGGGCGTTGAAGATGAAATTGAACAGCAGGCGCGGTCGGGCCTGCGCGAGCAGCAGGCCGGCAAGCGCCGCGAACAAGGTGCCGACTGCCGAAATGGCCAGTGTTTCCCAAACCCCCTGCGCCACTTTGCGCAGCCAGGCCGCCGACAGATCGGGCGGGAAAAAGCTGCCGATGAATTGATTGATTGAGCTGGCGGATTCGAGCGTGAAGAGCGCACCAAAACCGATGTCGAGAAACCAGAAACTGGCCGTGACGGCAGCGACAAAAATCGCCAGCAGGCCGGTGCTGCCGGGGCCAAAGGGCGCGGCGCTGGGCGGCGGCGCTTGGTCGAGGCTGCGGCGCAGGCCGCTGGAAATGAGATCGGCGACAAAAACCAGCAGCAAAAAGGTGATCAGGATGCTCGCCGCCTCGCCGCCGTTGAACATTTTCATCGCCTGATCCATCAATTGGCCAAGCCCGCCAGCGCCGACGAAGCCCATGACCACCGAGGCGCGAACGGCGCATTCCCAGCGGTAAACCGTGTAGGAGGCGAGTTCTTTGCTGACTTGCGGAATGACGCCGTAAAGGATGGCCAGTGGCCGGCTGGCACCGTTCAGGCGCAAGGCGCGGGCCGGGGCGGCGTCGACTGATTCGAGAATCTCAGCATAGACCTTGGCCAGCATGCCGCCGTAAGTCAGGCCGAGGGCGAGCACGCCGGCCGCGGGGCCAAGCCCGAAAACGCGGACAAAAACCAGTGCCCAGACGAGTTCCGGTACGCCGCGCAAAATGGTTAACAGGCTGCGGATCAGCGGGTTGAGCGTTGGCTTTTCCCGCCCGGCGGCACTGGCCAGATACGCCAGCGGCAGGGCAAGCAGGCCGGCCAGGGCCATGCCGGCGGTGGCGATGGCGAGTGTTTCCAGCGTTGCCTTGCCGAGATAGCCGAGGAATTCGCTGCCACGCTCCGGCGGCAAAAAGCCGCTGAGGAAGCTGCCGATCACCTTCAGGTTGGACGGGTCAAAGAGTGCGCCGGGGCTGACTTCGGCGGCCTGGAACAGCGGCCAGAGAATGAACAGCGCCAGTAACGCTGAATAGAAACGAGGTTGGCTGGCCGGGTCGCGCTCGGCCGGTTTCAGGTGCATGCGGAGCGCAGAGGCGGGGTGCTGGCGGCTTGGGGCGTAAAGCAAGCTTCGTTGGATTGCGTCGGCAGAATCTGCCCTTCGCTGGCGTAAAGCTCGTGCAGCATGGCCTCGCTGACCGAGCTGGCGGGCAGGTCGAAAGCGATACGCCCGGCCTTGATGCCGACAATGCGGGGAAAACTGTTGAGCGCCAGATCGACCGCGTGCAGGCTGGCGACCAGCGTCGCACCACGGCTGGCGGCATCATCGATCAGGCGCTGCAGGCTGCTTTGTGCCAGGACCGGATCGAGGGCGGAAACCGGCTCGTCGGCCAGAATCAGGTCGGCTTGCTGATACAAAACGCGGGCGATGCCGACGCGCTGCAATTGGCCGCCGGAGAGTTGGTCGCAACGCTGGAAAATTTTGTCGGCCAGGTCGAGCCGGGCCAGCGCTTCGCGTGCGCCGGGAATATCGAGCGGATAAAACAGCGAGGCCAGCGATTTCCAGACCGGCCATTGGCCGAGCCGGCCAGCTAAAACGGCGGTGATGACGCGCTGTCGACCGGGAATCGGCGGTGCCTGATGAACGGTGCCGATGCGGGCACGCAAACGCTTGAGTGCTGCGGTCGACGCCGTATTTTGGCCAAAATCAAGGATGCTGACCTGCCCGCTGCTCGGCGCTAATGCCGTGCCAAGCAGCGAAATCAGAGAAGTTTTGCCGGCGCCGGACGGCCCGATCAGGGCGATGTGCTCGCCCTGATCGGCTTGCAGCGTGATGCCGTCGAGCGCGACAAAACCGTTGGCGTGAGTCAGACCCACGCCATTTAAAGCAAAACTCACTTGAGCAAACCGGCCGCGTGGGCCGCCTTCTCGATACCGTCGTAGTTTTCCTTTTTGGTCGGGATGAACTTGGCGGCGCGTTGCAAGCCGAGAATTTCCTTGTGTTCCGGATTGGCCGGATCAAGCTTGAGGAAGGCGTCGGTCAGCTTTTTGATCAACGCCGGGTCGAGGTCGCCGCGCACCGTCCAGTTGTAATCGAAATAAGGCGGTGTCGTGGCGAAGACGTGCACCTTGTCGGTATCGACTTTTTTCTGTTCAACCAGCTTGTCCCAGACCGAGGCGTTCAGCACGCCGGCGTCGGCCTTGCCGGCGGCGACGAAGGCGACGGTGGCGTCATGCGCGCCAGAGAAGGCGACGCGCTTGAAGTCGGTTTCCGGATTGAGGCCGGCCTGCTGCAGGAAGAAGCGCGGCATCAGACTGCCCGAGGTCGAGGACGGTGCACCGAAGGCAAAGGTCTTGCCCTTGAGGTCGGCAAGGGTCTTGATGGCCGGGTCGGCGGTAATGAATTTGGAAGTGAATTTGGCATCTTCCTCACGCTGGGCGATCGGGATGGCCGTGCCATTGGTGCGGATTTTGGCCTGAATAAAAGTGAAGCCGCCGAGCCAGGCGAGGTCGATTTTCTTGGTCGCCAAAGATTCAACCACGGCGGCGTAGTCGGAAACCGGTGTGAAGACCACCTTCATGCCGGTTTGGGCTTCGAGATATTTGCCGAGCGGCGCGAACTTGCGCTGCAGTTCGGTGGGTGCCTCGTCAGGAATGGCCGAGACGCGCAGAACGGCATCTTCCGCCACGGCGGGCAGGTTGCCGAGGGTGGCAGCGAAGGCGCAGGCGAGCGCGCCTTTGAGCGCCCAACGGCGCGCGATGGAACAGGTCATGGATATCTCCGGTTTTCAAAACAACCGCTACCGTGCGGATGCCGCGGCAGCTTACTAAAAGCAAAATGAGGCGGTACCCAGACCGCGGAAAAGATTATAGCGGGGCGCGGTGCTAATATTTCGGCATGAAAGAACTCGAAAATCTGGCCCAGGAATTGGGTACCGCGCTGCTCGCCCGCGGCGAATATCTGACCGCCGCCGAGTCTTGTACCGGCGGTTGGCTGGCGCAATCGGTGACCGCCAATGCGGGTAGTTCCGCCTGGTTCGATCGCGGTTTTGTCACTTACTCGAATGCGGCGAAGGTGGAGATGCTCGGTGTGCCGGAAGCGACGCTGGCCAATCACGGGGCCGTTTCCGAGCCGACGGCGCGGGCGATGGTGCAAGGCGCCCTGGCCCACAGCCACGCTGACTGGGCGGTGGCGATTACCGGCGTTGCCGGCCCAACCGGCGGCTCGCGGGAAAAACCGGTGGGCACGGTCTGCTTTGCCTGGGCCGGAAAAGACGGCGGCTGTGAGGCGCAGACCTGCCACTTTGCAGGTGATCGGGCGGCAGTCAGGCAGCATTCGGTGCGGCATGCCTTGAAGGGGTTGTTGGCGCGACTGGACAGCAACCCTTTGGTGGCCTGAAAGCGGCGTAAGTTCCTGCCGTGTTGCGAAAATGCCGACAAAGACAAATTATTTTGTCATGCTTGCGGCGAGTGCTCAGCCCGCAGTCAACGCCCCGCCCGCCTGTCTAGCTGACTTGGCTTAGCCTCGGGGCTGGGCAAGTTGCCCGTTGAGCAGAGCACCCAGTTTTCGGTCGGTCTTGAGAATGTGCTCATAAAGCCAGTTGTTGAGAAAACTCACCAGCTCGCTCATCGTCTCGTCCCGTTCGGACTCAGCCTTGGCGCGCAGCCTCCCGATCTGCTCGATAAATAGCCGGTGCTGTTGCAGATGTTCTGCTGCATGGCTTTCGGCCTGAGGCAGTCCCGCCATCAAGGCTTCTTCGGTGGTGAAATGAAATGTGACGTAATTGCCAAGACGTTGCAGCACATCCTCCAGCACGATTTGTCCACGTCGAGCGAGGCTTGCATCATCGAGTTCATTGATCATTCCGATCAACTCTTCGTGCTGTAAATCAATCGTTCGTATGCCGGTTTCAAGCTCGCGGCTCCACGCAATTCGCATATGACGCTCCTCAAAGAAATAATTTCGCCATAGTGTATATTCCATTCTGAAAGGGGAAAAATATCAAAATCATAAAACCTGACTCCCTGTATGGATAATGTACAACAAAGACTCAAGCGCTCGCACTGAACAAAAACCATTGAAGCCGATCCGGCAGCATGCCGTGTGGTTGCTGCTGGCCTTTTTTCTGGCACTTTCGTTTTTTGCGACGCGCAATCTGCTTGAGCGGTTCGATAGCCTGCAAGATGCCAGTCAGGAACGGCAGTGGACCGGTGCCAGTAGTGCCATCGGTTTGCTGATTCATGAATTGCAGCGCGAGCGTGGTTTGTCGAGCGGCTACATTGCCTCCGGCGGCAAAAATTTCGGCGATATTCTGGTCGCCCAGCATAGCCGGACCGATCTTTCCCACGTCGCCCTGAGCGCGAAAATTCAGGATGCAGCAATCGATCTCGGTATTCAGGAACGGCTTGATGCGGCCTTGGCGCAAATCCCGGGAATGCGCCATCGGGTGCAGCAACTTGAAATTTCGCGCGAATACACGGTTGACCGTTACACCGACGTTATCGACACTCTTTTCAGCCTGCAATTGAGCACCTTTGGCAATGCCATTGAATCGTCGATATTCCGCCAGCAAATTGCTTTTGTCGCCTTCTCTCAGGCCAAGGAAAAAGCGGGCCAGGAGCGGGCTTTGCTCTCGGCGATGCTTTCCGATCTCAATTTCAGCGCCGGCCGAATAGCCAGTTTCAACCAGATAAAGGCAGCCGAAGAGGCGCGTCTGGCCAACTTTCTCCGGCTGGCTGATCCTGAGGCGATGGCCAGTTATCAGGCCATCCTTGAGCAGCCGTACATCAAGAATGCCGAGCGCATCCGGCAACGGGTTTTGGCGGCAGGTTTGCGCGAGTCAATTTCTGGCAAGGGGCTGGTGGAAGGGATTGAGGCGCCTGCACTGCCCCGCCCCGAAGCATGGTTTTCCCTCGCCAGCGGAAAAATTGATGCCATGAAAGCGCTGGAGGATGCGTTGAGTCAGTCAGTTGATGCCAGCGCTCGGGCGATGGAAGGTCGTGCCCGTCAGGAGCTCTTGATCAGCGCCTTGCTGGTCTTGCTCTCCACGGTCCTGGCCGGCATTCTGATGCGCCAGATCCGGCGCGGCCAGCAAGTCGCCGAGCATCAACTCAGCCTCGCCGAGGCGGTATTTACTAATAGCGTGGAGTCGATACTGGTGACGGATGCCGAGTTGCGCATCATCGAGGTCAATCCGGCCTTCACGAGGGTCAGCGGCTTCAGCCGTGAAGAGATCATTGGCCAGCACCCCCGGGTAATGAAATCCGGCCGCCACGGGCCGGATTTCTACGACAAAATCTGGCAGCAGATCAAGACCAGCGGCGCTTGGGAGGGCGAAGTCTGGAACCGCCGGAAAAATGGCGAGATCTACCCGGCCTTGCTGTCGATTGCTGCGGTCAACGATCAAAATGGCGAGATTTCCAACTATACCGGGATGATTTTCGACCTGAGTCAGCACAAGACGGTCGAGGCGCTACTCAACCAGTTGCGTACTTTTGACGCCTTGACGGCGCTGCCCAATCGAGAATCCTGGCTTTCTGCGCTTGATCAGGCGGTTGTCAGGGCGCAACGCAACAACACTCGATTTTCATTGCTGGAAATTGATCTCGATCGCTTCAAACTGATCAATGATTCGCTCGGTCACGCCATCGGCGACAAGGTTTTGATCGAATCCGCCGAACGTATCAAGAGCAGTCTGCGCAAGCACGACATTGTTGCCCGCCCCGGGGGCAATCGTTTTTCGGTATTGCTCGATGAAATCGCCAAGCCACAGGATATCGGGACGATCTGCGAAAAACTGGTCAGTGCCTTTGCCCATCCGTTTGATCTTGATAGCGTTTGCGCCCACATCACCGCCAGTATCGGCATCGCCATCTACCCGAATGATGGCGATGATGCTGAAACCCTGATGATGGCTGCCGAGTCGGCGCTCTACAGCGCCAAGGCCGACGGGCGGAATCTCTATAAATACTATGCCCATGAAATGAACGAGATGGGTAACCAGTTGTTCAAGCTTGAGCGCATGTTGCGTCTGGCGCTTGAGCGCAACGAATTTTCGGTGGCCTATCAGCCCCAGATCAACGCCGCCAGCGGTCAACTGGTCGGGGTGGAAGCGCTGCTCCGTTGGCACAATCCCGAACTGGGCAATGTTTCGCCGGTGCAGTTCATTCCGGTGGCCGAAGAAACCGGCTTGATCGTGCCGATTGGCGAATGGATCATGCGCGTCGCCTGCCGTCAGGCGCGTGCCTGGCAGACAGATCTCGGCGTCGAAATCCCGGTCGCAGTCAATCTCTCGGCGCGCCAGTTCCGCCGCAACGACCTGCTCGCCTCCGTGCAACAGGTACTCGACGAAACCGCGCTGCCCAGCCGTTTGCTGGAGCTGGAAATTACCGAGGGCCTGCTGATGAGCGACCCGATTGGCGCCATCGACATCATGCGCGGCCTGCATTGTCTCGGCATCAAGACGGCCCTGGATGATTTCGGCACCGGCTATTCGTCGCTCGCCTACCTCAAGACATTCCCGCTGAATCGACTGAAAATCGACCGTGCCTTTGTCCGCGATCTGCCCGATAACCAAAGTGATTGCGCCATCTCGAACACGATCATCGCCCTGGGAATCAATCTGCACATGGAAGTGCTCGCCGAGGGCGTCGAAACCGAAGCTCAACGCGACTTCCTGACGGCCTCAGGCTGTCATGTGTTTCAGGGCTACCTCTTCGGCAAGCCGATGCCGGGCGAGGAACTCACCCGACGCCTGCAAAGCGGCGAGTATGTGCCTGCGCCGTGCGCCCCTGTCGTGTCGTAACGTGGCGCCGTAATGCCATGAAGCCATGATGCCGCGGCACAAGCCAAGCCTCGTTCAGGCTTGATCGCTGGCATTTTTGTCCTGGCTTCAACCAGCGCCAGTGTTCACCTTATCGCTCGTTGCCTGGGCGGCGAGAACCGGGCAGCGCTTGAATGCTGCGGTCAACCCGGAAAAAACGGCAAAAACAACTACGCCGGTAAGGGCTCGAAAAGTGCGGCGAGGTCGTCGTTGCCGAACTTGACATCAATGCCGCGATCTTCCGAGAGAATGCCCGCCGCCAACTCGGCCTTGCGTTCCTGCAGCGCGAGGATTTTTTCCTCGATACTGCCGCCGACGATCAGCTTATAGACGAACACCGGCTTGTCCTGGCCGAGGCGGTGGGCGCGGTCGGTGGCCTGGTTTTCAACGGCCGGATTCCACCACGGATCGTAGTGGATCACCGTGTCGGCCGCAGTCAGGTTGAGGCCGACGCCGCCGGCTTTCAGGCTGATCAGGAAGATCGGGATTTCGCCTTCCTGGAAGCGTCGGACCGGCGTTTCGCGGTCGGTGGTGTCGCCGGTCAGTGTGACGTAGGGCAGGCCGAGTTTGTCCAGCTCCTGCTCGATCAACGCCAGCATGCTGGTGAATTGCGAGAAGAGCAGGATCTTGCGGCCTTCCTCGACCAGTTCCGGCAGCATCCCCATCAACAGGTCGAGCTTGGCGCGCTCCTTGACCTTGCTGGCCGAGGCGGCTTTGACCAGACGCGGGTCGCAGCAGACCTGACGCAATTTCAGCAGGGCATCGAGGATGACGATCTGGCTGCGGGCAAAACCGCGGCTGGCGATTTCGTCACGCACTTTGGCGTCCATCGCGGCACGCACGGTTTCGTATAGATCGCGCTGGGAACCCTCAAGTTCGACACTGCGCACGATGATGGTTTTCGGCGGCAGCTCCTGCGCGACGTCTTCCTTCTTGCGCCGCAGAATGAACGGGCGAATGCGCCGGGCCAGCAGTTTGCCGCGTTGGCTGTCACCGAGCTTTTCGATCGGCGTCCGCCAGTGTTTGGTGAATTGCTTGCTGGTGCCGAGAAAGCCGGGCAGCAGGAAGTCGAACTGGCTCCATAGCTCGCCGAGGTGATTTTCCAGCGGCGTGCCGGTCAGGCACAGGCGATGCCGGGCGTCGACCTTGCGCACCGCTTCGGCGCTGCGGCTTTGCGCATTCTTGACGGTTTGCGCCTCGTCAAGAATGAGCAGATGGTAGCTGTGCAGCATCAGCTCGTCGGCGTCGCGCCACAGTAGCGGGTAGGTGGTGAGCACGACATCGTGGCCGGGGATTTCCTCGAAGCGGCTCTTGCGCTCCGGGCCATGCAGCGACAGCACCTTGAGCGAAGGCGCAAAGCGTGCGGCCTCGTTCTTCCAGTTGAAGATCAGCGAGGTCGGCAGGATGATCAAGGCGGGTTTGTCGAGGCGGCCAGCTTCTTTTTCCAGCAGCAGATGGGCCAGCGTCTGGGCCGTTTTGCCGAGGCCCATGTCGTCCGCCAAAATGCCGGACAGGTTCTGTTCGCGGAGGAATTGCAGCCAGGCCAAACCCTCTTTCTGATAAGGGCGCAGTTCCAGGCAGAGGCCAGCCGGCGGTTCGATGGTGGTGATGCCCTGCGCCGCCCGCAGGCGCTCGGCCAGCGCAAAAACATCGCTCTGACCACGGAATTCCCAGCGGCTGGTGTCGGTGAGTTCAGCCAGGCGCGGTGCGTCGAAGCGGGACAGGCGCAGCGTATCGCCGCCGGTGAACCCATCAAAAAGGTCGATCAGCGTTGCCGCCAGCGGCTTGATGCGGCCGGCCGGAACGCGCAGGCGCTTGCCCTGCACGGTATGCAGTTCGATGCCTTCCTCGTCCGGGATGCGGTCGAGTTCACCGACTTCCAGCCAGCGGGCGTCGCGATGGAAGAGGCCGGCGAGCAGCGGCGCCAGCGGCAGGCGCTCACCTTCGACCAGAATGCCCATGTCGAGATCGAACCAGCCATGCTCGGATTCAACGAGCTCGGCTTCCCAGCCATCGACTTCCAGCACGTGGTGGCGGAAATCCTCGGGGAATTCGATCTGCCAGCCACCTTGCTTCAGGCGCGCAAGATCTTCTGCCATGAAACTTGGCCAGGCACTTTCGCTGGCCAGGCCATAAATGCCTTCCGGGGGATTACCGAAGGTGTACAGCGTGTTGCTGGGGATTTTTTGCAGGCCCGTGCCGGCCAGGACTTCGAGCGCGGCGGCTTCAGCGTCGGGGCGGCGCTTCAGGCGAACCGTTTCGCCTTCGGGCAGGGTGATGAAGTCACGCTTTTCATCCGGCCGGATTTCGGCGTCGGCATAACGAAAGATGACGCGCGCGACATCGAACGGCCCGCCGCCGTAACTGTGGGGATGCTCGCGCCAGGCGCGGTAGCCGTGGGTGTGCAGGGTGTCGAGCTGGAGTACGGCGCGCAAGGGCGCTTCGACCAGGCGCAGGCGGGCGCTGGCATCTTCTGTTGGCGTCGGCAGTTCGGGTGCCAGTTCGGTCAGCGCTTCAGCGACCAATGAGGCTTCCTTGGCTGACAGCGGTGGCAGGTCGAACAGGCGGGTCAGGACGGCCGGGTTGCCGGCAACGTCGAGCGGGCCGGTTTCGCCACTGCTCAAATCAAGGTACCAGGGCGGGTCGACCGTAACTACCCGGTCAGCCAGCGGCTCGGGTTTCAGGTAAGGGCGCTGGAAGCCGTGACCATCGACTTGCCAGCCGATACTGGCCGGGCGGTTAACGCCAACAATCAGCGGCAAGCCCAAATCCTCTTCCGGGTAGAGCCGGTGGCTGGCAGCCATGCGCTGCATGATTTCCGCCCCATGCTTGGGGCCGAGGCCGAAGGCGCGCAGACTGCTTTCATTGCCGCGGTCGGCCCAGATCAGGCGGAGGATGCCGAGATCTTCTTCATTGACGAACTGCGGCGGCGTAACCAGTGCCCGGTCGATCTTCCACCACTCTTCGGCTGATTCCGGATATTTGCCCTTGCGGATCTCGACGCCGAAATGACGATGATCGGGAGTCGATTTCAGGATGTAGAACAACTGTTGGCGAGCGCTGGCCGGGCGAGTTTTTTTCTTGGCCACGGCAATCGAAACGCGGCGCAAGTCGGCGACCCACGACAGAATGCCGGTACTCACCCGATCCACCGGGTTGCGCTCGTCGATGGCCTTGAGCAGCATCGCGGCGACGTGTTTGCAGTCAACGCCCACCGGGCAGGTGCAGCCACTGATCAGGGAAATACGACCATTTTTGTGGTGCACCAGGCGGGCGCTGGAGGTGTAGGGCTGGCGTGCCGAGCCGGAAACCAGTGCGAGGATGCGCTGATCATCGACTTCGAGTTCGTGGACTTGGCCGGTGTAAGCGCGTCCTTTTTCGACTTCCTTGGCGCCGAGCCAGGAGGTGACATCATCTTCGGTATAGGTGGTCAGGGTGACAGCGGACATTTAGGTTCAGTAATAAAGCGTTGCAGCAATGCAGGCGAGCAGCAGAGCAATGATGGCCAGCCAGCGATTTTGCTGATGCTGGGCGGCAATCAGGCGGTCAATCTGCGGTTGCAGATCGGCCCGCGGGCCTTGGGCCAGTGATTGGTGAACCAGACGAGGCAGTTGGGGCAGGGCGCGGGCCAGATAGGGCGCTTCCTGCTTGAAGGTGCGCATCAGACCGCGCCAGCCAATTTGCTCGCTCATCCAGCGCTCAAGGAAAGGCTTGGCGGTTTTCCAGAGATCAAGCTCCGGGTCAAGCTGGCGGCCGAGGCCCTCGATATTGAGCAGGGTTTTTTGCAGCATGACCAGTTGCGGCTGGATTTCGACATTAAAGCGGCGCGAGGTCTGAAACAGGCGCAGCAGAATTTTGCCGAAGGAAATGTCCTTGAGCGGCCGGTCAAAAATCGGTTCGCAGACGGCGCGAATGGCTGCTTCGAATTCATCAACCCGGGTTTCCTTGGGCGCCCAGCCGGATTCGATATGGGCTTCCGCCACCCGTTTGTAGTCGCGGCGGAAGAAGGCGAGGAAGTTCTGGGCGAGGTAATTCTTGTCGCTGTCGGTCAGCGTGCCGACGATGCCGAAATCGAGCGCGATATAACGGCCGTCTGCGGCGACAAAAATGTTGCCGGGGTGCATGTCGGCGTGGAAAAAACCATCGCGGAATACCTGGGTAAAAAAGATTTCAACGCCGGCGGCCGAGAGTTTGGCGAGGTCGATGCCATCAGCGCGCAGCTTGTCGATCTGCGAAATCGGCGTGCCCTTCATGCGCTCCATGACCATTACGGTCGAGGTGCACCAGTCCCAGTGAATTTCCGGGACGATCAGCAATTGCGACTCACTGAAATTGCGCCGCAGCTGCGAGGCATTCGCTGCTTCACGCATCAGATCAAGTTCGTCGCGCAGGTATTTGGCGAATTCGGCCACCACTTCTCGCGGCTTCAGTCGCTTGCCATCGGACCACAGCTTTTCGAGTAGCAGCGCAAAGGTGTCGAGCAGCGCCAAGTCGTGGTCGATCACGTCGCGCATGTTGGGGCGCAGAATCTTGACGGCGACCTCGTGGCTGCCATCTTCCACTTTCAGGCGGGCAAAGTGGACCTGGGCGATTGAGGCGGAGGCAATCGGGTTCGGGTCAAATTCGGCAAACACCTCGCTGGCCGGGCGGCCATAAGCCTTTTCAACTTCGGCCAGGGCCAGATGTGACTCGAAGGGCGGTACGCGGTCCTGCAACTTGGCCAGTTCGTCGGCAATGTCCGTTGGCATCAAATCGCGCCGGGTTGATAGCACCTGGCCGAATTTGACGAAAATCGGGCCAAGCGCTTCAAGCGCCAGGCGCAGCCTTACTGCGCGGGGCGCTGAGAGGTCGCGCCAGAACTGCAGTGTATTGGCCAGGCGAACGAGCCGCCCCGTGGGTTCGTGTTTGAGAACCATTTCGTCGAGGCCGAAACGGCTGGCGACAGAGGCGATTTTGAGCAGGCGGAAGAGACGCATGGCAGCGGGGCGCGCCGGGTTGGCCGGACAAAAACGGGGGAGCAGCATGTTAACACGCCGACGCCGCTCACGGCCCCGTGTTTTGTGCTTTGCACTTTACTGGGGTGGAACTGGCGGCGCTTTATGACGTCGAGGTCAAGATTCGGCAATATAATTCTGTAAATCAGCGTGCTTGATCGGATAGACTTCAACTCGCAACAGGTAAAGTCGCTCTAAGGCCTTGAAAATCTAACAAAAAAAGGGTTTTTGCTCATTTTTAAAACTTTTCCATGAACGATCCCCGAAACCCCTCCGAGATAGCGCGCGAAGCGCTGACCACCTTGGCCGCCAAACGTTTGGCGCCAACGCCTGCGAACTATCAGGCCTGCTACAACGAAATTGCCAAGTTGCCGAATGTGGCGCCATTCCCCGAATTGCAGTTGCGTCAGTTGGCAGCGCTGCTTACCGGGAAAAATGAAACCCAGGAAAAAGAACTGAACGGCCTCGATAGCGCGATTGCGCAGCATAGCTGGGAAGGCGTGCGTAAGGCGATGCTCGGTTTTATTGCGGCCGCGCCGGGCGCTGTTGTGGAAAGCGATGACGAGTCGCTGCCTGGGGCGGCCTTGCCGCTGGAGTTTTCGGCCCGGCTCGCTCGTCTTGTTGAAAGTATTTTGCCTGCCCTTGGTGACGAAAATGGGCGGGTGCTTGAAATGTCCAATGGATTACTGCACTTGCTGCGTCAGCCGGGGCTGATATCGCGATGATTCAGGGGATGCTGAGCAACTTCCAGTCGACAGGCATTGTTTGCTGCCGAGGAGCAGGTAGAGATCAAGGACTCCCTGCTCAAACTGCTGCATTTGATCATCGAAAATATCAGTCAGTTGAGTCTGGACGATAGCTGGCTCAAGGGGCAGGTCGATGGTCTGTTGGCAGCAGTGGCACCACCGCTGACCCTGCGCCATCTCGACGAAATGGAACGTCGTCTGCGTGATGTGATGGCCAAGCAGGGTGAGGCAAAAAATCGTTCAGTCGAAGCACAGGAGGAGTTGCGCCTGATGTTGTCGGCGTTTATCGAGCGCCTGTCGGCCATGAGCGAATCGAGCTCGACTTTCCAGGGGCGGATTGAAGGCTGTGCCCAGAAAATCGAACAGGTCAAAAAAGTTGAAGATTTGGCCCCGTTGTTGAAAGATGTGCTCTCGGCAACGCGCGTCATGACGGAGGAAACCTCGGGTGCCCGCGAACAACTGAAAACCCTGCAAGAGAAGGTTCTGGCGACCGAGGCTGAGCTGGTGCAACTGCATCTCGAGTTGGATAACGCCAGCGCCCTGGCGCGTCACGATTCATTGACGGATACCCTGAACCGCAAGGGGCTGGATGAAGCGCTGACCCGTGAAATTGCCGGTGTCCGGCGCAAGGATTCGCTGCTCTCGATCTGTTTGCTCGATATCGATAATTTCAAGAAACTCAACGACCGTCTTGGCCATGACGTGGGGGACAACGCCCTGATTCATCTGGCGAATGTGGCGCGCAGTTGCATGCGTCCGACCGATACCCTGGCGCGCTATGGCGGCGAGGAGTTCGTGATTCTGATGCCGGATACGCCGCTGGACTCGGGCATTGAGGCGATGGTTCGTCTGCAGCGCGAGCTGACCAAGGCGTTTTTCCTCATGCGCGCGCTCATTCTCGGCAGTATGCCGGGCAAGGCGTCGCTTAATGCTGCGCGCTATTACGCCCATGAGCGCAACGCTTTCTGGCGGATCATGGGCGACCTGATCGGGGCCGGCCGGCGCTGGAGTCCCCGCAAAGGCTGGCCAAGTTGCGGGCGGCCGGGTTTGCCTTGTGGGATGTGATGGCGACTTGCGAACGGGAAAGCAGCCTGGATGCGGATATTGTTAGTGCAAGCGTCCAGGCCAATGATTTTTCGGCATTTTTTGCGGTTCACCGCAGCATCGATCGGGTTTTTTTCAATGGGGCCGCTGCCGAGTCGAGTTTTCGCCGACTGGTCTTGCCGCAACTTGAAAGATGCTCCTTGAACCTGGTGCGCTTGCCGTCGACCAGCCCGGCGCATGCCGCACAAAACTATGCCACCAAACTGGCCGCCTGGTCGGCGATTGTTGCGGTGCCTATAAGTAAGCCGGCGCAGCGTATAATCGCTTTCTTGAATTTTTCGCCTCAAATCAATGGCCCACGACGTTAAATCCCAGCTGACCACGCTGTTGCAACAGGCCCTCGCCAGTGTTGCCCTGACTGCAACCGATACCCCGATTCATCTGAGCGCCCGCGCGATCCGACGCATGGTGACTTCGCGACCAACCTGGCCACGCAACTGGCCAAGGCGCTGAAGAAAAATCCGCGTGAAATCGCCCAGCAACTGCTTGCCGAGTTGCCGCCCTCAAAGCTGGTCATCAAGGCGGAAGTCGCCGGTGCCGGGTTCATCAACTTACGCTGGACGCCCGCGCCAAGATCGATGTGGTCCGCGCCGTACTGGCCGAAGGCGAGAATTATGGCCGCTCGACGCAGGGTGGCTGGCAAAAGGTGCAGGTCGAGTTTGTCTCGGCCAACCCGACCGGGCCATTGCACGTCGGTCACGGTCGCGGTGCCGCTTACGGCGCTTCGCTGTCCAGCCTGCTGACTTTCGCCGGCTGGGATGTGACCCGCGAGTATTACGTCAATGACGCCGGTCGTCAGATGGACATCCTCGGTCTGTCGACCTGGTTGCGCTACCTGGAACAGCACGGCATCGCTGTTCCTTTCCTGCCCAATGCCTATCAGGGCAGCTACGTGCGCGACATGGCGGCGCAGATGACGGCGGCGCATGGTCAGAAATATGTGCGCAGCGCCGCGGCCGTATTGGCCGGTACGCCGGGTCTGCCGGAAGCCGAGCGGGCCGACGACGAAGCCAAGCGCCAGCGCGACCAGCATCTCGATGCGCTGATCGCCAACGCCAAGGAATTGCTCGGCCCGGACTGGGCTTATGTCCATCAGCATGCTTTGTCGGAACAACTGGCCGACTGCCGCGACGATCTCGAGCAGTTCGGCGTGCATTTCGACGTCTGGTTCTCCGAAAAGGCGCTGTTCGACACGGGGCTGGTTGCCCGCTGTGTTGATCTGCTCGAAAAGAGCGGCCATCTGTATGTTCAGAACGGTGCGCGTTGGTTCCGCTCGACCACCTTCGGTGACGAGAAGGATCGCGTTGTTCAGCGTGAAAATGGTCTTTACACCTATTTCGCTTCCGACATTGCTTATCACCTGAACAAGTTCGAGCGCGGTTTCGACAAGGTCATCAACATATGGGGCGCCGACCACCACGGCTATATCTCCCGGGTGAATGGCGCGATTACGGCGCTGGGTCTGATGCCAACAAGCTGCGGGCGGCGCTCGTCCAGTTTGCCGTGCTTTATCGCAACGGCCAGAAGGCTCGACAATGACGCGTTCCGGCGAGTTTGTGACGCTGCGCGAGCTGCGTGGGCGAGGTCGGTAACGACGCCTGCCGTTTCTTCTATGCGCTGCGCAAGTCTGATCAGCATCTGATTTCGACCTTGATCTGGCGAAGAGCCAGACTAACGAAAATCCGGTGTATTACATCCAGTACGCCCATGCGCGCATTTGCTCGGTGATGAGCCAGCGGGTCGGTGATCTGGAGGGTCTGGCCGAATTCGATCTGTCGCTGCTGAGCAGCCCGCGCGAATTGGCGATTGCCAACCAGTTGGCTGAATTCCGCGAAGTGATTGAAGGCGCTGCCCGTGAATTGGCGCCGCACTTGATTGCTTTCTATCTGAAGGATCTGGCCGGCGAGTTTCACGGTTGGTACAACGCCGAGCGCATGCTGGTCGATGATGTGGCGCTGAAGGATGCGCGTGCGCTGGCGGTGGCGGTACGTCAGGTGATTCGCAACGGACTGGCGATTCTGGGTGTGAGCTGCCCGGAATCGATGTAGCGAAAAGGCGCCATGAGTCGTGATATGAAACCCCGCCGAGCCAGCCGGCCAAGAAAAATCCGGTGGCGGCACCTTGGTTGGCATGTTCATCGGCCTTGTCCGGTGTGGTTGCCGCGGCTGGCGGGTCTTGTATCTGAACAAGTCGCCGTGCTGCCTTTCAACAAGCAGGTGCTGGAAAATAATGGGGCGCAGAGCGCCACGGCACAACCGGCCCAGCCGATGGCACTACCGGGCAAGCCGGGTGATCCGATCCCGGAAAAACGCTTCCAGTTTTACGATATTTTGCCCGGCAAGGCCGACGCCGTTCCTGAGAAGGCAGCCAAGCCCGAGGCTCAGAAGGAAGAGCTGAAAAAAGAGGAGCCGAAGAAGGAAGAAACGAAGAAGGAAGAAGCGAAGAAAGACGAGGCTAAAAAAGAGGAACCCAAGGAAAGCAAAACGCCGCTCTTCCTCCAGGCTGGTTCTTTCAGCACGGCGCAGGATGCGGACAACCAAAAGGCGAAGCTTGCGTTTATGGGTGTAGAGGCTGTCATCCAGCAGGTGATGATTCAGGACAAGACGCCTTCCGGGTTCGGGCTGGCCCTTACCGAAAATTGATGAATTGAACAAGGTGCGCGCCGAGCTTGCCAAAGCCGGCATTGAAGCCCAGCTTTCCGATAGGAGTCATGCATGAAATTTGCCCGTCGCAGTTTTGTCAGCACCATTTTGCCCTTGGCGCCGCTGGATCACGTAGCAACGCCTTCCCTGGCCCAGACGGTCGGCAAGGATCAGACTCCTGATCTCGCCGGCCCAGCCGACCGATGATGCCGCGAAGGTCGAAGTGCCCGAATTTTCAGTTATGGTTGCCCGCACTGTGCCGATTTCAATCCGCTGGTGACATGCCTGGGCGGCCAAGCCGCCGGCTGACGTCGCTTTCAAGAAAGTGCCGATTGGACTTGGACGTGGCGCCTGGGAGAGCATTGCCCGGCTGTATTACACGCTGGAAATCACGGGCGATCTGGTTCGTCTGGAAGCCGATGTTTTCCGGGCGATCCACACCGAGAAAATCAATCTGTTCGAGGCCGGTGCTTTGTCCGAGTGAGAGGTCAAAGAAGGGCGTCGATCAGAAGAAATTTACCGATACCTTCAAGTCGTTCGACGTCAGCGTGAGCAAGTCAACGCGGCGATCAGTTGGCGCAAGCGCCCAAGATCCAGGGCGTGCCGGCATTGGCTGTTGATGGCAAGTTCATGGTCGGCGGCAAGGATTTTGCCTGAGCAGCTGGCGATTGCCGACAAGCTGATCGTCAAGGGCGCGTAGCGAGAATCCGCAAGAAATAATTGACTTGAAGGTCTTTTCACGCGCGCCTGTCGGGTATCGGCGAGGCGCTTGGTTGTTTTACTTTTGCCGGCCAGGCGCAACGCTTGGGCTGGCGGCGCGGCGGGTCGAGTTTCCGATGGGCTGAATCGCTGTTCGGCGGACAGCATGCCTGGGCTACGCGCTGGATGTCCGCGATGCGCGCCGCCGCACGCGGCGGCAGTGGATTTCATGATTTGGCGCCGGACATCACGCCGCCACCGCCGAACACGGCGGCACTTTGACTGAGTTCGAGGAAGATCGTAAGCGCTCAATAAACTACGCACTTTCGCGCTAACTGTTGGTGGGTGAAAGAGGAAACCATTGTAAAGATAAGGTTAGGACACCTATGACAGAGCAGATTTCAGGGTTGAACGAGCGAGCGGTTGTTAGCCACAAGCAGGATGCCGCCGTCATGACCCGTAAGCCGCCAGAATTGATTGAAGCTATTTGCAACCCGGCGTATCGGTGGCGAAATCCGGCGTTGATGCACGGCATCACGCCGACCTCTTGCGCAATGGATCGGCAAACATTTGGGTCAATCGTTTGCCGGTAGTTCAGTGAAACGAACAGCAGAAAGGCCGGCAGCGTTTATCCCGGTGGTGCCAGTCAGCGCCCATCGTTCGCCGATCACGCCGCCGGAACTGGCTGCCCGGCTTCCTACAACGGCGCTGGCTGGAACGGTCGGCATTGCCGGCTGAGCAGCTGGCGCATGTTCGGCTGCTTTCCACCTGCCATGTTCCGACTCGATTCCCGGCTGGTTGTCTTCCAGCAACTGGATGTGGATGGCCGCAAGAGTATCAACGGACTCGCCCTGCTGGCTGAACAGCGCTGGGGCCTGGGACCTGTTTGCGCGGTCGCCTTTGTATTCAGCAACCGCCGGCGCGAACCGATCAAGATTCTGCCCTCGGATCGGCGATTCTGGCTGCTCATCAAGCGGCCGAGGCAGATCGCTTCAATGGCTCCAAGGAGTCCGATCCCGTTTAACTGACCGTCGAGCAAATTGCACCGGCTTGCTTCGATGGGATCAATTTATCGGCTCATGCAGCCGCACCCGGCCCAAAATTACCAGCGCGTGGAGAACGATTTTTGGCTGGTTCATTCAAATGGTCGCATGCGAAGAACGTGATCCTGACCGCCGAAGAATTCAACGCGCTGATGCCGAGCGCGAGTGCCGCCGCTCGAACGCGAAGCTCTGCGCGTGAGCTTAAAGTCGTCAAGATCGAGCGTGATTCCAGAGTAGTTCAACGCCTTCCTGCGCAAACTGTTCGCCGCCAAGAGCGAGGCGAGCGGCAACAGGCCGTCGTGTCCTTCAACGAGCGGAGGCTTTGCTTCTGCCGATGCCGGTAACCGAGGAAGTCCCCGTCGAATCCGGTATCGAGATCGACGGGCATATCCGCCAGAAGCGGGGCCGCAAGCCGCTCGATCCGGCGCTGCCCGCGAGACCGTTCAAGTGGTTACCGAATCCGAACGGGTTTGCCCCTGTTGACGGAAACAAAATGGTGGAAATCGGTGTTGAAACCAGCGAAAACAACTGGACATCATTCCAACAGGTTCGTGTCATCCAGCACCAACACGTCAAATATGCCTGTCCTTGCTGCGACCTTAGATCAAGGTCACCCCGGCCGGCCCGGATCATTCCGGGGCGACTAACTGAAGCCAGCCAGCTCGGGTGGCGACCCTCAAACGCCAGGACTCGCTGCCGCTTTACCGGCAAGCGGCACTGATTGGACGCTTCGGCGGCGACCTCTCCAGCAACACGCTGGCCGGCAGCATGATCAAGGTCGGTGAAGCGGTGCAGCCGATAATCATCAATCTGCTGCGTGATCACTTTGCTCGATGCTGAACTGGTGTTCGGCGACGAGACGGTGATTCAGGTACTCAAAGAATCCGGGCGAGCGGCACAGGCGCAGTCATCTGTGGGCGCAGATGAACGGCACCGGGCCGCCGGTGCGCTTGTTCGGCTATGCGCCAGGCCGTGGAACCCACGCTGAGCGCTTAATGCCGGCATCCGCGAGGGTGCGGTGTTGATGTCCGACGGCTACGCGGTCTCAAACGGCACCGCGCTGCCACATCGCCTGATTCACCTCAGGTGCTGGGCACATGCACGGCGTTACCTTTGTCGAAGCGGAGGCCATCTTGCCGAAAGGCGCGCCGTCGGATCAGTTGGCGACGCAGTTTATTGCCCGCGATTGCCCGTCTCCTATGCCGTGGAGGCGAAGGCGAGGGCAGGGGCAGAGGCAAGCAGTGGCCGGGAACGGGCCCAATTACGCAGGCAGCGAGCCGCCCCGTCCTGGCGGAAATTCAGCACATGCTGGTCACGCATCGGCACGGCGTGACGCCGGGCAGTTTGTTGGGCAAGGGACCGCATTATCTGGAAGCACAAATGGCCGAAGCTGATCCGGTAAGTTCGAGAACGGCGCCTAGCCCATCGACACAATCTGGGACGAGAACGCGATTCGATCGATTCGTTGTTGGGCGACGCAATTGAAGCCTTCGCCGACACTGTGGCGGGGCTAACGGCGAGTGCGAACATTTACTCGCTGATCGAGACCTGCAAGGCCAATGGGGTGGATACCTATCGGTATTTGGTCGCCTTGTTAGTCTTGCCTTTGGCAAAAACAGCAGACGATTACGAACAACTCTTGCCGCCTAGGCATCTGACCCTGGGCGATTGAAGTTTTACCGGATCTGTCCGTTACACCAATTCATCTGCTGTGGGGGGCGCGGGTTTATTGAGCGCTCTAAGGTTGATCTGGCGGTCCTCAGGCCGTAGCGCAGCGGACGTTCAGACCAATGAGCCCGGTGGGTGCGCGGTAGCGACATATAGACTACTGGCCGCGACACTGCTGTACCGGGGCATGAACGCGGCGGGAATTTTCGGCAGTCGGAATCCGGCGCGGTCTGCCGTCGCCTGATCGCCCCGTTGTTGCGCGGCAGCGGCGTGTTTGCGCGGACAATCGCGGCGTCGTGAAGCCTGAGTTCGCCACAAACGCGGCGGTCATCACCATCGCTGAGTGCTTCGGCGACTCGCGACATACCGCGGCTTTCACGGCAGCAAGGGGGCGATGATTGCGTTGCCGAAATCGACAGGCCGATGACTGCGGTCATCCTTACAAAATGACGTTTTTACTGCCTCGCAAGACGCCGGTGATCTGCCGCGCGGCGACCTTGACCGTCGGTGTCCCGCTAACAAATCGCTGATCCGTAACGGGTGCCTGTCGTCCAAGATTCACGGGCGCTGTCCAACTCCGAATTCGCGGCTTTTAATGAGGATCGGAGAACCTGTGGGACAGGGCCTAGCGGCCTGTCGGACTTGAGCTGACCAGGTCAAAGAAATTGAGGTTGCAAGGCAGGAGTTTGCCGATTTTTGCCTGAAGACGGACGATTTCCGTAGTTTTTGCTACTGCGGACGCAATACGGCCATGCGCTTCAAGTTCCACGCGAGCAGTCCAGCGTCCACTCTCCCGTGACTTCCTTCAGGCCGCGCAGGGAGAACTGACGGAAGCCGAGACAGACTTGATGATGCCGAACACGGTTCCACGGTTTTGCTGCGCGCAGGGCGAAGGGCAGCGCGGCCGGCCTTTGTTATGCCATTTGTGCGCCATGACCTGGGCGGTGTTGCATCAGCTGGCAAGGCGGGCGGCTCGGTAAAGCGTTCCTGCGGCGCTGGATGGTGTTCGCTCCGGCTCCCGCACGAACGGGTCACCATGCGACGCCCGGCGGGCGCCGACGTTCTTGGCGCTGTAAAACCCGTGTCGGCCAGAGTTCTTCACGATTTGGCCCAGAGAGGCAGGCAGCGCGGCCAGCTGGGCAAGCATCGGCACCACCTGTTCCTTGTCGTTGCAGGCCTGGGTGACGGCCGGTGCGACAATCAGCATGCTGGCCGTATCGACGGCGGCCTGAGCGTTGCACGGATGCGTTAAAACCACCGCTGCGGGCACCGGCATGACGCGCGATTCTTCATCGGTCGGATTGAGCTGGTCTTGCGCCTTCGGCCCACCAGAGCGGCTTCGGCGGCTTGCCGCGGGTTTCCTGCCGCTTTCATGGCACGGGCTGCCCGCGGACTGTGCCAGTTTGGCCTCGTACTCGGCCTGTTCTTTCAGAAGCAGGCCTTGGCTCGTGCTCGATCTTGACCTTGGCTGCCGCCATGGCTTCCAGTCGTGCCTGGCGGCGGTTAGCAATTTCCGCGGGTAAATTCATCCCGTCGGGCACCGCCGATTGGTCTGCCTGTTCTCTAGCGTCAGCAGGGATTCGAATGCCGCTTTGGCTGGATTTCCACCACTCAATGTGGTCAAGTGACTGGGGCGCTGTGGCGGGGCGCATTGGCCTTGACCTTGGTGCCGTCCAGACTGAGGGTGCCCAGCTTCAGGAGCTTCATTTCCGCGCTATCTCCAGCACTTGCTGTAATGAACAACCGCCAACTCGTCGAGAGTGTCGGCGAAAGGTCGCCAGCGTGTCATGGTCAGTGCGCGTGCCGGCCGCAATGAAGCGAATGCTACCGAGTCGCGTTGCTCGTCCAAGCTCGGCTCGAGAATATCTGCGGCGCAAATTCATACACCAGCAACGACAGCAACATTGAGGGGTGGATACGCTGCGCTGTTCTGACCTGCGTAGGCTTTCTCCGTTGGCGCCAACATCGAGCCGGATCAACCACTAACAATAAAACCGGGCAAGCAGTGGTCTTCCGGGAGCCATTCATCGACCGAGGGGGAAGCAGGGGCTATCGAAACGCGTCAACGGGTGGAAGCGGCTCATTTCGGACGTACTCTGGTGGGGTGGGCAGGCGCGCATTATCCCATTTGCACTGGGTAGTAGTCCGACAGGCTGCTAGCTTCCATATCGGGTCGCCTGTTCTGCGGAAGGCGTAATGTAGCCTGGCCGGGGTGATAGGGACGACGCTTCCCGATGCGGTAATATTGACTGAGCAACGTTGAAGGTGCGGATGATAATCTCATCAATAACCTGTGGGGTCGCATG
>JADKIP010000018.1 GCA_016721185.1 Candidatus Dechloromonas phosphorivorans
ACTCATGGCGAACGATCTCGCGCGGCGCGCCGGATCAGGGCTTGCGGCCCCGCTTCTGGGGGTATGCCAAGCAATCTCGATACCCGGATTCGACGAGGAATTCTCGGTTACCGGCACATCGGCAGAAACCGAGCCTCCGCTTCGTTGAAGAGTTCTGACTGGCCGTTGCTTGTGCCTCGCTCTTGGCGGCGAACAGTTTGCGCAGGAGGCGTTGAGCTTCTCCCTGGAGAGATCACGCTCGATCTTGCCGGCGACTTTAAGCTCGCCGCGCAGAGCTTCGCGTTCGGTGACGGCCGCCTCTCTATCGGCCATCAGCGCGTTGAATTCTTCGGCGGTCAGGGGTCGTTCCGGACAAGGACAGGCTGACTGAACCGCCAAAAATCGTTTCCCCACGCGCTAGTAATTTCGGGCCGGGTGCGGCGGCATGGCCGATAAATTGATCCCATCCGGTAGCCAGTGCAATTACTCGACGGTCCGTCCGATGAGATCGACCTCAACAGGCCATTTGAAGCGATCTGCCTCCAGCCGCCGGATGAGCGCCAGAATCCATTGCGATCCCAGAGCAGAATCTTGATCCGGTCGCGCCGGCGTTGCCGAATTACAGGCGGCCTGCGCAACGGGTCGAGCCTAGCCCTGTTCAACCAGCAGGCGAGTCCGTTGATGCTCTTGCGGCCACCTCACCGCATCCCGGTGCAGGAAGACCTTCAGCCGGGAATCGAGTCGGAACATGGCAGGGTGGAAAGCAGCCGAAGAACATGCGCCAGCTGCTCAGCCGGCAATGCCGACCATTCCAGCCGAACGCCGTTGGGAAGCCGGCAGCCAGTTCCGGCGGCGTGATCGGCGAACGATGGGCGCTGACTGGCACCACCGGGATAAACGCGCCGGCCTTTCTGCTGTTCGTTTCACTGAACTACCAGCAACCGATTGGCCCAAATGTTTGCCGATCCATTTGCAGGAGATTGGCATTGATGCCGTGCATCAACGCCAGTTTCGCCACCGATACGCCGGGTTGCAAACTAGCTTCAATCAATTCGCTTGGCTTGCGGGTCGTAGCAGCGTAAGCGGCCATCCTGCTTGTGGCTAACAACCACTCGCTCGTTCAACCTGAAATCTGCCTCTGTCTTAAGGTGTCCTGCTTGTCTTTACGTGGACACATCTTTCACCACCAACGGTTAGCGCGAAAGTGCGTAGTTTATTGAGCGCTTACGTTTGAGGCGCCGACCATGACCAAAGTAGCGCTCTTCAATCGCGCCAAAGTACCGTCACGTTGAGCTTTCTCGACAAAGTCCGAGACGCGTGCGGTCTCTCGACGTTTGGTTTTACCTAACCACCAGACAACAGGCTCGTTTTCACTGAGGTACAGCGTTGTCTGTAGTGAAGGTACAAACTGCGTTGCGATGTCGATCAGGTCGAATCCATTGCTGCCAATTCGATTTTTGGCTGCCAACCGACTCCAGCAGGTTGAAAATATCGCCTTCGCTGACTTCACAACTTGCAAACCGGGAATTGTCTTTTGCAATGCGTGCAGGCTCGCCAGTTGTCGCGAACCCGTCAGGGCGTGAATTATTTTGCCTTGCAATTCATCATTTTCAGAAATTGGCAACGAGGGCTTCATGCTGAACCAGAATATCGTGGCTTTTGCAGAATAGGCGGCGTCGCTTTTTGGTCAATGCCCTCGGTGTATTCAGCCAGGCCGTTGCAATATGCGCTTCTCCAGCCGCCATGAGGTTCAATTTCAGCCGGGGTACAACCGTATATTTGACGCCGACGCCAAGTTCGAGGGCGAATGCCTCAATCAAGTCATGTTCAACCCCGGCTTTCTGAATCATCGATCATGTGTCAGCGGCCCCTTTGTGGTGAGCACGAGCAGATCATGTTGCGCCGGCGTAGGAAAGGCCGGGCACGGATGATTACGGGCTTGTCGCATGCAGCAAAAGAATTAGTAGTCCAGAAGAATGCTTTTCAAGCTAATCATTTCGTCTTTGTGCTATTCTATCGGCCGCTTCGGAGAGGTGCCAGAGTGGTCGAATGGACTTGATTCGAAATCAAGCGTACTCGCAAGGGTACCGTGGGTTCGAATCCCACCCTCTCCGCCAAGCGACAATAAACAAGCGCCTTTCGGGGCGCTTTTTTTTTACCCCCTATTAAACCCCCGAAATGTAGAGCGATTGGCTGGCTCAAGCTGAGACGCGCACTCTACCTCGATAGGCATGGGCTGAACAGACTTGATCTATTGGCAAAACTACAGTCTTGCCGGCCTTTCCTTTTGCCACTTCCGTAGGGCATTTGAATTCTCGTCGTTTCATTGGCAAAAACTTTGCAGCTTGGCCATGGCTGGGTTGTGTTGTCGCGATACGTCCTGCACTATCTTCATCATCATGCCCACTTGGTCACCCGCCCCCGGCACACTCGCTACCTACGTCGGTGGACCAAGGCACAGACACGCAATGTCATCGTGGTTGCTGAAGCGGTTGCTGGTCGGATGATTGTCGAGGCATTGGCCGGAAGGGCGCGAATGTTAGGCTGACCGTGAAGCGCGAGAGTCTGCGAGAGCCGCAACCGGATTTGTTTGCATGAATAGCCAACTCTTGATAATTGCCACTATCCCCGGCCTCGTCGCTCTCTTCTACATACTCTGGAGAGTGGAGCGGTACTTCACCATTCGCCGAGCCAAGCGTGAGCAGAATGACCCCCGAAGCCAATACGACTACGTGTGCTACCCAATACTTGACCCTGATTCAGAGGTGATTCTCGTCAGCGGTAGGCACAAGCGAGAACCAAAGTGAGCAACTGGCAGGAGGGACAGCACCTAGCGAATAAATCCGCCAATTCCCCTCATCCTATCGCCGCCGAAGCGACTCACGCGGAAGCTGATTTGCCGAACGTTCAGCCAGTCAATTCAAGTGTAGCAAGATAGCTCCAGCCTGTCGCGCAGGCCGTGCCTTCGGTAAGGACACCCAGTTTCCTACTGACGCCATTACAACCGGGGCGAGAGCAGCAGACGCTCTGGAGAGCAATCCAAGTATAGCAACTACACTCGGCTAGGGTCTGTTGACAATCAGTCCGTCCATTAATCCATTTGGTATAGACAGACAAATTTCTCGTTCACATTCAAAGACTTACCAAGCGTCTGTTCCAGCGGACAAGTTGTGCTTATATCCTGACTTTTTGGGTGGCGTCGGGATGGCACGCGTGGTTGCGTAACGATCAGTTTGAACGGATTAGCAGCACTGCTCCCAGGCAAGGTCAGCGATCCGGGGCGCACGGCAGCCGACAATCGGTTGTTTGTCGAAGGGGTGTTGTGGATCGCCCGTACGGGAAGTCCCTGGCGCGATCTGCCTACCGAGTTTGGCCCCTGGAATAGCGTCTATCAGCGCTTTGCCCGATGGTCGCGGCGTGGCATCTGGCATCGTGTCTTTGCCCGACTGGCATGGGATGCAGATTTCGAAGAAGTCTTCATCGACAGCACCATTGTTCGCGCTCACCAGCATGCGGCGGGTGCACCCAAAAAAACGGTGACCAGGCGCTCGGGCGATCACGCGGCGGACTGAGTACTAAAATTCATGCTTTGGTGGAAGGCTTGGGAACGCTCGCCCGATTCCACCTGACCGGCGGTCAAGCCGGTGACAGTCCTCAGGCGCTACCGCTACTGGGTGACCTGCAACCTGACTCACTCAGCGCCGACAAAGCCTACGACACCGACGCCATTCTCGACTACCTCGCTGACAAAGGCATTGAAGCCGTTATTCCACCGCGCAAACATCGTATCGTCCAGCGCTCATTCGATCAGCACAAGTACAAAAACAGGAACTTGGTCGAACGCTTCTTCTGTCGCATCAAACAATTCCGCCGCATCGCCACGCGTTACGACAAACTCGCCGAGCGCTTTTCTTCCTTCGTCGCGCTGGCCGCCGCCGTCATATGGCTCACTTGATTGTCAACACACCCTAGCGTGCCGTTGATTGAGTTCGAAACGAAGCCCGAAATTAACCGAGATTTGATTGTTCAGCCTTTGCCCGAGCTTGTCATCTTATGGAGCAAGTGTTGAGCCAACAGTTTCGGCGGCATTCTTAGCCAATGATAACGAATCGCACCGGCATGTTTGACTAAACGATCACTAAGACTGGGTGGCGTATCAGGCAAACTAGGCAGGGTGCCTCGCGTCAGCAATATATCCATCAAATATTGAACAAAAGTCGAAGGCGGTGCCTGGGTTACTTTTTTCGGTAGCGGGGTGTCAAGCCAGTTACTGCAGTATCGCAAGGCATACCAAAGATATCGTCCCGCGCCATGCTCATCGGCTCTTTGTTGCAGGTTACTCCAGTCATTTTCACCATTGATTGCCCGACGGATCATGCCATCAAGGTCGACAAGGTCTCGCAGATGACCGCTCAGTTCAGAATCCTGAAACAGATGAATGGCCGCGTGAATGATCTGGTCAAATGGGTGGAGTGTGAAATATCGAGAGTCAGGCACCCGTTGAAGGCTGGAAAACAGTAGTGCATCGTTGGCGCGAACACGACTGGTGATTGGTGTAATGGTATGGTGCAGATCCACTTCCAGTGCATGGCCGGGATAACGCATGGGAGGGAGTTCGTGGCTCCATTCGCGATAGTAATGCTGGTCATAATTACTGGTGGTTTCCGGAAACCCAGCCTGCGGCATTTAAGGCTGCCTCAGCTTCATTGAGGTCGCTGCGCTTGACCAGAAGGTCGACGTCATTCGGCATCCGGCCTTTGGCAAACTCTTGTTGCTGGACGATATAGGCAGCGCCTTTTAGGAGCACAACCGTTATCTTTGGCGGAAGAACCTTGTCCAAGGCACGCAACTCCATGCGTACCATCTGCTGGCGGTGTGCAGAAAAATTAATAGATGACCTAAGGTGGCCACGAACTCGTTCAGGGATTTGCTCCCATATTGGTCGATTTTCTTTTAGCCTGCCGGCAATCAAGCCGAGCAGACGTGCTTGTCTGGCAAGGCGGACGGTATCGTCCCAGTCGGCAAGGTTCATTGAGGGCGCGTGGCGGCAATCCCGAAGGAGTGGCAGCAAATGTCTAGCTGCCGGAGATTTTTGCCAATCGTTATGCATTTGTGGAGGAGGATTCAAGAAGCAAGTCATGCAAACAACGCACTGCATCTTCAAGGCAACTGTAGCGTAGCTCATATGCCGGGCAGGAAGCCGCCACGTTGGCTACTGCCGCAAATGAAATGGGGCCGAGCAGTGCATAGTTGAAGCTGTTGAATGCCAGTCTGGTAAATGCATGTTCCGGTGCCTGGGGCTTCAAGCTGAGTTCAGCGCCCGCTTCATACTTGGGGAAAATCACAAGTGCAGGTTTGGCTGGCTGTCTCACTGCTGAAACACTTGCTTCGTCGGGTGCAAGATGAGCCACGTCACCCTTGCGGGTTGCCTTGAACGTGGGACCCAGCCAGGCGTCATCGGAAAATGAACGAATGACGTCGATTGAGCGGTTTTTAAGGGCAACTGGCTTTAACATCGGTAGCAGGAGGCCGGTCTCGGGGTCAAGAACACCGAACTCATCGGATAACAATCGAAAGCCACGTAACATCAGGGCTGCAGATAGTGTGCTTTTCCCTGAGCCTGGTGTTGCGGCCATAATTACAGCACGATCACCCCAAGCTAGCGTACCGGCGTGCAGAAGTACATACTGGTTGAAGCGCTGAGCGAAGCACCAGTTAATTCCCCATTCATACATCGGTAGCGCATCCGAAAGCGGGAATGGGTCGAAGGGTTGAATCCCGTCGATGGTGAAGTGACAAGTCGGCCGAAATAATTGACGGATGACAGATCCGGGATGAAGGCGCACATGGAAATCTGAGAAGGGTTCATTTCCGATGAGCCGAAATGCGCGATAAACGATTTTTAGCGCTTCCTCGAATTGAGTTCCATCTGCCGTCAATTTGACTGTACAGGCCCCATAATCAAGATTCAGACTACCTGACTTGAGTGCTGATGAAATCGTTTCGAGGGAAAGAGTGCCAAAAGTTGCAGGCCGAGTACTCATTGGCCGAGCATACCAATTTCTCTGAGCATTCCCAAAAAGTCGCTAATTGAGCTGGATTCAGGGTCCAACTCGTATTCATCTCGTAAAACCTGTCTGAGAGAAGCCATCGTTACAGGCCTGTCAGTAGAGAGTTCAGTAATAATGTCCGCGATAACCGTCGCTGATGGTGGTAAAAGGTGCGACTCCCAAGTCTCGGAATCGAAAACTGCTGTTGCATCACCCAGTCGAATTAGTGTCAAGCGGCTCTGAGTCACAACCATTTATCAAGCTAATTCAGAATGTTTGAAGTCAGATTGGCCCCAGGTGTTACGGAGTTCCAGCAACTGGTGCCTGCAACGGGATCGAGTACCGGGGCAGTACCAAGATAGACGAATGACTCCGGGCTGGCCGATTCTGAGTACTTGTCGTGATCGACAAGTAAATAATAAAATCGGTTTTGCACATCTACTGCGGGATAGGTGGAATCAAGGTTTATGACTTTAGTTACCGCACTTGAATTGATATTAACTCGATACCAGTCTGTTCCAAGAGTAAATGCATTTCTTACAATAGGCGTTGTGCCATTCTGGGTGTTAATAATCTGATCTCTTTTCTTTGTACTTTGTAGCGTATCCACGTGTCAGTCGCACCGGGAGAGGTAGTCGCTCCGACCGGTGTAGGTAAACTGTTACTTTTTTCGTTGCAGGTAAGGCTAGTTGCTGCCACAGCTGCGCCAGTCGGTAGTGTAAACATTAAGGGAGCGCCAGCTACCGCCTTGAGAATACCGCGTCGATGTTGTTTTTTTTGTTCTTCTTCGGATTGTTGGTGAGTCATTTGGTCGTCCTTGTAATCTGTATGAATGCAATCTGGCTGCAGCGTAACCTTGAAGCCTTCGGTCACACCGGAATTAATTCACATATTCTTGTGTTTGATAAAGCAATGTTCAAGCCAAACGCGATTTTTGCAATTTTATCAATGGGTTGTGATTGATAGATGAGTTGCGTTGAAGCTTTTGGAAGCTTTGTGTAAAAAAATCCGACACTACTTAGGGTTTGTCATTGCAAGGGGATACCTTCCAACAGATAGTTTGCCGGGATTGCATAAGTGATGCCCGATGGCTGGCTAAGCGCCGACTCTTTCGTCCCTTTGATGAAAACCATGTTTATGACGCCAATGACCTCGCCGGACTCTTGGTCAAACACCGGACTTCCACTATTTCCAGGGTAAGCCGTTGCATCCAGCTGAAATATGTTGAATGTCCCAGTTTTGATTCTGCGGATTACTTTTTCATTGAGCTGTCCTGCATTAGCACCCGGCAGAGCGATTGGTGTGATCGAGGACACCATGCCGCGGTGTGTCACTGGTGAAAAACCGAGGGCGCCACCGATGGGAAAGCCGGTGAAGGCAATCAACTGGCCTTCACGGACCGTGGCAGAGCTGCGAAGCTTAAGCGCAGGGAGTGCCGTTCCTTCGATCCTGAGCACTGCCAAATCATGGTTACGGTCTCGATTCACTAGAACAGCTCGCCGAATTTGCGTTTCACCGCTGGCGTTGCGCGCTTGAATGACCAAAACCGGGGCATCGGGATCACCGGCCTCTGGTACGACATGTGCATTGGTAGCAACCAGATTGCCGTTGCTAATAACGAATCCTGTACCACGCAGTACAAACTGGGGGCTATTCGTTTTCTTGTAGGTGCCGACAACGACGATAGAAGGTTTTATGCGCTCAATGGTATCAGCGAGATCCGCCAATGCATTACCTGAGGAAAAGCAGGCCAGGGCGCTGAGCAGCAACAAGCTGAGATGGAACTTGGTAAGTTTCACATCAGCCTGCGCAGGAGAATTTTTGGAAATTCAGGAGACGGGCCGGTGATTGCGGGGTCAAAAGGGTGGTCTTCTAGTTTGAAGATCTCCCGAATGCGCTTCACATAACCCCTGGTTTCCGGATAAGGCGGGACGCCTGCATAACGGTTGACGGCACCTTCCCCCGCGTTATAAGCAGCAGCTACCAGGGAAACATCGCCTTTGAAATAAGCAAGAAGCCAGCGCAGATATGAGAGGCCACCGCGAATGTTCTGTTCTGGATCAAAGGGTTTTCGCACATTGAAACGTTCGGCAGTTTCCGGAATTAACTGCATCAGCCCCTGAGCATTCTTGGGTGACAAGGCACCCGGATTAAAATTTGATTCAGCGCGGATAATTGCCATTGCCAGTCTGGGATATACGCCGTATTCGGGAGCTAGCTTGAGTACAAGATCCATGACTTTTCGATGTTCAGGGATGGCTTTGGCAACAATATCTTCCCCATTTTTATCGTGCTCATCAGGCTGCGCCAGACATTCCGGGGGCTTGCTGCCTGGCTCGCCCACTTGTCGGAGCATACGTTGCGATAGTGCATCC
Source organism: Candidatus Dechloromonas phosphorivorans (assembly GCA_016721185.1). Classification (GTDB taxonomy): domain Bacteria; phylum Pseudomonadota; class Gammaproteobacteria; order Burkholderiales; family Rhodocyclaceae; genus Azonexus; species Azonexus phosphorivorans. Next base: position 8,405 of record JADKIP010000018.1, read on the forward strand.
CCTTGTTGGGCGGCCATCGTAAAAAAGTAGGCGGCAGTTGCATCGTCACGTGGAATACCCCGGCCATTTGCGTACATCCAGCCCAAGTTGTACTGCGCTTCAACATCACCCAATCGTGAGGCTTCGCAATAAAGTTGTAGGGCCTTGGCGGCGTCGCGAAGGACGCCGTTGCCATGTTCGTGATTGCGGGCCTCAACGCGTAATGATGCCGCTTTTTCGCCTTTAGCTGGCTCGGCAATGACGGGTTTGCTGAAGGCGCTTACGACGAGTAGCGCATAAAGCGCCCAAGGCTTGTTCTGCAATTTTTTTAACCTTGAGCGCTTCACGAGATTTTCCTTATAGACGCCAGATATCAATGCCCGAGCCAGCAAATGCAGCCGCATCGAACATGCTCTTCACATCGGTAATCACACCATCCTGATGAAGTTTAGACAAGAAATCGCCCGCCGGCCGGATTTTGAATTCCCGATGGTTGACCGCAGCAACGATTGCTGCCGCCTTCGGCAGGTTTTCCCAGGTGACGAGATCGACGCCGTATTCATGATGCGCTTCCTTGACGTCGGCGACCGGGTCATGAACGATGACTTTCGCACCGTAGGATTCAAGTTCGCGAATAACGTCAATGACACGTGAGTTGCGAAGATCCGGGCAGTCCTCCTTGAAGGTCAGGCCAAGGACGATGATCGGACAATCCTTGACCGGGTGACCTCGGCGGATAAGTTGTTTGATAGTTTTTTCGGCAATGAATTTGCCCATGCCGTCGTTGATGCGTCGGCCTGCCAGAATGACCTCCGGGTGATAGCCGAGTTTCTGAGCCTTGTGCGTCAAATAGTAGGGATCAACACCGATACAGTGGCCGCCGACCAAGCCCGGACGGAAGGGCAGGAAATTCCATTTGGTGCCGGCTGCTTGCAGAACTTCCAGCGTATCAATACCGATCTTGTCAAAAATGATTGCCAATTCATTCATAAGCGCGATATTGAGGTCGCGCTGGGTGTTTTCAATCACCTTGGCAGCTTCGGCAACCTTGATATTGGAAGCGGGGTAAACGCCGGCTGTAATGATGCTGCCGTAGATTTCCTTGACCGTGGCGAGTGTTTCCGGCGTGTCGCCTGAAACGACCTTGACGATTTTGGTCACTGTCCGCTCTTTGTCGCCCGGATTGATGCGCTCCGGCGAATAACCGACGAAGAAATCTTTCTTCCAGGTCTTGCCCGATTCGCGTTCGATGATCGGAATACAGACTTCCTCGGTAGCACCGGGATAAACAGTCGATTCAAAAACAACGATCGCACCTTGCTTCAAATTTTGCCCCACGGCCTTGGAGGAGCCAACCAGCGGGCTAAAGTCTGGTTGATGCGCATCGTCGACCGGGGTCGGCACGGCAACGATGACGAAATCGGCTTCCTTCAAAGCGGCAGGGTTTGTGCCGACTTCGAGCATCGTCGCTGCTTTCAGATCTTCGCTGCTGACTTCGCCGGTAGGATCGATGAAACGTTTGTAGGACTCGATTTTTTCAACCGAAAGATCAAAACCAATTGTCCTGAATTTTTTTCCGAACTCAACCGCGAGTGGCAAACCCACGTAGCCCAAACCAACTACTGCAATGGTTGTCATTTTTTTACCTGTTAATTGAAAGTTAAAAGTATTGGTACAAAATCTTAGAGCTCTTTTTGCAACTTGCTGACATCAGCTTGGCCGGGGAACTTGTCACCCAGCTTGGCGAGAGCATCCAGTTCCTTGCGGGCCTCATCTTTTTTGCCGGTGCTGATTAAAACTTTGGCGAGATTGAGCTGAATTGCCCCGGCTTGCGGCGAAAGCTCAAGTGCTTTGCGCAATAACTCAATGGCCTTGGCGGTTTCACCCTTGTCTGCGAGCAGCATCGCCAGAGTGTCCATGAAAGGAGGCTGATTGGGTGCCAGTTGGTTCGCTTTCTCGGCATACTCGATGGCCTTTGGCGCTTTGAGCTGGCCTGAAACCCAAGCCAGATTGTTCAAGACCAATGGGTTATTGGGTTGGATATCAAGTGCCGATCGATAGTTTTGTGCTGCTTGCGGATAGTCTTTGCGAGCGGTCGCGATGTCCCCCAAGTGCATGCGGAAAGCGACATCTTTCGCGTGTTCCCGAGTCCAGTTTGCGGCCATCTTGTCGGCTTCAGCGGCATTACCAGAGGCGAGCAGAGCAGAGTGCAGCTTGATTGCCAATTCAGGTACAGCAACTTGCTTCAAGCCATTCTGGTAAGCCTTGATTGCATCTGGCCAAGCTTTCTCTGATGCGTAAATATCTCCTTCCAGGACGAATCCAACGGGCTCTTTCGGCTTTTGTTGTTGTACTTGTCGAGCGATACCCAGTGCTTCGTTGGGTTTTTTCGCATCTAATGCCAGCAGGATCAAGCCGCGCTGCGCTTCAATCAGGTCAGGCTTGATATCCAGTGCTTTCTTCAGGCTTTTGGCCGCCTCATCCTTATTTTTGTTGGCCAGATTTATTTCGGCCAGGCGCATCTGGGCGAGTGGTGAATTCGGTTGCAATGTGGAAAGCTTGCCATAGGTCGACATTGCCTGGTTGAAGTCACCCGAAAACTGCTGGGTACGCCCGAGGGCATCAAGAATTTCCGGCTTGTCCGGGATGGCTGCCGCCGCATCGTTTGCTGCGGTCAACGCCTTTTTTCCGTCTTTTTTATTGAGGTAGAACTGAATCAACGCCAGGCGCGGAGCCACTTCGCTGGGGTTGGTTGTAACCGCTTTACTGATCAGGCTGGCCACTTCATCGGTTGTGCCACCCGCTGCAGCCTTGAGCTCAGCCAAAGCAAGCATGGCCTGAATATTTTTGGGGTCGGCAGCCAGTACCGCTTCAAAACGTTTGCGGGCATCTTCCGGCTTTTTCTCGGTGAGATCAATCGCAGCAAGACTAGCTGCCGCAGGGAAAAAGCCCGGGTTGATAGCGAGTGCCTTTTCAAAGCTCTGTCGCGCTCCGGGAATATCTTTTTTGCTAAGCAGGGTGCGCGCCCGAAGATTGTGCGTTGCTGCATTGTCCGGCTGTTTCTTTTCCAGGCTATCGATTGCTTTCAATGCCTTATCGGGTTGATTTGTTCGTAAATAGGCAGCAATCAAGGCGAGGTCTGCGGTGATCCCCTTGTCGGCTAAGGTAATCTGCTCAAGCTCTTCAAAACCGCTGGCTGTATTGCCTTGCGCCATATGAGCCAAGGCAAGCGAAGTTTTCTTGGCCGCGTCATCGGGATCAAGCTTGCTCGCTTTGGCAAAATAGTCGGCTGCTTTTTTGGCGTCGCCATTCTGCAGGTAGGTTTCCCCGGCGATGCTCAAGAATGAAGGGTCTTTTTCGATGCGCTCAAGTACCGGCTGGAGTGTGGCAAGCGCCTTGGCTGGTTGGCCCGCACGTAGGTAACTTGAAATTAAAAGTTTCCGTGCCAGCGCCAATTCCGGTGCCAGTTGTACAGCCTTGCTCAAGTAAGCTTCAGCCTGAACATAGGAGCGCAACTGATACTCGACAGCGCCGGCAATCTGCAAGCTGTTTGGGTTATTCGGCGAAACTTTTAATAATTGTTGCGTTAATTCCCGCGCAACTTTGTAATCCTTCCGCTGATAAGTCGCCTGAGCATCCAGATAAATTGTTTGAGGATGTTTGGGGGCGACTTTCTTAAGGAGCTCGATCTGCTTGGTCGCTTCGTTGAGTTTTTGCTGCTGGAACAGGCTGGAAATAATGGCCGAGTGAGCTAGCAAAAAATCCGGCTTTGCTTCAATCGCCTTCCGGTATAACGCCAGCGCATTGTCCGGATTGCCTTTCGCCGCCTGAAGCATGCCGCTGAGTAACAGGGCGTCATGATTTTTGGGATTTTTAGCCAAAACCTGATCGACGATAGTTTGTGCTTCATCAAAATTCTGGTTGACTGCTTTCATGCGTGCGTTGGCGAGTTGGGCCGGCGCATAATCGGCCATGCTGGCGAGTGCTGCAGCCAGTTCAGCCTGCGCTGCCTCACGGTTTCCCTGGGCGGCATAGGCCGCACTCAGGGTAGTTTTTAGTGCGGCGAGCGGCTCTCCAGCGGAGAGCTGCGTTTTGGCAAATTCATCAGTGACTTTCTTGGCCTGGCCAGTTGCCAGCATGGCGCTGGCCAGCAGCGGAATGGTTTGATCACTGGCATATTTACGCTCAAGCGCCTTGCGCAGTTCGACTTCTGCGCCCGCGATATCACCACTTTCAAAAAGCGCTTTGCCCAAAAGAAAACGTGCCTCGCCCAGGTTTGGGTCTTTTTGCAAGGCATTCTTGAGTTGAATAACAGCGGCCTTGCTGTCATTTTTGGCCAAAAATTCTTTGCTTGAAGCAATCAGCGACTCGGGATTGTCGCCACTGCACCCACCCAGAAAAGCAGATAACAAAGCGACGGAAATGGCACTGGAGAGAATAGAGTTACGTTTTTTCATGGACGTTTCCTTCGAATGTGGGTGTTTACTTCAAACCCAGGCGGTGCATGAGGTCATAAAGAGTAGGGCGGCTGATGCCGAGGATTTCGGCGGTGCGTACGACGTTGCCATTGGTTCGGCCCAAGGCGGTGACAACCGCGTTACGCTCGGCCTCGTCACGAATACGTCGAAGATCAATGAATTCAGACGGGTTGGCTTCGGCTTGATCGAGCCCAATATCTTCGCGGGTAATCTGCAGGCCATCAGCCATGATGACCGCTCGCTTGATACAGTTTTCGATTTCACGAACGTTGCCGGGCCACGTATGCAACTCGATAGCACGGGTTGCCTCTTCGGAAAGCGTCATGTTGCCGCGGTTCTGCTCTGCGGAAAATCGACGAACAAAAGCATGCGCCAGTAGGGCGGCATCACCCTTGCGGTCTCGTACCGGGGGAATATTGATGACGATTTCTGCGAGGCGGTAGAAGAGGTCTTCGCGGAAGCGCCCGTCCTTGATCAGCACCTTGAGATCCTGATGCGTCGCACAAACGATGCGAACGTCGACCGGAATCTCCTGCCGTCCACCGAGACGTTCAATGACGCGTTCCTGCAGGAAGCGCAAGAGCTTGGCCTGCAATGCATGCGGCAGATCGCCAATTTCATCGAGCATCAGCGTGCCACCGTTAGCACTCTCGATTTTGCCGGGGGTCGTTTTGGCCGCGCCCGTAAAAGCGCCTTTTTCGTAGCCGAAAAGCTCACTTTCGAGGAGATTGTCAGGGATGGCGGCACAGTTGATGGCGACGAAGCGCTCGGCTTTTCTGGGAGAGGCTTCGTGCACGCCACGCGCCAAGACTTCTTTACCGGTTCCGCTTTCACCCAGCAAGAGGACAGTCGCACTACTATTCGCTACTTTTTCGATGGTGCGACAAACGCGTAACATCTCGGCATTGCGCGTCAGTAGGCCGGCCAAGGCTGGTGGATGCTGCGCGGCCTGCAGGCGGCGGTTCTCCTGCTGCAGGTCGTAAAGGCGAAATGCCCGGTCGATTGTCAGCGCGAGCAGCTCTGGTTCGAAAGGCTTGGCAAAAAAATCGTAGGCGCCTAAACCAATCGCCCGAAGTGCGTTGGCTCGATCATTCTGGCCGGTTAGCACAATGACCTTGGTGTCGGGCGCTACGGCAAGAATTTGTTCAAGCAGTCGGAACCCCTCGGAAACCGAGTCTGCGTCCGGCGGCAAACCCAGATCCATTGTCACGACGGCTGGATTGTGTCGATGAACCTGAGTCAGGGCGCTTTCGCGATCACCTGCGGTCAACGTCTCAAATTGATCAAAAGACCAGCGTAATTGCTTTTGCAGCGCTGGATCATCCTCCACGATAAGGAGAGTACGGGGCTTTTCGCCGATCACGCGTGCTCCTTCTGGCGTAAATCCGATTCTGTACGTACGTCAAATAGAGGCAAAATCATCGTAATTCGTGTGCCCTGATCTGGTTCGCTATCGACCAGCATTTCGCCGCCCAACTCACGAATGTATTGCGCGCTTTCATAGGCGCCAATGCCCATGCCGGCTTGTTTGGTGCTCTGGAAAGGTTTGAAAAGGCGTTCGCGAATGAATTCCGGGCTCATGCCATGACCGGTATCGCCGACCTCAAGAGCTGCCCGATCTCCTCGTTTTTCCAGAGAAACCCAAACACTGCCCGTTGGATCCGTGGCATCAAGCGCATTCTGCACCAGATGACCGATCACTCGCTCCAGTCGGTCTTCATGGCCACGGGTGGCCAAACGATCCTGCAACCTGATCTCGACAGATCTTCCTTGATCCATTTTTTCTTTCTGAATGCGTTCAATGACATTTGGAAGATTAACACCACAAGCCGTACCCGGGGGGGTTGCCCCTTCACGCAACTGCATCATCAATTGCCGCATGCGCTCTACCGAGTGATCCACGGTCATCAGCATGTCTTCCTGAAATTCGGGATTGTGCCGGTGCCGCTCGGCGTTTTTGAGCATTAATGAAAGCTGGGTGACGATGTTTTTCAGGTCATGCACGACAAAGGCAGACATCTTGTTGAAAGCGTCGAACTTGCGCGCTTCGAGCAAGGCTTCGGTCGCCTGCATTTTGGCTAAAAAACCAGCCGCCTGTGACCCGGCTGTTCGCAGCAGATCATTCACTTCCCAATTGACATCGACGCGGGTCCGGGAGCTCGCCAGTACGACAAAGCCAATCATCTCATTGCCGACCATTAGTGGAATTACCAACCAGGCGTTGGGAATTTCCGACAGCCAGAAGGGAATGCTGAGATCACCATAGCGGCCTGGGTAGCAGCGATATTCTTCAAGGTTGATGATCCAGCCGCTACTCAACAGAAAACTAATCAAGGGTGACTCAAGCGCTTCTTCAGTCTCGCTCGTTGGAATATTCCAGCGGGCGGTTTGCCGGTAGCATGCCTGGCCGTTTTCCTGAAGCCAAAGGCCACCAGCTGGGCTTTCCACCATGTTGGCTAAACCACGGATCACTTGTTGCCCCATTGCCTCCGGCGAGTCTTGGGCCGATAGTGTCTGGGTGAAGCGCAACCACTCTTCACGGTAATCGTAACGATAGCTGAAAAAATGTTTGCCGACGAGAACACGAATTTTGGCCCGCATGGAGCCGGAAACGACCAGAACGCCCAAGCCGAGAATGCCGGCCCAAACCAGCGCCAGTTGCAGGGCACGCCCCAGTCGCCACCGAAGTAGCGAACGTAGTAACCAACGCCCGCCATGAATAGTAGATAGACACCGGCAATTAGCAGGGTCGCGGAGTGAAAGGCTGCTTTTTGCGACAAGCGGATTTTTGCCGTCCAGTCACGACTGCGCAGGCTGGCCAGAACCAGTAGTGGAATAGTCAGTACGTGGAAAAAACCACGGATGGTCAGTGCGTCCCCATCGATTCGGTTGAACATCAGCGCATCGGAAAAAAGATAGATGTCGAAGATGAACTGGCCGGCCAGACCAAGGCATAGTGGCTTGATATTCCAGGCGGAGTCATCTGACACGGCTCGGAACAATTGTTCTACCAACATCAAACCTAGCACCGGCATGGCTAGCGCGTGGAAGAGAGCTGTTCTAAGCCACTGCTCCGCAGATAGCCAGCCAAAAACCAGCGATAGTTGCAAAGCCACGCCGCCAATACCCGTCATCCAGCACGCGGGTATCAGCCATCCCGGGAGCAACGCCTTGTTTTGTAGTGTTCCTGCGTTGGGAATGAGTAGAAGAGTAAGGAAACCGTACCAGGCACCGTAACGGAAAATGTTGGTGAGCGAGGCTGAAAGTGTCAGTACGGGGTAGCTACCCGTGGCAGCAAGAAATGACAGGCTTGCCCAGATTGCCGAGAGTGAAACGGCAAGGAGCATCATTCTGGCGCGGCGCGTAGCATGCCATTCGCGACCAAACGACAGAAGGAACGCTACCAGCAATCCATAGGCGCCAGCGGCAACGCCAAAGCTCCAGGCGATCAGGGAAGCCGATTCAGTATCCATGTGCGTTTAATTTGGACGTCGCGGAAAACGCGGCGTTATGTGGGTTACTGAGCGCCTTTGCCGGTGAGAACAACACCGACAGTCTCAAAAAGAACCAGAATATCCAGAAATAGTGAGTGATTCTTGACGTAGTAAAGGTCGTACTGGAGTTTTTCGGCAGAGTCTTCAACCGTGGCGCCGTAGTGGTAGCGCACCTGAGCCCAGCCTGTTACGCCCGGCTTTACGCTGTGCCGAACCGCATAAAACGGAATTTCTTTTGTCAGTTGGTCGACAAAGAAAGGACGCTCCGGTCTAGGGCCAACCAAGCTCATGTCGCCTGTCAGCACGCTAAAAAGTTGCGGTAGCTCATCTACTCGAAGTTTGCGAATAATTCTTCCGACTTTCGTCACGCGATTATCCTGCGCCTTGGCCCATACCGGTTTGCCATCCTTCTCAGCATCACGACGCATGCTGCGGAATTTGATGACATTGAACAATCGTCCATTGAGCCCGACGCGTTCCTGGCGATAGAACACAGGAAAACCGTTTTCAATAACAATCGCCAGCGCAGTGATCAGCATGACGGGAAGCGAGAGCAGAATAAGAAACGTCGCACAAACAATGTCAAAAATACGTTTAACAATGGTTCGGGCACTACCCTGGCTAAAACCGTCACCAAATATCAGCCAGCCAGCGTAGAGCGATTCCAGACGAATTTGCCCGAGTGTTTGCTCAAAATGGCTAGCCAGGTCGAGGACTTTGATCCCTTGAAGCTTGCAATCCAGCAGTTCGCGCAGGGGCATCGCTCCGCCCCGGCGTTCGGTAACCGCGACAACAATTTCCTCAACTTTTAGATTGATCGCGGTGTCAGTCAGCGATTTTTTGCTGGAGATAATCATACGGCTGGGCACGGCGATTTCTTCTTCGTTGGAACTGGGGAAGAAGCCCATGATTTCAGCCGAAGGGTCGGATTTGTTGAGTGCGCGCTTGACTGCCAGTGCTCGGGCACCTGTGCCGAAGACAAGAATACGACGGGTCAGCATGTTTGAGCTAGGCGCATGTGATGCACTGACGCGGGTCACCAACATGCCAAAAACCGCCGACATCGCTGAGAGCTGCAAAAATTCTTGACTCACACCCGCTAGCGGCAGAATGGCGAATATCCCGTACGCAACCGGCACTGCCAAGTAGAGCGACAACACCCCTCGCGCACGGCTTTCCATGACGGTGCGCTTGTTCAGACGCTGATAAAAGCCAAGCCAGGAATTGATCACCAGCATGGCCGCGCCGAGCAAAAAGGCAAAAATCAGAACTTGTTCGTGGTTAATTGGAAGGCCGCTCCCCACCCACATCAGCGCAATGATCATGCCGACGATAACAAAGGAGAAGTCGAACAACATCTGGCCTAGCGCTCGCCAGCGTAACCAGTGATTAAACATCCGAATCATGATCAGACCCCATTTTTATTTCGTCATTATTTGCGGCAGACCAGCATTACCAGTGATGTGACCACTCGGATAAGGCTGGAGGTTCGATGAATCGAATTCTATGAGTCGCGAATAATTTTCTCTGTGCGGTATTTCACGGTAGCTCGAAGTGCGCTCTGATGAGCCGAATTGACATAACAAGGGTGCTCATGAATTTGGCCGATAAAAAGAAAAGCGATTGAGACCATTCCCATATTTTACGCTAATGAGGCAGGCTGCAGCTCTGTCGGCTGATGAGGAATTGACTGGTTAATCAGTAGCTTAAGTGGAATAAAAACATATTTACATGAATTTGCTATAATTTTGTGAAATTTAAGCGCTTTGTTAAAGCAAGTTTTTCTGATGTTGTGAAGCAACCAGTTTTACGACTATGGCATCAAACCAGTACTTCAACGGGATGCGGGTGTCCGAGAAAGCAGTGCGGGCTGGCGCTGGCACCATAAGCACCAGACTGAAAGATCACGACAAGATCGCCCGGTTGGGCAATAGCAAGTTCCATACGGTCAGCCAATAGATCAAGCGGCGTACACAAAGGGCCGACGACGGACGCAATTTCTTTTTCTTGTTGAGTCATTCGGTTACCAATTGCCACAGGGTAATTTTTTCGAATGACTTGGCCGAAATTGCCCGACGCGGATAAATGATGATTCAAGCCGCCATCGACCACCAAATAAATCTGGCCGCGCGAAACTTTGCGGTCGACGACCTGCGAGACATAAATTCCCGCCTCACCGACCAAGTAGCGGCCCAGTTCGATCACCAATTCGGCGTCGGGCATTTCCAACGCGGCACGGGCAGCGATCTGTGCCAGATTCGCGCCAACAGTGGACAGATCAAGCCGCTGTTCCCCAGGGAAATAGGGAATTCCGAAGCCGCCACCCAAGTTGAGAAAGCGAACCGGCGAGGGTGCTGATTCTGCTAGACGCAAAGCAAGCTCATAGGATTTTTGCTGCGCTTCACAAATTGATTCTGCTTTAAGGTTTTGTGAGCCTGCGAACAAGTGAAACCCTTCAAACTGCAATCCAGCCTGAGCAATCTCGGCAAGCAGTTCTGGTACTTGTTCGGCATCCACCCCGAACTGCTTTGGACCGCCGCCCATTTTCATTCCTGAGCCTTTCAGCTCAAAATCTGGGTTGACCCGAACCGCAACCCGAGCGGGCAGTTTCAAGTCTTGCGCAATCGCATCGAGTTCAGTCACCTCACGAAACGATTCAATATTTATCAGGACGCCGGCAGCTACCGCCTGCGCTAACTCACTCCGTCGCTTTCCAGGGCCGGCAAAGCTGATTTCCTTCGGGTTAGTGCCAGCATCAAGTGCGACTTTCAATTCACCGGACGACGCGACATCAATGCCATCCACCAGGCCAGCCATCCAGCCAACCACAGCAGGCATCGGGTTGGCTTTCATGGCGTAATGCAATTTGATGGAAGCGGGCAGGGTGGCTCGTAGTTCATCGACCCGAGCCTGCAGTAGCTTACGGTCATATGCGTAAAACGGAGTTTGCCCTACTCGTGCTGCCAACTGCTCAAGCGGTAATCCACCGACCAACAATTGCTCATTGGCGACGGCAAACTGGGGCATCGGTGCGTGGATCGGGAGGGCGCGTGATGATGAGGACATCAGAAAAATCCTGTTAGATTGGTGGCGATTAAGTCGTCGAGAATCTTTGTGTCAAATGGATCTCAACTCGCGCCGTGACGACATTCTGGTTTGTGAGTCAATGGAAAAAATCGTACTAACCGGGATGGTTTTCGATCCAAGCAGTTGACAACGATTTTCGATCAATTTTGCCATTCGGGTTGCGCGGCAAGGGGCCGGTTTGAACCTCAATACCGGCTGGCACCATGTAGGCTGGCATCCGCAACCGGCATTCACCGAGTAAAGCGCTGATATCAAGCGAACCGTCGTTTGGCGGCGTCGCAATCACTTGAATCGCTTGTCCCAGTCGATCATTATCGACCCCAAATGCAACACATTCGCCCACCATCCGGGTAGCGTAAAGAATTTCCTCAACCTCGGTCGGGCTGACCCGGTAGCCGGAAGTTTTCATCATCTCGTCACGACGACCGATAAAGTACAAGAAGCCTTCCTCATCCATCCGTACCGTGTCGCCTGAAAATACGGCTAGTTCAGGCAGCACCAGCCCAGCCTCGCGACCCGGCGCATGCACGGGCAGTGGCTTGTAACGTTCGGCTGTCTTTTCGGGGTCGTTCCAGTACCCCATGCCAACCAGTGCGCCTCGATGCACCAGTTCGCCCGGTTCATTCGGCGCACAGGGTGAACCGTCCTCGCGTAAAACCAGAATTTCGGCATTTGGAATCGCTTTGCCGATCGAGTCCGGTCTGCGGTCGACTTCCGCTGGTGGCAAAAAAGTCGAACGGAAAGCTTCAGTCAGGCCGTACATCAGGAAGGGCTGTGTCTGCGGAAGATGCTGCCGCAAAGCCTGGAGCGTTTCCCGCGGCATGCGGCCACCCGTATTGGCAAAGTAGCGCAAGTGTTCGGTAATCGAAGCCGGCCAGGCAAGTTGCGTCAGCTGAATATAGAGTGGGGGTACCGCGGTCAACCCGGTTACCTTCTCGCGTTCAATCGCCTTGATCACGTCGCGCGGTAGCAAATAGTTAAGCAGTACGACGCGGGCGCCGACATGGAAAGCGGTAGTCAACTGGCTAAAACCGGCGTCAAAAGAAAGCGGCAGGGCCGCTAATAGCGTGTCGCCTGCGTGATTTTCCAGATAGCTCGCCACACTCTTGGCCCCGGCCACCATATTTCGATGCGAAAGAACCACCCCCTTGGGTTTGCCGGTGCTGCCAGAGGTATAAAGAATGCTGACAACATCAGTATCGATGACCCGATGTCCCGCGACTCGCGGTTGGTTGAGCAGGTCAGACCAGCGGCAAATACTCAATGCACCAATACTGCCGACTGCTTCGGCGGAATCAAGCACGACAACGTGGCGCAGATCATGGCATTCGTGTAGCGTTTCCTGGAGCAGAGCCAAGCGCTCTGGTGAAGTAACCAAAACCCGAACATTGCAGTCGCGCAGAATGTAGCCAACCTGCTCCGCCTTAAGCAACGGGTTCAGCGGTACAAAAACTCCACCGGCTGCGGGTGTGCCAAAACTGGCAATGACCGTCTCGAAGCGCTTTTCAAGATAGATCGCGACACGCTCGCCGCGCTCTAGCCCAAGTGAAATCAGTCCGCTGGCGAAACGGTTAACTGCAGCATCCAATTCGCCATAACTCAAGTCCGCTTTCCCATAAGTTAAGGCTGCGGCTTCAGGCTTGGCTGAGGCGGTCTTGGAAATCAGATCATGTAACAAAAAGGATTCGGTCATAAGTGGTTTTAACAGTGGCGTAATCTTTGAAGGCAGAAAGTTAGGGCTGCAAGCCAATTTGACTTGAGCGTATCGTACTTCTGGCTATGACGTTGAGTAGTATCTCACAGTCGAAATTTGATTCGCCCTTTATAATGTTGGCACTAAAACCGGTTGGAGAATGACTTGAATACGCTCAAAGAAGTACTGTCCCTGCTGGACGAAGTCCTAAGTTTGAATGGCCGCTCCGCAGAGTTTTCTTCGAGTACGCTTTTGCTGGGTGCAATGCCAGAACTCGATTCGATGGCTGTGGTTTCATTAATTACTGGCCTCGAAGAGCGCTTTGGCTTTATGGTTGATGATGATGAAATCGAAGGCAGTACCTTCGCTACCGTTGGCTCTCTCGTTGAATTTGTTGAAGGCAAGTTGCTTAGTTAGAGGCTCATTGCCCGGTATCGCGGGCGGTGGGGGGCTCTTGGTTTTGCGGCTTTCTGACTTACTAATTGTCGTGTGATCTTCACCAGAACTCAATGTCGTACATTTTTTGGATTGCTAGATGGATATTTCCTCGATCGTCAGCGTCGATGCGCTTGGTAAGCCTTGCATCGGCAACTCTCCCAAAGAACTATTTGCCTTCGGTCACCTGATTCGTGAGACCGAGAAGCTAATCCTCGAACTCTTTGGGCGCGGCCTGGTTTCCGGGACGACACACACCTGCCTGGGGCAGGAAATTTGCCAGATGTCCGTCGTTCGCGCCTTGAACGACCCTGACGATTACGTACTCTCCAATCATCGCAATCATGGTCATTTTTTGACCTATTCGGGTGATTGTCTGGGTCTGGTCGCCGAGATCATGGGCCGACAAACCGGTGTTTGTGGTGGCTATGGTGGCAGTCAGCACCTTGCCTTTCGCAATTTTCACAGCAATGGTGTTCAGGCGGGCATGACCGGCATTGGCGTTGGTCTTGCACACGCTTTGAAGTCGCGTTCAAGTCGGGGGATTGTTGCCATTGTGATTGGTGATGGTACCCTCGGTGAGGGCCTGCTCTACGAGAGTATGAATCTGGCCTCAATCTGGAATGTTCCGGTTCTTTTCGTCGTTGAACACAACGGCATTGCCCAGACGACCTACACCCGTGACACGATCGGCGGCGACATCGTTGCACGTGGCTTGGCATTCGGTCTTTCTGCCTGGCGGTTGAGCGATCGTGACGAAGACTTTTCGGCTCAGGTTGAGCGCGTTGTTGAAGACATGCGCGAAAGTCGTCGCCCCGGGATGTTGGTGATCGATACCGGAAGAATGGGGCCGCACAGTAAAGGTGACGACCTCCGCGACGTTGATGAGCGCGATGAAATTACCGCCAGCGATCCGTTAAAAGCCCTGCGCGCCCGTTGTGCTGCTGATGACGTTAAGGCCATCGAGTCCGCCTGCCAGGTTTTCCTGGCGCAAGTCGAAAAAGCTGCGATGGAGTCACCTCTAGCCGGTTTCGATCAGCCTCCAGAGCACTCCTTCAAGCCAGCGCTGCAAATTGATTGTCCCGCAGCTGATTCGTCTGCTGCCAATGTTCGTCTGGCGCTCAATGATGCCTTGGGCAAACTGCTTGAGCATGATGAGAGTGTGGTTTTGCTGGGCGAGGATTTGCACGACCCCTACGGCGGTGCGTTCAAGGTGACTGTTGGCCTCTCCGATAAATACAAGCATCGTGTGGTGTCCACGCCGATCAGCGAAGCTGGTATTACCGGGGCTGGCATCGGCTTGGCAATGGCCGGCAAGAAGCCCATCGTTGAGATTATGTTCGCCGACTTTTTGACACTTTGCATGGACCAGATCTACAACCATGCCGTCAAGTTTCCCGGAATGTTTGTCGATTCAGCCGTGCCGATCGTCATTCGTGCCCCCTGTGGCGGTCGTCGCGGCTATGGCCCAACCCACAGCCAGAGCCTCGAAAATATTTTTATCTCGGTGCCCGGGCTTGACCGTCATCTTTGGAAGTCATCGACACAAAATCGGCCAGTTGCTGATCAATGCCTCAGCTTGTTGGCCGAATCCCACACTTTTCCTTGAGCACAAACTGCTCTACGCCGAAAAACAGGACTCAGCGGGATACGAAGAAATCAAAGCGGAAGCCGGGGACCTTGGCGCCGATCTGTTCCCAACGCTGCGCGCTGGAAGCCAGGATCCAGACATCACTTTGCTTTCCTATGGCGGTATGTTGCCTGTTGCGGAAAAAGCCGCTCGACTTTTGGAAGAAAACGAAGAGTTGACCGTAGAAATAATCGCACCGGCCATGCTGGCGCCTTTGCCGCGCTTTGCGCTGCTCAAGGCTTTGCTGCATCGGCCGAGAATTCTGGTTGTCGAAGAGGCGCATCATCAATTCGGTTTCAGTGCCGAGGTGCTGGCCATGCTCATGGAGAATGGCTATCGGGGTAAAGTCGCCCGCCTGGGCACAGCACCCGTCCCCATTGCTTCCGCCCGCAGCCTGGAAAGCGCGCAATTGCCCGACGAGAACGCAATCGTCGCGGCTGTTCTGGATATTTTGTAGTTTTTGGGAAACAAATAATGGCAACAGCGATTTACGTACCGCGAATTAACAACAACGACGACGAAGTCAAAGTGTTGGCTTTTGATGTGGCGATTGGCAGCAAGGTCGAGAACGGCCAGATAGTTGGGCAGGTTGAAACCGACAAAGCGGTTCTTGACGTGACCGCCGCTGCCGCCGGATTCGTGCTTGGCTTTGTCGCCAACCCTGACGAAGTCGTTAAGGTGGGCAGTGTCATGCTTTGGCTTGGTGAAAATGTGGATGAAGCTATCCCTGAGCCGCAAGAAACCTCATTGCTGCGGTCAACCGCTAAAAACTCTGAAATTACGGCCAAAGCCCGCCTGCTTCTGGCTCAAAACGGTTTACAAGCCGAGCTTGTTACACCCATTGATGGACGAATTACTGTCGAAGCCGTTGAGCGATATCTCGCTGCACAAGGCGGTGCAAAAGCAGAGGCGACTAAGGCTACTGAATCTCGGGCCACGGATGTCCTTCCTGACGTGGCCGGCAATCAGGTCAGTCTCAGCCGTGAAGAAAAAGGCATGGCAGCAACGGTCACCTGGCATCGTGATTTTGCGGTGGCTGGTTATATTGAGATTGAATACGAGCTTGGCCCGTGGGTCGAATACGCCAAGCAGTTTCAGGATAAAAACGGGCTGCTGATGCCGCCTTTGTTGCCTTTGATGGCTTGGCGACTAATTCAGATTGCGCAAGAAAAAACGCATTTGAATGCCACCATCGTTGGTAACAAAAGATATGAATACAGTCCGGTAAACCTTGGCTTCACCATTCAGGCCGGGGAAGCTCTTTACCTGGCAGTCGTTCGCAATGCGCAAACTCAGGACGAACTGGGCTTCGTCAACGCACTGGGCGATGTGCTGCGTAGAGCGGCTGGGCATAACCTTAAAGAATCTGAAGCATCAGGTGCCACGATTGGATTTTCCAGTATGGAACGCTGGAAGGTGACGCGTCATATCCCCATTTTGTCACCACACACCTCGCTCATGATTGCTCACGCAGCGGGGCAGGGCGGCAAAGGCGTACTCGGTGCCAGCTACGACCATCGTGTTCTCAACGGTGGACAAGTTGTCGCTATGCTCAAAAAGCTGGCCGTACCCAACAAAAACTAATCAGGGAAAACTTAGATGTCACTGAACAAAGAGGCGATCGAAGCCGCCATCAAGGCAAGAATTGTCGAAATTGCTGCAGAAACCGGAGACGATGCCTCCGAATTAGGCGTTGATGAAATCATTCCAGCCACCGGCTTGATCGACTCGACCGGCCTGCTCGAACTAATCGCCTGGTATGAGAAAACCTATCAAATCCCATTGGCGCAGGAAGAAATAAATATCGACAACCTCGGTACGCTAGCCCGCATGGCCGATTTTGTACTTCGCAAAAAAGGCCTGATTTAGTTGGCCGTAGTTAGAGATGATCTCGTTGGAAAATAGCTACTCAAAACCACGTCCGTTTTTCCTGCCCAGTAGTGCGGGTAGAATTTTCTGCATTTACCATGAACCGTCAGGTGACGTTGAAACTTGGGGCAACGTGTTGGTCGTGCCCGGGTTCAATGAAGAAATGAATCGCTGCCGCAGTATGGTGACGATTCAGGCACAGGCTCTGGCGCAACAGGGGCTCGGAACATTGGTGATTGACCTCTATGGCACCGGTGAAAGTGACGGCGAATATGGCGATGCCCGCTGGGATACCTGGCTTGAAGATATCCGTTACGCCGAAGCTTGGCTGGATGACCAGCCCGGCGGCTGTGTTGCCCTCTTGGGCATCCGCCTGGGTTTCCCGCTGGCAGTCAGTGCAGTACGCAATTCGCCAAAAACAAGAGTGCTGATCGCGTGGCAGGCTGTTGTCGATGGCAAAAGCTATTTCACTCAGTTCATGCGGATGAAGATGGCAGCCAATATGGACCGAACCGACATTCCCAAAGAAACCTCTGGCGGAATGCGAGCGCAACTCGCCGCCGGTAGCAGTATTGAAATTGCCGGCTACGAGATCAACCCAGAACTAGGCATGGCATTGGATAGCCTAAATCTGGCCGAGTTGCTGCCACCTGAAACATCAAAGGTAATCTGGTTTGAGAAAGCAACTGGCGCAGAAGGCGCGCTTTCGCCTGCTAGTGAAAAACTTGTTGAAAGCTGGCAACAATCAGGTAAAGCAACAGAAATTCAGCTCTTTGATGGCCCCGCGTTCTGGGCTCTGCATGAACGTTTTCTTGCCCCTGATCTTGTGACCAAGACTTCAGACTGGCTTCAACAATTCAGGCCAGCCAAATGAATGAAAAACCGATTGTTTTAGAAGGCGTTGCTTCCCCATTGATCGGAATGCTTCACCCCGCATCGGGAAAACAGGAAACTGGCGTGTTGATGATGGTCGCTGGTGGTCCTCAATACCGAATTGGCGGTCATCGCCAGCTCGTGCTTTGGGCCCGAAAATTTTCATCACAAGGCTTTCCGGTAATGCGCTTTGATTTCAGCGGCATGGGCGACAGCTACGGCGAATACGTTGAATTTGAGGATACTGAGGCTGATATCCGAGTTGCACTGGATCGATTTTTTGCAGAAACACCGACGTTGAAACAAGTGGTGTTGTGGGGGGAGTGCAATGCAAGTTCCTCATCCTTGCTCTTCGCCCACAAAGACTCGCGAGTTAAGGGGGTCGTAATGATCAACCCGTGGGTCCGAACTGAGCAAGGCCAGGCAAAAGCCGTTGTAAAACACTACTACCTTGACCGCCTGAAGCAACGCTCATTCTGGGTAAAGGTGTTCAGTCTGAAATTTGATTTTGTTGGCTCGATGAAGTCAGCTCTGAAAATGATCTCACTCGCTCGCGGGCAAAGCACATCCAGTCTTCAAGCCAACAAAAAACCTGCAAAAATTGACGTTGACCGCAGCAAACCGTTGCCAGACAGAATGCTGGATGGACTTTCCCGCTTCAAAGGGCAAATCATGCTGGTTATGAGTGGTCGGGACATGATCTCAAAAGAGTTTGATGACCTCCTGCAAGCGGTGCCAGCCTGGCAAGAGCATCTCGCCGCATGTGCCATGGTGCGCCACGATCTTCAATACGCCGACCACACATTTTCAACCAGCAAATGGCGCGAGCAAGTCGCAGAATGGGGAATAGACTGGCTATCCAGCCTCCCTGACGATCAAAATAGCCAGACTCAAACGGTGAACTAAAGTTATGGCCAAACCTGTAATTGAACCGATCACCGACCAGACTTTGCCAGAGTTTGCCGCATTTCTGGAATCCAATATGCCCG
Source organism: Candidatus Dechloromonas phosphorivorans (assembly GCA_016721185.1). Taxonomy (GTDB): domain Bacteria; phylum Pseudomonadota; class Gammaproteobacteria; order Burkholderiales; family Rhodocyclaceae; genus Azonexus; species Azonexus phosphorivorans. The sequence continues at coordinate 26,932 of JADKIP010000018.1, forward strand.
TCAGCCGGTCGGCACCGGACTGGATATCTGGCTTGCAAAAAAACTGGTGCGAAACTCGCCCCAACTATGGCTTCATGATGCGTGATGAAGGAAAAATAGTCGGTGGTATCGGAGCCTATTACGCGGACAGAGTTATCCGCGGGCAAAATGAGAAATTCTGCAACATCACAAGCTGGTGTGTCCTCGACAGCCATCGCAAATTCAGCATGCAACTAGCCATGAATGTAGTCGCGCAGCCGGGCTATCACTTCACTGATTTTTCTCCGACAAAAGTCGTGGCTGGTACGCTTCAATTCTTCAAATTCAAATCGATGGATGAGGCCGTAGTCGTGATGCCAAACTTTCCGTTGCCATCGTTTGGTGGTCGTGTACTCACGGAACCCCTCGAAATTGAGCGCAGCCTAAGAGGTGAAATGCTCAAGATATGGAAAGATCATGCCCTGTTTCCCTGGTTGCAGCATTTGATCGTTGGTAAACCAGATGACTGGTGCCATATTATTTTCAAACGGGGTGAATTCAAAGGCTTGCCCTGTGCAAACGTTATTTACATGAGCGATGGCCAAGTATTTAATCGATATTCAAGCTGCTTGAGCTGGCATTTTTTCTGGCAGGGAATGATGAGCACGCACGTTGAAAGACGCGTGCTGACTAAAATGCCCAAGCTGTCGGCAGTCAGAACCGGTTTTAATGCAAAACAATTTCTAAGTACAACCTTGGCAGCATCGGATATGGATTACTTATACTCGGAAACGGTCGCGCTTGATCTTTAAAAAAGTACGAACTTGGCCCGTTTCGTCGTTCCCGCGAAAGGCGGGAACCCATGAAAGACAAGGTGCTGGATTCCCGCCTTCGCGGGAATGACGAATTAATCAGGGTCTTACTAACAGAGATCGAAGTACCCCAGTTTTAAGGAGAAAAATATGAATTTATTAAGCGATCTACTGCTGATAATTAATCGAGAACTCAACCTTCAAGGAAAAACTTTAAATTTTACGGCTGAAACAAAGCTTGCCGGTGCTTTGCCTCAGCTAGATTCAATGGCAAATGTGAATGTCGCTGCGCCATTTTCGAGACCGTCGGAACGCTTCTGGCGTGTCTTCGAGGTTTGCTTTCGGCTGAATAGTGACTAATAAAATAATTTTTGGCTTCATTACCCATTGATTACCTCTCTCGCGACTAATGCGTAATCGCATAATTAGCCTTGTTTTTGCGTTCACCGCATTAATTGCTGGGGGGGCGCTTACATATCATTATCCAATCGCGCAACCATTTCCAATAATTGGATTTATTCTCTTCGCAAGTTTTTTTTATATAAGGCCGTGGGTTTGGCCGATATTATTACCCTGCATCTTGCCAGTGGCTGGATTAGCCCCCTGGACCGGCTGGATCACCTTTGAAGAACTCGATTTATTGGTGCTTGCCACGGTAGCCGGTGGTTATTTCAAGCGTGCTCTTTCGTCCGAAAAATGGATAACCAAGCAGCAGTCGAAAGTTTTTGTCGTGCTTGCTGGATTTTTTGCTTTATCGCTCCTTATCTCGATGTTTCGAGGTTTTGAAGACGCGGGTGGATTTATTTTTGGTCTGTATCAAGGCTACAACGGTCCGATGAATAGCCTGAGAATTGCCAAGAGCTTCTTTCTTGCTCTCCTGCTTGTGCCGCTAATGCGGCAACTAAACAGCCAGGACGAAACCAGATTTGCACGTTACCTGGGCGCTGGCTTTGCCGCCGGACTTGGCCTGGTTTCCTTATCAACGATTTGGGAACGCCTAGCCTTTACCGATTTGCTGAATTTTTCATCCGACTACCGTTCGACCGGCCTTTTCTGGGAAATGCACGTGGGTGGTGCTGCGCTGGATGGATGGCTTGTATTGGCATTCCCATTTGCAATTTGGGCATTGCGTTCAGTAAAAAAGATTACCCAGGCTGTGCCCCTGCTCGTGCTTGTTGGTGTTGCCTCGTATGCATCGCTCACCACATTTTCGCGCGGCGTCTATCTGGCGCTGGGGGTGAGCTTGGCGTTGCTGGCGTGGTTGTTGAATCGAAGGGAAAATTTACGGAATGCTGATAGAGGCGATTCGGTTTGGACCCCGATGAAGTGGGGGGGGGCGCTGCTCGTTATTGGCGTTTTAGCCGCGCTCGTTTTCCCCGGGAGTGGCTATAGAGGCTTACTAGCCCTGATCGGGGTGCTTATTATCGGCTTTTCGATACCCTCTGCAATCCAAAAGATTAAGCGCTCCAAAATGATTGTGGTCGGGGTGGCAGGGGGCGTACTTGGGCTGGCGCTTGTTGGGGCAATCAGTTTTGTTCCAAAAGGTGCGTATGTGCTCTATGCGCTGTTGTTTGCCATTTCGCTAATTGCGCTGCATTGGCCTGGCCGAGAACAAACAGACACAGGTTCCCTGATTGGTCTTGGTGGATTTTTCAGTTTGGCGATAGCGGCTGTCAACGTTTCCATCTTTTGGGGGGGCGAGGAGGCTGCGACAGGTATGGTTTTAGCAATGATTATTGTCCTTGCCCTCGTAATGTGGGGAGCGTTTTCCTCCAAGCCAATCTGGCCAAATGACATACGCTGGCAAGGAACAATGCTCACAATTAGTTTGGCAGCCAGTGTTGTTGTTGCAGTTTTTTCCGGTGGCTCATATATGGGCGACAGATTCTCGACATCATCACAAGATGCGGATGGCCGTCTTGAACATTGGAAGCGCACAGTTTTCATGCTTCAGTCGCCACTGGATTTTGTTTTTGGAAAAGGCTTAGGGCGATTTCCAGCAAACTATTACTTCCTGATACCTAACAGTGCAGTACCGGGTACGTATTCAATTTCACACGAAGATAACAACGGTTTCTTGACCTTGACCGGCGGTGGGCATCCAATAAGTTTTGGTGATCTAATGAGAGTGTCGCAGCGTTTGAGTTTTTTCGGCACAGGGGCCGTTTGATCTCGAACTGAAAGTTAGGACCAAGTCTGATGTCAACATACATGTCGAGGTCTGTGAAAAGCAGCTCCTCTATGTTGCGCAATGTGCGATCCAAAATACAGCAGTTAAAGCAGGTACCAATCAATGGCAAAGCATAAAAATGCGTCTGGATGGGCCATTACTCAATGGCGGAGTCTGGTATGCACCACGACTAAAAATGTTTTCAATAGGTGTTGAAACACAGGCCGGTGCTGCTGATATTGATGATTTGATTTTGACGGAGTTTGGCAGCCAAAATCTTTTGGCAAACCAACATTTTTCCAATGAAATGCAAAGATGGTTTTTTTCCAGTGATCGAGATCACATGCCATGGCATGCGAAAAACCTGCAGATGAACACGCTCTTTGACCAAGGAATTTTTGGCTTGATCACATCGACTTTTCTGCTGCTTGCTGCCCTCTGGCGGTTGAACGTCAGTAAAGCATCCTCACACCCATTGGCCCCCTATTTGACCTCGGGCATCATCGGATTTCTTGTGGTCGGACTATTCGACAGCTTGACCGATGTACCCCGTTTAGCTTTTGTTTTCTACTTACTTCTTATCTACTCAATCGTATTGACCGAAAAATCAAGCCGAAATCACAAAAAATTTGCTGACTCAAGAGCGCATTGACTCGAATGACGATGATGAACATAACTTCTGAAACAGCCTGCCTCAATGGCGAACACATGAAATCAATTGCTATCGGCAAACCTCGATTCTCCGAGAAAAACCTGGACTCCACCGCAACTCAGCAAGGAATATTAAGCGCATGGCTCCAAGCCTTCAAAGACAAAGGGGTAAGGGCGCCAGAAACGGTATCAGGTGATTTTGCAATAGCGTTTTGTGAGCCCGATGGAAGAACCTTCCTAGCCATCGACCGCTTTGCCATCCGCAGCCTTTGCTACCGTCAAGTCGGCAATCACTTGCGATTCGCCGAGCGCGCCGACCAACTCGCAGACTCGACCACCGAAATCGATCCGCAAGCCATTTTCGACTATCTCTATACCCACGCCATACCTTCGCCCAGAACCATATATAAAGGGATCTACCGAGTCCCCCCGGCACACTACGTTTTATTCGAAAATAACCAGTTGACCGTAGCACCCTACTGGACACCTGCCTTTACAGAGGTTTCACCGCCACCCTTCGATCAACTTCGCGACGAATTCCGTGCGCTGTTGCAACAAGCCACAGCGCGTCAACTGGATGGTGGCAAAGCCGGTTGCTTCCTAAGTGGCGGCACCGATAGTTCAACCGTCGCCGGCATGATCGGCCTGGCACACGGCACACCGGCTGCCACATACTCCATCGGCTTTGAAGCTGAAGGCTACGATGAAATGGAGTTCGCCCACATCGCGGTGCGTCAGTTCAATACCGAACACCATGAGTACTACGTCACCCCGGATGATCTGGTGCGTAGCATTCCCATGGTTGCAGCAAGTTACGACCAGCCTTTCGGCAACTCATCGGCCTTGCCCGCCTACTACTGCGCCAAAATGGCCAAGGATGACGGTGTAACACGCATCCTGGCGGGCGATGGTGGTGATGAACTTTTCGGTGGCAACTCCCGCTACGCCAAGCAGCGCGTGTTCGATTGGTATCAACACATCCCGGGCGCAATTCGCACCGGCATCATGGAACCGCTCTTGGGCACCAGCCTTGCCAGCAGCCTGCCATTAGTGCGCAAGGCATCCAGCTATGTTGAACAAGCCAGCGTTCCGATGCCGGACCGTTTGCAAATGTACAACCTGATTACCCGGCTGGGTATCCAGCAGGCACTGGGTAACGACTTCCTGGCGCAGGTTGATATTTCTGCGCCGCTGCAACTTCAGCGCAAAGTGTGGGCTGCTGCGCATACCGCCAATAATACGAATCGCGAACTTGCCTTTGACTGGCGCTACACCCTGGCCGAAAGCGATTTGCCCAAAGTCTCCGGCACGACCCGTCTGGCGGGGCTTGAAGTTGGCTTTCCCATGCTCGACGATGATCTGCTTGCATTCTCAATGCGTCTGCCAGTCGACTACAAGCTCAAGGGTATGAAACTCCGCTGGTTCTTCAAAGAAGCACTCCGTGGCTTTTTGCCTGACGAAATCATCACCAAGAAAAAGCAGGGCTTCGGGCTACCCTTTGGCGTTTGGGCTACCCGAAACGAGGCACTCCTAAAGCTCGCTTCCGAATCCGTCCGTAGTTTGGTTGACCGCGGCATTCTGCGCGCCGAGTTCGTTGAAGAATTGCTGACCAAACGTCTCTACGAACACCCCGGCTACTTTGGCGAAATGATCTGGATATCCATGATGCTCGAACAATGGCTGCGAGCTCATGCCCCCAGCTACTCGGTGGCCGGTTCGCGCTAAAACCATGCGTAATTTTGCTGATGGCGGCAGGCGCCCAGTAACCAACGGAACAAACGAATGACGAACAAGCGTATTTTAATGATTGCCTATCATTTCCCCCCAGTGAGGGTGAGTAGTGGCATCCAGCGCACTCTTAAATTTTGCACCTATTTACGTGAATATGGCTGGGACCCGCTTGTATTGACCATCTCCCCCAAGGCTTACGAAGTAACCAGTCCGGATCAACTCAAGGAGATCCCTGAGGACGTAATCGTCGAACGTGCATTTGGGCTCGATACCTCCCGTCATCTATCAATTGCCGGCAAATATTTTCATCGGATGGCGCAACCGGATCGCTGGGTTAGCTGGTGGCCGGGCGGCATCTGGACCGGGATGAAAATGATAAAAAAATATCAGCCAGCGGCTATATTCTCTACCTCACCCATCCTGACAGCCCACCTGATTGGGCAGAGTTTGCAAAAGCGAACGGGCCTGCCATGGATCGCCGATATGCGTGACTCCATCACTGAGCCTGGCTATCCACGAGATCCGCTCACCTGGAACATTCATCGCAAAATTGAACAACAAATAGTTCATCGCTGCACCAAGGCCATTTTTACCACCGAGCCAACCCGGCAAATGTACGCCGAACGTTATCCAGAGATCCCTGAATCACAATGGGCGGTCATCGAAAATGGATTTGATGAAGAAAATTTCTGTGATGCAGAAACCAATTTGCCAGAAGGGCCACTGGGGGCGCCAGGGCAAATCACCTTGGTTCACAGTGGCATCCTCTATCCTCAAGAAAGGGATCCGCGGCCATTTTTTGCTGCGCTATCCAAATTAAAAAAATCTGGTGAAATAGATAACACGCGGCTACAGATAATTTTGCGGGCCACCGGAAATGATGATCTCTACAGGCCAATGATTTCCGAGCTCGATATTGCGGACATCGTCCGCCTTGAGCCAGTAGTGGCCTACCGTACAGCCCTTCAGGAAATGCTTCGAGCTGACGGTTTGATGCTATTTCAAGGTAGCGTTTGCAATCACCAAATACCAGCCAAAATCTACGAATACTACAGAACAGGCAAACCAATACTTGCGCTCGTCGATTTCGAGGGAATCTCCGCCAAGATGCTGCGCGAAGCCAACGTAGACGATCTCGCAAACATCGCCGATATAGACAGCATCGTTAATGCCATTCGAGAGTTTGTGAAGAAATTAACAGAGGGGCACCGCCTGGGTGTGGCAAGATCCTTTGCTAACGACCACTCGCGCAAATCTCGGACCCAACAGCTAGGGCGCCTACTGGATGGTATTGTGGGCACCGCTCGTCAGAGCAAGTAGCGCCTTAAACGACCGAAAAATCTACTGCTATTAAATGAGGAAGTAAGGAAGAAATATGATTCTAGTCACCGGTGCAGCTGGCTTTATTGGCAGCAACTTTGTCCTTGATTGGCTTGCCCAGTCGGATGAACCTGTCGTCAACCTCGACGCCCTGACCTACGCCGGAAATCTGGAAAACCTTGCCTCGCTTGAAGGTGACACCCGCCACATCTTCATCAAAGGCAGCATCGACGACTTCGATCTTGTTGCCAAATTGTTAGCCGAATACCAGCCGCGCGCCATCATCAATTTTGCGGCTGAATCTCACGTTGACCGCAGCATTCATGGCCCCGAAGATTTCATCCAGACCAACATCGTCGGCACCTTCCACCTGCTCGAAGCCGTCCGCGCCTACTGGAATGGACTTGAGGATGAAGCTAAAGCCAGTTTCCGCTTTCTACACGTCTCAACCGACGAAGTTTACGGCTCACTCACCAAAGAAGACCCAGCCTTCGCCGAAACCAACCGCTACGAACCAAACAGCCCTTACTCAGCTAGCAAAGCCGCCAGCGACCATCTCGTCCGCGCTTACCACCATACCTACGGCCTGCCGGTACTAACCACCAACTGCTCCAACAACTACGGCCCTTACCATTTCCCGGAAAAGCTCATCCCGCTCGTCATTCACAACGCCCTGGCGGGCAAGCCGCTGCCGATCTATGGCGACGGTCAGCAAATCCGTGACTGGCTCTACGTCAAGGACCATTGCAGCGCCATCCGTTGTGTCCTTGAGGCAGGCAAGCTAGGTGAAACCTATAACATTGGTGGCTGGAACGAAAAGCCCAACCTCGATGTCGTCCACACACTGTGCGCCATTCTTGATCAACTTAGCCCACGCGCCGACAAGCAGCCCTACAAAACCCAGATTACCTACGTCAAGGATCGTCCCGGTCATGACCGCCGCTACGCCATCGACGCCAGCAAGATCGAGCGAGAACTTGGCTGGAAGCCAGCCGAAACCTTCGAAACTGGCATCCAAAAAACTGTCCAGTGGTATCTCGACAACCAATCCTGGGTAAACAACGTGACGAGCGGTGCCTACCAGAGTTGGGTTGGCAAGCAATACTGTGCAGAATTGTGAGTAAGGCATGAGATTGGCTGTCGAAGAGCGCTCAGCAATCAGCCAGGTTATTCACCAGGCAGATGAAAACGCCTTGATTTATCTTTTTGGCTCACGCACCAATGATTTAGCCAAGGGGGGCGACATTGATCTTCTGGTGCTATCCAAGAAACTAAACCTGATGATGAAGCTGGATATTTTGGCGCAACTTCACCGGCAACTCGGAGAGCGCAAGATTGACATCGTGGTCTATCCTGATACCTCTCGGCCTTTTCCCAGAATGATCATGCAAGAAGGCGTGCGTTTATGACGCGAGTGAAAATCGAACTTCTAGAAGAAGAACTGGCTGGGCTGCAACTTGCCGCCGGGTACCTTCAATACTCCATGGAACGATGCCTTAATCTGATTGGTCAGGAAGGATTACCACCAGAGCAACTTGAACGTCTGGAGTCACTCACCAGCCGTTTTGCTCGATTGGCAGACTTGCTTATTCAACGTGTATTCCGCTTGCTGGATGACATTGAACTGACTGGTGGCGGTTCAATCCTCGACCGAATCTACCGCGCGGAAAAGCGTGGATGGGCAAATGCCTCTGAACTGATCAATATTCGTGAGTTGAGAAACCTGATTGCCCACGAATACGCCACCGAGAAAATGCTTGAAATCTATGGCGCAGTAGCGACGATGGCCCCGGTACTCCTTGCCGCAGTACCCAAAGTCATTGCTTACGCCAACAACACAATACGGAAATATCCAAAATGACCACACGCAAAGGCATCATCCTCGCCGGTGGCTCCGGTACACGCCTCTACCCGGCGACGCTTTCGGTTTCGAAGCAATTGCTACCGATCTACGACAAACCAATGATCTACTACCCGCTCACCACCCTCATGCTGGCGGGCATCAAAGACATCCTGATCATCTCCACCCCGCAAGACACCCCGCGCTTTGAGCAATTGCTCGGTGATGGCAGTCAGTGGGGCATCAATCTCCAGTACATCGTACAACCCAGCCCGGATGGCCTTGCCCAAGCCTTTATTCTTGGTGCCGACTTCGTTGGCAGCAACCCCTCGGCCCTCATCCTCGGCGACAACATCTTTCACGGCCACGACTTCAGCGAAATACTGCAAGCCGCCAACGCCAACCATGAAGGGGCCACCGTTTTCGCCTACGCGGTCACCGACCCGGAACGCTACGGCGTTGTCGAATTCGACGCCCACAAACAAGCCATCTCCATCGAAGAAAAACCCCAAGAACCCAAATCCCGCTACGCAGTAACGGGCCTCTACTTTTACGACAACGACGTTGTCGAAATAGCAAAAAATATCAAACCCGGCGCACGCGGAGAACTCGAGATAACCGACGTCAACCGCATCTACCTCGAACGCAAAAAACTCAAGGTAGAAATCATGGGTCGCGGCTACGCCTGGCTTGACACAGGCACCCACGACAGCCTGCTTGAAGCCGGCCAATTCATCGCCACCATTGAAAAACGCCAAGGCCTCAAAGTCGCTTGCCCAGAAGAAATTTCATGGCGTCAACACTGGATCAGTGATGAAGAACTGGAAGAACTCGGCCAGTTCTATGCCAAGACTGGCTACGGCCAATATCTGCTTGGCTTGCTCAAAGATAGAGTCTATTCATGAAGGTAACGCCCACTCGCATCCCGGATGTTCTCCTTATCGAGCCCAAAGTCTTCGGTGATGACCGAGGCTTCTTCTTTGAAAGCTACAATCAAAAAGCCTTCCAGGAGGCCACTGGCCTGAATGTAAGTTTTGTGCAGGACAACCATTCCAAAAGCGCCAAAAATGTATTGCGTGGCCTGCATTACCAAATTGAACAACCGCAAGGCAAACTGGTTCGTGTAACCCAAGGCGAAGTCTTCGATGCTGCGGTCGACATCCGAAAAGGCTCAAAAACCTACGGGCAATGGGTTGGGTTAATACTCTCAGCAGAGAACAAGAAACAACTTTGGATACCTCCAGGCTTCGCACATGGTTTTCTGACCTTGAGTGAAACGGCAGAGTTTCTCTATAAGACGACAGATTACTACTCGCCCGAGCATGAACGATGCATTATTTGGAACGATCCGGATATAGGCATCAAATGGCTATTGCAGGATCTGCCATTAGTCTCAAGCAAAGATGCGATGGGTTCGCAATTTGGCGAGTTTCAATAATTTTTTTAATGTGCTAGGCGCATGCATCATGAATGATAGAGCATGCAATATCAATTCGTTTCACATGAGAAATTACGAGAATGCTGTTTAATTCCTTCGCTTTCATTCTCGTTTTCTTGCCGATTGTTCTGGCTGGTTTCTTTGTTTTGGCCAGAATTTCCCGGTGGGGAGCAAGTCTGTTTTTGGCCCTTGCTTCATTGGTTTTTTATGGGTTTTGGGACGTTCGCTATATCCACTACTGCTGGCCTCAATAGCCTTTAATTTTCTTGCTGGTAAAACAATCGCTTGGTCTATCCATTCTGGCGGCCGGAAGCAAGCGTCAATTTTTCTCGGTATTGGTGTCATTGCGAACATCGTTGTATTGGCCTATTTTAAATATTGGGATTTTTTTATATTGCAAACCAACACCTTGCTTGGTTCCTCAATACCTATAGTCAATATAGTATTACCGCTAGGTATATCGTTTTTTACATTCACACAAATAGCATTTCTGGTTGATGTTCGTAGAGGCGGTGTTATCGAACCCAATCCAGTGCATTACCTCTTATTCGTTACCTATTTTCCTCATTTGATTGCCGGCCCTGTATTGCATCACAAAGAAATGATGCCCCAGTTTCGGAATTCGGCTACATATCAGTTCAATTGGGAAAATATGGCCGTTGGTAGTTCAATTTTTGCGATCGGGCTTGCAAAAAAAGTTCTTCTTGCCGATGGTGTTGCTGGCTATGTTGGACCTGTATTTGATGCGGCAGGGCATGGCGAGTCAGTTGATTTTTTTGAGGCATGGGGCGGGGCACTAGCTTATACGTTCCAACTGTATTTTGATTTTTCTGGATATTCTGACATGGCAATTGGTTTGTCGAGGATGTTTGGTGTGGTCTTACCCTTGAATTTTCATTCCCCTTACAAGGCACGCAGTATTGCGGATTTTTGGCGTCGGTGGCACATGACTTTATCTCGATTCCTGAGAGATTATCTTTATATACCTCTCGGTGGAAATCGAAATGGAAGTGCGCGACGTTCCTGAATCTATTTTTGACGATGACCTTAGGTGGTTTGTGGCATGGCGCAGGTTGGACATTTGTCATTTGGGGAATGCTTCATGGTGGTTTTTTAATCATTAATAACGTTTGGTCAACCCTAACAATAAATATTATTCCAAATTCATTTTTCACTAGACATCTGACAAATTTCCTCGCCTTGGTGATGACTTTTATCGCGGTTGTGGTCGCTTGGGTGTTTTTTAGAGCATCTTCTATTGATGCAGCATTACACATCCTAGCTGGAATGGCCGGTCTGAATGGTGTTCCATTACCTGGGCGCGCCCTGTTAGGTGGAGATGTAGTTACTATTTTGGAAGGGCTGGGAGTGAGTTTTGGTTGGCCAGGCCCATTGTTTGGCGGTTTCCAACACGCAATTTGGCTAGTGGGTTTGTTGGCAGTGGTTTGGTTTTGTCCAAATACTCAGGAAATAATGGGGAAATTCAGGCCTGCTCTTGAATCAGCCTCAACAGATAGTCATCGAATGTCGCATTTTCTTTGGCGCCCAAGTTTGGTTTCGTGTTTGTTAGTTTGGTTTGCACTTATGGCGTCATTCCTTCAGCTGAATCGGGTAAGCGAATTTCTATATTTTCAGTTTTGACAAGCAAATGACAGCACGTAGATATTGTCTATTACTTTTGCTCGCAACGTCATTTGGGATGATTGCGGTAATGGCCTTTAATTTTTATGTCGACCCTTACGGTATAAGAGATTGGGAGGCACCATTTCGGCTATCCGGATTTCGTCAGGAACCCGACAAAAATGAAAGGGTATTTAAGCTCATGTCTGTAGCTAGGGTTCGGCCTGAGGTATTAATCCTTGGTACTTCAAGGGCCGCGCATGGTATTGACCCAGATCATTTTCTGCTTAAAGAGCTGGCACCATCCCGATTCAATGCGGCCTTTGATGGTGCAAATATTGTCGAAATTGAGTCCTTGGTCAAGTACCTTGCAGCAATCCCATCGGTTCCAAAACTTGCCATTCTTGGGCTTGATTTCATGGCCTTTGCTGACTGCGCTTCGAAAACAGATAACAATCGTATAGCGAAGATGACCGATGGATTACCTGCAGGGGAATTGGGCCCAAGAATACATCTCGCCAAAATTCTTTCTTCACTGGATACCGTTCGCGCAAGTATTCGGACGCAGCAGGACGGAAGATCTGTTGCTTTTCACGACAAAAATGGAAGAAGGTTAGACCAAGTATTTGAAGAGCGTATTAAAGAAAGAGGAGGGTATGACGCAAATTTCCAAAAACTTGAGGCGGATTTTTTTCGACTTTATCTGATTGAGCAATCAAAGTGCTTTGATTTGGGCGATGATGAAAATCTAGCATTTAAGGCATTTCGCGATCTCTTAAGTACTGCATATGCGTCTGAAATTAATTTAAAATGTTTGTTTCGCCAATTCACGCTAGACAATTGGAAGTGATCCGACTCTCCGGCTTATGGAGTCAATATGAGATATGGTTGGGAAAGATGACGGCAATTTCCGAAAACGAGGCTCGTGTGCACGGAAAGGAGCCTTTCTCAATCTTTGATTTTTCGTCCTATGAAGGTTTGGTTGCTAAAGCGGTGTCCGAGGAGCGGTCGGATCTAATGCTGTGTCTTGGTACTGGGAGTCTTCGCACTATAAAAAGCACTTGGTGACATAGTGCTGGGTAGGATTTAGGGGGGATTGCCTGACAGCAAGGAGTTGTATAGCACCCTGTTGACGACGCGTTCATTAGACGAGCATTTGAGCCTACTTCGAGATGCTGAACTGAAGTACGTAAAAGAACAGCCTGAAGCGTTTAGGCAGCTTATGCGTATAAAATGCGAGGTGGTGAAAGAAGTTGCGCCATGTATTTGATATGAAATTGATAAGCATATTTTGTTGATGGACTAAAGTGTGGCTTTAGTCTTTACCAAACAAGCACAACTACACAGAATTATTGACTGATGCCAAACTATTTTAGTCACGAAAAAGCCATTGTCGAGTCTGCCCACACCGGTACTGGAACGCGTATATGGGCATTTGCACACATTAGAGAAAAAGCGCGAATCGGTGACCACTGCAATATTTGCGACGGTGTTTTTATCGAAAATGATGTGATTGTAGGTGATCGAGTCACAATTAAATGCGGGGTTCAGTTGTGGGATGGCGTAACGTTGGAGGATGATGTTTTTGTAGGCCCCAACGCAACCTTTACAAACGATAGATTTCCCCGAAGTGGTCAGTATCCTGAATCATTTCCAAAAACGACGGTTCGCCGTGGTGCGTCTATTGGTGCCAACGCTACCATATTGCCTGGGTGACCATTGGTGCAAATGCAATGGTTGGTGCCGGGGCTGTTGTTACACGAGATGTCCCCCGGAATGCCATTGTCGTTGGAAATCCAGCGCGTATTTCGGGCTACGGGGGAACTGGAATACCCTCAGTTTTGCCTCCCCCAGCCCAGTCTGCAACAAATGGTTTGCGTCAACTAGCAGTGCAAGGGGCGAAACTTCATAAACTGCCACTGGTTGAAGATTTGAGAGGGGCATTGGTATTCGGTGAAATAGAAAAACATTTGCCGTTTCATCCAAAGCGTTTTTACCGTTTTTGATGTGCCAAGCACGGAGGTGCGTGGTGAGCATGCGCACCGAGAACTGCACGAATTTCTAATTTGCCTGCGCGGAAGTTGCGCATTGGCATTAGATGATGGTTACTCGCGCGATGAGGTTGTCTTAGATTCGCCTACCGTTGGTCTTCATATTGCTCCTAGACTATGGCGAGTCCATTACAAATATACGCCGGTTGCTATTATTATTTCATTTTGTTGAGATATATATAAGTCTGATGAATATATCCGTGATTACGATGATTTCATCGCGCTGATAAAGTCAAAATAAATAATAAATCTAACCAAGCGCTGGTTTTTTAATTATTCATTGCTGATTGATGGTATTCGGATAAGTTAATATTTTTGCAAAACCCGAGGAAAAAATGATTCCCTTTTTAGACTTTGCCTCGATGCACGCTGAGCTTCGCCAAGGGCTTGATGCAGCTTATGCACGTGTGCTCGAATCCAACTGGCTGATTCTCGGCAAAGAAGTTGAGGCTTTTGAACATGAGTTTGCAGACTATTGCAACGCGCGCCACTGTATCGGTGTTGCCAATGGCTTGGATGCATTATTTATCACCCTGAAGGCCATGAACATCGGCCCGGGAGATGAGGTAATCGTTCCGTCAAACACCTACATTGCGACATGGCTAGCTGTTTCCTATGCGGGTGCCACGCCAGTGCCGGTTGAGCCAGATCCGCGTACTTACAATATCGATCCGGCTCGTATTGAAGCAGCAATTACCCCAGCCACGCGTGCCATCATGCCGGTCCACTTGTATGGCCAACCCGCAGATATGGATCCGATTATGGATATCGCGGAGCGGCATGGCCTCAAAGTTATTGAGGATGCCGCACAGGCGCATGGCGCGAGGTATAAGGGGCGTCGAGCCGGCTCGCTTGGGGATGCCGCAGGCTTTAGTTTTTACCCGGGAAAGAATCTCGGCGCCTTGGGTGACGGTGGGGCGGTGGTAACCAATGATGATGAGCTTGCCGATCGACTGAGAGTGCTTCGTAACTATGGTTCCCGGGTCAAATACCATAATGAAGTTAAGGGGTTAAATTCTCGGCTTGATGAGCTGCAGGCTGCTTTTTTAAGGGAAAAACTCGCAGTATTGGATGATTGGAACGGTAGGCGAGGTGGTTGCTAAGCTGTATTTGGCTTCGAATTGGCTGAATCGGGGGTTGGTGCTTCCCATGTTCCTGAATGGGCGGATCCTGCTTGGCATTTGTTTGTTAGTTCCAGCGATCGTGAGGGTTTCAAAGTCTTTGGCAGAAGGTGTGGGAACGGTGATCCACTATCCGATTCCACCTCATTTGCAGGCCTTGGCCTGCAACGTGGAGTCTGCCGGTGCAAGTCAATTCACGAGTGCTACGCCCCGCCAGGCACCCTGGTGCATATGCGGGGATGGTGCTATTGGCCAGGCGCGAAATAGGTCTGCCACCTCTGATCAATCAACATGAAGAATTGATGCCTATTCATTTGCAAGGTTGGCCACAGGGATTGCCGGTCAGATGAAATTGTTGCAAACGCGGATTCTTGGTTTATCTGAGTGATTAGTTTGCCACCACGGATCAGCGCAATTACGGTAATGGCGCTGCCTCCAACACAGTGCGCTTTGTTCCACCGTTGATTGGCTCCATCCCACATGTGCCGTATAAACTGGTTCAAGCATTTCGCGGATCGAATTGATCATCAGGGGATACCCACGATCTTGTTCGTCTAAGAGGGGCCTCCTTGGATTATCAAGATGCAGTAATACCAAAGGTGGGATTCAGGATTGTCTTCAATGATGGCCATGTTGCACTCCAAATGGCATTCGGAGAATCGAGGTGGTTTTGCATACCCATATGTAGGAACCTTGCCCACCATCGCATTCGCCGTTGCGAAAGGGCGCTCAGTCTTTTGCTCAATCATGCTGACACGTATGACTGTTGGGCTCGCGGCCTTAGAACATTAGGCGCCAGGTTTCAGAAAGTAATCGCGGAAATGTCGATTGCCCATACCGATACGACTAGGGGTTGTGAGGGCGATGCGGTATTCAACTCCGAGACCAACTGGGCATTGGCTGAGCGACGGTTTGACATGGATCCTACAAATATTTCCGGCCAAGGAAAGATTTCGAAGTTCCAAAAGTATTTTGCAGCAAGTTAAGGTTTTGATGCCGTAGGGCCGCAAGCTAATGACCACTTTGCTGGAGTTAGCGGAAAAATTAGTCGGCAATGCTCGATGCAGTTGGTGTTTCAAAAAATTGATCCGTATTTTACGCTGGTTTGTCTATCTCGAAGGGTCATTGGGTCATTGAGTTCTCGAGGCTGTTCTTGCGGGACTTCTCCCGTTTGGCTTTTCAGTGTTGCCTCTACCTAGCCACGGACGAATTTTCCTTGGTTAACCTCAGGTAAATGCCCGCCCATTCCAAAATTGCTTTGGTTAGGCAGGATTGACAATGGGCTTCCAGCATTGCAAGATTTTCAGAATTGTTGCTTGAAAACGCATTAGAATCTGGTGGTTACAAGGCCTTACTGATCTTGTAATCTGGTGATTAAGGGAGTTGCTCACGATCCTAAACTTTGGAGACTCAAACTGGCGGATCTTTATCGCTACTGGGGTTATAAAGTACTCGTTATCGTCAAAGGCCCGATAACGCCTATATCGAATTTCAGGAGAATCGGCGAGCATTGCTTGTTGGTTTTTTCTTTTTCGGAATTACTCAAGTCCATTTGACGAACGTATTGAAAGCCTTGGCCTAATGGTTTGGCAAGAACAATTAAACCATTTATTAAAAAGGTCATTTGATGGCAACCTCCGTAAGTCCCTTCTTATCAATTTTGCCCAGAATTACGGAATTATCGTAATACAATTTACCGCGTCAATAATTTTGGCCCGCCTTCTCTCGCCTGCCGAAATTGGTATTTTTTCTGTGGCGGCCACATTGATCGCGTTAGCTCAAGCGGTTCGAGATTTTGGAGTAGGTCAGTATATTGTTCAGGAGAAGGAATTAAATGCGGAACGAATTCGCTCCGCATTCACTGTTACATTAATTGTTGCGGTGATACTGGCAGCGATAACCGCAAGTCTATGTACAGTTGCTGCAGATTTTTATCGAGAGCCTGGCGTTCGAGATGTAATGCTGGTTCTTGCGCTGAATTTTCTTTTGATTCCGTTTGGCCAGATCACCTTGGGGTATTTGCAGCGGGAAATGAAATTCGGGGCAATTGCCCAAGTGAAAATTGGCTCCACCATCGTTCACTTCGCTGTGTCTATTAGTCTGGCGTATATGGGATTCAGTTATATGAGCCTTGCCTATGCGTCTTTAGCGAATGTGCTTTCTTCTGCTGTGATTGCCAATCTGCACCGGCCCAAAGATATGCCTTGGTCACTAGGTTTTGGTGAGGTTCGCAGGGTGCTGAGTTTTGGCTCATTTTCGGTTATGACCAATATTGCTGCTGCTTTAGCTACGGTGTCTCAGACTTGGTAGTTGGTCGTATGATAAATATGGCGTCAGTTGGGTTGTTTAGCCGAGCATCAGGTTTGATAGAAATTTTTAACCAAGGTGTCATGAATGCCCTCTGGGCTGTGGCGCTTCCTCATTTCTCAAAGGCAGCCAGGGAGGGAGGCGATATTCAAAGTGACTTCCTACACTCCGCATGCCTGATCACCGGGTTGGCGTGGCCATTTTTTTGTGTGCTTACGTTGTTAGCGGAGCCTATGGTTCTATTGCTTTATGGGCAAACCTGGATTGATTGTGTTCCATTGGTAAAATGGATTTGTCTCGCATTCTGGATCGTTGCACCATTTTATCTATTTTCATCTGTACTTGTAGCAATAGGACAGGTAAAAAAAGTTATGTGGATTGAAATATGTTCTTTACCCATTCAGTTCGGGCTATATATTGTTGGTGCTCTTACCGGTGACCTAGAAAAGGTAGCTGCTGCAAATGTGGTTTACGCTGTCGTTAAAGTGTTTATTATTTATTTTGTACTGAAGAAATTTTTGACGTTTTCTAATATTCAGTTTTTTGCAAATTTATGGAGAAGCCTGATTGTTATGGTTATATCCTCTGCTGTTTGTTGGGTGGCGCTACTATTGTTTTCGCATCCATCCAGTTCCCATTGGATGAGTATTGTTATTGGTGGAACGGGCGCAACATTAGGTTGGATCTCCGGTGTTTTTGTGTCGCGGCACCCTTTGAGCATAGAGTTAAAATCTATCTTTGGCCGTGGCTTTCCTTCGGTTAAGGCATAATTTTTCTGAATTAGTCAATTTGTATTTAATGTGTTACAGATATTTGTATATTGTAAAAATTAAAAGTTACTTATTATTTGAGATTTTAATATCATGAGTTCAACCCCTAGACTAATTGCCTTTTATTTGCCACAGTTTCATCCTATTCCTGAAAATGACTCTTGGTGGGGAAAGGGGTTTACAGAGTGGACAAATGTTGCCAAGGCAAAGCCGCTTTATCCTGGACACTATCAGCCTCGTTTGCCGGCTGACTTGGGATTCTACGACCTGAGAGTGCCGGAAACGCGTCAGCAGCAAGCTGACATGGCGCGTGAGTATGGGTTGGAGGCATTTTGTTATTACCACTATTGGTTTGGTGGTAAACAACTCTTAGAAAGACCTCTTGAAGATGTTGTGCGCTTGGGCGAGCCGGATTTCGGATTTTGTGTATGTTGGGCTAATCAAACTTGGACAGGAATCTGGCACGGTAGCCCAAATAAAATTCTAATAGAGCAAACTTATCCGGGTGATGACGACCATCGCGCACATTTTGAGAGTTTGCTGCCTGCTTTCTCCGATAAGCGCCACATTCGGGTTGATGGAAAGCCTGTATTTATAATTTATCGCCCAATGGAAATTCCAGACGTACATAAAACACTAGATTTATGGCGTGACATGGCAATTAAGGCTGGTTTAGGTGGGCTTCATTTGATCGGATGACGAGGATCAAAATTGGCCACCAAAAATTTGGTTTTGATGCTTTATTACACCGAGATTCCCAGCGCGAAGAGGCTGGGTCTCCGGAGAAATTCCCATTAAATGGTTAAAACAAAAACATGAGATTTTGCGCGGTTTCCGACTGTCTATGAGTATGAGAAAGTTCTTGATTCATTTATTCCAGAAAAGTCGGGTGATATTTTAAATTATCCTTGTGTTGTTCCAAACTGGGACAACTCCTCACGCATGGCGCTAATGGATCAGTGTTGCATAATTCAACCCCTGAATTATTTCGTAGGCAGTTAAGGAAAGCCTTGTCGATCACGCAAAATCTTAGCCTTGACCAAAACATTATATTTATAAAGTCGTGGAATGAATGGGCCGAAGGTAATTATTTGGAGCCGGATATGCGTTTCGGTATGGGGTATCTCGAAGTTATTCGCGAAGAAGTTGGTGTAAAAAATGCATTATGAGAGTCTCCTTTGTAACAAACCCCACTATACGATTGGAATGGTTTGAACCAAATTTCATCTGTTTCAGATTGCAGTAATGCAATCTATACCTTTCGGAAAGTGGTTGTTCTTAGCCGTTGCTTTCCTGAAAATATAGATAGTGCCGTATACGGAATTTTTCAACGCTTTCGCTCGTTGCTACATTCCATTTGTGCTATATCAAAAGAGGTTCATGTTGTTTTTTTTGTGGATAAAAATATTATTGATAAAACTGATGTGATCGTTTTTAAGAAAAATATACACGATAAATGGGGGGTTGATATTACCCCTTTATTATGTTCGACTGAAAAATTTGTTGGAAATAATAATTTTAAAGATGGTTTTTTCTCTGCATTTAGTATGGATAGGCTTGAATTGTTTGCGCCTTGCAGTGGGGAGACCCAGTCAAGTTTCGTTGAAAGCAAAATTGCCGGTGACACTGATTTGATTTTTGTGCATCGCCTAAATTCCTATTTCCCGGTGTTCGCTATCAATAGCAAGCTTCCGCCAATAGCATTTGACCTTGACGATGTCGAGCATAAAAAATGGTTTCGTGACCTGTCTCTTCCACCATTTTGGTTTGGAAAGTTAGTATATTACCTCCATCTACCGTTGTTGTTTTTCGGCGAAATGCGTGCTGTTCGCCGTAGCGCGATCACATTCGTTTGTTCTGATAAAGATAGAAGGTATCTGAATATTATTAACCCAAACGTTAATGTTAGAGTGTTGCCTAACTCAGTCGATTTTCCAGATAAACCTTCTTCGCGGAGGCGGCCTAATGTATTGCTCTTTGTCGGCACATACACTTATTTTCCAAATGTAGAAGCCGCTGAAAGACTTATAAATCGAATATTCCCATTGATAAAAATTGGCGCTCCAGAAGCTGAGTTGTGGTTGGTTGGGAATAAAATTGAAAACATACCAAGTTTTGGTTCTAACATTCAAAGTGTTAAGTATTTGGGTTTTGTTGAATCATTGGAATCCATTTGCGATGAGGCCTCTATAGTCTGTTGTCCGATTCGGTCTGGGGGAGGGACACGAATTAAAATTATTGAAGCCGCAGCTTTTGGATTGCCCATCGTTTCAACGAGGGTAGGAGCGGAAGGTCTTGATTTCGAAAATGGAAAAGAGATAATAATTGAAAGTGATGATAAGCGGTTTGCTGGAGCTTGTGTTAGTCTATTAAATAGTTATGATGATGGGGTGAATATAGGTTTAAATGCGCGAAAGTTGGCGAGAAAGTACGGGCGTGATAATTTTATACATATTGCAAAAGAATTTCTTAAATCCATCGCGGCACATTAATTATTTTAATAAATATTTCGAATAATTTATTATTTCGGTTTTCGTGGGGAAGTGTGGTTTCAAATATTTTATTGGTATTGCCATGGTCGCCAAATCTTCCTGGTGGTGTCAGTGTGGTCGTGCGAAATCTGGCGCGTGAGTTAACTAATGTCGGCATTTCTCCGGTCGTGGTTGTCGATAACTGGGATGTCCCAGTACATCATTTTGACGATGAGCGTGTTCTCAATTTCCGTTTCGCTTTATTTGCCACATTGAACTTACATGGCTTAATCAAGGGGATGTTCATATTCCCAAGTCGCATGGCAGCGACCTTGGTTTTGTTGAAGGAATATAAAGTTAGTGCTGTCAACTTTCACTATCCAAATCTGGATGCGCTTGGGATTGCTCTACTGAAGCGAATGGGTCTGTTTAATGGTCGATTGGTTTTGTCCTTTCATGGGACGGACGTCAGGCGACCTGAGGGCTATGTTGAGAAAAAATTATGGCGGTTCGTCTTGAACTCATCGGATGGAATAACCGCTTGTTCGGGGGCTCTGGCCTCTCAGGTTTCGGATGCATTTGGGATTGATGTAAAGCGGGTATCGGTAGTCCATAACGGAGTAGATACCGACTTGTTTTCCGCATCTTCGCGCTGTCACGAAGTTGCAGGAACTCGACTCCCGGAACAGTTTGTCGTAAGTGTTGGTAGCTATATCCCAAGAAAGGGACACCTCGTGCTTCTGGAGGCCTTTTCCTCCATTGCCGAGGCATTTCCAGAACTGCATTTGGTCATTGTTGGTATGGATGGTTCGGATCGACAAACACTGCTTGATCGGGCAGTCGAATTGGGGCTCAATCAACGATTGATTTGTTTGGTTGGTCTGGATCCTGAGTCGGTCGCTTCGGTGGTAGCCAATGCGATGCTTTGTGTCCAGCCTTCATTCGCTGAACCCTTTGGACTCGCTGTCATTGAAGCTGGAGCCTGTGGGGTTCCTGTATTGGCTTCTGCGGTGGGTGGCCATTTGGAGCTTATTTCTGACAGCAAAACCGGTTTCCTGTTTCCGGCAGGGGACTCAAAGCGGTGTGCATTCTTGATTCAGAAAGTGCTGGGTGATCCAGATTTGTTAGTGAAGGTGGCGCAATCGTTTCGGCGTGAAATTATGGAACGCTATTCTTGGGAAAACTGTGCCAAAGGATACTGGCAGTTGTTAGAGGATGGAGTACGTACTTCTGTTCATGAAATACCTGAGAATTGATAGGGTTTTATATTTTATTTGACAGTAAAAATTAATTTCGGGCTATGAACTTCTATGATTAAAGCAAAAGACGATTACCAACAGCATATTCATGTTTTTCGTGGTGTGGCAATTATATTCATAGTCTGCGCGCATACAATTCCATCGCTCGATTGGTCAGAAAGTCCGGTTTTAGGGCGAGTTATTGATGCACTTGTGAATCAAAGCTCAATTTTCTTTTCTTCATTGCTGGCGACTTATTTCAACATTTGAGTGAAAAATTCAACTTTGGAAAATATATTTTCCAAAAATTTAAAACTGTAATAGTTCCTTATCTTATTTTGTCTATTCCAGCCATTTTTATTTTTACCGTTTTGGCAAAACGAACAGGGGTCTGGTCCTGGTTTTATTTGTTGCCTGTGTGGGAACAAGTAGCGCTTTTCTTGCTCACTGGGAAGCATCTGGCGCCACTCTGGTTTGTGCCAACCATAACAATATTTTATTTTTTTGCGCCATTGTTTTTGTGGATAGACAATAAATATCGGAATGGTTATTGGATCGTCGTTCCATTAATTGCGTTGTCCACTTGGCTTGGCCGCGATGGCCCACTTGGTCCTATTGATAAGGCTATTTATCTATTGCCTGCGTATATGCTGGGGATGGCATTTTCACGTTTTAAAGCGGAGTTCTTGCTACTGATTGGTCGATGGTGGCCTGTTTTGTTTGTTGCCGGGTTGATTTGTTTTGTCGGATGTGTATTTCAGTGGTCTGAGCCGCCTTATTATCAGTTTCCGATGAAGTTGTCGTTTGCATTGTTATTGACTTGGTTGTTGTATCGATACCATTCAGTTTTTGGGAGTCGATTGAATTACATTGCCGAAGTGAGCTTTGGAATATTTTTCATTCATGCCTATATAATTTCATTTATCAAGGTGCTTGCTGTCTATTTTGTTAGTGGGCAACTTTACCTGGGTGAAGGGGGTGACGTTATTCCTGGTAATATTCCTATTTTTACAGGATATGTTCTGATGGTTGTTCTTATTACTACCGCAATCATTTGGGTTGGGAAAAAGCTACTTGGTAAGCGTAGCCGTATGGTTATTGGTGCTTAAGTAACGACGTATATATGCGTTAAAAAATATTACTTTGGACAAAATACGGAATCCTGTTTTTACAATGGATTACCGCCTATGCGGGAATGACAAGTTAGAAACTGTTTTCGCGAATTACTTAGCTTGTATTTATGCGGTTTATTCAGGGCGTAGCGTGAATAGAAAAAATAGAAAATATTGATGCCTGTTTCAGTAGAAAAAGCTGTTTATCGGCCAGATATCGACGGGCTTCGTGCCGTCGCTGTTCTATCGGTGATATTGTTTCACATTGATAAACGGCTAATTCCCGGTGGGTTTGTCGGGGTTGATATTTTCTTCGTCATTTCCGGGTTCCTGATTTCGCTGCATATACTTCAGGAAATCGAGGCTGGAAAATTTTCAATCGTCGAGTTTTATCGCCGCCGCATCAAGCGGATCGCTCCACCGATGTTGGTGGTTGTTCTGATAACTATTATCGCAGCTCAGTTTTTGATGATCCCTGAAGATGCGGAGCGTGCTGCAGATTCGGCGCTTTGGTCACTTGTGTCTTTGGCGAACGTCTATTTTTGGTGGCATCAGGACACCAGTTATTTCTCAGCCGCCAGTAGTGAGTTGCCGCTTTTGCATTTGTGGTCATTGGGGGTTGAAGAGCAGTTTTATATTATTTGGCCAATAGTTTTGTTTCTGCTCTATCGCAAACTACATTCAAAGTTATTTGTCGTGTTTACAGGGCTAATCGCAATTGCTTCGTATGCCGCAGGGCAGTACTGGTTTGTTAGTGATTCATCATTTGTCTATTACATGCTACCGACTCGTGCCGGCGAATTATTGATCGGTGCGCTTGTCGCAGTTGGGGTGTTGCGAGGTATCGAAACCCGTGTGTCGGCGCTTGCCGCTCTCATTACTGCGGGTACAGGGCTCTCGCTAATTGTCGGTTCTCTTTTTCTGCTCACTGAAGAGATGGTGTTTCCTGGGTTTTTGGCGATCCCGCCGACACTTGGTGCTGCAATGTTGATTTTGGCGGGGCACTGTGGGCGTAACCGTATTTCAGTGATTCTCACGGGCAAGCCGTTAGTATGGGTCGGCTTAGTTTCTTACTCAGCGTATCTTTGGCATTGGCCTTTATTAGCTTTTATTCGTTATGGCTATGGTGAGGTTGGGTTAATCCCTGGGATCGTGGTCTTGGTTCTTACCTTTGGGTTGGCATGGCTGAGTTACCGTTTTATCGAACAGCCAGCTCGATACTCTAGAGCTACGGCAAAGACGGTTTTTACGGTTCAGTACATTCTGCCTGCTGGTGCGATTGCGGTGCTGGCTCTTGCCGCAATGTATATTGACGGATACGGTTTACGTTGGCAGTCATTGGAATACAAGTCCAGCCTCGCAGCCTTTCGTGACCAAACGCGTCCGGCATATTTGTTTGACTATGTTTGTCAGCGGCAGCGTGTTTCGGCTGCCGATATTCAGAATGAGCATTGCGTCTTGGGTGAGAAAGGAATCGCCCGGCCTAAAGTGATTCTGTGGGGGGATTCAAATGCGGCACACTACGTTGGTGTGATTGACGTGATTGCTCGCGAAGCCGGATTCAGCTTTAGAAACATTGAGTTGGGCTCCTGTCCGCCATTACTGACGGACCCGGAGCCATTTGTCAACGCAAAGAGGCTACCTGATTGTCTTGCGTCAGCTGGCATCATTCGCGAGGCAGTTATGGCGGCAGATGTCATTCTAATTTCGGCGTCTTGGTCGGATTACTTGCGGCGATCCGATAAGTTTCTTGATGTATTTTTTGCCACGACGCAGTCGCTGAGCGATGCCGGCAAGCAGGTGATTCTGATGGCAAAAGCGCCGGTAGCTGCAGGTTATGACCGGCGTTGTCGAGAGAAAGCACTTAGTTATCCTTTCCTTGAATGTTCTTCTGGTAGTACTTCAACGACTGCTGAGGTGACTAGTGTTAACACCAGCCTCAAAACGTATGCGGACCGAACACAAAATGTCGCGTACTTTGATATCACTCCCTATCTTTGTCCTGAGGGTCGATGCTCTGCTTTCAACGCAGAGGGTAAACCGCTTTATTACGACTCAAGTCACTTGTCGTTGCCGGGATCATGGGAGGTTGGGCAGATTATATTGAGCAAGGTTGGGGTACCTGAACCGTTTTCAAAGATTTCAAGTTGGCCAACTAGACTCTTGGATAACGAGCCAAACTAGAACCAAGCATTAGGGAGTCGCTGATTAATTCGTCATCCCCACGAAGGCGGGGTTCCAGCACCTTGTTTTACATAGGTTCAAGCCCAGAATGATCCTGCTTCAAAACAGGTGGATGTGTTTACTGAATAAGTTCATATAATTTTAAATTTTCATGAAGTAATTAGATATCGCTGTTTCAATGAGGGCAACTAGCCATGAGTAAGTTTTTTACCAATGTTAACGCCATTGTTTTATTTTATATTTTTGGTGCTTCTTCTGTTGGTGCCGAGGTAAATGATTTTGTTTGTGGCTCATTAGCGAATGCATATGGTCCATTTGATTATCGTTCTGACAAAACGCAGTTGCCTGTTGTTGATCACTTTCACTTCACCCCACAGGTCGAGAATCTTGTCAAGGGTACAACAGGGTCCGTTGGAGCAGATATCGATTACACGCTTCGTGCTTTCCCAAATCATCATCGTGCCTTGATGGCAATGGTAAGGTTAGGCGATAAACTGAGAACTGATAAGCCAGTTG
The DNA here is from genome assembly GCA_016721185.1 of Candidatus Dechloromonas phosphorivorans. Lineage (GTDB taxonomy): Bacteria > Pseudomonadota > Gammaproteobacteria > Burkholderiales > Rhodocyclaceae > Azonexus > Azonexus phosphorivorans. The sequence goes on from JADKIP010000018.1 coordinate 52,242, forward strand.
GCGCTTCTCACTCGGTTGAGTGTTACCTGCAAAGAGCATCAAGGTTTCGGGCTGATGATGGTATGGTTAGTATGATTTATGCCAATTATCTTGCAAAGAAGGGCCGTGGTTCAGAGGCATTGAATCATTTGAATAAAGCCGTTGAATCAGGTGAAGGTAGCGCAAATCTTTACTATAACAGTGGGCTGATATATTTTGACTTGAAAGATTATGAAAAATCACTGGCATTCGCACATAAGGCTTACCGGATGGGTTATCCCCTTCCCGGGTTGCGGGAAAAGTTGAAAAAGATCGGGAAGTGGCAGGAGCCAGTTGCTGACAGTGAGAAATTCATTCAACCATCAGAAGACAATCTTGAGGCAGTTACCAAGGAGTAACGCGAGTAACTGTTGGTATGGTTTTTCTAAGAACTGCCTGCATAAGTAATGTTACGAAACTGTCTTCAAAGAAGTCTTTTCTTACTAGGTTCCCACTCACGCGGGAATAATGGATTCAAAGGTTTTTTCACGAAATACTTAGATCGTTTTTATACAGTTTACGTAACTGGATATTTGAGAAATGTTCATATGAACGAGGGTAGTTAGATCTGGCGTGAGGCTTCCGATATTCTAAATCGGTAAGACATGAAATTTGAATGGGGTAACTGTAGTGCTTGAGGTTTTCCTGACTGTAGATGTTGAGATCTGGTGCGATGGATGGAATGATCTTGACAATAAGTTTCCTGAAGCATTCCGTAGGTACGTCTATGGCCCTACTAACCATGGAAAATTTGGTCTTCCTTATCAGGTTGATGTCCTTAGCTCACATGGTTTAACGGGAGTGTTTTTTGTAGAGCCACTTTTTCTACTCGGTTTGGTCCGGAACCGTTAGCGGAGATTGTTGGCATCCTCAATGCAGCAAACCAGGAAGTTCAGTTGCATTTACATACGGAATGGGTAGATGAGTCACTTCGACCCCTACTTGAGAATGTGGATAAAAAAAGGCAGCACCTCCGTTATTTTTCGTTGGAGGAGCAAACTACCCTGATTAATATTGGTGCCAAACTTCTTTTCGAAGCAGGAGCTGCACCTGTAAATGCTTTTCGTGCAGGCAGTTTCGCTTTTAATAAAGATACCTTGAATGCTCTAGCGGTAAATGGCATTAAGTTCGACAGTAGCTACAATGCAAGCATGTTCGGAAGAGATAGTGGTGTTCTGCCCGGTATGCTCGCACTTGATCCTTTTTTTTGCGATGGGGTTTATGAATACCCCATGACAGTTTTTCATGATGGCTCCGGCAGTTTGCGTCATGCTCAGATTTCTGCCTGCTCCTATCAGGAACTTGAGGGGCTTTTATGGTCAGCCTTAGAGGCTGGCAATAAAGCATTTGTTTTCCTTTTGCACAATTTTGAGTTGATGAATCAGAAAAAAGATCGTCCCGATTGGGTGGCTATCAGAAGGTTTGAAAGACTCTGTACATTTCTTGACAATAACCGAGACTGTTTTTCAGTGAAGGGTTTCCATGGGCTTACGCCTCAGATTACTGTTGGGCCACATAAGCCGCTAACATCCCCTCGCTGGAAAGCACTCAGTCGTGCAGTTGAGCAACTCTATCGTAAGTTCTATCAATGACGCCTTGGCCGCTTAGTCAAATAATTATCAAAATAGTGTTGAGCAACTGGGTTTTGGTCACTGATTCACTTCCAATCGTTAGCTGAAGTTTTGTCGTAGGCAATCTACCCAATTTCTGAGCTACCAGCGGAATCATGAATTTTTAATTCACCTTTAGGCATCACGACAACAAGCTAAACCACAGGATCAAGATGAAGAGTCAGGAAAGATTGGTCAAAACGATTACATTTCGCTACAGAATTGGCGAAATAGGCCTGATGAGTTGGTCGCCTAAACTTGCTTTTGAAGGCAAAAATGCCCCGATGGAAACTCAGCGCTCGCCTCTTCCTGAGTCGCTTCTGTCAGAACTGCCACGGGAAGCGGATGGCTATTTCTTATCCAAGGTAGCGGCAGACCAATTTCAGATCGGGTGCGGACAGTTCGGTAGTTTTCTGTATTACGCCCCATATCTTATCCAGCATTACTTCGTGGTACTGGGCGGGTCTTTTGAAGACTACTTACGAAAGTTTTCACCCAAGTCACGGCAGAATATTGTCCGGGCTGCAAAGAAGTTTTCAGAAAAATGTGATGAATCCTACTTCAGAGTTTGCAGAACACCTGATGAAATCAGTGAATTTATCATTGAGGCATCCCGAGTTTCGTTACAGACCTATCAAAGCCGCCTTCTTGATGCCGGACTTTCGCAAACCGAATCTTTCCGAAAATCAGCCAACGAACTGGCAATTGCCGGCAAGGCTCGGGGATATCTACTTTCAATGAATGGTTCTGTCGTCGCCTTTGCCTGGTGCCGAGTCGATGGCACTCGTTTGATTTACGACACTATTGGCTACCTACCAGAATTTTCGAAACTATCACCGGGAACAGTCCTGCTGTATTTGATTCTTCGTGATTTGTTCGCGAATGAACAAGTGAATCACCTCGATTTTGGTCCAGGACATGCATCGTACAAGGAGATGTTTTCAAACTTCAAACAAGAATATATTGATCTCTATCTATTCAGGAACACGCTGAAAAATCAGATGTTTTCCCGGTTACATCTCTGGGTGAACCGTTTTTCAGAAAACCTTGGGAAAGTTTTAGATAAAATCGGGGTCAAAAGCAAGATCAAGAAATTGATTCGAAGTTTGTAGTGCTTGCTTTTTGATTTTGTTGTAGCTGGCGATTTTGTAGTATGTTTTTTATTAGCCTTATTCCAAACCGTAACTCGCTTTGATCCCACGGGGTGAAGCGTGGTAATTGCATTGGGTCGCTCTCCCGGTCGACGACTCCCCACGCGGTAGTTAGCGCTGCATCGAAACCAAGCTCTTTGATTATCTGGGTGTCTCTAGCTTGGTAATCAAGGTTGGGCTTTCCATTCGGGTAGGCAAATAAACGAATATCTTTCTGAAGTAGTGCCTCAAGATATCTTTTGCTCCCGGAAATTTCCGCCCGTACTTCAGCAGCCTGAAGATTCGCCAGAATTGGATGAGTCATGGTGTGCGCACCAATCAACATTCCCGATCGATGCATCTCGATAATTTGTTCCGAAGTCATCATCAGATCGCTCGGCAGGTTGGTACCAATTTGCTCTGCAATTAAAGCGATTTCCGTCTCGCGGTCTGTTGGCTGAAGATACTTAACTTTGCCAAGGATGGTTTCAATCGCTACACGTTTTTCCGATAGCGATCCTATGGAAAATATGTTTGATTGAGAACTAGAAAATGCCTTGGAGTTGCTAAGATCAAGTGTGTTCAAGCGACTATTTCGAATTGACTCAACAATTGTGTCGTTCCACATTCGGCCACCATCCAAGTAACCCGTAGCGACAAAAAAAGTAGCTGAAAGTCCGTGTTTTTTAAGAATGGGAAGGGCTATTTGGTAGTTGTCGGCGTATCCGTCATCAAAGGTTATTGCAGCGGCTCTGGACGGTAACGTAGATTTACGGGCTCTATCCAAAGCTTCATCAAGAGGCAACACGTTAAACCATTTTTTTAACCAACCTAGCATTTGGTCAAACCATTGTGCTGTAGTTTCTCCAGGAAAAATCGGGTCAGTTTTAAGCAGTACTCGATGAAAAATAAGTACGGACAGGCACGCCCTTTGATTGGAAGGGGATACAAGATTGAAAATGGGTTTGAGCGGTATCATTATTGAAAAATAATTCGTGACCAGAAACGTTTTTTTGACTCAGGTTGAGTTTCGCCAGAGAGATTAGGCTCATTTTCCCAAGCTTTATCGGATATCCACTTTCGAGTCAATGCTACCATGGCCATAATATTATATGGGAGGTCAAAGTAGGAGAGGCTCAGAAAGGCCCCGCCCACTGCATAGCCAACCAAGCTTACTTGGCACATGGCAGCAAGATCGGCACACCATTTTGTTTCTGCTCGTTTTGCACCTTCTCGCCGTATCCATGCTGCAGAGTTCCAGGTAACGATCCATAAGGTGAGAAATAGACCAAGGCCGATGAAACCATGATTTCCCAGTACCAAGAAATAGATGCTATGAGCAGCATATACAAGGTCGGGATATGGAGAATATATTGCGACGAGTTCGGGCCGTACAATATTGAAGCCGGCACCCATAGGATTGTGAAGGGCAATCCCCCAAGCCGTCCACCAAGCACTAAATCGCCCTAGTGCAGAGTAGTCAGTTTCATATTCTGAAATACTATTCATACGCTCTGTCCATGTGTCTGGCATGAATAGGATTAGGAGCGGGGCGGCGGCGAGTAAAACAATGCCTGCAGTTAACTTGTTTTTGCCCCGCCACCATAACAAGACAGTCATAGCTGATATCGCTACCAGAGCGCCGCGCGATTGACTGCCAAGTGCGGCAAGAGCGCAAAGTAGCATCAAGCCGGTCATCCCGTACTTGGCCCACCTTGACGAAACCAAAGTCTGCAGAAATCTTAGTAACGGAATTGTCATGACGAGCGCTAGGGCAAATTCATTGTTGTCCTCAATAAAAGACCCTGGGGGACCCCAGACGCGCCCTCCGCCGCCGGTTGAGAGCGTGTATAGACCACCCTTGGCTCCGAGCAGAGCGAGAGAGCCGGCAGCTACCCAAGCCAATGCCAGGATGTGCTTCTTGGTATGCAAAAGGGCTAGGGCGACCAAAATCATAAGATCGACCTTCATCACTTTTTTCCATTGTTCATAGTCGTTTTCCAGATCAAACCCAAACAGCCATGAAAGAGTTATCCAGACTATGAACAAGATAAAAATCTTAACTTCTGTCCCTTTGACAGGTGATTCACGCTCCTTTGTATACATCAGGCCAATCATCGTCACGGCAACTGCAATAGCCGCCAATGGTGCCGAGTAGGCAATCCCAAAGGTGTAGCGATGCGGATTCATAATGCTGAGCCAAGTCCACAGCATTATTCCTATCCAAGGGCGCTTGAGCGCCAAGATTGCCATAATTAAGACAATCGAAATCAGAAAAATATCGCGCATTATTTTTTAGCTGTTTTGGTTAGCATTACTAATGATGTAGCGGAATTTTCCGGATTTTTCTCCAGGAATACTGTCCATAACCTGGACATCAATCTCTACTGCTTCTCCCAGGCGCTGTTTGAAACCAGTAATAATGGTATTTACTATCTCGGGTTTAAACGGTGGCTCGGTAACTATCAGCACACGTGTCAATTCGGCGGATTCCTGAATTACCTTGAATTCCTTGACGCCGGGTTGGTCTCTAAGGATGTAGATGAGTGCCAAGCCATGCATCACTGTACCGTCAGCGGCAACTACAAAATCTGTGCTGCGCCCCTGAATTTCCTTCAATAAGGGCAGGCCACGGCCACAGCTGCATTTTTCGTTGCTCAGGGTGCCAATGTCGCCAGTGCGGTAGCGGATGAACGGGTAGTCAGCAGTCGCGAGATGGGTGGTGACGATTTCTCCCGCTACTCCTGCTGGTTGAATGTTTCCGTTTTCATCGATGATTTCGACAATGATGTCTTCGGCGGTGATGTGCATGTTGCCGGCTGGGCATTCATGGGCGATGAAGCCGGCGTCGCGGCCGCCGTAGCCGTTGGCGACGGGGCAGCCGAATGCGTTGGAGATGGCTTCGCGTTGGTGGTCATACAAGCGCTCAGAGGTGCAGAACACAACCTTGATACCCAGCTTGTTGAGTGGCACTCCACGCTTTTGCGCATGGGCGGCAACATGGCTGATCGCTGAGGGGTAGCCGAAGAGCATTTTCGGGCGGCGTTCGCAAATTCGGGCAACGAATTGGTTGAGGTTGGTTTCGTTCATCTGGAAAGCCGGCATCAGTTCGGTACGCATCAGTTTGTCGCGAATGATGCGGACCTTATCCTGGGTGCCCAGTTCGATGGGTGATCCCCAAACCACAATTTCCGGGTCACCGATATCGACATCCCACCAGCGGGTGGCGCGCCACTTGGCGGCTACGTCGTGGCTGACGCGTTCGGTGCCGATGAAGAAAATGAGGGGTTCGCCGGAGGAGCCGCCGGTGTTGAAGCGGGCCAGCCCTTGGGCGTTATCCGCCTTCATCCGCTCGCCTTCGGCTCGGATAACCGTTTTGGTCAGAAACGGGAGTTTCTGCAGGTCGGCTAGCGATTCGATTTTTTGCGGGTCGAAGCCCAAGTTTTTAAAGTAGTCACGATAGTACGGGACGTGTTTGCCAGCCTTGGTGAGCAAAGCGCGTAGCCGTTCCAGACGAAGCGCCTCCAGTTTTTCTGCGGGCCACCATTGTGAGTCGTCCATGGCCTGGCGAATAGCGACGGTATCGTGCTTTTTTAGTTTCTCCTGTAGCGGGAACAGGATGTTGGCGACCAGCGCAGTGTGGATTCCCATGACGATTTCCTTAGGCTGGCAAACGGGGTGTTCGGCTGGCTTGATCATAGACCTCAGCCAGAACTGGCCAGACTCGCTGCCAAGTGTATTTTTGTACTTCTGTCAGGCCGTTATTGATCAGCTTTTCCGACAAACTGGCATCGTCCATCAATTTGAGTATTGCCTCAGCCATTGCATCTGGCAAATTGGAAGGTACGAGCAGGGCGGTTTGACCATCATTGACGATATAGGGAACGCCACCCACGTTGGTGCTGACCACAGGTACGCCACTGGCCAAAGCTTCGAGGACTGAATTGGGCATGTTGTCGACCAGGCTAGGGTTGATGGCGATATCTGCGTTTCGATAGGCTTGCGCCATCGCGTCTCTATCGAGCCGGCCGGCAAAGATCACTGCGCCAGCCAAACCCAGACTATCGGCCAGGGCACGTAGCGAGTCGGCCAGCGGACCAGAACCTGCGATGGTGAGCGTAGCGTCGGAATGTCTGCGGTGAACCGTCAAAAAGGCCCGAATAGCGGTTTCGTTGTCGTAGATAGGCTCAAGATTTCTTGCCACCAAGAGGTGCCGCCGTGAAGCGCGGTGTGGCGCTGGATTGTTGAACCGTTCGATATCGACAATGTTGGGGACGATTGCAGCCGCCATGTTGAAGCTGGCAAAAACAGATTTAAGGAAACCGGATGGCACGATAAGCGCCGATGCCTGACGCATGCTGAGCCCGACCAACTGGGTTGAGTTGGCGAGAAATGATGCGGCTTCACCGCCCCGATAGTTGACGACAACCGGGGTATTGCGCAGTTTGGCAATCCAGATGGCTGGCGCCGCGAATAAATGCCACGACCAGCCTGAGTTGGCCATGACATGCAGTAGGTTGCAGCGTCCACTGAGATTCCAGAGTGCCCACAGGTAGGGAACCAGACGAAAGATGGCGCGGATGACGGGCAGGCCGGAAACCCACTGTGGGCGATAGGCTGCATTGGTTTGGACAAGCGAGACGGTTAGCCCTTCACTGCGCAGCAGCTCGGCAAGCTGGCGGGTTTGATTGGCCATGCCGCCGAATGGCGGGGGCAAGGGGCCGACCAGGCCAATATGCATTGGGCGCGTCGTCATCAGGCTTGTTTCACCAGGCGCGTATAGGGTTCGCGGTAGTTGGCAACGCTGTTTCGCCAGTTGCGTACATTTTCAACAAATTGCCGGCCGTTGGCCTTGAGGGCTGGCCAGTTCTGGCGATTGTTGAGTAGTTCGAGGATGGCTTGCGCCAGGGCTTGCCGGTCACCAGCTTTGAAGAGGATGCCGGTTTTGTTGTGTTCGACGAGCTCTTTATGGCCGCCAACATCCGAGGCGACAAAGAGCTGACCCTGGGCCATGGCTTCGAGCGGTTTGAGCGGGGTGACGAGTTCGGTCAGGCGCATGGGGTGGCGCGGGTAGGCGAGTACGTTGATCAGGTCGTAATAGCGGTTGACCTCACTGTGTGGAACGCGCCCGGTGAAGATGACGTGATCTTTAAGGCCGAGTTTGTCGGCTTGCTGGCGGAGGTTGGCTTCTTGAGGGCCGCCGCCGACGAGAAGAATGCGAATATCCGGGGTTTTTTGATGATGGCGGGTAGGGCGTCCAGTAGCAGGTCCAAGCCTTCGTAGGCGTAGAAGGAGCCAATAAAGCCGATAACGGTTTTTCCAGCAAGTCCCCATTTTTGCTGCAGTTCTGCGGAGGGCGGGCTGGCCAGATTGAAGGAGGCAATATCAACAGCGTTGGGAATAACCGTAACTTTTTCGGCAGGAATGCCACGGGCGACGATGTCAGCCCGCAAGCCCTCGCAAATGGTGAAGACGTGGTCGACTTGCTGGATGGCTCGGGTTTCAAGTTTGCGCGTGGCACGGTAGCGCAGGCTGCCTTCATTGGTTGTGCCATGGTCAACTGCGGCATCTTCCCAGAAAGCACGGATTTCGTAGACGACGGGGATGCCAAGCTTGCGGGCAACTTTGATGGCGGGGAGCGCGTTTAGAACGGGGGAGTGGGCATGAATGATGTCGGGGCGGACTTCGCGGGCGACTTCTTCGAGCCGGCCTTCCAACTGCTTCATCAGGGCCAGTTCTTTGCCAATGGGCAGCTTGGACAAGGTGCCGGTGGCTAGCGGGGTACGGTAGAAACGCAGGCCGTCGACATCTTCAAAGGGGGCCGATGTTTCGCCTTGCTTGGGTGAGGTGAGGTGAAATGTTTCCCAGCCGAGCGCGCGCTGCTCACGTAGTAGCGCGGCGGTGCGGAAGGTGTAGCCGCTATGCAGTGGAATGGAGTGATCGAGTACGTGTAGCGTGCGAATCATGCGGGTTCGCCTGTTTCCATGACATTGCGCAGGAAGGCTTCAAACATGAGGATAGTCCAGATTGAAGCACTGTAATCCCGGCTGCCGTTGTTGTGAGCGTCGACCAGATGCTGCAGATATTCGCGATTGAACCAGCCTGTTTCGGCAAGACGGGGGCCGAGCAGTGCATCCTGAACGCGCTGTTTGAGCGGGCCGCGGAACCAGCGGGCAAGCGGTACGGAGAAACCCATTTTCGGGCGATAGAGCACGTCGTTGGGGAGGAAAGGCTCCATCGATTTTTTGAGCAGGTATTTGGTTTCCTGGCCGCGAATTTTTTGTGAGGATTTGAGTGTGGCCAGCCATTCGATCAGTTCGTGATCCATCAATGGCTCGCGGACCTCCAGCGAATGGGCCATGCTGGCGCGGTCTACCTTGGTGTTGATGTCACCGACCAGATAGGTTTTGAGGTCGAGGTATTGAATCAGGGCCAGTGGGTCGTCGGTTTTAGCTTTTGCCGCGTGCTGGTTGAAAACCTGAATGGCATCGTAGCCGCCAAGGGCAGATTTGAAGGCGGGGCTGAAGAGCTGATTGCGCATCGGGGCGCGCAGGATGGAGACGGAGTGAAAGTAGGCTTCGACCGAACTGCGGGCGATCCCTTCAAAAGTGGTCTTGGCGCGGAAGACGCGCGGTGCCCAGTCGGCTTTGGGGTAGAGCTTGCCCAGCGCGCCGAAGACCGGGCGGCGCAGACTCAGCGGCAGGGCCGAGCGCATTTTTTCTTCCATCAGGTGCAGCTTGTAACGGCGATAGCCGCCGAAGCTTTCGTCGCCGCCATCGCCGGAAAGGGCGACGGTGACGTGCTTGCGGGCCAGTTGGCAAACCCGGTAAGTCGGGATGGCGGAGCTGTCGGCGTAGGGTTCGTCGTAAAGCTTGGCGAGGGTATCGATGAGGTCGAAGTCGTCGCTTTCGACAACGTCGAGATGGTGGTTGGTGTGGTAACGGTCTGCCACCATCTTGGCAAATTCAGATTCGTTGAAGGCCGGGTCGGAAAAGCCGATGGAACAGGTGTTGACCGCAGCATTCGATAGCCCGGCCATCATGGCCACCACGGCGCTGGAGTCTACGCCGCCGGAGAGGAAGGCGCCGAGCGGGACTTCGGAAATCATCCGGAGTTTGATCGACTCTTCGAGACGGTGGCTGAGTTCGGCGCAGGCGTCGGCGTCGCTGATCGGGTTGTCGAGGGTGAAATTGATATCCCAGTATTCGCGGGGCTCACCGACTGGTTGGCCACGTTGCAACAGCAGGGTGTGGGCAGGTGGCAGTTTTTTGGCTTGTTTAAAGATGGAGCGAGGTTCGGCAACATAACCAAGGGCAAAATATTCTTCGACAGCGCATGGGTCGATCTCGCGCTTGAGGCCGCCGTGGGCAAGGATGGCCTTGAGTTCGGAGCCGAAGAGGAACGTGTCGTCGTCAAGCAGTGCATAGTAAAGCGGCTTGACGCCAAGGCGGTCACGGGCGAGGAAAAGGGTCTCGCGGTTACTGTCCCAGAGCGCGAAGGCGAACATGCCACGGAAGCGCTCGACGCATTTTTCACCCCAGGATTCCCAGGCGTGAACGATCACTTCGGTGTCACTGCGGGTGTGGAAGGTATGGCCGAGCGCCTGCAGTTCGGGGATGAGCGCCTGGTAGTTGTAGATTTCGCCGTTGAAGACGACGCAGACGGTTTTGTCTTCGTTATAAAGCGGTTGCTGGCCGGTGGAGAGGTCAATGATCGAGAGGCGACGGTGGCCGAGCCCGACGCCGGGTTCAAGATGCAGGCCGCCTTCGTCCGGGCCGCGGTGGAACTGCGCTTCGTTCATGCGATGGAGCACCGTACGATCGATGTCGCGTTTGCCTCGGGTATCAAAAATGCCGGTTATGCCGCACATGAGGATTCCTGTTAATGCTTGGGGGTTGCACCGGGGCGGTGCAGGAGTTTGTCGTAGGCGCCTTGGTAGGCCGCAACCATGGCCTCCATGCTGAATTTTTGTTCGACGGCGCTGCGGCCGGCGCGGCCCATAATTCTTGCGGTGTCCGGTTGGCTGGCGAGTTTGACTATTTCGTGGGCCATCGCTTCAGGGTCGGCCGATGGGACGATTACGCCAGTGGTGCCTGCGGTGACAAGGTCGGCATTACCGCCTACCCCGGTAGCAATAACTGGCAGGCCGGAGGCCATGGCTTCAAGAATAGTGTTGGAAATGCCTTCGGCCAGCGAGGGCAGAACGAAACAGTCGAGGCTGCGCATGAGTTCGGGGATGTCGCTACGTTCACCGGGGAGCCAGGCAAGTTCGGCGACCCCCGCAGCGTTGAGTAATTGTTGGCAATCGGCGCGCAATGGGCCATCGCCGATCAGGACTAGGCGCAACCGTTGCTTGAGCGTCGGCTCGATTTCCAGGGCGCGGATGAAGGCGCGGGCCAGCGTCGGTTGATCCTTGACGGTTTGCATACGTCCTACGGTGCCGAGCAGCCAGTGGGCAGGGCGGGAGAACGGACAGCCAGCAACGGTTTGCTGGGGCTGGCCGGGGTGAAAGCGGATTGAATCGACACCGTTATAGACCTGAAGCACTTTGTTTTTTGGAACCCGAATAATACCAGTGAGATATTCAGCGAGGTCGCGTGAGAGCGCGAGGTAATAAGTCACAAATGGGCGGTAAAAGCGCCGGACGCGTTGCAGCGTGACGTTGGAGCCATCGAGATCGCCGATATCCCGGCCGTGTTCGCCATGAATACGTACCGGCACACCAGCCAACCAGGCGGGAAACTGAACTTCAAGTGCTGCCAGATTACGGCTGTGAACAATCGCCGGGCGTAGTTCGCGAAAAAGCTTGAAAAGCTTGGGGTAAAGCTTGAAGCCATGGCCGGGCGCTTTGTTGAGCGAGATGAACTGAACGTCATCGCGCTTGATGCGCTGGCGGAAATCAGTCACTTCGGTAAGTGCGATGACGGCATGACGATAATGCTCAGCCGGCATGTGATTGATCAGGTTGACGACGCCATTTTCCAGTCCGCCGGTATCGAAGCGATACATGACGTGGGCGACAAGGGGGCGGGGATCAGTCATTGAAGGGCTTTGTGGGTAGTCACGGATGATCGGCCATTTTTTGAAAGGCTTCCATTGCCAGCATGATGTGCAGTTGATTGACTCAACGTTTATCGCGTGTTTGTTGCAGCATTTTTACGATATTTTCAGCGTTGACCGCAGCAAATGCCTTGAGGCTGTCTTGCGGGTTGCCAACTTGCTCCAGCGGCGTGTAGAGAATGATGGTGGCTGAGTCGTCGCCTTGACCGCGTAGACGGGAGATTGCAGTGTAAAGCTTGGCTGCGATGTCTGATGTCGTGAGTTTGCCGTTGATCCAATACCACTGCCAGACGAGCAGGCGAGTTTCAGGGGTTGTGTCTTTGCCGTTTAATTGGGCGGTGCGCAGGTTGGCGGGGAGACCTGCCTGATTTATCTCGGTACGGCTTTGGCTGATGACCGACCATGTGTGATCAGTGCTACTGGCCAGGGTGTTGGTCGAGGTGACTAGTTTGTGTTGGTAGTCCTGGTTGCGGTAATAGGCGATGTAGAGGCCAACCAGTTTGTCGTCATGACGATAGGCGGTATGAAGTTCGGCGGACGGATTGACGTAGACCGGTTTCCAACTGCTGAGCAGATTGCTTTGCTGCCATTCTGCGGGTGTCGTGAGTTTGGCAAGGCTGGGTTCGCTGGCCTGGTCTGCCTTGTTGATGGCAATGAAACCGAGGGGGCCGGCGGCGGCTAGCAGGGCAACCGTGAGTGCGGCCAGCCAGGCGCTTGTTGTTTTTGTGGCGGTTGTGGTGGCTGGCGTGAATGCCAAGTTTGGCTCGACCGGGTCTTCACTCCAACGAGCGCCAATCATGAACATGATCATGATGACGATGCCGAAAAACACCCAGCCGTAGATCAGATGATCGACGCCGGCGGCAAGTTTGTTGCCGGACAGGTGGCCGAGCATGACGATCATGTAGGCGCGCAGCCAGTTGGCAATGACCGGGACGATAATCGCGACGGCAATGAAAAATAGTCGTCGGCGGAGCGAAACGTAGTTGAGATAGGCGAAGAGGGTGCCGACAGTGACGGATGCGATGATGTAGCGGATGCCGCTACAGGCTTCGATGACGGACCAGTTGCCCGAGGGGATGACGAATTGCAGGCCTTCCTGATAAACCGGGATGCCGCTGCCGCGAAGGGCGAGGATGGTAAATGCGGCGGTCCATTCCATCAGTTTGGGCAACATGAAATCACCGATGGGTACTGAAAAGAACAGGAAGGCGAGGGGGAAGGCGATGTGTTTGCTGACATTGATACCAAGTAACGCCATGATGGTAAGGACGAAGGTGGCGATGAGCGCAAACTGGGTGAGTGCATTGACTGCGGTCAACTCGCCGAGCAGCCATAAAAAGGTGGTAAAGGCGATCGGGATGGCAAGGAGCAGGGAGGTGCGCGGTTGTTCGGCAAGAATTTGTGCGCGTTGCCGCCAGATCAGCCAAAGGGTAATCGGCGGGACGACGAAAGCATGAGCATAGGTTTCCGAGCGCTCCCAGATCCCGACCATCGCAACGATGGTTTCCCAGTACCAGAAACCCGTCCAGCCGATCAGGGCAACCAATAGTAACAGCGCTTGCCGCCAGGCTAGGGTGAGTGGCGCGGCGCTGGTTGGCAGGGTCATTGGTTGGCCGTGGCGGTAGGTAGATAGCGGTCGATGTGGCTCATGTGCGCTTCCCAACTGTAATGTGCGATGACCCGGGCACGGGCGGCGTGACCAATTTGAATGGCGAGCTCAGGATTGGCCAGTTGCGTATCAATGGCTGTAATGAATTCGGTAGCGGTGATCGCTGTGAGCAATTCTGAGCCTTTTTCGGCGTCGACCGCAGCAGCGCATTCGGCTGAGGCTATGACCGGGCGTTCCATCGCCATGGCTTCAAGAATCTTGTTCTGGATGCCGCGGGCAAGGCGCAGCGGCGCCACGACAACTCCGGCATGTTGCAAATAGGGGCGGACATCGGGCACGGTGCCGGTAACGACGATTTGATCGCTGGCCAGGGCAAGAACATCAGGTGTCGGGTTGCGGCCGACGATATAGAACCGGGCTTCCGGCCGACGCTGCAGCAGGCCGGGCAAAACTTCTTTGGCAAACCAGGTGACGGCATCGACATTGGGCCAGTAATCCATGGCACCGGTGAAAACGATTGGTATTTCCCTGTGATTGGAAGTAGTGCTCTGCACGACTGGCTGGTCAATCTGGAAGGGTGACGAACGGAATGGATCGGGCGAAAAATAGTCTGCATCGACGCCATTGCACATGGCTTCGACGCGAACGCCACATTCTGGTGCGAGCGAGGTGAAGAGGGCGACTTCTGCTTCAGTGACGAAAAACGAGCGGTCAGCTTGGGCAGCCATTTTTCGCTCGTAGTCGAGCAGGTATTCACCTTCACGCCGATACAGCCAGGACATCGGCCAGCGATGTTTGGGGGCGTATTGCGTCCATTTGGCAGAATCGACATCGACAAAATCGATAACCGTGGGCAGGCGCGATTTATCCTCGACATATTGCGCCATCGCTGAAGAGAAAATTACCGCAGCATCAATTTGGTGCCTGTTACAGGTGTTGTCTACCCAAGCCTGCAGGGATGCATCGCGGTAGTAGCGCAGGGTTAGCGGTTCGTCAGCGAGCAGACCATTGAGGCTGCGAATTTTGGCAAGGCGCGGTTTGAGGTTGGCAACATGGAGCTCTGTACACATGCCGCGCAGAGTGGCAATTTGGGGTTCATCTTCGGGATCATCGATGAAGGTGCCGAGAAAAACACGGTGCTGCTTGAGCAGGTGCTTGAGCAGGTTATACGAGCGTACCTTGTCGCCTTTATTGGGCGGGTAGGGCAGGCGATGGACGAGATAAAGAATGTTGGCCATCGTCGTCTCTAACCGAGATTGCGAACGATATGCGGCCCCAGCCAGTTGGCCAGCCCGATCGGCATACGCCGCCAGGCAGCGATGAAAAGCTTGTATTTGGGATTGTTGGGGTTGTTCTGCGGAATACTGTCGTGTTTATAGAGGCAGTATTCGTAATGCAGCGGCTGTGGCTCGAAACCCCAGTTTTTCTTGAAAGCGTAAGGGCCAGTGCCTTCTTTGCTGCGGCCATAGTCGAAGAGCTTGACACCACGCTCGCAGGCGCGGCGCATTAGCTCCCAGTATTTGAAATCGTTGGCGGCAAGATGGCGGGCACTTTCGTCATCACCGGCGTAGTAGGGCAACACTTCGTCACGGAAATAGAATGAAAGGACGCTGCTCAACAATTGGCCATCGGGGCCGGTGACGGTCAGGACTTCGCAATCGTCGCCAAAGACTTGCAGCAGGGTGTCGAAATAGCGCTTGGGCATGGCCGGTGTGCCATGACGATGCACGTTGTCGGCGAAGACCTTGAAAAAACGGTCAGCATTGCGGTCGACCGTACTAATGAGCCCATTTTTGATGCCTTTGCGGACCATGGCGCGCTGTTTGCGCGGGATGGCAAGCATGTTGGCTTCAACGTCAGGCAGGATTTCCTTGCGGAAGGTGACGTAGAGATCCTGCGTTGGCCAATCGGTATGCCGCGGATTGACGTTGCGGAATTCTAGGTGATCGACCCCCAGCTTTTGGGCCAGTTTTTGCGCTTCATCCTCCAGTGTCTGCGAAACTTCGGTGTTGCTGGCAGCGACACCACCATAGACCGCAAAGGGCAGGGCGATCAAGGAATTGCCGAAGAGCAGACTCTTGACGTGAGCGAGCGGCAGGACGCCGGTAATTTTCCCCGCTTCTTCAGCGTAGAAAAAATAGGTGGGGTGGCGGAAAACATTCTTGATGATGCCTTGCCAGGCCGCACGATGAAAAAAAGTGGCTTCCGGGCAGGCGAAGACAAATTCGTCCCAGCGCTTGGCGCTTCCCTGGTCGGCAGGGTCCAGCAGTTTGATGATCATCGTGAATCAGGCCTGACCGAGAAAAATCTCGTCCATCCGGCCCCAGGAAAAGTCGCCAAGCAGGCGATGGAGGCGCTTTTCCATACGGTTGATATTGACGTAATGGCGGAAGCGGGTTTTTCGGCTGATGCCGGCGATGCGTGGTTGCTCGACGTCTATTTCCCAAGGGTGAAAATAGAAAACTGCCGAGAGCTGGTCAACCGTATTGACGCGCTCAATCATCCAGCGCGACATTTCGTAAGGCATCAGGCGGAAATAACCGCCACCGCTCGCTGGCCAGTTGCGATTGAAAAATCGAAGCGTCGTAGCTGGGATTTCAATAAGCTGGCCAATCTTGTGGGCATGGCGTGGTGCATTCGGCATGCCGTAGTGATCATGCTTGATCGGGTAAATGCTTGAACTGTAACGGTAGCCGGCGCGCTCCAGGCATTCAAACGCCCATAGGTTTTTTTCGCCAATGGAGAAACTGGGGGCTCGGTACCCTTTGACTTCATAGCCGGCAAGGTCTTCTAGGATGAGCTTGGCAACCTGAATATCCGAGAAGAAGGCTTCCGGCGTTTGATCACTTGCGCGCTCATGGCCGTAACCGTGGCTGGCGAGCTCATGGCCATTGGCGACGATGCGTTTGATCAATTCCGGATAGCGCTCAGCGATCCAGCCCAAGGTAAAAAAGGTGGCTTTGGTGCTGTGCTCGTCGAGCATGGCCAAAATACAGTCCACATTGCGTTCAACCCGGCATTCCCGAATCGGCCATTCACTTCGAGGAATGTGCGGTGCGAAGGCAGAAACCTGGAAGTAGTCTTCGACGTCAATGGTCAGCGCGTTTGCGGTGGGTGAGCTTGGCATTTTGGCAGTAATAATCAGTTGACCGCAGCATTGCGGCGAGCCAGCAACCAGGTCGCCAAGTCTGCTGCAATTCGCTCTGCCGTCCGGCCATCCCACAATTCGGGAACGCGACCGCTCTTGCCACGACCGGCGAGCGTTTCAGCTGCGTGATGGCGAATGGCGGCGATATCGCGACCGACCATGGTGTTGGTGCCTTGCTCAACAGTTATTGGGCGCTCGGTGTTTTCTCGCATGGTGAGACAAGGCACGCCCAACGCAGTGGTTTCTTCCTGCAGGCCACCGGAATCGGTGAGAACAATGCGGGCGCCGGCCATCAGGCCGAGCATTTCGAGATAGCCCTGGGGGGGCAACATGATCATGCGTGGGGTATCGATCAGGTGCTGAAGACCGAAACGTTCGATGTTGCCTTTGGTGCGCGGGTGGAGCGCAAAGACCAAAGGAATGGATTCTGAAATTTCGCGTAGAACGCCAAGCAGTGAGGCGAGTACGTCAGCATGATCAACGTTGGATGGGCGGTGCATGGTGACGACGCCATATCCTTGTTTGCCGGAAATAAGCGCCGGATCAGCGTTGACCGCAGCAATGCTGGCGGCCGGGGCACGGGCGAATTCACGATTGTTAAGCAGGAATCGATCATGACGTTACCGACAAAGCGTACGCGCTCGGCGGCAATGCCTTCACGGGCGAGGTTGTCGGCAGCGCTGCGTTCGGTGGTGTAAAGCAGGTCAGCGATCTGGTCGGTCAGGACGCGATTGATTTCTTCCGGCATACCTCGGTCGTAGCTGCGCAGACCAGCCTCGACATGAACCACTGGGATATTTTTCTTGACGGCCACCAGCGTGCAGGCCAGCGTTGAATTGACATCGCCGACGACGAGCACGCAAGACGGCTTTTTCTCGTCTAGAACCGGCTCAAAACGCCGCATGACCTCGGCCGTTTGCACCGCATGTGAGCCAGAGCCGACTTCGAGATTGATGTCCGGATGCGGTAGACGCAAGTCTTCGAACAGCTTGTCATTCATGTCACGGTCGTAATGTTGACCGGTGTGCAGGAGCAGGGTTGGAATCGCTGGCTGATGCGCGGCAAAAGCGCGCAGAATAGGCGCCATCTTCATGAAATTAGGGCGAGCGCCGACGACGCAAATGACCGGGCCGAGGTCGTTGGGCCAAAGTTCAGACATCAGTTTTTTCGCTTTCGGGAGTTGACTTGGTCAGTTGATTGCCTTTGGCAACCAGTTGCTGCAGTAAGGTTAATGTGGCGCCATTAATTTTTTCCAACTGAAGCATGCTGCGCTCAAGGCGGGCCAGACGCTCGCCAAATTGTTGAACATTCAGGCTGGCAAGCAAGGCAACTGGATCATTGCCAGTTTCAGCGATTTTTGCCGTATTAAGTTGGACGTAAGGGGAATGGGTCGGTGCATCGTCCGCCGCAAAAACAGCGCCGATCTGTGTCGAGCCACCCATGGTTTCCTCATGGATTTCGCGGGCCACCTCTTCAACATCGGGTGTGTCGAATTCCTTTTTGCTGCTCAGATAGCCGAAAAGCAAAAGCCGGTCACAAACTGAATTGATGCGTCTTGGAATACCACTACTAGCCTTGAATATCGAATCATAGGCAGCCGGTAGAATATTCGGAGAACCTGTTGATCCGGCACACTTCAGACGATGTTCGATATAAGCCTGCGTTTCTTCAACATCAAGCGGCCCGATATGGCAGGCGGCAATGACCCGTTGGCGAAACTGCATCATGTTCGGGCTTTGCAAAATCTGCCTGAATTCTGGTTGGCCGATCAAAAAGCTCTGTAACAGGGCATGGTTACCAAACTGAAAATTGGACAACATGCGCAACTCTTCTACGGCACGTGCCGTGAGATTCTGTGCTTCATCAACAATTAGCAGACAGCGTTTTCCCTTGCCGGTCATGCTGATCAAAAATGCTTCCAGCGACATAAGAATGTCAGCCTTGGAAACATCTTTGGTGCGCAGCCCAAACGCCGCGCCAACGAGGCGCAAGGTGTCGTCAGCATCGAGTTGTGTGCTGACCAAATGGGCGGCGACAACTTTTTCCTGATCCAGTCCATCGAGCATGCCGCGGACGATAGTTGTCTTGCCGGCACCGACTTCGCCGGTAATGACAATAAACCCTTCGTTCTGGTGCATGCCATATTCAAGATAGGCCGCTGCGCGACGATGCTGCTTGCTTCCAAAATAAAAGGAAGGGTCAGGGTTCAACTGGAAAGGCTTGCTAGTCAAGCCATAGAATGCTTCGTACATACGCTCAATAGATAAATGAAACGGTCCCAATGAGAGCGTTTTCGGTGTAAGGGTTTGTGTTGCTGTCGAATTCAGAACGGCGGGCACTCAGGGAGCCGGTGGTTTTTGTACCCAGTTTGGTCGTTAAATTGACCTGGTAAAGAGTTGTTGTCGTTTTAAGCGTATTGGCGCCGGTACCGGTACTTTCCTGGCGGGACCCCAAAAAATTTAGATTGGAAATTTCGCTGAGCCGATGTGACAAATTAATTCCAAAGCCTTGCTGTTTGATGGTCGTGTTCTGCGAAATAGCATCAATATTTGATTGCGACGCTAGAACCCCCTGACTTTCACTGCGATTGGCGAGGAATGTGATTGAGTTTCGGGCACCAAATACTGCATACGAAAATTGCTGATTGCGTCGAATAGTGGCTTGCGATGTGGTGAAGCCGCTAGTGACCTGAGCATTTGCTGGAATCCCCGTTTGTGTTAACAGATTATTGGCACATGCATCTGCCGCTAGGGCAAGTTGCGCAGGGTCTGAAGGAAAACTGGACGCGAGTTGCTGGGCGCATTGCTGGTAATAAAGGTCGTACACGGAACCGCGGCCAACGTTTGCGAATTGATTGGGCTGCACCGAAACATCACGAGTATCGGAAAATTGGATGCTGCTCATCGGAAAACGATGATTGAAGTTAATGTTATGACCATTTCCGAAAAATCGTTTTTCCTTGAAGGCAGAAAACTTGGTGCGTTCAGTCGGGTTCCAGTCAAAACCGTAACCTTGGGTTGTGGTCGTTTCTTGGCCTACGGACACGTAATTGTTAGACTCTTGGCCACCGCTTACTTTGACGCGAAACTGTGGCGAGATTGAGTAAGTCAGGATCGCACGGATAATTTCAGCATCGGTCTTTCGACCTCTGCTGTACTCCGTCGTCTGCTGGTTTCCATCAATGGTCCACTGCAAATTTTTGAATGGTGTACTGCCACGCAACAGCCCGATCCATTGCGATAGGTCGGTATCAGATACGTTGCCGGCATCAGAGCGGGTTGTCGACAGGTTATAGCGCAGCAGGTATTCAGTCGTTCCCGCTAATTGACCTCGGATGTAAGGCGATAGCCGGTAGGTTGCCGTTTCCGTGCTGTTATTGTTGATTGCCGTGTTGCTCGTTGACTGAGTGCCTAAGGCTGAAATCGTTTGCTGAGCAATTACCCCACTGAAGTCGAGGAACAACCAGTTCTCCACTGCTTCTAAAGTGCCGAAGGTGTTCAAAGAATTTTGAGAACGATTGTTGTCCGACTCCCTAGCGTAAAACTGGCCACGCAGGCTGTAATCAAGATACGCATTAAGTCGCTCTGTCCGTGCCTCGATACGAATTCCTGGGGCTAGTTCGGTAATTAATTCGTTCTGTGTATTGCTGGCAGATCGGTTGATATTTGCGTTGTCGGTAAAAGTCTCAGTCAGTGAAATTCGGGGCTTGACACTCCAGGCACGGCCTTGAGTTGACGTTGCATTGTCCTGCGTTATTTGGGCGAGTGATGTTGCACTTAGGCAACACAACAATATTCCTGAAATTAAATGATTTATCTGGAATTTAGTTCGCATGTCCGTACCCGTACCCGTACCCGTACCCGTACCCGTACCCGTCAGTCGAGGATTGTCTAGCCTGATTAAGTACCAGCATTTTGACCGGGCAAGCGTCAATTGCAGCTACCGCTTGCTTGACTGCGGCTTGGGCGGTGTTTTCAGCATTGACGACAACAACAATCTGTCCCATGTGGGTAGCTAGTGCGCGAGATTCCGTAGTCAGCAGGAGGGGAGGTGAATCAAAAATAATGATACGGTCGCTGTAACGGCCCGACATGTCATCTAATAGTCGAATCATGGCATCACTAGCGAGAAGCTCTGTTGCGCGAGCTTGCGCTGTTCCGCTTGGCAAGATCGATAATTTTTCAATATTGGTACGCAGCAACACACCAGAAATATCGACGGAGTTCTTGACCACTACATCCAGCAGACCAGGTGCAGGTTGAAGCCCGAGCATGTTGAGTACAGATGGGCGAGAAACGTCTGCATCAACCAGCATTACTGTATTGTCAAGCTCCATGGCAATACTGATCGCGAGATTAATTGCGGTAAAGGTCTTACCCTCACCGGGTAGCGCGCTGGTAATCATAATCAGATTACCATTTTGAATTGCCGAGTTTGTTCTACCCATAGCATTGGCGATAAGTGGGCGTTTAATGACACGGTACTCGTCGGCCAACTGGCTACGTGATGCTTGAGGAACGAGAATTCCTGAAGCGGAAATCGCATCAAGATCTAACTCTACGCGGTTGTTAAGTGCACTTGAAGTAACGCTTGAAGAGTTATTCTCTCTTTGCCGTATCGCTTCAACCGCTGGGGGAGGTGTAACGATTTCGGCGAGAACCTTATTCTCAGGCATGGCTAACAAAGTTTTAGCCATGCCTAGACAAGGATCTGCGTCTTCAGGCAATTCAACCCCGGCTTGACGAAGTTGCTCAAGTCGCTTTGCTGCTTGTTCAATCAAACTCATCTCTTAACCTCCAGCTAAACGTTTGGATAGGAAGGAGAGGGTGGCAACGCCAGCTCCGTAAGCAATAACCAGGCCGGCGGTTGCAATTAGGAAACGTCGCAGGCTTGACAGCTCCTTGAGACGTCGAGCTTCATTGGGGATAAGTGAAACGGTGCCAAGAAGAGGCAAGCCGGTTTCATCACGTAGCGTCTTTCCGTCAAAAAATACGGGTCGAATTTGACTCGCTGCGAACGCAGAAAATAAGCCTGCAGCGAGTGCAATTAAAAGGCCGACTGGTAGCAACAGCAGGCGATTCGGTGCGACAGGTGTTGAAGATGCACGTGGTGGATCAATCAAGCGAAAATCGGCAACCGAACCTGTTGCTTCAAGGTCGCCGGATAGCTCTGCAGACTCACGTCTAGTGACTAATTGTTCGTAGTTCTTCTTGTGAATATCGTAATCACGATTCAACTGCGTGAATTCAGCCTCCAACTGTGGTTGTGTCTTTATAAGGTTAGTCGTGCGCTTGTAGCGAGCCTCATATTCGGCAACACGTGCCTGTAATGAAGCTACATTCGCTTCTGCTTCTGCGAGAGATACTTTGAGTTGTTGATATACTGGATTGTTACTGACTGAAGAACTAGGATTAGCCGCTGCAAATTTCTTACGGGCGATTAGTTCCTGACGTTTCTGATCTTCAAGATCTTTAATCAAGCGACGTGCGCCAACGACATCCGGATGTTGTTCAGTGTAACGTTGGAGCAAATTGTCCAAATTCCGTTTTTGACTATCAATGCGGCCGTCTATTTCAGGCAATGAAACGCTGGAGTCAGTACCTGAAGATTCTGGGAGAAGCACAGGCTCTTCTCCAATAATCTGACGTCGCATAGCATCACGCGAGTTTTCTGCCTCTCTTAATGCAAGCCGAGAACCATTGAGTTCGTTACTCAGAGCGGAAAGCTGATCAACACTGCTTCTTCCTTCGCTGGCTTGCAACTCTATGTTCCGCAGCTTGAAATCCTTCAAACGACCTTCTGCATCCTGAAGTTTTTTCTCATAATTTCGAATCTGTTCCTCAATAAACTTGCGTGCCGAGTCTGAATCCTGCCGTTTATCACCAAGGCTGGATTCGACAAAAATCGATACTAGTGCCTGAACCACGCGTTGGGCTTTTCCGGGGTCCGTATCACGGTATGACAGAGAGTAAAGGTTATCCCGCCCGACACTTTGGATACTGAGTGTTTTCATCAGACCATCGACCAAAGCATCCTGCTCGGCCTTGCCTTTTATATTCAAGTCAAGGTCTGCCATGCGCACCAGTTTTTCAACGTTGGGTCGGCTGATCAACGTGCGACTCAACATCATGACTTGCTGTTCAATGTTGGGCTGCACTGCCAAGCCTGACATGAGTGGCTTCAGTATTGATTGGGTATCAACAAAAATTCGAGCTGAGGCTTCGTAACGATCAGGAATACGCAAAATGACCCCGGCTGCGATGGCGCCCACCACCCAGGCAACCAGCATTCCGAGGCGGCGATGCTTCCATGTCGCGCGCAGGATCACGAGGACCTGGCGAAGAATATCTTCCATCTATGAGTCCAAGCTTAAAACCGCTCCGGTTTTGGCCGGCGCGGTATTAGTTGAGAATTGAATGATCAGAACCAGCTCTGGGGGATGATGAGTACATCACCTGGCTTCATTTCGACATTGGCCGAGAAGTCGCCTCGCTTCACCAGGTCTTTCAGGCGAACCCGGTATTGAGCATTGTTTTCAGAGGTGCGCAGTATCGTTGCACTATTACCGTCGGCAAAGTCGGTAATTCCGCCAACGACGATCATCACATCAAGCATGGTCATTTTTTGCTTATAGGGAAGCGTCTGGGGTTTGGCTGCTTCGCCGATCACGCGAATTTGCTCACTGTAAGGGCCAACGAAGCCTGTGACAATCACCGTGACCACGGGGTCGCGAATGAACTTGGACAGCTCTTTCTCCATGTCCCGGGCCAATGCGGTGGGGGTTTTCCCCATTGCGACCAAATCCTCAACCAGCGGCCCGGTAATCCTGCCGTCTGGGCGCACCGGCACAGACATTGACAACTCTGGATTGCGCCAGACCTGAATATTTACGTTGTCTCCCGGCCCAATGACGTAGTTATAGTTTTCCGAAGCCGCTGAAGCCGGTGCTACCGGATAATTGCTGGCGCACCCAGTAAATATGAAGGCTGACGCAGCGATCATCAGCCATTGGCTGGTAGATTTGGTAGTTAAGTTAATCATGGATTTTTCCCTCAATCAGGTCGTAGTCTGAACCGGCCACTTATAGTCAGTAGGTCGTAATCATAACGGAAACGGCGTACATTGCGCTGCAACAATCGTTATCAACGTGTCGTATTTCACATTGATTAAACGCCGTGGCGGAGTGCTTCGACTATTTCTAAATTTGCTGCACGGTGCGCTGGAAATACCGAGGCAATAAAAGCCGCAAAAAATCCGACGGCACCTGATGTAAAAACAGTGACAGGGTCTAGGCGAATCAATCCGATGTAACCAAGATTGGAATTGGGTGGTGGAGGCATTTCTATGCCAATGGCTGAAATGCCTAAAGCGGAGCTGCAGCCAAGCATCATGCCTAGTAGAGCGCCAAAAAATCCGAGGAGTGCACTTTCAGTCATAATCAACCGAAAAACCCTGCGCGGATTGTCTCCCAGCGCGAGCAGGGTTCCGAATTCCCTGGTTCGCTCAAATAAAGTCATATTTATGCTGTTCGCAACGCTAAGAAGTACCATTAAAAATATGATCAGGCGCAACACACCAAATTGGGCATCATAAAGTTGCACTGTCTTTTCATAAAAATCAGATAGTTCCCGCCAGGTTGATGCCTGAAAACCGTGCTCAGCGATTTGCTCCCGAACTGCGTTAGCAATACGGTCTGTGTCATCAGTATTTGCGAGTGACATCACCAAAAGATGTGCTGCTTGGGTATCAAGCAATTCGCGAGTTGCTGTGAGAGGAATACGTATGGCTCTTGCATCGAATTCCTTGGAGAAGCTTTGGAAAACGCCGATCAACTGAAAATCAAGCGTATTTACGGCTCCTTGGGCAAGATTAATGATTAATGTGACCCGGTCACCGATCTTTAGGTCTAGGGTGCGTGCCACGCCTTGGCCGACAACAACGCCGTCAATGTCCTTATCGGTTAGCGGGCGCCCTTCGATGTAGCGCAAAAAACTACCAATCTTGGCTTCTCCATCTGGTTCGATTCCATCACCCATGACCCCAAGATCTCGCTTGCCATTATTCAACATGCCAGAAAAATTGATTCGGGTGACCACTTGCTCGACCCCCGGCCGTCTAGCCAGTGACGCCTTCAACTCATCCGGTTTTTCGATCATATGGGTTTCTGGAGATCGAGCGCGCATTGCCCAAAAGCCTTCGCGCGCAATTTGAATATGGCCAGTCTGCGAATGAATTGTTGCTTCAGCTAATTGCACAAAAACGTCTTTTATAAACCCCCCAGCGAGTATCAAACTCGCCACACCAATACTTATGGCAGCGAGCGTTGCTGCCGTCCTTGCCCGATGACGAAGCAGATTTCGCATCGCTAGTGAAAGTTGGCCCGGCATCTTCATTGGTTGCACCGCAAAGAGTCCACTATATTCATCCGACTAGCTTTCCATGCAGGCATGATGCTTGCGATCAGCGTGGTGACAAAAGCAAGGGCTAAGGCGTCCATGGCAAGAGTAAAAGTGACGTTAATTTGAGCTGTAAAGCCTGTCTCCATGCCGGGTGGAGGGGGCATAGGAATTCCAATGAACGATAGAATTTCAGCAATCCCGTAGCCCAGCGTTATTCCTACAATTCCACCAAAAATTCCAATCAAGATCCCTTCAATAATAAACATGCGAAGCACTTGCGAACGCCGAAACCCAATCGCCATGATGGTGCCGATTTCGGTCGTCCGTTCAAGGACGCTCATTGTCTGTGTATTGGAAATTGTTAAAATAATGATGAGGGCAATAATCGATTTCATTAAGTTGATTTGTTTGCCGAACAAAACGACTGTTTTGTTATAAAAGTCCGCTAGGTCTGTCCATGGCGTGACTTCGAACGTGTTTGCTGGCAGAGATGCGCGTAATTGCTCGACGGCTTGGCCTGTATTTTTGGTGTCTTTTAATAGAAGAACCCATGAAGTAGCGCCTTGAACCCGCATCAGCTTTCGCGCGAAGTTAATGGGTATGCGGAGAGCGCTGTCATCGAACTCCTTCGCTGATGTGAAGAAAATTCCTGAAACCTTGAGTTCGATGGCATTGGGTGTGCCGTTGGCGGCTGTTACAAGCAATACAATGGTGTCTCCGGGACCCACGCCCAAGTTTTTAGCCAAGCCCTCGCCGAGCAGTGCGGCTTTTTCATCGTCGTGACTGAGATTCTTGCCTGATCGAATATGAATCTGATCGCTGATCACAGCTTCGTGATCAGGCTCAATACCTTCACCGATAAAGCTAACGGTAGTGTCCCCGTAGCTACTCAGTCCGCTGAATGTGAGGCGCTGAGCGACGTTCGTAACTTCCGGCGATTGCTTGATCGCTTCGATTTCACTCGACTTTGCAGGTAATAAAAAACTGTAGGGGTCGGCTATCCCCTTTTCAAAATATCCCGGCCTGACGATCTGGATGTGGCCAAGTTGCGAGCGAATGGTTGATTCGCGCATATTCTCGAAGATCCATTCAATAAAACCACCCGCGAGTAGATAGGCTATCAGTCCACTGGCAACCGTAAGTAAGGCAACAAGCGTTCTGTTCCGGTTACGCCTGAGGTTGCGGGTTGCAACTCGCAATTCCGTAAGCAAATTGTTCATTGGCGTAATGTTCAGCTTCAGGTAATGTCTCCAAACTAATTGTATTACCAAACTTGCGTTACCAAGGTGAATGATGACGACCTTTAGTTATGACGAAGCTTTTTCAAGAAATATCGGCTGGGTAACTGAGGCGGAGCAGCAGCGGCTTCGTCAATCACGCGTGGCCATTGGCGGCCTGGGTGGGGTAGGCGGGGTCCATTTGTTAACGTTGGCGCGCTTGGGGATTGGTCGATTCACAATTGCTGATTTTGATGTGTTCGATGTCGTCAACTTCAATCGCCAAGTTGGCGCCACGATCAGTAGTCTGCAACAGCCAAAGATTGACGTGCTGGCAGAGATGACGCGCGACATTAATCCTGAAATTGAGCTTCGACTCTTTCCAGGTGGCGTGCAGGTCGACTCCGTTGAGGATTTTCTGGCTGACGTTGACGTATATGTCGATGGACTTGATTTCTTTGCTTTTTCAGCTCGTCGCGTAACTTTTGCTGCCTGCGAACGCAAAGGTATTCCGGTGGTTACGGCTGCGCCTCTAGGGCTGGGTACAGCATTGCTCGTTTTTGGGCCGGGTGGCATGGCATACGAGGATTACTTCGGTTTTGAAGGTTGTGATGAAATGGAAATGGCTATCCGGTTTCTAGTCGGGTTATCACCGGCAATGCTGCAGCGCGGCTATGTGGCCGATATGAGTCGGGTCAATCTGGCTGAGCGTCGCGGCCCATCTAACATTGCTGCTTGTCAACTTTGTGCCGGGGTCGCTGCAGTCGAAACCTTGAAGCTTTTGCTCGGTCGAGGGGGGGTCAAACTTGCCCCATGGGGGAGTCAATTCGATGCATACCGTATGCGCTATAGTCGGACTTGGCGTCCCGGCGGGCACAAAAATCCATTGCAACGTTTAATGCGCACCCTGGTTAGGCGGCAATTGGCGATAGCAACGAAAGTCTGATGATGAATCGCGATACGCTTATTCAGATACTAGACCTCGCGCGCTGGGCGCCAAGCGGGGATAACACACAGCCATGGCGTTTTGAGATCGTGTCTGATAACCACATCGCCATTCATGGCTTTGATACCCGTGACCACGTGATTTATGACTTTGAAGGCCATCCTAGCCAGATGGCGCATGGTGCGCTTCTTGAGACTCTGCGTATAGCTGCGAGTGGTTTTCAAATTTCTACGGAGTGGCAGGTTCGTCAAGGGTGTCCTGAGAATGCTCCGGTTTACGATGTGTTGCTGACCCTAACCCCTGATTTGGTAACTGACCCGCTTCAACCGTATATAGAGAAACGTGTTGTCCAGCGGCGGCCAATGCGCACAACGCCACTCAGCAAATTGCAGCACGATAGCCTGGCAAATGCGGTTGGCTCCAACTATTTGGTCCAGTTTTTTGAGACCCCCCGTGATCGACTTCGGGTGGCTGGTTTGCTTTGGGATAATGCTTATATCCGATTGACTTGCCCGGAAGCTTTTCCTGTTCATCGGGATATTATTGAATGGGGGGTACGTTTCAGCGATGATCGCTTGCCAGAACAGGCAATAGGCGTCGATCCGCTCACGGCAAAGCTCATGAAGTGGGTAATGAGAAGCTGGGAAAGAGTTGATTTCTTTAATCGCTACCTGATGGGAACGATTGCGCCGCGTATTCAACTTGATTTTGTTCCGGCGATGGCATGTGCTGCGCATCTATTACTTAAGCCGAAAAAGGCACCCGAAAGTTTGCGAGATTACGTTGAGGCTGGTATTGCAATGCAACGGCTTTGGCTAACTGCCACCGCGCTTGGTTTGCATCTACAGCCCGAGATGACTCCAGTAATTTTTCGCTGGTACGCCAGAGCTAACAGGGGGGTTTCTGCAACGAGCGGGATCAACCAAAAGGTTGAATTGTTGGCTGCAGATTTTGAAGTTTTGGTTAAAGCTTCAAAGGATCAGGATTTTTCTTTTTTCTGCAGGGTTGGGAAATCAATGCCACCGAAATCACGGTCGTTACGTAAGAGTTTAAATCAACTGTTGGTGGAGAAATAGCTGGCCTGCAGATTGTTGATCTATTTTGTCGCAATAAAAAGCCGCCCGAAGGCGGCATATCTCATACGGCTGAGTATTACTTGGCGGTACGGCGACGACGAAGTGCGCCAACGCCGAGCAGGCCCAAGCCAACCAGTGCCAGAGAGGCGGGTTCCGGTACAGTAGTAACTTGGCCGATTCGCAAGTCAACCGACGTGCTCGCACCCAACGGGTCTATCACAGCTTGCAATGCGCCGAGGTTGAGAAAATCAACCGCGCCAGCAGCGCCACAGGTCACCGTAAGTCCAGCTAAGTTGTCGAAACCGCACAAGCCGAAAGAATCGAAGCCAAAAATGGAATTAACAGGCGTGGCATGTCCGTTAGAAACGAGTGTCATTTTCGACCAATGAGTAGCATCCGTGTAGGCTTCCAGATCAAAGCGGAAACCTAGATCCGAACTAAGGATTCTCAAGCTAAAGGCATTGCCTAATAGCGAGATCCCGCCGAGGCCTGTCGTGTTAATGGCTAGACCGGTATTGGCGCCATCCCAGCGCACTAGGCCGGTGCCGGAAACTGAAGCGTCATTGCTAAAACTCATAACACCGTTAAATACATCAGCTTTAGAAATCTGGCTAGGATTGCCATCGCTAGATAGCATATTAACGCCGAGGTCGCGGTATCCGCCAAGAATGCTGGTATCAATAGCGCTGCCAACTTGCGTCATGACATAGTTACCGCCAGCGGTGTTGTCAGTGATTTGGGCTTGATTGGTGGTGAATAGGTCAATCGTTGAGGTAAATGCGGCGTTGGCAGCAGAGCTGAAGGACAGCGCAACAACAGCTGCAGCAATAAGGGTTTTTTTCATGAGAATTCTCCGATGTGGCTGAGTGATAGACGGGTAAATCAACTTACGCATTAACTATAAGCGATAACTGTGCCATGTATTTGTTAGTTCTTATTAATCATGGTCTTGTGTTTTTTTAGTGCTTGCTTCGATTCGCTGGTTTTTGGCATGTGTAAAATATTCCGACAGTCTTTTCTTTGGTCTTCAGACTGGATTGCAAAGAACTTGGCGTGCTACGGATTCATGGCGAGAGAGGAGGGCTTTGCAATGTGCTTCCAATCCGTTTGGCAGGAACCCCCCCCCAAATTTCACCTGGCCCAATATTGCTTCCTTTCGTAACCACAGCTCCAGTTGAAACGATGGCGCCATCGCCGATGGTCACTCCAGACAAAACGGTTGCGCCAGCCCCGATAGTCACATTGTTTCCCATTACTATCGGGTAGTGGGCCAATTTTTTCCCCTCAATGACATGTGGAACGAGCAAGGCGTACTGCCCCACAATGCTATTTGTGCCAATTTCAACGAATTGCGCATCCAGTATGATGCCTGAGCTATAGGTGTTATCGCCCAACTTTGCGCCCAATCCCAAATAGAGCAATCGCATTATGGGGACTGGAACGAAGCCGCTCCGAAGGATCGGATAGAAGAGAATCAAGTAGAAAAGCAGGTAGACATGGTAAATAAACTCCTGTTGTGAGTTTTCAGGAATCTCACCCACTCTCAGCGGAAATGCGGCCAGGAAGAGCCGGAATACAATCAAGGCAAACAGGTAGATCAGTAGCAAGGCGTTAAAAACAACAACGATTTCGTGATATTTCCCGAGTGGCATCATAGAGGCCAAGGTCAGGGATGAAATTATTCCTGCGGTTATTGTGATAGTTAGCAGAACTGCGAATACTGCTACTTGCCAAATACTGATTTTTCTCATTGGTTGATCCTCTTGATCAATGGATTTTTGAGAGCTCTCTGGGCTAGCTAATGAATTTTCGCCTAGAGAATTGCTCTTGTATGTGCCTAGACAGGGCCGAAGGACTGCTTTCAAAGCCTTGATTGTGAGCTAGACGTTTTGCGCAGTTCGTGTATTTTCGATCGGTTACGAGCGATTCAATGGCTTGCCTTAGTGTCGCAGGTGCAGTGCGGTCAGCGCGGACGAGAATTCCTGCACCGTAGTTTGCGATTGCTTCCATATTAAGAAACTGATCCATGTTCTGGGCAATTCCCAAAACGGGCACGCCACAAGTTAAGGCCTGATTTGTTGTAGGACTACCACCATTGCAGATAACAAGACTGGCTTGCTGGCAAATCATTGATCCTGGCAGGTAATCAAATATTCGGGTGGTTGGCAGTTTGGGGGTAAACGACAAAGGTTTGCCAGCCGTTGTGATTACGATTCGACTTCCCAGGTTTTCAAGTATCGGAACTAGTTTTTCGATTACCTCAGGATTACCAGAGCTGCCCATGGTGATGTAGGTGAGTGGTCCTTCGCCAGTGAGAAAACTCAGGTCGCCCACAAACTCTGGAGACCATGCGATCGGGCCGATGAAGTCAGCTCCTTCGTGCGTTCTAACGTCCGGGAACAGTGCCTGAAAATTAGCGAAGAGCCTCAAGTCTGCATCGGTATAGCAGCGCCGAAGATCGTTACCTAGAGAGGGAAGGCCAAATTTGGCGCGTAGCCTTTCAAGAGGCTGGGCGTGCAGGCGAAAAGCAAAGGGAGCTATTCGGCGAAACAGGAATTGACTGAGCTCGATTGGTGCATAGCGAGTGAAACCCATGACGGGCAGGGGCGGGGTGAGCTCCCGTTCGGGACTCCAGTAAGCATCGCAGATGGCGATATAGGGAATTGAACGAAGGCGAGCGCTGGCCGAAAGGGAGAGGCGGAAATCCCCAACGATGACGTCAGGTTTTTCTCTATCGATCAGTGCCAGATCTACATCAACATATCGGCACAAGGTTGGAAAATCATAGAGCGGTGAACCGTGGTCAAGTTTGCGCGTAAAAGCATCGCTGTCCTGGCATTCAAGATCAAGAACGGGGAATGACAGACCGCTTGTAAATTTGGAGAAGCTTTTGGGGCGGCAGAGAATGACATCGAAATTAGTTGGATCCAGCCCCCTGGCCAGCATGAGCGGCCTGACCACATGGGCAAGGGTGGCGCCCTCGGCAAAAAACAGAACCTTGAGCTTTTCCACAACTGACTCCTTGTTTCCGGATCGTAAGTTATTCCTGCCGAGTGTTGAGCAACAGATGATTAGAAGCTATATCGAACCTCGGAATACACGCGATCTTTTTGATCGTATTGCCCGAACAGGCTGGTTGGTGGGCCTTTGAATACATCGGCACCAACAAGTAACCGCCAGTTGCGCTCGAAACTCCAGGTCACACGTGGCCGGAAGAGCCAGTCGGTACGGTTTGTACTGGAAATGAACGTCGCCTGCGCTTCCCAGTTATTGAATATTTTGGTGTTGAAAAGAAGGCTATAGCCGTTTTCTCGCTTGTCAGAAATAATGTCGCTATCGTAGTTAAAGTACTGGCGCTGAAAAATCTGAATATTGAAACGCGACTCGGCGGGGAGCGTGAAATCAAGTCCTGCGGCCCAGTCAATTGTGTTTTGTGGTGTGACGCCATCGCTATCCATTGCATTCAAGGTGGTGAAGCTTCTGCCTCGCGTATAGACAGCTTCCCCTTTTAAGACGACATCGCCGAAGTCCTTTGCCAGTGTGCTACCCAACTGACTGATGCGGTCGTGACGCGCCTGATAGACCAGTGTCGGGGTTGGGGCGATGATGATTTCGCGATAAAAGGTTTGATTGATGTCGGTGCTGCGGTAGTAAAAGGCGGAGACATCCCATCCATTTTTCAGGGTTGAGAGACGTAGACCATAGTTCATGTTGTCAGCGTTACGTTCAGGGCGGAGTTCCTGTTGGTAGCGAACGTTAAAACCTGGTGGGGCGGGTTGATTAGGGTAAAACTCACTGCCAGGTTTGCCGATGTCGTCGTAGGTGGCGACGGGAATCCACAAAAACTCGGCATGGTAATCGTCCGAGAAATACTCGGCACGTGCCGCCCATTGAGGGGTACGGAGTTGGTCAAAATCAGGTAGCAAAAATTCACGCAGGTCGCGAGCTGAGACCACGTCGGCAAAGAAGAACCCAACCATTTCACCCCAGACCACATGCTGTCTGCCCAATCGGAAATCCCAGTTGCCAGCGCTGTAATCGAGGTAGTTCTCGCGCAGCACAGCATTGGCGCGCTGATCTTTTTGGACGTCCGAATTGTAGAAGTCGTTGATGCTGTAAACGGCGTCGTAATCGAAGCGAGCACCTAATTTCCATTTGACGTTATCGCTTAGTTTGCCTTGGCTGCTGAGATCGGCTCGGGTGCGTAACTTGGACCAGTGATCTGGCGATGCGGTGGTACGTGCGGCTTCAAATTGGACGAAGCCCTTGATGCCGCTGCCCGCTTCCGCACTTTTTTTTACCGGGGTTGGTAAATCGTCACCAAATAGGTTTTCTTCAGCGGTTTGTGCGCCAAATGAAATGCAGCAGAGGGTGATTTGCACTAGGTGAGCGATAATTTTTGTTTTTAGCACTTGCATTGGTCCAGGGCGTTGTTATTGAGAGGCTTCCTCGTCGTCACCTTCGGGAAGGTTGCGAACGTGAGCCAGATTCCATGTCTTTCCATTTCGTACGCCAAAGGCAGTAATGGTGCCGTCTTCCATCTGAACCAAGCGGTCGGCATGGTCGATTACTTTTTGATCGTGTGTCGAAAAAATGAAGGTGGTTTTCAGGTGCCGATTAATTTGTTTCATCAGCTTGAGAATTTCTCGTCCCGTTGCTTTATCCAGATTGGCTGTGGGTTCGTCGGCAAGCACAATGGCTGGCTTGACGGCTAGTGCGCGAGCGATGGCGACGCGCTGACGCTGGCCTCCGCTGAGCTGGTTGGGGCGGTTGTTGGCATACTTGCTGAGCCCGACGATGTCTAGGAAATAGTCGACACGGCGCTTGCGATCTTCAGGGCTGACGTCGGACCGGCGCAGCAGCGGGTACTCAACATTTTCGGCAGCTGATAGCACTGGGAGCAGGTTGAAAGTCTGAAAGATGAAGCCGATGGAGCGGGAGCGCAAATCGGCCAATTCGTTCGCGGTTCGCGATGAGACATCCTGTTCGTTAATATAGATCTTGCCGCTCGTTGGTTTGTCGATGCAGCCAATCAAGTTAAGCAGCGTAGTTTTGCCGCTCCCTGACGGTCCTGAAATGGCAAGGAAGACGCCGGGCTCAACGGCTAGTGTTATATCATGCAGTGCATGGACGGTCTGCTCACCGAGCTGGAAGTCCTTCGAGACATGATCAATTCGTACAACGCTCATAGCGGCTTGATGCAACCAAAATTAACACCAAACCAATACTTGGGAGTGTTCATGACACATAGCGGCACCGAGGGGCTGAAAATGAACGTCTGTGTTCTGATTTCCGGCATTTTTTTAATGCTCCAGACTTGCACGGCGATGGCTGAAGAGGCCAGTACTGCACCGGTTGATGATTCATATGCACGAAGTATAGTGGAAAAGGCGGACCTGGTTCGCTTCCCGTCCGAGGGTTTTCAGGTTGATATTGTAATTAATACGAGCCAACCGGATAAGCAAGTGGAAATGCGCAAATACCGGGTTCTGCAGAAAGGCAACGAAAACACGGTCGTAATGGTCACCGAGCCTGCCTCTGAGCGTGGTCAGATTATTCTGATGAAAGGGCGTGACTTGTGGGTGTTTATGCCTGAGGTTTCACAGCCTGTACGTATTTCGTTGGCTCAACGGCTGACCGGGCAGGTGGCCAATGGTGACTTGGCGCGGGCCAATTTCGCTGCAGATTACAATCCAAAAGTGCTCCGCGACGAAACGATCAATGGCGAAAATTACGTTGTTATGGAGTTGACCGCAGTTGATCGTTCGGTGACCTATCAGAAAGTTGTTTATTGGGTAAATAAGAAAAATGCCTGGCCACTGAAGGCCGAGTTTTATTCTCTTTCTAAACGTTTGTTGAAAACGTGCAGCTACGAAAACTTCCAGTCGTTGGGAGGCAAGGTTCGGCCGACGCGCTTGGTGATGGAGGATGCGTTGCGTGGCGGTGAGAAGTCTTTGCTGGAATATAGTGAAATGAAGTTGCGCGATCTGCCGGAAAAAATATTTACCAAGGATTACTTGAAGAAGTTGGCGGAATAAACGCACTGGCCGGTTGAACTGAGCGTTGAGGTTGCTTCTCTGGGTGAGAAAGCTCTGCTTTGCGGGTATTTTGAGGGCTGGTCAGTCAAAAAGTAGCGCTGCGGCTACCTTGCGGCCTTCGGCGGCCAAGATGTTAAATGTGCGGCAAGCCGCCTGCATGTCCATGACCTCAAGGCCAATGCCGGCCGGCGCGAAAGGGCGGAGCAGGGTGCCGGGTGGGAAGCGCAATTTATTGCCCGTCCCGAGCAGAATAATTTCGGTATCCAGCGCCAGCAGCTTTTGCATGTCCGCTTCGCTTAGCGTGTTGATGGTTGCGGTTGACCATTCAGGAATGATCGATGTTGGCAACAGTATCAGGTTTTTTTCGTGTTTTTCGAGGTTGACCGCAACAAAGCCTTCACCATAAGCGGTAAAGATATTGAGTCCGGCGGTGTTTGAGGCGTGAAGTTTCACAGATATATCATCCCGAAAAGCCCGTCAAAATTGCGGCGCACGTTACGTCGAAAATGAATTATAGAACGTCTGGCGTTGATGCGGTTCGTCAGCCAGTTTTCTAAAAAGGTGATTCTTCTCCAAGAGGTTGTAGAAAGGCTTGGCTTTTTGAAAAACGCCGGGTTCTTGCTCAAACACTTATTGCATTTCGCACACAATCGGCATAGGGGGCAGGCATTTTAGGCTGCGCCCCTGCCACACCACCCGGCATGCGGGTCCGCACCGGGCGGTTCGAGAAGTTGAGGTCATGAGAGTCGGGGCACCCGGAGTCGATCAAAGAAGGCGATGGTCAGTACCGTATTCAGCAGCTTGGCAGAGTTCCTCCACCAACTGCGTGAATTTCCAGCCACTTTACGCGCCACAGCTTCCGACGCGCCCAGCGCTTTCAATTCCCGGTACATCGTCGTGCCACGTTTCCAGTGCTTGAGCTGAATCGCCCGCAACCGGTGCCGCATCCACTCGTCCAGCGTTCGCCAGACGTTCGGAGTTTGCGATAACCGGAAGTAGGCTTTCCAACCCAACACAAGGGGCGCAGTCGTTCCACGACTTCCACCATGCTGCGACCACCAGAGCGTTGGGTCAGTTGCCTGATCCGCTGCTTGTAGGTCGCCAGCGGCTTGGTCGCCACCCCACATTTGATCTCCCCTTTCGGCGCCAGCCAGAAACTGAAGCCGAGAAACTTGCGGCCGAATGCACTCGCCACCGCACTTTTGGTCTCATTGACCGTCAGGTGCAGCTTGGCGTACATCTTCCGCAATAACGCCATCACCCGCTCACCCGCCCGCTGGCTACGAACATAGACATTCGCATCATCGGCGTAGCGCACGAAGCAATCACCCCGGCGTTCTAATTCCTTGTCGACTTCATCAAGCAACACATTCGCCAGCAGCGGCGATAAAGGACCGCCTTGCGGCGTGCCCTGATACCGCGACACGACGATGCCGTCCCGCATGATTCCACTATTCAGATACGCCCGGATCAGCCGGATTACACCAGCATCTCCAATGCGCTTCTGCAGCCGGTCTATCAGAATGTCGTGATTGACTCGATCAAAGAATTTCTCCAGATCAACATCAACCACGATTCGGCATCCCGACTGAACATCGGCTTGCGCACGTACAACGGCTTCTTGTGCGCTGCGCCCCGGTCGGAAACCGAAACTGTATTCGCTGAAGGTCGGGTCCAGAATTGGCTGCAATACTTGCAGCAGTGCTTGCTGGATCAGACGATCGGTCACCGTCGGGATGCCAAGCTCGCGCTCGCCACCGTCCGGCTTCGGGATCGTCACCCGTCGTACCGGACTGGGCCGGTACGTCCCCTGTAACACGTGTTGGCGAATTTCCGGCCAAGCTATCTTCAGGTAGCGGGCCGTTTCAGGAATATCCCGACCATCCACGCCCGCCGCACCTTTGTTGGCCCTGACCCGCTTCCACGCTTGTTGCAGGTTCTCCCTCGTCAGCGCCGCCAACAGCAGCGCTGACCCTGTGTTCTCCGTTTCATGGCGCGGGCGCAAAGCTTCGTCGCTGGTGCGTGCGCGAGCGGCTTCACCACTCACTTCCGGCACCCGCCCCGCTGATGCGGGCATCTGACGCATGGCTTCACACATCGTCATGGCGTTGAACACTCCTTCTCGTTCGGCCCTTCGCCCCGAACCAGCAGCTACTACGGCCTCGGCTGACTTCTCGCTCCGTGTCTCCACGTCACCCTTTCAGGTACAAGGCGAGATCTCCCCAGGTAAGAACGCACTCCTTCACTGCACAACCGCCGGATTTACGCCACTTCGCCTTGATCACGAGAGCTTCGTGGTCCATTGCCCACTCGCCCTGCTCGGTAGCGCCTTCTATCCAGTTCTTCCCCCTCAAGGGGGGACCGAGGTGTCCATCGGCTCGCAGTTTATGCTCCACGCTTCCTCCCCACGCTCAGTCGCCCTCACGCAGTTGCGCTTCACCTCGTTCGCGGTGATCAACTTACGGCGGGACTTGCACCCGCAGGAGTGCGCCCATGCTGGGCGAACAACGAGAAAGGGCAGCCGAAGCTGCCCTTTCTCGAAACTGCAAAAGCCGTAAATTGCTTACTTGGCGCGGCTCTTGTATTCGTCGGTGCGGGTGTCGATTTCGATCTTGTCGCCAATATTGACGAAAGCCGGAACCGGCAACTCAAAACCGCTGGCCAGCTTGGCAGGCTTCATTACTTTCCCGGACGTGTCGCCCTTGACTGCGGGTTCGGTGTAAATCACTTCACGAACCACGCTGTTCGGCAATTCAACAGAAATTGCTTTGCCGTTGTAGAAAACGACTTCGCAAGCCAGACCATCTTCAAGATATTTCAGCGCGTCCGTCATGCTTTCGGCTTCGACTTCAAACTGTTCGTAGTCGGCATCCATGAAAACGTACATTGGGTCGGCGAAGTAGGAATAGGTGACTTCCTTCTTGTCGAGCTGGACGACTTCAAACTTGTCGTCGGCCTTGTATACGGATTCGGAGGCAGACTCGGTCAACAGATTCTTGAGCTTCATCTTGACGACAGCCGAATTACGGCCGGACTTGTTGTACTCGGCCTTTAGGACGACGAGTGGGTCGGCACCAACCATAATGACGTTGCCGATGCGGAGTTCCTGTGCGGTCTTCATTCGGGATTCCCAAAAATCTGAAAAATTAAAGCCTTGGATTATACCTTGGCTGCACAGAACTTGACGAGGGCGTTCGCGAGATCCGGGTTTTCTGCAAGTTGAGCCGCCCAGCGGCGGTTGTGCTCGGCAATTTCTGCTTTTACACCTAGAAAGGAAGCCCAAGCCTGACCAATGTTGCCACCTGAATTCCAGGCTTTAAAGAGGTTGACCGTAGCATTCGCCGAAGAAGCACTTAACCCCTGGGTGTAACGCTCGAGAAAGGCGTTCAGTTTGACGAAGTGTGTATCGTCATCTTGC
The DNA here is from genome assembly GCA_016721185.1 of Candidatus Dechloromonas phosphorivorans. Lineage (GTDB taxonomy): Bacteria > Pseudomonadota > Gammaproteobacteria > Burkholderiales > Rhodocyclaceae > Azonexus > Azonexus phosphorivorans. The sequence continues at coordinate 89,914 of JADKIP010000018.1, forward strand.
TGGTAAATCTGCCAGACAAACGGATGAGTGGCCCATTGCGCTCGAACAAAAGAGTCTTCTCCACGGACGAAATTGATATCGCATCGCCACAAAAGTCGATCGAAATCAGCTTGGGGCAGAAAGTCGAACGGCAGCACGCTCAACTGACCTCGCTGCCAAGGCCCACTGCCACCCAAATGGGCAATTACAGCAGTCAGTGGCTTGCCGGGTGCGACATGCAGCCGAACCGGAATCGTCGATTGGGCCAACACTTCCAGAAGTTCGCCTACCGGCGCAGTGTCGTAACAGAACAGACTGATATCGAGCGCATCATCACGAGAAAGGTTGACCAGCACCTTGCCGCACTCGGCCATCAGACCACGTTCCCGCAAGACGCCACCACTTGAAGAGGAGAACCCCGGGAAAAAAAAGTATTTGATCAGGGGAAGAGAAGGGTGGGGTGATGCCATGCCGTGGCAGTCTTCCGCCCAGGTTTCAGCGGTCAGGTATTCGAGATTGATCCAGCAGGGCTTCGGTGTAGTCTGGCTCATCACTTTCAGATAGCGATCGGGAAGCTCGCACGCGAAGGCTTCGATAATTACCTCGCCCACACGGTCGACCGCAGCATGCTCAGTCCAGTGAATAATTTCCACGCCCAGGCAATGCTGTTCAGCCTGGAAAACATCTATAGCAGGACATAGCGGCTGCAAACTATTCAAATCATCAAGCCAAAGACGAACCTGTTTGCCGTGCTCGTTCGCCAATTGCCGGGCGAGCCGCCAGCAAACGCCGATGTCGCCGTAGTTATCAATCACACGGCAAAAGATGTCCCAATGAAGCTGCATGGACGCCATGCTAACATCGCCACCATGCCTTTATTTCAAGACCCAAAAGAGTGCACTGCCTGCCCGCGCCTGGCTTCGCACCTCGCGACCATTCGCCAGCGTGACCCCAACTGGCACGCATTGCCCGTGCCTGCCTTCGGCTCCCTGGATTCAGAACTGCTCGTCGTCGGCCTCGGCCCCGGTGAAAAAGGGGCGAATAGAACTGGCCGCCCATTCACGGGAGACGTGGCTGGGGAGTTGCTCTACCCGGCGCTTCATCGTTTTGGTTTCGCCAGTGCAACCGAAGCCTTGGGGCCGGATAGTTGGGCCAATCCGGCCATGCAACTGAGCAACTGCCGGATCACCAATGCCGTGCGCTGCCTGCCGCCTGCCAACAAGCCGGTAACAGCTGAAATTCGCCAATGCAATAGTCATCTCAAGGCCGAACTGAGCGCAATGCCGCGTTTGAAAGTGATTGTCGCGCTGGGCGCGATCGCACATCAGGCTTTGCTCTGGGCTTATGACCTTAAACTTAAACAGCATGTCTTTGGTCACAATGTCACGCACAGCTTGCCGGACGGACGTTTGCTGGTCGACAGCTATCACTGCAGTGGCTACAACTGGCGAACCGGGCGGCTGTCTCGGGAAAGCTTTGAAGCTGTATTTGCCGGCGTCAAAGCGCATCTCGGCTAAACGGTTGCAGTGATGAGTTTTGATGCCAAGGCTTTTTTAGCCTCGCTTACCGAATTGCCCGGCGTGTACAGAATGCTTGATGCCGGGGGGGCTGTCCTTTACGTCGGCAAAGCAAAAAATCTGAAAAAACGGGTTTCGTCCTACTTTCGCGAAAACGTCTCCAGCCCGCGCATTGCCCATATGGTCAGCCAGATCGCAGCGATCGAAACCACCTCGACGCGAACCGAGGCAGAGGCACTGCTGCTTGAAAACAATCTGATCAAATCACTATCACCGCGCTACAACATCCTGTTTCGCGACGATAAATCTTATCCCTACATCGTTGTTACCAAGGGCGAGTTTCCTCGCCTGGGCTTTTACCGGGGCAACCCGGATCGCAAGGCGGACTATTTCGGTCCGTACCCCTCGTCCTGGGCTGTCCGCGACAGTATTCACCTGTTGCAGAAAATGTTTCGCCTGCGCACCTGCGAAGACACTGTATTTTCCAACCGCTCGCGCCCCTGCCTGCTTTATCAGATCAAACGCTGCAGCGGCCCCTGCGTCGAGCTCATATCGCCCCAAGACTACGCTGCCGACGTTCAGCTTGCCTCGATGTTCCTGCTCGGCAAGCAACACGAAGTCAATAAGCGATTGACGCTGTCCATGGAAGAGGCCTCCAGTCGTTTGGCTTTTGAGCAAGCCGCTGTATTTCGCGACCAAATCCAGTCACTGCGCCAAGTGCAGGAAAAGCAATTCGTCTCCAGCAGCAAAGGCGAAGATGTCGATATCGTCGTTGCGCTGCAGGCGGCTGGGCAGTTGTGCGTCAATATTGCCATGGTTCGGGGAGGCCGACACCTCGGGGATCGACCACTGTTTCCGAGCAATGCCGGTGAATCGTCGGCTAGCGATGCAATTGCCGCCTTTATTCATCAACATTACGCCGCACATCCAGCACCAGCCAGGCTTCTAGTGCTCCCATTTCCGACCGAAGAAGAAAAGGGTGAAGCCGAAATTTCTTTGGCTCAGCTTGCAGGACGGCATGTGCCCATTCTGGAAGCCTACTCAGTCGTCAATAAAGCATGGGTAGACATGGCGCTGCAAAACGCTCAACTCGCCATTCTGGCCCGCAATCAGGCGACTGCTCAGCAAGAGCAGCGCTTGGCGGCTTTGCAAGAAGCATTACAGTTGCCTGATGCGATCGCTCGGATCGAGTGCTTTGACATAAGCCACACTCAGGGCGAAGCGACCGTTGCATCCTGCGTGGTCTACCAGGGAAACGGGATGAAAAAGGCAGATTATCGGCGCTTTAATATCCGCGATATTCAACCCGGTGACGATTACGCTGCCATGCGTCAAGCGGTTTTCCGGCGATATGACAGCATTGCGGCCGGGGAGGGGATTGCACCCGATCTGATTTTGATCGACGGTGGCAAAGGGCAGGTGAGCTCGGCTTACAGCGCACTCTCTGATCTTGGATTGGCGCATTTATCAATGCTGGGCGTTGCTAAGGGAGAGGGGCGCAAGCCTGGCCTGGAGTCGCTAATTTTTCCAGGTGGTCGTGAACCGCTACAATTGCCACCAAATCATCCAGCACTGCATCTAATCCAGGAAATTCGTGACGAAGCGCACCGTTTTGCCATCACCGGTCACCGCGCCCAGCGTAGCAAGGCCAGAAAGACGTCAAAGCTCGATAGCCTGCCGGGTATTGGTCCAGCGAGACGAAAAGCACTGGTCGCCCGATTTGGTGGTCTAGTAGGGGTTCTAGCTGCTACGGCCGATCAGCTTGCTGAAGTCACAGGCATCAGCCAGGAAATGGCTGATAAAATTTATTCTGCACTACACTGACACATGCCTCTCAATATCCCCATCCTGCTAACTTGGCTCCGTATCGTCGCAATTCCGTTGATGATCACGGTTTATTTCGTACCGGCAAGCTGGGCAGAACCCCATGAACGCGACTTGGTGGCAACGCTGATCTTTATGGCGGCTGCAGTAACTGACTGGGCCGATGGTTATCTGGCCAGAAAACTGGATCAGACCTCCGCCTTCGGCGCTTTTCTCGACCCGGTTGCTGACAAGCTGATGGTCGCAGCTGCGCTGATCATTCTGGTGCAACTCGGCAGAGCTGACGCAATCGTCGCAACTATTATTATCGGCAGAGAAATTACCATTTCTGCTCTTCGGGAGTGGATGGCCAAAATAGGGGCATCCAAGAATGTTGCAGTTTCCATGCTTGGCAAAATCAAGACCGCTGCACAAATGCTCGCCATTCCTGCTTTGCTCTATTACGCCCCATGGTTTGGGTTGGATCTGCGTTTGGTAGGTAACTGGTTGATTTGGATCGCTGCCTTGTTGACGCTTTGGTCCATGGGCTACTACCTGCGCATGGCCTGGCCGGAAATTGCCAAGCGCAGTGCAGAAAAATGATCGGACATGTTGACATATCATTTGGTACGTCTATAATGCGCGCTCTGTTTGACGCGGCAGTAGCTCAGTTGGTAGAGCGCAACCTTGCCAAGGTTGAGGTCGAGAGTTCGAGACTCTTCTGCCGCTCCAGTTTTAATGTAAGTTGTTTTTTGGCTTTAGATAGCATTTTCAGAGTGGCGCGATAGCAAAGCGGTTATGCACCGGATTGCAAATCCGTGTAGGTCGGTTCGACTCCGGCTCGCGCCTCCAGGAATTTGCGGCAGTAGCTCAGTTGGTAGAGCGCAACCTTGCCAAGGTTGAGGTCGAGAGTTCGAGACTCTTCTGCCGCTCCAAATATAAAGGGAAAGCGTTTAACGCTTTCCCTTTATTCATTTCTGACTCCAGTCGAATTGAATTGCATTCCCAAAATGCTAAACATGATGTTCTCACTCCGGTTAGCAAACCTTCGTTTCTGTCTTTTGCTCAACTTCTTCTTGGCGAAGGAAGGCCGCCTGTTATCCAGGCTCAGCAATTCCAGATTGCAGGTCTTTTCACCGACCTGGCGCAGCCAAGCCACCATCACCACCGTTTTGCAATTTGGCCATTCTTCAGCGTTGACCGTAGCCGCATTGGCTGGGGGCGCCCCGGTGATCTGCAACACGACTCGGCCATGACTGGCATCAAGATGTTCAAAGTGCGGCAGATCGGTCGACCACGTGTCTGCACTCAAAACTATCCTCAAAATACCATGAGCGCAAAGAGTACAGGCGGGAGCGAATAGCGCATGGGGGGATGGTGCTCGGGACGGGAATCGAACCCGTACACCCAAAGGGCGAGAGATTTTCTTCACACTACGGTTTTCACCGCCAACCAATGGCCGTTCGTGCGCTGGACTATGCCTTGGCCGTAGCTTTCGCTTTAGGCCCCCGCCGTCTAGTCTCTACACCTTCCCCTTTCGGGGCTTGGCTCGGTGTTGCCTCGCCACTAGGGCAGGGGGTTCGCCGAATTTGACGGGATTCACACGGACGCTTTCGCCTTCCGGTGCTCAATTCGTTAAGTCTCTTGTGTCTACCAATTTCACCACCCGAGCACGGGCAGGGCGACATTCTACCTGAAGAAAAAACACTTGGATTGCTATGCTGATAAATCGCGCGCTTAAGGAAACACTGATTTATTCCCGGCAACCTGACGCAAGCCCGTTCATTTGAGAAAATACGCTTAGTCAGGTCAATAAGCAGAGGCGGCAATGCAAACCAGTTTTTCTGAACTGGAATACAGCCGGAAGAAAAAGCAGACACGACGAGATCGGTTTTTAGCCGAGATCGAAGCAGTCACGCCGTGGGCGATACTCGAGAAAACGGTACGCCCGTTTTACCCAAGCAGTGGTGGTCGCGGCCGTCAGCCGATTGGTCTGATGCGAATGCTTCGGATGTATATCGCCCAGCAATGCTTCGGTCTCCCGGACGAGGGCATCGAAGACGCCCTTTACGACAGCCAGACCATCCGACGCTTTGTCGGGATTGATCTGGGGCGTGAGTCAGCCCCTGACGCCACCACGCTGCTTAATTTTCGGCACCTGCTCGAGCATCACCAACTCACTGAATCCATCTTCAACGCCATCAATCACCACCTGGCCGAGCAAGGCTTGTTGCTTCGTGAGGGCACCATTGTCGATGCGACCCTAATCGCCGCCCCACCATCGACCAAGAACCTGTCCGGCAAGCGCGACCCGGAAATGCACCAAAGCAAGAAAGGCAAGCCCCGGCTCACGTGATTGCCGACCTCGAAGAGCAACGGGAGAAGAACGAGAAGCGGCGGGACTTCTGGCGGGGTTTTCTCTCGCGTTCCCCCATGCTTTGAGTTTTTCCGCTACTTACGGGAGCGCGGCAACGCGGCTTTTTGGAAGAAATAGACGGTGCTGAAATTGCGTATAATTTGTATTATGTAAAGTGTTACGATTTTTTCATGCTTTTAGGGTATTTTCAGAAATGTTCAATTTATAGTGCATCAAAGTAAATCCCTACTACGAGTTGCCTGTCAAAAGGATTTGGCTTAAATCTTGTGCGCTCTACACTACCCTGATGCATTCACACTACAAAAAAACTTCCTGCACATAACAGATACATTTGCTTAACCTCCGAGTCAGGTGTCACAAATGTCGTTAAATTTTCCGGTTGCGTCGTGGCACTTTGGTTATTGTCGGCTTTGATGCAATACTTTCCTGAAATTGCTTTGCTGCCGCCTGGGTAAGCTCAATTTCGCGTTGCGCTAAAGCCAGTTGCGTTTCCTGCTTGGATTGCACTTGGCGAAGCGCCGATAGCGCCTCGATTTGCTGGTCATTCGTGGCTTTGAGTTCAGCCAGCTTTCCCTCGGCAATTCCCAGTTGCTGTCTTGTCTCGGCCAACTCGCTCTTGCTAGCAGCCAGTTCATTCCGCTGCCGATCTTCACTTTCAAAACTGCGTTCACGAAGTTGCAAAAGCTCCCGTTGGACTTTCACCGTCATTTGGCGTTCGTGATCAATTTCCAGCAAGGCACGCTTTTCATTCGCCTCAAGGCGCTCTTCAGTGCGCCGAAGTTCTTGGCGCGACTTGTCGAGTTCGGCCGAATAATCTTTTCTGGCTTCGGCAAGCGCTGCTTCAAGAGAATTTTGCTGACGACTGGCTGCCTCAAGCTGCTTTTCCAAGGATTGTGTTCTGATTGCAACAATCCGTTCTGGTAAATCGGCACTTGGCCCAAAACCGAAACTAAAGATACTTGCTCAAGCAACACAAGCATTTGAGACGGATGCGCTAATAGCATCGGTAGAATCTTCAAAGAAACTAGTGAGATTACTGCAACGTCATCTGAAACATCTAAATCGGATTTCGGCCACACGCTGAATAGTTCTGCGCTACCAGAGTAACCGGTGCTGCAAGCGCGCTGACTGACCTCCCTTAGCTTCGTCGTATAGATTTGCAGATGATTCGATCCAAACCTACATCGCGCCAAGGCATTTACTTTGCCTGATTTACGAAAGACGATGCAATTGCATACGACGGGCTCAGCGCAATGAAACCAAGTAATTGTTTTTAAGTGCTTATTGTATGGTTATTTGCCGTAGCAATTTACTTAGAAGCACTCGAGGTTCCTCTTGCTGAGGCTAAACGGCGGTGGCTTACCGCGATCGATCAATGGGCAAACCGGCTTGGGTGCTGGAGAGACCGAAACAATTTTCCGATCGCGGCAATCAAGGTCAAAGATACGATCACGGGAAAAGACCAGCTGTATTTCGTGGTCGCGTGAACCCTGTACGCCAAAGGGAGTTGCTGCAAAGAGAGAGGCTGCTCCATCCGGTCATCGGCAATGTCCTAGCAAGTAACTATTAGCTCGAGCGTTCGCGTCACTCTTAAAAAATGGGCTAAGGGACAGGTTTGCAGTAGGTTTGCTCGGTGTGGGGGGCTAGTTTCTGGTTTTGCTTGGGTTGCGGGATAGGATTGCGGTCATGAGCTGAGCCGCAAGAATGCCCCTTGAGAAATATATAACTATTTGTTTTCAGTCACTTGAACTAACGACTTACAGGACGTTATTGTGACACCTGACTAACATAGATTGCTATACGCAACACTGAGCAATCGTTTTCTTTGCAGATTGGTAGACCGGATCACATTGAAGCCTTGCCCAGTCCTTACCCGCCTGTCTTGGCCGTAACATTTCAATTCGCTTAGCTCTGAGTGGATCAAGTATGGGTTGCCAGTTGGCGAGAACTTCACCCACGGATTCAGGCGAGTTACAAACAACCAACATATCGCATCCTGCGCGGTAGGCTGTATCAACACGGTTGAGCATGCCACCGACAACACCGGCACCTTCCATCGATAAATCATCAGTAAAACAACACCATTAAACTTAATGTCGTTTCTTAAGTAATCAATCCACTGAGGGAATGAGGTCTTCCTGCATTGCTTCCAAGCTGCGATCATCAACCGGTAAGGCAACATGAGAATCCGGAACGACGTAGCCGTGTCCAGGAAAGTGCTTGCCACATGAGCCCATACCGGCTTGACGTAATCCGGTAGCCAATGCACCCGCCAGCGCAACTACAGCTTCCGGTTGACGATGGAAAGCGCGATCACCGATCACCCGCGATGGTCCGTAGTCAAGATCGAGAACTGGAGTAAAGGAATAATCGACTCCCCGCGAGCGTAGTTCGGCGGCCAGCACGTAGCCAACTTGGTTGGCGGCATTGAGTGCAGCCTCTGGGTGATCATCCCAAAGCTTGCCGAGGGTCGCCATGCTTGGTAAGTGCGTAAAGCCTTCACGAAAGCGTTGCACCCTCCCCCCTTCATGATCGACCGCAATGAGCAGCGCTGGCGTGCGAAGTTCATGAATGTCTGCGGTCAACTGCACTAATTGTTCGGGATTGGCATAGTTTCGGGTAAAGAGAATGATGCCGCCCACCAATGGGTGAGAAAGTCGCTGACGATCCAGATCGGTGAGAACTGTCCCTGCGATGTCAATCATCAGGGGACCAAGGGCGAGTTGCGTCATGTGCGCTCCAAAATAACGTAGGCGATGGCGTAGTCGGCCTCATCGCTAATGGAAAGATGTGCTGTCAAGCCTTGGTTTTTGATCAATTCTGCCAGTTGACCGCAGAAGTCGAGAATCGGCTTGCCTAGTTCGTTATGGCTGACGGCAATGGCCGATAGTACTGCGGGAGGCCTTATTCCCGTACCAAGAGCCTTGCTGAATGCTTCCTTGGCGGCAAACCGTTTGGCGAGGAAACGCCCTTTGTCGGCCGCCTTGACGAAGTCAGCTATCTCCTTGGGAGCCAGCAGGCGCTGCAATGCCTTTTCACCGTGACGATCCCACATGCCTTGTAGGCGTTTGATCGCGACAATGTCGGTACCAACTCCGTAAATCATGCTTTGTGTTGCGCAGCCTCGCGCATCAGTTGCTTCATTTCACGTACAGCTTCGCGCAGGCCAACAAAAATGGAACGGCTAACGATGGCGTGACCGATATGCAGTTCTCGCACATCCACCAATCGCGCGACTGGCTGCACGTTGTAATAGTTGAGTGCATGCCCGGCATTGAAGCGCATACCCAGTTGGCGAATTCGCTGGCCAGCATGGCGGATTTTTTCCAGTTCGACGAACACAGCTGGCGCTTCGGCATCGCGGCCGGCACTATGGAAAGCATGGGCGTACGGGCCCGTGTGAATTTCGCATACTCGAGCCCCGATACGCGCCGCGGCTTCGATTTGAGGCGCTTCGGCATCGATAAAAACACTGCTCATAATTCCAGCATCAGCCAAGCGGGAGACGACAGTTTTTAATCGCGACTCTTGTGCCATGACATCAAGGCCGCCTTCTGTGGTTACTTCATGACGGCCTTCCGGCACAAGCATCGCCATTTCAGGCTTCAGTTCGCACGCGATCCTGAGCATCCCCTCAGTTGCTGCCATTTCAAGGTTCAGCTTGACCTGAGTAAGCTCGCGCAACCGTCGAACGTCATCATCTTGAATGTGGCGACGATCTTCACGCAAATGTACGGTAATACCATCGGCCCCACCGAGGTGTGCTTCAACAGCGCCCCAGATCGGATCAGGTTCATAAGTGCGGCGCGCCTGGCGTAGCGTGGCGATGTGGTCAATATTGACGCCAAGTTCGATCATAGCTCCTGTAACTCTATAGTTATCGGGCGCTAACGCCCATGGTCATTAGAATAATTGTCTTTGTTACTTAGCAAGCTACTCAACTAGCTACTCAATACCGCCATGGTAGCCATTATTTTAACTGTTCCATGCTGCCCAAGCACGGCTGGTTATATACCGTGTTTCCCTACAGTTACTCGCTCGCCCCCATGCTCGTCACAGTCCGCCTAATGTGTTACCAAGGTCGGCGCCTGCCGTCGTGGAGCGAGATAGACCACGGCAAAGCCTACCGGGGCAAGCTGCAGACAGTCTGTGGCAGGGACTGTCAGCCGTCTTTGTGCACACCCCGCGTCTCTTCGAGGAACTGCGGATCGCCCATGGCGACGGGAGCTTCGGCAAGCGCCTCGCCTCGCTGGCCAAGACGGATTTGCTGATCCTTGATGATTGGGTATTGGCGCCGCTCAATCAGGCCGAGCGCAATGATTTGCTGGAGGTGCTTGATGATCGCGTCGGCACGCGCGGCCAGCGTTTCGAATAGCGTGTCGACGATCTCGTGACGCTTAAGTGGATTCTCACCGTCTATCTGCAGGCGCCCTACTTCGGCCTTCGTGCATCCGTGCTTCTCAAAAAACCCCAGGATGTCCTTGCGCGGCCAGAACAAGGACAAGATGCAATCTTTCATGCATCCTTTGATGTCCGCCGGGAAACTCATGCCGTTCCCTCCCATCAACCGATCAGACCGAGGAGCCGATCGATGATGTCGCTCGCCTGCCGTTGCCTCAGGGCCCGAGCCTCACGCAGTTCAGGCTCATCGCTCTCGCCGAGCTCAAACTTGGCCACCGAGACCGGGCCATCCTTGCGATAACCTTCTGTTTTGTCGTCCTGGGTGAAGCGATTGCGCAGGATTGCTAGGGCGGCCTGGATCACTGCACCATGCTTGCCGCCCAGTTCCGTTCGGAAGGCTTCGGCGACGGCGTCCGTTCCCTCGTGCGCATGCTCGATGCAGTAGACGAGGTCGTGCGCATCCTTGCGCTCGAAACGCTGATCAAATGCGAACGACTTCAAGCACGTGAAGCTGACCAGGTTGGCGTGCTTGATCTTCTCGGTCGCGACGCCATTGCCGCCAAGCAGTTCTGCCTGGATCTCGGTGACCTGGTGAAGGTCGAAGACGATGGATGAATGCGGGATGTTCAGTGCCGAGATCGTACCTTCGGTTGGCAGCGGCTGCACCTTGCCGCCGGCGATGTCCGGCGCGTCCGCGAGCAACTCCAGCACCATCAGAGCGCCGTGTTCGGTGCGAGTTTGCCAACGCCAGGAGAGCTTTTTTCCGGCCTCGTTCTCGGCGCGATCGAAGCCCATCTTCTTGATGTTGTCCTCCAGCGAGTGATATGCCTCGGTGTCGGCCAGTATCTGGAGGTCGATCACGATATCCACATCCAGGGTGCCCGCATGCGCGGGGACCACCGGCGGCCGGGCGGCGACCAGGTACCTCGGGGTGAGGCCTCCCACCAAATAGACCGAATCCTTCCAGGGGCCGAGTCCGCGCAGCAGCGTCACGAGAACACGTTTGCAATCCTGCGTGTACTGGTCGCTGTAGCCATCGAGTGTCGTGGGCTTGGCCATCAGAAACGGATCCTTTCTCGACGCAGATGCTGAGCCATCTCTTTGGCCCGGCCTTCGCCGCGCAACAAGTCGAGATAGACCTGAATGGGACTCGCCAGCCAAACACCGCCGACTTGCTGGCGGAACAACAGTTCTCCCGCCGACTTCGTCTCGATGACCGCGAGGTTCGCCCCTTCATTGACAATGCGCGCATCCAACTCGGCCATCGCTGTGTCAGCGCCGGCGCTGGCCAGCAGCCGAGTCCGCACCTGTGAGATACCGGACAGGAAGGGGGCATAGCGCTGGGCGGCGGCTTCGTAGCTCACCGCGTAGCCGACCTGATGCGCATCCAAGACTTGGCCGAGCCGCTCGATCAGGGTTTCTGCCTTCGCGCCGGGAACGAAATAGCGACGCAGCGTTGGGGCGCGCTGCGTGGCAAGCTGCTTGGCCCAAGCGTCGAGTAAGGCGCCCGGTTCGCGCAGATGGCGTTCCTTGCTTGGCCCCTGCCCGCGGGACACCAGCCAGTCGAACCGCTCCAACTCACCCAATACGTCCGAGGCAGTGGACGGCGCCACCTGCGCCTGCTCGGCCACCTCGGTGACACCAAACCATTCCTCGTGATTGACCAAGAGCGCGTGCAGCACCTGCGCGCGCCGCCCCGAGAACAACGACCGCACCGACTTTTCCAAGGTCTTTGGAGGCGGCTTGTCGATGTAGACGTAGGCGCCGGAAGCCGGCAGAAATAGGCTTCCGCCGTTGTCGTAGTAGCCGATGCGCTCGGCCCTGAGCAGTTCCTTCGCACCAGGCGAGAGGGATTCGGCAATGAGGAAGTTCTGTGCGTCGGCATATCGGCCGTGCTGCAGCGACTTGAACTGCCACAACACCTGGCGCACGTCCCGGGGGTAGACGGTTTTCTTCGCCTCGACCAGTAAGACGATCGACTTGCCGGCGACATTCAGGTGGATTTGGGCGTCAACGCGATCATCGGCTGACGCGCCGGATTCCAGCGCGTCCAATTCGGCATGCACGTCCGGCAACTCCCGGAGTGACTCCAGGAACTGTTCGATCAGAGCACGTTCGACAGGGGGCGACTCGGTCATGTCAGCAGTTATTTCCTGTACAGCGAATAACCGCACTATACCGAATATTCGACGGAATTGCCATATTCGCTGATCAGCGAATTTCGCACGATCCCCTGGCATCCCGGCGTACAGCCGTCTGGCTCGCGGGCAAGTGCCCCGCGCTTCGTGCAAATCGCGGCCATCCGGCTATGATCTCTGACGCCTCCGACCCTTGCGGGCCTGCGCGCTACCGGCTGGCCACCGCCGACCGTATCCTGGAAGCCGTGCGCCAAGTTATCGCGCGGTGCGCTGATCACCTCGGCGAGCCGGTGAAGCACTACCGGCACACACCTGTCGTCGCTTCGTTGCTATGGGCCCACAATATCAATTTGGCGGACGCCTGATTAGATTCGGCGATGCCCCGAGCTACCTCAAAGATGGGGATAGTCGCATTGCGCTCGGAACGCGCACGTAAGGCACGTCTTCCGAGACAAGGGCCAGCGCGGCAGAACTTGGCCGGCGAGAAAGTCTTCCCGCCGCCTCACCAAGGCGACCACTTGCTCGTCAGTCATCAATTTGACGAGATGCGGTATCGGTAAGGCTCGCCTGGTCGGCGCCTTCACCATCACATACCCGTACGACGCCACCGACTGACCAGTCTGCCCCATCACCGCCATCCTCTGGGCGGACAACTGAATCACGTCCGACAGGAAGGGCTGGTTGCTCCAGCGAGTCTTGAACTCCACCAACACGAGCAGACCGGAGGGCATCCGGTATGCCCGGTCAAGTTTCGCCACCAGTCCGACGGGCGTGGAAATCCGGAACAGTCTTTCCATGTAGACCAATTCGGCATTCCGCAACGCTGCCGGCCGTGAGGCCCGCTCAGCTCGTGCGGCATTGGTCTCAAGTGATCGCCTCCACGCCATGACTAGCGCGAAGCACACGACGGCAGTGGCGCTACCGACGCCCCACGCTAACGCCGACACTTGCCACCTCCACACGAGCCTGACCACCACCGAAGTCCCGTTGCTATCGCCCCCAAGACCACGCGCATCGGAACCTGCAAGGCGGGCCATCGGCGCAGGACAACGCAGATGCCGGGCGCCCCGCGATAGTAGAGGCGGATCACCTGTCGTCCCCAAACGCTTGGTCGCAGCGCCTCGTCCCTGAACCGGCGCAGCACCTCCGTCTGCCAAGCCTCGCCGAACAGGCAGGTGGCGATGAAACAGCGCCCGTTCCGATCGGCCTGCGCGGAAGCCGCTATGCCTTCCTGATAGAACTGCTCGTGCTCGACCAGCCCGCGCGCCCGGGCTTGCCGCTGCCGGGCGGTGCGCCGACTGCCATAGAGTTGCTCGAACACCACCAATCTCTCGCAGCGGCCCATCTGCGCCAGGTCCGAGGCGCTGACCATCCGGCCGCTCACCGACCGGCGCGATCGCTTGCCCATGGCCGGCTCACGCGTCGATCGCTGGCGCGAAGAGGTCGTTAGTGATGTCGCCATTGCCCTCCTGCGCGCTACTTGCGGAAGGCAGATGAGGCGAGCCACGTCCCATGCCGGCGAAAACACCGCTCTGCGCCAGCAACCCATCGTAGGCCAGCAGCCGCAGGCGATTGATGCGTTTGACGCCCTTCTGGAACTGGATCAGATCGTCGTACAGACGGGGATGGTCGGCACGCGCCAATACGAAGACCAGGCGAATGGGCGCGGCGTCCTTTACGGTATCGGTGCTCATTCGAGTTCTCCCGATGCCCCCGGAACTTGCTCCTTACCGGTGGCGGTCATCTTGCTGCTCGCGTAGTTCTGCCCGGCCAGCTGAAAACCCCGCACATTGGCGAACATCGGTTCCTTCACCTCATGGATGCGGTGCTTCGGGAACGCCGCCTTCACCGCCTTGCGGAACAGGAACGCCCCGCCGCCGACCAGGATGATGTTCTGCAGGCTGTGCGGTGCCTCGATCCACTCCTTCATCGTCGACACGGCTTGCTCGGCGACGGTCTCGGCCAGGGGCAGCAGGCGCTTCATGTCGTACGGCTTCTGGAAGATCATCGGCTGCTTGCCCGTGCGCAGCGCCAGGTCGATGGCGTCGTAGTCGCGGTAGGGCGAGCCGATGTCCTTGGTGATCTCGGCCGCCAGCAAGCGCAGCACGTCCGACATGCCGCGATTGAAGGAGTAGCTCTGTTTCTGCACGAAACGCATACCCCGGGCCACCAGCCAGTCGAAGGTGCGCGAGCCTGGGTCGATGATCAGGCTCTGCTCGTTGCCGATGATCGCCATCTTCTGGTGCTCGGAAGCGTAGTGCACCAGCGCCCCTTGCGGTTGGGGCACGGCCAGGGCCTTGCCCACGGTAACGACCTTGCCGCCGCCGATGTCATGGCGGCCGGTCATGGCCTTTTCCAGCGCCACCTTCTTCACGGCGAATAGCGCCACCGGCAGCCCCACCACCAGGAGGTCGATGTGGCTCACCTTCATCATCGAAAGCGCTCCGCGCAGCAACGCCATGTACTCCGGCGTCTCAGTGTATTCATCGTGCAGTTGTTTGGCGCGAAAGGTATCGGCGGCAAGGCTAACGTCCGGCCCGACCTCGTAGAACAGCGGGCCGATGGGGATGCACACGGTTTTTCTTGCGTTCGCTGGCCGGCCACGACGGCGAGTCGTCGCTCGACGGATAGGCGACGGACGGGAAACTGGCGCAGCGGATGTCGGTACCGGCTGCGGCCGTGACGAACTTGGTGTTGCCGGATCCGACATCCACCGCTCTGACGATCAATTCCATAGCATGGCTCCGAGGTAGGGTTGAGGTCGATCAGCATCGACAGGGCGATCTGATCCCGCCACACGGAATCCCCACTCAAAGAGGCCGATTTCGGCATCGGGCCCGGCCCGCTGTCAGCGAACCGGCGATGCACGGATATCTCGCTGACACTTGAAAGCGTCATCCCCGGAGGGGCACGCGTGTGTCACTACGCTCTCATTCAAATGGCGGGCATCAACCCCTATGCGCCAGTTGCGCGAGCGGTCCGCGCGCGAGCATCGCCCTGAGTTGCCCCGCTCAGGACCAGAGGCAGAGATTCCCCCGTCAAACCCGCCTGCCGCCTCATTGCCCGCAGCTTTGCGACAATAAATGCGCCTTACCGCAATCTCCCGGGCGCGCAAGTGCCACCCGCAATCCTCCGCAAATCACCGCGCTTTCGAGCCGCCCGCTTGACCGCCCAACCCGCTTGGCGTCAACTACGGTTTCCCGAGGGCCTCCTGGCCCCGCTCCATCGCGGAGCAAAAGGCGTCGCAGTCGTTACCTGCCCTTGAAGCGCCAGTCTTGAACCGGCAATGCCGTCGCCCTTGAGGCGGCGGTCCCGAGGTCTTTCTCGTAGTGCAAGTCGC